>NZ_NITZ01000023.1 GCF_002632615.1 Xenorhabdus miraniensis
GTTCCCCGACAACACAGTTCAGGCGGGAAAAGCCGTCTCTCTTCTCTAAGCAAACAGGGCAACCGTCATCTCCGAACGTTAATTATTCATGGTGCCCGCGCGATGATGCAGGGCGTACAAAAACGGGATGACCCTTTAGGCGAGTGGCTAAGAACACGGATTACCCGATGTGGCCCCATAAAAGCCATCGTTGCTTTAGCTAACAAGCTGACCCGAATTATCTGGCGTATTCTGACAGATGAGGTTGATTATGATATGAAAAAAGCTTTTGCTATCCATTAATTAAATTAAGTGAATTGAAACAGGCGCTTTAACCGAGTTTGCAAACACTGATGAAAAAACGGCTATCGGCCCTGCAATAACCTGAGTAAAACCTAGGTAGTCACATACCGATGACGGCTGAGAAGGAAACAGGGTGCGGATGACATCATGGCGCGGGCAAATAAGTCCTTTATGACGCCGGATATATGGTAGCAAACCGTATCGACTCAATGCTTGCACAACCGGGGGCGTCCATATATGGTTTTATGGTTTCAAGTTACACTTGCTTGTCAATCATCAGGGAGAAATTCTGGCGCTGAAAGTGACTGCCGGTAATGTGGATGATCGGGAGCCCGTTCGCGAATTGACGACAGAATTAACAGGATCTCTGTACGGTGATAAAGGTTACCTGAGTCAAGAGCTCGCGGAGGATTTGGGCAAAACCGGTGTCACTTTCATTACTCAAAAACGCCGAAATATGAAAGCCCGCCTGCAAGCTGCATGGGATAAGATGATGTTATCAAGGCGATTTATCATTGAAACGATTAATGGGCAATTAAAAATAATTTCTCAAATAGAACACTCGCGCCACCGAAGTATCAACGGATTTTTGTTGACTGTGCTAGGTGGGGTGATTGCTTACTGCCTTAAATGGAAGAAGCCATCACTGAAAGTGTTCTACTCAGAAGACGATTTTCCAATGACGGCTTAAACGGAATTCGGGTTAAATATTTTATGACGACACCATCTAAGGTGACGAAGGTATTTTTGATAATGGCACCAATGACATTAATGCGGCCTTTGGCGTGCCAGTCATGCGTACCAAAACAGCGTAACCCTTTTTCCGAATATCCATGTTGACGTGGCATCGACTGAGCAAAACCACTTTCATCCAAATACACAATCGGCCTGCCAGCCCGTTCATAGTCGCTGATGCGCTCGATAAATGTCTGACGAGCCTGAAGATCAGCGCGAGGGTGTTTTAACGTTTTTTTTATGGGTGATCCGAAGCCGTTTCAAGGCGTAATGAATAGCCGATTGTGAGACACCTAAACGTTTTGCTCTTTCCCATTGATAGTCATCGGGAAAGTTTTGGACATCCGCAATGAGCACCGCATCAGGGATTTTCGTGGCGGGTTTATCACGGGTCATGCAAGGTTCTATCTTATTGCACCACCGAAACAAGGTGCGCATGGAGATTTCAAAGTGGGCACTCGTTTGTTCGAAAGTCAACGAATGCTTGTCTTTGTATGCCAGTACTCTCTTTCGAAAATCTAAACTGTAGCCCATCTCGTGTTATGCCTTGTCGTCTAGGGTTTAGGTATTATGTCATATTAATATGATTTAGCTATATATTCCTGTATCCGAGTTGTATTTTTCCCCACTATATCAACGTAATATCCTCTGCACCAAAACTCACGATGGCGATATTTGAATTTTAGATCGCCAAATTGTTCATAAAGCATCAGGCTACTTTTACCTTTCAGATACCCCATAAAACTTGACACACTCATTTTTGGCGGAATTTCCAGAAGCATGTGGATGTGGTCCACACAACACTCTGCCTCCAGTATGTTCACGTTTTTCCATTCACATCGCTTTCTTAATATGCTTCCTATCGCTCTGCGTTTTTCCCCGTAGAACACCTGCCTCCGGTATTTTGGGGCAAAGACGATGTGATATTTACAGTTCCATCGGGTATGCGCTAAACTTTTCTCATCCCTCATTGTGGGACCCCCTTTCGATTTCTTGATTCACTTTTGCAGTTGCCAGACAGCAAGGTGTTTTAACAAATCAAAAGGGGTTTTTATAGCCGCTTCATCGCTGAAAGCTCTACGGAACCCCCCTGCCTAGCAGGGGGTTTTCTATATACAATAATCTCCGGCACGGCAGAACCGGAGTTTTTCTCCGGCCTCCTGTGGGAAATGACTTTAACGGCAGTGCAGAGCACATGATAACGGCCTCTCAGCTAATGCAAATCAGCCACTCAGAACGAAACGATATCTGCCGGATTAAGTGTGCTTATCACACCCAGAGCGCCTTTAATTAATGGAATAGCCACCGGAGAGAGATAGGAGCCCAGCGGAATACTCGTGTGGTCGATGCGGGTAAGCATGGTAAAGTCGTGGTTGCGCCCGGTGAGATCGTCGCTGATGGCTTTGCCAATACGCACCGTCTGCGCTACTCCATGACCGCTCCAGCCATGCACCATATATACAGGGACACTATCACCACTTTTACGGGCATCGGTGGCACCGTTCAGGGTCAGATCGCTAATCCCGCCCCAAGAGTATTCCAGTTCGGGTTTTTCCAGATGCGGGAACACGGTTCTGATACGATCAAGCAAATAATTGTTCACATCACGTGGTGACCAGGAGTTACCGGTGCCCTGTCCACCAAACAGCAGGCGGTTGTTGCGCACCGTGCGATAATAGTCTATCTGTAACTGTGTATCGTAGACCGGCAAATCCGACGGGATTAGCTCTTTGCTCTCCACTGGCAACGGCGGAGTTACCGCCACATAGGTGAAAAAAGGGACTGTAGTGGAAGGGCCGGAGATAAACTCACCAGTGGAACCATGCACCCCCAGTACTACGGCTTGACTCGCCCTGATAACTCCCCGTTCAGTTTCTATGACTGTACTGCCGGTATCTTGCCTGATTCCCTTTACTTTCGTACCGTCATAGACTCGTCCACCCAGTTTGGCAAAACCATAAACCAAGCCTCGCAGCAGCGCCAGAGGCTGAACTTGTCCACCGATGCTATCGATATTGGCACCATGATAGATACTCGAACGCACATATTCTTCCTGCAATTCGTGTGGCCCAATCACCTTTACCGCCGTATCTCCCAGCTGGCGCCGGGCATCAGCATTAGCGACTAATGGCCCCATATGGCCTGGATGTATCGCTGCGGTAATATGACCATATTTGCGGTCACATTCAAAACCGTAACGCTCGCGAAGTTCATCCACAAGATTCATTGCTTCAATCGATGCAAAGCGCCATAAGCGTTTGGCCTCATCGGGTGAAAATTCCTCCAGTATGGTTTCAGCTGCCCAGCGGGCAATTCCGGGGGTTATCTGCCCCCCATTACGGCCAGAGGCTCCCGACCCAATATTATCCTTTTCAACCAGAATCACATCCACGCCCGCTTCAGCAAGATGCAATGCAGTGGAAGCACCCAGCAACCCGCCGCCAATGACTACAACCTCACAGCTCTGATCTCTGGAAAAACTTCCAAAAGCCGGCCAATCAGCCAAAGAGGCCTCATAGTAGTTGGCGGGCATGGAGTTGGCACCCATGTCTCTATGCCAACTCCAGATGCGCGGATCTAACCCTAACCGACTTGTTCTGTGCTGTGCATCCTGCAACAGCGTCGGCCGGAGTTGGTCAATATTGACGGCCGGAGCATCAACCGCAGTTAAGGTCCGGGCAAGCAGAGATGTAGTAGGAAGTATGGATGAGAGTACTCCCGCTCCTGCGAGGGTCGCGGCAGTAGAGATAAAATCTCTTCTGTTCATTGCCATTTCAGCACTCCTTTATGACCGGAAATTACCCGTTAGTCTGGCCCGGAGTATTTCCCTGTGAGTGAATCCGGTTTTCTGAACTGTATTTATTGCTGTCCGCCTGCCCTTTCAGAGTGGCGAGAATCAGTAAGATAACAGTGCCAACAAACGGGATAAGATGTAACAGTAGCCACCAGGCGCTACAGTTGATATCGTGCAGGCGGCGGGCATTTACCGCCAGTGCAGGCAAAAATGTGATCAGCAGATAGATAGCGCTGAACCAGCCCATATAAATTTCGGGATTGGCAACAGCAAACAACCTTTCCAGGAAAGAAATGATGAGAACAGCCAGGATCTGAAACAGAACGAAATACCAGAACTCCTTACGCTGGGCCCGCCCCCTGAAGCAGGTATAATTTTTTAATACGTTTAAATACCAGTGCATTGTTATCCTCTCTTTTGAACCAGCGGTTTACCCCTGCCACCACGCGCATTTTGGGTTAATCCTTCTTTAGCTGTCTCCGGTTATAGTTATTTTCGGTTACAGTTATCTCCGGTTACGCGGCAGAATAGCCATTTGAGGGAAAATGCTGAGCAAACCAAACACTGACTCACTCAGCATCACTCTTACACTGACGCAGCATCGTCTGTTGACGAAGTGATAACTTCGTCGTTGGAACAACTCCCTGAGTTTTAAACCATTACTTTCCCTATTTACGGTTCAGATCGAGCAGCACAGATTTCAGAATGTTGAGTGCCTCATCAAAAACATCATTTTGTATGGTCAGCGGTGGAAGGAAACGGATCACGTTGCCGTGTACACCGCACGTCAACAGAATCAGCCCACGCTCCAGCGCCTTCTGACGCACCATGTTGGTAAAATCGGCATCGGGTTCCTGACTATCCGCACGGTTAAATTCCACAGCAATCATCAATCCAAGCCCACGCACATCGGCGATCTGCGGGACACGCGGTCGTAGTTCATGCAGACATTGTTTTAACCGCTCTCCCAGCTGCGTCGCACGCGCAGCCAGCTTCTCTTCCTCGATCACATCCAGCACCGCATGGCTAGCCGCAATCGCCACCGGATTACCTCCATAAGTTCCCCCCAAGCCACCCGGCACCACAGCGTCCATCAGCTCTGCTCGCCCTGTTACAGCCGCCAGCGGTAATCCCCCCGCCAGACCTTTTGCCATCGTGGTTAGATCGGCCGAAACTTCATGATGTTCCATGGCAAACAGTTTGCCCGTACGCGCGAAACCGGTCTGGATCTCATCGGCAATGAGTACAATACCGTAGCGATCGGCAATTTCGCGCAGGGATTTGAGTAGCTCAGGAGGCGCAGGATAGAAACCACCTTCTCCCTGTACTGGTTCAATGATAATGGCGGCAATACGAGTGGGCTCGATATCGGTTTTGAAGAGATCCTCCAGCGCGTTCAGCGTCTGTTCCACGCTGATACCGCGTAGTCCTACCGGAAACGGGACACGGTAAACGTCGCTAACCAGCGGGCCGAACCCTATTTTATATGGCGTAACTTTGCCGGTTAATGACATACCGAGGAAGGTACGGCCATGAAAAGCGCCGCTGAAAGCCACCACACCGCTGCGCCCGGTAGCAGCACGCGCGATCTTCACAGCATTTTCTACTGCCTCAGCTCCGGTGGTAACAAAGACAGTCTTCTTCACAAAATTACCCGGCACCAGACGGTTCAGTCGTTCGGCTAATGCTACATAATTTTCATAAGGCACGACCTGATGACAGGTATGGGTAAACTGTTCCAACTGCTCTCTGGCTGCGGCAATGACACGCGGGTGACGGTGACCTGTATTCACCACGGCGATACCGGCTGCAAAATCAATATAGCGTTGCCCCTGAGCATTCCAGATTTCAGCATTTTCCGCACGTTCAACATAGACTTGTGTGGTCACGCCAACGCCTTTTGCGATAGCCGCATTGCGCCTTTTAGCTAACATAGATTCAGTCATAAAGTAGAAACTCCTCAGCAATCTGAATAAATGGGCTTCAGCAGACAAACGCCCTGTGTGATTCAGTGTGTGATGACGGTAGAATCACCAGACGCAGTGAAGGTACTTCTCCATCTGCCGATCGGTTAACGTCTTGGCCCTTCAATAGCGAGCCTGAACGTACTCCCGGTACTGTTGAAGTCACGACACGTGCATCATCATTAATGATTAATGCTGGCTGACCGATAGCGCCCAAAGCCGGAAGAAGTAACCGATCCAGCGTCGAAACCAGCATATCCACCGCCGCAACACCGACAAACGCCTCATTGATAAGCACCGGATGGGCTATGGTAATTGTGTAGGCGCCGTTGCAGACATAATCCACATAAGGGCCATCGATGACGGGAAGGTGACGACTGGCCGGCTGCCGGAACCACTCAAACAACCGGAAATCCAAGCGCCGGCGCTGCTCCTGATTATGTTCCAGCTGTGCATACTGAATGGTATTCCCTTCCTGCCGCCACCACTCCAGCGTCCAGTAACCTCCCTGCTCCTCAACCGTCTTCGTTACCGCATAGCTGGCAAATCCTGCCCCGTTACACCAGGCGTTGTTACGCAGTACATCGTGGATATGTTCTTGTAATGCGCCGCGCTGCTCCCGTGCCAAGCGGACACCTTCCGTATGATATAACGGCTGCCCCAATAAAATACGCGCTGCCTTATCTGCCAGAGCTGCGGTGGCCTGCTGCGCCGCGACTAAGATATCGTCCAGAATGCCTCTGGCCCGTTCTACGTGTATGTCGTTGTACATATCCCTCCCCCCTCTCTTGGGATGAATGCAGCCACATTACTCGTGATCAGATCTCTGCAAGAATGGCGCATCAGTATCCATACGCAATTTGTATTCAAGCAGGTGGTCGGTAATTCGGGTAATCATCTTCTGTGCCAACTGATAACAAGCGAGGTCATCACCCTGATACAGAGAGGCCAGAAGTGTACGCCAGGCGGCGGAAACCTCGCTGTGAATGGCAGTCTCTCGGTACAGAAACACCATCAAAGGTGCCCATTCGACCTGAATCTCCAGCTCCTGATTGGCAAGTCTGGCCGACTGTGCCTGGGATGCCAGAGTTAACAGACAGCGCATATCTGCTTGTATACGAGCATCCGGTTGCGTTGCGGCTGCAAAACTGTCGATCAGTTGCCCAAGTTTTCTCAGTTCACCCGGCGTTGAACGTTGAGCCGCAAGCCTCGCGCTGTGACCGATCACTGCACAGTGAAATTCGCTGAAATCTGCCAGTTCGCCTGAAGCCATCAACTGCAACGGGTGATATTTCCGCATTGTCTCAACGGGAACCTGACACACAAAACTACCGCCATAACGTCCGCGCCGAGTATCGATCAACTGTCTGGCGCGCAGCGTGTTCAGGGCATCACGAACCGTTACCGGTGACACACCCAACAATCGCGATAGCTCGTTCTCGTTAGGCAGCTGCTCATCGGTCTGCAATATCCCGGAGATGATCGCGTTACTTAAACGTTCCACAACCTGTTCTGTCCGGGTAGCCTGATCCAGTGGTGCGTAGACGATAGAATATGTCGTCATTCTCTAATTCCTGATTGAAATGACATGAGATTTCAGCATGTCCTCATACAACGCTAAAAAATACCGTGGCGATGCAGCGCTTGCGCATCCTCTGGCACCGGAGAGATAGCATCCCAAAGCTCAGCCACTTTGCCGTTCTCAACACGCCATAGCTCAAAGTAGCTGTGACGTGCTCCGGCAATACTTCCCTCTGAGTGGGTCAGAACAAACTGTCCGTCGGCTACTGTATGGTGGATTTTTGCATAATGCAGGCCCTGCCCTTCATCCCTGAGTTGCTTAAGAAACGCAATGACCTCAGCTGTTCCATCGGGAATATCGGGGCTGTGCTGGCGAAACGCCTCACCATTGGTGTAGTTTCCAAACTCATCATAATGCCCTTCGATCAGGGTACGCGTGAAAAAATTAACCACCAGTTCTCGGTTCTTCTCTCTGTCATGGTTATGGCCCGTTTCAGTCGGGCCGTCTAACTGAGTTCGGCCACTGGCATTGGGCGCAGACTGCGGCACTAAGCCATCCCAGTGCTCCACGATTAAACCATCGGCAACCCGGTACAGATCGAAACCGACCAACGGCTGATCGTCTAACCCCGTAAAACGGCCGTGGATAGCAACCAGATCTCCGTCCTGTAGTACGCGATACGTTTCATGGTGCAGTGCAGGATGTGTCTGAACTAGCTCACGCAGACCAGTAAGGCCATCTTTGACCAATGGGGAATGTTCAATGAAATTCGGCGCAAAATAACGCTCAAGCGCCCCCACATCACGGTCAGTAAACAGCTCGTGGTGCGCGCGTGACACTATGTTTCGTAAAGAATTGTTCCATGAAGAACCGTCACGCAAAGATCTATTTTGATTCATTATGGGTGTCCTGTATTAGTCGTTGGAACTCATTACGTGTTTGATACGCGTATATTCATCGAAACCATAAGCCGACAGATCTTTACCGTACCCAGAGTTTTTGAAGCCGCCATGCGGTGCTTCAGCCGTAAGAGGAATATGGGTGTTAATCCAGACAGTTCCAAAATCAAGCTCACGAGACAGGCGCAATGTGCGGCCATGGTCGCGGGTCCAGACACTGGAGGCCAACCCGTATTTCACATCATTAGCTTTCTCGATAGCATCCTGCTCTGTCAGGAACTTCTGCACTGTGATAACAGGGCCAAAAATCTCGGTCTGAATCATTTCATCGCTCTGCTCCAGACCGGTAATCACCGTAGGTTCAAAGTAATATCCCGAACGATCGGCCTGACGGCCTCCTGTTTCGATACGGGCATGAGCGGGCAGACGGGCAATGAATCCTTTGACCTGCTCTAGCTGGCGGATATTATTCAGCGGCCCATACAGCGCCTCTTTATCTTCTGGATTGCCAAAACGGGTGGCTTTAGCTGCCGCCACCAATTTAGTGACGAAGATATCGTGAACAGATTCATGCACCAGCACACGTGAAGCCGCCGTGCAGTCCTGACCGGCATTGAAGTACCCCGCGGTAACAATGGTCTCTACCGCTTTGTCTATATCCGCATCAGCAAAAATAACTACTGGCGCTTTGCCACCCAGTTCCAGATGCGCTCTGGTGAGATTAGCTGCTGCCGAAGAGGCAACCTGCAAACCTGCACGTACGGAACCGGTGATGGAAACCATAGCCGGCGTTTTGTGTGAAACTACCAGAGCACCCGCGCTGGCATTACCCAAAACCACATTGAAGGTGCCGGCAGGAAAGAACGGAGCGGACAGTTCAGCCAGTAACAGGGTACTCTCCGGCGTAGTATCGCTCGGTTTAAGCACCACGGCATTACCTGCTGCCAGCGCAGGCGCTATCTTCCACACCGCCATCATCAACGGATAGTTCCATGGGGTAACCTGCCCTACTACGCCCAGCGGTTCACGCCGGATACTGGTAGTCATACCAGAAAGATATTCAGCTGTGGCCTTACCTTCCAAAAAACGCGCTGCACCGGCGAAGAAACGGATATGATCCACCGATGTTGCAATCTCCTCGGAGGCAATCAGGTGTTTGAGCTGCCCGGTATTGCGGCTTTGCGACTCAATCAGGCGTTCAGCATTTTTTTCTACCGCATCAGCCAGCGCTAACAACGCCTGCTGACGTGCCGAGGGAGTGCTGCGTCCCCAAATTTTAAACGCCTCTTTGGCCGATGCGTAAGCATCATCAACATCCGCCGCGGTCGCGTTAGGAGAACGCGCATAAGATTCACCGGTGACCGGGCTTACCAGATCAAAATATTCGGAACCTTTAGATTCAGTATACTGACCATTAATGAAATGCCTGAGCGTTGGTACTGACATCGCTACCTCCTGATAGATTAAATGTATAAGATATAACCTATGATTTAATATATTTAATGGTTGCATTTCAGTCAAACTTGTAGCAGAAATGTAAAAACAAGAGGTAATTTAGATACATACATGTAACTTTCAGTGTTTCTGTCAGAAAAAAATATTCAGATCTGTGAAGAGGATCGAGGATTTCATATTTACGGATCGGATGTTACGAAGCGGATGTTACGAAACGGACAGTACGAACAAACCAGCTGACTCAGTTCGGTTTATGACACTGCACTGTTACAAATAGACTTATCGGTTATCATGAAACCACCGCGAATCGTCATTTGAAATGACGACATCAATCAGGAAAAGCAGGTCCCTGAAAATGGCGGCTCCGAAAGCCGTTTGCCTGTCGAGCAAAGCGCAGACCTTATCGACTATCTGACCGCCAACTTGTTATATACGATCGCCCAAATTATGGCCTATGTTCGGGAGTGTTGGCAGATTACTTTCATTCTTACGCAGATTTATTAACAGCGTATATCAATCAGTGATAAATAGGTAATAAATTAAACTGTGCCAATAATTGGCAAATGATACCGAATATACCAAATGCAATGACTGTATAAATTAACCCCTTACCGCCCCATACTTTAAAACCAAATTCAGAAAATTTTTTTCGGGCTTTTAATACCATCACTGCGGGACAGATAATCGCCCAAATACAAGCTGCCATACCAGCATACGCAATAGCAATTAAAAATCCGTTTGGAAAAAACATACATAACAACAGAGGAGGAGTAAAACAAATCAGTGCTGATTTCAATCTTCCGCCAGAATTATCCTTAAAATTAAGCGTAGCCAATATATAATCGAATAATCCAATTGCAACGCCTAAGAATGAGCAAAATACCGCACTAATTGAGAACCATAATAAAAATGTTTCGATATAATCGCTAGTTAGCACAGTATAAAGAGAATCAATAAACGCGTCTAAATTACCTCCTTTGTTAATAATGGTAATAAATTGTTCTCTTGGTAAATTCCCCATAGTGCCGATCATCCAAAGTAAATAAATGATCAACGCAAGAACACATCCGACAATACAACTTTTTACCACTTTTCTTTCATTCTGATTATAAATTTTATATAAACTACACACATTTCCATGATAACCAAATGAAGTAATCGCATATGGAATAATAATAAAAACAAAAGGATACAATGCTAACTGGTTACTTCCCTCTACCGAAAAACTAAAGAGTAATGAACTTTTTGCTTGTATAAACAAGCCTGAAAAAGCCAATACAAAAAGCACTATTTTAATGAAAAGAAATAGTGAAGTAAGCCGGCTCGCACATGTCCCTCCCCACCATATGGTTGCACCAAGGACAATGGAAAAGATAATAAAAATCGCTCTCAGGTTGATATTATATCCATAGAGGCGTGAAGCGCCATAAATAACAGATCCAGCAGCGGAAATATAGGCATACATTAATATATATAAAACGAAAATCAATGATACATTAGCAATATAACATGCCCACTTTGGTAATAACTCTTTTGAAATATAAAAGTAATTTGTTCCTGCGCCATACTTTGATGTGCATTCAAGAATATATATTCCAGAATGAAGCATAATAAAACAAACGATAAGTAAAACCAAAAGAGAGTTAATAAACCAAGCGCCTGACATTATGGTCGGCAAACTAAACATTCCGGCCCCTATCATTGCACCACCCAGCACAAAACCTCCCACAATAATTGAGGGCTCTTTATTAATTAAATGGCTCATTGTTCTTTCCTTAATAGAATAAGGATAAGGCTCCCGTATTGCACGAGAGCCGTTATTAATGATGGTTATTTGATAGGTTTTAATCTGGCCGTAAAGTGTCTTAATACCGGAGGCTCATATTCAAATTCAAGCCCTTTAAGGGTTGGGAGCTTATCTTTCAGGCCAATTAATGTATCTGCAATATAATCCATATGGTCATTGGTATATACCCGGCGAGCAATAGTCAGGCGCATAAATTCCATAGCAGAAGGTTTCTGTTCTCCTGTTGCCGGATCACGTCCTAAAAGAAACGAGCCAATTTCTACCGCACGCACACCTGATTCCAGATAAAGTGCATTAATAACAGCCTGAGCAGGGAACTGATCTCCGGGAATATGAGGAACTAATTTTTTACAGTCGACAAAAACAGCATGTCCGCCAGTAGGGTACTGAATAGGAATACCACCTTCCCGCAGGCGATCTCCCAGATATTTCACCTGACCGATACGATAATGCAGATATTCTTCCTTCGTTCCTTCTTCTAACCCTTGAACCATTGCTGCCATATCACGCCCAGCGAGTCCACCGTAGGTGACAAATCCTTCCATAGGAACACAACGTTGTCTTGCTAAAGTAAAGGTATTTTCATCATTTTTAATACATACCAATCCACCGATGTTTAATAATGGATCTTTTTTCGCTGACATAGTTAATGCATCTGCATATTTGTACATCTCAAAAATAATTTCTTTGATTGTTGCGTTTTTATATTTAGGATCGCGCTCTTTAATAAAGTAGGCGTTTTCACAGAAACGCGCTGAATCCATGACTACAAAAATATTATGTTGTTTGGCTATTTCATATACTTCTTTTAAATTACTCAGTGCGACCGGCTGACCGCCTGCACTATTACAAGTTACCGTTGATACAATAGCAACCACATTATCCCCACCGTGTTCAGCAATAGTGGCTTTTAATTTTTCAATATCAAAATTACCTTTCCAATCATAATAATTTTCAGAGTCAAATGCTTTTTCAGTGACAATGTTAATTGCCTTACAACCGTTTAATTCTACGTGTGCTGCGGTTGTATCAAAGTGGAAATTTGAAATAAAGACAGGCTGTTTCGCTTTACCTTCTTGTTGTTTCATTTTTAACAACACCGGGAAAAGAATATTCTCTGCCCCACGTCCCTGATGAGCAGGAATAACATAATCGTAATCAAATAATTCTTTTACCTTATCCTTTAAATCGTAATAATTTCTGGAACCTGCATAAGCTTCATCACCAGTCATCATCGCAGCCCATTGCTGGTCACTCATCGCATTTGTTCCGGAGTCGGTTAATAGATCGATATATACCGCACTGCTGGGAAGTAAAAATGGGTTATAACCTGCTTCTTTTAATGCCGCCTCACGCTCTTCTCTTGATGGAATGCGGATATTTTCTACCATTTTAATGCGGAACGGTTCTACGATTCTTTTAGCCATAACAATACCTTTAATATGAAATTAAATAATTTAAGTAAAATTTTCTGACTCTTTTTGCATGAGCAAAAAAAGCGAAATAAAAATGAAAAGAGGAAAATAAATCAGGTATTATTTTTGAGGGAAAAAGAAGGCGAGTTCGGTATCAATATTAAACCATTTCTTCATATTGAAGAAACCTCTTAATACTATTAACACTTCATAAGACGAGTACATACTTTTATCCTTCCATTCTGGAACTAGTATACTTTTCGTAACAATGTATATAACAGTTAAGACCATATAGTAATAGTATCAATGTATAAATTGAACAATAATCACATTATTAGTAAGTTACTCATAAATAACTTAGACATTCGTCACATTAATTTTCCTTGTGGTTACTCTGGTCTATTAATAATGATGAATGCTCAGATATGCTAACCCGCCCGAAAAACACCACTATCCGTGATCTGGTCATTTTGCCAAGCAGCGTTGATCTTTAGCCACAAAAGAGATAGGCGCTGAAGGAGAAACTATGAACAATAATGTACAGAGCAGACAGGACAGCAACAAAGTTATCATTGGTATTGATGTCGGTACAGGCAGTGCCCGTGCCGGTATCGGTATCGGTATCGGTTTCGATTCCACCTGCTCATTGGTCGTACTGGATAAAGATAAGGAGCCGATTTCTGTCAGTCCGAGTAAAGACCCGAACCGTAATATCATTGTCTGGATGGATCACCGGGCGACAGCACAGGCAGAACGCATCAACACCTGAAAACAAAAATATATTATTAAACAATATATTAGTCGCGTGTAATTACGAACTACCACAAAACTTATCTGCTGACGGTATCAGGAAAAAGTATCGCAATAGGATACATCGTACTCAACTATGACAAATAAAATACATAAGAAAGTTTTGTGAAAATAATTCAGGTATCTGTGATACTGAATGGGCATTACATATCAAATGCTATCGCAAATGATTATACCAAACCGTTATACTGTTCAAATTGTTCAAATTCCACCCAGAAAACCTTAATATTCTCAAGTAGTTATTGACATACTATTAGTTATACAACATTATTAATATGTAAACTAATTGATTTAAATGTTGCATGTTTTATAAGTATTGGTCACAACTGCATCGCTGTTGTGTCTTTGTTGTTACTGATAGAGGTTATGCAAGATTATGATGAAAGATCATTATGTAAAATTCTTTCCCTGCGTTCATCACTCATGGCTGCAAGAATACAAAAACACTTTAACTCACTATTCATATAAGTTAGAAAAGTTTAACCTTTATTCCTTTAAATCCAACCTTAAGACAAACATCAGATCCTTTTCCAAACAACACCCAGCTCCGGCCAAAATCAACTGCCATTCATCATCAACTGGATAATTTATACCGGAAGGTGATCATAAAATAATTTTCATCGCTGTATGATAATTAAAATACAGCGATGAAGATTAATTTATTTATTGCCATCCAAAATCAACCAAGTTTTCTGAATTATTATTTTAACTCACTTATACATTGCTGAAATAAGCAAGGTGGACTTTATATGCAAAATTAAATATTAGCGCTTTTTTATTAACCATAAGCACCTACATTTATCATGCTGATGCTAAATAACATACCTGAGTGATTAAAAATATCACTTAGTTCTATTTCTATTAATTTTCCGACTGGAACAGAAAGAAAAAAATGTTATTGCAAAAAATTGAGTATCACTTTTCTTATAATGCCGATAAGGTAGCGATTTATTCTAAAACGGACGCCATGACTTATGCACAATTGGCAACCAATTCTTATAATATCGCGAAATCCATTAATCAGCGATTAGCTGAATCTGATTCTCTTATCGCCATTTTAATGAACAGACAGCCTGCTATTATTGCAACGCTTCTTGGAGTTATGCGATCAGGCAATGCCTATTCCATTGTGGAAGCAGGCAATAATCATCAAGAAACAATGGCAAGGTTGAATGCCATTCAACCGGATTTCATTATCACTGACGAAGATAATGAAACGTTCGCAGAGGAAAGCGGTTTCCGTTGGATAACTTACCGTGCAGCAGCCTCTGACCAGAATGATTCAAGGCTTCCATTAATGCCAGAAGGTCACACTGTAGCCTATGTATTATATACTTCAGGTTCAACAGGAATACCTAAAGGTGTTGAGGTTAGTCATGATAACCTGACCCATTATTGTCGCTCATTAACTGAACAACTAAACTTAGCGCCTCATTTAACATATGGTCATGTCAGCACACTGGCCGCTGATTTAGGTAATACATGCCTGTTCTTATCTCTTTGGTCTGGTGGTTCGTTATACCTCGCCAGTGAATCAGAACGAAAAGATCCTGCTGCCCTTGCCCGCCTTATCGCTGACAAAAAAATCCAGTTTTTAAAGATAACGCCAACCCATTGGCGACCTGTTCTAACAGCACTACAGGCTCAAAAGTATAATGAACCTCTTTTAGAATACCTGTTGTTGGGGGGTGAGGCCCTGCAAACAGAACTGGCTCAAACCAGCCTTGATCAACTGACAACACGACATTTAGTCAATCACTATGGTCCAACTGAAACGACTATCGGTGTCACAATCCATCAAGCTTCTCTTCAGGAGTTAAACGCTACCACCGAATTAACATTACCGATTGGTCAACCTTTCGGGTGTACTCAAATTCTTTTACGTAGGAATGATGGTGAATTCAGCGACAAAGGTTCCATTGAAGGGGAATTATTCATCGGTGGCCCTTCTGTAGCAAAAGGTTACAGAAATTTGCCTCAGGCCAGTGCGGAGCGCTTTGTAGAACTCTCTGGTTATACCGGTCGGTATTACCGCACAGGTGACCGGGTTCGAAAAGAAGCTAACGGGACACTACATTTTCTCGGTAGGGTTGATAGACAGGTTAAAATTAAAGGTTATCGGGTCGAACTTGAAGCAGTAGAACGAGAAATACGTCACCTTGGCGGTGTCGATCATGCTGTCGCCTTCTGTCACCGTTACAATAACCACGATTATTTATTGTGTGCTTACTCAGGCATCGCAAATAATATTGAGGCAATGCGCCATACTCTCAGTGAGCGTGTCCCTTCTTATATGATCCCTGCCCGCTTCGAATATCTTGGCAGTATGCCGATGACTCCCAACGGCAAAGTAGATTTAGCATCTATCAAGAAAATATTGATTGAAAATTTCGAACAGCGTCAGTCTAAAGAATCAATAGGCCCTGTCGGTAACCTTGCCGATAAATGCGAACAAGATGTTATACGCGCATTTAAAAAACAGCTTCAAGGCGTGATATTCACAATAAATGATGATTTCTTCCAATTAGGAGGAGATTCGCTTGATGCTATTCAACTGGTGTCCGATTTACAGCTTCAGGGTTATCCTCTCACCGCACATAGTTTTCTTGCCCAACCCTCGGTACAAGGCGTGTTGACGAGTTTACGCAACTCGAATAATCATAAAACAACTCAACGTAAGAAACACAGTGAAGCAACTTCTTGTTCTCCTTCACAGCAATGGTTCTTCCGGCAAAATATGAAGGAGCCGAACCGTTGGACTCAGGCACTCGCTCTGGAAGCCGGTACCAAACTTGACCACCACAAACTGAATACTGCGTTCATGCAGCTTGCTACAGAGCACCCCATGCTCACTGCACGCTTCTTCTGTAATGAGTTACAAGAATGGCAGTTTATTGCCGGCCAAACCAGCCAACAGCTATTTATCCACGAACGGCTCCACGATAACACGCCTGTCCGCTCTTGGTCAGAAAGAGAATCAGCCGTGCGTGAAGCTTATCAAAGGCTGGAATCACAATTAGACCTTCACACAGGTCAACTTTGTCGCGCTACCCTGCTTGATTTCTGCGACGGTCCATCAATCTTACTGTTGATCGCTCACCATTTAGTCGTTGATATCATTACATGGCGATTGCTATTAGATGATCTGATAAGGCATTACGCAGTTGAAGCAGGTCTGGAAACTTCAACAAAGTCGTTCAATATCAGCCAGTTTAATGACTGGTGTCAACATTTGGAATCTGAACGGAATTCATTCGTTAATGACCTCCATTACTGGCAATCACAGCCACAGATGGAAATAACGGAATTAAATCCCGGACAAGAAAAAGATTCAAAAACACTATGGCTTGCCCTGACTGAACAGGAATCCAGTCATGTTAATCAAATTGCAGCCAAGAAATGGAACTGCACGCTGGACAGATATCTGCTGGCTGCATTCCTTGAAGAAGCAGCGCAACTCAACGGAAAATCAGTTATCAATGTGGATGTAGAGAGTCATGGTCGTTTGTCACTGCGCTCTGATATTGATGTATCACGTACGGCTGGTTGGTTCACATCCATTTTCCCGCTTACATTCGACATAACTAAAGAAACAGATGACACATTAGTCTCTATCGTCAACGACAGGATGAACGCACTCCCTCATCTGGGTACAGCTTATGGTCTGTTGCCAAGAACAATAACAAGTACCGCTCCGGCAGCACTCTGCTTTAATTATGCCGGGCAATTTAAACTTGGCATGAGAAATGACTGGCAGTTAACGCCAGCCGATGTTGCTCTCCCATCATTAAGAGGAACAACGAATAGCCGCATACATGAGTTAAAACTCACTGGTCGTATGTATAAGCAGCAATTATTGCTGGACATCAATTTTAACAGTCAACAATACAATGATGAGCAAATGTTAGCGTGGGCACAGCGCTTACATGTTCGTTTGTTACGTCATATGCCTGTGGGCGGTAAAGGAAAACACCCCCCCATTCTGGATAACAACAACTCTGCCGGCGCTATCTGGAATCCACTGCCTGCTTTACTAACTCGCACAAAACAGGAAAAACAGCGTCAATATAAACAGATACTCCTTACAGGCGCGACGGGCTTCATTGGTATCCATGTTCTGCAAAAACTACTGGAACAAACGGATGCCTGCATTCACTGCTTAATTCGCCCCCGCACAGAAACAACCGCAGAACAACGTTTACAAGAAGCATGGCAAGTATTCTTTGAACTAGAAACGCTGCAACGCCATAAAGATCGAGTTCAATGTCTCTCTGCTGATCTAGTTCAGCCAAATCTTGGATTGACTCATTTAGTCTGGGAATCTTTAGGTCAAACCATAGACGCAATCTACCATTTTGCGGCTGATACAAAACTTGTAGGCAGTGGCAATACCGCTCATGACAATATTCTCGCTCCGGTAAAAGGTTGTATTCACCTTGCGGAAACCGGCAAACCCAAAGATCTTCACTTTATGTCAACGCTCGCCGTGAGCGGTACTCGAAAAGGTAAACAGACAGGCTATTTCGATGAAACAAGTCTGGAAATAGGTCAAGAGTTTCAAAACAGCTACGAGCGATACAAGTACGACGCGGAAATTTTAGTACGTAATTTCGCTTATCAGGGTAGCCAAACATTTATTTACCGTACCGGAAATGTAACCGGACACTCTCAAAGCGGGAAATTCCAACGAAATGCCGCAGAGAACCGTTTAGTACAAAGCTTAAAAGGCATTGTCGCCCTGGGCCAGATCCCGCTTTCTTACGATGAGGAAATTGTTCTCAGTCCAGTCGATATCGTTGCTCATGGATTAGTCGCCCTATCTCTAGACACATCTCTAAATGGTGGAACTTTCCATCTGGATTCTGAATACGCATTACCAATACAAACGTTTATTAAGGTACTGGAGCGATGTGGTGCTCAAATCGAAAAGGTGAATAGCCCTTCTCTGGAACACTTATTCCGTCAATCAGGCAGGTTAGATCATAAGGATATTGCCATCGGCTACTTCTGGTCAGCACGGGGTAATCGAAATATCCAATTCAACCATAGGAAAACACTGACGCACTTAGAGCGTCACGGTATTCAATTCAAACAACTTGATCGGGAATGGGTCGAGAAATTCATCAAACATTTGCTGGATCAGCACGTTATCCAACCATTCTTGATTCATTCAACAAAAGAAAAAGCCACTGCTTGTCATTCTGAAACTTTAGGAGCGTTATAATGAAAAACCATCAAGTTATTGCTATCTCTGGTGCTACCGCTGGCATGGGCAAAGCAGTGTTAGATCTCGCCGCACAAAACCAAACCGACGTTGTCTTCAGTGGCCGCAGAGCTGAGCGTATTCGTCAAATCGAAGAAGAACATCAGCAAATGGGCCACAATGTTATGGGGCTATGTGCCGATGCGACTGAGAACAACCATTATGACCAACTCCACTCACTGGCAGAGCAAAAAATCGGTCAGGCACCTACTGCTTTTGTATTGAGCGCAGGGCGAGGATTGCCGGGGACACTGACGACTTCCGATTCAGGGCAATGGCAGGATCTCATTAACATCAATTTATTAGGTGCCATGCACCAATTACGTTCTTGTGCAGCCCTGTTTTCGCAACAAGCACTCGTAGAACCCAGAGTCCGGGACATTGTTGTGATAGGCTCAACGGTCGGCCGTACCGTATCAGCCGGAAATCCCGTATACGGCGCCACTAAATTTGCCCTGCATTCTTTAGTTGAATCACTACGCCAGGAACTGTGCGGAAAACTCATTCGTGTCACATTAATCGAACCCGGTTTTGTCCATTCAGAGTTTCAGGCTACCGCTGGATACAATATGGAATGGTTCGAACAGATAGAACGCGAGCAAGGGCCTTTCTTACACGCTCAAGATATTGCGGATGTTATTCATTTCGCTCTGGAACTGCCTGCCCATGTCCATGTCGATGATTTTCGCATTCGTCCAACCAGACAACGTGCCTGATTGGCAACGGAAAATTTTGACGCAATAAGTCCCCAATAATCTAAACATCGCCGTAAAGATACGGCTGGAAAATTAGAAAGATAAAATGATGGAACACATCTCATGCTCAAAACGACAATTAGTCGTTGAATTATTTGAAAGAAGCGCTGAGTGCCACGCCAATAAACCCGCTTTAATTAGCGCTCATGATACGCTGACCTTTAATCAATTAAATCAGCACGCAAACCAGCTCGCTTCTTTCCTGAGCAAAAAAGGTATTACCAAGGGAGATCCCGTTCTGTTCTGCTACGAACGCGGAGCGAATGCCATTATTTCATTAATTGCATTACTAAAAATGGGTGCTTTCTATGTACCAGTAAATCCGGATTTTCCAAGCGATCGCATCGCAATGGTTGCTGAAGATGCGCAAACACACTTTGCGCTCACAGATACTGCAACATCACAGGCCCTTGATGGATTGGATATTGATGTCATCAACACCAGCACTCTTACACAGCTAGACCATTTTCCAACAGAAAATCCCGGCACAATATTGTCAGAAACAGACATTGCTTGGATCATTTATACCTCAGGCTCCACAGGCCGCCCCAAAGGCGTCATGGGCACGCATCTTGGGATGATCAACCGGCTAGAATGGATGTGGCAGGCTCAACCCTTCCAGCCTGACGAAGTGTGTTTTCAAAACACCGCATTCACAACGGTAGACTCTTTCTGGGAAATTTTTGGCCCCCTTTGTCAAGGTGTGCCACTCCAGCTCTTGCCTGACAACGTCGTAAAAGATGCCAATTTGTTGGTACCCGCACTGGCACGTTACTCTATTTACCGAATTTGCCTCGTGCCTTCCTATCTCAGCACCATGCTGACTATCTTCCCTGATCTCGGACAGCGTGTGCCAACCACTAAACTTTGGGTTGTGAGTGGGGAGTCATTAATTATCGATATCTGCAAACGGTTCTACGACAGCATGCCTGATGGCTGGCTATCTAACCAATATGGCCTGACCGAAAGCTGTGCAGATGTGACCTATTTTGATACACGTTCACTGCCATTCACGCAATATGAAAGCGCCGGAGAGTTTTCTGTACCCATCGGTCGCCCAATAAACAATGTCCATTTATTTGTTCTTGATGAAAAAATGGTGCAAACGCCGATTGGAATCGAAGGCGAGCTCTATATTGGCGGAGACAGTGTATCAGCGGGTTATCTCCGCCAACATGAACTCACCCAGCAGCGGTTTATACCGATAGTCCCTGACTCGGATATTTCCCGACAACTGGGTTTTCACGGAATTTTACTGCGCACAGGCGATCGCGCAGCCTGGCGCCAGGATGGTGAACTGGCCTACCTTGGTCGTGGGGATGATCAAGTGAAGATGAACGGCTACCGCATCGAACTGGGTGAAATAGAATCCGTGTTACAACGTCACCCCGATGTTCAGGACTCCGCTGCCACTGTTCAGCGAAACAGTCAAGGCCACCAGCGCCTGACCGCATTTGTCACCATTAAGCCGGATGCCATCGCGCGTTCACATACAATTCTGGCTGAAATACGCCAGTTGGTGGTTGCCAGACTGCCAGCCTATATGGTGCCTGGTCTTATATCATTTCTGGATGCCATACCGAAAACCAACTCCGGCAAGTTAGACCGTAAGGCTCTTGAACATCTGGTCGTTGATGTTCTTGCATTATCCCCCGATAAATATGTTGCCCCATCGGGTAAAACAGAAATTTGGCTCAGTCATCACTGGTCAAAACTACTGGATATCACCACTATCAGTGCCGATACCAATTTCTTTACTCTGGGCGGCCACTCTTTGCTGGCAACACAATTACTGTCAGCCATCAACAAACAGTTTGGCATGGAGCTTAGTTTGCGGCGCTTCTTTCAGGCACCCACAATCCGTGCTTTAGCGACACAGATAGATAGCGCTTCAAAAACAGAACACCGCTCAGAAATAGTGATTCCGCGTCAGGCGATATCTGAAAAATACCCGCTGTCTTTCCCTCAGCAACGACTTTGGTTCCTGTCACAACTGATGCCCGATTCAGCGGTTTATCATATCCCCATCGCCTTTGAATTGAACGGCACTTTAGATATCAAACGGTTGCAACAGGCCTTCGTACATGCCGCAAAATATCATCCATTGCTGCGTGCACGATTTATGCAAGAACATAATCAAGTAGTGCAAGTCTTAGCTAATGCGATGACGGAGCTAAAAGTCCAGCATTGTGAAGAGCTGGCAAACCTTGATAGAGCCAGTCTGCAAACCGAGTTGGCCCAATTGCTCAGTATTGAAGCTACACATACCATGGATTTGGAAAATGAAGGCGGATTGAGAGCAACCTTATTCCAGATCCATGAGCAGAAGCATTATTTGGCACTGACTTTTCACCATCTTATTACGGATGGCTGGTCACTCAGCTTGTATCTTCGCCAACTGGGAGAAGCCTACAACGTGCAGTGTGAGGAAAAGACTTCACTTTCTACACCGCAAGATATCAGTTATTTTGATTTTGCCGTTTGGCAGCAGACGCAAATCATGTCATCGGATATCAACAAACAGCTTGATTATTGGAAAGCGCATCTGCAAGACAGTGATGCCCTTCTGCCTCTTCCAACAGATATGCCCCGTCCTAAATCCACCACTTATCGTGGCGCATTGCACCAGAGCAGAATCAGTAAAGAGACGCTGGAATCTATCAAACAGTTAGGTCTGAAACAGGGTGCAAGCCCTTTCATGTCCTTAATTGCTGTTTTTTCCTGCTTGCTCGCCCGTTACAGCGGTCGGGAAGATATTATTGTGGGCACTCCGGCAGCCAACCGTCATTATCCGGGTGTAGAAAATGTATTTGGCCTTTTCGTCAATACCGTTGTTATCCGCAGTGGGTGCCGTGGAGAGTTAACTTTCCCTGCCCTTCTGGAACAAGTACGGGATACCACGCTCACCGCGTTTGAAAATCAGGATGTGCCATTTGAAAAAGTGGTAGAAATACTGCAACAAGAACGTGATCTCAGCTTTAACCCTATATTTCAGGTGATGTTCGATTATCAGCATCGGGATGAACTCCGGTTACAAATGCAAGGCATTCATAGCCAGCCATTGCTGGTGGATTCAAACAGTTCTCGTTTTGATTTATCGATGACAGTATTGGAAGACGATGATGGTGCCCAGATCAAACTGGAATACTCAACCGATCTGTTCCAGTCAGCGACTATCAAGCGATTCTGTGCAAACTTCAATACCCTATTAGATGCCATCGTACAGCAACCAAATGCTGCGCTGTACACCCATTCAATCACGAATACTGAAGAAAACAGAACGTTATCACAATGGAATGAAACAAGTGCCGATTTCGATCCAGCGCGCAATGTCAGCGAAATATTCAGCCAGCAGGCAAGTATTCGTGGTGATGCCATCGCCGTAGTTTGTAAAGATCAGCAACTGAGTTACACAGAACTCGACAACCGTTCTAACCAATTAGCGCATTATCTTCGCACCAAAGGGGCAGAGCCTGACAAATTGGTGGCGGTGTCGCTTGAACGATCTGTAGATATGGTCATCGCGCTGATGGCAGTGATGAAATCCGGTGCAGCTTATGTCCCGATTGATCCTGCATACCCCGCAGACAGAACCGAATACATGCTGACCCAGTCCAATGCCATTGTTTTAATCACCTCAGCTTCATTGAAAGATCAGCAAAACTGGCCGCAAGATAAAACGCTATTAATCGATACCAATTGGCCTGTTATTGCTGAATCAAGCAATTCTGCATTACCTGTACTTAGCAGGCCAGAAGATCTCGCTTACGTTATTTTCACATCTGGCTCAACAGGCGCGCCAAAAGGTGTTCAGGTCATCCACCGCGGACTCAGTAATCTGCTTCTCGATATGCAGCAACGGTTGAGAATAACAGCAGAGGATACCCTTTTGTCAGTCACGACGATCTCATTCGATATCGCCGGGCTAGAGCTATATCTGCCATTAATTTCTGGGGGTCAGTTACTGATTGCAGATAAAGAGGAAGCCGCTGACGGTGAACGGTTGGCAGAGCTTATCACAACAAGCCATTGCTCGATGATGCAAGCAACGCCTGTGACCTGGCGGCTCCTGTTAGAAGCACACTGGCAATGCCCGGCTGGATTCAAGATCCTTTGTGGCGGAGAAGCTCTCAGTGAAGAGCTTGCTCATTCACTCGTCGGCACAGGAGCTGAGTTATGGAATGTATACGGACCAACAGAGACGACCATTTGGTCTACCGCGGAGCGACTGTATCCTGATTTTGATAAAATCACCATTGGCCGCCCTATTGCCAATACCACTATCTATATCTTCGATAACCAGATGCAGCCAGTACCGATTGGGGTGATCGGCAATCTTTATATTGGTGGTGCAGGCTTAGCGCGTGGCTATCATCAACGCCCGGATTTAACGACGGAACGTTTTATTGAACATCCCTCGTTAGGTCGCCTCTATTTCACCGGCGATGTTGCACGGTTTTTAGCTGATGGCCGCATTGAATATCTCGGCCGTTCAGACAACCAGATAAAATTGCGGGGCTTCCGCATTGAGTTAGGTGAAATTGAACAGTGTCTGGAACAAGCTCCGGCGGTAAAACAAGCAGTGGTTGTTCCTGTCAAAGGCCAATCTGGCGATACCAGTCTGGTTGCCCACATTATTCCAAAACATGAACACACATCCACAGCAATGGATTTCAGCCTGTTCTACTTCTCTGCGGGTTTCGAGACGTCGGCAAAAGAGAGCTATCAGCTTTATCTGGAAAGTGCAAAGCGGGCGGATGCCCTCAACTTTAAAGCAATATGGACACCAGAACGCCATTTCCATGCCGTAGGCGGTCAGTTCCCTAACCCTTCCGTTTTGGGCGCGGCTATTGCTATGATCACGAATAAGATCCAGATCCGTGCAGGCAGTGTCGTTCTGCCACTTCATAATCCGATACGGGTTGTTGAAGAGTGGGCTGTTGTCGATAATTTGTCTAACGGTCGGGTCGGATTGGCTTTTGCTTCTGGCTGGAACCCTAAAGACTTCGCACTATTGCCTGAGAATTTTGCTGACAGACGCGAAATCATGACCGAACACATTGAAACGGTCAAAGCGCTGTGGCGTGGCGAAGCAATTACTGTCAAAGATGGCATTGGTAATACTGGCGAAGTCAGCGTATATCCAAGACCACAACAGGCAGATCTGGAAACATGGATTACCGCAGCAGGCGATCCCTCTACTTTTGTAGAAGCGGGAAAAACAGGAGCCCATTTACTGACTCACCTTCTGGGCCAATCCGTAGAAGTTCTACAGGAAAAAATAGCGCTTTATCGACAAACTCTACGGGAATATGGGCACAATCCAGCCGAAAAAACCATTACCTTAATGCTTCACGCCTTTGTCTGGAAGGATGAATCAGACGCTGTGGAAATCTGCCGCAAGCCTTTCTCTGATTATTTGCGTGCTCATTTATCCCTCGAAAAAATGGCAAAATCCTTTGGTAAGGAGGAAATGTTCGAAACAGAAGAAGAAGCGGAATCCATCATCGAGCTTGCGTTTGAAAGATATTCCAAAACGTCTTCACTCATCGGCAGCGTTGAATCTTGCTTGAATATGGTACGCCAATTAAAAGAGATCGGTGTCGATGAAATCGCCTGTCTGGTTGATTTTGGTATCCAATCATCACTGGTATTGGAGGGACTTGATTATCTGGGGCAATTACAGGAGAAAGCCAAAACCCTGTACTCAGTAGATCGCAACCTGCTGAAAGAACACATGCGCAGCCAGCTTCCTGATTATATGGTTCCGGCACACATTATTGTTGACCAAAGTTTCCCGATGACGTCCAACGGTAAAGTGGATCGCAAACGCCTTATTAAGGACACGCAAAAACAAGGGCTCATCCATATTGAAGAAGAAGAACGCCCTGCTCAAACGGATACTGAACATCGTTTAATATCACTATGGAGTGAAGTACTTGGTTTAGAAGTACGTAGTATCGGCGCAAACTTCTTTACTCTGGGAGGGCATTCATTACTCGCCGCACAGTTGATCGCAAAAATCCGCAGTTCGATGCAGATCAATTTGCCTCTGCGTGCAATTTTCGATGCCCCAACGATTACTCAGTTGGCCCAAAAAATTGATGGATTGCTGGACAATAGCGTAAATCAGGCTTCCCCAACTCACACTGAGAGGACATCAGATTTACTCTCCTGCGCGATTTCACGTGTTGCACCTTTATCATTTGCTCAAGAGCGATTATGGTTCATTTCCCGACTGCAACCAAATTCGCCGCTATACAATGTTCCTATCGCCTTTGTCTTAGAAGGTCTGTTAGACAAGCCTGCATTCGTTCGGGCATTTCATGAATTGTTGGTATCTCATGAAGTTTTCCGTTCAACGATTAATCAGGAGAATGAGCAACCTGCGCTGCATATCAGCGCCAACGCCCCTGATATCTTGCAATTTGTTGATGGTAAAGCGTTCGCCAATGATCAGCACTGGTTGCATAATCTCAATATGTCGTTGCAAAGCGAAGCAATCCAACCTTTCGATATTGAGCATGGGCCACTTATTCGGGCCAGCTTGATAGAGATAAGCGCCACTCGCAATGTCTTTTTCATGAATGTTCATCATCTGATCTGGGATGGCTGGTCACGTACCCTCTTCCTGCATGAACTTGGACAACGATACAGCGCTATCATCGACAACAGATCGATCCCCATCGATAAGCAAGGACTGTGTTATAGCGAATTCGCTACTTGGCAACGTCAGTATCTCGCTAATCCAGATCTTCAACATCAGGCAGATTATTGGCGCACTAAGCTATCCGGTGCCCCGGATTATTTAGCCTTGCCAACCGACTATACACGTCCGGCACAACTGGGTTATCACGGAAAAGTACTCAACTCCCGGATACCTTACGAAACCTATATGCAATTACGTAAATTAGGCGAACAGAGCGGTGCCACTTTATTTATGATGCTGCTTACCGCCTATAAGGCCCTGTTGTTCCGTCTGACCACCCAAGAAGATCTTGTTGTCGGCGTTCCCATCGCTAACCGGCATTATCAAGGAGTTGAAAAAACCATTGGCCTGTTTGTTAACACCGTCGCTATCCGCAGCCAGTGTGCTCCTGAGATGCCATTCAGCCAATTCTTGGAAGTCGTCAAGGACAATACACTGGATGCTTATGAACATCAGGATATTCCGTTTGAACGAGTCGTGGAAATCTGTCAGGCTAAGCGCGGGCTTAACCAGCATCCGGTGTTTCAAACTATGTTTGATATGCAAAACGAAAATGAATGGCAACTGGATTTGCCTGATGTAAAAACCACGTTCTTCGAAGTCGACACGCAAATCGCCCGCTTTGATCTATTACTTGCCGTTAAAGAAGATAGCCACGGACTTGAGCTTGCTTTTGAGTATTCGACAGAACTGTTCCGTGAAGAGTCTATCCGTCACTTTGCTGACAGTTTCACTAACTTACTTCAGGCAATCTCGAACACGCCAAAACTGGCGCTGGCAAGCATACCGCTGCAAACAGGTTCGTTGTCCATGCCTATGACATCAATATCTAAGGCCGAAGGTAATGTTGTGTCGATCTTCAGGCAACAAGTCAACGCTAATCCTGATGCCATTGCACTCATCGCAGGAGAACGCTCAATCAGTTATGCTGAATTAGATGCAAAATCATCAGAACTTGCAGACTTCCTGCAACTCAAAGGCGTTTCGTATGAAACACCGGTCGGTATGTTGTTACGCCCTTCGCCAGAAGCCATTGTCACGATTCTGGCAATACTTAAAGCGGGGGGAATGTACGTCCCTGTTGATAATGACTATCCAATAGAAAGAATTAATCTCATCCTGAACGATGCGAAAGTGCGATGTCTGATTACTGACAATGACACAAAGGACAAATGTAAAGCGTTTGAGGGTGAAATCATCTATCTAAACTCAATTAACGAGTTGCCTTACGCTGAAGGTGCCATTTCTGAAGCTATCTCTGAGCAGATAGAGATAAAGCAGGACAATCTGGCCTATGCTATTTATACCTCCGGTTCCACAGGCCTGCCCAAAGGCGTTTGTGTTGAACACCAAAGTATTATAAGGCTGGTGAAAGAAAACGGTTTTCTGGATATATCGCCAGAAGATCGGATTGCTCTCGCATCCAGTCTGGCATTCGACGCTGCCACATTTGAGATTTGGGGAGCACTACTCAACGGTGCTACGTTGGTCATTTTGGATAAAACAACCGTGCTGGACCCTCACAAATTGTTCTCCGCCATTCGTGAAGCGTCTCTCAGCGTGATGTGGTTAACATCCAGCCTATTCAATCAACAAATCTCCGCTGTCCCGGATATGTTCCGGCCATTGCGTGCTCTCATTATTGGTGGTGAAGCCTTGAGCGTTCCGCATATCCGAGAATTGTTAAATAGCGGAAAAGGGCCAGAAAAACTCATTAACGGTTATGGACCAACCGAAAATACCACTTTCTCAACAACATATGATATTACCAACCATAAGAATGACTTCGTACGAGGAATTCCTATCGGGCGCCCAATCAATAACACTTGTGCCTTTATTCTGGATAAGCAATTAAACCCATGCCCTGTCGGTGTTGTCGGTGAATTGTATTTCGGGGGACAAGGTCTGGCTCGTGGTTATCTCAACCGACCAGAGTTAACCCGCGAGCGCTTTATTGAACTTCGCACAACAGATAACCTCTCTTTGCGATTGTACAAAAGTGGTGACTATGCCCGATATCTCTCCAGCGGTGATATTGAATATCTCGGCCGAGCAGATGATCAAGTGAAACTTCGTGGTTTTAGGATCGAATTAGGGGAAATTGAAGCCGCCATGCTGACATATCCCGGCATTCACGCCGCAGTTGTTGTCATGCTCCAAGAGGAAAAGGGTGATAAAGAGCTGGCCGCTTACTTTTGTACCAATGTAACGCCAACACCTGAATGGATCAGACAGCTCCGACAAGCACTTTCAACACGTATTCCAGAATTTATGATCCCGGCATCTTTTACGCCTGTTGATGAGATCCCGCTCAACGCGTCTGGCAAACTTGAGCGCCGTCGTTTACCTGCGGTTTCTCGTCTGCAACTCAAAGACAATGCTTACCAAGCACCTCGTACGCATATTGAGCGAGCGTTAACCGAGTCTTTCCAGGAGGTTTTGGGACTGGAGCAAGTAAGTATTACCGATAATTTCTTCCAGATTGGAGGCCACTCATTACTCGCCTTGCGACTTATTGTCGCTATCGAAAATAAGTTGGGTAAGCCTGTACAAATCATAGATATTTTCCAGCACCCAACACCAAAAGAGCTGGCAAAAATCTTTGATGAAGTGACGCTGGGTCCAGACAAAGAAATCTTGTTAACCATTTCAGAAACGGATTCCGATGAAGCTATTTTCCTTGTGCATCCTGTTTTTGGTTTGGCGTTTCCATATCTTGCCCTGAGTAAACGTATGTCGGGCAAACGTATCTTTGGATTAAATAACCCTACCTTTGGTCAAAAACAGGGGCGTTTTATCAGTATAGAACAACAAGCTGAGCACTATGTTGCAGCAATTCGCAAAGTACAACCCAACGGGCCTTACCATTTAGGAGGATGGTCTTATGGTGGCGTAATTGCTTATGAAATGGCTCAACAGTTGCGTACCATGGGTCAAGAGGTTGAAATGCTTGTCCTGATAGATAGTTTCTTTGCATCAAATCGCCATTGGCAACAACCTGATGAGATCGCGTTGAACGACTTTATGTCTAAGGAGGGCGTTGATCCTGAGAGTACATTTGGTAAAGCGTTCTCGGTTGAGTTACAGCACAATCCAGAATTGCTGATGAACTATCAGCCGCGTCCTTACGTGGGTCGGGTCGTACTGATACAAGCGTCACAGAAACGAGAGCACAACAATCCGCTTATTTTTGACAATCTTGTTAATCATTGGGAAGCGTTAGTTGAGGGTGAATTTAGCACCTATCGCATTAACGCTACCCATGATGATATTTTTAAGGAAGATAATATCGAGGAAACAGCGGATATCCTCAAACAGGTATTTGCCCAACAAGGTGCTTTATCTGAAACCAATATACTCATCAGTGAAACAGAGTAATCAGTAACAAGGTAATAGCTAAAAACAACTGCCCCACAGCCATTCTTCTGTGGGGCATATTTATAAATTTGAGCAAGGATGTAAATTTGAATAGATACCTTCGAATAAAAAATATGATTCAGCCCCCTGATTGGCTGGACGATATACGTTCCATTCTGATACTTGCGATTCCGTTAATTATTTCTCAATGTGCGCAAAGCGGAATTTTATTCATCGATACATTACTGATGGGGAAACTCGGCCCACAGGCATTGGCAGCAGGTGCATTGGCTATTTCGGCATTTTACTTATGCTATATATTGTCATTCGGCGTCATCTCCGCTGCCGGCAACCTGGTTGCCATCTATCATGGCGCAGGCCGACGCCGTGATATTGTTTCTGCCATTCGTTGTGGATTACTTCTTGCACTGCTTTTATCTTTTGGAATGGGAATACTCTTGTGGAATATTACCCCACTGATGTTGATGCTTGGACAACCACCAGATACAGTGGAAATGGCTCAGGAATTTTTGTACATACTCGTTTGGGGGATGCCATTTGGCCTTTTATTTCTCGCATTGAGAGGATTCACCGCCGGCATTGGTAAACCGGGCCCTATTCCCTTCATTATGTTCAGTGCACTTATCCTCTCCGGTAGTTTAGGGTGGATTTTATCCAAAATGATGGGGATATGTGGTATCGCCATTGCTTCTGCCATTACATATGGTTATATGGGAATTATATTCGTTGTGGTTCTATGCCTGCATCCCGACTACAAACGCTATCCAATCTTTACCCGATTAACCCGCAAAGACTTAGCTACCATGCCCGAACTCCTTAAAATTGGGATACCTACCGCGGGAACTCTTGGTCTGGAAAATAGCTTGTTTAATGGCTGTGCCTGGCTAATGGGCGCTTTAGGTGCTATCACGCTGGCTGCTCATCAAAGCCTCATGCAATTGGTCATCACAGGTTTCACTGTGCCACTGGGTCTGATGTATGCAGTTTCCATGCGTGCAGGGCAAGCTTCAGGTGCTGGAAACTGGCATAAAGTACGTAACTTATCCTGGATTGGAAATGCCTTAATCCTATTATGGTCATCATTGGCTATCTCAATCTTATTGCTGATCCCAAATGAATTATTGTCCCTTTTTCTACCTTCAGATGTAAATCAGGCAACTGAGGCCAAAAATATAGCGTTAATGTTAGTGCCGTTTGCTGCCCTGCTATGCTTGCTGGATGGTTGGCAAACAATGGTATGTGGACTTCTCCGTGCTCTCAAGGATGCACAAGTTACGGTTATTATTTCTGGAGTAAGTTATTGGGGAATTGGATTACCCATCGCATGGTGGCTATCGCAATATTCTCTCGGCCCTGCGGGTGTATGGTGGGGCATGTGTACCGGATTGTTTATCGCTTGTCTTGTAATGCAAATCCGGTTGCGAATGCTGTTACGGCATCAGAAGACAACGTTCTCTGCAACAGCAAAATGCCCTGCTTCAAGAGCAACTGCATCCCTGCCTACAGCAGGACATGATTGCTAACTCCAAGCCCATGCGGAACTTCTTAAGGTTGTTCGAACAAGTGATTCCCAGTGATGCCAGCATCGGTACATTTAAACAGTTATACGGATAAGATTAAACAGCGTCTATATGTTTATGATGCTTGAAAAGCAGAAATGCCATAAGCTTCCGGTAACTTACTACCGGAAGCTGAATATAATTTATACCCTTAATCTTTCAAGTTGCCGCTTTGCTGGCTGTGCTCACCCCATACATAATTTCTATGCTCGGAGATTCGTTCTTTTGCCGTTGTGCGACATACTGAAATTCACTGGGTATATCATCTTTAACGATCAGTCAATTTGTGATGCGTTGAATTGATGTGTTGGTTTAACTATCTTATCTTGAGCAGCAACGAGCTGTAATTCAAACTCCTCACTTTTTTGCGTTTCCAACATCACTTCATAAACTGCCGCTGCAATATGTTCTAATGCAGCTTGTAGTGCTACGTTTGTCAAAGATGGGCTTTTCAATAGATTGACGAGGAATAAGCCACTGGTTAAGTCACCAACACCAACTGGTTGACGCACTCCTGTATCAATCAATGGGCGACTAACATGCCAACTATGTTCTTTAGTCACTAAGAGCATTTCAAAACAATCTGTTCGGTAACCTGCACGGCTTAAGTGCTTAACTAACACTATCTTAGGGCCTTTTTCACATAATTCACGCGCTGCGGATATGGCTTGTTCTACATTTTCAATTTTCCGCATAGCCAGTGTTTCAAGTTCCAGTAAATTAGGCGCAATAATATCACTGACGGGTAATACCTTCTCACAAAAAAATTCAGCAACACCGGATGCAACAATACATCCCTTTTCTGGGTGTCCCATGACAGGATCGCAGAAATACCATGCTTCAGGATTAGCTTTCTTAACCTGCTTCACAATATCGAGAATATGATTCCCCTGCTCCGCAGAGCCGATATAACCACTCAGAACAGCATTGCAGGATGCCAATTTATCAATTTCGCTAATCCCCCGCACAATTTCTGTCAGATGTTCTGGCGGCATTACACACCCACGCCATTGAGGATATTGGGTATGGTTAGAAAACTGCACCGTATTTAATGGCCATACGTTCACTCCCATACGCCTCATAGGAAAAACAGCCGCGCTGTTTCCCGCATGACCAAAGACTACATGAGACTGAATTGAAAGAATATTTTTCATTATAAGGCCTAATTTATATTTTAAGATCCGTGAGTAGCTGATAAAGATGCCAGATACTTAAAGGGCAACATCACTGTTGCCCTTTAATAACATCTTTATGAATTATTTCCAGTCGATAAGGCAATAATGTTTTTTACCACGACGTAACAAAGTATAACGCCCGAACAAACGATCACTGTCCGTAAATACATACATAGGCTCAGATTGTTTTTCGCCATTGATGGAAACTGCATTGGAACTGATCATAGTACGCGCTTGCCCACGGGAAGGAACAAACTCAGCAGAAACCAGGACTTGTTGCAAATCAGCCCCATTTTCAAGTTCAATCGCTGGCATACCGTCTTGAGCCAGTTGAGCAAAGTCATCTTCAGTCAAATCAGCCACAGCACCGGAGAATAAACTCTCAGTAATACGCTTAGCCGCAGCAAGACCTACTTCTCCATGCACTAATTTGGTGACTTGCTCCGCCAATATATACTGAGCACGTGGTGCCTTACCGCTATTTTTATCTTCTTCTTCCAGTGCATTAATTTCTTCAATGCTCATGAAAGTAAAGAATTTCAGGAAACGGTAAACATCTGCATCTGCTGTGTTAATCCAGAACTGGTAGAATTTGTACGGACTGGTTCTCTTCGGATCCAACCAAACTGCCCCACCTTCAGTCTTACCGAATTTAGTGCCATCTGATTTAGTGATCAGTGGCACTGTCATACCAAACACTTGTTTCTGGTGTAAACGACGAGTCAAATCAATACCTGAAGTAATGTTGCCCCACTGATCCGAACCACCAATCTGCAATTCAACACCATATTTTCCATTCAGGTTAGCAAAGTCATAGGACTGTAACAGGTTATAAGAAAATTCTGTGTAGGAAATACCAACATCATCGCGATTTAAACGTTGCTTCACCGCTTCTTTGTTGATCATCTGATTAACGGAAAAATGCTTACCAATATCACGCAGGAAAGCCAGCACATCCATTTTACCAAACCAATCATAGTTATTGGCTAACTCTGCACCATTTTCACCATCAAAACTAAGGAATGGCGAAACCTGCTTGCGAATTTTTTCAACCCATTCTTTGACTGTTTCTTCTGTGTTTAATTTGCGTTCAGTTGCTTTAAAGCTAGGATCGCCAATCAAACCTGTCGCACCACCGACCAACGCAATAGGCTTATGCCCAGCAAGTTGGAATCGTTTTAAACACAGCAAGGGAACCAGATGACCCAAATGCAAGCTGTCAGCGGTAGGATCGAAGCCACAATAGAGAGAAACCGGACCTTGCGCCAGTCTCTCAGCTAACGCCTCTTCATCCGTTACCTGGGCAACAAGGCCCCGCTCTTGCAGTTGTTTTATCAGGTTATTGCTAGACATTAATGACTCCATCGGTTTGTATACTTTACCTATATATCTATATAAGTATCTCGTTATAAATCACGTGCTATAGCATAAAACGCCAGTAATATAAGTGCCAGTATTAAAAACGGTAATTACCCCCTTTACCTTTCAAATCACTGCATTATTGACTGCAATTCGAAGGTCATTGAGGTTCATTCGGTACAGGGCATTTTGTAATAAGGCAAGGTTGTTAAGGCGCTAAGCGATCAATATGCCATTCATCACCTTCACGCTGATACAAAAACCGATCGTGAAGACGATGGGCGCCTCCCTGCCAGAATTCCACAGAATCAAATTCAACTCTGAATCCTCCCCAAAAACTGGGCAAAGGAACTTCTCCATTAAGAAACTTTTGCTTCAGCTCCAAGAACTTACCTTCCAAAATACCTCTGGCAGAAATTCGTGAAGATTGTTGGGAAGCCCAAGCGGCAATTTGGCTATCTTTTGGACGGCTATGGAAATATTTTACGACTTCAGCAGGTGACAGCTTTTCCGCCTTACCAAGAAAACTGACCTGCCTTTCCAATTGATACCATGGGAAATGGAGGCTAATTCGATTATTCTGGGACAGATGTTTCGCCTTCCGACTACCAAGGTTGGTATAAAAAACTAAGCTGTGAGCGTCAAAATGTTTTAATAGAACAATACGCTGGTAAGGTTGACCATGTTCATCTACCGTAGCAATACACATTGCCGTCGGATCGCTTAGTTTAGCTTCACAGGCCTGCTTTAGCCAATGTTCAAAAAGTTCAATGGGTTCTTTAGTAAGATCTTTGCGCCTTAATCCACCGCGTATATATTCGCGGCGCAATTCCGCAATGGCTGTTTCATTATGTTCAGACATTTCTAGCTCTCGATTTTTTAATGAGTATTAGCATATCATTGCTATCTACTGGCTAACTTATAAAGCTAACGATATAGAACTAACTATATAGCCACGCCAAATAGCTACCAACTGATTTTTAGCTCACTACAGGGTAAATTGCCCCTAAAATCGTTTCCCTGTCTGCTCCCGTTACTGATGGCAAATTACCAGACAACCCGGACATGGTTCGGAATGCCAACCAAGCAAATGCCAGTGCTTCCATGTCATCACCACTTAATCCATATTTGTCTGTCGTAGCCACTTCAGAATCTGGCAATAAAGCTGATAACCGACCCATCACAAGCGGATTTCGGGCCCCACCACCACAAACCAGAAGACGATCACATCCGCCACTCAATTCAACTTGCTGGGCAATACTTACAGCCGTTAATTCAGCCAGTGTTGCTTGAACATCCACAGGTGAAACATCAGGGAAATCAGCTAACTGCTTTTCCAGCCATGCCATATTAAAGTATTCGCGCCCTGTGCTCTTTGGTGCAATACGTGCAAAATAAGGGTCAGAAAGCATTTTCTGGAGTAAAGATTCATTGACAATGCCTTCACTGGCCCACAACGCATCTTTGTCATATGGTATTTGCTTATGCAGCCATGTCCAGGCATCCATCAACATATTCCCAGGCCCGGTATCATATCCCTTAACCGCAGAATTAGGCAGAAGCGCGGAAATATTCGCAATGCCACCAATATTCAAAATGACACGCCTCTCTGTCGGGTGACCTAATACCGCCATATGGAATGCCGGAACCAAAGGCGCTCCCTGACCACCATAAGCCATATCACGTCGTCTGAAATCACCTACAGTTGTAATATTGGTCAGTGCTGCCACACGATTATTGTCGCCAATTTGCATAGTAAACGGTTTCTCTCCATCTGGCTCATGCCATACCGTCTGCCCATGACACCCGATTGCAGTAATATCGCTCGCGGTTAGAGCTGCCTTATCCAACAACCCTTGCACAGCCTCGGCAAAAAGAGTACCAAGTTCATAATCAAATCTTCCCACCATTGATAATGTCGTTTGCTGCCCTTGGCAGATGGAAAGCAATTTTTGTTTCAGTTCTTGCGGGAAAGGATGGTTATAACTGACTTGCTGAGTAACGGCTTTATCACTAATCTCCGCTAGAATAACATCAACTCCATCCATGCTGGTGCCAGACATAACACCAATATAACGCCCTGACTTCATAAATATTCCCCCTCTTAAAGAATGGATTACATTTAATCTTGAGTAAACTATAAAGCACATCGATTCGGACTATATATGTTTAATGATTATTATCAGAGATAAAATCTGAGTTTTGGAAAGCTCTTCACAAAACATGCTAAACTTTTGGTCAGGAATTATTCCTTTCGGAGTTGATTGTGAACACTTATTATATATGTAGATATGAATCATTAGTGGTTGGCAAATTTATTCTTCCTGCCGCTAGCAATAGTATCTGCTACTAACAATAGTAGCCGAATGCTTGATTATAGGTTTATTATCAAGCTTCTCTATCGGGTATTAAAATAGGAGTGACTATGTTAAAACGTTTCCTGGTTGGTGCAGTTGTCCTTACCACATTGTCTGGTTGTGCAGATATGGGTGCGCTTTCTAGTGATACTTATTCCATTGGTCAAGCCAAGCAAGCTCAAACTGTAACCTATGGCACCATTCTGTCTGTACGTCCTATCACTATCAAAGGTAATCAAGCTGGCGATCCTAATATGTTAGGTCTCATTGGTGGCGCTGTTTTAGGCGGGTTGTTAGGTAATACGGTCGGGGGTGGTTCTGGTCAAAAGCTTGCTACAGCCGCAGGTGCTATTGCCGGTGGTCTGGCTGGACAAGGCATCGAAGGTGCTATAGACCAAACGAAGGGTGTTGAGTTAGAAATTCGTACGGACAGCGGAAAAAATATCATCGTAGTACAAAAACTAGATCAGGTCAGATTCAACAGAGGACAACGAGTCAGAATTGCCAACAGTGGAGATTCTCTGACTGTATCACCACTCTGAAACATTCAAGTAGCACAAAACTAAAAAATCGCGGATTGCCAGTATCTGGACCGCGATTTTATATTATTAATTCACTTTTATATAACCTGTTTATGTAATTGGCTAATATTTTTTTCGATTTTTTTTATTACGGAGGCTAGAAGAATTAACTCATCATGAGTAATTCCCTCCAAAATTTCTTTCCTTGTCAAATCAATAACACTATCCACTTCTCTGATAAAAGTTTCAGATTCTCCGGTTAATTTGATTCTTTTGGCTCGCCGATCATTGGCACATGTGTGACGCGTAATCAGTTTCTTTTCTTCTAATTGATCAAGAGTTCTCACCAGAGATGGCTGCTCAATACCAATAGCTTTCGCGAGCTGTATCTGTGACTGCTCTGGTGGCAGCTGACTAATATTGTATAGAGTAACCCAATGCGTCTGAGTTAATTTCAACGGTTTCAAACGATGATCAATTAAAGCGCGCCAAACACGAACTAAACGTGCCAGGTCTGATCCCAATGTCAATTCCAATTACCCCTCCTTATAATTAGAGACTCATATAACATCAATGAATTACCCAATCAGTTTATTCATATGAATAATGGATACGCACCCTATATCATTCTTACATTAGCAGAGTCAGAAATTTTGCTAATTACCTAATTAGTGTCGCGTTGGCTTGTTACTCAAAGTTGACATCTTCGTCGCCCTAAAGAGCGAAGTTTTACGGCGCACCGAATAAAATCGCGCATTAATCCACCAACGATATAAACTGTATAAAATAATCCTCTAACTAAACTATTGTAATTTTAAATATCAACTAAAAAAATACAATCCCCCAAAATATATACATTTCCACTCGGTTAAAGTTCTATAAGAATAACCGCCATCCAAATACTAATCTATATATTTTTACATTAATATCATTTTTCTCTTACTGATAGCGTCAACATTAGAATAAAAAACATAAAAAACAATAAGATAACAAAACAGCACTTTTATTGTTCAATAAATAATTCTTTAATAAGAAATTTTTACTGAAACATTTCAATTATCCAATGCGAGCGATATTTTAGAGTTACTTATGTCAAATAAAAGATATTTAATACAGATATTACATCATTTATTACTGGTAATATTTCTTATTTCCACGGTAATTATGAAATATTATTCATATAAGATTTTTTTTCGGCAATTCAGGATAAAACTAAAATAACCCTGGATGCTCTGGTATAATATTTCTTTCTTCCGCTTTTATTTTTAACTCTCTTAGATATCTATGATGACATAAGTGCAATATTTTTCTTTTTTCACCATCTGATAATTTCATCCATATAAATCGCTCCTCTCTGCTCCGATAGCACCCTCGACAAAAACCACGGGAGTCAGATTCACAGATCCCTCGGCAAGGGTTTGGAATAGCAAAAAATTCTAATTGTTCAGCCATCTCATCCTCCCGCATTCAGGTTTATAAGCCTCTTCTCCACAAAGAGTTTACTATGTTGACCAGTATAAAATCATATTGTAACAATTTATAACAAAAATAATAACAAAATGAAACAAAATAAATAAAAGGACGAAATGAATTATTTTATCTATACACGTTATAGTTGTATCAACTATAAAAGAAAACCATCTGTGCTTCACTGGATAAGCCCGTAATCAGCCATCATCTCATTGAAATTACTGTTTTTTCATTTTGCTTGTTTTCGTGCATTCAAGGCTATTTTGTTATTATCAGCACCCCATACAGCCCCCTGAACAGCACGAGGTATCCAAGCAGAAGAGTACTACTATCGTATTATATAGTATAGAAAAACGCCGTGGGCAGATGGTACTATGCGTTACCGTTGCTCAGGCGCAGACTGACGAGGAACTTCATCTTAAATTGGAGGGAATAGAATGAGCAAAAGCTTGATGATTACCGCTGCCTTCTGGGAAACAACCAAGTAGATGGTAATAACAAATATTTTGAGCTATTTCTTTTTAATAGCCCAATGCTCCAGTAGCTACGTATTTTCTGGTCGGCTAATTAACCAAACACCTAATAAGATAAAAACCACCCCTGCCGTTTTCAATAATGAAACAGTTTCATTGAACCAAGGCAATAAGGCCGCCATTAAATAAACAAAAGCATAACTCAAGCTAATAATAGGATACGCTTTATTCAATGGCAGATATTTCAAGGTAAAAAACCAACATAACATGGACAGCGCATACCCCGCCAACCCAGCCATAACCATCAGCAAAGGAGTATGATTTGCCCAAAGCCAATCGATATCCAGCCAATGTGCGGACAACGAAAGTTCTGGCAAACGGGCCACTCCCCATTTCAATAGCAATTGTGCTAACGTGACCAACAAGGCGCTCGCTATTCCCCAAAGATAACCTTTCATTAACTCAGGCTCATCAATAAAATTCCCAACATAATCGCAAAAACGCCGATCCAGTGTTTTAGCCCCACTTTTTCCTGATATAAAAATTGCCCAATCAGAGTCACTATTACAAAATTCATACTGAGCATAGGATATGCAATGCTCAGCGGCAGAAATTGTAATAATCGCAGCCAAAATATCATTCCTATGCCCAACAGAAGAATAGCACTGGACAGCCATATCGCCACAGATACCCCTTTATGAGGGGTATCTTTTTTTTGCCAACAAATAACTGCCTGTTTCTGGCATAGTTGTCCGGCACAGGTTAGTAAACTAACCAAAAATAATAATACTATGTTGCTGCTCATGGTTGTTTCTGATAAATCACTAGGACAAAACGATGGTTACTGCGTATTCTATCTGGCTTAGGTAACTCAGGCAGCTCCCCTTTTGAAGACAACAGGAAAACAATAGCAACCTGACCTTCTTTACGCGCTTTCTTTAACCATTCAGGAAATTCTCCGTGTGTTACATATCTATATCGGCTATCTGGGTAATTAAGCCCATATTCCAATTCGCCCGGACGATCAAACATATAAATGTCATTGCGTTTTAATTCCCATGCAATCGCCGCGCCTACCCCAACGGACTGAGACAGGATATATTTACTATCTGCCAATTCTTTTTCATTTTGTCTAACAAAGTGCTGAGGAAGTTTGGAGTTAATCGTTTTGTTAGGCAGTGCAGCTCCGATTGATAAACTGAGCACGATGGAACAGGCCGCAGCCCATAACCAATATTTACCATTATGAATGAAGCATAGATAACCAACCCCACCCCAAGCCCCAAAGGCAATAATGCCCATAATCCATTTCAGCCATTCATTGGGTTGGTAGAGAGGCTGACTAATCAACGTTTCCATGACAAAAAGCACTAAAATAGCAATCACTCCAATGAAAACATTCACTAGTCCATTTATTTTTAATGCTTTCATATTGCCATTTTTGACACAATCAATAGCATATTTTGCCATCATCAATGCCAATGAACCGATAAATGGTAAAACGTAAGTTGGTAATTTTCCTTTTGCTATACTGAAAAATGCAAATGGAACAATGAACCAACAGAACAAAAAAAACATCTCTGGATGGCTCTTTTTCTCTTTCCAGCTTTTAACCAGCGCACCAGGTAGTAATCCTAACCACGGAATCACACCTAATACTAATATCGGCAAGTAATACCAAATGGGTGCAATATGTTGTGCTTTCTCAGAAGCAAAACGTTGTATATGCTCTACCCAGAAGAAATAATGCCAATAATCCGGCTCGCGCAAAGCAACTGCAATCACCCACGGCAAACTAATTAAAACAGCAAATATAACGGCAATAGGTCCAAAACGAACCATTTCCAGAAAACGTTTCTGGTATATTGTGATGGGTACCATTGCTATCACAGGTAACGCCAATGCCAGAAATCCTTTGGTCATAAAAGCCATGCCGCAAGCCAGCCCTAATACAGACCATGCCAGAACCCGTTCTCGAGTACTTCCTGCCTTAAGCGCCCAATAGCAACTCACTATCCCCGCGGTAACCCATAAAGAGAACATCGGATCCAAGACACTATAAGTACCAATGGAAAGAACAATAAACATGGAAACATAAATCAGGCTAGCAACGAAAGCCGTCTGGCGACATTGCCACATCATCATGGCAAGCCGGTAAAGCAAAAATGCACTCAGTAGGATACTGAATACAGAGCCAAAACGAACAGCAAAGTTATTATGTCCAAAAATCCATTGGCTAATATTATTAAGCCAATAACCAGCAACAGGCTTTTCAAAATAGCGGATATCTAAGAAGTAAGGAACAATCCAATCTCCACGTTGCAGCATTTCCCGGCTAATTTCAGCATACCGCGTTTCATCCGGTTGCCATAATAGGCGGCTATCCAGAGGTAATAGGTAAGTAAGAATAAAAAAAAGAGCCATCAGAACGGCTCCAGCTTTACTCGTCCGAGTATTCAACATAACTGTGTTATACCCCTTGTTGGCAACCTAACCAGCCTTCACGACCGGGAAAACCTGAACGTACAATTTTCCCAACAGGAAGCGTGTCTCTATTTTCAGGTAATAAATGACTTAACTTACAGAACTGAACACCTTGCTGATGAAGCATGTTCAATAGTGTTTCAAACTGTGAAGACTTCGACATACCTTCAACTTCGGTATGAATGGTATAAACCGGAACCCCACGATCATTTTTGATGGCTTCAAGGATAAAATGATTAAAGTCATCATCGCTGACCTGTGTGCCAACAACTTCATCATAAGTCGGTAATGTGACAGGAATTTGTACAGTGCCCAAGTTTCCATCCGGCAAAAGTGGTCTAAATGGATGCGTCCCTCGACAATCGCTATTGTAATCAAACTCAAAACCCTGTTTAACCGTCAGTACACGTTCGTCCGCTCGCCAGCCAGCGACAGCCGAACATGTAACTGGCTGCCCTGTCGCCATTTCCAATGCCCTAATTCCCAATCGCACTTGCTCTGCTAGTTCAGCTTCGGACCAGTGCCCCACTTTAGCTTGCCAGCCTTGATGATCCCACGCATGCAAACCAACTTCATGACCTGCATCCCTCGTTTGTTTCATCAAGTAGCCCAGATCTTTTGCGATTTTTTTACCTGGCCATGCTGTACCCGCCAGCAAGATATCCAAGCCATAAAGGGATGCTGCATTTGATCTCAACATTTTCCAAAGGAATTTAGGTCGCAACAGGCGCCATAAATGGCGCCCCATGTTATCCGGCCCAACACTGAAGAAAAAGCTGGCTTGAATATCATACTTCTGCAAAATTTCAAGCAATCGCGGTACACCTTCCTTTGTGCCTCGATAAGTATCCACATCAATTCTCAAACCAACTTGTTTCATTACATTTAGTTCCCGATGCCGTTCTAATTTCCAATGGTTCTTTAGTGTTTTCTTTTCAGTTCTTCAACCGCTCCACACAAGAAGAAATCCAATGTTTCATCAATGGTTTGCTTCATATCAATAGTGGGTTTCCATCCCAACAAACGCTCCGCGTTTTTAATGCTGGGTCTGCGATGTTCAACATCCTGGTAACCTTGACCATAATAGCTACTACTTTCAATCTTCTTAAACCCGGCAAAGGGTGGGAAATGCCCCCGAAGTTCGTGTTTTTCAAAGCTATCTAACAGCATTTCAGCCAATTGCCGTATGCTGGCTTCATTTGTCGGATTACCAATATTGATAATTTGTCCGTCACACGCTCCATCCCGGTTTTCGATGATCCTGAACAGTGCTTCAATGCCATCATGAATATCGGTGAAACAACGTTTTTGCTCACCGCCATCGACCAGCTTAATCGGAGAACCTTCAACTAAATTCAGAATTAATTGGGTAATTGCCCTTGAGCTACCAATACGGGCCGAATTCAGGTTATCCAATCTTGGCCCCATCCAGTTAAATGGGCGGAATAAAGTGAATTTCAGGCCTTCTTTCACACCGTATGCCCAGATAACCCGATCAAGTAGTTGTTTGGAAACAGAGTAGATCCAGCGCTGTTTATTAATTGGTCCCACAATTAAACGTGAAGTATCTTCATCGAATTCCTTGTCATCGCACATACCATAAACTTCAGATGTTGAAGGGAAAATAATCCGCTTGTTGTATTTCACACAATAACGAACGATTTTCAGGTTTTCTTCAAAATCCAGTTCAAAGACACGTAATGGGTTACGGGTATATTCAATCGGGGTAGCTATCGCCACTAATGGAAGTACGACATCACATTTTTTGATGTGATATTCAATCCATTCCGTGTGGATACTGACATCCCCCTCAATAAAATGAAAACGCGGATTGCCAATAAACCGTTCAATAGCAGAAGAACCAATATCCATTCCATAGATGTCATAATTGTCATCAGCCAACAAACGTTCTGTCAGATGGTTACCAATGAATCCGTTAACCCCCAAGATCAAGACACGTTTCCGACGACTCACTTGTGCCGTGGCTTTAGGGCCAACATAAACCCCCGTCACAATGCCCATTTCAAGCGTGAGCCGATTGCCTTGTACATAAAGCCCTGACTCGCCCTGCCCGCTGATAATTTCCAACGCACCTTCACCACAGGCAATGACAAAGGGTTCCGTGGAAATGACGGTTCCGGGAAGTTTACCATGAGCCTGATTGAGTGGTTTTGAACGCCAAATTGTAATTTTACGCTCACCCAAGAAAGTAAATGCACCTGGGTATGGCTCTGTCACTGCTCTGACTAAGTTATTAATTTCTTTAGCTGATTTATGCCAGTCTATTTCACCATCTTCAGCCGTGCGACGACCAAAATAAGTCGCCTGACTTTCATCCTGTGGAATCGATGGATAATGACCCGATTTAATCTGAGGCAGGATGCCATTCAATAATTCAACGGCTGCTTCTCGTATTTTTCTATGGATATTCAGCGAAGTATCAGTTTCATCTATTTGTACAGCCTGCTGCGCGACAATATCCCCTGCATCCGGTTTTGCCAGCATTTTGTGCAATGTGACGCCTGTTTCTGACTCGCCGTTGAGTACTGCCCAGTTGACCGGAGCCCGACCACGATATTTCGGCAATAGGGAGCCATGAAGGTTAAATGAGCCTTTCTCAGCCAGTGATAAAATTTCCTGACTAAGCATATTGCGATAGTAAAAAGAGAAAATAACATCTGGTTTCATTTCACGGATACGCTCGACCCAAAGTGGGTGATTCACATTCTCTGGTGCAAATACAGGCAACCCTAAATCAGCACCAATGCGCGCAACAGATGAGAAAAAGTTATTTTCATGCGGATCATCTGTATGCGTAAATACAGCCTGAATATCAAAACCCGCCTTTACTAAAGCATCAAGTCCGATACAACCAATATCATGATAGGCAAAGATAACTGCTTTCATTAGCTTTCTTCCTGATTATCGTTGGTCTTTCTAACTCCGACCACTTTTTGAATAAAATAACGCGGACGGGCACGAACGTCGTTATATATCCTGCCGATATATTCACCAAGTAATCCCATTGCGACGAACTGTGCACCAATGAACATGAAAAGGATAGCAAATAGGGTAAACACACCTTCAGCAGCCCACATTGAGCCAAAAATAAGGCGTAGAGTAATCAACAATACCGCTAACAAGAAGCCCGTGACGGCAATGACGCTTCCCACTACACTCAATAACCGCAATGGAGCAGTAGTCAGGCAGGTCAGAAGGTCATACATCAGGTTTACCAATTTCATGAAATTGTACTTGGAATCCCCGAATTCACGCTCTGCATGAGCCACATCTATTTCTATCGTTTTACGTGCAAAGGTATTAGCGAGTATGGGAATAAAAGTACTACGTTCATGACATTGCAGCATCGCACGTACAATATGACGGCGGTAAGCCCGCAACATACAACCATAATCCCCCATTGAACGCCCCGTAGCTTTGGTGATCATCGCATTGATCATTTTGGAGGCACTTTTACGGAACCAAGAATCCTGACGGTTAGCACGACGTGTACCCACGACGTCATAACCCTCTTCTGCTGTCTTAACTAAACGAGGGATCTCTTCTGGCGGATTTTGTAAATCAGCATCAAGCGTAATAATCAGATCACCATCAGCCTGATGAAATCCCGCCATAATGGCGGAATGTTGCCCATAATTGCGGTTAAGCAAAATAGCAATCACATGATTTTCTGGGATTTCAGCCGCTTGGGTTAAAATATCGGCAGAGTTGTCACGGCTACCATCATCTATCAAAATTACTTCGTATTTCTGCTCAAGTTGTTGGCAGGCTGCGATCGTTCTTTTCAACAATTGGGGTAAACTTTCTTCTTCGTTATAAACAGGAATAACGATCGAAACTTTTTTAATCTTCTCAAACATCACTTACTTATGCTCCAAAAGAATTTCAGTTATCGCGTTCACAACACGATCTACATCATCGTTGTTCATATCTGGAAAAAGTGGCAGTGAACAGAGTGTTGACGAGTTCCATTCAGATACAGGCAGGGAAAGATGAGGATAACGCTCCCTGTAATATTTTTGTGTATGCGTGGCCTTAAAATGCAAACCAGTGCCAATATTTCGATCCTTCAGGCGTTCCATAAAAGTATCCCGATCAATACCACAGATACTTTTGTCAACACGTACCATAAAAAGATGATGGGAGTGCAAATGCGCATATTCAGGAACACTCAACATTTGCAAAGGTGAGTTGCTAAGGGCAGCAGAATATCGAGCCACCAACTCACCACGGCGTGCGTTCATTGATGCTAATTTCCCTAACTGCACAACCGCTATCGCCGCATGGATATCTGATAAATTATATTTAAAACCCGGTTCAATGACTTCTGCCTGAGGTTTTCTGCCTTGAATTTGTCGATCAAAAGCATCAACAGCCAATCCATGAAATTTTAAACAGCGGATCCGCTGTGCCAGTTCATCATCATCTGTAACGAACATACCGCCTTCAGCACAGGTCATGTTTTTAATAGCATGGAAAGAAAAGATAGCTGTTCCTCGCTCCCCTACCCACTCGTTTTTATAGCGGGTTCCGACGGCATGCGCCGCATCTTCAATCAGAGGAAGATTGGCTTCTTGAGCAACGGTGCGCAGTGCATCAAGATCACAAGGTGCTCCTGCGTAATGAACGGGAATAATAGCTTTGGTTTTTGGTGTAATGGCTTTTTTGATTGTTTCTGCGTTGACCATTAACGTATCACGGTCAACATCAACCATGACAGGCTCTGCGCCCAATAAACAAATCATATTGATCGTGGAAACCCACGTTTGGGACGGAGTAATGACTTCATCGCCAGGGCCTATGCCTAATGCCAGCAAAACCAAGTGCATGCCTGCAGTAGCAGAACATAAGGCAACCGCATGCTTACACCCGAACATGCGAGAAAAATCTTGCTCTAATTGGTGATTTTGCGGCCCTGTCGTAATCCAACCTGAACGTAAAACTTTCTCTACTGCTTCTATCTCTTCGCTGCCAATCGCAGGACGAGAAAATGGCAAAAAACTATCCATAATCGCCTTATGCCTTGCGTAATCTAAATTTGTTTTATAATTGAACGATTCTAGATGATGCTTGTTTAACGAAACATCAACGAAGAAACAAATATTAGTCAACCAAGACACCAAAAAAGATAGGCTTTAATGATTATGATAGATTTCAATTACAGAAATTACAGTTGGTTGACCCTCCATAATTTATAGTCAGTATTTTTAATATGTCTAATTTTTACTTCAAAAATTTCTGATAAATTTCGTTCTGTCATTACATTCTGCGGTATGCCAGATGTTAATAATTTTCCATGTGAAAGTAACCACACACCCGTCGCTTGCTCATAAGTATGATCAAGGTCATGGCTACTCACCAGTACCGTTCCCCCTAATGAACAGAATTGTTTGATCAACTTATCTAAAATAGCTTGTTGGGTAATATCAAGATTATTTGTAGGTTCATCAAGCAAAAGCAGTCTTCCGTCAGGATTCAATTCCGGCCATACCTGAAAAAAAGTTCCGGCTAATCTGACACGCTGCCACTCTCCACCTGATAGCTGACTAATTGGAGAAGAAAGTAATGGAAGGAGCTTCAGTTGCTGGCAGAGTTCATATAATACGTTTTCACTCTGCGCCAGTGGGGCCAATTCAGGGCGGAACATGTCCAAGTATTGGAAGACCGGCATAATGGGAGTAGACGATGATTGAGAAAACCAAGCTCGGCATCTTGCCTGTTCGTGTTGACGATAATGTCTCAACTCCCGGCCAATTAAATGAATACAGCCGCTGTAGGATAAAATTCCTGCAATCGCTGAAAGCAAAGTACTTTTCCCTGAGCCATTTAATCCAACCAAATGAATTTGCTCTCCAGCCATCACAGATCCAGATAATGCTTTCAGTCTGTTGTTAACACTAACGTTATCCAATTCCAAGATAGGTTTGTTAATCATGTTATTACTCTTACCTTATTTGCCTTTATTAATAGTTGGATAACCGTTTGTTTTTAATAATGATGTGCTCTTAATAAAAGCCATATAAAAACGGGAGCACCTAAGGTCACAGTAACGACTCCAATCGGTATCTCTGCGTGAGATAATGACAATCGGGAAAATAGGTCAGCCAATAACAAACCACAGCTCCCCGCTAACGCACTGGCTGGAAGCAGCGCCTTATGATCAGTCAAGCCAATCAACCTTAAGATATGAGGAATAACTAAACCGATAAAACTTATCGCTCCTGCAAGAGCAACGCTCAATCCAACTAATAATCCAACCACTGATACAAATAAATTGCGCCATTTGTGATGAGATATGCCTAGTTGTCGTGCCTGCAATTCTCCAAGCGATAGATAATTCAAAATGTTCCCCTTGCGGATTAGCCATAAGATAGCGGGGAATAATGCAATTACTAACCATTTCTGACGCCAGTCAATGCCGCTGAAACTTCCCATCATCCAATACATCAACTGCCTTAGATCCAAGCTTGTGCTGAAATAAACCATCCATGTCATCAAAGCCCCAAATATCACTCCGAAAGCAACGCCAATCAATAGCAAACGAGTATTCGTCACTTGATGCCTTCGGGAAAATCCCAGCAAAATTGCTGTCATAAAAAGCGCTCCAAATACCGCTCCAGCGCTTAATAACCATAATGGGGCAACACCATGAAAAGCCAGTATCAAACATACCACGACAACGCCTGCACCATTACTGACTCCAAGTAACCCCGGCTCTGCCAACGGATTTTCAAACAACGCCTGCATAATAGCGCCTGATACAGCCAAACTAGCCCCGACAGCCATCACTGCAAGCGCTCTGGGTAATCTCAATTGCCAAATAAATAACCGGGCAGAATCAGATAACCATTGATCAGGCCAGAACCAAATTTCACCTGCACATAATGACAAAACAAACAGGATAATAAAAAAAACAGACAGAATTGCTATCACTTGATGGTTACGTTTTCTCTGATAAGTGATCAACTCATAAACAGAGTGCATGGTGATATAGGACCATTTAGGAAAAGGAAATTCATCCCGTTGCTGACAATGGGATATGAAAGATAAGAAAAAGACCGCACAAGTGCGGCCTTTTTGTGTATTTATTCTTTGGGTAACGCTTTTTCTACCCGATTTTTCAACTTTTGGCCTGGGCGAAAAGTGACAACACGGCGAGCCGTAATCGGAATATCCTCTCCTGTTTTTGGATTTCGGCCTGGACGTTGATTTTTGTCTCGCAAATCAAAGTTGCCGAATCCAGATAACTTAACCTGCTCCCCGTTCTCTAAAGAGCGACGCACTTCTTCAAAGAACATCTCCACTAGATCTTTAGCGTCACGCTTGCTAATACCCAGTTTTTCAAAAAGATTTTCTGACATTTCAGCTTTAGTAAGCGCCATAAGTTCAGTCCCTCAAGGATGCTTGGAATCGCTGTTCTAATGCAGCAACGCATTTGTTAACGGTCGCAGCAATTTCTTCTTCTTCCAGTGTACGCATGGTATCCTGCAAGATTAAGCTAATAGCAAGGCTCTTGTAGCCTTCCGCGACACCTTTACCACAATACACGTCAAATAAGTTTATGCCAACTATATGATTTACGCCAACTTTCTTACATTCAGCAAGAACATCTTCTGCGGCTACATTTTCAGGCACAACGACTGCGATATCACGGCGGTTAGATGGGAAGCGAGAAACTTCCGTCATCTCAGGAATTACGCGGTCTGCCAGACTAGGCCATAATAACTCGAATACCACGGTACGGCCGTTTAAGTCAAGCTTACGCTCCAGTTCTGGATGAACAACACCAATATAACCAATGTAACTATTTTCCAGATAAATCCCAGCACTTTGCCCAGGATGCAAAGCGGAATGTTCTTCTGATTTAAAGGAAATGCCTGACATTTTACCTGTTAATTCTAAAACAGTTTCTAAATCACCCTTCAAATCAAAGAAGTCAACCGCTTGTTTTTCAATCGACCAGTGTTCTTCGAAACGATTTCCTGCAATAACGCCAGCAAGCATCAATTCCTGACGAATGCCATTCTCCGCATTTTCATCTGGTACAAATCGCAAACCAGTTTCAAATAAACGCACACGGTTCTGTTGACGATTCTGATTATACGCAACAGTAGTTAATAATCCCGTCAGCAGGGATAATCGCATCGCAGACATATCCGCCGAAATTGGATTAGGCAGGATTAATGCTTCTTCCTGTGGATGCAGATGTTGCTGAACCTTAGGATCAACAAAGCTATAGGTAATTGCTTCTTGATAACCTCTGTCCACCAGCATTGTTTTGACACGTTTCAGAGACAAATCGGCTTCGCGATGCGAAGTCATCACAAGATCAGCACGCACTGGCACGTCAGGAATATTGTTGTAACCGTAAATACGGGCAACTTCCTCAACCAAATCTTCTTCGATCTGCATATCAAAACGCCAGCTAGGTGCAACAGCTTGCCAACTATCACTCTGGACTGTTACCTGGCAACCTAAACGTGTCAGAATATCTGTCACCTGTTCATCAGAGATATAATGACCAATAAGGCGATCCAATTTCTTACGGTGCAGTGTAATAGTTGCGGGTTTTGGCAAATGAGACTCACTCGTCACATCAACGATCTCTCCCGCCTCTCCACCACAGATGGCAATCAACAACTGAGTAGCATATTCTATCGCTTTATGCTGAAGTTGTGGATCAACCCCACGTTCAAAGCGATGAGAAGCATCCGTATGCAGACCATAACGACGAGCACGTCCTGCAATTGCCAACGGAGCAAAAAACGCAGACTCCAGCATAATATGCTGAGTTTCCACATTAACTCCCGAATATTCTCCACCAAAAATCCCGGCTATAGCAAGTGGTTGCTTTTCATCAGAAATCACTAGCGTTTCAGCAGAAAGTTCCGCTTCATTGCCATCTAATAGAGTGAGCTTTTCACCTTGCTCAGCCATGCGAACAATAATTGAGCCATTTAAACGCGCTAGATCGAACGCATGCAACGGTTGCCCTAGTTCAAGCAAAACATAGTTGGTGATATCAACCACTGGATCAATGGAACGAATACCACCACGGCGCAGTTTTTCACGCATCCACAACGGAGTAGTAGCCTTGACATTCACATTTTTAATAACGCGCCCCAAATAACGAGGGCAAGCTTCAGGAGCGTCAACACGGATAGGGAATTTCGTGTCTATGGTTGGTTTAACCGTTTCGATTTTTGTTTCGGTCATAGACAATTTATTGATAACTGCTACGTCACGGGCAACACCCATGATGCTCAGGCAATCAGCACGGTTTGGTGTGATGCTGATTTCAATCGCGTTATCATCTAATTTCATGTAATCACGCAGATCAGTGCCAATCGGGGCATCTGCTGGTAATTCGATAATTCCGTCATGATCGTTAGCAATACCTAGTTCAGAAAATGAACACAGCATTCCTTCTGACGGCTCTCCGCGCAGTTTGGCGGCTTTAATTTTGAAATCACCGGGTAGTACAGCTCCAACTGTAGCCACAGCGACACGAAGACCCTGACGGCAATTTGGTGCACCACAAACAATATCCAGCAGACGTTCGCCGCCGACATTAACTTTAGTCACACGCAATTTATCTGCGTTTGGATGTTGGCCACATTCGACAACTTCACCAACAAATACACCGTGGAACTGGCCTGCCACTTTTTCAACACCATCAACTTCCAAACCAGCCATGGTGATTTGATCAGACAATGCTTCACTGTTAATGGCTGGGTTTGCCCACTCGCGTAACCAGAGTTCACTGAATTTCATGAGATATACCCGCCTTATTTAAATTGTTTGAGGAAACGCAAATCATTTTCAAAGAATGCACGCAAGTCTGTAACACCGTAACGAAGCATGGTCAGACGCTCCATTCCCATACCAAAGGCAAAACCAGAATAGACTTCAGGATCAATACCAACGTCACGCAATACATTCGGATGTACCATACCGCAGCCCAACACTTCCAGCCACTTGCCATTTTTGCCCATGACATCAACTTCTGCGGAAGGCTCTGTAAATGGAAAGTAAGAAGGACGGAAACGAACCTGCATATCTTCTTCAAAGAAGTTGTTCAAAAAATCATGCAGTGTACCTTTCAGGTTGGTAAAACTGATATTTTTATCAACAATCAGTCCCTCTACCTGATGGAACATTGGGGTATGAGTCTGATCGTAATCATTACGATATACGCGTCCCGGCGCAATGATACGGATTGGTGGTTGACTATTTTTCATGGTACGAATCTGTACCCCAGATGTCTGAGTGCGTAATAAGCGTGTCGCATCAAACCAGAAAGTATCATGATCAGCCCGTGCTGGATGGTGCGCAGGAATATTCAGCGCATCAAAATTATGATAGTCATCTTCGATTTCTGGCCCCGATTCAACAGAAAAACCCAGCTCGCCAAAGAAAGTTTCAATACGTTCAATCGTGCGGGTAACAGGATGCAATCCACCATTTTCCATACGGCGGCCAGGCAATGAAACATCGATTTTTTCTGCTGACAAGCGTGTATTCAGAATATCTGATTCTAACTTCGCTTTACGCGCATTCAATGATTCTTGGACTTCTTGTTTCGCCTGATTAATAACAGCTCCAGCCGCTGGACGCTCTTCAGCCGGTAAATCACGCAGCGATGACATCTGGAGAGTTAAATGGCCTTTTTTTCCCAGGTATTCAACTCGCACCAAATCCAACGCGGCAACATCCTGGGCTTCTTCTACGGCTGCTTTTGCCTTTGCAACCAGCTCAGTAAGATGTGACATCGTTTTCCTCTTCCTTTGGCCAGATGGCCCTTTAGTTGTTATCGACTATGCCCTCAAATTATCTATTAATGAGGCCATAAAAATAAAAAAGCCTCCACACTGGAGGCTCAAGCGCTATTTTTCGTTTCTTTTCTTACGCGCAAAGCCCCCTGTTCTCAGGTGCTAAAGTAAAAGAAGAAACGAAAAAAGGCTAACTTCATCATGTCGGTTCTCTCTCTTGTATCCTTTTTAAACCGGCTACTCGTAATCTGGTTATGATTCAAATCTAAATAATAGACTAAGTAATAATAACTTAAACAACAATAACCTAAACAATAGTAAGCCACATTTTGGAAAAAAGTAAAAGAGGGAGCAAGCTCCCTCTTTTAATCTGACTTATGCCAGAGCGCCCTTCGCTTTTTCAACCAGAGCAGCAAATGCTACTTTGTCGAATACAGCGATGTCAGCCAGAATCTTACGGTCGATTTCAATCGAAGCCTTTTTCAGGCCGTTGATGAAACGGCTGTAAGACATGCCGTTCTGACGTGCAGCAGCGTTGATACGTGCAATCCACAGTTGGCGGAACTGACGTTTACGCTGACGGCGGTCACGGTAAGCGTACTGACCAGCTTTGATAACAGCCTGGAAAGCAACACGATAAACGCGCGAACGAGCACCGTAGTAACCTTTCGCTTGTTTCAAAATTTTCTTGTGACGTGCACGGGCAATAACACCACGTTTTACGCGAGCCATATACTTCTCCTATCGTCTCTGAGTTCTAATCTAAAAAATTGCTTATGCGTATGGCAGACAAGCAACAACCAGGCCCAGATCACCTTTGGAGACCATGCCTTTTGGACGTAAATGACGTTTACGCTTGGTTGATTTCTTAGTCAGAATGTGACGAAGGTTAGCGTGCTTACGCTTGAAACCGCCGCTTGCGGTTTTTTTGAAGCGTTTAGCTGCGCCGCGTACTGTTTTAATCTTTGGCATTTTAATTTCCACTTCGCATTGTTAATTACAACGAACTAGTAAGGCGAATAGACTCCATCCAGAAACTGGCTGGAGCCCATTACTTGTTTGCCTGACTATTTCTTCTTAGGAGCGAGCACCATGATCATCTGGCGGCCTTCAACCTTCGTTGGGAAGGATTCAACCACTGCCAGTTCACTCAGATCGTCACGGATACGGTTAAGCATCTCGATACCAATCTGTTGGTGCGCCATTTCACGCCCACGGAAACGCAGGGTGATTTTAGCTTTATCGCCATCTTCCAGAAAACGAATCAGGTTGCGTAGTTTGACCTGATAGTCGCCTTCATCTGTACCAGGACGGAATTTAATTTCCTTGACCTGAATAACTTTTTGTTTCTTTTTCTGTTCTTTGACTGACTTACTCTTCTCATAGAGGAATTTGCCGTAATCCATGATACGACAAACTGGCGGTTCGGCATTTGGGCTGATTTCCACTAAATCAACACCAGCTTCCTCAGCTTTCTCAAGAGCTACCCTCAGACTGACAATACCAATCTGCTCGCCATCTAATCCAGTTAAACGAACTTCAGAGGCGCGAATCTCTTCATTAATGCGATTTGGGCGCGCCGGTTGAATTCTTTTTCCGCCTTTAATACCTTATTCCTCCAATTGATGAAGATTACGACTGCGTATTTCTGTCAGCAGTTTTTCTGTAAATTCACTGACGTCAATGCTACCTAAATCCTTGCCGCGGCGAGTACGGACAGATACTTTTCCTGACTCGACTTCTTTATCGCCACAAACGAGCATGTAAGGTACACGACGCAGAGTGTGTTCACGGATTTTAAAACCAATCTTCTCGTTTCTCAAGTCTGCTTTTGCACGAATGCCCGCATCTTGAAGTTTTTTAACCAATTCCTGTACATAATCTGCCTGACCGTCAGTAATATTCATGACGACGACTTGCTGAGGAGCCAACCATGTTGGGAAAAACCCAGCATATTCTTCTGTCAGGATACCGATGAACCGTTCCAGAGACCCCAGAACCGCACGGTGAATCATTACAGGAACCTTACGTTCGTTATTTTCACCTACATATGACGCACTCAAACGCGCTGGCAGTGAAAAATCGAGTTGCACAGTACCACATTGCCACGCACGATCCAAACAATCATGTAGAGTAAATTCAATTTTAGGGCCATAAAATGCACCTTCGCCCGGTTGGTATTCAAATTCAATACCTTTTTGGGTCAATGCTTCAGCAAGATCGGCTTCTGCTTCATCCCACTGTTTTTCTGTACCAATGCGTTTCTCTGGGCGAGTTGATAATTTAACGACAATCTTCTCGAAACCAAATGTACTGTAGACATCGTAAATCATTTTGATGCAGCTACTGACTTCCTGGAGAATTTGATCTTCAGTGCAGAAGATATGAGCATCATCCTGAGTAAAGCCACGTACACGCATTAAGCCATGCAAAGCCCCTGATGGCTCATTACGGTGACAACTACCAAATTCAGCCATACGCAGAGGTAAATCACGATAAGATTTCAACCCTTGGTTGAAAATCTGGACGTGCCCTGGGCAGTTCATTGGTTTTACACAGTATTCACGGTTTTCGGATGAAGTCGTGAACATATTTTCTTTATAGTTTTCCCAGTGCCCCGTTTTTTCCCACATGATGCGATCCATCATGAATGGGCCTTTAACTTCTTGATATTGGTACTCTTTCAGTTTTGTACGGACAAAAGTTTCCAACTCACGGAAGATTGTCCAGCCATCATTATGCCAAAACGCCATGCCTGGTGCTTCTTCCTGCATATGATACAGGTCAAGCTGTTTACCGATTTTACGGTGATCACGTTTTGCCGCTTCTTCCAAGCGTTGCAGATAAGCATTAAGCTGTTTCTTATCAGCCCATGCAGTACCATAAATACGTTGCAACATTTTGTTGTCGCTATTACCGCGCCAATATGCTCCAGCAACTTTTTGCAGTTTGAAATGATGGCAGAAGCGCATATTAGGAACATGCGGCCCACGGCACATATCAACATATTCTTCATGGTGATACAGACCCGGACGATCATCATGGCTGATATTTTCATCCAAAATCTGGATCTTGTATTCTTCGCCACGAGCTGCAAAGGCATCACGCGCTTCTTGCCAACTGACTTTTTTCTTAATGACATCGTAGTCTTTTTTGGCAAGTTCAAGCATGCGCTTTTCAAGCAACTCGATATCTTCCTGCGTCAAAGAGCGATCCAAATCGACATCGTAATAGAAGCCATTATCAATCACTGGGCCGATAGCCATCTTCGTATCAGGCCACAATTGCTTAATGGCATGCCCCAACAAGTGTGCACATGAGTGGCGAATGATTTCCAGACCTTCTTCATTCTTGCTCGTGATAATTGCGAGATTGGCATCGGTTTCAATTAATTCACACGCATCAACCAACTCACCATTAATACGGCCGGCAATACAGGCTTTTGCCAAGCCGGCACCGATATCACGCGCCACATCCATTACGGAAACAGCATGCTCAAATTGACGTTGACTACCGTCAGGAAGAGTAATTACAGGCATTTAAAATCCTTATATACAGTGGTGACCCACACGCAAGATCACTTGTATTAAATCAAATTTATTATTAATCAGCACGTTAGAAACAAATTCTTGCTTCACTCCGCAAGATGTGTACGCATTTTAAGGACACATTTTGAAAACGTATCCGGTACATTTGCCTAACTCGCTCGACATACTATCACACAGAGTAGGTGTTAAAATAGCTTATCTTGATATTACATCAGGTTAATCAATTGATTGATAATTATTCTGGTGCAAAATCCAAAACAACTCTTTTGAAAATTACCAATGTGAGGAAAGTGACCGAATTCCATCATAGAGCGTTTCACACCATGAGACATAATCATGCCCACTGGGTAACTCACGGGTTTCTAATGGATAGCCTTTCTGGGTTAATAACTCACTCAACCGATAGTGATTCTGAATAATGCCTCCCCAGCTTCCCCGTTTTTCAAATAACCCGGCCTCAAGATAAAAACGAATTGGTTTCTTTTCCATCGTTGCCATTTTTCGCAATAACCACTCGTGCTCTTCCCCTTCAGGCGCCCACCAATAAGAGCCTGACATACTCAGTACATTGCCGAACAGTTCCGGGTGCTGCAATGCGTTCCAGGTAGAAGCCAGACCGCCATAGCTTGAGCCAGCAATAATCGTTCTGCCAGCCGGCACTGTAATACCTGTCGCAGCAAGTGCCGGCATCAGCTCCTCTGCGAGAAACTGCGGAAAATGTTCATTAGGTGGCAATTCCTTTCTTCGCAGCTTTGGACTGATGCTGTCGACAAATACAATATACATTGCGGGCATTTTCCCTGCGGATATCCAGTTATCAAAAAAATCGGCCATCTGATAGGTATGCAGATAAATCTGCCCATCAAGTAACACCAACATTGCTGGAGTTGGCGTCTCTGTAGCAGGGTGTAATACCGCAATCTCCCGGCTGTTACCCATCACTTTACTTTCAAGACGGAAACTCTCCAGCCTGCCTTTGCGATGGTAATTTTCTATTTCTCTGAAATGGCATTGGCGCTGTTGCGGAGTAAGTGATAACAATGAAAAATGATTGTATTTATCCCGCCGTGATGTCGGAGAAGGAAAATGGTTCAAGGGATCGGCCTGTGCGGTCGTCAGTATCGCCTTACGTTGAGCAATACCGTCTTGAGCTATTTTAGGAACATCTGGGGCAATCTTGTACTGCATCAGAGTGTCATCAGGAGTGATAAACGTTCTGTACCAAACATCTGAACCGGGCAAATGAGACATCACCTCATGATTACCGGAAGGGGCTCCCAGAATATAAACGTTAGATTTCGCACCTCGCCACAGGAAAGTCACTTTCATTTGTTTTTCTGAATGAGGCTCAACAAGCGGTGTTCCTATTGTACTGATTTCATTCCAGAAGTGTGTCGTAGAACCGCCCTCTTCTATTGTTTTCTTTAATTGCTGTAACTTTGGGCTGATAAGCTCATCTTCAACCTGAATAGCTAAAGGTTGATAATCCTGTATATCGAAGCTTATCTGCCACCCTTGCTCTGGCTCTCCTTGCAGTTGCAGATGGTATTGCTCTGTTATCGGCACAATGTAAGAAACTGATTGCGCTTCCTGAACCGGAACACGTTCAAGCAATACTCTGTAAGGTTGGTTATCAGCATCTGACAGAATTATGGATGAAAAACCCTGCCCCTTTAGCTGAATATATTGTTGGTCTGAAAACTGGATAGTCAGGCAACTTTTGCCTTCTTTATCATGTATACCTTCAATTAATGGGTTTTGAGCAATCGTCTGCATACAATCCGGCTCTGAAGCTATAGCCAATGTTGATATCAACATAGCGCCAATGAGTGGGAGAGATTTCACGTATTTTCCTAATATTATATTTTTTGATAATAATAATTATTATCAAATAACTCCCCCTCTCTCAATCTTCATTTATCTGTTTCTGCATTAATTGATTTATCAAATGTAATACGCTCAATAAGCGATAACGCTGTTCTGGTGTTAAACGTAGATAACGACGAGTCGCCGGGATCCGGCTGACCATTTCAGAAGCAGCAAAATGTTCAACTTCGCAACGCCATTTTCCCTCTCTGATTTGCAGGTTACACAACCGAAAATCAAGCTCTTCTAAGGTCTGCCGGATAACTGAGTATTGCTCAAATTGCTTAATCAATTTAAGACCCTCTTCCTGTTTTGAAACGAAACGTATATGTTTTTTGCGCAGGATACCTTCTGTTTTCACCTGTATATCTGCATTCAAAGGCTGATTTATCGTTCCTGAAACAGAAAACCGTGTATAAACAATAAATGCCATAAACAGGGTTTTTACCCTTTCGTTTACATATATTATCAATTGCTCTTCTGGTTTGACGATCAGCTCACCCGGCCCCATCCACTCACAGCTATACGGCTGGAGATCACATTCCAATTTATTGAGGGTCAAGCCTGCCTGATAACCGGCCGGCAGGCAGACGCTGTTTATTGACCTTTTGCCAGAAGGCAGTTTTAAGGAAGGCTGCGTAATGACTCAAGCTTAATCTCCTTCAATTCAGTTTCAGAGAATGTTTTAGACAAAACTGATTCCACATCAACGGGTTTGAACGGATTTACTTTTTGAACAAATATCGTCCATATCAGCGCATAACTTGCTGTCAAGCCCAGCATAATTATGAACGGAATATAAATATCGGCTTTATTCATACCTGGAGGTGTGATGTAAACAATGGCTAAAATAATCCCCACACTGGAAATAATCTGTGGTAGCGGAAAAAATGGGGACTTATACGCGCGATGCAGGTCTGGACGACGAATGCGCAGCAGGATAACTGAGATAGTGACCAGCAAGTAGGCTGTCCCCCAGGAACATACCGCAGCCAATACCAGCGGAATAATACGGCCCAAATCTCCCTGAATGGCGAAAGCATGCAGGCAAGGGATCATAACAGCGACTAAAATACCAAATATCGGCGTCTTGAACCTTGGATGCAGGTAGGTAAAAATACGAGGTAAAGCACCATCAAGTGCCATGCCGTATAAAATACGGGGAACAGCCGCCATCAGTGTATTAATGGTTGCCGCGCCAGCCAGCAGCAGACCGAAACCAATCCAGTATTTACCGAAATCACCCATTATCTGTCCTGCAAAAGCCGGAATTGCCATCGGAGTTTCCAGTAAGCTGACATTATTTTCAGAATCAACAATGACATTTTCCACCTGATGACTCATTGCTGCACCGTACATAAACATACAGAGCGCTACACCACACAGACCGGTTGCCATCGCACGCGGAATCACTTTGGCAGAATTTTTGATTTCCGGTGCCATTGGAGTAACCAGTTCACAGCCCACGAACATAAACATAGCCATACCGATCAGGCTTAATACCATTGTCGGATCAGAAACATTAAGCGCCTGACCAAACCAGCCATCGACTGAAGCATGAAACGGCATTAACAGGCCACATAAGCTAAAGATCACCAACGTACTCCACATGGCAAACGTCAGTACAATTTCCACTTTACTGAATGCCTCAATACCAAACGCATTAAGAAGCCCGAAGGTGATCACTAACCCCACCCCGACCATCCAGGAAGTATTGTTACTCTCCATCACTGCATTAAGGCTTTCAAAGTTAATCAATGCCATAATGCCGGAAAGAATTGTTTCCGCAGTACCCGCAAAAACATGCACAACCAAATAAGCAGAAAGCGCTCCGGTTATTGCCCAGAAACGCCCCATGCCACAAGAAATATAGTCATATACCGACCCAGAGGTAGGTAAAATCGCCGCTGCTTCAGAGAAAGTCGTTAATTGAGCCTGCATCATGATAAAGCTGAGTAACACGGCCAAAGCAAAAGTATCACCACCAATACCAAACCCGCTGGTTACCGTTAAAATGACCGGACTTGCCATAATCACACCGACAGAACTGGCAAGTGTAGTCGGAAACCCTATCTTACCTTTCTCGATATGTGATGTTAATTTTGAGGACATATTCATTTTGCTTCCCTCTTTATCCTGAAATACAGTCGGTCTAATTGTGAATTTTTTGTAAACAAAGGATGACTGTGATCCAACTATAGGAATAAGGGGAAAAGTGCCGCTATCGTTCTAAAGAACGATACCCAAAGGAGGTATAACAGGCTTATTTCTGCCGAAAAGTACCAAAGAAAAGGGTGAAAAATACTATAACTCACGGGATATCAAACAATAAGGATAAGGTTATTTATTAATATATTAATTAAAGCGATATAGGATGTACCAAAGGAGTCTAAAATCCATCCTAATCTAGGAAAGCAAGTTTTAAATAATGTAATCAAATTCACATTATTAACATGTTTATTTTATATTGAAAGTGAGAAAAGACATGATGAGTACAGTGTTGGGTCAGACAAGAGTAGCTAATGAACATACCTCCATTCAGCCATCATCAGCAGACACTGATTAATTGCTGCCTGAATACGATTGCTCATATTATTCCTGTGTCTGCTGCCGTTTATTATCTTGTCGATGAACAAGGGGAGCCTGAACATCACATTCTGTATGGTATCACTCCCCGAATACATCAGACGTATTTAGAGCATTTCAGCCAGTTAGATCCTCTGCGCCCAAATAATTTCAGAAATGATGAGCAGCGTCTTATCTGTATGAACGACAACATGAAAGAAAGTGATCAACTGTTTTACCATGATTTTATGCGACCAAATAGCTTAACAGATATGGCAGAAATTTTTATTCGTCATAGGAGCAAAATTATCGCCGGCATCTCAGTTCTCAGGGACGACCCGTTTCAGCATCAGGAAGTGATGAGGCTCAATGCTATTCTTCCCGTCGCTGAATTAATGACTTTTGACATTTTGCCCGGGCCACAGATTACATTCACGCCAAAAGAACAAGAAATTATTCATTTTGTCAAGGAGGGCGCCAGTAATAAACGTATTGCATTACTGCTTGGTGTCTCGCTTTCCACAGTGAAAACTCACCTGCGTAACATCTTTACCAAAGCCAATGTGACTAATCGTACAGAATTAGTTTCTTCTGGCTTTGTTATCCACAAAGAAAAAGTTTTTTATGATTATGGTTAAAATTGGCGGACTCACCAACTTAATAAAAGACCAAGGAAGCGAGCTTCTGGGCAATGAAAATTAGCCTAATAAATTTATGCAAATAAGAAGTTCAAAGTTTACAACTGATAAGAAATTTTCTATGAAAAGAACTGAAGATGAACCAAAATTTTTTTAAAAAATGATTCATCATAATTTATAAATTGCAATTATTGCGTTATTACTAAACCACGATAAGCATTTTTCACTTTCCACAAATAACGCGGAGCCTGTGGTGCAGGGTGATTATTTTGAACATATTGATAAAATTGGTCAGGCGTCATTCGATTGATCTTATTAATTGCCACAGTTCGGTTTGAATCAAATGTACGTAACAATGCCCCTGCACCATTTACATAAGCGACTATTGTTGCATAATACAGCGTTTCCGGGTTCGAAATACCTTCCAAATGCTGTTTTTTCAAGATACTGATATAAGCAGTGCCAAGGTCAATGTTCGTTTCAGGATCTTTCAATTCACGTACTGTCGGCTGCCCTGATTTTCCTTTCATTCTGTAGGCATCTCGCCCGGCCGTCGTTGCTTTAATTTGCATTAACCCAACAGCATTCGATTTGCTGACAACTTCTGGACGAAAACCTGACTCCACTTGAATAATCGCTTTAATAAGGGTTTCATCAACACCATAACGTTTTGCAGCTTGCCCAATGAAGGCATCAAACGGAGTGGGTTCAGATCGATTGCTCAATTTAGGAGAACTAAAAGTAGCTCTATTACCATCCAGCATACGTTTTGCTGTTGGTTGTCTGTTAATGTCTGATTGATGCCCTTTTTGGCCTGCACATCCCGTCAACAACAGTGCCAACACAATATAACGTAGTCTTAATTTCACGCAGTATCCCCTAAATAAAATTAATCCTATAAAGGATATATAATTTTATCGATAAGCCAAAAATATTTTTCCATTGCTTATCAAAATAAGTTAATCCATTGTTCTTGGGTAATTCTGGACAATATGCTGTTTTTTTGTTCGCATGTAGTTCACTACTGTCATACCAATCAACAAAGAATAAAGGTGTATCTAACAAATCTATTATCAATTTTGCTGATATCACCTTGACTTCATACAAGTGATATTGATAATCATTATCAAAGATAATATGTATAACAAATAGGGTCTGCCATAATGAATAAAAAACGTTCTCTCTCTGCTGTACCGATATTTAACCTAATCATTGCGCTACTAACAATGATTTTATTCAGCCAACACGCTCATGCAGATAAGACGTTCAGAGTCGTTACGACATTCACTATCATTCAAGATATGGCACAAAATATCGCTGGTGATGCTGCTATTGTTGAATCCATCACAAAGCCCGGCGCAGAAATCCACGATTACCAGCCAACACCTAAAGATATTATCAAAGCACAGCGTGCAGACCTCATTCTTTGGAATGGCTTAAACTTAGAACGTTGGTTCGAACGCTTCTTTGAAAATATGAAAGATATACCTACTGCTGTCATTACCGACGGGATTACTCCTTTGCCTATTCGCGAAGGACCTTACAATAAAAATCCCAATCCCCACGCTTGGATGTCACCTAAAAACGCATTGATATATATCGAAAATATTCGTAGTGCCTTTGCTAAATACGATCCGGCAAATGCGGAAATTTATAATCGCAATGCCAAAGCTTATGCAGCAAAAATAGCCCAATTAGATGCTCCGCTCAGGGAACGCCTCTCGCGTATTCCTGAAGAACAACGTTGGTTAGTCACCAGTGAAGGTGCTTTTAGCTACCTCACACAAGACTATGGTTTCAAGGAGGTGTATTTATGGCCAATTAACGCTGAAGAACAAGGTTCCCCCCAGCAGGTTCGTCGTGTCATCGATACAGTAAGGGCTAACAAGATCCCTGTTGTTTTCAGCGAAAGTACTGTTTCAGATAAACCAGCAAAACAAGTCAGTAAAGAAACAGGAGCCCGTTACGGCAGTGTACTCTACGTTGATTCTCTTTCTACCCAAAAGGGGCCAGTGCCTACTTATATTGATCTGCTGAATACCACCGTAGACACCATTGCGAAAGGATTTAATCAATGAATCGCTCATCGTTAAACCGCCAACCATTATTTGAGCAACCACACTTGATTGTTGATAACGCGACTGTCACTTACAACAATGGACACACCGCTATTTATGATGCCAGTTTTGATATTGCCGGCGGCACGATTTGTGCGCTGGTCGGTATGAATGGCAGTGGAAAATCCACACTATTTAAAACAATCATGGGACTAGTTACCCCTTCTCAAGGAAAAGTGACTCTCAATACACAATCTATAAAAACTGCATTAAAACAAAATATCATCGCCTATGTTCCACAAACTGAAGATGTAGATTGGAACTTTCCGGTTTTAGTTTCAGATGTCGTGATGATGGGACGTTACGGAAAAATGGGATTCTTACGCCGCCCCAGTAAACGGGATCATCAAGTCGTGAATGAAGCTCTTGAGCGTGTTGGATTAAAAGAACTACGTGATCGTCAAATTGGTGAGCTTTCAGGAGGCCAGAAAAAACGCGCATTTTTAGCCCGCGCACTCGCCCAAGAAGGAAAAGTCTTACTGCTGGATGAACCTTTTACCGGTGTAGATGTGAAAACAGAAAATGCCATCATTAATTTACTTCGTGAATTACGGGATGAAGGGCATTTAGTCTTGGTATCGACGCACAACCTCGGCAGTGTTCCTGAATTTTGTGATCGTGTGATTTTGATCAATCGCACAGTGTTGGCTAGTGGTCGTACTGAAACTACTTTTACCCAAAAAAATCTGGAAATCACCTTCGGCGGTGTCCTGCGCCATATTAATCTTTCCGGTTCTGAACTGCATGAAGATGATGATCCTCGTTCATTGACCGTCATTACTGATGATGAACGTGCCGCTGTCTTCTATGGACATGACCACCATATCCCACCGCGGCAAAGCCCAAAACAAAAGGAAAACCAACCATGATGGAATTGCTTTTACAGCCATTCAATTACAACTATATGGTAAAGGCCATGTGGGTAAGTGCCATCGTCGGTGCTGTTTGTGCTTTTTTATCAGCTTACCTGATGCTGAAAGGTTGGTCATTGATGGGAGACGCACTCTCCCACTCTGTTGTACCCGGAGTAGCAGGTGCGTATGCTCTTGGCTTGCCTTATGCTGGAGGTGCTTTTTTTACGGGGATGCTTGCGGCACTATCAATGACATTGGTGCGTCATATCACTCGATTGCGTGAAGATGCGGTAATCGGCTTTATATTCTCCACCTTTTTTGCTGCCGGATTACTGATCGTCTCCCTGAACCCTACATCCGTGAACGTACAAACCATTATTCTGGGTAATATTTTAGGCATTGCTGACGAAGATGTTTTACAAGTTGAAATCATTACCGCCGTTTCTTTTATTATCCTAATGTTGCTTTGGAAAGATTTGTTGGTTGTTTTTTTTGATGAAACTCACGCGCGTTCTATCGGGTTATCACCATTACGGTTAAAAATCATTTTCTTTACTTTATTAAGTGCCTGCACGGTTGCCGCATTACAGACGGTAGGTGCCATCTTGGTTATCGCAATGGTTGTTACCCCCGGTGCAACCGCCTATTTACTGACCGATAAGTTTAAAAACCTGCTGATCATCGCTGTTGCCATCGGTTCACTCACAAGTGGTATTGGGGCATATTTAAGCTATTTTCTTAATGGCGCAACTGGCGGTGTCATTGTCACCCTACAAACAGTGGGTTTCCTGTTAGCGTTCTTCTTTGCCCCTAAACATGGCATGCTGGCTTCCCGCAAACGAGCGAGAAAGGAATCTCTGGCGTTGACTCAGGAAGGACGCCCATGAATACATTTATTGAATTATTAACTGAACCTTTTATACATGAATTTATGCAGCGGGCTATCTTTGCTGCCATCATAGTGGGTACGGTTTGTGCTGTACTTTCTTGTTATCTGGTCTTAAAAGGCTGGTCTTTGATGGGTGATGCGATTTCTCATGCCGTGCTGCCCGGTATCGTATTGGCCTTTGCAGCAGGCATCCCACTTGCAGTAGGTGCTTTTCTCTCAGGCATATTTTGTGCGTTTGCCACCGGATATCTGAAAGAACACAGCAGAATCAAAGAAGATACTGTCATGGGAATCGTTTTCTCTGGAATGTTTGCGTTTGGCTTAATCTTATTTACTCGTATAGATACGGATCAACACCTGACACATATTCTATTTGGCAGCATACTCGGCATTACCCAACATGAATTGATTCAAACACTGTGTATTGCAGGAGTCACGCTGGCTATTGTTTTGTTGAAACGAAAAGATTTCATGCTCTACTGCTTCGATCCCAATCAGGCCCGAGTTGTTGGCCTGCCAGTGAAACTTCTTCATTACAGCTTATTGTCTCTGTTAGCTCTAACAATCGTCGCCTCTTTGCAAGCCGTTGGCATTATTCTGGTTATAGCCATGCTGATCTCACCAGGTATTATTGCTTTTATCCTTTGCCGGAGTTTTGATCACATGCTGATTGTTGCAATGATTGCTTCCGTATCATCCTGCGTGCTCGGTACTATCATCAGTTTCCATATTGATGGTGAAACAGGGCCTTGCATCGTAATCATTCAAGCCATTTTCTTCACTATCTCTCTTATTTATAACCAAATAAAATTGGCTCGCAAGAAAGTGAACAGGGAGCTCTCAGAAAAAGTGCCTTCTCAAACATTGTCAACACCCAAAAAATCCAATTAACAATCCAGAGTGCCATATCCAATTTAAGATATGGCCTTATTAATTGCTATTAAAGTCCTTTTTAACCTGTTCAAATGTTGCATCTATCTGTAATATGAGCTTAGCAATTGTCAACTTAATGAGGTGAATCATGTGGCAAACCGTGAACCGTCTATTAAGTGAGCATTTTGATGACACTGAAATTCACGATAAAACGGAATTAGCAGGAGGCGATATTCACCGTTCTTGGTGCATTAAATATGGTGAACAGCATGTTTTTGTCAAATCTAACGTGAAAGAAATGCTGCCAGTTTTTAAAGCTGAAGCAGAGCAATTGGAATTACTGGCCCGCAGCAAAACAACCCGCGTTCCCGAAGTTTATGGTGTAGGGCATGATCGCAACTATAGCTTCCTTTTACTGGAATATTTACCTATAAAGCCATTTAATGCCCATAGCGCGTATTGTTTTGGTCAACATCTTGCGAAACTACATCAGTGGAGCGAACAACCTAAATTTGGTTTTGATTTTGATAACATGCTTTCAACCACCATACAGCCTAATGGGTGGCAAAAACGCTGGAATCAATTTTATGCGGAGAAACGCATAGGATGGCAATTACAACTTGCTGCTGATCAAGGGATGGTCTTTGGCGATATCAACCTCATTGTCCAAATAGTCAGTGACAAATTACACTCCCATCATCCTCAGCCTTCCCTCCTTCATGGTGATTTATGGCCTACAAATTGCGCATCGTTGAATGATGACTGTGCTGTAATATTTGATCCTGCCTGTTATTGGGGAGATCGTGAATGTGACTTAGCGATGCTGCCATTTTACCCGGACCTTCCCTTACAAATTTTTGATGGTTACCAAAGTATCTGGCCATTGCCACAAGACTTCATTGAACGTCAGCCCATTTATCAACTCTACTATTTACTGAACCGATGCAACCTTTTCGGAGGTGATAACTTCATGATTGTGCAAAATATGGTAGATAAGCTCTTATCTGAATAATGATGAGAAAATTTTATCGGCGTCACATTTGAAAATAAAAATCATTATTGTGAGCTCTGAATGACACTTCTCTACAAAAATCAGGGTGAGCTTTTTGATTTTTAAATTCAATCAAAATCAAGAGAAAAATTTATATATTAAAGCTATATTTTTGCATTACCAACCCAATAATTTAAATAAGAAATAAGCTATCGCACCAATAATAATTGGAGAGATATAAAGGGTAAAAATCTGACTGAATAAAGAATGGCGGGGAAATTTAATTTTAGCTTCCAACTCTTCCTTAGTTATTCCGCTTTCCTTAGCCTGTTCCAGAACCATTTGATCTTCAATATGTTCCTTGATGAATTTAAATTGACGATACATTCTCAAACCAGATGCACTCATCGCTAAACCAACGAACATTAAAATATAAATAATGAAAAAACTAATATTTTCTCCTGTAATTCCAGCCATGCGATCGGGAGTTGGAGAGTGCTTCCAAAAGAAATCCAAAAATGGTGTATTAAATTTAACCATTTCTGCCATCATCTTAAGAAAATCATTCAATACCGCACTAATACCATCACCTTTGGCACTATGTTGCCACGCCAGATTAATCACAGAAACTAAAGTTGATAAAAAAGCGGGTACAAAAATAATCCAACCCAAGATCCGTTTAGCCATAGCAACATATCCAGCTTGTTGATAAGTCATTAACATTCCTCATTAACATCAATTATTTTATTTTTACCCAATGATAGCTGATAGCTCATAAGGAACCAACTTTAATCCTATTCGCAGATTAATACTCTTGTTTTTACCAGAAAACTATTTTTTTCTTTGTTATCAATCTATAACGAGATTTAAATCACAGAGGTTGTTACAATCAAACCTTATCAATTATTATCATCACCGCGAGAAATATGAGATGTCATTTTGTTTATCTATAGATGCAGCCATTTTTGATATGAATAGTTTTAATTTTTAAATTAACTTTAAAATCAATAAATTAAACAAATAATATTCATTATTAATTGAAAAATGGACGCAATCATGTACAAACAGAAAAAGCACGCCATACAGCATATACCAATTGATTTTGCACTCACTAGATAGGGAAAGTGGAGAGTTCCAAGGTGGGATGTTGCTATAGGGCAGAAACTTGCCCTTTAACATCCCACATGGACAAAAGCAAAGGTGTTGTGATTTCCACCATACCCAAGATGGAATATCACACCTTGCGGCAACTATAGTGATTTCCGCAATAGTTGGTTAACTCATTGATTTATCCGAGGCCGTCACTTTGACCCCATAGAGGATTTTGCGCAGAAATAAGCAGCAAGTTAAAAGTGAGATATCTCACCTTTAGCTAACTGGTTGATTTTGCTTAATTACCGCTCAGGACAGGAATTCAATTAAATCAATGGGTTAAAAGAGGACAATTGTCCCCTTTAGTTAACTGATTGATTTTATGTATTTCTGTCACAGGGGCAGATATTAGGGAAATCAAGGGTTGTGCGGGAGGGGAGGGGTATTACTATAAAAGCCCCGCACGAGGCGGGTTAATTTAAATAAGAGGATAGCGGCATTTTAAACGGCGGATGACCAGAAAAATCTACTACTTTTATCTCGTCAGGAACTAGCTGATTTATGTAATGAAGAACATACTCAGAAGTTCTATCGCCGAACGGTTTAGAGAAATCATATTCAACAACGCCAATGTGGTAATGCCATAACTTATACTGCTGGGCAAATGTCACTTTTGTGGGGAAAAAAGGATCATCTTTGTCAACATCATCAGATGATTTATTTCTGCCCTCCAGCCCACACAGCCCATTTTGTTGAGTATGTTTAATAAATGCCAAAATTTTCTTTTTATCTTCAATCGGATAATTAAGGATTTCTTTAGCGAATTGTACGCCCATTTTAACAATCATTATCAACAATTCCTCTCAGCCATTCATCCATATCTTCTATGCTATTAATGTCTGTTGGTACTGCTACAAAGTCATCGTTTACTCTACATTTCAACTTTTCTAAGTCAAAATGAACACCAAAATCCCTCGCACCAAAAAAGCGCCCTTCTTCAGTCACTATACACTCTTTCAGTAACTTATTATCTATTGCTGATTTCTCACTGTTTGCCTTTGACCAAGCCGAGCCAGGTAAGTGAGTAATTTTAGATAAGTAAGCCGCTGACATACAGCCATAAACAGAAACAACGCTATCAATTATCCGATGCATCCAGATATCATTTGCCGGTATGACTGGCGTCACTTGTTCATTATAACCATTTTCAGAAAATTCTAATGACCCTATGAGGTTACCAATCGTTGAACTACCATATTCCTTCACAGCATGATAAAGGGATGGAATTACTGGTCCGTATTCCCATTTAGCAAAGAATTCATCGACTAATGGTTTATTAAAAATACGCAAGCACCATGATTGAGCGAAGAAAATTAACTTCTGCAACTTCATTGGGGAAAGGTTTGGTACCTGCCCGCTAATCCCTCTTTCGATAAAGGCATTCGCGACAGCGAAAGTTGAATATGCCATCTTGCCTCCTACAATCATGTATATTCATACAGTAATACAGATGAGTTAATGATAGCAGATTGCATGCAGTTGTCTATATCTGACAAATAATTTTATAAATGTCAACACCCAAATGACCTTGTATGACTAAAATCATGCCTTAGGAAGATGTGCTCACATTCGAAGCGTATTCGATATAAACTTCGAACTAATAACATCACATTGCCGGCACTTTGTATTAAATTTCATATGTGTGATGAGAGTCAAACACCGAATTTATAGTCTTGACACTTTCCCCATCACGGCCCCAAATTACCCACCTCCCCCTGCCTCACATTCCACACCGAATCTTCCGGCATCTGGACACGGACATCCAGTCGAGTGCCTGCGGGTAAATCACACGGTTCATCATCGGTGTAATA
>NZ_NITZ01000024.1 GCF_002632615.1 Xenorhabdus miraniensis
TACCGACCCCACTTAGCCCTAAAATATCAAACGCCCGATGACGTACATCATCAGGCGGTGATGAGTAAAATAAGTGTCAACGTATATCAGGACTAGACACCGTCGCCTTCCAAATTGCCGCCGTGTTGGCTCAACTTAACATTGATTGAGTCTATGTTTTCAGCAAACCAGATTTCCGGGGTTGCCAACAGCCAGCGTTTACCATCAAAAGGGACAATACCGTTTTTATCCTCACGCATAATTACAGATTCAGACAATGGCAACGACACGACAACAGCCGCAGTATCTTCATTCGCTTTGACCGTCATGGTTGGACGTTCCTGTCCCTGATTGGGATTTCCTAATTCACTGCTTTGTTCTGTCAGCCACGCATCGATTAACAGCGGAATATATCGTGGATCACAATCCCTGTAGGGGAAATTCCACCATGTCATCACCGCCTCATATTTTTGGATAAACATCTGGTATTGCCCCAGCCCTAAATCCCGTTGAGCCTGAATAAAACGAATTTTCCCCATTTCACTGATAAACTCCGTTTTATCTGGCAAATTTTCTCGTAAAAATGTCGTTAATTGCTGTAATTTACTCATATCATGCATACCGCTGTTAGTTTCAATTCTTTCATTATTACGGGTAAAAAATTCGCCTTGGCTCATAAATGGGTGGCAATCCTTTGCCGAGGCGTTTTCACGCCTGATTGTGGATTAAACTGAGATATTTAATCTCTTCCGTTCAACTCAGATGTATTATTACGAATTTAATCGATCACTGCGAATAGTTTAATTCTGATAAATTCGGATATCATTCCATAACCGAATCAGGCCGAAATTTAGATTATTTATTATAAAGGTGATTTTATAAAAGCGATGGACGGAATATTTTTCTATCCCTGGCAATCCTATTTCCTCTAATTTAAATTTTATACATCGAGAAAAGTTAATTTAAAATTTGAATGCTATTCTTGGCTATCTCTTAAAGAGATTCATCATTCAGTTTCATTTCAGAGAATCAAGCGAAGATGGAGAGCTTGTCATATTCAGCAGAACTTCAAGGAAACCAGAAAATTTCCGTTCGCAAAAGTCCGGCTGACAGATGCGAACGGTCTGGATCTTTTTGAATAATCGGTTAAAAGTACCTTAGCATTAAGCCGCAGAGCCTGCTTTCAATAATGCTAATGCTTCCTGACGCTGTTGCGGGCTGAGGTTATTCACCACAGTCCGCAACAATTTGTCACTGGTTTTAGCGCTGGGGGTTAAGGTATGGGAAAAAGTCAAGTTCATGACGAATCGATACCCACATTCAATATCAGAACACGCACAGTAAAGATCTGCTATTTCAGGATGTTTACGGTTTGTTTTACCAATAGCTGCTTTAGCCCCACACTCAGGGCAAATAATTTTTAATACGCGCATGTTACTTATTTCCAAGAGATTTATTTTCAGAGATTGGAGATTGTGACTATTGGCGTATTTTACCCAAAAGTTAGGTGATCTTAATTAATAGGGGTATGTAATGTTACTGATACATCAGCTTGCCTACTCGATCATGATTCTCCAAACGAGATGATTTACCTTCATAAATCTTTTCACTCATGAGTATCAGTTTTTCTCGTTGTATCTCTGTGTAAGAAACAGCTATAGTCCGCACCACTCAAAGTCATTGAGTGACTTACCTACTGCTTAAATCACCAAGATATATCCCAGTCCTTGGCATATATCGTGATCGCCATTCGGCAAAATCTTGATGAGAAGCAGCGCATTTCTGGCTGATTTTTTTATGTGGAGACGACAGTAGTGAAACTGCTGCGCAACAATGACAGTGCATTTGTACCTGTTACGGGTTTGACTGTTTTTGCAATTGCTTCTGGTTACCTAATGAGCTTAATTCCATTGTCGATGGCAAGTTTCAACATCGATACGATTTATGCCAGTTGGTTAGCCAGTGCTTATTATACAGGTCTATTAATAGGCTCAATGATGATTGAACCTGTTATTGCGAAGATAGGTCACCGTCTTTCCTTTATTGTTTTTTTGTTGCTTCTGGCTGCAACAGTGATTGTATTGCCTTTTTTTCCAAATAAAGAAATCTGGTTGCTTATTCGTTGTGTGGCTGGCATCGCTGTTGCCGGGATTTTTGTCGTGGTCGAGTCTTGGCTATTGATTGGCGATAATCCCAAAGAGCGTGCAAAACGCTTAGGCTTCTACATGACATCACTCTACGGCGGAACAACTTTGGGTCAGTTGTTGATTGGGCCTATCGGGACTCAGGGAATGCTCCCTTTTATGGTCGTTTCTGCTCTGCTGCTGTTAGCGATTTTGCCACCATTATTCGTGCGTCATGGGCAACCACCTTCGCTTCATCATCAGAGTTTATCACTGAGAAAAATCACCCAATTCAGTAAGCCCGCTATCGTTGGTTGTATAACATCCGGCATTGTCATGGGCACTATCTACGGGTTGATGCCTTTGTCATTAAGCCAAAGTCATTTCAATGCCGATCAAGTTGGTGTGTTGATGGCTGCAATTATTCTGGGTGGAATGGTTATACAGCCAATTATCAGTAAGCTATCTATTATCATGAGCAAAACTTTCCTACTGGCCTTAGTTTCATTACTGGGTGTGTTTGCCGTAGGAATGACGTATCTTTTTGAACATTATATTGTGACGATAGTGGCGCTGGCTCTGTTGGGAATGTCTTCTTTTGCCCTGTATCCCGTTGCTATCACTCTGGCCTGTGACAAACTGGATTCATCCTATATCGTAGCCGCAAGCCAAGTCATGCTGTTAAGTTACAGTATCGGTTCTGCTATCGGGCCTCTGGGCGCGGGGCATTTTATGCTGCAACACTATTTCAATGGACAGCATAACGGGTTAATGAGCTTCTTTTTTATTGTTTTGTTAGCTACTGCAATTTATATGCTACTGGCAAGTTTGCGTCGCAAAGACCGCGTATTGGCAAGCTAATACAAAATAATCCTGAATCTGATGAAAGCGCCACAAACTGTGGCGCTTTTTTACTTTTAATATGCTTACGCACAACGAATGATATTAGCCCAATTGCATTACATTATTTTTACTTTAAGATAGCCGAAAAACACTCAACCAAAAACCGAAAGCGATAAAAATATGTGGAGATATTAAATGCAAATACAACAAGCCACCGAAGCTGATTTCACAGCACTTATTCAGATTTGGGAAGCCTCCGTACTTGCTACTCATGATTTTCTTCCTAAGGCCATGATTGAGATCTTGCGTCCACAAATCCTTAATGATTATTTGCCTAATCTCACTGTCTATAAGGCGTTGGATGAGCAACATAACATCGTCGGATTTATCAGTACCGCTCAACATCGCGTGGAAATGTTGTTTATTACACCACAAGCCCGGGGTACAGGGGTTGGCAAGATGTTGCTGAAATTTGCCATTGATAAATTAAAAATCAGTGAGTTGGATGTCAATGAACAAAATACACAAGGTGTTGGCTTCTACCAACATATGGGATTTCAGGTTTTTTCCCGCTCAGAGCTTGATGGGCAAGGAAATCCGTTTCCACTATTACATATGAAACTGACACATATGAAACTGGCCTGAACGCTCAATATCCCAATAAAAATAGAATCATTATCTGAATGCTAAACCTCGTTCTGAGGTTTTCTGGATAATCAATAATAGCCATCCTATAGAAAAACCAAGACTTATCCAATACTTATATAGGACACAAAAAAGAACAATCATTAGTAAAATTAAACAAATGCTAATTAATTCATTAAAAGGATGATTATTATAAATTAATCTGTATTACAATAGGATTTAAAAATACCAACAAAGCAAATAGGCTTTATATAAAATACATAAACCTAAAGTAATGGAATGTTTTGTAAACATTTAAGTAAAGTTTACAAAATCAATGATATAATCGGGAGCGTATAAGTATTTTTATTTCTATTGAGTCTGAGCATTAATGAATTATCTACAACAACCTGCAACTTCAGGAGTGAAGCTATTTGCCGATCTCGTCAGAAAACGTGTTACTCCAGGGGAACATTGGCATTCTTCCAGTAACCGCACTAAATTTGCATTTCGCAGCATTCTGACACCTGTTTCTACGTTGAAGCTCTTGGATAGTCTTGCCAAGACGCCACGCTATTTGGATATTTTAAAAAAACAACCCAGTTTACCTTGCAAATTACATCGCCCGTATTTGAGCATTAATTTTAAACGCAGACAGATTGTCTGTGCACTGAATGAACATTATAAATTACTGTTCCAGCAATTAGAGCCAACTGTTATTAGCAAAATATTTGATGTTCATGCTTATCTATTGACAACCATTCAGGGAAAGAATGAATCATTTATGATTTACATTGATTCACTGGATAATTTGAACAAAGAAGGGGAGCTTTCTTTATATATTACCACCGCAGAAAATGTCATTCTGGCAAAGTGTGCATTTACTTTATTAGCGGTAGATGGCAAACAAACATTATTCATCGGGGTATTACAAGGGCCAGCCAAAGGGGATAATTCTCTGGAGATTATCCGCCATGCAACGAAAGAGTGTTATGGATTATTTCCTAAGCGCCTATTGATTGAAGCTATCTGCTGTTTTGCCGCACATGTGGATTGCGGGCAAATTTTGGCGGTCAGTAATGAGACTCATATCTACCGCAGCATTCGTTATTGGCATAAAAAGAAAAACCAGATGGTAGCCGATTATAACTCCTTCTGGGAATCATTAAGTGGGGTCAGAAAGGAAAATAATGATTTCCATTTACCCTCAATCATAGAAAGAAAAGCGCTGGATGATATCCCCAGTAAAAAACGCGCCGAATATCGTCGTCGTTATCAATTACTGGATGAATTGGAAAACAGCATCAAAGCATCCCTTACTGCCTGATCCCGGTCAGAAAGGGATACTTTGGCTGACATTTAACGCGGCTGCGCCATTAACCATGTAAGATGTGCCTTAATGGCGGGCCATTCATTAAGAAGAATACTATAGACGCAAGTGTCTCGTATCGAACCATTCTTAGCTCTCGAGTGACTGCGCAGAATACCATCCAGTTTTGCCCCCAACCGTTCAATCGCTCTGCGGCTCTGTTGATTCAGAAAATGAGTCCGAAATTCCACCGCTACACATCCCAATTCTTCAAAGGCATACTGCAATAGCAAAAACTTTGCTTCCGTATTAATTGCGGTACGTTGAACAGAACGTGCATACCATGTAGAACCAATTTCCAATCTGGGAGTATTGGCATCAATATTCATATAGGTTGTCATCCCAACGGCGGCTCCCGTTGCATTATCGATGACAGTAAAAGGCAGCATACTTCCCTTGGCATGCAGGGCTAGACGACGTTCAATCTCCGCCTGGACATTTGTCGGATCAGGTACGCTGGTATACCACAGTTTATGTAATTGCCCATCGTCTATGGCACGAACGAATTCATCATGTTTATCATGTGACAACGGCGCTAAGGTTACACTTTTTCCTGCCAAGGTGACCCGATCAGTGATTTTTTTCATGCTTATCTACCATTGTTGAAGAATACATTGGCAGTATGCCTAGTTAAGAAATACACAACAATCATAAATAAAAGCCATTTCTTGCCTAATAGACTCTTATTCAAATGCTGTTGATATTTTTTCTATACCCAATAGATTTCATGATACTTGTCACAATCAATTAACAAAGAGATTCCAATCAAGCTGGAACTGTCTAAATTTGATCACTATCTCATCCGACCACTTAGCCATAACCAAGTGAAAAACTTAAGCCATACGAAAAAAATAATACTTTTTGAGTAACCAAATATTTGATGGAGAATGCAATGAGCAATTACCCTCACCTGCTTGCACCGCTGGATTTGGGCTTTACCACGTTAAAAAATCGTGTATTGATGGGATCAATGCATACGGGACTTGAGGAACATCCTAATGGTGCCCAACGGCTGGCCAAGTTCTATGCAGAACGGGCGGCCGGCGGCGTCGCATTAATTGTGACGGGCGGTATCGCGCCAAATCCACAGGGCGTTGTTACTGCCGGAGCAAGCGTCCTGAATAGTGAAGATTCCCTGCCCCACCATAAGATTGTCACGGATGCAGTCCATCAGGCTGGTGGGAAAATTGCCCTGCAAATCCTGCATGCGGGACGTTACAGCTACCAAAAAAATCTCGTCGCGCCCTCCGCCATTCAGGCACCCATTAATCCCTTTACGCCCCGGGAAATGTCCGAGGAAGATATCCAGCAAACAATCAAGGACTTCGCCCGCTGCGCCCAGCTTGCCCAACAGGCAGGCTATGATGGGGTTGAAGTCATGGGTTCAGAAGGTTATCTCATCAATCAATTTCTGGTCTCCCGCACTAATCATCGGCAAGATAAATGGGGAGGCTCTTTCGACAACCGGATGCGCTTTGCTCTGGAAATTGTCAAAGCCGTCCGAGCTATAGCGGGAGAGCACTTTATCATTATCTATCGCCTTTCCATGCTGGATTTAGTGGAAGATGGTTCTAACTGGCAGGAAATAGAGCAACTGGCGCTGGAGATTGAAAAAGCAGGTGCATCCATCATCAATACCGGCATCGGCTGGCATGAAGCCCGTATTCCAACGATTGCAACTATGGTGCCCAGAGCCGGATTCAGTTGGGTGACTCAAAAATTAATGGGGAAAGTCAGCATCCCTTTAATTACGACCAACCGTATCAACGATCCTCAAGTTGCCGAACAAATTCTCAGTGAAGGTTGTGCCGATATGGTTTCCATGGCTCGCCCTTTCCTTGCTGATGCAGAATTTGTGTTGAAGACTGAGCAGAACCGTGCGGATGAAATCAATACCTGCATCGGCTGCAACCAAGCTTGTCTGGATAGAATATTTGTCGGCAAGCTGACCTCGTGTTTGGTTAATCCACGCGCCTGCCACGAAACTGAATTCATTGCCGAACCCGCAAAAGCCCCCAAAACCATTGCTGTTATCGGCGCAGGGCCGGCGGGTTTATCCTTTGCAGTCACAGCCGCCAGCCGTGGACATCATGTCACACTATTTGAACGTGAGAACAGAATTGGCGGACAATTTAATATCGCCAAACAAATCCCCGGCAAAGAAGAATTCCATGAAACTTTGCGTTATTTTGATCGCCAATTGGCATTAAATGGCGTTGAAGTTCGTCTCAATCAGACCGCAACAGCCGATCAACTTTCCTCATTTGATGAAGTTGTCATCGCGACAGGTATTACACCACGCACTCCCAATATTGACGGCATTGACCATGAAAAAGTGCTGACTTATCTGGATGTATTGAAACACAAGCGGCAAGTCGGAAAACATGTCGCCATTATCGGTGCTGGCGGCATTGGTTTTGATACCGCAGAATATCTGAGCCAAAGCGGGCAAAGCTCCAGCTTGAGCAGCCATGCGTTTAGCCAAGAATGGGGAATTGATCAGACAATTATACATCGGGGCGGATTATGCCCAGAAGGAGCAAAAGCCGAGCATTCCCCACGGAAAATTTACCTGCTGCAACGCAAGGACTCGAAAGTCGGTGATGGTTTAGGAAAGACCACGGGGTGGGTACATAGAGCCAGCCTGTTAATGCGGGGGGTGACGATGCTAAACAGCGTGCAATACCTGAAAATTGATGATCAAGGGCTGCATATTCGTCGTGGTGATGAGCAACAATGCCTTGCAGTGGATAACGTCATTATTTGTGCGGGACAAGAGCCGCTGAAAGAGCTGTACTCACCTTTACAAGCAATGGGAAAAAGCGTGCATGTGATTGGTGGTGCGGATGTCGCTGCTGAACTGGATGCCCGCCAGGCAATTGATCAAGGGACTCGATTAGCGCTTAAAATCTAATGGATAGAAGCCCAATAAGTGGCGTTTAATAAAAAAACGGTGATAATTTGTAACTTATTATCACCGTTTCATTCCGGCTAGCAAATCAACCCAGCGAATAATTAACGTTGCGCTAATTGGTCTGACGCGAGGCGATTATCTTCTGCCTGACAAGCCGCAGCGGTAAACAACACATCGGTAGAAGAGTTCAGCCCGGTTTCAGCAGAGTCCTGCAATACGCCAATGATAAAGCCTACCGCAACAACCTGCATGGCAATGTCATTGGAAATACCAAACATGCTACACGCCAACGGGATCAACAATAATGATCCTCCCGCAACGCCTGATGCTCCACATGCTGCAATGGCTGAAACCACACTCAACAATATTGCATTAGGAATATCTACCGTTATACCCAGAGTATTAACTGCCGCCAGTGTCAATACAGTGATAGTCACTGCCGCCCCGGCCATATTGACGGTTGCCCCTAAAGGAATGGAAACGGAGTAAGTATCTTCATCCAAATTCATCCGACGACACATTGCCATATTGACGGGAATATTAGCGGCAGAACTACGCGTAAAGAATGCCGTGATACCACTTTCACGCAGGCATTCAAAAACCAGCGGGTAAGGATTGCGACGGATTTTCCAGTACACAATCAACGGGTTAACGATCAGCGCAACGATAATCATGCAGCTAATGAGTACCGTTAACAGGTGAGCATAACCCAATAGCGTCTCAAAACCCGTTGTGGCAATGGCTGAAGACACCAGACCGAAAATACCGACAGGGGCCAGACGGATAACAACGCGAACGAGTTTTGTCACAGCTTCTGATAAGTCTTGAACCAGTAATTTAGTTGACTCATTAGCGTGACGTAAAGCTATCCCCAAGCCAATTGACCATGCCAGAATCCCGACATAGTTTCCCTTTAAGATTGCATCAATCGGATTGGCAACGATGTTGAGCAACACTTCTCTCAGCACTTCAATAATATTTTCTGGTGGTGATATCTGAGCATCATTTGTCACCAATGCCAATGTCGACGGGAACAGCATACTGCCAATGACGGCCACAACCGCAGCTAAGAAAGTGCCAATCAGATACAAGAACAGGATGGGGCGAATGTTACTTTTCTTCTGGCCTGCTTTATGATTTGCGATCGAAGACATGACCAGAACCCATACTAAAACAGGCGCTACCGCTTTTAGTGCCCCGACAAAGAATTTTCCTAACAGTTCAACTGACTTAGCCGCAGAAGGCGCCAGCCATGCCAGTAATACTCCCAGAATTAATCCGAGTAAGATTTGTTTTACTAGGCTTCCTTGTACAATATATTGCACAAAGCCTTTTTGTTGTTTTTCCATAGCCTATCCATTTGATATTTTTGCTCGATGAGCCTGGTGTTTGCTTTCCCGAGTATAAGGAAATTAAGAAAATCGCAAAGAATAACTAGTTGCAATATACAGAGTACGCAATATTTGATAACAAATTGCTTACATTTGTGTGATCAAAACGTCAGTTTTTCCATTTAAATAATCTCATGGAGTAAAAAGCATTACGATAAAAGTTATTATTTTTCTTTATATTCATAAAGTTAAAAAATAACACTCTCAATAATGATCACAGATTATTTTTCTGTCACCAAAAGTGCGGATAGATTACTTTTCGGCACGAAGCGATCAACAGGAATGGATTTAACTGGCAAAAAACATAAATTCAACCCATCCACAGGTAAAATAGGGTATTCATGTTATTTTATAAAACTTTAATAAATAATTAATCAAACGATATAACGGGATGAATTTAATTTCACATTTTGACTAATGTTCAATTGATCACCAAAATTTTCTGTTTCGCCAGTGCTGATTTTGTTAAAGTGTCACAGTCAATCTTTATGCCATCTTGAAGGGATTTTGAGGGCATTTTATGACAGCGGATATTTAATGCTTTGTGTTTACTCAGCATCCAATAGAAATTCACCATAAATGCACCATAAAAGTAAGATGCAGTCCTTAACCGGCGTTTTAGGAACATTTGATGGAAATTGTAACAGACCTTATTTATGCACTTTGGCACCAGGATTACGAAACATTAGCTAATCCATCGTTAGTATGGGCAATCTACATCCTGCTATTTATCATCCTGTTTCTGGAAAATGGGATATTACCTGCCGCATTTTTACCGGGCGACAGCCTATTGATATTAGTCGGCGTCTTAATCTCCAAAGAAACCATGAGCTTTCCAGTGACATTAGTCATTCTCACCGCCGGTGCAAGCCTTGGCTGCTGGATTGGATATCTTCAGGGGCGGTGGCTTGGCAATACCAAATTAGTTCAAGGCTGGCTATCACATCTTCCCGCCCATTATCATCAACGCGCACATAATTTATTCCACCGTCATGGCTTATCCGCCTTGCTGGTAGGACGCTTCCTTGCTTTTATCAGAACCTTGCTGCCAACATTGGCGGGCCTTGCGGGGCTGAAGAGCGGACGATTTCAGCTATTCAACTGGCTCAGCGGGTTCTTGTGGGTGGTTATTCTTACAACATTGGGCTATATACTGGGTAAAAGCCCTCTGTTCCGTCAGTACGAAGAGTATCTGATGAGCTTTCTGGTACTGTTACCTGTATGTCTGTTACTTATCGGCTTGATTGGCAGCCTGACAGTTATTTGGCGCAAGAAACGCTCCAATAATACCCTTTCATAATCCTCCATTTTTTCCTGTGGTATTTTTCCTGTGATTGATATTGTGGAGAAACATACCGCAGGACATCCTGCTTGGTTACCCACAGCATCTTGTCCATTAAACTGTTACGTTTATCCACTTAAACAATATTTAAGATTAATTTGCGATATATTGTGACAATTTTTCATCTATTCTCACTTTAAACTCCTTATAAAAGCGACTATGGTAGAAATTCAACCATCGTATATTTAAGGAGCCAGGCCATGCCACAGAAAAAAAATTCTGAAGATCTACGTGCTGAATTACAATCCCTTGCGGATACTCTGGAAGAAGTGCTCAATAACTCTGGTGATAAATCAAAAGCGGAACTGGAAAAACTGCGTAGCAAAGCAGAAAAAACGCTGAAAGATGCGCGTGTTACCCTCAGTGATGCCAGTGATAAGCTGATCAACCAAACGAAAGAATTTGCAGGTCATGCAGATAATTATGTCCGTGAAAACCCATGGACAGGTGTTGGTATTGGTGCAGCCGTTGGCATCGTCTTAGGTGTATTGCTATCAAGGCGCTGAGATGACTTCACCATCCCATTCACAAGGCCCAGGAAAAGGGCTATTTGACACTTTACGGCGGGTAGCAGCGATTATTGTTAGCATGGTTGAAAAGCGTATCCAACTCGTTGCAGTTGAGTTGGAGGAAGGTACTGCGATGCTGACACAACTGCTGCTGATGGTAGGGTTCACATTGTTATTCGCAGGCTTTGGCCTGATGTGCTTACTCATGCTGATATTCTGGGCCATCGATCCGAACTATCGGGTAATGGCAATGGTTATTACTGCCGGAACGCTACTGATTCTCGCCGTATTTAGTGCAATCTGGACGGTCAGAAAAGCCCGAAAACTCACCTTTTTTAATACAACCCGTGAACAACTGCAAATTGATCGCAAAATGCTGGAGGATGATCATCATGAATAAAGCGTGGCATCATCAACGAGAGTTACGAAAGCAACAGTTATTAAAAGAGATCCAGCAGCAACGTCAATCACTCTCTGCTTGCTGTCAGCAATGGCTTGATATCACACAGCCCTATGATAAAGGCTGGCAGACTCTCCTTGCTTTCAAACCCTATGTTGCCATCGGTGCTGGCATTACCCTGTTTTATGGGCTATGCCGTCATCCGCAAAAATGTTATCGTTGGTCACGCCGGATGATCACTATTCTTGGTGTCATAAAAACGATACGAAACATGCTGAATAGATATTAGCCAATCAGCCTCAATAGCTAAACCTCAATAACTCTCTTTCAAAAAAACTGCATTAAATTGTTAGTATTCTTTACTATCAACAAATAACGCCTCTTCTTAGAATGCCACCATCAGATAATGATTAACAAATTGTGCTTTTTTGTCCGTTTTTTGGTCATTTTAATCTAGGCAGACAACTTATTTATCGTTACCCGCAGTATTCTTGGAGACAATAATGAAAAAATTTGAAGATAGTGGCTTGCTGATCGCTCGTATTTTAATATCCGTTCTTTTCATCATCGCAGGATATGGAAAATTGGGTGATGCCTATGCGGGGACGCAAGAATTTATGGAAGCCATGAAAGTGCCAGGCATTTTACTGCCATTAACAATTTTGCTTGAACTCGGTGGTGGGCTTGCTGTGATGTTCGGCCTGTTAACGCGTACCACATCCGTATTTATATTTATTTTCTGTATCCTGACAGCGGTCCTGTTCCACAATGATTTTTCAGATGGAATGAACCTGACGATGTTCCTGAAAAACTTCTCCATTGGTGCAGGCTATCTGATGCTGGCAATGATGGGGCCGGGTAAATTTAGTATTGATGGTGCATTGAAGAAAAACTGGTAATCAATAATACAAAAGCCCCTTGCTTTGAATAATCAGCAAGGGGCTTTTTTTATTTCTTCATAAATAGCTTAGGAATTTCACGCAAGCACCAAGACTTGGCTTCTCCCATACTATCTCGCCGCCATGCCATAATGATGTTGGTTTCATGGCTATATTCTGAACCAATAACACGCAATCGACCTTCAGCAATATCCTGTTCTACCATCGGATATGGCATCGTCGCCACTCCCAATCCTGCCAAAAGCGCCCGGCGCTTGTCTTCCAGTGAACTGACCGTCAGGCGCCGTTGTTTATCCAACAACTGAACCGTCAATACAGGACGCTCCCGTGCTGTATCCGCTACCGCGATCCCACGGTACTTCACCCGTGTGGCATCAGACAATGGTTCAGGTTCATGATGAATAGGATGATCCACACTGGCAACATAGACGTTATTAATAGAATAAAGTGCACGTGAATTTATTTCAGCCGAGGCCCGGAAATGGAGATCCGGTGCAATTACAATGTCAGCATGTCCCGTTTCCAGGCGCTCCCAAGCTCCTGCCAATACTTCTGTCATTAACGAAAGCTGAGTGTTCGATTTTTTTGCCAATCGATCCACAAGAGGAAAAAGCGATGAAATCGGAAACAAAGCTTCACATACAATGGTCAGATGCGTTTCCCAACCACGAGCAAGCGATTCCGCATCTGCTGTCAATTTATCCGCCGCCTCAAGCAATAACCGCCCCCGCTCCAGCAGCATCCGGCCAACATTGGTAAATTTCGTACGATGACCGGAACGATCAAACAGCACCACATCCAGCTCTTCTTCCAACTTCTGCATGGTATAACTCAATGCAGAGGGAACTCGCCCCAATTCATCCGCTGCCGCCGCAAAACTTCCCCGTCGATCTATCGCATCCATGACTCGTAGGGATTCCAATGTAAGCGCACGTTCTTTGCCCATATTTTTCTCAATCAGGAATTTTGAATATAGCCACCAGATTAACTGGCTAACATTTCAACGTCCAGATAATTAAGATCGGGACCAATAGGTTTATTGGTTAAAGAGATGACAGCTATGATGATAACGAGAACAGCAAAGCAATGCGGTACAGCCGATTATGGCTGGTTACAAGCTCGCTATACTTTTTCATTCGGCCATTATTTTGACCCAAAATTTTTGAACTACCGGGCGCTACGTGTTCTTAATCAGGAGGTTTTAGCGCCTAACGCCGAATTCCAGCCCAAGTCTTACCCCCATGTTGATATTCTGAATATTATCCTGCAAGGAGAGGCTCAATACCGTGACAGCGAAGGAAACCATTTCCACGCGAGGCAAGGGGATTGTCTGCTGTTTTCTGCCCGTCAGGGCATTAGTTACAGTGAACATAATTCCAGTGACAAAATCCCCCTTACACGGTTGCAACTCTGGCTTAATGCCTGCCCCCAGCAAGAACCCCTGCCATTACAACATAAGGTTCTGCCAAATGTACCATTAACATTGCTGGCTTCCCCTACATCAGAAAACAACAGCATGTATCTGCGCCAACAGGTATGGATAAGCTATCTTGCGGTGAAAAGCCATGATAGCCAAATTCTGACTTTGCGAGGCAAACATGCCTACCTGCAATCTATCAGTGGCAATGCCCGCATTCACGGCAATAAAAATAATAATCTCGAGATTAAATGTGGGGATGGCGTTTTTATTCAGGAAGAACAGGAAGTCACATTGCTGGCAGATACCCCATTCCGGGGACTGTTGATTGATTTAGCTGACTGATTCAGCATCGTTTTCTTTTTTCCCGGAAATTTTCCCAGAAATTGTTCCCAGAAATAAAGAAAAGCCCTATAAAGCAAATACTTTATAGGGCTGAATTTGTGAAGTTGACCGATAAGCCGGGTTCTGTCTTGGACAGCCATTCATCTAGGCCAGCACTTGCGCACTGGCTCAAGCAACCTACCCGGGTTCGGTACGGGCCGTACCCTATGAACCCCTATTTGGTCTTGCTCCGGGTGGAGTTTACCGTGCCACGAACTGTTACCAGTCGCGCGGTGCGCTCTTACCGCACCCTTTCACCCTTACCTGATCCCGACTTTCTTTTTGCAAAGAAACGGGCCATCGGCGGTTTGCTCTCTGTTGCACTGGTCGTAGGCTTTCACCTCCCAGACGTTATCTGGCACCCTGCCCTGTGGAGCCCGGACTTTCCTCCCCTCTATTTCTCCTGAAAGAGAGATAAAGCGGCGACTGTCTGGTCAACTCCGGCGCGGATTATAAGAGGTTTGCTATCCAATGTATAGGGATTTTCACGCGTCTTCTTCAATTTGTTCAAGGGCTGAATTTTGATCCAAGGCGTAGCGGTACAACGCATTTTTCTTCACACCGTGGATTTCCGCAGCCAATGCCGCTGCCTTTTTCAATGGCAACTCGTTTTGCAATAATGCCAGTGTCCGCAAAGCTTCCAACGGTAAACTATCTTCTGCCGGTTTGCGATACCCTTCCACAATCAGCACCATTTCACCCCGGCGGCGCATTTCATCTTCTTTGATCCATGCCAGAAGTTCACCCGCAGGCATCCCCTGAATGGATTCCCACGTTTTAGTCAACTCCCGTGCCAACACAATATAGCGATCTGCACCCCACACTTTCACAATATCTTCTAAACTGTCCAACAACCGATGTGTCGATTCGTAGAAGATCAACGTGCGTGTTTCTTGCGCCAACTCACGCAGGGTATCTTGACGCCCCTTACTTTTTGCAGGAAGGAAGCCTTCATAGCAGAAACGATCAGACGGCAGGCCAGCAGCGGACAGTGCCGTAATCGCTGCACAAGGGCCCGGCAATGGGACTACATTGATGCCTGCTTCACGACAACGACGAACAAGATGATAGCCGGGATCGTTAATCAAAGGCGTACCTGCATCAGAGACTAATGCGATGCTCGTTCCTTGTTCCAGCTTCGCAATTAATTGATCTGCTTTTTGCTGTTCATTATGATCATGAAGTGCGAACATGCGCGCATTAATGGCAAAATGTTGAAGCAACAAGCCAGTGTGTCGCGTATCTTCGGCTGCAATCAAATCGACATGTTTAAGAACTTCAAGAGCACGCTGAGTTATATCCCCCAGATTTCCAATAGGGGTTGGCACAACATACAGCGTGGATGTCGTAACCACTGCTCGATTGGTTTGATTCATTGTTTCATCCGAATGACCGATTTAAAATTGAGCATCTTTGAAAAAAACATCACTGGATACAGTATGCTTCCCTCAATTTTTGTGCGTTTCAAAACTGTTTTAGTCTACACAGCCTTACTGTCGACTATGATTATTGCAGGGTGTACCATGCCCGAACGGCAAGGGCAACCAACTTCTCAGCCTCAAGACAAGATCAGCGCAGAGATTAACCGCTATCAGGCCATTATTGACGCAGCCCATAACCAACCATCACTTGATGTGATCCGTGCTTACATTGCACTGGAGCCTCATGTGACAGATGAAGCTGGCCGACAGAAGAATATTGATGAGACATGGCAAGTTCTGACGCATCTTTCTCCACAACAACTCAGTGAGTTGGTGATTAACGCCAATGAATATACGTTGCAGGGCTGGCTCGATTTACTCAATGCTTACCAGACTAATAGGCAGGATCTCGATAAATTGCGTTCTGCCATCCACGATTGGCAAATCCGCTATTCAAATAATCCTGCTGCACGTAGCTTACCTACCGAACTGCAACAAATGCTGCAAAAATCAAAAGATGGTCATGCAATCATTGGCCTGTTCCTGCCGTTGAGCGGTCAGGCAAAAGTGTTTGGTGAAGCTATTCGTCAGGGTTTCCTTGATGCACAAAAAGGATTGCCAAAGCCGTCATTGCCAGCCAATGTTACAGATTCAGGCAGTAACGATACAACCAACGCTGCACATACTCAGAATACAGACGCCACCGCTGCGGCATCAACACCAGAAGGAGAATCAGTGGCTGGTACTTCAGTTGCCAGTATTTCAGATGCTAGTAACACACCGCTTGCGGATGAAACTAACCGATCATCTTCAACCGAAATTTCAGCAACCACTACTTCTTCCACAATCAATGATGCCCCGGTTAATGATCAAGCCGTAAAAGTCTATGATACCAACAGCCAGCCACTCGCAAATCTACTCGCGCAAGCAGAGCAAGATGGCGTGACATTGGTTGTTGGGCCATTATTAAAACCTAATGTGGAACAATTGGTACAGGTTGAGACGCCATTGAATATTCTGGCCCTCAATGAATTGGATGTGCCACAAGTACGGCCGAATATCTGTTATTTCTCACTGTCTCCTGAAGATGAAGCGAAAAGTGCTGCCATACATATTTGGCAGCAACAGAAGCGTAATCCCCTGATCTTAATACCTCGTACCGATTTGGGCAGCAGGGTTGCAAAAGCCTTTGCAAAAGAATGGCAGAAACTAGGCGGTCAGGCGGTATTACAGCAAACTTTCGGGACTACGGGAGAAATGAGACAATCCATGAACCGTGGCGTTGGCATTCGCATGTCTGGCACACGGGTTCCGGTCAGTGCTTCTGTGACAGATTCAGCTCAGGGCAATATTTCCCAGAGCAATATTTCTCAGGACAATATTTCTCAGAACAATATTTCTCAGAACAATACCAATACACCGGTTATTTCCCCAAGCTCAGCCAATGGCCCGGTGGATGCGGTTTACATTGTTGCAACAGCGGATGAACTGTCAATTATTAAGCCAATGATCGATATGGCGATCAGTTCCCGCAAAAAACCAGCTCTTTATGCCAATTCACGCAGTAATAAATCAGGTACAGGCCCGGATTTCCGACTAGAAATGGATGGCATGCAGTTCAGCGATATCCCATTGCTGACAGGTACGAACGTTCCGCTGATGCAGCAAGCAGCCAAAAAATTTACCAATGATTATAGCCTGATGCGCCTTTACGCAATGGGGATAGATGCGTGGTCACTGGCAAATCAGTTTACGCAGATGCAACAAGAGAGTGGGTTCCGTTTGAATGGCGCATCAGGGGAACTTTCTGTCACAGATAATTGCATTATTTCGCGACAGCTACCCTGGATGCAGTTCAGCAATGGCCGTATCACACCTGAAAATTCCAACCACGTGGGAAATAGCACTGGCACTGACGGCATAAATAACCCCGACAATGTGAACGATTCAGATAATGTAAATAATTCGGGTCAAAGTAATGCGGTACAATAAGTACCGGACTGACGTAATAAATAACGCAAATACATGGCGTGAGTATAGGCGCGTTCAACTGTTGGCGCGCCTTCTGCCTCACTGACTGTAAATCAATAGGTATCATGTTTTATTGGTTATTTTAGGATGAAAAAACTAACAACTAATCGCTATGCGCAGGGACGCCATTACGAACATCAGGCTAAACAGTTTTTACAGAAACAAGGGCTTGCCTTTGTTGCAGAGAATGTGAAAATTCGTGGCGGGGAAATCGATCTGATCATGCGTGATAAACACACATGGGTATTCGTTGAAGTCCGTTTCCGTCAGAACTCACAATACGGAGATGCCATTGCTACAATTACCAAAAACAAGCGTAAGAAGCTGCTGCATACAGCCGCTGTTTGGTTGTATCAACGCAATGAATGTCTGGAAACGGCCTCGTGCCGCTTTGATGTTTGTGCGATAACAGGTCAGAAATTTGAATGGCTGAAAAATGCTTTCACCCTGAATGAGAACCTATTCCTGTAGATTCTCAGTTTTCTCGCTAAATAAACATACCCAATATACATAGGTCATAACGTGCTGGATAGAATTAAAGTCTGCTTCACAGAAAGTATTCAAACTCAGATCGCAGCAGCAGAAGCATTACCCGACGCAATATCACGCGCCGCAATGATGCTGGTTCAATCACTGCTGAACGGCAACAAAATTCTTTGCTGTGGTAACGGCGGGTCTGCCGCAACCGCACAGCGTTTTGCCGCCAGCATGATAAATCGCTTTGAAACAGAGCGCCCAAGTCTGCCAGCTTTGTCACTGAATACTGATAATGTGGTGATCACTGCCATCACCAGTAGTAAACAGCCTGACGAAATCTACGCTAAACAAGTCAGAGCATTAGGGCATGCCGGAGATGTTCTGCTCGCCATTTCTACGCATGGAAACAGCCGGGATATCATCAAAGCAGTGGAAGCGGCTGTCACGCGTGATATGACGATTGTTGCGCTAACAGGTTACGATGGTGGAGAAGTGGCGGGATTACTGGGGCCGCAGGATGTTGAAATCCGGATCCCCTCACACCATAGCATCAGGATCCAAGAGGTTCATATGTTGACAATCAATTGTCTGTGCGACTTAATCGACAATACGTTATTTCCTCATCAGGATGAATAAGGAGCCAACTAATGCGATTATTTTCTCTATTATTGGTATGTTTCAGTGCAATGTTATTACAAGGATGTATTGGCGCTGCTGTCGTGGGTTCCGCCGCGATTGCGACAAAAGCAGGTTCAGATCCACGGACTATCGGGCAGCAAGTTGACGATACGACTTTGGAAGCCCGGGTCAGCAATGCGATTAGCAAAGACCCACAAATTAAGGCACAAGCCCGGGTCGTGGTCACTGTATATCAAGGCAAAGTTCTTTTGACTGGGCAAAGCCCCGATATGGCTCTGGCTGATCGGGCAAAGCAGATTGCTTCAAAAGTTGAAGGCACCGACGTGGTATATAACGAGATCCGCCAAGGCAATCCGGTTGCTCTGGGTACTGCCTCCGCAGATACTTGGCTGACAACCAAAGTTCGTTCGAAAATTTTAACCAGTGATGCAGTCAAATCCTCCAGCATCAAAGTAGTGACTGAAAACGGTGAAGTCTTCTTGTTCGGTATTGTGACTAAACAAGAAGGGGCAGCCGCAGCGAAAATAGCCAGTGAAACCAGCGGCGTCAGACGCGTGACAACAGCCTTTACTGATCTCAACTAAAGAATTCGATTTAAACGCTCAACGACAGCCTACAAGCGGCACAAATCAGTGCCGCTTTTTTATTGGTTTTCCACTCTTACCTCAGTGGATTTTCTATCTCAAATGATGTTGCTTTAGGAAGTTCTCTCCCCCCATTAACTGCATTTGCCGCAAAACCCATTGTTGACGTTGCAATATATAGGCAGAAGGCGCATTGATTTTATAACGGTGAGGATTTGGTAATACAGCCGCGAGCAACGCAGCTTCAGACGCGGTCAATCGGCTGGCGGGTTTACCGAAGTAATGCTGAGCCGCTTCTTCCACGCCAAAAATGCCATTGCCAAAATCAGCAATATTGAGATAGACCGTCAGGATACGCTTCTTTGACCACAATAATTCCAGTACTGCCGTTATTCCCGCTTCCAGTCCTTTTCTTACCCAACTACGCCCTTCCCACAAAAATAAATTTTTGGCTGTTTGCTGAGAAATCGTCGATGCTCCCCGCATGCGCGACTGATATTTTTTGTTATGCTCCATTGCAGTTTCGATAGCATCAAAATCAAATCCCCAATGTTTTGGGAATTTTTGATCTTCGGCGGCAATAACGGCTAATGTCATATAAGGCGAAATTTGATTCTGATCCACCCATGAAGAACGAGAAACATAAGATAAATTAATTGAGATTAAGGCGCTTATTTGTCGCTCTATCATCACCATAGAAAACGGCACCGGCAGAAATGAAAACGCGATTACAGCAACAAACCATAGGAGTGTGATCCATACGGCAATTCTTTTCAGCCAGCACCATAATATTGAAAAAGGATTTTTCATCCGCTTACTCAATCATTTCCAATATTTTCCTAACCAATTTATCAATACCTTTTTCTGCCTGGGACAAAGATTCTGCGAGCATATAGGCTGGGGTTGTTACAATTTTGTTTTCAAAATCAACGACAATGTCATCAACAGGACATTCAACGTGTATGCCGCCCATTTTCTCTATTTGTGCAGCCGTTTCAGGATCATTACCTATGGTGACTTTTATCGGTTTGCCTAATATTTTAGGTACCATAACAGGCGAAATGCACATAAACCCCATAGGTTTGCCTTGTTGATACATTCCCTGTATAATACTTAATAATTCTTTATTTATTTCGCAATCTGACCCTTTAAATGCGAAATTACATAAATTCTTGGCTGCACCAAATCCTCCCGGAATAATTAAAGCATCCAACTCATTAATATCAACTTGCGATAAAGGTTGTATATTTCCCCGTGTTATACGGGCAGATTCTTCCATTACATGGCGGATTTCTTTTTTCTCTTCCCCATTAAGGTGATTAATAACATGGTGTTGTACCTCATCAGGTGAAAAAAAAGACACTTTAGCGCCAAGACGGCTTAAAGAGAGCATAGTCAGAACTGATTCGTGAATTTCACTTCCATCGTACACTCCGCAACCACTCAATATAACGGCAATAGATTTCATATTTCTCTCCATTTGTAGTAGATTAATGCTTAACCCCTTAGAGGGTTAAACACCAATCTTCATCACAGATTTTAATGAATCTTGTAACAAAAAATCTTATCTTTGCTATGTTGGTACCTGTGTTCTGTGTAGAAGAATTCTTTCATTACTCGCATCGAAAATAAATCTTAGATAAGCGGGTAAACAAGTTTCCCTGGTGTTGGCGCAGTATTAGCGCACCCCAACTTCGGTTGGGGTTATTTTTTTGTAACGTCCGACAACCAATTTCTCAATATTTCTATATCATTCTTCCACTCCAGCTTTAACTCATCCACCCATTCCTGCACATTATCCCACCATGCCGGTAAATCAGGTGATTGAATCTGCTGGGCCAACTGCTGTAAATGACGCAATCCAACAGAACCCGCAGCACCCTTGATCTTATGCGCTTCTTCCGTAATGCCTTTTTGATCTCTGGCAGTCATGTTCGAATCCAGTAAAGCGAGGTAACCGGGCATCATGGTTTCGAAAATAGCCAGATTGTCAGCAATCATCTTTGGCCCAACCAATTCGATATACTGGTTAAGCAATTCCATATCGAGTCGTTCTTCATCTTTTTTCACAATATCAGCCTCTGGTAATTTGCCTTCAGAATCAGATGCCTTACCCCAATATCTTTCCATCGTGGCAATCAACTCCTTGACGGAAAGCGGCTTATTGAGAACGTCATCCATACCTGCATCAAGGTATTCTTTCTTATCCTTTAACACATTGGCTGTCAGGGCGATTAATGGAGGTAAGGATTGAGAGGAGTAACGCTGGTGTAACTGACGCGCAATATCGAGCCCTGTCATATCCGGCAATTGGATATCCAGTAACACCAAGTCATATTCGTCAGGATCAAACATCGCCAGCGCATCATGCCCGTTCATGGCAACATCGACACTATTTCCCAATTTCTCCAATACCGAACGGGCAACGATGACGTTCAGTTCAATATCTTCCACCAGCAAAATATTAAGAGCAGGCAATGGCAAAGTATCTTGATCTTCTTTTCCTTCGGGATGTTCATCAATGGCCGGAGCAACCACAGACAAAGTAAAGCAAGAGCCTTGACCTAGCGTGCTTGTCACGGCAATGTCTCCTCCCATGCTTTGAGCAAGGCGTTTCGAGACAGCCAGACCAATCCCTGTTCCTGTCGCAGGGCGTCCGCCAGCACTGTCTGTCACCTGGTAGTACATGGCAAAGATCTTTTCCAGCTCATCAGAAGGAATACCGATGCCAGAATCCGTAACTTCAAATAACAGCCGCTCTCCTTCTTCACGCCAGATACGCACCCGAATTTCCCCTTTAGGCGTAAATTTCACGGCATTGCTAATCAGGTTCCATAAAATTTGTCGCAGGCGTGTTCCATCGGTCAAAACCTTAGCAGGCAGTGACGATGCAGGTTCCAGTACGAATTTAATGCCTTTCGGCTGTGCCAGTAATCCCGAGATGTTTTCCAAATCCACCATAAAACCGGTGAAATCGATCGGCTGATTGTCCAACTGGATTTTACGCCGCTCAATTTTATCCAACTCAATAATATCATTGAAAATATTTCCAAGAGTAATGGCACTGACATGGATAGTTTCCAAATATTTACTCTGCTCTGGTGTCAAGTCGGTATCCATCAAGATCCGGCTCAACCCAACAATGCCATTTAAAGGCGTACGAAGCTCATGGCTAATCGTAGAGATAAAAGTGGTCTTATCCCTGCTGGCATTCTCCAAAGCATCCTGATAGCGCTTACGCTCCGTTATATCCCGTCCGAATCCCATTAATCCATGTCGCTTTCCAACGCGATCATAAAAAGGGACTTTTCTGAGTTCAAAACAGGCCTTGCGCCCATCGGGATAAACCAGCCATTGTTCGTAAGTCAGGGAGACATTATGGCGAAATACTTTTTCGTCAGTTTCCATCACTTTACTGGCAATTTCTTTATCGTAAACTTCCGTCGGGGTCAGGCCAATAAGCTGTTTTTCACTTCTGCCAGTCAGCAGTTCCATCGCCCGATTACAGCCGGAAAATTCATTGTCTTCATTGCGGTAATAAACCAAATCCGGAGAAGCATCCAAAAATGAACGCAATAGTACTGATTGCTGTTCAAGCTCAATCTGCGTTTTTTCACGATGCTCCATTTCCAATTTAAGTTTATCCAGCAATATCAGATGCGCTTTTTCCGCTTTTTCCCTGTCGCTGATCTCTTGATTCAATTGAGCAATGTTTTCTTTGAGTTGCAGATTCAAAATAGCATCACGCTGACGCATCTCTTCCAGCTTATCGACCAGGCTGGATAAACGTTGGCGAGATTCTTCAAGTTGTTCCACAACGATGGAAAGAAAGTAAACGGCCCAAGGGGTAATCACCAAACCAAAAAAGATAGAGCGAATTAAATCAATACGCTGTACTTCCCCATGCAATACAAATGTAACTGCCATTTGCATGACCATCGCAAGAATAACCAGAGCAGAGGCAAGCAATATCGAAAAACGCACCAACCCCAGTTTCATCATCAAATCTACATAATATTGGGCAAGCCCTCGAATCAGCTTCATAACCGTTCCCAGTAAAGTAATTTCCAGTAAAGTCACCAGATTGAATCATAACGTAAAAAAGGCTCGACTTCGTTGAGGGATATCACTCCTAATTCACAATAGAATAAAAACACATAAAAACAGAATAATTATTCATTTAACTTTTTAACCTCTTTTTTAGCCCAAGAAACAATCAATCATTTATTCTTATCAAACATAAAATACACAACAAAATTCCTAAAAAATAAAAAACTATAGATTAAAACACTGGTAACATCGTGTTTTAGAGCATATCTAAAATAGATAATGCGACAATTTTAGTGATATAGCTCACACCATTTAAGGCTCATGATCTTGGTCACAAAACACAAAACAACATTATTTACTATTTAAATTCAATTACATAAATAAAACATCATTGCAATAAACCTCATTTGACATTATTTGACCTGCTCTCTTTTTACCGTTAAGTTGGGGATTCACTGAAAATCACCTGCCGGATAATTACTCGGCTCATATTTATGCAGTAACACAACATCATTTTGATTTACCGCTTGTTATTGCCAATAAAGTTATTGCCAATAAAACAAGTGGCGATTGACTGAGGGCGCAAATCAGACGCCTGTAGAAATAATATATCTATATCATCTCGCGAGTGATGTGAGAGCTGGACAGAACTTGGGGAGCTTTACAATGTTGTATGATAATTTGCAGGAAAAAGACAACTGTGGTTTTGGATTAATCGCACATATTGAAGGAGAGCCAAGCCACAAAGTGGTGCGCACCGCCATACATGCACTGGCTCGGATGCAGCACCGGGGCGCGATTTTAGCGGATGGAAAAACGGGCGATGGTTGTGGCTTATTAATGCAAAAGCCCCATCGTTTTTTTCAGATGATTGCCAACGAACATTCATGGCGGCTAGCCAAGAACTACGCCGTCGGTATGCTGTTTCTGAGTCAGGATGCCAAAATAGCCCAATCATGCCGTGACATCATCGAACAAGAATTACAAAACGAAACCTTATCTATTGTGGGTTGGCGGGAAGTTCCCATCAATCGCGATATTTTGGGGAATATTGCCCTATCAAGCCTGCCTCGTATTGAACAGATTTTTGTCAATGCACCTGCCGGATGGCGCTCGCAGGATTTAGAACGCCGGTTATTCGTCGCCCGACGCCGTATAGAAAAACGCATCACTGACAATGATTTTTATATTTGCAGCCTGTCTAATCTGGTCACAATTTACAAAGGGCTGTGCATGGCTGCGGATTTACCCCGTTTCTATCCAGATTTGGCCGACTTGCGGATGGAATCTTCCATCTGTTTATTCCACCAACGTTTTTCAACCAATACGGTTCCCCGCTGGCCTCTGGCACAACCGTTTCGTTATCTGGCGCATAATGGGGAAATTAATACCATTACAGGTAACCGTGAATGGGCTAAAGCGAGAGCCTATAAGTTTCGCACGCCACTGATCCCTGATTTGCATACCGCGGCACCTTTCGTAAATGAAACAGGCTCAGATTCCAGTTCATTGGACAATATGCTGGAGCTGTTCCTCAATGGCGGTATGGATTTAATTCGCGCGATGCGACTGCTGGTTCCGCCTGCATGGCAGAATAACCCGGATATGGATGATGACCTGCGCTCATTCTTCGATTTCAATTCCATGCACATGGAACCGTGGGATGGCCCTGCCGGCATCGTTATTTCTGATGGGCGCTATGCGGCTTGTAATCTGGATCGCAATGGCCTGCGCCCTGCCCGTTATGTGATTACCAAAGATAAGCTGATTACCTGTGCTTCTGAAGTGGGGATTTGGGATTACCAGCCCGATGAAGTCGTGGAGAAAGGCCGCGTTGGGCCGGGTGAATTAATGGTCATTGATACCTATGCAGGCCGCATTCTTCATTCCGCTGAAACGGATAATGATTTGAAACTCAGACATCCCTATAAAGAATGGCTGGAGAAGAATGTTAAACGTTTAACCCCATTTGAAGAATTGCCGGAAGATCAAGTAGGTCAAAGGGATTTAGATGATCGGCTGTTAGCAACTTACCACAAGCAATTTGCCTACAGTAATGAGGAATTGGATCAGATTATCCGTACCCTTGGTGAAAATGCCCAGGAAGCTACCGGTTCAATGGGAGATGATACGCCGTTTGCCGTACTCTCCAGCCGCCCGCGCATTATTTATGATTACTTCCGTCAACAATTTGCCCAAGTCACCAATCCCCCCATCGATCCGCTGCGTGAAGCCCATGTGATGTCATTGGCTACCCGTATTGGGCGGGAAATGAATGTCTTTTGTGAAGCGGAAGGGCAAGCGCATCGACTGAGTTTTGAATCTCCGGTTCTGCTCTACTCTGATTTCGTGCAACTGACTACGCAGCAAGAATCCTATTATCGTGCTGATACGCTGGATTTAACCTTCAATCCACAGGAAACCAGCCTTAAAAGTGCAGTTGCAACCTTATGTGAAAGTGCCGAAAAACTCGTCCGTAATGGCGCGGTATTACTGGTGCTATCCGATCGCAATATTTCACCCGAAAAGCTGCCAATCCCTGCCCCAATGGCTGTCGGCGCCATTCAGCACTGTTTGGTTGAGAAAAACCTGCGCTGCGATGCCAACGTGATCGTAGAAACGGCCAGCGCGCGTGATCCACATCATTTTGCTGTATTGCTAGGCTTTGGTGCCACTGCGGTTTACCCTTATCTGGCCTATGAGTCACTGGGAAAAATGGTGGATGATGGCACAATCAATACGCCATATGCCCGCGTTATGCTGAATTATCGCAACGGGGTTAATAAAGGGCTGTATAAGATTATGTCCAAAATGGGCATATCCACTATCTCTTCTTATCGCTGCTCTAAATTGTTCGAGGCTGTCGGCCTGCATCCTGAGGTGACAGATGTCTGTTTCAATGGGGTTGTCAGCCGTATTGGAGGGGCGGATTTCAGCGATTTTGAACAAGACCTGCGGAACCTTTCCAAACGCGCATGGCTACATCGTCACACCATCGATCAGGGCGGGTTGCTGAAATATGTCCATAATGGGGAGTACCATGCTTATAACCCTGATGTCGTCAATGCCTTGCAGGCTGCGGTTCACAGCGGCAAATACAGAGATTACCAAAAATATTCCGCATTAGTGAATGGACGCCCTGTCACAACGCTGCGGGATTTACTGGCTATTGCACCGAAAGGCGAGCCGATAGCCATTGAGGATGTTGAACCCGCAGAAGCCCTGTTCAAACGTTTTGACACAGCAGCCATGTCGATTGGGGCGCTAAGCCCTGAAGCTCATGAAGCGCTGGCAGAAGCGATGAATACCTTGGGTGGTTTTTCCAATTCTGGCGAAGGCGGGGAAGATCCCGCTCGTTACGGGACAAAGAAAGTTTCCCGCATCAAACAGGTCGCATCGGGTCGGTTCGGGGTTACGCCAGCGTATCTGACCAGCGCCGATGTGATTCAGATAAAAGTCGCACAAGGCGCAAAACCGGGGGAAGGCGGTCAGTTACCGGGAGATAAGGTAACGCCTTATATTGCCAAATTGCGTTACTCCGTACCGGGAGTCACACTGATTTCTCCACCACCACATCATGATATTTACTCTATCGAAGACCTGGCTCAACTGATTTTCGATCTTAAGCAAGTGAATCCGAAGGCGCTGATTTCAGTGAAACTGGTTTCAGAGCCGGGTGTGGGAACGATTGCCACAGGTGTCGCCAAAGCCTACGCCGATCTGATTACTATTGCCGGTTATGACGGGGGAACCGGTGCGAGTCCCTTGTCTTCCGTAAAATATGCCGGTTGTCCGTGGGAATTGGGGCTGGTGGAAACGCAACAGGCACTGGTTGCCAATGGGCTGCGCCATAAAATCCGCCTTCAGGTTGATGGGGGATTGAAAACAGGTCTGGATATCATCAAAGCCGCTATTTTAGGGGCGGAAAGTTTTGGTTTTGGTACTGGCCCGATGGTGGCCCTCGGCTGTAAATATCTGCGTATCTGCCACTTAAATAACTGTGCGACGGGCGTTGCGACGCAAGATGAAAAACTGCGTCAATCTCACTATCACGGCCTGCCAGAAAGAGTCATTAATTACTTTCACTTTATTGCGCAGGAGACACGTGAGCTGATGGCGCAATTAGGCGTGAAGCGGCTTATTGATTTGATTGGCCGAACAGACCTGCTGGAAATACTTGAGGGGATTTCTGCCAAACAAAGTAAGCTCAGTCTTGAGCCTTTACTGGAAACCGCAGAGCCTCACGCGGGCAAAGATTTACATTGTACGGAGGATAACCCTCCCTTCGATCAAGGTGGGTTAAATAAATCCATTGTCACTCAAGCCATGCCTTATGTGGAAAATGCACAGAGTAAGACGTTCTATTTTGATATCCAAAATACTGACCGCTCTGTGGGGGCATCACTCTCCGGCGAGATTGCGGCGCGATATGGCGACCAAGGATTAGCGGCCGATCCGATCAAACTGCATTTCTCCGGTACGGCCGGGCAAAGTTTTGGCGTCTGGAATGCAAGTGGCGTCGAATTGACCTTAGCCGGCGATGCCAATGATTATGTCGGTAAGGGTATGGCAGGAGGCAGAATTGTTATCCTCCCTCCTGTGGGTTCAGCCTTCAAGAGTAACGAAGCCACCATTATCGGCAATACCTGTCTTTATGGCGCGACAGGTGGAAAATTATTTGCCGCAGGGCGTGCCGGTGAACGCTTCGCGGTACGTAATTCCGGTGCTATCACTGTGGTCGAGGGGATCGGCGATAACGGCTGCGAATATATGACCGGTGGCATCGTCTGTGTCCTCGGCAATACCGGCGTAAACTTCGGGGCAGGCATGACCGGCGGATTCGCTTACGTGCTTGATGAGTCCGATGATTTCCGCAAACGTGTTAATCCAGAGCTGGTGGAAGTTCTCTCCATGGATGCCCTCGCCATTCACAAGGAACATCTGCGGGGATTAATCACCGAACATGTCCGTCTGACGGGTTCTCAACATGGCGAAAGCCTATTGGAGAATTGGTCACAATGGGTCAATAAATTTGCGCTGGTTAAACCCAAATCCAGTGATGTCAGCGCGTTGTTGGGACACCGTAGCCGTTCTTCTGCGGAATTGCGGGTTCAGGCACAGTAAGGAGTCAATAATGAGCCAGAATGTTTATCAATTTATCGACTTACAGCGTGTCGATCCGCCGAAGAAGCCATTGAAAATCCGGAAAATAGAATTTGTGGAAATTTATGAATCATTTTCAGAAATTCAGGCGCAAGCACAAGCAGATCGTTGTCTTGCATGCGGGAACCCGTACTGTGAATGGAAATGTCCCGTACATAACTATATTCCAAACTGGCTGAAACTTGCCAATGAAGGGCGCATCATCGAAGCCGCAGAGTTATCACACCAGACCAACAGCCTGCCAGAAGTCTGTGGACGAGTTTGTCCACAAGATCGCCTGTGTGAAGGCGCCTGTACGCTGAATGATGACTTTGGTGCAGTCACTATTGGCAACATTGAACGCTACATTAACGACACGGCGATAGCCATGGGTTGGAAACCGGATATGTCACATGTAACCCCGACAGGCAAACGGGTGGCAGTGATTGGCGCTGGCCCTGCGGGATTGGCCTGCGCAGATGTCCTCACTCGTAACGGCGTGCAAGTTGTGGTTTATGATCGCCACCCTGAAATCGGAGGCTTGCTCACATTTGGCATTCCTGCTTTCAAACTGGAAAAAGAGGTGATGATTCGCCGCCGTGAAATGTTTTCCGATATGGGTATCGAATTCCGCTTAGATACTGAAATCGGTAAAGACATCTCACTGACCGAACTTACAAAAGAATTTGATGCTGTATTTCTTGGTGTGGGCACTTACCAATCCATTCACGCCGGGCTGGAAAACGAAGATGCAGACGGGGTATATGATGCCCTGCCTTTTTTAATCGCTAATACGCGTCAGTTGATGGGCTTCTCTTCCCTGCCAGAACAGCCTTATGTTGATATGAAAGGTAAACGTGTCTTGGTTCTGGGTGGCGGTGATACAGCCATGGACTGCGTTCGTACTTCAGTTCGCCAGGGCGCTACGAGCGTTATCTGTGCTTATCGCCGGGATGAAGAAAATATGCCCGGTTCTCGCCGGGAAGTGAAAAATGCTAAAGAGGAAGGTGTTGAGTTTCGCTTCAATCTTCAGCCAATGAGTATTGAAGTTAATAGCACTGGACAAGTTTGTGGCGTCAGGGTCGTGAAAACACAGCTAGGTGCCATAGATGAAAAAGGCCGTCGTGAAGCTGAAATCATTCAAGGCTCCGAATTCCTGATAGAAGCTGATGCGGTGATTATGGCGTTTGGTTTTAAGCCTCACACGATGAGCTGGCTAGACGAACATCAAGTCGATCTCGATCAAAAGGGACGCATTATCGCCCCCGAATCCAGTGAATTACCTTTCCAAACCAGTAACCCTAAAATATTCGCAGGTGGAGATGCAGTACGCGGTTCTGACTTAGTCGTCACTGCAATCGCTGAAGGCAGAAGAGCCGCTTCCAGCGTTCTTGATTATCTTGAAGTGTAATACTTAATTTTCCCTCTTTATTTCTCCCTATTTTCTCCGGCAGAAAGCCGGAGAAAATTTCAATAAATTAAAAGAATCCTGTTTTTTTATTTTGTTCTTACTACCACACTGATTTTATTTTTTGGATTTATGCGATTATTCTTATATCCTAAAGTCAAATATTCCAATTTAATCTCCCACTCGTTACAACAATACAACAATAGTGCAATACCGTAATACAGCAACAAGGTTTATTGTTTTCGAACAGAAAACTTCTCAGTGTAACTGATTAAATAGAACTAAATTAAAAGACCACTAGAGTGATAATAACTAGGAAGAAATATATGCGCTTATTCACACAAGTACTCTTCTTCTCCTTCATGTGCTTGATAAGTTTGCCATCGGTTGCCAGATTTGCTACGCCCGAAAAGATCATGCAGCAAGTGCAGGAAAGAGGGGTGAATGCTGTTGTGGCTGAATTAAGCGAAGAACGAGAATGGAGTAATATTACCCATAACATCTCAACGGGTGATAGCCAATGGGTACAACTTGCCTTCAAATTATCCCAAAATATTCACCCAACCGTTTCAAAACAGATCACCAACGCTATATCACTTGCTTTGGTTAATAATCCTGCCGAGGTATTAGAATTAACAAACAAACATCGCGTTCTTTCATTTGCTGATATTTGTAATATTCCTCCAACGATAATAGGAACATCGAAAAAGAGAGCATTTTTTAAGGACGTGATGGACAGCCTAAAAGAGGCAAATAAGTCTAATTTTGGAAAAAATCGGGACAATATCGAAACGTGTCGATGGGAAATTGAAAAGGCAGCCAGTATCTATTTTTGACAAAAATAAACGGATCTAAAAAATAAAGGAGAACAATGTCTCCTTTATTTTTACACCATTGCTATTCCTTTCTTATTTCAAACCGCTGCTTTTATAGGCTGAAATTTGAAATTCAGATTGAAATGTCGTTCACTGCGCAATTATTTTACGACACGCAAGGTTGGGCGGCCTTTTGGTGGTTGAGGTGGTTCATCGTCTGGTGACTTATCATCACGAGAAATTTTCTTATCGTGGATAAGTACCAAATTGTCTGCTACTGGCGAATCCACTTCTTCTGACTCGCTATTCTCTTCATAGGCGAGTTCAGGTTCAAACATCATTCCCGCGCCATTCTCACGGGCATAAACCGCAAGAACAGCCTCCATTGGGACAGTGACTTGACGTGCAACACCACCAAAGCGGGCATTGAATCTAACTTCATCGTTGGTCAATTCCAAATTACCAACTGCCCTCGGTGAAATATTCAGGATAATTTGCCCATTCTGTGCATATTCTAATGGAACGTTTACGCCGTACAGACTAACATCCACAACAATATGCGGGGTCATTTCATTATCCAACAACCACTCATAATGTGCCCGCAGTAGATAAGGGCGACGTGGAGACATTTGAGTCATCTCCATAAATTAACTCCGTGATTGTAAACGCATTTCACGTTCTGCTTCCGTCAACGAAGCCAAAAATGCGTCACGTTCAAATACACGCTGCATATAGACTTGAAGATCTTTTGCGCCCGGGCCTGACAACTCAACGCCCAAGACAGGCAAACGCCACAGCAGCGGAGACAAGTAACAGTCGACCAAGCTGAATTCATCACTCATGAAGAAAGGCATTTCCCTGAAAATAGGCCCAATAGCCAGCAATTCTTCAGCAAGCTGTTTCCGTGCAGCATTAGCCTCCTGAACATTTCCTTCCTGAATTTTGTACATCAGAGAATACCAGTCTTTTTCAATTCTATGCATCATCAGGCGGCTGGAGCCACGAGCAACAGGATACACAGGCATGAGTGGCGGATGTGGGAAACGCTCATCCAGATATTCCATAATGATGCGAGAATCATACAGGGTCAGTTCACGATCAACGAGAGTAGGAACTGACTGGTAAGGATTCAGATCAATTAAATCCTGAGGTAAGTTACCTGCTTCAACGTGTTCAATCTCAACGCTGACCCCCTTTTCCGCCAGTACAATTCGCACTTGATGGCTAAAAATGTCGGTCGGGCCGGAAAACAGAGTCATTACCGAACGTTTGTTGGCAGCGACAGCCATGAAAACCTCCAAGTTTATCTAAAAAAAGGAACGAACAGCCCTTCAGTGAACAGCGGCCATTCTCGCTCATATTCTCATCCTGTTTCGCGCTTATTATCCGAGGTTGTTATCCCTTCATCTTTCAAGTAACAGCATTGCTGGCGGTAACGAGAAATATTTTGAAGATATATTTTACCTCTGCCAAATCAGGCAAACTCATGGATAAGGCAAAAAATTATTACTAGTCTACCAGATTTTGCACATTTTGTGAGGAAGTACATCGAGAATTAATGATGAAATATTAGAATCTAAAGATTTGTTTCTTTAATATGCTATTTTTTGGCGAAAAATAGCGGATTATCGAAGAATGAAAAATCTCATGACATAAAAAAACCCGCCATAAAATGACGGGTTTTCAACTTTAATCCAATGCCACAAGGGTGGCAATAAATTAACGTTTGGAGAACTGTGGACGACGACGTGCTTTGCGCAGACCCACTTTTTTACGTTCAACTTCACGAGCATCGCGAGTAACGAAGCCAGCTTTGCGAAGATCAGAACGCAGAGTCTCGTCATAAGCCATCAGTGCACGGGTGATACCGTGACGGATTGCGCCTGCCTGACCAGAAATACCACCACCTTTAACAGTGATGTATAGATCCAGTTTGCCCAGCATTTCAACCAGCTCAAGTGGTTGACGAACAACCATGCGCGCAGTTTCACGACCGAAGTAAACTTCGAGGCTGCGTTGGTTGATTACGATGTTACCGCTACCTGGCTTAATGAAGACACGCGCGGAAGAGCTTTTGCGGCGACCAGTGCCGTAGTATTGATTTTCAGCCATTGCCTATAATCCCGATTAAATGTCCAGAACTTGTGGTTGCTGTGCCGCATGGTTGTGCTCGCTGCCCGCGTAAACTTTCAGTTTACGGTACATTGCACGACCCAGTGGCCCTTTTGGCAGCATGCCTTTAACCGCGATTTCAATGACACGCTCAGGACGGCGAGCAATCATCTCTTCAAAGGTCGCTTGCTTGATACCACCGATGTGGCCAGTGTGGTGATAATAGATCTTGTCAGCACGTTTGTTGCCGGTTACAGCAACTTTTTCTGCGTTAACAATAATGATGTAATCACCAGTATCAACGTGCGGAGTATATTCCGCTTTGTGCTTGCCGCGCAGGCGACGAGCTATTTCAGTTGCAAGACGGCCTAAAGTTTTGCCATCTGCGTCAACAACATACCAGTCGCGTTTTACGGTTTCTGGTTTAGCTGTAAAAGTTTTCATTAAAGCTTACCCAATTATAAGTTACACGTTGGTGAACACTCGATGTTCAGAAACTGTTTTTGAGGTTCACACGACTCATGTCCAGCAAACCTACCCCTTCGAATAGCCTATGCCGGCACTATTGCAAGTTTTTTGGGAAAAAAATCCTGCTGTAACGTGGGGTCGCAAGATTATAGAGAAGTCATTGTAAAAAATCGACCCCAAATTCAATAATTATCCAGTAGGCCGATGCTGCCTTCTCCCATAAGAGTCAAGATATCAAGGTAAATGAGGAAGTTTCAAGTATTCTTCGCTTTGCATTTCCTGTAATCGGGACAAACAACGCCGATATTCAAACGTCAGCAATTCTCCCTGATAAATCTGCTCCATTGATACTTCAGCATTGATAATAAGCTTCACATGCCGTTCATAGAATTCATCAACTAATGCAATGAAGCGTCGTGCTGCACTTTCATACAAAGTGGTCATTATTGGCATGTCATGCAGCAACACCGAATGATAAAGTTTCGATAACGCAATGTAATCCAACTGGCTGCGGGGATCTTCGCACAAGGTTTTAAAGCTGATGGCTAATATCCCGTCAACGCTGCTGATTGCGGGCATACTGCGATGATTAATCTGCAAAACCGGATTCGGTTCACCTTCCCGCCCGGACAAACGTTGGAACATATGCTGCATCTCCTGCCGATTTTCTTCCGATAATGGTGCCAAATAGAGATGTGCCTGTGTGAGTGTCCGCAACCGATAGTCAATGCCCGCATCAACATTCATGACATCGCAATATTTTTTTATTTGCTCAATGGCTGGCAGAAACCGCGCGCGCTGCAATCCATTTCGGTATAAATCATCCGGTGGAATGTTGGATGTTGCTACCAATGCAATGCCCCGCACAAACAGGGCTTCCAGCAAAGTACCGAGGATCATGGCATCCGTGATATCAGAAACAAAAAACTCATCGAAACAGAGTATATCCGTCTCTGCCTTGAAGCCATCAGCCACTATCTCCAAAGGATCTTCATACCCTTGCAGGGCCATTAGCTCTTCATGCACCCGCAACATGAAACGATGAAAATGGAGGCGTAACTTTCGCTCTGTGGGCAGGCTCTGGAAAAACATATCCATCAACCATGTTTTCCCACGCCCGACACCGCCCCACATATAAAGCCCCTGAACTGGACGGCACGGTTCAGGGATTTGCCGCCCAAATAACCTGCCAAATATTCCTTTCAGTTTATTGGATTGTGAAGAATGGCAAGGGCTGGCATTAATAAGATCGTGATGAAGAGTATCCAAGCGTGCAACCGTATTGCGCTGCACATCATCAGGCTGGTACTGACCGTCAGACAACGCAGATTGATAGAGAGATGAAGGTGTAATCGGTGACATGAAAGTGACAATCCTTAAAAATTTTATTCTCAGCACGTATGGCATTTTACTGATATAGAGTCGCGTCAATCTCTTCTGATTTCAGTTCATTATATGATTTATTATCCAAAATTTCGCTTTACTGGCGACGCTGCAACTTAAAATCTATCGGATATAATTCACTGCATACCCTAGCAAATCTGTATAAAATTAACACATTAGATGGTGTATAAATTAATTAAATAATAATCAATATTCCACTCTGACTAAATTAGCGGTTATAGTGGTAGTAATGATATTGCAGAACTGATATTGCAAAACAATGATGTGACTAAAGGAGTTGCCATGACTTGGGAATATGCACTGATCGGATTAATCATTGGTTTTATCGTCGGCGCGCTGGCTGTCCGCTTTGGCAGCTCAAAGGTACGCCAACAGAATGAACTACAAGCAGAACTAGAGAAAAACCGGACTGAGTTAGAAGAGTATCGCAAAGAGTTGGTCAGCCATTTCGCCCGCAGCGCTGAGTTACTTGATAATATGGCTCGCGATTATCGTCAGTTATATCAGCACATGGCCAAAAGTTCCAACGACCTGATGCCTAACATGCCGATACAGGATAACCCTTTTAATTATCGCCTGAGCGGATCCGAAGCCGAGAAAAATAAAATGGCATCGGACATACCTCCACGGGATTATTCTGAGGGCGCATCCGGCCTGTTTCGTCCTATCCAAGATAAGAAACAATAAATTTTTTTGCCGTGGTAACATTCGGTGCCACGGCGCACTAACCGTGAATTCACGTAAATACCTGTAAAGAAATTCTTTGAAACTACATTATTAGTGAACTTTGCTGAATAATCAGTAGTCATAGCAGCATCGAATTAATTATGCTTAGAACCTATCCCGATAAGCGTAATTTCCGGGAAGATTAAACTCCCTGACAGGATAGGTCTCTTAAGTACAACTTCCCTTTTTTGGCTATAGGTATTAAGAGAACGTATTCAATGAAAAGAAAAAATACATTGCTTAGCGCACTTGCTATCAGTATTGGACTGTCTTTAGCTTCAGTTCCAATGGTAAGTAATGCAGCATTACCTGCTGCCGTGGCCTCTCAAGAATTGCCCAGCCTGGCACCAATGCTGGAAAAAGTACTTCCTTCCGTTGTTACCGTGCATGTTTCAGGTACTGAAGTACAAAATCAACAGCTTCAATTACCCGAAGATTTCCAATTCTTCTTTGGGCCTGCTTTTCCGCCACAAGAACAGCGAAGCCGCCCATTCAAGGGGTTAGGATCCGGCGTTATTATTGATGCCAATAAAGGCTATGTGCTGACCAATAGTCATGTCATTGAAAATGCCAACAAAATACGAGTCCAATTAAACGACGGTCGCGAATACTCCGCAAAACTGGTTGGGCGCGATCCACAAACGGATATCGCACTCTTAGAACTGAAAGATGCCAAAAACCTGACAGCCATTAAGTTCGCTGATTCCGACCAACTGCGCGTCGGGGATTATGCCGTAGCAATCGGTAATCCATTTGGGCTAGGGCAAACTGTTACATCCGGGATCATTTCCGCTCTTGGCCGCAGTGGCCTGAATTTGGAAGGTCTGGAAAACTTTATCCAGACCGATGCGTCCATTAACCGCGGTAACTCAGGTGGTGCCTTGATTAACCTGAAAGGGGAATTAATCGGTATTAACACCGCCATTATTGCACCGGGCGGTGGTAACGTGGGTATTGGTTTTGCTATCCCAAGTAATATGGCCCGGAGCCTTTCTGCACAACTCATTGCCAATGGAGAAGTCAAACGTGGCATACTCGGGATCAAAGGAACCGAAATGAGCGCAGATATCGCTAAGGCACTCAACATTGATGCACAACAAGGGGCATTTGTCAGCGAAGTTATACCTAAATCGGCTGCCGCCAAAGCGGGTATCAAACCAGGGGATGTATTGGTTTCCTTTGATGGTAAGAAGATCAACAGCTTTGCTGAATTGCGGGCAAAAATTGGCACAACCGTTCCGGGCAAAGCTATCAAAATTGGCCTGCTGCGCAAAGGGAAACCACTGGAAGTCACCGTAACATTGGATAACAGTGATGGTCAGTCAACTAAAGCAGAAAAACTGAGTATGGCCTTGCAAGGAGCAACCCTGAGCAATGCCACTGTGAAAAGCACTCAAGGCATCAAAGTAGACTCCATTGCTCAGAACTCGCCTGCCGCACTGTCTGGTTTGCAGAAAGATGACCTAATTGTTGGCGCCAATAATGCGCGTGTGCGGAATATTGGCGAATTGCGTAAGGTCATTGAAGATAAAGCTTCAGTTATCGCATTAAGCGTCATACGTGGTGACGATAATATTTATCTGTTACTGCGTAATTAATCAATTAAGTATTAAAAACGCGATCTAATACCCATGACAGACACAGTATCATGCTGTGTCTGTTCGCTTCTATGCTATTCTTCTTTTCAATCAATTATTACTGAATAATGCCATGCTGACCAAGTTATTGCGCTCTATACTGATAGGTTTATTAATTGCAGCTATTTTGCTGATTGCCATTCCTTCCCTGCAACCCAATGGCTTAAAAAATCTCCTGAGCGATAACACCAGCAATCAAGTTTACAGTTTCAGCCAAGGAGTCAGGCGGGCAGCTCCTGCTGTTGTCAATATTTATAGCAGCAGTATGGGTAGTTTTTCCCATGAAAGCCGGGAACTCCGGCCCCTGGGTTCTGGCGTTATAATGAGTGAACATGGCTATATTCTGACTAACAAGCATGTCATCAATAAAGCCGGTTCCATCATCGTCGCCCTGCAAGACGGTCGTTTCTATGAAGCCCTGTTGGTCGGTTCAGATGACCCAACCGATTTGGCGGTTTTGAAAATTAATGCCACAGATATTCCTGTGATCCCCATCAATCCTAAACGTGTAGCTCATGTAGGAGATGTCGTTCTGGCTATCGGTAATCCATACAATTTGGGGCAAACCATCACGCAAGGCATTATCAGTGCGACAGGGCGTGTTGGGCTTAGTCCGACCCGCCGCCAGAATTTCCTGCAAACAGATGCCTCAATTAATCAGGGTAACTCCGGGGGCGCTTTGGTTAATACGTTAGGGGAATTAGTCGGGATCAATACGTTAACGTTTGATAAATCAGAGTTTGGCTCAACACCTGAAGGATTGGGATTTGCCATTCCAACGAAACTGGCTACGACAATCATGCAGAAATTGATCCGTGACGGACGGGTCATTAGAGGATATATAGGTATCACAGCCAGAGAATTACCCCATATCCGCTCATCAGGCAGTAGTATCAATCAAATTCAAGGCATGCGTGTTTTTCAGGTCGCACCGGGAGGCCCTGCCGAAAAAGCAGGCATCAGAGTGGGTGATATCATTACCAGCGTCAATCACCAACCTGCCGTTTCACCCACTGAAACAATGGATCAAGTCGCAGAAATTCATCCCGGTAGCGTTGTTCCTGTCACCGTACTGCGTGATGGAAATTCATTGACCCTAAGTGTCACTATTGATGAGTTTGATGGTTAGTGAAATTAATGGCTAGTGAAATTAATGGCTAGTGAAATTAGTGTCTTGAGAATCTGCACACTCGAAACCTGAACACTGCATGGAAAAAGGTGTTTAATCCCCCGCCCCTTTATGGACGAGGGATTAAATGAACGAAGAAAAAAACTAATTTCGCTTAATCAGTTGACTTAATTCGCTCAATATTCGCCCCAAGGCCACGCAACTTATCTTCAATGTGCTCGTAACCTCGGTCGATATGATAAATACGATCTACAACTGTAGTTCCTTCAGCAATACAACCTGCCAGCACTAAACTTGCCGAAGCGCGCAAGTCAGTCGCCATCACCTGAGCGCCAGACAGCTTTTCAACGCCGTGGCATAGCACTGTATTGCTCTCGATTTCTGCCCGAGCGCCCATACGAATCAACTCAGGAATGTGCATAAAACGATTTTCAAAGATGGTTTCTGTGATCATTCCTGCACCATCCGCAACCATATTCAACAAGCTGAATTGCGCCTGCATATCGGTCGGGAAACCCGGATGCGGAGCCGTGCGGAATGTGACTGCTTTAGGGCGCTGACCGTGCATATCAAGACTAACCCAATCCTCTCCCACTTTGATGTCTGCACCCGCTTCACGCAGTTTCGCTAAAACAGCATCCAGTGTATCGGGCTTGGCATGACGGCAAACCACTTTGCCACGGGAAATCGCCGCAGCCACCAGAAAAGTGCCTGTTTCGATACGATCAGGCAGAACACGATGAACCCCACCGCCTAAACGGTCAACCCCCTCAATCACGATGCGATCAGTGCCTGCACCACTGATTTTCGCTCCCAACGTATTGAGGAAATTAGCCGTATCTTCAATTTCAGGTTCACGCGCCGCATTCTCAATGACAGTTGTACCTTCCGCCAATGTTGCCGCTGTCATAATAGTCACTGTTGCCCCGACACTGACTTTATCCATGACAATGCTGGCCCCTTTCAGACGGCCATCTACAGAAGCTTTGACATAACCTTCATCCAGCACGATTTTCGCACCAAGCTGCTCCAGCCCGGAAATATGGAGATCGACAGGACGGGCCCCAATGGCACAACCGCCCGGCAAAGAGACTTGCCCCTGACCAAAACGCGCCACCAGCGGCCCCAATGCCCAGATGGAAGCACGCATTGTCTTGACCAGTTCGTAAGGAGCACAATATTCATTGACTCCACTGGCATCAACAAAAACGGAGCCATTACGTTCCACTTTCGTTCCCAGGCGATTGAGCAATTTGATGGTGGTATCAATATCCTTCAATTCAGGAACATTCTGTAATTCAACTGGCTCTTCTGCCAACAACGCTGCGAACATAATTGGTAATGCGGCATTTTTTGCCCCGGAAATCGTAACCTCTCCCGACAGGCAAGTAGGCCCTTTCACACGAAATTTATCCATCTGTCATGATTCTCTTGTTTAATTCAAAGTGTGCTGTTCGCGGCGAAGCAAACAGCCTCAAAATCCCTGAAGCTTGCGGTCACGCTGCCACTGCGCAGGTGTATAAGCTTTGATTGACAACGCATGAATGCGATTATCTGCAATGTATTCCATCAGAGGAGCGTAAACCGTTTGCTGTTGTTTGACTCGGCTCAAGCCATCAAAAATTGCGCCAACGACAATAACCTGAAAATGGCTGCCATCACCGCTAACGATAACTTCATCAAGTGCCAGACTTTCCATCAGCACTTTTTTAATTTCATTATTATCCATAAATTGCTCACACTCATTGTTAGAAAATAGTGTCGTTAAAAAATAATAGTAGACGCCTATCCTAATGGAATCTAGACGACTCTTAAACCAAGAAAAACGCCCCTGTAAGAGGATGGCTTACAAGGGCGCTGATTATCGAAAGAAAGAATTACGCTTTGGGCTGGTTATCGTTCAGAAGACTTTGCAGACCATACAACGTAACCAACGTTTCCAGACGTTCTCCCACACCTGAAAGTGTCAGAATTCTACCCTGTTGCTGACATTCTCCCTTTAAGCGAACAAAAAGAGCCAGCCCGGTGGAATCCACATGATGAAGCTGGGAAACATCTATGTTATCGATCCCCTCCATCACTCGGTCTTTTTGTTGCCACAAAGGAAGCAGGCTGTCACGATCCAATGTTCCTTTCAGAAACAGTGTACTCTCCGTTTTCTCCCAGCTCACGGTCTCCTGACTGGCTGGTGCTTTACCGACTATGCCACTATCAAGAATATCCTGTTTCATATCACTTTTTCTTTTCTAAAGTGATTGGCGCTTTCGCGCTGATAGACAATTGTTCAGTCAGCCCATCAATACCTTTCTGACGCAGGATATCCGCCCACTCATTCTGTTTAGTGGTGATCATGCTCACGCCTTCAGCGATCATGTCGTAAGCCTGCCAGTAACCCGTTTTACTGTTTTTACGCCATTGGAAATCCAAACGAATCGGCGGTTGCCCATTGGAATCAGTAATCGTGACACGGATTGCCACTATTGTCTTATCGCCCAATGGCTGCTCTGGTGCAATTTGGTAATTTTGCCCATGATACATAGCCAAAGCCTGACCATATGCCTGTTCCAGATAGGATTCAAACGCCTTGAAATAAGCATCACGCTGCTCAGGTGTCGCTTGTTTGTAATAAGGCCCCAACACCAGTGCGCCAGCATATTTTATTTGCACATAAGGCAACAATTCTTGGCGTACAATTTGACGCAGGACTTCTGGGTTCGACTGAATCTGCGGTTGATCATTCTTCAAACGGGTAAACGTTTTTTCTGCCGCATCTTTCATCAATGCGTAGGGATTAGTTTGATCCGTAGCGCTGGCCAATGGCGCAACCACAAACAACGCAACCATGAGTAATCGCTTAAACATAAGTATTATTTCTCCTAAGCAGTGGTTTACTGGTTAGTGTGCTTGTTCAGGTGTCGAAGCGGATTTTTCCTGATTTCCGCTACCGCTCTTATACAAGAACTGACCAATCAAATCTTCAAGTACCATCGCTGGCTTGGTATCTTCAATCTTGTCTCCATCTTTCAACATGGAGGTTCCCAAATCAGGGTCATCAAAACCAATATTGAGTGCAATATATTGTTCACCCAACAACCCTGAGGTTCGGATAGAAAGCGAGCTGGTATTGGGTATATTGTCGTATTGCGTAAAAATATCCAATTCAACCTGTGGCGTATAGGTTTTGTGATCCAACCAGATTTTTTCCACACGGCCAATCACCACGCCACCGACTTTCACCGGTGAACGCACTTTCAGGCCACCAATATTGTTAAATGCGGCATAGACACGATAAGTTGGCTGACTGCCGAAAGAACGGATATCCGCCACTTTCAGACATAAGAAAATGATTGCAGCCAATGCAATCAGAACAAAAGCCCCAACCCAAATTTCATTTTTCTTGTTTTGCATCAACTTAGTTCCCAAACATCAGTGCTGTCAGCACAAAATCCAAACCCAATACCGCCAACGACGCATGAACTACTGTACGCGTTGTCGCCCTGCTGATCCCCTCCGACGTTGGGATAGCGTCATAACCATTAAACAGAGCAATCCACGTTACTGTGATGGCAAAAACGACACTTTTGAGAAAACAGTTCAGCAAGTCTTTTTGCCATTCCACCGCAGATTGCATGGACGACCAGAAAAAGCCTCCATCAATGCCTTTCCAATCCACGCCGACAATCGCGCCCCCCATGATCCCAACAGCAACAAAGATCAGAGACAACAAAGGCATGCTGATAAAACCCGCCCAAAAACGTGGAGCAATCACTCGACGCAGTGGGTCAATAGCCATCATTTCCAGACTGGAAATTTGCTCCGTCGCTTTCATCAAACCAATTTCTGCGGTCAAAGCTGAACCCGCCCGCCCCGCAAACAACAGCGCCGTCACCACAGGCCCTAACTCACGCAACAGTGAAAGCGCTACCATCATGCCAAGGCTGCCCTCGGCACTGAATGTGCTCAAAACCAGATAGCCCTGCAATGCCAGAACCATGCCGATAAACAGCCCTGAAACCACAATAATCAGCAAAGATTGAACACCCACGCTATAAAGTTGCTGACGCAAGAGTTTCCATTGTCTGGCAGGCTCCGGCTTACCAATAATTGCACTGAACAACATGAAACCCGCACGACCGAATGAAGCCGTAACCTCAATCATGCGCCGGCCCAATGCTGCCAATGCTCGTGTTAACATCACCATTCCATTATCCTAATAACTCAGTTTTGTAATCCCCAGCAGGGAAACGGAAAGGTACTGGCCCATCAGCGATACCATCCAGAAATTGCCGTACCCGCTGATCCTGATTCATTTTCAATTGTTCTGGCGTCCCTTCTGCGATCACTTTCCGTTCAGCCACAATATAGGCATAGTCAGCAATACTCAGAACTTCAGGTACATCGTGGGAAACCACAACACACGTAACACCAAGTGCGTGATTCAGTTCATCGATCAGTTTCACCAAAACCCCCATCGTGATAGGGTCTTGACCAACGAACGGTTCATCAAACATGATTAAATCAGGATCGAGTGCGATTGCCCTCGCCAATGCCGCCCGCCTTGCCATGCCGCCAGACAGTTCCGATGGCATCAAGTACGCAGCACCACGCAACCCTACCGCTTCCAACTTCATCATCACAGTTGTATGAATCAACTCTTCGGGTAATTGGGTATGCTCACGCAAAGGAAAAGCGACATTGTCAAAAACATTCAGATCGGTAAACAATGCACCTGACTGAAATAACATGCTCATTTTCTTGCGGGCAGCATAAAGACGTGGACGGGACAACGCTGGAATATTATCGCCATCAAACCAGATTTCGCCGCGTTCAGGGCGGATTTGCCCTCCAATCAGACGCAACAAAGTGGTTTTTCCTATACCGGAAGGCCCCATGATGGCGGTAATTTTTCCTTTCGGGACGGTCAGATTAATATCAGCAAAAATCGGGCGTTGACCTCGGGTGAAATACATACCGCAGATCTCAATTAGATTTGCTGTTTGTTGACTCATTGTTGATAGCCCCTAACCGTTAATAGAACTGTCTTCATTACTTTATTTAAATAATCCATGACGCATACTACAAAAAATTGCCCAGTTTGCGTTAGCAAAGTGGTGACAAATTTTACTTTTTATCTCTTGGCCGTCAGAATGTATAAGTCTAGCTGAATAAACATTTCATGTTTAGAAATCAACCACTATTAGCATTATGCTCGGAATAAATCTTATTTAAGGCGCCCCCATGTTTCTGACTATTGTACTGCTCATTACCGGGTTGATTTTACTAGTATATGCTTCTGATAGATTGGTTTATGGTGCTGCGGTTTTTGCCCGTGCCATGAAGATCCCTCCATTTATTATTGGGCTGATCATTATAGGAATCGGAACCTCACTGCCAGAACTCATGGTGTCTATTACAGCAATTTTAGACGGGCTGCCGGACATGGCCGTAGGCAATGCCATTGGTTCCAATATTACTAACCTGCTGCTGATTACAGGCGCTGCGGCTTTCATCAGGCCAATCACAGTGAAATCCAATATCCTGCGTCAGGAAGTGCCACTGATGCTGGTGATCACTGCATTTGCCGGATATCTGTTATCTAACAGCTACCTAAGCCGTCTGGATGGTATCCTTTTGTTGCTTTCAGCCCTTTTCTTCATCGCCCTGATGATCAAAATGACCTCATTATCCCAGTCTGATGGCATGGATAGTTATACTCAGGAACGAAATGCGGAATTACCTGTCGAAGGCAACAAAGGCATTGCCCTGCTTTGGGTTGTTTTGGGTTTGATTATTCTCCCCATTTCTACCCGTATGGTGATTGACAACGCAACTGTCATTGCGCGTATTTATGGAGTGAGTGAATTGGTCATCGGGCTGACTATCCTTGCCGTGGGAACCAGCTTGCCTGAACTCGCCACTACGATTGCCGCGGCCATAAAAGGTGAGAATGATATGGCAATGGGAAGTATCATTGGCTCTAATGTATTCAATATCACCCTCGTTTTGGGTATTCCCGCCATACTTTCCCCCAGCGTTATTTCACCTGAAGCTTTTTCCCGGGACTTTTGGGTCATGATGGCAGCCAGTATACTATTCACGGTATTCTGTCTGGGAAGAAAGCACCGATTGAACCGATTAAACGGCATCTTGTTATTGAGCTGTTTTATCACTTATTTTGTCGTACTTTTTGTTTCTAATTATTACGGTACGCATTAATTGCCGATTGAATGGGAAAAGAGTGGGAAATAGAAATGCCTAAGATCGATTTTCAGCAAGCAGGTAAGAAAGTATTACACATCGAACTCAACGGACTGGCTGGTCTGGAACAATATATCAATGACGATTTCAGTCAGGCCTGTGAATTGATGTTTAGTTGTGAGGGAAAAGTCATTGTCATGGGAATGGGCAAATCCGGCCACATTGGGCGGAAAATCGCTGCAACATTTGCCAGTACCGGAACGCCTTCTTTCTTCGTCCATCCCGGCGAGGCTAGCCACGGCGATCTTGGCATGGTGACATCAAAAGATATCGTTCTGGCAATTTCCAATTCAGGTGAATCAAATGAAATTCTGGCGTTGATTCCTGTTCTCAAGCGACAAAAAGTTCCGCTAATCTGCATGACAAATAACCTTATCAGTAGCATGGGAAAAGCCGCTGATGTCCATTTATGTATTAAAACGCCACAAGAAGCCTGCCCGTTGGGCCTTGCACCAACCACCAGCACGACAGCCACGCTTGTCATGGGAGATGCTTTGGCCGTTGCCCTCTTACAAGCCCGTGGTTTTACTGCCGAAGATTTTGCACTTTCCCACCCGGGGGGCACGCTGGGGCGCAAACTTCTATTACTGGCTAGTGATTTAATGACCACTGGTGATGACATTCCCCGTGTTCCACGTACAGCAACATTGCGTGAAGCTTTGGTGGAAATCACACGCAAGAAGCTAGGTATGACAGTTATTTGTGATGCTGACATGCAGATCAACGGAATTTTTACTGATGGCGATTTACGCCGGGTTTTCGATATGGGAATCGATTTAAACCATGCGAAAATCTCTGATGTGATGACCTCCGGAGGCATCCGCATCAAACCCAACGCCCTGGCCGTTGATGCGTTAAATCTGATGCAATCACGCCACATTACGTCCCTGTTGGTTACAGAAGGAGACAAATTGCTTGGTGTATTACATATGCACGACCTTTTACAGGCCGGGGTCGTATAATAGTATAAACCTTAAGAGAATCCCTTAATGAGTCAAAAAGAGTATCTGGACACCTGCTATGGTCCGGTTAACAAAGATATTATCGAAAAAGCCAGTAAAATTCGTCTCCTGATTTGTGATGTTGATGGCGTTATGTCTGATGGACTGATCTACATGGGTAATCAAGGGGAAGAGCTGAAAGCGTTTAATGTTCGTGATGGTTATGGCATCCGTTGTTTAATCACTTCGGGCATTGAAGTTGCGATTATTACCGGCCGCAAGGCAAAACTGCTGGAAGATCGCGCAAAAACATTAGGCATTACACATCTTTACCAAGGCCAAAACGATAAGCTTTTGGCGTATCAAGAACTGTTGGATAAACTAGCGTTACAGCCAGATCAAGTTGCCTATATTGGCGACGACCTTATTGACTGGCCCGTTATGACACAGGTTGGATTATCTGCTGCGGTTGCGGATGCCCATCCACTGCTGTTGCCGAAGGCAGATTATGTGACCCGGATTGCGGGTGGTCGTGGTGCAGTCAGGGAACTTTGTGATTTGGTGCTCTTCGCTCAAAATAAGCTGGAAGGTGCCAAAGGATTATCCATATAAACTAAAATTGAAAAAAGAATGAGCAAAATTCAATCCTGGCTGATTGCAACACTGATACTGATCGCGCTTGCGTTGATTGGCTGGAATTTATCTAATGTAAATGATGATACGTCATCCACCATTGTGGATGACGGTTATCCCTCTTATCAAACCCAAAAAGCCATTACTTTCGTCTACGATCCAGAAGGAAAGTTGGTTTACAAACTGGTCTCCGACGATGTTAAAAACTATGCGGAAACGAAACTGACTTGGTTTACCAAGCCCGTATTAACAACATTTGATCCGAATAGCATCCCTGGAACCCCAATCCCTACATGGACAGTACGTTCCAATCAAGCCAAACTAACCAATGATAAAATGCTCTACCTGTATGGGGATGTCCAAGTGGATAGCCTGTCCGATGCGTCACAACTGCAACGGATCACAACAGACAATGCGACCGTCAACCTCACAACTCAAGATGTCGCATCTGATGACCAAGCCACCCTTATTGGCATTGATATAAAGTCTGTTGGCATGAAAATGCGCGGCAATCTGCGAAACAAAACTGCTGAATTGATTGAAAAGGTGACCACTCGTTATGAGATTCCACATGAACAACCTAATCCGTAATACCGTTATTGCCAGTACGCTTTTTGCAGTAAGCCTGCCTGTACTGGCCTTGAAAGATGATACGAAAAAACCTATTACCATTGACTCAGCGAGACAGTCGCTGGATTTAACGGGTAACGTTGCCACATTTACGGACAGCGTTGTTGTCAAACAAGGCTCGATCGATATTCATGCAGATAAAGTCGTTGTCACCCGTCCAGAAGGGGATTCGAATAAGACTGTCATTGAAGCCTTCGGCAACCCAGCGACTTTCTACCAATTGCAGGATGACGGCAAACCCATCAAGGGGCATGCCTCAAAGATGCGCTATGAGATGAACAATGAGCTGGTTACTCTGACAGGTAATGCCTATCTTGAACAACTGGACAGTAATATCAAGGGCGATAAAATCACTTACCTGGTACCAACACAACAAATGGAAGCCTTTAGTGATAAAGGTAAACGTGTTACCACCGTCCTGTTACCTGCTCAGCTACAGGAAAAAGGCCCGGGTGCTGATGTTCAAAAAACTGATGTTCAAAAAACTGAGCTTCAAAAAACTGAACTTCAAAAAAAGAGTAAATAACGGCATATGGCAATACTAAACGCAGAAAATCTGGCTAAGGCCTATAAAGGCCGTAAGGTCGTTGAGAACGTCAGCCTAAAAGTGAATTCAGGGGAAATTGTTGGCTTACTTGGTCCCAATGGCGCAGGTAAAACCACCACTTTTTACATGGTAGTCGGCATTGTTCCACGTGATACCGGCACCATTACGATTGATGAAGAAGACATCAGCCTGATGCCGTTGCATGAACGCGCCCGTCGTGGGATAGGCTATTTACCGCAAGAACCCTCTATTTTTCGTCGTCTGAGCGTATTAGACAATTTGATGGCTGTCCTTGAGATCCGCAAAGACTTAAATCAGGAACAACGAAAAGCGCGCGCAAAAGAGTTGATGGAAGAATTTCACATCGCTCATCTGAGTGATAACCTTGGGCAATCACTCTCTGGTGGTGAACGCCGCCGTGTAGAAATTGCCCGAGCGCTGGCCGCCAATCCCAAATTCATCCTATTGGATGAGCCTTTCGCTGGTGTTGACCCAATTTCCGTACTGGATATTAAAAAGATCATTCAACACCTGCGGGATTGCGGTCTGGGAGTCCTGATTACCGATCATAATGTCCGTGAAACACTGGATGTTTGCGAGCGGGCTTATATCGTTAGTCAAGGCAACTTGATTGCCCACGGAACGCCTGATGAAATCCTGAGTAACGAACAGGTCAAACGCGTCTATCTGGGTGAAGGCTTCCGCCTTTAATACTCATTCTTCTGTCAGCCAGACGCAATGCAGGAAATCATTCAAGCTAGATTTAAGGAGAAAGTAGTAACGCTATGAAGCAAAGTTTGCAACTCAGGCTCAGTCAACAATTGGCGATGACGCCCCAGCTCCAGCAAGCTATCCGTTTGTTGCAACTTTCTACGCTTGAACTTCAGCAAGAGATCCAGCAAGCGTTGGAAACCAACCCGCTGCTTGAACAAGATGATCTGCATCAGGAAGTGGATAGCCAAGAGCTTCCTGACGCTGATTTTGAAACAGCAGCGATGGATACCCGCGAAGCACTTGAACAGAAAAATATGCCTGAAGAGTTGCCATTGGATACCAGTTGGGATGAGATTTACTCCGCTGGCACGTCTTCAGGGACCAGCAGTGACTACAACGCGGATGATTTTCCCATGTATCAGGGAGAAACCACCCAGACACTGCAAGATTATCTGATGTGGCAGGCAGATTTGACGCCGTTTACCGAAACGGATGCCGCCATTGCCACTTCGATTATTGATGCGATTGATGATACTGGTTACCTGACCATCTCGACTGACGAAATTCTTACCGGCATGGGTGATGATGAACTCACTCTGGAAGAGGTTGAAACTGTTCTCAAGCGTATACAGCATTTTGATCCCATTGGCGTTGCTGCCCGTGATTTACGTGAATGCCTGCTTATCCAGCTTTCAATGCTGCCGTCAGAGACGCCTCACTTAAACGACACCAAACTCGTTGTCAGCAAGTACCTTGAATTGCTGGGCAACCGGGACTTCCGTAATTTATTACGTCAGAGCAAATTAAAAGAGAGCGCCCTAAAAGGGGCAATTGATATCATTCAATCTCTGGAGCCGAAACCGGGGTTGGCAGTCAACACCGGTGAATCCGAGTATGTTATTCCTGATGTATTGGTGCAGAAAGAAAATGAAAGCTGGCAAGTCAGGCTAAATACCGATAGCATCCCCCGTCTGCGCATCAACCAACATTACGCAGCACTGGGACAGCAGGCCCACAATGAGAGTGACAGCCTGTTCATTCGCAATAATTTGCAAGAGGCCAAGTGGCTGATAAAAAGCCTCGAAAGCCGCAATGAGACATTATTGAAAGTCGCAAGCAGCATTGTCGAACGGCAACAAGACTTTTTTGAATATGGTGAGGAACACATGAAACCGCTGGTACTGGCTGATATCGCCTATCAGGTTGACATGCATGAATCCACCATTTCCCGTGTGACGACACAGAAATACCTGTATAGCCCACGAGGAATTTTTGAACTTAAATATTTTTTCTCCAGTCATGTCAACACCGATAGCGGGGGCGAAGCTTCTTCTACCGCAATACGTGCTCTGGTGAAAAAACTGGTCGCGGCAGAAAACCCGGCCAAGCCTCTGAGTGACAGTAAATTAACCAGTATACTGGCTGAACAAGGCATTCAAGTGGCGCGGCGAACTGTCGCAAAATATAGAGAGTCGTTATCCATCCCGCCTTCAAACCAACGCAAAAAGCTGGTTTGAACAACACAGAGAAGGAAAACACTATGCAACTCAATGTTACAGGCCACAATATTGAAATCACAGATGCACTGCGCAACATTGTAAACACCAAATGCGGCAAGCTGGATCAATATTTCGATAAGATTAACCTCATTCAGGTCATCCTCCGAGTGGAAAAGGTGCAGAAGATTGCCGAAGCCACAGTACATGTTAATGGAGGTGAGTTGCATGCAACCTCAGAGCATGAAGACATGTATGCGGCAATTGATGCACTGGCAGATAAGCTAGCGCGTCAATTGACCAAACACAAAAGTAAATTGAGACAACATTAACAGCTTTCAGGCAACGGGGCCGTCATACAATTATTGCTGTTCTATCTCTATACCCAATGAATTTCAAGATGCAGCCAACAAAGCGGCAACTTGAAAGACGGCGGGTATAAACAGTGCATCAATACCGGATGCCTCAATTAGGTATCCGGTATAACAAGGCCCTAAGTGAATAAAGAAATGAACAACGAAACAGATTTACCACTAAGCTCAGTGCTTTCGCCCGAATGTACACGTAACAACGTACCGTGTTCGAGTAAAAAGCGTGCCTTAGAAATTATCAGTGAGCTGGCATCAAAACAGCTTGGATTACCAGAATATGCTGTATTCGAAGCCATTCTTTCCCGCGAGAAAGTGGGAACAACTGGCATTGGCAACGGGATTGCAATTCCCCATGGCAAATTGGACAAAGAATGCTCTAAAAATGCCGTTGGCGTATTTTTGCATCTGGAACAACCCATCACCTTTGATGCCATAGATAATCAACCTGTTGACCTCTTGTTCGCTTTATTGGTGCCATCGGATCAGTGTCAAACTCATTTACACTCACTATCATTGATTGCAAAGCGCCTTGCAGATAAAACTCTCTGCCGTCGTCTGCGCTCAGCACAGAGTGACGAAGAGCTATACAAAATCATTACTGAATAAACAGCGATTACAATTATAAACATATAGGGGAGTCGCCTCATGGTGCTGATGATAGTCAGTGGTCGTTCAGGTTCCGGAAAATCCGTTGCCCTGCGTGCGTTGGAAGATATGGGCTTCTATTGCGTGGATAACCTACCAGTTGTATTGCTGCCAGAACTGGCAAACACGCTGGCTGAACGCGATATTTCAGCAGCAGTTAGCATTGATGTCAGAAATATGCCGGAATCACCAGAAGTCTTCGAAGAGGCTCTCACGCAATTACCGGACAGTTTTTCACCACAATTGCTGTTTCTTGATGCAGATCGCAATACTCTGATCCGTCGCTACAGTGACACGCGTCGTTTACATCCGCTATCAAGTAAAAATCTGTCACTGGAAAGTGCAATTGACCAAGAAAGTGATCTGCTGGAACCTCTGCGCTCTCGTGCCGATTTGATCATCGATACCTCTGAAATGTCTGTCCATGAACTGGCAGAAATGCTCAGGACGCGTTTACTGGGTAAACGGGAACGTGAACTTACCATGGTATTTGAATCTTTTGGTTTCAAACATGGCATCCCGATCGACGCAGACTATGTTTTCGATGTGCGTTTCCTGCCAAACCCTCACTGGGATCCAAAACTGCGCCCAATGACCGGTTTGGATCGTCCTGTTGCAGCATTTTTGGATCGCCATACAGAAGTGCATAACTTCATTTACCAGACCCGCAGTTATCTTGAACTTTGGCTGCCTATGTTGGAAACCAATAACCGCAGCTACCTGACTGTTGCCATTGGCTGTACAGGCGGTAAACACCGCTCTGTCTATGTTGCTGAACAGCTGGCAGATTACTTCCGTTCTCGTGGTAAAAACGTGCAATCACGTCACCGCACACTGGAAAAACGTAAATAGTGCAGCCAATGTAAGTAAAGCATGACAGTCAAACAACAGCTTGAGATTAAAAATCGGCTTGGTATACATGCCAGACCTGCGATGAAACTGTATGACCTTGTGCAGCAATTTCAATCGCAGGTGATCCTGCGCAACAGCAATAACTTACAAGCCGAAGCTGATAGCGTGATTGCCATGCTTATGCTGGATTCCGAACAAGGCAGCTATATTGAAGTCGAAGCAACCGGGCCTGATGAACAGCAGGCGCTGGCAGCTATTGTTGAACTCTTTAATTCTGGTTTTGACGAAGAATAGTATCCTCTTTCTAAGAACATTGGCTCGGAAGGCTTCTTATCAAAAAGAGTAACCTTCTCTCCGCCTCAAAAACTTCATGGTTTAATCGGTTGGGGGCAGCTACCCGGTCGCCACCCCTTATTGGAGAGAGTATAAAATCTATGCTCACCCCGTTTTTGCAACACCGATTTTGAGCTTGATACTTTGCAGCATGAATATTTACTTATTATCCATTGCTTAGATTTGATTTTTTATGAACAAAATCAACTTAAAAAACACCCCAAAAAGGGGGTATTTTAAGCGGAACAATGAGTATCATATCAACAATTTTTGATTATAACTCTATCTGAATGAAATTGAGGTATTCATATTCTCACCCTAGGGTATTATCCTGATTATTTGATAAGGCGTTAGTTATCGATCTTAATGCACTAAGAAAGAAATAAATATTCATGCTCTTTTCCTGACTGGATATATTATATATTGTATAGTGATCTGCAATATTTATACTTTAACAATATTTATTTTTTATATTTAAATGATCAAATATTAATTGATTTTTAATAATCATACACATTAAACAATCAGACAATAGATGACATGTTTTTTTAAAACGAATAACATTACTTGTATTCCCAATATGACTTGTATACATTGTATTCACCTTGCAGGTCATGTATTTAAGGTGTTGATCATACTCAAACATAATATTCACATTCAATGAAAATACCGATAACTTTGTCATGCTTCCCAGATTTTTGAATAACCAAGAGTCTTACGGTTCAGACGGTTAATCCGGTTATGTAAGGTTAAGTTTTCACGTTCGATACGTTGGGTAAAATATTTCCCAACCAGATGTTTGGCTGAAGGCAGTAAATTATAGGCACGGTAGTTATCAGTACACCAAAAGGCTACCTTGAATTTAGACAGTCTTTTCAAGAACTTTTTTAGTGTTTTCTTTTTTCGTCTACCAAAAGCATGCGCAATGATACGTTTTAGGCGAAACTCCCAAGCATACCATAACCAACGTTGACACTTTTTATTCCCGACGAATGACCTCCGTAATGTTAAAGCAGGCCGAAGTGACAGTGACTTTGACGGTCTTAGGAGGACAGGAATGTTACTTAAATATTAAGAAAAACAAGAAGGAAGTGAAAAGACAAAATAGAAAAATCTTGAGGACCAATTAAAATTAAAGTTTATTTATCATAATGTTATGATAAATTCTCTATATTTACTAAACAACCACAAAATAATTTAACCCGAATTCTGCTTAAGCCATCACTGGAAGATCTTCTTCTGAGTAGAAAACTTTAAGTGATGGTTTTTTCAATTTAAGGCAGTAAGCAATGACTG
>NZ_NITZ01000025.1:0-48102 GCF_002632615.1 Xenorhabdus miraniensis
TCACCTAATTCATCGATTTTTCGACGGTGATATTCGGATGCCAGCTTGTCTTTTTTTAAAGCAGAACGAGGCGGTATCATGACGGCGCTACCTTGTAGAGATGTACTGTGTCTACATTTTACTCAATTTTGTGGCTGTGAAAAGTTTTTAGAGGTTCCCTAAATATATGCTTAGTTTTTGCTTAGTATACTTTGTTTTCCCATATACTATAGGCAGATGTACCTGCTGCCACATGATTCCAAGAGATGGATTTATAGTTAAGTATAACTCTTTCATATGGCATGGCATCAAAATCATTTATAGAATTCGGATAGGCACAAGAAACTTCAGAAATTGTGGCTTCCGTGATTTTGACTTCATAGAAAAGTTTTAAATTCCCTGCTTGACCAGTACTGTAAAAAATAAATTTACCATCTAACGATTCGTTGGAATCTATTGCCATGGCTAATAGTGGTGATGATTTTTCTATGGATTTAATAAATTGTATAGGGCTGTGACTAACGTTTTGTTGACGAGTTATTGAGTGGTTTAAACTCAGTACCTGTATTTGGTTTTCGTGTCCGTTCTGATATCTGTTTCCTATTGAGTCGGGGGTTGAGCACCCAGTAGATATGAGGCCTTGCTTTTTACCATTTAAAGTTAGATAAATCATGTATGACATAAAATTACCATCCTAGTTTTTTTAGATCTGGAAAAGGTAAATTAACATACAAGCTAAAATTACAATAGTAATTCAAAGCAAAAAATAGGTATTAAAAATGCTTTTTGTTAGTCGCATTAGTGAATTTTAAATAAAAATAGCGATTTAAGTCGATATTTTTATTTGTTTATCTTCTTTAGATCTAAAATGCAGAGCTACTACGGCTCGGCCTTTTTTTACAATATCCACTGATACCACTAAATCGCTTTTTTCATTTAATTCTTTTATGGCTTAGTGGAAGTGAAGCTGTAACCGCAATAAACTTAGGCTTTGATATCTGGGTCATGACGCCAAAGCGTTAATTTGATATTATTATGCTTTTTCGGAGGGGGATCATCATGACTGCCACGATAGCAGTCGTTTGCCGATACTGCGCCAGTACGTAAACACGGAACAGGTAAAGCGGGTTTTCCGCGCTATTACTGCAAAGACTGCCAAAAAACCTTTCAACTTAACTATCTTTACAATGGTCATAATCCCGGCATGAAAGAAAAAATGATTGATATGGCTATGAATGGTTCTGGTGTCAGGGATACCGGTCGTGTTTTAGGCATCGGCATCAACACGGTTATACGGACTTTAAAAAACTCCCACCAAAGCAGGTAACATCAAAGTAGGAGGCTTACCATGATGTCACGCTCATTTGCGAGTTGGATGAACAATGGCCTTTCGTAAGGAATAAAAAACAACGTCATTGGCTTTGGTATGCTTTTGATACTAAAAGAAAACAAGCCATCGCCCATGTATTTGGTTCCCGAAAAGATGAAACCTGCCGAAAACGCCTTGATTTATTGGTACCTTTCAATATTCGTTTTATGACGACCGATAACTGGGGAAGCTATGCTCGGGAAATTGAACCAGAAAAACCTTTGCTGGGCAAAATTTTTACCCAGCGTATAGAGCGACATAATCTTACTCTACGCATTCATATCAAACGATTAGCAAGAAGAACTATTTGTTATTCACGCTCGATAGAAATTCATGAAAAACTTATTGATGCCTATATTGAAAAACATCGTTATAACACTTTGGAGTCATGACCTAAAAACAAGACATTGGATGCGTGTTTTGAAAGGCTTAATTCTTAAGATTCTGTATATGATTGAAAGAGAATACTATATTTAAGGCAGATCAACGGATTGAATATGTGACCGATGATTGTATCAATGACTATACATGTAATATCGATATTATTAAAGCTAAAAATAGGAATAAAATAAGTATATCAAATACGTTTTGGTATCGAAATTAAACTGCGCCTTTATTTTATAAAATATAAAGATGCAAAATACTTATTTATATTAATCAAGGGAAAGTCATGGCTGGAAAAGATATTGATTACATAAAGTTATTAGAAAAAGATGTTTGTACAATGTGTGGAGAAAAGAATTGTCCGTGGGGGAAAGGACATGGATTTATGAATAAGATCATGAAAAGTTTTGTAGAGGCTTATTGCAAAAACGATATGGGTCAGGTTAAAAAAATATATATATACAACGTATGGCTGCTATGACTGGTACATTTAGAAATTCCCTTGCCAGGGCGCAAGAAGATAATAGTATGAGTTCTATTGGTTTAATGAATCATTATAGAAGCCATACAGGACAACCAGTAACACTTTCTCAAGTAGGTGTACAAGAGAAAATTAGCAATTTGATACAAAAGCCGGGTGCTTTTAATAGATTGGATAATACAAGTGTTCAATCTCGTTTTATTTCACAAGTTCAAAATGGTGAGCGAATTCATTTCATAAATTCTTATGATCTTCGTAATGAAACAGGGAAGGTAAATGATCCACTATGGACTATGCGAGGAGCATTGGTTGGTGGTCATTTAAGTAATGTCAAAGCATAACCCAATGGGAATAAATATAACTTATCGGGTGAGGTTAATTATAATTTTTATAATAAGTTCAAAGATCCACTAAATATTTTTGATTGGTTTGGAAAAGACTGGAATCCAGATGGAACCCCATTCGGAATTTCGGGGGACTGGAAACAGCGTGTGAATTTTGATATTGATAAACATATGTATGAAAATAAAATCAAATCAAACCAATGCTTGATACAACTAATAGCATGAGTGGATCAGGCATGAGTGGATGGGACATGTTTTCTCATTATAGAGGCGACTCAGGCCGGTCTCTTACGCTCTCTGAAATTGGTGTGCATGATAGAGTTCGCGAGTTAATGCATAAATCAAATGCATTTGGGAAAGCAGACGGTAGCATCCATTCTCGTTTTATTTCACAAATTCAAAATGGTAAAGGAGTTGATTTTAATAATGCATATGATTTTACTAAAGAAGCAAAAGAAGTAATATTCGATCCACTATGGGCTATTGGTGGTGCAAAAGTCAGCGGGGTTTTGACAAATGTTAATGCTGAAAATATAGGCGATAAGTATAATGTATCTGGTGTAATAAACTATAAACTGTATGATAATTTTACCGATCCATATGATATGAAGGATTTAATTGGTGTAGAATGGAATCCTAATGGTACTCCATATGATATTCATGGGGAATGGACAGAATCAGTTAATTTCGATGTAAAAAAAGATATTTATGAAAACACAATTAGACCAAAACTTAGTCAATAGAAATAACTGATAAAATAACCATTAGTCGCACATTAAATGTGCGACTTTATAAAATATGCTCATCTAAAAAATGTATTTATAAAGAACCATAGGTAGATAATGACTTATAACTGCAATAATAGTCATCACTATAGACACTAATATTGTTTTTTTAAAGTTTCTTTTAAAAATGAAAAAATAATTCACAAACACTGTTATGATAAAAAAGAACACAAATATCATAAATAAAATAGCGATGAATGGCATAATACATCCCTTGTCAAAAAATGTTCTGTCATTATATATCCATCCAATTAAGAATTATATCATTATTTTGTCACGCATTCAATCCGTTGATCTGCCTTAAATATAGTATTCTCTTTCAATAAAAGTCCCGATAAATTTGTCATGCATCTCAGGGAATTTTGAGTAGTCGAGTATTTTATGGTTCAATCGTTTAATTCTGTTACGAAGTGTAAGATTTTCACGTTCGATACGTTGCGTGAAACTTTTCCCGACGAGGTGTTTATTTTTAGGCAACATATTGTAAGCTTTAAACTTATCTGTACACCAAAAAGCAACATGGAATCGCGATAGTTTTTTCAGAAGCTTTTTAAGTGTTTTCTTGTTCCGCCTTCCAAACTGTTGCATTGCTATACTGCCGCTTCCACCGCTTGAACTCTGTATTCTTTTTCTGCATCTCCTATAGGCAAATCATATACAGGGTCTTAAGCAATAACCGCCTATTTTAGATAGTAAAAAGGCTTCATTTATGATCTGATAATCGTCGCCAAACTAATATCAAAACCACGGATGAAGCCTGTGACGATTATCGCTATAAAACACCAGCTAATGCAATTCTTCAATGACGTTTCTTTGAAAAATATCGCCTTCTGATGCGGATTTATAAAACGCATCAGAAATATCGAACCCCATGTGTTATGCCAAATAATGTCCGATACTGGATTTTCTGTATTTCTTTTATCTGGCGGTTTCGCTGACAGCAAGGATAAGCACGCTGTTCATTCAGATATCCAGCCACCTGTCTCTGGATCACGGATTGCTGGATAGCGTTCAAAAGCAATTATAGATTCAGACAGGAAGAGTCCAATGTCATTGGGAGAGTCGGTATTTTTTCTATCGTGAATAATTTCTCGGTATGGCTATTCCCTGATTTATCGACCATTGCTATTTGGATCGTGAGTTGTATGATGCTGTCCTCCTAGGGTGATTTATTTGTTAAATAATAATATTACATTCTTTTTATTTAATTGAAATTTGCAAAATTAAATTCATTTTAATTATGCATATAACTGTTTGAATATTCAATAATTTTAATATAAAACACCAGAGATTAACTAAATCAAAGTGAATTAAACTTTATTTGAAAAACAACAAATATCATTGGAAAAATAATTTGTTTTTTTGTATTTTTACTATTGAATTAAAAACGTTAAGGATAAAATAAGATGTCTAACATTATTTATTTGACAATTAAAGGTAAAAAACAAGGGTTATTATCTTCTGGGTGTTCATCAGAAGACTCCATTGGAAATCTTTATCAAAATGGTCATGAAAATGAAATATATATTTACGAATTAAACTCCTCTTTATCCAGAGAACAAAATGTAAATCACTTCCCTATTAACATAAAAAATCCAATAGATAAGTCAACTCCATTACTAGGAGTAGCAATATCAGATAATGAAGAATTAGAATGTATATTTAATATGTATAGAACAGATAGCAACGGTGGATTATCTCTTTATTTCTCTACAAAAGTCACAGGTGCAACAATTTGCAACATTGATATTATTTGCCCTAACTCATCAACTCATAATGATGCACAACCATTAGAGAGCGTCTCATTTAAATACAAAAGTATAACATGGCAACATCACTTAGCTGGTACTAGTGGTTATAGCATCTGGGATGATAGGGTATATTAATCATGTACATAAATAGAAATAATGATTATTTCTCTGCAATGGGAGCATTATCTGCCAAAAGTGTGAATGAGAGTGCTTTATCTGCGTCAAGATTTATTAATAGTCCTTTTGTTAAATATAAATTTCAAGAGGAAATAAAAAAATTCACTAATTATCATATAGGGATAATAATAAGCAAATCATCTCCGGAATCCTCTAAATTAAAATCAATACAAGAATTAAAAAAAGAAAAAGAATACTTATGCAATCAAGAAAAAATATTGAGATACAATCAAATTGAAAAATATGCCATTATAGAACTAAAAAAAGAGAACGATGTTGTTAGTTATGTATTAAAAGGAGTCGGTTTAGTTGCTGGTGTCTTTCAAGTTATTTTGGGATATACCATGTTGACTACAACAAGCGTTACTGTTGTTGGTGCTGTTGCAGGCGCATCCCTTGTAGTTCATGGCTTTGGTAACATAGAAGAAAATTTTATGTCATTATTAAATAATGATGCCGAATATAAAGGTTATTTAAGAATAGGATATGAAAAAACTTTTGAATTTTTCGGATCAGATAAAAAAACAGGAAATCTAGTTTATGGTGGAGTAGATATTGCACTATCTGGATATGGGTTGTTCCGAAATGTATTAAAACCTGACGCATGGAGATTATTCAATTATATAAATGAAGATTTTATAATTGGATATAAAAATATGGGCGGTTATTCTCTGATGTTTGAAATGACAGTAGATGGGATGACGATAAAATCCACCTATGACTCATATAACGACCCACAGAATAGCAAAAAATAAAACTATATAAGTCGTTTATATTTTTTCATAAAAATAAACGACTTATATGATAACTTGAAAGCTGTTATATACAGTGCTAATGGAATTGTAAGCACAAGTGATATAAAAAAACCAATTAAATTCATTTTACCGGCTATTAAAAAAATACAAGCAGCCACAAAAAAAACAAACAACAATGCAAATAGAGACCTGTAAAATCTTCTTTCCAATTCAATTAATTCATTTAGTAATGTAGTGTTGTTTTTTTTATTTATGGACTTTAATAACTTTATATCTTTAAAAGTAAAGCCACTTTTTTCCATTAATTCTTCTATTTTTTCACTATTCATTTCTTCACTCCCTATTTTCCTTAAACTTTTCATAATCATTTGTAATTAAATTTAATTTCTCTTCTAGCTGCTTAACTTTTTGATAAGTAGCAGCAACAGCATTATAATTATTATCAAGCGCAGAACCAAAGAATAATTTTACGCTCAATGCGATTACCACAAGTACAGCCACGATGTTTCCTGCAAAAACGAGGGCAACCATAGATTTTATGCTCTCAGTAAATTTGCCTGTGATTACATCCAAATCTAATGTCTTTTATAGCAGATCATTTTTGCTGATAACAATCAAGCGATGGCGGTGTACTTCGGTATTATACCCCCAACAGAATGCTTTCCACTTTCCAATAAGTTCATTGGTCATGTATTCAACGCGTTGAATACATGACTATAATAAGCTGTTAGCAGATAAAGTTAATGGTGTGGCAATTGCATTGAAAATCAGTCACTCAAGGTAAAAAGTTACTAGGTAAAAAATTTATACAAAAATTAAGTTGTTAGATTGATAAATAGGATGGTCTTTTTGTCACCTATTTATTCTATCAATAAAAATACCTAATCTCGAATTAGATGAATAAAAAAAACTGTACAAACAAACAGAAGTTCCACCACAAAATTTATGATTATCGCTTGATTCTTATCCCCGATTCACTGGATAATCATTCGCCTCAAATTTTCTCACTATTTTTTTGCCTTAAAAGCCAAACGATTGCGCAAGCGAATGGCTGAACTGATGAGTACAGCACGGATTTTTTTATCCAGTAACGTAATCGTTTTCGTTGGCGTTCCGTAAGGCAAGGTAGAGAGAGAGTGATAGGTTTTTAGCGAAATAGTCAACAGAAAGCAGGGGAAAAACATGTCTGGTACGCAGGCACCAACTCAATGCAAACTCGATAAGTATTTTAAGATTACTGAACGCGGATCGACGGTACGTCAGGAAATTCTCGCTGGATTAACAACATTTTTGGCGATGGTGTATTCCGTTATTGTAGTACCGGGTATGCTTGGACAAGCCGGATTTCCCCATACTGCCGTATTTATTTCTGTCTGTTTGGTGACGGCCTTTGGTTCATTATTGATGGGGTTGTGGGTTAATTTGCCGATGGCGGTTGGCTGTGCAATTTCGTTGACTGCATTTACTGCGTTCAGCTTGGTATTAGGCCAACAGGTGAGTGTTCCTGTGGCGCTGGGAGCTGTTTTCCTGATGGGATGTTTGTTTACGATCATTTCAGTGACAGGGATACGTGCATGGATTTTGCGCAATATACCGATGGGAATTGCGCATGGGGCAGGTATTGGTATCGGGCTATTTCTGTTGTTGATTGCAGCAAATGGGGTTGGGCTGGTAATTAAGAATCCACATGCAGGTTTACCCGTTGCGTTCGGATCATTGACGGCTTTTCCTGTGCTGATGACGTTATTGGGGTTAGCGGGTATTATTGCTCTGGAGCGAAAAAAAGTTCCCGGTGGTATTTTGCTGATGATTATTGCAATTTCAATTATCGGTTTGATTTTTGATCCTGCCGTAAGATATCAAGGGTTTTTTAAATTTCCTACGTTGGGGGAAGATGGTTTATCCCTGATGTTTAGTATGGATATAATGGGCGCCTTACAGCCTGTGGTGTTACCGAGCGTTCTGGCGTTAATAATGACTGCGATATTTGATGCGACAGGAACGATCCGGGCTGTAGCCGGGCAGGCGAATTTATTGGACAAGGGCGGCCAGATTATCAGTGGTGGTAAGGCATTGACCGCTGATTCTGTCAGCAGTATCTTTGCCGGTGTAGTTGGTTCCTCTCCTGCCTCAGTTTATATCGAATCTGCTGCGGGAACGGCGGCAGGCGGGAAAACGGGTTTAACTGCTTCCGTTGTGGGTATTTTGTTCCTGCTGATTTTATTCCTGTCTCCGTTATCGTATTTGGTTCCTGCCTATGCGACAGCTCCTGCTTTGATGTATGTCGGGTTACTGATGCTGAGTAATGTGCGGAAGCTGAACTTTGATGATTCTATTGATGCGATGTCAGGCTTGTTGTGTGCGGTGTTTATCGTGCTGACTTGCAATATTGTGACAGGAATTATGCTTGGCTTTAGTGTACTGGTTGTTGGGCGTCTTTTTTCTGGTGAATGGCGTAAGCTGAATATTGGCACGGTTATTCTTACCATCGTATTAGTGATATTTTATGCCGGAAACTGGGCTATCTAGTTGGTTCTACGAACTGGGGTTATTTAGCCTAACTGAGAGAGGGATGAAGCGGAGATACTTCATCCCTTTCAATCACAACGACATGTTTCTTCACAAAAACACTTTCACGAAATACCTTTTTAATCTGTCAAAATCAAACGTTGATAATTTGGATCTGCGATAATCTCTGATTCTTTAAATGGCAGGCGTAACCATTGCTTCGCCTTATACGAGCGAGTGGCATCGTTATAGTGAGGGGAAGCAGGATCATCTGACAATGAGGTTAATAATAAAGTATAAGCCTCCACTTTATTATGTGGGAAGCTAATAAGCTGTAAGTAACTATTGCCAACAATCTTGGTCTTTTCTCCACCGATATTTTTTATACAGGCGATAGTGAAATAGCCAATTTCACTACAGCCACCATATAAAGGAATACGATGCTTTTCTCGTGATAAATATAAATAGTCACCCCGTTGGGCATTCAGGGCTAACCCACGGTGATTTAGATCCAGCACGGTGGCTCCCAGAGCTTGTCGGAGTGTTTCAGTGATATCAGCATGTAATTTACGCGGCGTATTTAATGGGTCATTTTTGTTAAAGGGAATGGCAAATAAAACATGATCCGGTAAATTCAATAGCCGGTTCCAAACACCATCCCAGATATGAGCACCCCGCGCGGTGAGATTACCACTATTATCCCAAGCCTTCAGGATATGGCAGGCTTGAGTTACATCAACGCGTTGTGGTGAAGAATAGGTTGTGTCATTCAAAGCATCATGTTTTACATCGATCAACGGTGAATGACAGACTCTCTCTAACAGTTCGGATTTGAACAGTTCAGCGGTCAGAACACGGCTGTCCAATACCATTTTCTGGAGTACGTCATGGTTGATGTATTTCCCCGGAGATTGATCCCGGCCTTTCAAATGTTCTTGTATCATGATATGGCCTAAACGCGTACGCATACTGACAGGTTCATTACTATCAGGGCCAAAGATAACAGGGTAGCCAGTCAATGGTGATTGGGGATTGGTAAGCCAATAACTGTCGTTCATGTTGGCGACATAATCAGTGCGCATCAAACTGGGCATTCGTGCCGGGCCTATGGCACCTGCCTGAGCTGAATCGGGATCACTTTGCCAATCGCAGAAGCTGCGCGAACCGTCAAAAAATGGGATAGCAGGCGATAATTGATTAGCCAAGGCTTGGCGTGACTCAGTAGTACAGATTTTCTCCTGCTCAGGGGAAACATTGGGCACAACTCCTATATCTGCATACCAGGCTTTATCGCTGTCACGTCCAACGGCTACGGTATTCACCCAAGGCATAGAAGCTTCTTGCTGTTGAATGGCAACGAATTCTTCAAGAGAACGGGTTTGGCCCCAGCGCAGCCAGTTCCGCCATAAGCGAAAATTTTCTTGATTGATATCGCGGATCGCAAATGCTTTTTTTGTATCCCAACGTAATGGGGGAATGTTCACCAGCGGGCCGTATTCTGATTTATACAAGGTACGGGTAATAGGGGTCAACGTGCCAGAATCTTGCTTAACCTGAACTGTAATGGTATTGGCTTGCATTTTTATTATCTTGCCATCACGGAGGTAACTTGATGGATCATCAGGCGCCAAACTGAGTTCGTAAAAACCCATGCGAGCGGCTGTCGAGACGGTGTGGCTCCACGCAATATTCTCGTTAAAGCCAATTTGGATGAGGGGGATACCTAAAAACGCCACACCACTGACATTGATTTCTCCGGGGATTGTAAGCTGAGCCTGATAAAAACGATCTGGGCTAAACCAATACCAATGCGGGTTACCAAATAACAGCGGAGAGTCTGAATTGGTGGCTTGTGTGCCAAATCCATAGATATTACTGCCGATGCCTTCACTCACTAAGCTGTCCAAATGAAATGAAGCTATCGACATGGTGGATTCTGAATCTGAAATGTCCGTAGCTGGTAATGCGGCAGGAGGTTGGGCGTTGACAATATTGGTCAACATACGGGTATATCCCTTTGCAAAACCGATGGCATACATGCGTCGATAAATATCCTGCTCACTGATTGGCTGAATCCAGTCCTTATTACGACAAGCCTGATGAACGGTCGGGTGGAGAGGTAATTCGTGAAGGTATCGGTTATAACCGGCAGTGAAACCGGCAACAAGCTGTTTGATTTTTTCAGGCTGGGCCTGAATCATGCGTTCCAGCATATCTTCTGAAAGAATATGGCGGTGATAAAAATCAGAATCTAAATTTTTCACTCTATCCGTTAATCCCTCATAAACCAGTGTGGCTTGTCCCCCAAAATATCGGGAACGTTCACCACGGTAAGTCAGAAAGGAATCTGCCATAGTACAAAGATTGTCTTGTGTCTGGACATAACCATAGCCATAACCCAATCCAACCCAATTTTTTGCTTTAATATGCGGAACCCCGAAACTGGTACGGCGTATTTCTGCATAGGTATCCAAATGACGATTAGCCTGCTTCGTGGGGACATGATGAAGGCAGGCACTTAATAAGCTTGAGAGTACAATCAAAGTAAACACTTTAAGGCAGGTTTTTATTTTTATCGTTTCAAATATCATGTTACTTTTCCTCAACAATTATTAATATTCAGTCAATAATTTTCTTTCGTGGTTGTAGTGGCTTTGAATAAATCTGACCGACATGCTTTACGTGAGGTTTCTGAGTGATTAGGAATAAAACGCTTATCCTTAGTACAAAAACACTATTATTTTTCTCCATTAGATTAATTTGATATTGAAAGTAATGGTTATTTGGGGCTTCAGATAAAAAAATCATATTTTCGGGATAGCGCATTTTATAGCTCCCTTTTTATATTTCTTTGATAACTGATAAAATAAAAATTAAATGCTGATATAGTACCGAATCGTTTTTAATTAAACTGGGTCTATTAGTTATTAGCGTTTTTTGATTGTTTTGTATATTTTAATTTAAAAAGTGGTTGTTGTTTTTTTGTTAAAATCAAATTCAGGTATGGAATTAAATTTACTTTATTAAACTAACTATTGTTACTAATCAATTTTCATTGTGTTAAAAATATCTAGCTCTTATTGAATTTAAGAAGAAATAATGGTGAGCCTGCTCCAGAAACTCAGGAAGAGATGGAGGCATCTGCATGGAGGTTTGTTGTCGAATTTTCAAAATAAGTTGAAACATTAATAAAATAATTGAGGGTTCTCCTGGAAGCTTGAAGGTGCTTCTTTACTACCGGACACATTTCAAAATGTGCTAATTTTTCACCAAACTCTTGCCGATAAGTATAAAATGAACAAATGACTTGTTGGTCATTGATTCATAATGTGATTGTTTTTTGATTTTCTTGAATAACTGCAATATTTATGCTTATTAGCGCTGTTATTAAAAGTAAAAAACAGTCACAATCTTTTCACCGACGGATTTTTGGCAATTTGTAAGGGTAACATGGAAATATTCTTTACTATCTTGATATTGATTTTGGTGGTGTCAGTTTCTGGTGTTCTTACTAAAATGATTCCGTTCCGTGTCCCCTTGCCTATAGTGCAAATAGCAATGGGAGCACTGCTCGCCTGGCCTCATTTTGGTTTACACGTTACTTTCGATCCAGAATTATTCCTCGTTTTACTTATCCCTCCTTTGTTGTTTGTTGATGGTTGGAAAACACCGACCAGAGAGTTTTTCCAGCATGGACGTGAAATTGTTATTTTAGTTTTAGTATTGGTATTAGTGACAGTTGCCGGTATTGGCTATTTAATTCACTGGTTACTGCCGAGTATCTCACTTATTGCTGCTTTTGCACTGGCGGCAGTATTATCACCTACTGATGCGGTTGCATTATCATCAATTGTTGGAAAAGGGCGTATTCCTAAGAATATGATGAGCATACTGGAAGGCGAAGCATTGATGAATGATGCTTCTGGTCTGGTGGCTCTGAAATTTGCTGTGGCAATTGCCATGGGAACGATGGCCTTTACCGTCACTGGTGCAACGATGAAGTTTTTCTTAGTTGCGCTTGGTGGATTGGCTTCCGGTATTGCTGTCACATTGATATATAGTAAATCTCTCCGACTGATGAGTCGCTGGAGTGGTGATGATCCTGCAACTCAAATCATGTTCATGATGTTGTTGCCATTCGCTTCCTACATGATTGCTGAACATATCGGTGTATCCGGTATTCTGGCAGCAGTGGCTGCGGGTATGACGATCAGTAAAGCAGGGGTGATCCGTAATGCACCACTGGATATGCGTCTGCGTGCTGATAGCGTATGGGGAATGCTGGCCTTCGTCTTCAATGGCCTTGTATTCATCATGCTGGGGCTGCAATTACCGGGTATTTGGGAAACCTCTGTCGCTCAGGCTGAACTTGATCCGCAAGTTGAAACGTGGATGCTGTTCTCTGCCGTAGGTATCATTTACGTAGCGTTGGTATTACTGCGGTTTGCTTGGTTGTGGCTGATGAAAAATAGCAGCAGAGTATTAATGAAGAAGAAACCGCTGGAGTTTGCTTCTTACACAACCCGTGAATTGTGGTTGGCTTCGTTTGCCGGTGTTCGCGGTGCAATTACACTGGCGGGTGCGTTGTCTATTCCTCTCTTTTTACCGGATGGTGATCCGTTCCCGGCTCGTTATCAGTTGGTTTTCATTTCAGCGGGTGTGATTCTGCTCTCCCTGTTTATGGGGGTTATCGCTTTACCTTTGTTGCTTCGTGGCATGAAAGTGGGTGATAAATTGGCGGATCTCAATGAAATCAGAATGGCAAAAGCAGCAATGGCTGAAGTTGCGATTGTCAGTATGAATAAGATGGAAGAACGTTTATCTGCCAGTACGGAAGAGAAACTGGATGCAGAAGACATTAGTGAAATCGCTTCCCGGGTTATCGGTTATTTGCGGCGTCGTACTGCGGGTACGGATGAAATCGAACACAATTTGATGGTTGAAGAGCTGGAACGTCGTTTCCGCTTAACGGCATTAAGGGCTGAGCGAGGAGAACTGTACCATTTGCGTGCAACCCGTAAGATTAGTAATGAAACACTACAATCGCTGCTGCATGATCTGGATTTGCTCGAAGCGCTTTTAGTGGGGAAAGATCAATAAGGGTAGGTAAAGACGAATAAATTATGTGGCTGTTAACAATCACAACCTTTTTGTGGGCCGCTTCATTTAGCCTGATCGGTGTCTATCTCGCTGGTCAGGTTGATAGCTGGTTTTCAGTTCTTGTCAGGGTAGTGCTGGCGGCAATGGTGTTTTTGCCATTTTTGCGCTGGCGTGGTCTATCATTGAAAGTTATTTCACTGTATATGGCCGTCGGTGCTTGTCAGCTTGGTGTGATGTACTTATTTGTGTTTCATGCCTATCACTACCTGACTGTTGCGGAGTTTTTGCTGTTTACCATCATGACGCCGCTTTATGTCACATTGATTTATGATTTGATGGGACGCCAGCGGCTGCGTTGGGGGTATGCGCTGAGTTCTTTGCTGGCTGTGGCTGGCGCAGCGATTATTCGTTATGACCGATTGAGTGAATCTTTTTGGGTTGGTTTGGTACTGGTGCAATTGGCGAATATTTTCTTTGCGATGGGGCAGGTTGGGTATAAGCGTTTGATGGAGGTCCATCCAATTCCACAGCGAGTGGCGTTTTCATGGTTCTATCTGGGCGCTTGTGTTGTTGCCATCATCGGCTGGCTGATGTTTGGTGATCCGCAAAAGTTACCGACAACTCAGATACAGTGGGGCGTCCTGATTTGGCTGGGAATTGGTGCATCAGGCATTGGTTACTTCATGTGGAACTATGGCGCAACCCAAGTGGATGCCGGAACACTGGCAATTATGAACAATATGCTGGTTCCGGCCGGGTTGTTGGTCAATTTTGCAATTTGGCAGCAGCATCCTGATTGGCTGAGTTTTACCATTGGAGGCAGCCTGATTGTTGCATCGCTTTGGGTGCATCACCGCTGGATACTGAAACCCGTTTCACAAAAGGCAAATTGTCCACCGCGTGTTGGCGAGCAGAACGAATAAACGTATCAATGGCAGGTTGACGCTGTTCTCCTTCCCGGTTGGCAGCGTACAATCTGCTCCATAACCCTTCCCCTAACGTTTGGGTCACAACCAACCCCTGCCTTTCGAATGTTTCCACTGCCCAATGTGGTAATGCAGCAATACCCAAACGGGCCGCCACCATTTGGATCAGCAATAGCGTATTATCAACAGCTTTCAATGTCGGAGTGACATCCGCAGGTTCGAGAAAACGCCGCCAGATATCAAACCGTTGCCGCTGAACGGGATAAATCAATAGGAGCTCAGAAGCAAGATCTTGCGGATGGATATCTTGTTTATTTGCCAGAGGATGATCCGGCGCGATCACCAGTTTTACTTCATAATCAAACAGTGGAGTGTAGTGCAGATTACTGTCCGCAATGATGTCTGATGTCAGAACGATATCCAATTCTCTCTTTTGCAGAGCAGGCTGAGGATCAAACGTTACACCGGATTCAAAATCCACGTTAACTTGTGGCCAGCTTTCACGAAAACGCTTAAGTGCGGGTGTCAGCCATTGAATACAACTATGGCATTCAATGGCAATGCGTAGATTTGTCTCTTCTGGTTCATTACATTCACGCAGGGAAGCCGTAATCAAGGGCAATACTTGTTCCGCCAGTCTTAATAATATTTCTCCCTGGGGCGTTAACCGCAGAGGCTGGCTTTTACGAATGAATAGCTTAAATCCCAGCCGATGCTCTAATTCACTGAATTGATGAGAAAGGGCAGATTGCGTCTGATGAAGATAATTTGCAGCCGCCGCCAACGATCCACAATGGTTCAGTGCTTGTAGTGTTTTGAGATGTTTTATTTCGATCATGAAAAACCTTCAAGTTGATAATGAATAAATTGCGCTTGTGGTTTATACACTACATGTTGATTATAGAAGTGTAAACATCTAGACGGCTAAAAATTTCACGGGTGATAACATGACGGTTTTGAATCATACTTTAGGTTTTCCACGTATTGGCTTGAAAAGAGAGCTGAAAAAGGCGCAAGAAAATTATTGGGCAGGCAAGATTTCCCAACAGGAATTGCTGGAGACAGGTCGTGAATTACGCGCCCGTCATTGGCAACAACAAAAAGAAGCGGGCGTTGATTTAGTCCCCGTTGGTGATTTTGCCTGGTATGACCAAGTATTGACCACTAGCTTGTTATTGGGCAATGTTCCACCACGTCATCGAAACGAAAGTGGAAATATTGATCTGGATACCTTGTTCCGTATTGCTCGTGGCCGGGCACCGACAGGCACACCAGTAGCAGCTTCGGAAATGACCAAATGGTTCAACACAAATTATCACTATATCGTGCCTGAATTTCAGGAAGGGCAGGAATTCAAACTAGGCTGGAACCAGTTGCTGGATGAAGTGGATGAAGCTCTGGCGTTGGGACATAAAATAAAACCTATCCTGTTGGGACCGGTGACTTATTTATGGCTTGGTAAAGTGAAGGGCAAGGCTTTTGATCGCTTATCTTTACTGGCAGATATCTTACCGATATACCAACAAGTGCTGACAGAACTGGCAAAACGTGGCATTGAGTGGGTACAGATTGATGAACCAGCGTTAGTGCTGGAACTGCCAGAAGAATGGCTCTCGGCATTCTCAACGGCTTATCAGGCTCTTGAAGGGCAGGTGAAATTACTGCTGACGACCTATTTCGATAGCATCGGTCATAACTTGGAGACAATCAAATCACTGCCAGTGCAGGGGCTGCATGTTGATTTAGTGGCAGGACAGGATTCTCTTGAGAGTTTGGATAAATCACTGCCGGATAATTGGTTGCTTTCATTAGGTGTCATTAATGGCCGCAATGTTTGGCGCGCAGATTTGAGTGAGAAATATCAGCTTGTTGCACCATTGGTCAGTAAGAGAAATGTGTGGATTGGCACTTCCTGTTCATTGCTGCATAGCCCGATTGACCTGAATGATGAAACAGGGTTAGACGAAGAAGTGAAAAGCTGGTTTGCCTTTGCATTGCAGAAATGTGCGGAGCTTTCTTTGTTGTCACAAGCATTGAATGCACCAGAAGGCAGTAAGCAGGCTGAACTGGATGCTTATAGCGCACCAATTCGTGCCCGCCGTAGCTCTACAAGGGTAAATAATCCAGCGGTTACTGAGCGTATCGCTGCGATCAAGCCGCAAGATAGTGAACGCTATCAGGCATATCCTGAACGTGCCAAGCTTCAGCGTCAACGTTATAACTTACCGCTGTGGCCAACAACAACCATCGGTTCATTCCCGCAGACAACGGAAATTCGTGGCTTGCGTCTCGATTTCAAAAAGGGCCGGGTGGATAGTACGCATTACCGCACTAATATCAGTGAACATATTAAGCAGGCGATTCAGGAACAGGAACGTTTGGGGCTGGATGTGCTGGTGCATGGGGAAGCTGAACGTAACGACATGGTGGAATATTTCGGTGAACACTTTGATGGTTATGTCTTCACGCAAAATGGTTGGGTGCAAAGCTACGGTTCCCGTTGTGTAAAACCACCAGTGATTATCGGCGATATCAGCCGCCCAGAAGCCATTACTGTAGATTGGGTGACTTATGCACAATCCTTGACTGATAAACCTGTGAAAGGGATGTTAACAGGGCCGGTGACAATTCTCTGTTGGTCATTCCCAAGGGAAGATGTCAGCCGGGAAACTATCGCTAAACAGATAGCGCTGGCTCTGCGTGATGAAGTTGATGATTTACAAAAAGCAGGCATTGGTATCATTCAGATTGATGAGCCTGCATTGCGTGAAGGGTTGCCACTGCGCAGAGAAGAATGGCAGGCATATCTGGAATGGGCGGTGGATGCCTTCAAGCTGAGTGCAGCCGTTGCGGAAGATGACACCCAAATCCACACTCATATGTGTTACTGCGAGTTCAATGACATCATGCCGTCTATTGCTGCACTTGATGCGGACGTGATCACCATTGAAACTTCTCGCTCAGATATGGAGTTGTTGGATTCATTCGAAGATTTCTCATATCCGAATGAAATTGGGCCTGGTGTATATGATATTCACTCACCAAACGTGCCAAGTGTTGAATGGATTGAAGCACTACTGCGTAAAGCGGCTGACCGTATCCCTGTTGAACGTTTGTGGGTAAACCCGGATTGTGGTTTGAAAACCCGTGGTTGGACAGAAACCAGACAATCATTGGCGAACATGGTAGAAGCCGCAAAACGCCTGCGTGCTTCAGTGAATGATTATCTTTAAAATTAAGAGATAAATTGAAAATGCCCGCCACAGAGGATGTAATGTGGCGGGTTTAAGAGATTATTTCCCAAGGAGTTTGTTTTTCAATAAACTCATACCAGCCGATTTCAAATCCAGATTTTCCGGCACTTCACCGTTTGGTGTGACTTTATCAATGAGATTTGGCAAATGTTGGGAGAGTAAAGAAGAGGCTTCATTGGGATCTATCCCGATTTTATCTGCCAACTGTTGGATTGTTGAAGAACCAAAAATAGAAGAAATTTGATCGTCATGAACAGGTAAATTTTCGCCTGAACCAATCCATGAATGAATCGTCCCATCCAGACCTTGCTGGGAAAACTTATCAATTAACCCACTTATTCCTCCCTGACCTTCAACCCAGTCCATCATATGCTGTAGTTGCTGGTTTTTACCACCACTCAGCATATTAGCGATTTGATCGAAAAAGCCCATCGTAACACTCCCCTTTGTTGAGGTTTTATCTGCTTGACCAGATAAAACACTTAGCTAGGTACATTTACAGGAATAAAGTAGTAGAAATGTTATGAAATAAAGATGAGTGACAGATTTAATTATTACAGTAGCACAATATTTCAAATTCATCTTATATGGGGAAAAGAGGATTTGAGCATTAAGCGTTTTTCTTACACTAATCTCATTTTTATCACATCAAAGTGTTAAATGAATATTTCTGGTTTGTCTATAAAAAAATATTATAATTCAAATGATTACAATATTTTTTTATTATGAAATATAAATTATGAATGTGATATCTATCGTTTTTTTGTGAAATTATCTATGTGAAGATTACAAAAGTAATAAATAGTCATACAACACCAGGGAACCTCATGAATAATTCAATACAAAAAATAGGGGTTATAGGATTGGGAGCGATGGGAATGGGAATCGCTCAGTCCTTAATCAGGGAAGGCATTTCAACTTATGGTTTTGACTTAAATGCCAAAGCTTGTGAGCAACTTAAACAGATAGGAGCAATAGGTGTCGCTGATAGTGCAGCCCAGTGGTGTCAGGAACTTGATGTGCTTTTATTGGTAGTGGTTAACAATGTACAAATTGAGCACATTTTGTTTGGTGGCGAAAAACCGTTAGTCAATCAACTTAAAGCGGGTACAACTGTTGTTCTACACAGTACTGTATCCGCTGAACAGGCACGGGGTTTTGCCAGTCGTTTGCACGAATACCATATTAAGATGCTTGATGCACCAATTTCAGGAGGGCCGCAGAAGGCTACTAAAGGGCAATTAACCGTTATGGCCTCAGGCCCCTCTGAATTGTTTGAGCAACTCAAACCGATTTTTGATGTGATTTCAGAACGTCTTTATTACATTGGTAGTGAAATCGGTCAGGGTTCAACCGTTAAAATGATTCATCAGTTATTGGCAGGCGTTCATATTGCCGTTGCGGCGGAAAGTATGGCGCTTGCCGCCAAAGCAGATATTCCACTGGATTTAATGTATGACATCGTAACTCATGCGGCGGGAACTTCATGGATGTTTGAAAACCGTGTTCCCCATATCTTGTCAGGAGATTATACGCCTAAATCTTCTGTCGATATTTTTGTTAAAGACTTAGGAATTGTGCTTGAAGCTGGAAGGACGATGAAATTTCCTCTGCCGATGGCAGCAACGGCACATCAAATGTTTTTAGCTGCCAGCAATGAGGGGCTAGGACAGTGGGATGACAGTGCAGTGATCAAGACATTCAAGGGCATAATTTTGCCAGAGAGTAAAACATGACTATCAAACTGGGGGTAATTGCTGATGATTTCACAGGAGCAACAGATATAGCCAGTTTTATGGTGCAAAGTGGTTGGAAAGTAGTCCAGTTGTTAGGGATTCCAGATGAGGATACCTATATTCCATATGATGTAGATGCTGTTGTAATTAGTTTGAAAATTCGCTCTTCTCCTGTTGCTGAATCGATTTTTCTTGCATTGAAGGCTTGCCGTTGGCTCCTGAATAAGATTGGTTGTCGGCAACTATTTTTCAAATACTGTTCTACTTTCGATTCCACACCTGAAGGAAATATTGGCCCCGTCATAGATGCTTTAATGGATGAACTCCAAGTTGATATCAGCCTGATTTGCCCAGCTCTGCCAATTAATGGACGGACAGTAGTGCACGGACACTTGTTTGTTAATGGACAGTTATTGAACGAAAGTGGAATGCAATATCATCCAGTCACTCCGATGAAAGATGCCAATTTACTGCGATTGATAGAACAGCAATCAAAAGGGAGAGCAGGACTCGTTAATCTTGATTGTGTGCGTCAGGGAAAACAAATTATTTGTCATCATCTGGAATCATTACGTCAGAATGGCATTCGTTATGCGGTCGTGGATGCGATGATGATGAAAGATTTGATACCTATCGCTCAAGCAGTATCGGATATGACATTAGTGACAGGCGGTTCTGGTCTAGGGGCAGCACTAGCTAGTTACCATTCAGGGCACGCTCTGGCATCTTCGACAGTTGGCGATATTCCACCAGCTATAGGTAGAAGAACTGTTATTCTTTCAGGAAGTTGCTCTGTTATGACGAATCGGCAAGTCATTGAGTATAAAAAAATTGCACCAGCCATGGCATTGAATATTGATGAATGTATTAATAATTCCATATACGCTAATCAATTGGTTGATTGGGTTATTCAACAACCAGAAGATGGCTTGGCACCGATACTATATTCTACACAGCCCCCTCAATTGTTAGAAATGATTCAGCAACAGTATGGCATCTCAAAAGCGAGTAATTCAATTGAACGGCTCTTTGCTGAGATCGTTAATAAATTGAAACAACAAGGATTCAATACGTTTATTATCGCGGGAGGGGAAACTTCTGCTCAGGTTGTACGAAGTTTAGAAATCAACCAATTCAGTATTGGTGCACCTATTGCACCTGGAGTTCCTTGGGTACATGGTTCACATACCGATTGTTGGCTAGCTTTGAAATCAGGTAACTTTGGTGAAGTAAATTTCTTTCAACACGCACAGGAGATGTTTCATGGATGAGGATATGCTACGTGCGGCATTGGTGAAATGGGCTCGTTCAATGTTTGAGCGTGGTTATAGCAGCGGTGGTGCGGGAAATATCAGTGCAAGGCTACAAGATGGTTCGTTTATTGTTACGCCAACGAATTCTAGTTTTGGAGATTTACAGGTAGATAGACTAAGTAAATTGGATGCAGAGGGGAATTGGATATCAGGTGATAAACCGACTAAAGAGACTTCTATGCATTTGGCAATGTATCGTAATCGATCTGAATGTAATGCGATAGTTCATTTGCATTCTCCCTGGCTAACTGCTCTTTCTTGTATGCCTAATTTGGATCGTGAGAATTGCCTTCCTCCTATTACTCCATATTATGTCATGAGAGTAGGACGTTTGCCTGTGATAGAATATTTTCCACCTGGGGATGAAAGAATTAGCCAAGAAATTGCGAGGCTTGCCACAAAACACAACGCTATTTTGCTTGCAAACCATGGACCGGTTATCGGAGGTAAAACGCTAAGGCAAGCTTTTTTTAATGCAGAAGAATTGGAGGACACCGCACGGATTTATCTGATGTTATTGCCGCATGGTTTTACTACCTTGAGTGAATCGCAAGTACAGGAACTGGAAACGCGTTATCCCAGATAATAACAAGGGCTAAAGATGGCTAGATTTGCTGCAAATTTGAGTATGATGTTTAACGACGTTCCTTTTATTGAGCGATTTTCTCGGGCTGCAGATGCAGGGTTCAGTGGTGTTGAATACTTGTTTCCTTATGAAGAGTCGGTGGAAAAACTTGAAGCATTGTTGACAAAACACCAATTGACACAAGTGTTGTTCAATATGCCAGCAGGGAATTGGAGTATAGGTGACAGAGGAATGGCTTGCTTACCGGGGCGTGAGAAAGAATTTGTCGCTGGGGTGCATAAGGCAATGGAATATGCTTTACCATTAGGTTGTAAACAAATTCATGTAATGGCCGGAAAATGGGACGGGCAATTTACTCAGGAGCGGCAAAATGAGTGCTATATTGCAAATATCCAGTATGCTGCGGATGTTATGGCTGAACATGATATTAATGTTTTAATTGAACCGATAAATATCCGTGACATGCCTGGTTATTTTTTGACAACATCAAAGCAAGCAGAAGAATTATTAAAGGCTATTGATCGTAAAAATGTCTTTATTCAATTGGATCTTTATCATTGTCAGATTATGGAAGGTGATTTGCTAAGAACAATAGAGCGGTTGTGGAAGAAATTTACTCATGTTCAAATTGCATCAGTTCCGGGACGTCATGAACCAGATGACGGTGAGATCAACTACTTTTGGCTATTTAAAAAGTTGGATGAGATGGGATACCAAGGATGGATTGGATGCGAATATCATCCGGCAGGATATACGGAAGAAGGGCTTGGATGGCTGGTAAAAGCTCAATCATAACTAGACGATAATATATAGCAGGAAAGGTAATGAATCCCCCAGAGCGTAGAGATTTTATTTATCGTTATTTACATGAATATCAGACCGTTTCTATTAGTACATTAGTTTCATTGCTGAGTGTCTCGCATATGACTGTTAGGCGGGACATTCGTGTTTTAGAAGAAGAAGGAAAGATAATTAATATCACTGGAGGTATCCAGTTGAATGATGCGTTGCGTCAAGAATTACCATGGAATGAAAAAGCACTTATTCATCATCGCCATAAACGAGCAATTGGAAAATATGCGGCCTCATTGGTGGAAGATGGGCAAGTGGTTTATCTGGATGCGGGTACTACAACATTTGAAATTGCTCAGGTATTAGCAGAACGTTTCCATCTGACGATTGTTACGAATGATTTTTCTATTTCCCATTATTTGATGAATAAACCACAGCTTAATTTGTTTCATACTGGGGGACAGGTAGATAAACGTAATTATTCTTGTGTTGGAAATAGTGCAGCCATGTTGTTGCGTACTCTAAATATAGATATTGCATTTATCAGCACCAGTTCGTGGGATCTTGAACATGGAATTTCCACTCCCTATGAAGAAAAAGTATTGGTGAAGCAGGCATTGTTAGAGATTGCTCGTAGGAAGATACTGATTTCCGATAGTAGTAAATATGGTAAATATGGCATGTTTCGTGTCTGCCCTCTCTCAAGTCTAAATGACATTGTATGTGATGGGCAATTGCCAATGCTAGTACAACAACAATTACAGGAACTAAACCTGAAATTACACATCGTTAACATATAAAAATCAAAAAACTCTCATCTATAAAATAGCCTCCGATAGGCCACAAAGGAGTGCTTTTCGTTAAAGAATTATTCCGTGTATTATTTAAAAATAACTATGGAATAAATTTTAAATAATTGACACCAGCTGACATGTAGTATTCTCGTTTTCCAATAAATTTTCCCCCCTTCAAAGATATCGTTTTTGAATTATCTACAATAATTCGTATTGAAATGGAGTTTGATGATGGCGTTTTACATCCCAATTATAGGTTTAGGAGTAGCTGTATTTACCCTAATTTTCTTGGTCTTGCGTACCCGTATTCATGTGCTGCTTGCTATGTTGATTGCGGCGATAATTGCAGGTGTTTCGGGAGGCTTGAGTATTACTAACACTGTTGAGGTGATTACCAAAGGATTTGGCTCAACATTGGGCAGCATCGGTATCGTGATTGGATTGGGGATCATGATGGGGCGGGTGTTAGAGGTTTCCGGAGCTTCTGAACAAATTGCTTACAGTTTCATTAAATGGTTGGGGAAAAAGCGTGAAGAATGGGCATTGGCGATTACCGGTTACATTGTCAGTATCCCTATTTTTGTTGATTCGGCTTTCGTAATCCTTTATCCGTTGGCTAAGGCATTAGCGAAGAAAGGCAAGCGAAATTTATTGACACTGGTGGTTGCACTGGCTGGGGGATTAGTGGTAACTCACCATATTGTTCCTCCAACTCCCGGGCCACTTGGTGTTGCTGGTATCTTCGGTGTGGATATCGGGGCAATGATGTTGGTAAGCATGATACTGGCTGTACCATGTGTTATTGGGATTACTCTTTATGCAAAATGGTTAGCAACTAAGTATCCGGAATACCAACCAACTGATAAAGAACCTGAAAATTTAAAACAGATCCATCAAGATTACTTGGCAGAAAAAGCCAATAAATCGTTGCCAAGCTTGTTTCTCTCTCTTCTGCCTATTATTGTTCCTATTATCTTGATCCTTATAAAAGCCATTAATAGCTTACTACTGGGAACAAAAACATTTCTCGGAAAGGAGAACTATTTATATTTTCAAGTCTTTGATTTCTTCGGTTCACCAATTATTGCCCTGTCAATCAGTGTATTAATAGCGATTTATACTTTAATACCCAAAGCTAGCAAACAAGAAGTTATTGAGCATTTGGAAACTGGATTAAAGACAGCGGGTATTATTTTATTGGTTACGGGGGCTGGAGGAGCGTTAGGTGCTGTACTGCGCGAAAGTGGGACGGGAACTATCTTGGCAAAATATATTGCTAGCCTGCCAATAATACCAGTTTTGATTCCATTCGTCATTTCGACGCTAGTGCGCTTGATTCAAGGTTCTGGCACTGTGGCAATGATTACCGCAGCCTCTATTTCAGCACCTATTCTCAATCAGATACCAGATATCAATATGTTAGTGGCTGCTCAGGCTGCGACAGTAGGTACACTGTTTTTCGGTTACTTCAATGACAGTTTGTTCTGGATGGTTAACCGAATGATGGGCATTAAAGATGCAAAACAACAGATGATAGTCTGGTCAATCCCTACCACAATTGCATGGGGGATTGGGCTGTGTGGTGTACTGCTTCTCAACCTTGTCATGTAACATATTAAAATGGCGCTCTGTAACGGGCGCTTTTCTGTTTTCAAGCTTTGTAATTAACTTTCGAATATTATTCTCACTTCTGCATTACTTTCTCTTTACATTGTGATCTTAATTGCAATTAAATGCGTTGCGTCATCTTAAACACTAGAGATGACGTAACACATTTTAAGCCAGATGATATCCAGCCATATTTTTGTTTTTAAGGCCATTTTAAGTTTTAAAGTTAGGTCTTTCACTCCTTTGCAAAGATAATTCTAAGGTTATGAAGAGTAATTTCTAAGAAAAATTATTACTATTTGGCATTTTTTTAGATCTAACTGTTATTTTTTCAGGCGATGGTATCCGTGCATTTATCGCTAATCATACAGATTGAAATAGGGTTTTATGATGGAGTTTTACATTCCAATTATTGGATTGGGAGTGGCGGTATTTACGCTGATTTTTCTGGTCTTACGATCTCGTGTTCATGTCCTTATTGCCATGCTAATTGCTGCAATAATCGCTGGAATATCAGGTGGATTAACGATAAGCAATGTCGTCGAGGTGATCAGTAAGGGATTTGGTTCGACATTGGGCAGTATTGGCATTGTGATTGGGTTGGGGAGCATGATGGGGCGGATATTGGAAGTTTCTGGTGCAACAGAGCGGATCGCCTATAGCTTGGTAAAATGGTTGGGTCAAAAGCGCGAAGAATGGGCTTTGGCGATTACCGGATATATTGTCAGTATTCCCATATTTGTGAATTCGGCCTTTGTGATCCTTTATCCGCTGGTGAAAGCATTAGCAAAGAAAGGTAAACGAAATGTATTGACTCTGGGCGTATCACTGGCAGGCGGGCTGGTAGTAACCCACCATATTGTTCCACCAACACCGGGGCCTCTTGGTGTCGCAGGGATATTTGGTGTAAGTATAGGCTCAATGATGTTGGCAGGCGCGATACTGGCTATTCCATGTGTAATTGGCATTATCCTTTATGCAAAGTGGCTGGAGACTAAATACCCTGAATATCAGGTTACTGATGCAGAAGAAAATTCAGAAAATCTGCAACAAGTTCATCAACGCTATCTGGAAGAAAAAGCCAGTAAGCCCCTACCAAGCTTATTTTTTTCCCTTTTGCCTATTGTCGTGCCGATTGTTCTGATTTTTATAGGCGTAATTAGTGGCATGGTGTTGAAAACCGATGAATTTGCCGGGAAAGGAGACAATTTATATTTTCAACTCTTTGATTTTCTTGGTTCGCCCATTATTGCTTTAGCAATCAGTGTATTGTTGGCGGTTTATACGCTTATGCCTAAAGTCAGTAAACAGGAGGTGATTGAACATTTGGAGGCCGGGTTAAAAACTGTGGGGATTATCTTGCTGGTGTCGGGGGCCGGAGGTGCATTGGGAGCTGTATTAAACGAAAGTTCGACGGGAACGATGCTGGCTCACTATATTGCTGCCCTGCCAATAACACCGGTCCTGATTCCGTTTATCATCGCGACCTTAATACGCATCATTCAGGGTTCTGGTACGGTAGCAATGATTACCGCAGCATCTATTTCAGCGCCTGTTATCAGACAGATACCGGATATTAATATGTTGGCAGCGGCTCAGGCTGCGGTGATGGGAACACTGTTTTTCAGCTATTTTAATGACTGTTTTTTCTGGGTGGTTAGCCGGATGATGGGGATTAAGAATGTGAAGCAGCAAATTATTGTCTGGTCAATTCCTACTACAATCGCATGGGGAATTGGGCTGTGTGGTGTACTGCTTCTCAATTTTGTCATGTAAATATACCCGTCGTCTTCCAAGTTGCCGCTTTGTTGGCTGTGGTTCATTCCCTTGCCGTCGCGCTGCATCTTGAAATCCACCGGGTAAAATCCAGAAGGCGCTCTGTGAGGGGCGCTTTTCTGTTTTCAGGGTTTGTGATTGTTCTTCGAATATTGTTTCCGTTCCAGCATTATACTCAAAACATTATTTCCTCTATTATTTGTGATTTGAATCACAAATGTATGTATGTGTTTCTTTTTTATATTCATTAAAGGTGATTTTAATCACTAAAAAATGTCAGAGTATTGACTAAATTTAGGTATCCATATTTTGAGCTATATCCGTTGAGGAGTCTGATATGTCTGATGTATTTCATTTAGGTATCACTAAAAGTGACCTGCAAGGCGCGACTTTAGCGATTGTGCCGGGCGATCCTAATCGTGTTGAGAAAATTGCGCGTTTGATGGATAACCCAGTGCATCTGGCTTCCCATCGTGAATTTACAACATGGCGTGCAGAAATTGACGGCAAAGCCGTTGTTGTCTGTTCCACGGGTATTGGTGGCCCCTCAACGTCGATTGCTGTAGAAGAGCTGGCGCAATTGGGAGTACGTACTTTCCTGCGTATCGGTACAACCGGAGCTATCCAACCACACATCAATGTTGGGGATGTATTGGTAACAACAGGCGCAGTCCGTTTGGATGGTGCCAGCTTGCACTTTGCACCAATGGAATTCCCGGCGGTTGCTGATTTTGAGTGTACCAACGCATTGTATGAAGCAGCGAAATCATCCGGATCTGTCACTCATGTTGGTGTCACGGCTTCTTCTGATACCTTCTATCCAGGACAGGAGCGTTATAATACTTATTCCGGTCGGGTTGTTCGTCGCTTTCAGGGCTCTATGAAAGAGTGGCAGGAAATGGGCGTAATGAACTTTGAGATGGAATCTGCAACATTGTTGACTATGTGCGCAAGTCAGGGCCTGCGTGCCGGTATGGTGGCTGGTGTTATTGTTAACCGTACCCAACAGGAAATTCCTGATGTTGAGCTGTTGAAGAAAACAGAAAGCAACGCGTTGGGCATTGTTGTTGAGGCTGCCCGTCATCTGCTGTAACGTTTTTCATCAAGGGCCGGAATATTCTGGCCCTGTCATTTATGTGATCTTTTCTTCCTTTCATTCTAAAATCTGATAATGTCATAACGTTTTGTGCTAATAACTATTTCTGTAAATAGCTATTTTTATTAATAGCTATTTTGGGCAATAACTGTTGGCATCAATAACTATCAATTGAATACAGCAGTATCAATAATTACTTGTTTCCATAACGTTTTATACTTTATCTCTTTCAAGTTACTATCAGTAACGTAATACCTTGAAAATAAGGTGTATTTTAATCAAAATAAGAGTGACTATGACCACAACATTAATCTCTCATCCTTCAGTACTTCCTTTGAATGGCGGCATTAACTTTCGTGATTTAGGCAATAAAACGCTAAATAATGGCGCTAAGATCAAGTCAGGGCTGCTATTTCGTTCCGGATCGCTGGATAAGCTGACAGAAAATGATCAGGCTTTTTTAGTGGATCAAAACCTTTTTCAGATCATCGATTATCGTGATAGTAGCGAAATCATGGATAAACCCGATCAGGTATGGCATGGCGCCCATTATCACCATGCACCGGCCAATCCGCTTTCCAAGGAAGTGGATGCTAATCTGGAGAAGATAGATAAAGAAATACTGGAGCAATTCGATGCAAAAGGGTTTATGTCGCGTCTATATGAATTGCTACCTATCAATAATCCGGCTTATAAGAAATTAGCTACGTTATTGTTGCAACCAGAAAAAGGCGGAATTGTGCAACATTGTGCGGTTGGCAAAGACAGAACAGGAGTGGGTTCTGCTCTGGTTTTGCTGGCGTTGGGTGCTGATTGGGATACGGTAATGGAAGACTATTTGCTGACCGATATCACGTTGGCTCCGTACCGGGACTATTTATTGCATGAACATGCAAAAGTCATGAGTGAAAATGTAGTGGAAAAATTTGCTTATGTTTATTCTGTCAGGGAAGAGTTTTTACTGACTGCGCTGAATAGTATTAACCAACATTATGGCAGTGTGGATATTTGGCTGGAAAAAGATATCGGACTCGATATTGCGGCCCGGGAAAAACTGCAAGCTTATTTTCTCGAATAAAAATATCAGGTTAGCTTTGGTTTATTTGTACGGTGCTAACCTATGACATCCCACTGATAATAATACAGGAAAGACTAATGTGAGCCTGCATGAAATTATTGAACTGGTCACGAACTTTGTAAGAGCCCATGAAGCCTGGGCAATTCCCATCATTTTCCTCCTTGCATTTGGTGAATCGTTGGCATTTATCTCCCTATTATTGCCGGCGACGATCATTTTACTGGGGTTAGGTGCATTGATTGGTGAAAGCGGGTTAAATTTCTGGCCAATATGGATAGCCGCAGCAGCAGGAGCCTTTTTTGGCGATTGGGTTTCTTACTGGTTTGGTTTCCACTATAAAGAAAATGTCGGCAAAATGTGGCCGCTTTCTCGTCATCCCCAAACTCTAGTGCGTGGGCATCGATTCTTTGAGCGCTGGGGAGTCTGGGGCGTTTTTATTGGGCGGTTTTTTGGCCCTTTAAGAGCCGTAGTTCCGCTGGTGGCCGGAATTTGTGCCATGCCAAAACGTCATTTTCAGCTTGCTAATTTCGCTTCTGCATTGATCTGGGCATTCGGTATCTTAGCGCCGGGCGCTTTTGGCCTGCGATGGTTGGCCGAATGGATGGGGTAGTGTGGATGAGGTAATTGCGAGCCGCTTTGCAAACTGAAAGAAAGCGATTAAATAATCTGGACATCTATACAGCCTCTATTTAACTTACATTGAGGCCAGAGAGCCAAAAAAGTTAACCGAAACTTAACTAGAATGGTGTTAGTGAGGGTGTATAGGTGGATATCCAGTGGTTATATATGTTGATTGGCGGCTTAAGTGGATTGCTGGGCGGGGGGATCTTCGTCTGGCTTTCTGTTCATCAGAGAATCCAACAAAAAGAGCAGGCGCTACGCGAATTATATAGTCAACTGGCTGTCAGTCATGAAAAGCTAGAACAGTCTCATTATTGGCGTACTGAGTGTGATCAATTAAACCAAGAACTGTTGGCTCAACGCGAAGTGAATAGTGTGCAGGAAGCTGAATTGCGAGAACTGAGTACGCGGCTTGAAGAAAGCAGGTTGGCGGCGGAGGAAAAACAACGCCTGTTGATCAATAGTGAACAGCGCCTGAATACCCAATTCGAAAATCTTGCCAATCGTATTTTTGAGCAAAACCGGCTCCGTACTGATGAATATAATCGTCAAAACCTCAATAATCTCTTAATGCCATTTCGTGAGCAACTTGAAGGTTTTCGCCGCCAGGTTCAGGACAGTTTTGGTCAGGAAGCCCGGGAACGTCATACCTTAACCCATGAGATTCGCAATCTTCAGCAACTGAATGCCCAGATGGCAAAAGAGGCGCTCAATCTCACTAATGCGTTGAAAGGAGATAATAAAATGCAGGGAAATTGGGGGGAGATGGTGTTGGCTCAGGTTTTGGAAGCGTCCGGATTGCGTGAAGGGTATGAATTCGACACACAAGTTAATATTCAATCCGAAAACAGCGGACGTTTTCAGCCCGATGTGATTGTGCATTTGCCACAGGGAAAAGATGTCGTTATTGATGCCAAAATGTCGCTGGTTGCTTATGAACGTTATTTCAACAGTCATGATGAACAACAGCAGATACAAGCATTACAAGAGCATATCAACTCCATAAAAGGACATATTCGCGGCCTGAGCCGAAAAGATTATCAGCAATTGCCCGGTTTGCGCTCTCTGGATTATGTGCTGATGTTTATCCCTGTGGAACCGGCTTATCTGGTGGCACTTAATCAGGCTCCTGAATTACTGGATGAAGCGTTGAAACACAATATCATGCTGGTTAGTCCATCCACATTACTGGTTGCTGTTCGTACTATCAATAACCTTTGGCGTTATGAATATCAGAGTCAGAATGCCCGTCTGATAGCTGATAAAGCTGCCAGAATGTATGACAAAATGCGTTTGTTTGTGGATGATATGCAAGGGTTAGGGCAAAGCTTAGATAAAGCACAGGCGAGTTACCATTTCGCGATGAAAAAACTGGTCGAGGGGCGAGGTAATCTGATTAGTCAGGCTGAAGGCTTTCGAGACTTAGGTGTGGATGTGAAGCGTCCTATTGATTCACACGTGATTGATAAATCCTTACAATCGTTACAAATTAACGAGTGAAGTCTGGATAGGGTTTTATCGGAAAGGCTGGTACACTTGCTATAAATTTTTCGAATAAAAAGCGGACAAATAACATGGCAAATCAATCGAAAGAAACCACTGATTTTGGTTTCCGCACTGTAGCCAAAGAAGAAAAAAAAGACATGGTGGCAGAGGTATTCCACTCGGTAGCGGCAAAATATGATTTGATGAATGATTTGATGTCATTTGGTATTCATCGTATCTGGAAGCGTTTCACTATTGAAGCAAGTGGCGTCCGACGCGGTCATAAAGTGCTTGATCTCGCCGGTGGAACAGGTGATTTGACAGCAAAATTTTCCCGTATTGTGGGTGAAAAAGGTCAAGTTGTTCTGGCAGACATTAACGACTCAATGTTGAAAGTCGGGCGTGAAAAGTTGCGTGATATCGGTATCGTCGGCAATGTCAGTTATGTTCAGGCTAATGCTGAAGAACTGCCTTTCCCAGATAATTATTTTGACTGTATTACGATTTCTTTCGGTCTGCGTAATGTGACGGATAAAGAAAAAGCCTTACGTTCCATGTGCCGAGTGCTTAAGCCGGGCGGTCGTTTATTGGTGCTGGAGTTCTCCAAACCTGTACTGGCACCACTGAGCAAAGTTTATGATGCTTATTCGTTCCATGTTTTACCCCGAATTGGTCAGATGGTTGTTAAAGACGCGGACAGTTACCGTTACCTGACAGAATCCATCCGCATGCACCCTGATCAGGAAACCTTAAAAGGTATGATGGAAGAAGCTGGCTTTGATCAGGTTTCTTATACCAATATGACCGGGGGAGTCGTTGCTCTGCACAAAGGGTTTAAATTCTGAAATGGAAACACCCTCACCAAGCCATAGTGTGAATTCTGCGGTATTGAACTCCCCTGAATTGAGTCCTGCTGCATTGAATTACAGAGTATTATTTCCGGTTCTGACGGCTTTTCTGGAAACAACGCTGAATTATTTGTTGTATCGGGAAACCGTATTAAAGCCAGCCCGTTTGAGGTTGGTGGGCAAGACATTGTCCATCAAGCTGAAGGAAATTGACACACCACTGGTATTGATATTCAGTGAAAAGCAATTGGATGTTTTAAGCCAGTGGTCGGAACCTGCGGATTGCTCAATGAAAACGACGATACCTGCATTACTCAAGTTGCGGGATCGCCAATGCCTTTCGGCGTTGATTAACAGTGGCGAGATCATCATTGAAGGGGATATGCAGATCATTCAGCAATGGTCAGCTTTGTTGGACATGTCAGAGTGGGACCCTGCCCATTATCTTTCTCCTTATGTCGGTGATATTGTTGCAGAAGGCATTAGCCGGATAGTGAAAAAAGGCGTTAAATTTGCCAGTAATACCATCGAAAGGAAGAAAACGTACTTCATCGAATCATTGACTGAAGAATGGAAAATGGCCCCCAGCGCCCTGGAAGCTGCCTATTTCAGTGAGGAAGTTGATGCTGTTGCCAATAAAATGACTCAAATAGAGAAACGGTTGGCTGCGCTGGAGGGGAAACATGACGCCCAGTGAAATCAAACGGCTTTATTTCATTATTCGAGTCTTTCTTTCCTATGGACTGGATGAACTGATCCCTAATATTCGTCTGACTTGGCCACTGCGTTTCGGACGTTATTTCCTGTTTTGGATAACCAATCGGCATAAAGACAAATCGCTTGGTGAACGCTTGCGTTTGGCACTGCAAGAGCTTGGGCCTGTATGGATCAAATTGGGTCAAATGCTTTCTACCCGTCGCGATCTGTTTCCGCCTGCGATCGCAGATCAGCTTTCGATGTTGCAAGATAGGGTGGTTTCTTTTGATGGCGCTGTGGCGAGACAATCGATTGAAACCGCATTAGAGGGGCCTCTGGAAACGTGGTTTGAGAATTTTGATCCACAGCCACTGGCTTCAGCGTCTATTGCTCAGGTACATACCGCTCGGCTGAAAGAGAGTGGTAAAGAGGTTGTCCTGAAAGTGATTCGTCCGGATATTCTGCCTGTCATCAAAGCGGATGTGCGATTGATGTATCGTTTGGCTAATCTGGTGCCCCTTTTGCCGGATGGGCGTCGCCTTCGTCCACGTGAAGTCGTGCGCGAATACGAGAAAACTTTGCTTGATGAGCTGAACTTGTTGCGTGAAGCTGCCAATGCAATTCAATTGCGCCGAAATTTTGAAGATAGCCCGATGCTTTACGTGCCAGAAGTTTATCCCGATTATTGTCGGGAGAATGTGTTGGTTATGGAACGCATTTATGGTATTCCCGTGTCTGATATTTCTGCTTTAGAAGCGCAGAACACCAATATGAAATTGTTGGCTGAGCGTGGTGTTCAGGTATTTTTTACCCAAGTGTTTCGTGACAGTTTTTTCCATGCGGACATGCACCCCGGCAATATTTTTGTCAGTTATGAGAATCCGGAAGATCCTACCTATATCGGCATCGATTACGGCATTGTTGGTTCTTTGAATAAAGACGATAAACGCTATCTGGCTGAAAATTTCATTGCTTTCTTCAATCGCGATTACCGCCGGGTAGCTGAACTGCATGTTGATTCCGGTTGGATCCCTGCCGATACCAATGTGGAAGATTTCGAATTTGCCATCCGTACCGTTTGTGAGCCGATTTTTGAAAAACCACTGGCTGATATTTCGTTCGGGCATGTTTTATTAAATCTTTTCAATACTGCCCGCCGTTTTAATATGGCTGTTCAACCCCAGTTGGTTCTGTTGCAAAAAACGCTATTGTACGTTGAAGGTTTGGGGCGTCAGCTTTATCCTCAGCTTGATCTATGGAAAACCGCAAAACCTTTTCTGGAAGATTGGCTGCATGATCAGGTTGGGATACCCGCCATTGTACGTGCCTTTAAAGAAAAAGCCCCCTATTGGGCGGAAAAACTACCGGAATTTCCTGAACTAGTGTATGGCACACTTCAACAGCATAGGCGTTTACAGGCCAGTATTGATCAGATATCACAACAATTCAGAGATCAACAGATTCAGCAACGCAAGTCTCTTTATTTACTGGGGATCGGAGCAACGCTATTTATCTGTGGCAGCCTGTTTTTCATCATAGACCAGAAACATTTGTCGTGGGGATTGATGGGGGCCGGAATTGTATCGTGGGGATTAGGTTGGCGCAATTTAAGCAGACGTCAGTGACAATTAAAAGGTCAGTGACAATTAGAAAGTAAGTAAAGATCTAAAAGTAAGTAGAGATCGCTTTACCGTGTGTTTGGTATGATTGTGTTATTTTCGAACATAAAGTTCGTAGTTTATAATGGAATCATTAGTGATATTCCGATGAATGTGGTATTCCAATGAATAGAGGTAACTCAGTATGGGTGGTATAAGTATTTGGCAATTGCTCATTATTGCGCTCATTGTCGTATTGCTGTTCGGTACTAACAAACTTCGTACCTTGGGCTCAGATTTGGGGGAGTCGATTAAAGGCTTCAAAAAAGCGGTGAATGGCGATGAAAAACCGGAGCAATCTGAAAAAACGAGCCATGACGCTGATTTCGAAACTAAAAACCTTGCTGAAAAATCTACCGTTACACAATCTGAAAAATCAGAGAGCAAAAACAAAGAGCAGGTATAAACCGTGTTTGACATTGGTTTTAGTGAACTGTTGTTAGTGATGGTCATTGGCTTGGTTGTTCTGGGGCCTGAGCGTTTGCCTATTGCAGTTAAAACAGTCGCCGGATGGATTCGGGTATTACGCTCGTTGGCGGCGAATGTTCAGAATGAACTTGCTCAAGAATTGAAATTGCAAGAGCTTCAGGACAGCCTGAAAAAAATGGAAGAAAAAGCAGATATGCAATCACTATCTCCAGAATTGAAGGCATCAATGGAAGAACTAAGGGAGGCGGCTGAGTCGTTGAAAAACGTGTACCAGCTCAAGCCTGATGAAATGAGGGAATTGGAGGAGGATGAAACGCATTACCACTCCTCTGTATCCCAGTCGGCTGCAAGGGGCTCAATTCCAGAACAATTAGTATCAGGACAATTAGCCTCAGAACAATCAGCCTCAGAGCAATCGGGCGTGAAACCAGATCAGCAAAAAAATAAATCTCCTGCACAAGCAAATGGCGAACACTAAAACATGTCTGTGGATGATACCCAACCGCTTATTAGTCATCTGATTGAATTACGTAAGCGGATTTTAAATAGCTTAATTACTGTATTGGCCGTTTTCTTGGCATTGGTGTATTTTTCCAATGACATTTATCGGCTTATTGCTGCACCCTTGATGGAACAATTACCTCAAGGTGCAAATATGATCGCAACGGATGTGGCATCACCTTTTTTTACACCGATAAAACTAACCGGTATGGTGTCTGTCTTCGTTTCGGCACCAATGATCCTCTATCAGGTTTGGGCATTTATTGCTCCAGCGCTATATAAGCATGAACGCCGTTTGATAATGCCTCTGTTGTTTTCCAGCAGTGTGCTATTTTATCTGGGAATGGCATTCGCTTATTTTGTAGTTTTTCCTATCGCATTTGGTTTCTTTATCAAGACGGTTCCCGCAGGTGTTGTGATCTCGACAGATATCAGTAATTACCTGAGCTTTGTGATGGCGCTGTTTATGGCCTTTGGTGTTTCATTTGAAGTACCGATCGCCATTATTTTGCTGTGCTGGAGCGGAGTGGTGACGCCGGAATCGTTGAAAAAGAAACGCCCTTATATTTTGGTCGGCGCTTTTGTGGTTGGCATGTTGTTAACACCGCCTGATGTTTTTTCGCAAACGTTGTTAGCTGTTCCTATGTATTTGCTCTTTGAATTAGGAATTTTGCTTTCTCAGTTTTATATCGGTAAATCAGGTAAACACAAAACAGTCAATTCAGAACATGAATAAGGTCGTGATATCGGTGACAATCTGAAAAAATAATTTGATTCTGGTCATTCATGATTATCGCTAACCGATTGATGATGTTAACATCACTTGTATAACGTGATGGCTATTAACCCAGCGCCTGGCGCTGGGTTTTATTAGGAGTGAAGTATGAGCTATGTATTTCCGGGGGCATTTCCCGGTCGTCGTATGCGTCGTGTGCGCCGCCATGATTTTTCCCGCCGCTTAGTTGCTGAAAATCAAGTTACTGTCAATGACCTAATCTATCCCGTCTTTGTTATGGAAGGCACTAATCAGCGTCAGGAAGTGCCTTCGATGCCAGGAGTGTATCGTCTGACAATCGATCTTTTGCTGAAAGAAGCCGAAGAGATTGCCCGACTGGGTATTCCTGTTTTGTCTCTGTTTCCAGTCATTGAAGCAGACAAGAAATCATTGGATGCGAAAGAAGCTTATAATCCGGACGGTTTGATTCAGCGTTCTGTTCGTGCCCTGAAAGGTGCTGTACCTGAATTGGGCCTTTTGACGGATGTTGCACTCGATCCATTCACTACACATGGGCAAGATGGTGTCATTGATCAAGATGGTTATGTTATCAATGACGTGACTAAAGAGATTCTGGTCAAACAGGCGTTATCCCATGCTGAAGCAGGAGCCGAAATTGTCGCTCCAAGCGATATGATGGATGGCCGCATTGGTGCTATTCGTGAGCAGCTTGAGCTGGATGGTCATATTAATACCCAGATTATGGCTTATTCTGCTAAATACGCCTCTTGTTATTATGGACCATTCAGGGATGCAATTGGTTCCAGTAGTAATTTAAAAGGTGGCAATAAGATGACCTACCAAATGGATCCTGCGAATAGTGACGAAGCGTTACAGGAAATTGCACAGGATTTGCAGGAGGGAGCTGATAGCGTTATGGTGAAACCCGGTATGCCCTATTTGGATGTGATCCGCCGGGTAAAAGATACGTTTGGCGTACCAACATTTGCTTATCAGGTTTCTGGTGAATATGCGATGCACATGGCTGCCATTCAAAATGGTTGGTTGAAAGAACAGCCTGCAATTATGGAGTCACTGCTGTGTTTCAAACGTGCTGGCGCTGATGGCATTCTGACTTATTTTGCTAAACGAGTAGCACAGTGGTTGCATGAACAAAAATAACGATCTTCTTGCGTAAAGGCCGATTCTGGTTCATTAGAACAGACATAATAAAAACGGGCAAAATTGCCCGTTTTCTGCTTAGACTTTGATAAATTGTTTATTATCTAATACCTTCGACACTTCCTTGTTGAGAATATTTAGCAGGAGAATGGAACGAGTTTCTCCATCTGGTTCATTATAAATTGCTTGAATGCCTTCGAAAATTCCCTCAGTGATTAATACTGTATCACCAGCAATTGGTGTTTCAGGGGCAACATATTCTTGCTCAGTGACGGACATCAATTCATCAATTAATGTTTGGGGAACAATAGCGGGATAAGTACTGAACCGAATAAAATGATTTACACCACGAGTTGAATTAACGGTAGTGGTATGAATAACTTCGGGATCAAAGTGTACGAAAAGATAATTGGGAAACAGTGGTTCAGTAACGGTGGTTCGCTTACCCCGAATAATTTTTTCAATTTTGGCTGTAGGTGTCAGGCAAATAACATCTTGTCTCTCCAGGTTTTCTATCGCCCGAGAGATTTGCCCACGTTTACAGTAAAGAAGATACCAATTTCCCATAATATTCCGACTCCATTACTTAGAATGTTTAGCATAACAAAACCAGTACTAAGGGGTCATCAATAAAGCCAAAAGTTATTTGAGACGTGGTCAATGTATTATAGTCACGCGTATTTATTTCCAGTAAAGATTTATGTATGACATTTATTGTGATAGTGGAAATACTCACCCCACAAGATTACTTTAACTCCATTGATTTTTAGCAAGTTATGAGTTTACCTTGTAACCCTCATGGGAGGGCTTATAATGTCTTTCCCTCCTTACAAATCGGCACGAATGAACAATATGAAATACCGCGATTTAAGAGATTTTCTTTCCTTGTTGGAACAATCAGGTGAATTAAAACGAATTCGTATGGAAGTTGATCCTTATTTGGAAATGACTGAAATCGCAGATCGTACTCTTCGTGCCGGTGGCCCTGCCTTATTATTTGAAAATCCTAAAGGATATTCGATGCCAGTGTTGTGCAATTTGTTTGGAACACCAAAACGGGTTGCTATGGGAATGGGGCAGGATGATGTTCAGGCGTTGCATGATGTTGGTAAGTTATTAGCCTTCCTTAAGGAGCCTGAACCACCAAAAGGATTCCGTGATCTGGTAGATAAATTGCCTAAATTCAAACAGGTACTGAATATGCCAACCAAACGCCTTAGCTCTGCACCTTGTCAGGAGCAGATTTGGGCTGGAGATGAAGTGGATCTTACCCGCATTCCGGTTATGCATTGTTGGCCGGAAGATGCAGCCCCATTGATCACATGGGGGCTGACGGTGACCAGAGGGCCGAATAAAGAGCGCCAGAATCTGGGTATCTACCGTCAGCAGGTGTTGGGTAAAAATAAACTGATTATGCGCTGGTTATCTCATCGTGGCGGCGCTCTCGATTTCCAGGAGTGGTGTCAGGCTCATCCGGGAGAACGTTTTCCAGTGTCGGTTGCGTTGGGGGCTGATCCAGCCACAATATTAGGCGCAGTGACGCCAATCCCTGATACGTTGTCTGAATATGCTTTTGCTGGTTTGCTGCGTGGGCATAAAACGGAAGTCGTTAAATGTCTATCCAATGACTTGGAAGTCCCCGCCAGCGCGGAGATTATCCTTGAGGGTTACATTGAACCTGGTGAAATGGCACCGGAAGGGCCATATGGTGATCATACTGGTTATTACAATGAAGTTGACATGTTCCCAGTATTCACGATAACTCACATTACCCAGCGCCGTGATGCCATCTATCATTCCACTTATACCGGACGCCCGCCGGATGAACCTGCGGTGTTAGGTGTTGCGTTGAATGAAGTTCTGGTGCCAATACTACAAAAGCAATTTCCTGAAATTGTCGATTTTTACCTGCCGCCAGAAGGGTGCTCTTATCGGCTCGCTGTCGTTACGATGAAAAAACAGTATGCAGGTCATGCCAAGCGAGTCATGATGGGCGTCTGGTCATATCTGCGGCAATTTATGTACACAAAATTTGTTATCGTCTGTGATGATGATATTAATGCGCGAGATTGGAATGATGTCATCTGGGCGATAACAACGCGAATGGACCCGCAAAGAGATACTGTCTTAATGGAAAATACACCAATCGACTATCTCGATTTTGCATCCCCTATTTCAGGGTTAGGATCAAAAATGGGGCTAGATGCAACGAATAAATGGCCAGGAGAGACACAAAGGGAATGGGGGCGCCCGATAGTGATGAGTGATGAGATTCGGGCCCGTGTCGATGAAATTTGGGATCAATTAGATATTTTGAAGCGATAAGAGGGAACGCATGACAACACTAAGCTGTAAAGTAACATCGGTTGACTCCATTACAGATACAGTTTATCGGGTTCGTTTATTACCTGATTCGCCTTTTTCTTTTCGTGCAGGGCAATATTTGATGGTGGTTATGGATGAAAGAGACAAACGTCCTTTTTCTATGGCATCACCACCATCAGAAAAACAGAGCATTGAGCTGCATATTGGCGCTTCTGAGCTGAACCTGTATGCAATGGCGGTGATGGACAGAATACTCGATCAGAAAGTTATTGATATTGATATTCCACATGGTCAGGCATGGTTTCGTGAAGATAGCGAAAATCCGATGCTATTGATTGCGGGAGGAACAGGGTTTTCCTATACCCGTTCTATCTTATTGGCAGCATTGGAAGCAAACCCTAACCGTGAAATCTCAATTTATTGGGGAGGGCGTGAACTGTATCACCTTTATGATTTGGGTGAGTTACAGGCATTGAGTGAACGTTATCTTAACTTGACGGTTGTTCCTGTGGTTGAACAGGTTGATGAGCACTGGCGAGGAAGGAGCGGAACGGTTCTGAGTGCAGTTTTGGAAGATTTTGGCAGCTTGGCAAATCATGATATTTATATCGCCGGTCGCTTTGAAATGGCTAAAATTGCCCGTGAGCGGTTTTGTAGTGAACGTGATGCGTCGATTGATCGCATGTATAGCGATGCGTTTGAGTTTATCTAATCCGCTTTCCCGATAAAAAACAAAACGATAAAAATAAAAAACCCGCCCCTGACAGGCGGGAAACTACGGCAACAACTTATTAGAGTGATGCAATAGACAAGACAGACAAGGGAAAAATACGTATAAATTTCAATCTCCAGCTACTCTTGATCACTAAATCTGGTCACTACACTCTTTCAATAATCGTGGCGATACCCTGACCTAAACCGATACACATGGTTGCCAAACCAAACTGTACATCCTTGCTCTCCATTAGGTTAAGCAGAGTGGTAGTAATACGAGTGCCAGAACAGCCTAATGGATGCCCAAGCGCAATTGCGCCACCGTTTAGATTGATTCTGTTATCCATACTATCCAGCAGATTCAATCCCTTAATACAGGCCAAAGATTGCGCAGCAAATGCTTCGTTCAATTCCATCAGGCCAATATCAGAAAGGCTTAATCCCGCTTTTTTCAATGCCATTTGTGTTGCTGGCACAGGGCCATAACCCATAATAGAAGGATCGCAACCGACAACGGCCATTGAGCGGATACGAGCACGAGGCTTCAATCCTAATTCTTTGGCTTTGCTTTCGCTCATGATTAGCATTGCAGATGCACCATCAGACAGTGCTGAAGAGTTACCCGCAGTAACACTCCCGGTGACAGGGTCAAAGACAGGGCGCAGCGCCGCGAGATCTTTTAGGTTAGTGTCAGGGCGGATGACTTCATCAAAATCGACAAGCTTCATGTTGCCATCTGCGTCATGCCCATAAATAGGGACTATTTCGCTGGCAAAGGCTTTGGATTCTGTTGCTTGTGCTGCACGTTGATGAGAACGCAGGGCGAATTCATCTTGCATTTCGCGGCTAATATTATACATCTTAGCCAGCATTTCTGCCGTCAGGCCCATAACGCCTGCTGCTTTTGCAACGTTGCGGCTCAATTTAGGATGGAAATCGACGCCGTGTGTCATGGGTACATGCCCCATATGTTCAACGCCGCCAACCATCGCGATATTGGCATCACCCGTCATAATCATGCGGGCACCGTCATGCAGTGACTGCATTGAAGAACCACACAGACGGTTAACGGTGACTGCGGGAACTGAATGGGGAATACCTGCCAGTAATGCGGCATTACGTGCAATGTTAAACCCTTGCTCCAGCGTTTGTTGTACACATCCCCAAGAGATATCATTGATATGCTCTGGCTGAACGGCAGGATTGCGTTTGAGTATTGATTTCATCAGGTGTGCGGAGAGATCTTCGGCACGAACCTGACGGAATGCACCACCTTTTGAACGCCCCATTGGGGTACGGATACCATCAATAATAACTACGTTTTCCATGTTTTCAGACCTCACTCTTTTTCACCTGGATTAACAGCAAGTTCTGCTGGGGCAGGGTAGTAACTTTCATTGCTTTCGGATTTTGCCTTCAGGCCCGCTGGTACGTGATAAAGCGCACCCAAGTGAGCATAACTTTCCGCCATTCTCACGTAGGCTGCGGTTCCCATGGTATCCAGATAACGGAAAACACCACCGTGGAATGGAGGGAATCCGAGACCGTAAACCAGAGCCATATCAGCTTCTGCCGGGCTGGCAATGATACCTTCTTCTAGACAGCGAACGACTTCGTTAATCATTGGGATCATGGTACGAGCAATGATCTCTTCGCCAGAGAAAGTATGTTTTGGTTTGCTGATGCCTGCCAGTAACGGGTCAACAATCTCATCTTGCGCTTTTTTCGGTTTGCCTTTTTTATCTTGAGTGTATTGGTAGAAACCAACGCCATTTTTCTGGCCGTAACGCTGATTTTCGAATAATACATCAATGGCATCCCGGTAATTACGGCTCATGCGATCAGGGAAACCTTGTGCCATAACAGCCTGTGCATGATGAGCTGTATCAATACCAACAACATCAATGAGATAAGCAGGACCCATTGGCCAGCCAAATTCTTTTTCCATGATTTTGTCGATTTGGCGGAAATCACCACCATCTCGCAGCAACATGCCGAAACCTGCCAGATAAGGAAATAAAACGCGGTTTACGAAGAAACCAGGACAGTCATTGACGACAATCGGCGTTTTACCCATCTTGCTGGCATAAGCGACAACGGTCGAAATGGTTTTATCCGATGTTTTTTCACCACGAATAATTTCAACCAGTGGCATACGATGTACTGGATTGAAGAAGTGCATTCCGCAGAAGTTTTCTGGGCGTTTCAGTGATTTTGCCAAATCTGTGATTGGGATCGTGGAGGTGTTAGAAGCCAGAATGCAATCATCACTGATATGTAATTCTGTTTCTGTCAGAACCGCAGCTTTAACTTTGGGGTTCTCAACGACAGCTTCGACAACAATCTGAGATTGTTCAATACCAGCATACGTCAGGGTCGGTTGGATAGAAGACAGGATTTTGGCCATCTTCATAGCATCCAGACGCCCACGCTCAAATTGCTTATTCAGCAACTTGGCCGCTTCATTGATACCTAAATCCAGCGCTTTTTGATTGATGTCTTTCATCAGGACAGGAATACCTTTGCGCGCTGACTGATAGGCAATGCCTCCACCCATGATCCCAGCGCCAAGTACAGCCGCATGTTCAGGTGTAGTGACTGCTTGCAGATGTTTTTTCGCTAATCCTTTGACGTACTGGTCATTCAGGAAAATGCCGACCAGAGCACGGGCAACGGTGGTGTGTGCCAGTTTAACAAAGCTGTCGGACTCTAACGCCAGAGCACCATCACGGCCTAATGTAGCGGCTTTTTCAATCGTTTTTACCGCAGTGATTGGTGCAGGATAATGAGGGCCTGCAACTTTCATCACCATGCCTTTTGCCACGGTAAAACTCATGGTCCGTTCGATCTCATTGAGATTCAGAGGCATTAGTTTAGGCTGGCGGGCGGTTTTCCAATCTAAATCCCCCCTAATAGCTTGTTCCAGAATTGAAACGGCAGAGTCAACCAGTTTTGCAGCAGGAACTACGGCATCAACCAGACCATTTTTCAGCGCCTCTTCAGCACCAATATCTTTTCCTGCGGAAATAATTTCGAGAGCATTGTCCGTACCAATTAAGCGTGGCAGGCGGACGGAACCACCAAAGCCCGGCATTATGCCTAATTTCGTTTCTGGTAATCCGATACGAAGATCAGGCGATGCAACCCGAAAATCCGTTGAAAGTACGACTTCACAACCACCGCCAAGCGCGTATCCATTGATAGCGGAGACAGTAGGGACAGGAAGATCTTCAATACGGTTAAAAATATTGTTGGCGAGGTTCAGTAATTCATGAAGTTTTTCTGCTGGTGCATTAAATAATGATAAAAATTCAGTAATATCTGCACCAACAATGAAGGCTTGTTTTTCAGAACGTAATAACAACCCTTTTAGTTCAGTTTGTTGCTCAAGGGTGGCAACGGCCTTATCTAATGAAGTAACCGTGTTTGTGTCTAATTTATTGATTGCAGCGGGTGCATTGAAGATCAGTTCTGCAATGCCATCTTTCAGCCATTTTACTTGAATAGTTTCACTTAGGTAGAGCATGTCATTCTCCTCAATGAGTGCATACCATCTGGTATGACCAGATGCTGTTGATTGTGATTAGTGTGTTAATTTAATGCAAATCAATGATTAATTTTTTGTAGGACAGATCACAGGTAAGATTTATGACGGGGGAAGATATTTTTTGTTAGTATTTTGAAAAATATGAATATTGTCGTTTTATTCCAGATAAGCTGTTTTTCATCAGGTAACTCCCCAAATAATGAATTGTGGTAATATCTAAGCTCCCGCCAGAAAATCAAAAGGCTAATTAAGATGGAAAAGTTGGCACCTCTATACCACGAACATATTAAAACATTACAAAAACGCGCACGTGAAATATTGGCACGAACTCAGCTTGATGCCCTGCTTATTCACTCCGGTGAATCATTGCGAGTTTTTCTTGATGATCACTATTACCCTTTCAAGGCAAACGTACACTTTAAGGCTTGGGTTCCTGTGACCAAAGTCCCGAATTGCTGGTTATGGATTGATGGAATCAATAAACCGAAGCTCTGGTTTTATTCCCCGGTAGATTATTGGCATAGTGTAGAACGATTACCTAATAGTCACTGGACTGAAGAAGTAGAAATGATTAATTTGGCAAAAGCCGATGATATCAGCATGCAACTGAGTGGATTACCAAAACAGAATGTCGCCTATATTGGTGAGCAAACTGAACGTGCTAAGTCTCTGGGCATTCTTGAGCGCAATATCAACCCGGAAACAGTCTTGAATTATTTGAGTTACCATCGCTCATATAAAACAGATTACGAATTGGCATGTATGCGTGAAGCCCAGAAAACAGCGGTGAATGGTCATCAGGCGGCGTATGAGGCATTTCTGTCTGGTGTGAGCGAATTCGAAATCAATATGTTCTATCTGATGGCAACGGGACACCGTGATACGGATGTTCCTTATGATAATATTGTTGCCTTGAATGAAAATGCAGCCATTTTGCATTACACCAAATTACGGCAGACAGTACCTTCTGAAATTCGCAGTTTCTTGATTGATGCTGGTGCGGAATATAATGGCTATGTTGCCGATATTACGAGAACCTATGCCGCAAAATCCAATAATGATTTTGCCTCATTGATTAAAGATCTTAATGAAGAACAGCAAGCGATTATTGGAACGATTAAAGCGGGGGTTCGATATACTGATTACCATATCAATACGCATCATCGTATAGCTAAGTTGCTAAGAAAACATGACATTATTCATGGCATCAGCGAAGAAAGCATGGTTGAGAACGGATTTACAACGCCATTTTTCCCGCATGGACTCGGGCATCCACTTGGGTTGCAGGTACATGATGCTGCCGGATTTATGCAAGATGATAATGGGACCCACTTGGCTGCTCCAGAAATGTATCCTTATTTACGTTGTACCCGTATCTTGGAGCCGGGAATGGTTTTGACCATTGAGCCGGGTCTCTATTTCATTGAAACCTTATTGGCGCAGTGGCGTGAAAATGAATACCGTCAGCATTTTAATTGGAAGAAAATCGATACGCTGAAACCTTATGGTGGTATTCGCATTGAAGACAACATCGTTATTCACGATGGAAAAATTGAAAATATGACCAGAGATTTACAATTATCGTAATGAAGCCTTATTTAATTCCTGCGGCTTCAGTCAGTTTTACTGAAGAAATCAAAAAGAGTCGTTTCATTACCCTGCTGGAACATACCAGCGGGGTGGATGAGGCAAAATCATTTATCCAAAGTATTAAGGAACAATATCCTGACGCCAGACATCATTGCTGGGCTTTTGTAGCAGGCGCACCAGATGATTCCCAGCAATTAGGTTTTTCGGATGATGGAGAACCGACCGGAACCGCGGGTAAGCCCATGATTGCCCAATTGATAGGAAGTGGATTAGGTGAAATCACTGCTGTGTCTGTTCGCTATTTTGGCGGCATAAAGCTTGGCACAGGCGGATTGGTGAGAGCCTATGGCAGTGGCGTACAGCAAGCACTGAAATTATTGGAAACTGAATACAAGGTCCCGCAGAAGCTGTATCAATTACAGTGTGAATACTCGCACATTTCTATGGTTGAACAATTATTGCAACAATTTTCTGGGCAAGTGATTGCCAGCGACTATGCTGAAAATGTCACGCTACAAGTATCACTGCCAGCTACCCTTGTGGGGGAGATAGGTGATAAATTACGGGATTTAAGCCGTGGTGCTCTATTTTTAACACCAAAATCATAATGATGTTGTCATACCGGATTTCTAAGGAATTAGCTGAATGCATTTTCGCGCCATAACCCGTATTGTCGGGCTACTTGTCATTCTTTTTTCTGTCACAATGATCATTCCGGGGTTGGTGGCATTGATTTATCGCGATGGCGCAGGCAGGGCATTTAGTCAGACATTCATTTTTGCCCTCGTGATTGGTTTAATGTTATGGGTGCCTAATCGGGAACAGAAACACGAGCTTAAGCCAAAGGAGGGTTTTTTGATTGTTGTCCTATTTTGGACAGTATTGGGCAGTGTCGGGGCATTACCGTTTATTTTCTCTGAAAAACCTAATCTTTCAGTTACTGATGCTTTTTTTGAGTCATTCTCAGGTTTGACGACAACAGGTGCAACGACACTTGTTGGCCTTGATTCTCTCCCCAAAGCCATTCTTTTCTACCGACAAATGCTGCAATGGCTAGGAGGTATGGGAATTATCGTTCTGGCTGTTGCTATCTTGCCATTACTTGGTGTTGGTGGAATGCAGCTTTATCGTGCTGAAATGCCGGGACCATTGAAAGATAACAAAATGCGTCCTCGTATTGCAGAAACAGCAAAAACGCTCTGGCTGATTTATGTTTTGCTGACCATTGCTTGCGCGATAGCTCTATGGGCAGCGGGAATGTCGGTGTTCGATGCGATCTCACATAGCTTTTCAACTATCGCTATTGGCGGCTTTTCCACCCATGATGCCAGTGTTGGTTTTTTCAATAGCCCGACCATTAATACAATTATTGCCATTTTCTTGCTGATATCGGGTTGTAATTTTGGCCTGCATTTTGCCGTTCTTTCGGGCCGAAGTTTGAAAGTGTATTGGCGCGACCCCGAATTTCGTATGTTCATTACTATTCAATTCGCATTGCTGGCGGTTTGTGTGCTGATACTGTGGCAGCACTCGGTTTATGAATCGGAGTTGGAAGCGCTTAATCATGCTTTCTTTCAAGTTGTCTCAATGGCAACAACGGCGGGGTTTACAACGGATAGTTTTGCCAACTGGCCTCTGTTTCTGCCTTTCTTACTATTATGTTCTGCATTTATTGGGGGATGTGCGGGTTCGACAGGAGGCGGCCTGAAAGTCATTCGCATTTTGTTGTTGTTTTTGCAAGGCTCCCGTGAATTAAAACGCTTGGTTCATCCGAATGCGGTATACACCATTAAATTAGGGCATAGGGCATTACCAGAACGAATTATTGAAGCAGTATGGGGATTCTTTTCTGCTTATGCCTTAGTTTTCATCATTAGTATGTTGTTATTGATAGCAACAGGGGTTGATGAGTTTTCCGCTTTTTCTGCCATTGCTGCAACACTGAATAACTTGGGGCCTGGGTTGGGCGTAGTGGCTGATAACTTTACCACCATGAATCCAATAGCTAAATGGATACTGGTCTTCACTATGTTATTTGGACGTTTGGAAGTATTTACACTATTAGTGTTGTTCACACCAACTTTTTGGCGTGATTAGATGAGCTATTTATGTCATGGGCAGTCAGTTACGTAACTCGCTATCTATAAAATATTTGTATTTGAATCGCTGTATAATAAGGGCGTATCTATGAGCTATTTGTTGCTTTATTCCACTCAGGATGGTCAGACTAAGAAAATCCTCACTCGTATCGCAGAGAATCTCCGCCGTACTGGTATTAAATGTGATTTAAGAGATTTGGCTACATTGAAGCAGGTTAATTTGGTGCCTTATCATAAAGTAATGATAGGTGCATCGATACGCTATGGTCACTTCAATTCTGTATTGCATAAGTTTGTTATTCGCCATCAAAAACAATTGAATCAAATGCCAACTGCTTTCTTCGGTGTCAATTTAACGGCGAGAAAACCAGAAAAGAGAACACCAGAAACGAATGCTTATGTACGTAAGTTCTTAACTAAAAGCCCGTGGCAGCCTGATTTATGTGAGGTTTTTGCCGGAGCGTTGCTTTATCCACGTTACCGCTGGTTAGATCGCATCATGATTCAACTCATCATGCGAATGACCGGGGGAGAAACAGATACTAAAAAAGAGATTGAATATACAGATTGGGAACAGGTAGATCGTTTTTCTGAAGCATTTTTGCAAATGCCGTGTAATAAAGCGTCTTAAAAATAGTCTTTTTGCTGGTTGTTTCTTCGTTTTGAGGAAAAAAAACACGAACGGAAAAAAAATGCAAAAAAACTATTGTCAGCGCCGTAAAACTCCCTATAATGCGCCACCACTGACCGACGCCGCGCTGAGACAAGCCGCCGAGGAAAGTGGGAGGAGGGCGAAAATAAACGCTTGACTCCGGAGGCGAAAAGCGTAAGATACGCAGCCTCGCAACCCGGAAGAAGATTTCCAGTTGCCATGCTCTTTAACAAATTAATCAGACAATCTGTGTGGGCACTCGCAAGACACTATCCACGCCGGAAGGCGAAAAGATATTAAGTCTTGAAGAGTGACTGAACAGTTAATTCATTACGAACTAACCCAGTTGAATTCTTTGAGCATCAAACCTTTAATTGAAGAGTTTGATCATGGCTCAGATTGAACGCTGGCGGCAGGCCTAACACATGCAAGTCGAGCGGCAGCGGGA
>NZ_NITZ01000025.1:48202-51180 GCF_002632615.1 Xenorhabdus miraniensis
TGATGAGTCTCTCAACCCTGCAATCTGAAGACACCTTCGGGTTGTGAGGTTAAGCGAATAAGCGTACACGGTGGATGCCTAGGCAGTCAGAGGCGATGAAGGGCGTGCTAATCTGCGAAAAGCGCCGGTCAGGTGATAGGAACCGCAATACCCGGCGATACCCGAATGGGGAAACCCAGTGCAATCCGTTGCACTATCATTCACTGAATCCATAGGTGAATGAGGCGAACCGGGGGAACTGAAACATCTCAGTACCCCGAGGAAAAGAAATCAACCGAGATTCCCCCAGTAGCGGCGAGCGAACGGGGAACAGCCCAGAGCCAGCATCAGCATCAGCGCCAGGAGAACGGTCTGGAAAGGCCGGCAGTAAAGGGTGATAGCCCCGTATCCGAAGACGCTGGTATTGTGAGCTCGAAGAGTAGGGCGGGACACGTGGTATCCTGTCTGAATAGGGGGGGACCATCCTCCAAGGCTAAATACTCCTGACTGACCGATAGTGAACCAGTACCGTGAGGGAAAGGCGAAAAGAACCCCGGCGAGGGGAGTGAAAGAGAACCTGAAACCGTGTACGTACAAGCAGTGGGAGCACCCTTTGCGGGTGTGACTGCGTACCTTTTGTATAATGGGTCAGCGACTTATATTCTGTAGCAAGGTTAACCGTTTAGGGGAGCCGCAGGGAAACCGAGTCTTAACTGGGCGTTAAGTTGCAGGGTATAGACCCGAAACCCGGTGATCTAGCCATGGGCAGGTTGAAGGTTGGGTAACACTAACTGGAGGACCGAACCGACTAATGTTGAAAAATTAGCGGATGACTTGTGGCTGGGGGTGAAAGGCCAATCAAACCGGGAGATAGCTGGTTCTCCCCGAAAGCTATTTAGGTAGCGCCTCGTGAACTCATCTTCGGGGGTAGAGCACTGTTTCGGCTAGGGGGTCATCCCGACTTACCAACCCGATGCAAACTGCGAATACCGGAGAATGTTATCACGGGAGACACACGGCGGGTGCTAACGTCCGTCGTGAAGAGGGAAACAACCCAGACCGCCAGCTAAGGTCCCCAAGTCATGGTTAAGTGGGAAACGAAGTGGGAAGGCTCAGACAGCCAGGATGTTGGCTTAGAAGCAGCCATCATTTAAAGAAAGCGTAATAGCTCACTGGTCGAGTCGGCCTGCGCGGAAGATGTAACGGGGCTAAACCATGCACCGAAGCTGCGGCAGCGGCACGAATGTGTTGTTGGGTAGGGGAGCGTTCTGTAAGCCTGCGAAGGTGTGCCGTGAGGCATGCTGGAGGTATCAGAAGTGCGAATGCTGACATAAGTAACGATAAAGCGGGTGAAAAACCCGCTCGCCGGAAGACCAAGGGTTCCTGTCCAACGTTAATCGGGGCAGGGTGAGTCGACCCCTAAGGCGAGGCCGACAGGCGTAGTCGATGGGAAACAGGTTAATATTCCTGTACTCGGTGTTACTGCGAAGGGGGGACGGAGAAGGCTAGGCCAGCCGGGCGACGGTCGTCCCGGTTTAAGCGTGTAGGTGTGTGCTCCTGGCAAATCCGGAGTACTGCAACACTGAGGCGTAATGACGAGGCACTACGGTGCTGAAGTGGTTGATGCCCTGCTTCCAGGAAAAGCCTCTAAGCACCAGGTAACACTGAATCGTACCCCAAACCGACACAGGTGGTCAGGTAGAGAATACTCAGGCGCTTGAGAGAACTCGGGTGAAGGAACTAGGCAAAATGGTGCCGTAACTTCGGGAGAAGGCACGCTGGCATTAGGTGAAGAGACATGCGCTCGGAGCTGAAGCCAGTCGCAGATACCAGCTGGCTGCAACTGTTTAATAAAAACACAGCACTGTGCAAACACGAAAGTGGACGTATACGGTGTGACGCCTGCCCGGTGCTGGAAGGTTAATTGATGGGGTCAGCCGCAAGGCGAAGCTCTTGATCGAAGCCCCAGTAAACGGCGGCCGTAACTATAACGGTCCTAAGGTAGCGAAATTCCTTGTCGGGTAAGTTCCGACCTGCACGAATGGCGTAATGATGGCCAGGCTGTCTCCACCCGAGACTCAGTGAAATTGAACTCGCTGTGAAGATGCAGTGTACCCGCGGCAAGACGGAAAGACCCCGTGAACCTTTACTATAGCTTGACACTGAACCTTGAGCCTTGATGTGTAGGATAGGTGGGAGGCTTTGAAGTGTGGACGCCAGTCTGCATGGAGCCATCCTTGAAATACCACCCTTGAATGTTTGATGTTCTAACGTAGGCCCGTGACCCGGGCTGCGGACAGTGTCTGGTGGGTAGTTTGACTGGGGCGGTCTCCTCCCAAAGCGTAACGGAGGAGCACGAAGGTTAGCTAATCACGGTCGGACATCGTGAGGTTAGTGCAAAGGCATAAGCTGGCTTGACTGCGAGAGTGACGGCTCGAGCAGGTACGAAAGTAGGTCTTAGTGATCCGGTGGTTCTGCATGGAAGGGCCATCGCTCAACGGATAAAAGGTACTCCGGGGATAACAGGCTGATACCGCCCAAGAGTTCATATCGACGGCGGTGTTTGGCACCTCGATGTCGGCTCATCACATCCTGGGGCTGAAGTAGGTCCCAAGGGTATGGCTGTTCGCCATTTAAAGTGGTACGCGAGCTGGGTTTAGAACGTCGTGAGACAGTTCGGTCCCTATCTGCCGTGGGCGCTGGAAGATTGAAAGGGGCTGCTCCTAGTACGAGAGGACCGGAGTGGACGCACCACTGGTGTTCGGGTTGTCATGCCAATGGCATTGCCCGGTAGCTAAGTGCGGCAGAGATAACCGCTGAAAGCATCTAAGCGGGAAACTTGCCTTGAGATGAGTCTTCCCTTGTCCCTTGAGGACACTGAAGGAACGTCCGAGACGAGGACGTGGATAGGCTGGGTGTGTAAGCGTTGCGAGACGTTGAGCTAACCAGTACTAATGAACCGTGCGGCTTAACCTGACAACACCGAAGGTGTTTTGGGT
>NZ_NITZ01000026.1 GCF_002632615.1 Xenorhabdus miraniensis
GCAGAACATCAGGCAAAATGGGCATTTTGGGCAGGGGCTGACCTGTGGGTGCGAAATGCCTGGGCGATGACGGCATTTGCGTGTGGTAAGTAATGGCATATATTAACAATTAAAAGCATCCATGGTGACGACAGAGTCAAATAAATTTAACAGTATAATAAAGAAACTGATTCAATATAAAAAATATTACACCGCAATAAAATAGTGAAGTTATATTTCATATTAGTGAAAATGTGTTAATCATCACATTTAAATGTAATTAAAAATCTCTGTTTCATGTAAGAGAATAAATTAAAAAAGAAGAAAAGACAAATGCTAAAAGTGATAAGATTATAATATAATGATTTGTTTTTTCATGGGAAAAATCAGAATAAAATATGGTTATTACGCTAATTATTTTAAAATCCTGCTAATGTGTTATTTTTCAGGATAAAATTTAAGAATAAGATCACATTTTTAATGATAAATAATATATCATTAAGTTTACGATCGCTTTCTCACTACCAGCATAATGTATAAGAATACGCTTTACTGTCATTAATCAATGGAATAAAAATAACTATGTTTAAAAACAATAAAGGGCGTGATATGAGAAAAATGGATAATCTGGAGTTTAGAATATTACAACTTCTTAGAAAAAATCCTTTTCTCGCCCAACAAGAAATCGCTGATATTATTGGAATCAGTCGTTCAAGCGTTGCAGGCCATAATATCCTGATACCCCTGATTTTGTTGTTTGCGGGGTATGAATTTAAAACTGTATTCACGCTGACTTTTGTCATTTTCGCCTTGAATTTTCTGACGTTCTGGTGGGAAACCGCCCGTTGGTTGGACAGTCATTTACTGGAAGCCCTGTACGGTTCAGACACCCACAGTCTGTTTAATCTGGCCGGTATTCAGAACACCTCAGATGATTTAATCATGGGGCTGGTGATGGGTACGCTGTTTATTGTGCTGCCGATGGTCTGGCTGGGTGCATTAGCGTGGGCGGGTGTGCGGATGGGGGATATGGCCGGTATGATGAGCCAGGGTGTGGGGCAGGTCAGGCAGTCTGCGGGGATGTTTGGGCAGATGGTGATGCAGCGGGTGTTGTCCAAAGGGAAATAGTCAAATGAAGTGCTTAAAACTTAAGGGACAGAACGTTATCCTCTAAGTTTAGTTTGAATGTGATATTTTCCTTTTTTTAACCTATTGATAATTGTTTCGATAATTAAAATAAGTCATATTGTCGCGTTAATGTTTTAATTCATGCTCTGCTGAATTCAGGTTTTATATTCACATAACTAACACAGCATTTATGACCTGTATCACAAAAAAGTAAATTATTTAATGCCATTTCAGTCAATATGTCTTATATATAAAACGCTATACTTGACATGTTTATATCGATATCCTTTTTAGGGTAATAGACGATATTTAATTGTTATAGAAGCCTCAAGGGTCGCAACCGTTGAGGCTTCGCTACTTATTACTATGGCAATAAATAGTTCGTAAAAACAGTTAGTCAAATTTTTCATCTGATGAGATGTCTTATTTACATAAACCTATAAAATAGTAGGTCATGTCCATATTTTGCGGAATATGTGTTTTCATCATGTTTAATGTATCACAATGAGAAAAGGCGATTTGACTGATTTAACTTAAATGTTAAGGTTAGTTTTTTCGTTATTGAATTAATAATGAAAATAGTTAAATTAGAACCTATTTAATGTGCTACAAAATGGATTAAAAGAAGTGATGAACGATACCAATAATAAGGGTAATAACAGGAAAAATAAAAAACACGCTGACTATTTTATTCCGTACAAAACGACGTATGATTTACGTTTAAGTAAAAGGGAGCCTAATTTAATCAACATCCTGATACAGGTTCAAGGCTATGAATATGGCTTTTTTACCGTGTTAGGTGTCCGCCCTTTGTCTCAACGGAGTGACGGAAAAAGTAATGCGATTTATGTCGTCAGGTGTCGGTGTGGTAAATATGCGGTCAGGACATTAAAAGCCATTAAAAATCCGAATAATGTTAATGATATGTGTGTGCATTGCCAGCATCTGTTTAGTCAAAGGCGTAAAGCAATTTTTCACACGACAGGAAACGATGTTGATTTGTCAGAACTAACCGGAATTAAATGTAAAAATTCTTTATAAATTAAAGAATAAGAAAATAGTGCCGCACTTAGAAATTGAATTCTCGGAGTACGCCTTATGGTATACGTGAGAGTAGTCCAGTCCAGACTAATTATCAGATAGAACGGAGTGAGAAACATCTGGTTATGGGGAAAACTAAATATCAGTGCCCTGTGTGTTGAGAGAACAAAATCATCAGGCAATGTCACAGTGTGGTGATTTGGGATTGAAAAATGAAATCAGGAAAAGTGAGGAATGGGATGGATCGTACTATCAGATAACCGCCTCATATAAGTACACTATCAGTCCGCCTGAAACCGTCGACAAAAATCCTTTTATACTCTGGTGGCGTGAATGTTTTATTTGAGAAATCGTCTTTAATTTTCCGTTAATCATTTCGATAATAAAATGCTTTGATAGCATTCTCTTACCCCACTCAGCAGGCGAGTAGGCACGCACAAGTGCTTGCTGAGAGGATTCCCACATCTCACCATTTCAGTACACAAATTTATATACAAGGCTCTGCTGGTCTTCATATTTTAGGTAAAAATATCGTTTTATGAACTGGGGGAGTGGGTAGCAACTCACCCAGTCCGATATTCTCTTACTGACGGATAAGCCGTCCCGTGAGGGGGGCACTTTCATAATTACTTCTGAAAGGGTTAATATCCAGCCCTCCCCGTCTTGTATAACGGGCAAATACGGTTAATTTCTCTGGTCGGCAATAATGCATGATATCATTGTAAATTCGCTCTACACATTGTTCATGAAACTCGTTATGTGTTCTGAAGGAAATAAGATAGCGCAGCAGTTTTTCATGATTAATTTTTGCACCCTCATAGCGAATAACAACGCTGCCCCAGTCAGGTTGGTTTGTGACCAGACAGTTTGATTTTAAGAGATTTGAATTCAATGTTTCAGAGACAATACCCGCTTCTGCTGAAACGGAATCTGCCAGTATCATCGCATCAAAGTCATACCCGTCTATTTCGATATCCAGGTCATCCAGTGACTGGCCTGAGAGTGGGCTGATTTCATGGCCATATCCCTCAAGGTGAGGGTAGAGCTTCACTTCCACAGGCTGGCCGGCTGTCTGAGACAGATCTTTTTTCATGGCCTGGATCACATCATCAGTCGTTTCAAACTGAGTCTGGTTAAAACTGTTGAGATACAGCTTGAATGATTTAGATTCAATTAATCCCGGGCTGGTTGCCGGAATAGTAAACTCACCGATTGCGACTACCGGTTTCCCTTTACTATTCAGCCAGGAAAGTTCCCACGCGGTCCAAAGATCAAAACCCTGAAATGGCAATGAATCAGAACTGATATTGATAATATCACGCGCGAGTGATCGCGGAAGTGTTTCAAGTAATTCTGGAGAATAACTTTGTATGTAATCGGTTTTTGTTCCAAGATGTGTTATTGATTTTTTAATATCCATGATGACTTCTCTTCTATGAGGTTATATATTTTCTGAATAGTGCCCGGGTAGCATAGATAGGTCCAACACCGACAATGGCATAGGTCATTTTGATAATAAACTGGGAAAAAATAATTGTTTTAATCGTGTCGGCATCAAGCGTGTTATAAAATGCCAGTGTACAAAAAATAATACTGTCCAGTGCGGCCGCTATTGTTGTGCTGGTTATGATGCGAATAAAAAGATAACGGGAATTGGTCAGTTCTTTGATTTTACATAACAGCCATGAATTGACATTCTCAGAGACAATATAAGCCACTGAAGACGCGACAAGGACAGCAGTAATGCTATGGACAATCTCAGTATAGGCTTCTGCTAACCCCCACTCTTTAAGGCCCGGCAGCACTGCGGTGAACATCAGGCCGAGAACAAACAGGATATTGGTAATAAACGAAAAAAGAATCGCCTTTCTGGCCAGGCGAAGGCCGTAAAACTCATTGAGCATGTCAACAAGGATGAATGTGAGTGGGTAAAAAAAGACTGCGGCGGGTATCACCATATTAATATAGGGAATGCTCACTGGTTTTATCCCTGTCACTGTGCAAAAAATACAGATAATGGCCAGAGAAAGCGCAATCACCAGATAGGCGAACCAGGAACGTTCGTGCCGATCCGTGAGGTCATAGGCAGTTACCGTATCCTCACTGCCATAAATCCGGCGATAGACCTCCCTGAGTTCATTTCTGTTGAGATCTTCTGAGACCTGGCTACTTTCCAATTCCTTTAACGGTATACTGATGCTTTTCCCCGTAGACAGGATCATGATATTCGCCCTTATCGCGTCGGAAGAGCGACTGAAACCCAGCAGTTTATATTTTTGATTACCTGACACAGCTAATGCTCCTTTGCTTACGAAATGCGTTCTTCAATGATGATTCCAATCAATTGCTCATTTATGGTTGGCACTTTTTTTGCGCAACCAGACATATCATGGAGATAAAATCCTTTTTCGGGTGCATATATTAGCGATGGCTGATTTTTTACAGGTGCGGCATAGCGCTTAATGATTAATGTATCACCGGGGAAAAAAATTTTATCAATTTCAGTTTCTACCGTCAGCCCAATCAGATTTGCGCCTTCTTCGAAGGCCCAGATGACCGGGTATTTCATGACAAGCTGGCCAATACGATCTTCCATACTGGCTAACACGTCTGACTGGGGAACAAGCGGAATAGCAGATGGGTTTCTGTTACCCTCAGCGGAGAGGGTATTGTCTATGCGATCAAGCTCTTCAATGTTGCAATGTTCTATGACATCGCACTTGACACCGAAAAAATCGGCAATCCTTGTGATAGTTGAATGTTGAACTTTATTTATTTGACCATCAAGAATTTTATAGAGTGTTGTTCTTGTAACACCTGAGCGCATAGCCAGTGAGGACTTATTCTCACCATTTTTTCTCATCATGTACTCAATGTTACTAATAATATTAGATTTTCTTTTTATTCCTGATGTTTTCATTTCGGAAAATAATAATGTTGTTAGGTTTTTTCTTCAGACATTACATGATTAACTTGTTACTTTCCATAATATTTTTCGATACGTAGCTTTATAAGAACAGTCAGTGGTAAGTTTTTTTTTACATAAAAAACATGACAGTATGCAAAGAATGTACAATTTCATGCACTTTTTGATTATTTTTATGTTGATCTTATTGAATGATGCGTGCTTAATTACTCGCAGTAGTATCTAACTGACCGAATATATTAATTATTATACAAATAAAATAATTACAATATAAAATTATTAGCGAAGCCACACCAGGGAACGAGCACACTATTTTAACTGATTTTTAAAGGTTATTATTTAAAAAAAAACAACGTTAATGGTGTTTGTATCGGGTTAAATTTAACCAAAAACACAATCCTTTAAACTCCTATAGTCAACCGAAGAGTTAAAGAACAATATTGACATTTTAAGTGCGAATATTAATCAAAGTATGCTCGCGCTTTGAAGTTACATCAGGTTATTATTTCAATAAAGGAGTTTATGTAGGGTTACCATTTCTATGGGTTTTATATTTTATCGCATTAAATTTGAGTTATTGAAGATATGAGAAGAGCAGATCATAAACATGCTTTAAATTTAGAGTAATCTACTTATTTTTCACCGATGAAGTAAATGAATTATCTTATGTACACTAGGGAAACTTCATTTCTGGTAGGATAGTTTTGTCAGGAAAGTATATAAGTGAAATAAGCAGTTATACAATAGCAGAGAGTAATTTTTCAGTACCGGATGTTGGGAAATACCAACTTAACATTTGTTAAGTTGGCATCTGTGGTGATTTGAATATCTCAATGTGGATTTAGATAAATATGTGGTACGGAGCGGTTACCTTTTGAGTGTCTAATTTCAAGTGTGAGTAACACCCATAAAGATAATCTATTAATAATTTAAATAACGCAATATGACTATCACATCAGTTTAATTTTGAGATTATTGTCACGATTATTATGATTACTTTTCTTGTGATTGAGTAAAATACTTCTTTAAGGAAATCCCTAACTGTCTATTGGATTTGTAGTGGAGCAATGGTTCTGGATATCTGACAAGCCAATTAAGGGTATGAACAAAGGAAAAATTATTTTCATCAAGAAAATAATAGTACGTCCTTTCTCACCTTATCATCGAATAAAAATTTGACCTCGTTCAACCCAACCGATAAGGTATTTAACTGTTACCAATGGTCCATCGCCTGTAAGGATCAGCGTTGAGCGGCGGACTAAAACTCCCGTAGCCTGAAAGGGAGTGCATGTAATGCGGTACATCTGCGCACTTTTGGAAGCAGATATCATCAGACACATCATTCAACGCTTTGATGATGAAAGTTTCCCGGTGTTATTCACAACCGGCTTACCCACACAATAGAGGCAGAGCACACTCTGTTTCACGCTAATCAATACCGCTTTAACCGGTGCAACATTCACTTACATTTCAATCCATCACGATAAACGTCACGAAAATTGCGCAGCGTCACTTGTGTTGAAGCGCAGCGATTACCAAGTGACGCCGCAGGGCGGCCAACGACCAGAGCACGTCCAGTCTGGCTTTACGACCAATTTGAACCCTGCATTACTCAGTGAAACCACTCAAAACAGACCATTAACCGCCATTTTGTTTGATTGATAAACGATCGTCCTATCGGATTTTCAACCCACTGCCTGATTGCAGGCTGATGCAGTAAAAATTAAGGAGAAATGAATCACGTCAAGATAATGAGGCGTTCATCCTGAACTGATCAGGCTCTGAACGGGGAGCATGTCATCGCTGTGCTGAGCACGTCGCGAGCTCCTGCAATAACTCAACACAATCCCGCCCTGCTACACATTGTCTGACGCACCACGGAACGGTGAACCTGAACCGACACGCAGGGAATTGTTTTAAAAACGACTAAAAATGAATAAAACAAACGCAAAGCAGCAGAAGAGGCGAGAATGGCGCAGGGATCGACACGTTCAAAGGTTGAGCAGTTCAGAAAAGTCTTTATCACTCATGCCCGACAGGCGGGCGGAAGTTTTGTTACGGTGGCGGATCGGGAGCGAATTGCCCGGCAGTTCCTTGATTATTTGAAAGACAATGGCATCAAACTCCGGCAAATGGATAGCCTGAAGGTGAAATATATTGAGCGCTACATCGCTGAACGCAAAGCCAACAATCTCAGTCACCGGACACTGCAAAATGAAATGTCGGTTCTGCGAGCCATCTTAGCGCAGGCGGGAAAGTACAAGCTGGCTGATCCCGATAATGCCCGCCTGAGTAACCGGGCATTGGGTATCGCTGATATAAGCCGCAAGGGAACGAAAATGGCGCTGACCCCGGCTGCGTTCCGGGACATTTTTCAGCAGGTGGAACAAAAAGACCGGCGTGTCGCGGCTGTGATGCAACTGGCGTATGTGCTGGGACTGCGTACCAAAGAAGCGGTCGAAGCCTACAAATCGTTAACGACCTGGAAGAAAGCGCTGGAAAACGGGCATACCTCCGTGCGGGTGGTGTTCGGTACTAAAGGCGGACGTCCACGGCAGACGGTTATATTGGATCGGGAAGCTCTGCAACACGCAATTGCCTATGCGGAACGTGAGCAAGCCGGGTGCAGTGGCAAATTGATTGATAAACCCACGATCACGCAGGCCATCGACCGTTACCGCTATATTGTCAGACATGCAGGACTGCACGGCAATAAAGCGCCACACAGCATGCGGTATCATTTTGCTCAGCAATCCGGACAGCATTATCAAACGCAGGGTTTTAATGATAAGGAAGTGTTAGCGCTGGTTTCGATGGACTTGGGGCATGGTGATGGTCGGGGACGTTATATCCGGCAGGTTTATTACCGGAATAGTGATGATGAGTGAGGCTATATTGGATAGAAAACTCAGAAAGCTCACACACAGAAAAATCTGGGGATTTAGCTTACAATTCTTATTTGCAACGGTGCCTAATACTACAGCCGTAATCATCCCAAAATTAATGTGTTATCTGATAATCAATAAACTGAGAAATTGTATCATTTCAAGCTGTTCTACGGACAGATTTCCAATTGAGAAAAACAAATACAGCTGTAGTATTAATAAGTGAATTGTACTAGTCGCGACTTGATCTGACAGTTACCCACTTTGTTATCGGCGACTGTCAGATTATATTTGGGTCAGATTTTTTTCTGCCCAAATAGATTTCCCATCCTGAAGGGTTTCTATTGGTGTCCGGCCGCAACACATTTTTCCTTGATGAGTGCGGTGATTGTTGTAATTGTCCATCCATTTGTCCAGATCTTTTTGTAACTCATCCAATGAGCCATACCATTTCTTTCTGAACGTCACTGGGTAAAATTCATTCAGGATGGTTTTGTGAAACCGTTCACAGATGCCATTGGTTTGCGGTGACATCGCCTTTGTCTTGGTATGGTCGATATCATTGACCGCCAGATACAGTGGGTAATCATGGTGCTCAACACGCCCGCAATATTCGGTGCCTCTGTCTGTCAGAATACGTAACATCGGCAATCTATGAGCGCTAAAGAACGGCAGCACACGGTCATTCAGTAAATCCGCCGCCGTAATGGGCGTTTTACTCGTATAGAGTTTCGCGAAAGCCACTTTACTGTAAGTATCGACGAAAGTTTGTTGGTACAAGCGTCCCACGCCTTTAAGATTACCGACATAAAAGGTATCTTGCGACCCTAAATAGCCAGGATGAGCGGTTTCAATTTCGCCACAAGCTTCGTCATCATGCTGCTGACGTTCAAGGGCGGCAACCTGCTCGTCAGTCAGGATAATGCCTTCGTCAGCCACTTTCTTTTCAAGGGCTGCCAGACGCTTTTTGAAGTTCTCAAGATGATGTCTGAGCCAGATAGAACGGACACCACTGGCAGACACAAAGATGCCTGCTTTTCTGAGTTCATTACTTGTTCTGGCTTGCCCATAGGCCGGGAATTCGATGGCCGAGTTGATAACGGCGTGTTCAGTCTCCGCATCCACACGGTTCTTCAAATTAGGGGTTTTTCTGCTTTGGTTGATTAACGCATCAATCCCGCCTTTTTCAACGAGTTCCTGATAACGATAAAACGTATCTCTGGATACACCCATCACTTTACAGGCTCTTGAGACATTACTGAGTTCTTCAGCGAGATTAAGCAGACCCGCCTTGTGTTTGATGATTGGATTGCTAGTATAAAGCATGAGAGTTACCTCTTAGTCTTTGATTATGGATTCATCACCTTTAATCAAAGTCGGTAACTCTCTTCTTTTCAAACCGAAGTGTCAGATCTAGTCTGAACTAATACAAGTGAATACAACCCTGTCCTATCGGACAGGGAGTTATTTAATGATAGTTAACTCTTCGCTGCATTTTTCCTGGCTTGTTTTCTGGCCTTGTTTTTTGCATTTTTACTTATATAGACAGTTTCTGTAGGTTTAAATATACTTCTATTTGCAAAGTTAGGATCATTTAATAATGAAAACATCCCACCAGGGACGGTCACTTTATGTTGTTCCAACACATTCTTAAGCTCTTTATTCGATGGAATTCTTCCAAGCACCCCCATAAGTCTAGACAGTATCATTTCTATCTTATTGGTGCTTGTCACATCAACGCTCACTACTTCAGAATCATTTTTTAAATAGTAATAGGAATCCTTCACACTGACGGAGTGATAAAATGAATCATGCGTTTTTTGTGATTCGCTATTGTTTCTTACTAAATCAGCCAGTTCAGGTGAATCAGAAAAATATGCCATTTGATTTATTTGAATTGCAGATGATACATCGTTGCTATGTAATAATGAGCGCTGTGTATCGATGTATGTCGCAAAATTGTTAGTAATTGTTTCTTTGGCAAGATATTCTGCTTCCGTCATTGGATTAACGCCTACTTCAGTGTTTCGATAAAGTACACCGTTGTTACTGCCGATGTGTTTACGATGAGCCTCATCATATTCTTGATAGGCATGCCCTAATTTTTCAAGTTTTTTAATTGCTGTTTTTAAAGAATTCGTCGCGTGAATGTTATCCCCTCGACCTAGCCCTTGGGCTGAGATTGTATGGAGAATTGTATGCTCAGAACTCAATATTGGCTTCGGGTCCGGCGGTTTCTTATTGGAATTACCGGCTCTCGACTGAGTCACCATAGGCACACCTTTCTTCCCATACAAACGGAGTACCTCATTTTTTCTATTGCCATGTGCCCCTTCAGTACTAATAGTCATTGAGTTAAACACATCGATAGGTAAAGAAATGTCGCCTTGCTCGTCGTAGTAATTAACAGGGTTATTCCTCACCATCCTGAACAGGTTTATGCCGTCCACTGTCCCCGCCGGATCCGCACTCAGCCATCGCCCTGCCCACGGCTGGTAATAGCGGTATCCGTAGTAGTACAGTCCCGTTGCATCCCGTTCTTTACCCGAGTAACGCATGACTTTGTAATCTGCCTCCGTCCGATTGCGTGCTGCCCACACCGCTGTGCCTCCGTACGGATAGTACTCTTCCAGACTGATTACTTGCCCGTCATCGTCCACCTCCAACCCACAGCTTCTCACCAGATTGTCGTAGCTATAGCGAACCTGATTGTTACTGATGCCTTCTGGTTTCCCGCTCTCCCAATGTATTACCCGCACCTGCGCACAGCTCGCCTCGTCTACTGTGATAACGTGCTGTATCTCTTTTACCATCGTACCATTTATCGAGGTGCGCAGCTCCAGTCCAGGCAGGTACAACGTGCGCTGCGTCTGCGAGCTGTTAGCCGTCTGCTGAACGTTAGTTTTGATGATACGTTGACTGTCCGCACCATAACGATAGGCTTCCTGATCGGAGGACTGTCCATCACGCACTACTGGCGTCACCTTTAGCAGCTCACCATTCGGCGTCCAGACGAGGTTCTGTCCCGGTTGCAGCTGGCTCTGCTGCCCGCCGGTGGTGAACAGCGCATCTACCTTAGCTGGCTCTTCCGTTAGCGTATTCAGCACTGCTCGGTTGCTGTGGTTCGAGACCGTCATCTTGATGGTATAACTGTTATTACTGGTTGGTGCGCTGTGACGTATCTGCATCAGGTTGCTCCCACGGTCATAATTATAAGTGCGGGAATAATTGCTGTAGGTACTGTTATCAATGAGGGAAGGGATGGGTAATAAAGCGCTTTGTTGACCAATATTGGCCATTTCTCGCCCGGTGGTACTGACCAGCTGATACAGGCTATCATAGATGTATGTGTTCTCCGGCACCACTTTCTGGTTGCGCCAGAAACGGGTTGTCTCGGCATCGTTGGTAATACGCAGAACGTTCCCCACCGGGTCGTACTCATAGCGCAGGTCCTGCAACACCTTCGTCCCCTGAGCATGTCCCTGTGGGCGTTCGGTTTTTATGCCAACAAGGCGCTGAGTCTCCGGTTCGTAGGTGTAGGTGGTCACTACGCCGTTGCCGTGCTCTTCGCGTAGCTTCTGACCCGCGGCGGAATACGTCAGGGATTTCATGATGACCTGCTCTGTCCCGTTCTTCAGCGCCAGCCAGCTGCCGGTCAGCAAACCTGCCACGTCATATGCCAGCCGCTGCACGTTACCCATCGCATCCGTGCGGGTCAGTAATACCCCTGTGGCATCCGCCGTGTTCAGGGTGGTGAAGCTTTCCGGCGCCAGCCGGGCGTTCCAGGCGGATTCATTGTCGCCCTGCCAGTCTGCGTCCGTCCCGTCCGGCAGCAGCTGGCGCGTGACGGACAGAGGTACGCCGTTAAGCGCAATACTGTCCGTCTGGTTCAGTCCGGCGGTGTCATAGTGACGCACACATTGTCCGGTTAGGTTGTTGTTTTTCTCTGCCTGAGTGTTCCCGGCCCAGATAAAACGCTCGGTGATACGGGCCGCTTCGCCAGCAGGCTGTTCGGTGATACTGAGCGGGCGTCCGGGTAAGGTTTCATTTTCATATTGCCACGTACGGGTGACTTCGGTTGCATTGATGGACAGCACAGGCCGGCCGGTAATATCATTCAATGTCAGTATATTACCCGCATCGACACTTCTTGTGCGCACAACTTCACCGGTCAGTACAGTATCATAAATCAGGTTAGGATTGACCGTATTATCCGTTTGTTGTAAGTCAAACAGACGCGGATCAATACTGTGTGCTAGCTGACCTGCGAGCGTAAACCGATGGCGGGTGATCCGTTCATCGGTTTTGGTGGGGGTATCCGGGTGGCGGTGATAATGGAGCTCGCGAACAGTCAGCCCCCGGTTATCCAGGACAGCCACTTCCGGCGTGTTTTGATGCAGGTTATTGCCTCTGTTTAAAGTCATAAGCCATTACCTTTATAGGGTAGTTAACCTTCCCCCCGTCTCTGGGGGGAAGGTGTGATTATTTGACGTTATTGTGTGAGCTGAGAGCCGGTGTCGTTTTCATCTTCATTCACTACAAACCAGGGTGTCAGCTGGTTTTGACGTAAATAGCCTTTGGCTGTTCTTACCTGGTATTCCCGGCCGAGGGGATCATAACGGTATGTATCGGCATACAAATCCTGCCGTGCGCTGTCATCGCAGAGGTACTGCCAGGCATTCAGGAAAAAGGGCTGGTAGGTTCGGACAGGTTGTCCTTTACCGTCATACTCGGTCCGGCCCGAGACCGCCCAGCGGGTTGTTGTATAAGCAGTGATGGGGTTTCCTTTCGCGTCTGTAATCAGACTGCCATCTGTGGCGCGTTGCCAGGCTTCCCCTGGCGCATGGTATATTGCATTTTGCAATAAACGGCCAAAGCCATCGCTGTAGGTGACACTTTTACGCAGTTGTTGCTCAGGATCGGTGTCATAACGGTCAGTGGCCAGCGCCAGAACATGGACAGGCTCCCGTGAATCGGTCAATGCCTGCTCATCCATCACCATACCCTGACGTTGCTGCCAGCGCCGGAAACCCAGTGCACAAATCCGCTTATCTTCCGTCACCACACCCGCGTCAAGCAGTGCCTGCCATGTAAAGCCCGCCATAGATTCCCGATAAGTTTGCGCTAATGGCATCCAACTCAGCGGCGCATAGACGATGCAATTAGCGACCGGCAGATTGGGTTTTAAGCCGAGTGCTTCTTCCACGGAGGATGGCGGTGTAAATGGGCGCTTTTCAGGCGGGGTATAACCCTGCGGAGTGCCTGCCTCTGTCCCCCAGAACCGGCCGGATGACACTTGCCCCAGCGCATTCAGGGTGATGTGTTGTTGGTTGTCATTCGCATCCATTATCTGAACCGGTGTCAGGAAGCGGTAATCATAGGCAGCATTCGTGTACAGGCCGGCAGCATCCTGTATGCGAATGACGGCACAGTAATGGGTATCCCAATCAATGGCAGTTTTCCCAACCTGCACCGTAGCGCGCTGGGCCAACGGACGGTAAAACGCCTCCGCCCCTCCGTAATCGGTATAGCCCTGACGGGCGACCCAGACCGCCGATCCCGCCCCGGTATTGAATGGTCGAGGAACACACAAGTAACCCGCTTCAATTAATTTCTTTTCCAGGGCTTCAGGGGTCAATGTGCCATTAAAGGCCTGCAACGCCACCTCATCAAAAACCGCGGTTTCGGTATAAGCCACCAATGCCTGTCGGGTCGGGTTTTCTTCGGGGCCGGTATAGGCCACACGCTGATGCCCCAAATAGGTTAGGGGCGTCCCGGGAGCTATCAGACTGTTTGCGGCCAGCAAGTCCTCTACCGTAAGACCTTCACGAGGTACCCGTTCTGCCGGGTAGGCCCAGGCATCGCTTCGTACAACATCAGTCAGCCCCAGCACCTGATATTCTGTGTTAGTCAGATGATGATAACCTTGCCGTTGCCGGGTAAGCCGCAATTGCTGTTGCTGCTCATCATAGCTGCTGCCAAATAATGTCTCCGGCAGCGTATCCGGGTAAGGCGAGACAGCGGGTTTAGGGCGGCGGGGATAAGCAATCTCGACAGTCTCCCGGGGAAAACCGTAGCGGTCACTGTTCAGTACCACCTGCTGATGACATTGGGGATCTTCGGCAACACGTTCATATTGCCAGGTTCTTTGCTCAATCACACTGGGCCAGACTGTCGGCGAGTTGCCCGGCAAACCCAAAATCCGCCTGACCTGGGGCCGGCTGTCCATGACAGTATACGGCACGCCAGCAAGTACCGTGCCATCGTCGCCATAGACTTCACTGTGTAACGGTTGGCCTTTTAATGCCCGGTGCAGCCAGTAAGCTTCCTCCGTTGAGGGAACGAGTGTGACATCCTGTTCTTTATCAGGGTCAAAATGCGTAAAACGGCAGGTAAAGGGCGGGAAAGCCTGTTTGTCCCCGTGCCAGAATTCATTTGCCAACAGGGCATCAACGGCGGGAACCCCCGTGGCAAACCAGCTGATTGTGATGGCGGGCGACAGGGGATCGGTGACTGACGAATGGGTTGCCTGTGCCAGCTTATCAGTATCTTTTTGTCTGACCCGGCCAAATCCCCAGAACTCACGCTCTCTGCCATCCCAGGCGCCATGGGCATAATCCTGCTCTGACGTCAGCCGGTTACCCGTGATTTCATCCCGTACTTCAGTACGCCACAACACATGGATAGGAAAGGGCAGATAACTGGCTACAGAACGGCCCTCGCTTTCGGTCTGTTGTTTCTCATCCAGCCAGAATTGCGCCGAACTGCGGTAAAACAGCGTGGTTTCCGCGCCCATATTATTGTTGATAGTATTCAACAGCCAGGGTTTGTGTTGCGTCAGGTCAAGGCGCCAGTGTTTCACCGCCCTATGCGGCACGGTCAGGATAATGCTGGATACGCCTAATCCCTGCGTATCAGCAATATGTAACTGACAGGTCCGGTCAAACAGGACATCCTCAGGCAGATTGATACGCACCGGTGCGGCAAACTGATTACCGCTTTCATTGATAAACAGTTCCAGATAAGTGCTGTGGGCATAGAGAATGTCGGTGGTGCCGGAACCGTCAATATCCGCCAGATACACCTGATCGGGATTAAAGTTGTTGGCTGAAACCGCCAATCCTGTCAGCCTGATGGGGTGCCCAAAACGGCCGTGCCCCAGATTAGGCCAGCATGTCACGCCGTCAGCCGCAATTTCTGCCAGATGCTGTTGACCGGAACCCAGCATATCGGCAAAGGCGACCAGTTTTCGTTCATCCGCGCCGGGGATCGGTAAGGTAATGCCGTCAGATTGAATAACGGTGTTGCCTGTTTTCCAGCCCATTGGTTGGTTAGCATACAAACGGACACTGCGTGGTCCAATCATCACCAAATCAGCCAGCCCCGCGCCGGTCAGGTCGGCCAGCTGTGACTGAGGGTGAAAATACTCGACGGGCAAGGCGGATAGCGGGATAAAAGGCGACCACTGTCCGTTTGGCGCCATCGTGTGATAGCCATTGACCCCGGCGGAGGTGACGACCCAATCCAGCTTGCCATCCCCGTTGAGGTCCATCAGTGCGGCATTATTCTGCTGGGCAGGGATCTGTGGCAGTGGCTTTATTTCACCATAGGCCACGGTATCGGGTTCTTCCACCCGGGGGTCACGTACGGGAGAACGATACCACCACGCGCGGGGAGCATCCTGATAAAGGATACCCGGCAAGCCCTCGCCATACAGGTCCACGAACTGATACGGCTGTAAGTGATTAAATTGGTCCAACTGTGGCATGGGCTGCCAGGCCGGCAACGACGCTGTATCCAGCCGTTGATAATCCAGCTCCAGCGGCGGTAGGGTGACAGGCGTCCCATCATTTTCATGGGCCACCTGACGGGCAGAAACCAAAGTACTGATGCTGTGATTGGGATCGTAACTTAGCATCAGACGTGAGACTAAGGCAGGCACTTCACCGGTCTCATTTTTACCTGCCAGCGCATTCAGGCGATGGAACATCAGCACCTGCCGGCACAAGCGGCGGGTACGGATTTCAAAGCCGTATTCAAAACGGGAGAAACAATCGGGGCGAACTGTCCAGCTTGCCGATCCTGCCTGAAACGCAGGCACTTCATACAGCGAGCCTGCTCGTTCGCCGTAATCAAACACCAGATGGAACAGCCATTGATTATTGGCCGGCAGTGTGTTGTCCAAAGCAAACAGGCTCGCCTGTGGCGTGATATTGCCGTAGTTAACCTGTATTAAATAACGTTGTCCACCAGATAAAGGATGCTGTCCTTTTTCAGGCCCATCGCAGCCCGCGTCATCTTCGGCACGGTATTGATAATAAATATGCTCACCGGTGGGCGTCACGGTCTCTTCGAGTAGCCACTGGGCAATCTGGTTATCATCCGCCGGATTAGCCACCCGGGCGTGGGCATTTTTCCCAAACAGATGGACTTGACCATTGGGACTGAACATCACCCAAAAGGGTTTTTGCATGTTACCCTGCGCCGGCTGCCAGTATTCCAGCCGGCTGAAATCATGAACGATACGGGGCTGATAACGGGTCACCTGCCAGTTCTCATCTAATGTGACGCCCTGCAACTGGTTGGTGGTGCGGATATCCGGCTTACCTTGTTCGTTAGGGGCAACCTGCATTACCTCGCCCATCGGGCATAAAAAGGTGTCGTTGCCCTCATAACGCGGCACGCCATGTGAGGTACGCAGGCTGATAGCCATGGGAGCAGATTGCCACCCCATGCCAAAAGCGCCATTGCCGCTGCCGCTGCTGTAGGTGAGGGACATAGCCGGGGCAGTGCCGCGTCCGCTGGAAATCGGCAACGGTAATGACAGTGAGGCCATTCCGTCGGGACCACCTCCGGTAAAGGTTTCCCCCATTCCCCGGAGTGTGCCGCCACCTTTGGGCAGTGACGGTGTCTCCAACTTCAGTTCATCTGAACGTAGCATGTCAAACTCCTTACAGGCCCCCAATGAGGCCTGTATTTAATAACTATCTGGATTAAGAACGGATGGTGTAACGGATGTGCAGAATGATATCGTTCAGACTCTGCAACAGCGCCTGTTGTCGGTCGGTCGCATCCGGGAAACTCAGCGTCAGGCTGCCGCTGTCTGTTACCGGAATGCCTTCAAACGGCAGGTAACGCGCATCGTTGAAATCCAGTACAAATTGCCCGCTGTCGTTCATCCCATGGGAGAGGGCAATGGCATTGCAGCCGCGCGGCATCACCACACTGCCACCGTAGTTCAGCACGGCCCGGATATCTTCATATGGGCCAACCAGCGCCGGTAAGGTAACACTCACCTGCTTCAACTGGCGGGTACTACCAAGGCTTTCGGGATAATCACTGAAAATATTCAGGTCGGATAACCGTACTGAGGCTTCCATCTGGCGGTTGCTGAGTTTCAGCTCGTTTCCGGTAGGGCCTGCGCTGCCTTTGCCTTGACTGAGGAACTGCGTGAGTTTTTCTGTCAGGCTAAAATTGTCTGATGATAAGGTTTGATAGAACTGCGCCAGTGATACTGTACGGGTCACTTCCAGTGCGCGTTCATCACGCTCCAGCCAGGCTTTTTCCATCTCCGCCAGGTTCAGCAGCAGGGTTTCACCAGCCATCAAGCCCGCGGTGGTGCCGTTCCAGGCGCCGCCCCGGATAAAGGTGACGCCGTTGTCGTTCAGTTCGCGGCGCAACGCTTCCTGCGCCATCAGGCAGAAGGATTGGGTCAGGTCAAAAAACTGGTAGTAGATGGCGCTCAGTTTGCCACGCATCCAACTGTAGAGCGCTTTGTTGGTGAATTTACGCTGCAAGAGTTCCAACTGGACTTGGGTCTGGGCTTGCTGGGTTTCCTGATATTCCACCTGCATTTGTGCTGCTTCACGACGGATTTTCAAGGCTGCCAGTTGGGCATCCATCTGCCTGACTTCACCGTCGGCGTTATCACGCTGAATTTCCCACTCCTGACGGCGGCGGCGATAGGTTTCAGAACGACTGATTTTTTCCGCAGAATATTGTGAAGCTGTTGCTGAAAGGGACAACACAGATGCCGCAGCGTGCAGCGGTGCTCCCCAGCGGCTGCCCCCACAAGCAAAACCGAACACGTTTGGCGCCAGATCAGCTGCTCCTCCGGTAGTCGAAAGCACCTGACCGGCCAGAGATTGGCTGGCCGCCGCATCAAACAGTGACATAGCCCGCTGCTCTCCGTGGTTGATGTCTTCATCATACAGTCGCTGGTACTTCTCCAGACGGTTCTGCGCACTGCGTCGACTTTCTTTCAATACGGCGATATCGGCCTCGACTTCATTCACTGTCCGTTGCTGAATGCGGATGCTTTGTGTCGTCAGCTCCATGCCTTGCTGCAATAACAGCGTAGTCAGTTCATCGGCATCATCATGCTCTGCCATACTGAGCAAAGAAGCTCCAAACTGAGTCAATTGCGTCACCAGATTGCGGGCCCGTTCCAGCATCACTGAGAAGCGGTATAGCGATAAGGTGCCTTTAGGCAGTGCACTGCCTCCCTGAGACGCCTGTACCATGTTGGTGAGGAGTGCTTTCGGATCGGTAGGTTCGGCGTAAATTGCCAACGAGAGCGGCTGCCCATCAATGGAAAGATTGTTGCGCAGGTTAAACAGGCGCAGACGCAAGGTTTTCCAGTAATCGGTGAGCGCTGGGTTATATTCCGGCAGGAACAGCCCGACCAGCGAGTTGGCGGTGCGGGGCTGTGTGGAAATATCCCCGTTATCCAGATCTGCAAGATCCCGCTGATAGCCCGCCTGTACAGTCTGGCTGGCCGCGACGGAAAGGGACGGTGCTGCCCACTGGCTGCTGCCATAATCTTCCGGCTCATCACCGAGCAGCTCCAAAGCACGCACATACCACATTTTGGCTTCATTCAGCGCATCACGGGTCAGTTCGCGATAGGCCATATCGCCACGCAGAATAAGTTGATCCAACAGGCGCATAAAAGTGGCGACTTTGTAATGTGTCGGATCATGCTGGGCAACGGCATCCGGGTCAACCGCATCCAGCGGATTGGCATGCCAGGAGGTGGTTTCTTCCAGTGGTCGGCAATTCCAGATCCAGGGAGCGATTTCCCCGTTAACGATATAACCGGCCGGGTTGTAGACGTAATTCATCCATTTGGTGGCTTCGTCGAATTGTTTTTCCTGTAAAAGACGCTGGAAGCACATCATGGGGGTGTAGTAGAACAGTTCCCAGTAATAGAGGGCACAGGCGCTGTTAAAATCCAAGGGTTCGGTGGTGGTGCCGTTATGTGGTTGCACACCAGCAAACATACTGGTATCCGATTTAACATGGATAGCTATTTTACCACCGTTATCCGTAAAGTGTGGCCCGGCCCACGAAACGTCATTGGGGTTCTTCTGGGTGGTTAAGAACACCCTGGCAATAAATTCTTGATTCAGCGGTGTATCATCCAGAGGAATAAAGAGCCGGACATTGAGTTCGTTATCTTGCAACAATCCTGAGTAGATAACATGAACATTATTATCAACTACGTGTTTAAGGTTGAGCTTGAATGCCCGACTGGTGCCATGCGTTGATGAATTGTAAGGTGGTAAGATGAAAGTAGCATAGAAACCTTTACCTAACTGAGGTTCCGGTAATCTCTGGGTTTCCATAGTTAAAATGGTATCAATGCCCGTATTCGCTCTGGACACCAGTTGCGGTGCCAGCAGGGTATTGAGACGGATACGATAAACTCCTAGCTGCATATACTGCGCACCCGAATGGGTTTCACGCAGAAACAGAATATCTTCCGGATTATAATTTACCCGTTTCACCGATAACGTTCTCTTGATCTTACCCAGTACTCGCCATTTTTTGGCTCTGGCCTCAAAAGTGATATCCAGCGGAGCAATATTATTGATAAAGGTCAACGATGAAGCATCAATTTCCAGTGGCTTAAAGGTGTACTGCATGGCGTCAAAACTGTTGGCTGGCAAGGAAGCTGCATAGCCACTGGCCGTAAAGGTATGGGTTTTACTGCCAGTTACAACCGTAATTTTGATATCGGCATTGTTAACTTCTGTATCAATATCTATCCAGTTGTATGTCCTATAAGAAGACCATATATGGTAACCAGGGTAGCCTGGAAGATAGTCTACACCATCAATAGCATAGCTACACTTTTCAAAATCACTTGTTTTGTTGCTGCCAACATCAAAAACTTGGTGTGTAAGATTATTTGGAGAAAACTTAAACTCGAAGAGCCGATTACGATAATCCTTATTAGGTGCCAGAATCAAGTTTCTTTCAAAATTTCCATAGCGTTCGTTTTGTACTGACGCAATATAGTTTTTCGTTTTATTGTAAACAACGATTGGTCCTCCAAGATCACGATAATTGCCTTCATAAAGTGGCATATGTGATATGATAAATTCATTACCATACTGTGACGCCCCGTTCACGCCAGCAAGTTTCATGGCACTGATTTGTTTGTTTCTGATTACATCGTTACCGCTATCATATCTGACAGTAAAAGTCGCATTACTTAGCGTAATCACAAGGTTGTCACTGGAATATTTACTGGCTATCTGTGGTATATTCCCTTTTTCCATCACCGTCAGACCATAGTCACCAACGGCAGAACCCATATGCAATGAGGTGGGTATTTCAAAATCCTGAGCAAAACGATAATTAGCTTTTCTCACCAAGTCGTTGTCTTTGGTATTGGTGATATCAAAAGTATTTTTCAGCGTGCTGTAGCGGTTAAGCTCGCTGTTTTTCATTTGTGTCAGGGAGCCATCGCCGTAAATAGTCATCCCTGCTACATTTTTGTTGTTGCTGCTAAAATCGCCGTAATTCTCTCCCGTTTTGTATACGAACACCAGTAGCGTGTCTTCGTTCTGATAACCTGATGCTGCCAGGCCCAATCGTTCAATGTCAGGCTTATTGCCAGTGACCGCCATCACCTGCGAGGTAATATCGTAAGACCAGGGCGCACTCCAACTGCCGTCATGACGTAAAAACGCCAGCTTTAATATAAAACGGTCATAGGTTTTCACCGGATCAGTGCCGTTTTCCGCCACTTCATCTTTTTCCACCCAGATAAGGTGCAAACGCTCCCTGAATACGACCGGACGCACTGCATCTTTGTATGGGCTGACCGCCGTATCAATCTTCGTCCACTCTTTCCAGGCATTGGCGGCCAGTTTACCTGCCTGCATGCGGGAGATATCCACGTTACGCCAGTAGTAATCCGGCAGGTTTTCCCGCGTTTGCCCGACAAACCAGGTCAGCCCGGTGTTGCTATTCACATTATCGTGATAAGCACTGACCACTTTCAGGTCCGCCACGGTTTCAAAGCGGGTCAGATAGGTTTTAAACGCCTCCTCCACCGTGTCCCGGCTGAGCTTACTCTGGCTGATGTTTTCCAGCAGCTCATCCATCATTCGGGTCTGCCCGATACGCTGCGTCGGGTCAATGTAGTTTTCCGGATAATAGACCAGCCGCGACACCCCGCCCCAGGTGCTGTAACGGTTATTCACCGCCCAGTCGGTAAAGAACTGACGGGTGGACACATCGGCACGGGCATTCGGTTCTATCCGGTTCAGTGCCCGGTTGATGTAGAGTTGAATACCGGCGATCGCCTCCGCCAGTCGGGTGGTTTTCACGGCAGAGGAAACTTGATTATCAATCAGAAAATAGCTGTACAGATCATCCCGGCTTTGCAGGAATACACCCTCAGGCTGGATATTCGCCAGAAACCAATTGCACAGCACGCTACTCAGGCGCTCCGCGGTATGATCCGTCAGTGCCTGAGCCTGTTGTTTACTGAGCCCGGCTTCCATATTTTCTGCCAGTGTTTGCCACTCATCCCAGGAAGGTAATTCTGATTCTGGCTTGTTCAGTACAGTCACGTAACGGATATTCACCAGCGTTCGGATAACTGATGGCATGGTGTGCAGTTCTGATGCCACATCCATCCATTGCAGCACAGAGTTGATGTTCTGCCAGCTTTTAAGACGGCTCACCCTGGCGCAAGTCATGGCCTGTGTCACCATACTGATGTCCAGAGCCATCACCGAGGCTAATCTGTCTGCCGTTAGCGTCTGCTGACGCAGTATATCCAGCGTATCAGAGCTGAGATTACCCAATGTATTAATCCACTGGTGGAATCGGTAGAGTGAAAATAGGGTATCGATATTGTGTTGTCCGGCGGGTTGACTTCTTGCCCCCAGCACCGAGAAACCGGAAATAACCAACACAGAAAGCTCCGCTTCACTGAGGCGTAATTTCTGCACGGAAAGCGACAATTGGGCCATCACATGGCAGAACTGCACCAGTTGGGTCGTTTCCTCTTTACTCAGCGTCTCTTTGAGTACCAGCCTCATAAATCCGCCAATACCCAAACCGCCCGGTTTCAGGTTATCTGTCCATAACAGGATATAACGCGCCATATCGGGTGACGCCAGATTCAACGTAGCGGCAATAAACGGCGCAAGAATTTCAGCCTGAAGCTCCCGATTGCTATTCTGCGCCATGTCTTCATTAATACGCGGCCGAAGCGTATTAATCAGGTTATTGATTTCCGGCGAAATATTTCCGCTGAATTCGGGTGTACATAACAACCAGAGCTCTTCAGTGGTGATTTCCGCCTCGGTCAGCCATTGTGTTATCTGATACAACCAGATAACCAGCCGCGCCAGTTCCTCAGAAGACAGGGAAGCCGTTATTTTGTCACTGAACGGCGAAAATCTATACAGCATACACAGCTCATTGACCGCTAGCTGATGGGCATGGGCCAGTAACTTTAAGCGATAAAGTGAGGAGATCACGGAGACAGAAAGTGTGATGTTATTTTGGGTATCCAGTACACCTGCCAGTTTGCCTAGCTGATACAGCTCACCGCTGTTGACACCCAACCCACGCATCAGGGCCGAACGGGCAAAGGTAGCCTGCTTTTCACCGGGATCAATGCTGACCTTGTTGCCGTCGGCTTCAAAGATTTTCCCTTTCAGCGGTGGCATGTTAAAGAGACGGTTAAAATGGCTGACATTGTCATCGTCGGCATACTGACTGATAACTGAACCGTTCAGCACCTGTGCGTCATCAAAGCTCAGGGCATAACGGCTACTGTAGAACAGGGTATAGAAAACTTTGGTCAGAACTGAATCAGTTATGATGCCCTGTGCGTTATCACTGTATACGATAGTTTGCAGTTCATTCGGTGAAAGTCCGGTGGCCTGGCACAACCGAATGGCTTTATTCAGCTTGAGAGCGAAAATAGTCAGCGAGTAACTTTCGAAGATAAAGACTGGGGTTCCTCGAGGCCCTTTAGGGCCATTATGATTATAAGCAAAGATTGTCGCCCCTTCTTTTAAATCATCAGGGATAAGCGACGACAGCACGTCACTTTGATAAACCGTATTCGCATTGATTGGCGCAGAAAACTTGCCTATAGCCTGACTACCTTGGATCGTGCCCACCCGACTTTTACGTATAATGAGCTCGCCATCATTTTTTTTGAAATTAGCTCTGATAATGAATTTGTTATCACCTTTGTAGACCAGATCCCAAAAGTTCAGGTGTTTCGCATCATCCCCGCCAGGAACTCGGGTTATTTTGTAAGCGCTGAGCTTACCTTCTTGATCCGTCAGCAGCCCCATTGAAATATTATCCACATAAACAGAGCCGCTGCCAGAAGTGTCGCTTTGCATCATGCCGAGGTATTTTTGCACGTCAGCAGGCTCAAGACCATAATACCGGGCTATCCATGATTGCGATGCGAAATTCTCAGGCGTGATATTTTCACTGAAATTTTTCGCAAATAAAGCATCGGCGTTCTTTTCTGTGATCTCCTCGGTCAGGATGTTATAAAGTTCTGGCGAAATCTTGGCCAGAATAGCCAGTAATGAGGCTCCTTCCGCTTGCCCCATGACTTCCGGGTTACGGGATAGCGCTGACAGGGTGCTGTCATGCGCCATAATAACCTGACGGATCGTCTCATAAGGCTGATGATAAGGTGTGTCAATGGCCTTGCGGTAAGTCGACAGGCTCTTCATCAATGCATCCGAGTTACTCCCGGTCTTGCGGGTAATATGTTCCAGCAACAGTTCATTAGACAGTGTCAGGGTGGAAATTTCCGTATCCATATTACGCTGACTCAGTGTCAGATTAGCCAGATCTGGACGACGGTTATTAAGATGATAAGCAGAACTTGTGAAGTGTAAATTCTTCGCTTCGCGATACAACTCTGTGAGATAGCCAGCCGGTGAGAACATGGAGGCAACAGAACCAGGACTTACAAAGGAAGAAGAACGAGAGCCAAACATTTCATCATAACTGCGTGAAAGGCTGTTTTGCTCAATACCCAGACGGATAGCACCAGATAATTGTGGGTTAGAACGGGTGAAAATACGTGCTTCCAGCAGACGATGACGTTTTTTTTGTTCAACGGCTTCGTGATGGAGATAGCGAGCCTCCCCCCAACTAAGCTGTTTCTCGAACATTTTTCTTAGTTCGCCAAATGAGAAAGGCTGAAGATCGGCGAGGGTCATTGATTGACCGTCGCGAGTTTGATTGATTTTGTTCAGTAATACATTCGCACTGTACATAATAATCCTAATTATTTTATGGAAGATGTCCAGAAAGTTGGGTAGACAATATTTTGTAAACTACTTTCCTATGAGGGCATAAAAATCTGTGGAGCACTTATTATTTCCCACTGATTTTTATGCTCTCTCTGCTATCCCGTCTACCAAATTCAGTGATATCACCATTAACAATCCCAAATGCGAAATTCTTATCATTTTTTAATTTTTTTATGCTACTTGAAACCACCCCATTAAATGACTCCCATTCAGAACAGTCCTTATTTAGGTCATTACTACTGGTATCTAAACGAAAAGGTTGAGGGTCTGATATAATGAGAACATTATATTTTTCGCTGCATTCTTTTCATTAACATAGACCGTATATGTGTTTCTCGCATCCTCTACACGATATATATCGTACAATTTGTGTGGATCATTTACCGTCAAACGATTTTTAACAGAACCCCAATGCGACAAGCTCCAATAAACGTCAAAGCTTCCTCCATAAATTGAATATTCTACATTACCCTCAGTCCCTGCAGTTAAGGTTCCTCTGGTAGAAAATGAATCCCTTCCATAAGGCTGAATAGTTGATAGAGGTTTGGAAACCCAGCTACCCCACTCCACATTTTTTCGAATTACAGAGAGGCTATATTGAGTGTTATTAACAACAGTGTATTTAACTATGTCATAGGTTTTAGTTGATACATGTTCTTTGTTACTACTGCACCCAAATAAAAATAATATTACTGTTAAGAATAAAATTCGATATTTAGTGACCATTTTTTAATCCATTGCTTGCGACTTAATCTATTTTTTGGTGTGTAGCTCCGTATGCTCAGATTGTAAGTGTATACATCAAGTGCATGAGTCACTCCATAAGCACATCCTACGATGAATGAAGAACTCAACACTTACCTCTTGTAACCTGAGTTCCGTTTTCCCGTGTCACACTGCACACTTGGTAAAGCAGAGAACCTCTGTGACAACGGCGACAATGATAGAGAATAAAAAAACAAACAAAACATTATACTTATTTATTTAATTAAAAAGGTTTTTATTCCGATGTAATAAATATTATAATAATTAATTTCCAATAATAATAAAAAAAGACACATGAAGCAGCAGTTAATACCTTTTTAAAAACAGGGAATAGATCATTCACTCCTTTTAAATAAAACCATTGACGAGTAAATGGAAAATCTATAGATCTGTTGTGTGTTATTTTTTTAAGAAAGATCTGAATCTGTTTGGGATTACGTCATTGAAATACGTTATAAACTTTACCATCATATACTCACCTGCAGACAGAAAACTGTCATTGCTCAACGATAGCAATCATGAAATCACACTATCAAACCAAGCGGCGCGACTGCTGCTTGAAATGGTCACTAACAGCAATGAAACTCTTCATCGGGAAGATTTATTGAAAAGGGTATGGGAGGATTATGGTTTTACACGTTCAAACAATAGCCTCAATGTCGCTGTAAGCGAGATTCGAAAATCATTTGAATCTTTGGGAAGGGATCCAAAGATTATCATCACCATTCCTAAAGTAGGTTTTCGTTTCGAGGGTGCTGTAGAGCCAGTAATTAAACAGAGTGAAAATAATGTTTTTCCTATTAATGAAAGTGAGGCGCAATTAAAGCACCCCGCTGATAACACTATTTTCATAAGGCCAAAAAACCAACAAATAAAAAAATTCGTTATATGTATGACTTTCGTTTTCCTCTGTAGCTACGCTTCTTATGAAGCTTTTATTACATTCAAACACTTAAACGTACGCGATGAAAAAACAACATTTCTTTATAGCGTTGGAAAATGTGACGTTTATGCATTGGGAGATCTCCCAATAGATGTGGGTGGAAATTATATTGATATAGCCAAACAAGATATCAACAAAGAAGCCATTAATTGCGACTTCGCGAAGGGTAATATTTACTACAAAAAAACACGTAGTGGCAGTCAGGACATACAAGTTAGTTTTATAGGCATATGTGGCTTAGACAAAAATAACAAAACTAAAGACTGCAGAAGCATATTAAACAACTTTGGTGCAAATCGATGAAAAAAAACCATTGGTTATATATTGCGCTTTCATTACTTTCCATTATTTTGTTAATAGCATCATTTGAAATTATCAATGTGGACAATAAAAAAAATAACATCGAGATTCGATGTGCGGGTGAGTTAACTTTACGTAGAAAAGTTAATAACACTGATCTAGCCAATTTAAATGAAAAAATTTTTTTATTTTTATATGGTAATGGGACAGGTTTCTTGATACAGAAAGGTGTACTGTCAATAGATAATAAAAATTACATAATCGATCGTGAAGTAAAGATTGATTACACTGATTTTGATAAGGATCAGATATACACATTCAAAATTATAAATGTAAGATTATGGGTTAGTGACAATATCCCACCCACAGTTGATACGATATTCCCCATATTGGGAAGAGTGCAGTCATCCTTTTACCTAAATATTACGTCGGTTGATAAAGATCTTTACATTTTCAACGAGCTTTCGGGGCCTCTTTTCTTGTGTAAACGATTTTAAATATCCCAGCTCCCTTTACTTGGGGGCTGTTCGGAGCGCTACCTGGAACGTGTTTCGTTATAAAAAGCGTATCCGTATTTATCTTCTACGGGGGAGTTTTAATCAAGCCACTCCTCGCCATTCCCTGATGTCGTTCTCTGCGACATTAAATCAATTTTTATCTTTATAGGATGGGCGGGGACGCTATATCCGTCAGGTGTATTATCAGAATGGTGAGACAGAATAACGTTATTTTTCCCTGCCGGAAAAAGAATTCCCCCTTGACTGCATTATCGCTGTCCATTAGCGTCATCACGTTGATGAATGATCCGGTCGCTTATGAGGATCACCTTCGGGCAGCGACAACAACACTCCCGTAGCCTGAAAGGGAGTACACACTGTGTGGTACATCTGCGCCCCTTTGGAAGCAGATATCATCTTTGTCGATGATGAAGGTTATTTAATTCTACCTGGCACTACGCCAGTCACCCGGACGGGGAACATGCTTCCCGCCGGGCAAGGTGTTCTCCGTCTTTTTTATTGACAGGAAAACATCATGCAAAAAAGTGAACTTATCATGCTGGACAGCTCTGCGCTGTCTGCTGTGTTTCCCGGCAAAAAACCGCTGGAACGGTTGTTTCTGGGGTTTCTGATTGCCAATACCGCCACCCGGTTATGTGGAGAATACCGGTATGAATGCTGGGACAGGCGGGATGTTTCTGAGCAGCTGGCCTATATGGTGCCGACATCCGCCGCCACATATTCTGTCTGTCTGCCGGATACTATCACGCTTTCTGCCGATGCGTTCGGGCTGGCGGTGACGACAGCGGTGTTTGCCCGTATCGCGGTGCTGGATGAACCCGATGAGGATGCGTACCGGTTCGGCGAACTGCGTGAATATGCGCTGCAACACCCGGAAACCGAACTGATACGTGCCGTACTGGATTTAAGAGCGCCATATAAGGTGCTGAGTCCATCATTAATCTGTAGTGTCAATAATAATCATCACTGAGGTTATCAGCATATGTTGCTGTTAACCCTTCTCTTTTCTTAAGCGCCTGACCGGGGAGCCGAAAACACCTTCCCGACATCGGGCGGATGTTTTCTTTATTTGACATCAAATCAAGGAAATACAGATGAGCTCCATTTTTTTACCCGTGCCGGACAAGACAGAACCGGCCTTACGGGAAATTTTTACTGTGCAGGTCACCGGCCTGATGCAACACCCACAAACACCACAGTCACTGCGGGAGAAAACCGTGATGGTGTGCGAAGCATCCTCCATCACGGAAGCGGTGCAGCGGCTGAAGGTTATTCATCTGCTGGGCGACTGGCCGCTGCCGAAAATGTCGCCTGAGCAGGTCACGGGCATTTTTTTTCCGCTGACCGTCATGATTTATGACGCACAGGACAGAAAAGTGCTCGGTGGCCGGTTTTATGACGAGATTGTCTGGGCACAGCCGGTGACGGTGACGTCAGAACGCCTGTCACTGGAAAAACAACAGCACCAGTTGTGTCAGTCAGCCGTGCTTGAGCAGGGCTGGCAGAATACGCAGGCCGCCCGTGCATTGTGGCATGAGGCGCATTTACTGTCGCTGCATGTCGTTTCGCCCTGTTATCAACAGTGCAGTGAAGTGCAGGATATTCTCCGGCACGGACGACAGTCAGCGTTTAACATGTGAGGTATCACGATGGCCCCTTTACGATTAACCGTCTGGCAGGTCATTGCCGGCACGTTACTAAAACGGCATTTTGGCCTGAGCCTGAATGATACCGTACTGTGTGAAGCCGACACGGTGGCTGAACTGATAGCCAGTGGTGTTCTGCCCTTTGAAGCCATCAACGAGTTGGTGGATAAATACGATTTAACCCGGCTGAATGCGCAGGCTGTCCCGCTCAGTACACCGTATCTGGGTCTTCATGATGAGCTGCAAGTGATTTTCGACAGCGGTATTGCTGAGACGCTTTTCAGGCAGGACAGGCAGTAACCCTTTTTTCCATCACCCATCGGGGGAACTGTTCTCCCTGATGGTGCGGTTCCTCCTTTTTATTTTTACCAATCCAATGAGGAACATAACCATGGCAGACTGGTACACCAATCAATTAGAAATCACCGGCAAATCCGTTTGTCTCGATGTGATGCAGCAGTGGGTCTGTGGGGAAGAAACGCCCCGTTACCGTCAGGCGGTATTACAGAGTTTGCGCCTGTTTCTGGCGGGCTGTGCGGGGATACTGAAACCCACCAAACCGCAAGCCTATACGCCGTATCCGGAACTGATACGGGGTACGGCGGCACCCTCGGCGCAGAACCTGGCGTTTGAGCAGTGGCTGAAGCTGTTACAGGACAATGTACCGTTAAGCAGCGGCAACATTAAACGGATAGATAATTTGTACCGTCAGTCCTGTCTCAGCCTGCTGCGCTGGGAGAGTGTGCCGGAACCCGCACGTGACCTTATCGCCCGCCTCCTGACCCGCCAGTATACTGACTGGTTTGGGATGGTGGGCTGGTCTGAGACACCCGATATTGGCGTGTGCTGGGATAAACTGAATGCGTATCCGGAAACAGCACAACCCTGCGATATGCTGATGATGATGCCGACCCGGCTGGCCTGTGAAATTAACGGTAACAGCGGGTTGCTCAAGGGGATTGCCAGTACCGCGCAGTTTTACGATGAGCAATACGGTCTGGAATGGCCGTTCGGGCATCATGTCCGCTGGGAGCGCCGCAATGTCAGCAGCTTAATCGTGCGGTTTGATTCCCCGTGGGCACCGCCATCGGCCGAACTGATGGGGGAGCTGTCATCGGTGTTTGACTGTGAAATCCGCCACTGGTACAGCGAAGCATCAGGCCAGCTCAAAGGTTACGACTGCTATGACCAGGGCGAGCATGTGGACAGCGGTTATGGGCTGTCCGGGCGGGAAAACCGGCCGGCACTGTATCTGGTCAACGGTGAGAAAGCGGAAACCACGCTGGCCTTACCGGCCATTGCCGTCGGGCAGTAACACTTTGTTTAACGTCGTATCCACTGATTTTTACTTCAACCGAATGGGGAAGCACGTTCCCCTTTCGGAGCGTGTTTTCCTTTTTTTGTTTTATAAGGAAAACACGCAATGGCATCACGTCCTGACTATCAACATGAATTCATTTCGCTGTTTAAACAAACCGCCCGTTACCACAACCGCCATCAGGTCTTCCGGGATTTTTGCAACTGTGCGATGGCGGCGATCCACAATAGATACTGTTTCAGTGAAGAGCTGGAGCAGTATTACCTGAAAACCATCAATCAGTACGAACGGGAGGATGTTGACCGGATTGTGCAACTCTTTTCGACTACCGTGCTGGCACTGGCGGAAGCCCCCTGTGATTTTCTCGGCAGCGTGTTTATGCGGCTGGAGCTGGGCGATAAAGGCCTCCAGCAGTTCTTTACCCCCTGGAGTGTCGCCAGAATGATGGCGGAGATGCAGCTGCATGATGCAGCCGGGCTGTTGCAGACCCAACCGTTTATCACTCTTTTCGAACCCGCGTGTGGTGCGGGTTGTATGACTCTGGCGGCGGCCGACGTGCTGCGAGGGCAGGGGCATGACCCGATGTGCAGCCTGTGGGTTTCTGCGATTGATATTGACCCGCTGGCGGCCGTGATGGCGTATATCCAGCTGTCGCTGACCGGCATTCCGGCCGCCGTGACCATCGGTGATGCCCTGCATGAGGGTGACACCAAACGCACCCGTTACACGCCCGCGCATTATCTGGGTAACTGGTCGCAACGTTTGCAGGCCGATGAACAAGCGGCCTGAGTTTTTTTCACGCTCATCTGCGCCTTTCGGGGCGCTTTTTAGTTTTTAAATGATATTAAGGTGTTGATTTATGATGAAAATTAAGGTGACTCGGTAAGTCAGTTAATGGATGAACCGAGTCAGGTTAATTTTCATTTCCGCAAAAAGAGTTTCGCCTTGTTTCAGATTGGGATTCACCGACACTGAGCCAAATTTGAAAAGGAGAAAAGAGATGTTTGCACGTTTTAAATCGCATTTTACCCGTCAGCAGCCTGCGCCACAGAAAAAATCAGCCGAATCTCAACCGGAAGTTATGCATGATGACCGGGGCTATTTTCGTCCGCAATCTTCGGATGAACTGCTGGCCACGCCGGTGCGCCGACAGTCTCTGCAACAATTATGGCAAAACAGTACATTACCCGAAGGGCTGTATCAGCGTTTTTATCTCGCGCCGGTGAAGCAATTGCTGGGCAGCGTTCAGCAGGTGCCCGCCGCCTCGGCGGGGGAGTGGTCAGGCAGCGGCGGATTTGCTGACCTGACACTGCAATTTACCACCTGTGCGGTGCGGCTGGCAAAAGGGCATCTGCTGCCGCCCTGTGCCGCCCCGGAAACACAGGCGGCACAGGGGGTCTTATGGCAGGCGGTGGTGTTCTGGGCCGCGTTGTTTTACCACTTGCCCTTATTGCGGCAACTGGAAGGCGAGCTGGATGACGGGCATGTCTGGCAGCCGGGTGTCTGTGTCCCCGACAAACCGTTTCGTTTCCGCTTTCGCACACCGGAGAACATACCCCCGGTCCCTCAGGAAGTGTTACTGGCTGCCTGTCTGTTACCGGAAAAAGCCATGAAGTGGCTGGTTTCCGTACCGGCGGTCTGGGATTGCCTGATGCAGCATCTCAACGGGCGTCCTTCCACCGTTCCGCTGATTGATGCCTTGCTTCAGGACGCTGCGGGGCGGGTTAATTCCCCTTTGGTGAAATCAACGGTGCCGCCGTCTGCCGTGAAGAATACAGCTTGCTCTTCCGAAAGCTGCCCTGTGCCGGAAACACCATCAGCACCTCCCGTCAGTGACATGCAAAACCCGGTTTCCTCCACACCTGACGATACCCTGACATTATTGTCATTATTTCAGTCACCTGATGAATCTTCACAGCAAAATAAGGGAAAAAATCCCCCTCACGATTCGAAACTGACCAAACGGTCTGGGCTGAATAAAGAAAACATTGCGATTGATAGTCACTGTCATTCATCATTTAAATATAAATAATTCAAATGGTTATTTATATTTTATGGCCGAAAATCGATTTTGGACAGGAAACGGCAGGATGCCGTGATGATCTGAGGAAAAAATAACATGTTGCACACAGCAGAAACCATCAGTTGGGAAGCGTTATTAGAGGAGTACTTTTTTTCACATATCCTGAGACCGGACACCGAGTGGAGTTATCGCAAGGTCACACGGGGTTTTACCCGGTTTATGGGGGAAGCGGTCTCACCGGCGCAGGTCACTCACCGGGATGTGCTGCGGTGGCGGCGTCATCTTTTGCTGGAGAAAAAACAGTCGAGCCATACCTGGAACAATAAGGTGGCTCATATGCGGGCGATCTTTAATTTCGGTATGGAGCAAAAACTGCTGCCCCACACTGAGAATCCGTTTAATGATGCGGCAGTGAAAAAAGAAAAGAAAAAGAAGAAGATCCTGAGTGAATCACAGATAAACCGCATGAATCTGGTGATGGGGAAATTTGCTGAGGAAGAAAGAACCGCGGCGGCTCCACGGGGAGGGCGTTGTGCATTATATCCGACCGGGTATTGGATGACGGTACTGGCGACATTACGTTTTACGGGGATACGCCAGAACCAGTTGTTGCATCTGCGGCTGCGGGATATCAATCTGGAAAGCAATTATATTGAACTGGGTCTTGAAGGCAGTAAAAACCACTGTGAATGGGAGGTACCGATTGTCCAGCCACTCAAACCTCGGCTGGCGCAATTAATTGAACAGGCAATCGCGGCCGGTGCCGAAGCCGGCGATCCGATTTTTGACCTCAGCCGGCTGAATGTACCGCACCAAAGCCGGCTTTCCCGTTACAAATACGATATCGACAGGGAAAAACAGCAGCTCCGCTCTTTCTTTCGCCGGCTGTCCAGAGAGTGCGGCTTTGCGGTCTCTCCCCACCGTTTTCGTCATACGGTGGCCACGACCCTGATGAAATCGCCGGATCGTAATCTGCCGCTGGTGAAACGGTTACTGGGGCATCGTAATGTGGCGACCACGATGGAATACATTGATCTTGATATGGAAGTGACGGGCAAAACGCTGGAGCGGGAACTGGGATTGTATACCGATCGCGCTGATGAGAGTTCCGGTGAGAAGGAATAAAACGGCGTAAAAAGACCAGGGCGGGTCTCAGTCAGGATTGAGGAGGAGAGTATTGATTGAACCGCCCTGCATCCCGTGAAGTTTTCACCTGACTTGACATCAGAATCAATTACTGAAATCATTACCTTCAACGAGAAAAGGGTAACTGATAAAACAGCTACCCTGTAATCTTGTCTTAAATGTTCTTCTCAACTAAACAGTACAAATTGAACTGATTAGGATTTAACATTTTATTAACCATTGCTGGTTTTTCGCGCCTTTGTCAGGAAATTTAACAACCTTTGACAAACTCGCATGGAAACTTGGTGCCCGGAGGCGGAATCGAACCACCGACACGGGGATTTTCAATCCCCTGCTCTACCGACTGAGCTATCCGGGCTAACGGGGCGCATTAAACCGTATTCAGCCCAATCCGTCAAACACTTTCTGTGAAAAAATCATTAAAATTGATTGATCGCTGTATTTTTATACCAAATTAGTGTGGTTATTCAGCTTGGGCCGCTTTTTATTAACTTAATGCCCCATTTTTTCGGCATTTTGCGATGGTTAGAATATCTTCAGCCAGCAGTTTTGCCGTCAGGACATCTTCAAGATCTCTTTTCACGAGTAGCTTACTTAGACATCCTTCAAGGATAAGTTCCATCTGTTTGGCGACTTGTTGAACATCTTCAATATCGAGTTGCTGCAATAACTCCGTTGAGTAATGGAAGGAGTTTTGTTTTTGCAGTTCTGCCAATTGATGGATCGGATGGTTTGCATCAGGGAAAGTGCTGCAAGCCGCGATGAACAGACAACCCGGATAACGCTGTTCCTGTACTTTTTCCTTGAGAGCATCAAAACGTGCCAATAACTTTTGTTCAGGGTTCAAATCTTCATCCAGCAGAATTTGGCGTTGCCAGATTTCAATCTGTTGGCTGTGGTAGCGTAAGCAGTCGTAGAGCAGGGCTTCACGATCAGGCCAAAAATGTTTTATATGGTCAATATCAATATCCAGGGGAGTTAAAAGTGTCTCCAGTGTTGCTGACAGGCCATGTTGCTCCAATAAGTTCAGGGCATGGCTAAGCACATATTCACGTTGCACAGTGGCTCTCCTTCCAGATTATTTTTGTTGTAGGTGTTGTATTTGCTGCACATGCTGGTTAAAACGTTCTGCATTCATAAATCCACTGACTCGTGAATCGATTAACTCTTTTCCTTGAATATCAAAGAACAAGATAGTGGGCAGTCCTCTTACTTGCAATTTGTGTAGTAATTCTTTCTGTTTTGGCCCGTTATCCGTGACATTTGCCTGTAACAGGAGGAATTGACTCAATTGTGCCTGTACTTGTGGATCACTGAAAGTATATTTTTCGAACTCCTTGCAGGCCACACACCAGTCAGCATATAAATCCAACATAATCGGCTGTTGGCGATTTTCGGCTAAAATTTGGCTTAATTCTTGCCAGTCACTAATTTGTTGGAATTTTATTGCTGTCTTTTGCTGTTCTGTCGTAGGCGTTCCCCACACCCAATCTTGCAAGGGACGTGAAGAGATAAGTGCCAGAGCCAGCAAGATAATTTGTAAAACACGCAGCCAGCCGTTTTTGCTGTTTAATGTTAATGCGAAAGCCCATCCTAAGAACGCAACCGCCAGCATACTCCACAATCTGATGCCCCATGTGTCACCAAGAATGCGCTCCAGTAAGAATACCGGCAGAGCCAGAATAATGAACCCGAGGGCTTCCTTAACGTACTGCATCCACGGGCCGCTGCGAGGCAGGAGTTTGTGGCCGAATAATGTGACAGCGATAAGCGGTAACCCCATACCCAGCGCGTAAAGATAAAGAGTCAGGCCGCCAACCAGCGTATTACCGCTTTGGGCGATATAGAGCAAAATGGCGCTGAGAGGTGCAGTCGTACAGGGGGAGGCAATCAACCCGGCTAAGGCTCCCATACTAAATACGCCAATATAAGAGCCACTTTGCTGTTTGTTGCTCCAATCCACCAAACGAGTTTGGATAGAAGAAGGAAGTTGCAGGTTATATAGCCCGAACATTGATAGGGCGAGCAAAATAAATAGCACTGACAGCCCGATCAAAATGTAAGGGCTTTGCAGGGCAATCTGAAATTGCAGACCCGCAGCCGCGACGATTAGTCCAAGCACGGTATAAGTAAGCGCCATTCCCTGAACGTAGCTCATGGCGAGCCAAAATATTCGTTTCAGGCTTTCGGGGCGTTTCTGGCCCAAGATAATGCTGGAAATCAGCGGATACATGGGCAATACACAAGGCGTAAAAGCGATACCAATGCCAATCAACAATGCCCATAATGGGGAAAATGGAACGTCATGTTCTTTGATTGGGGGACTTTCCTGTTGCGATACTGTGGTTTCATTATTTGATTGGTCTGAAGCAACTACCGCTTGTAATGGTACGCTTAATGTTTCAGGAGGATAACAATAACCCGCCTCTGCACATCCCTGATAAATTATCTCAAGAGAAGCGTCATTGGTGGCGGATAAAATAGGAACATCAATGCGCGCTGATTGAAAATAAACTTCACTCTTCCCAAAAAACTCATCCTCATGATCTATTCCCTTGGCATAAACCATTTCACCCAATGAGGCTTGCTTGGGAATAATCTTGAATTGTTTTCGATAAAGGTAGTAACCGGGCTTGATATCCCAGTTCAGAGTGAGTTTATTTCCTTGTTGCTGAAAATCAAACATGAATGCCTGATCAGCAGGAAGGTAGAGACTTTGCCCCGGTTGTTCAAACAGTGCGTTGGCTTTGATAGGAGAAAAAGCGATACCGCTGAACAGCAGAAACAACATGAGAATACGTTTCATCATAAGTAATCTTTGGCCTGCCTGTATCGTGGAATTGATTCGTAAAATTTATTTAGTCAGCACTATAACCGATGACGCTCATAGCAGAAAGCCACTTGATTAATATTAATACAATGCTGTTCTGAGAGGAGAAAAAAGATTTTTACGATGGAAATATTTCAGGGGCGTTACTTGCCCCTGAAATAATATTTTCCAATGTTCGATTAATAAAACTACAAAATCATGCCGCCAAACAGAAAGCCGAATGTGACAGCCAATACAACGGCAATGGTTCCCGGAATAAAGAATGGGTGATTGAAGACAAAACGCCCAATACGCGTGGTTCCTGTATCATCCATCTGCACCGCTGCAACTAATGTTGGATAAGTTGGCAGGATAAAGAGACCGGAAACCGCAGAGAAAGAAGCAATCGCGGTTAATGGCGTAACATGCAGCGCCAGTGCCATGGGCATCAGAGCCTTCGCTGTGGCTGCTTGTGAATAGAGCAACGCTGAACAGAAGAAGAAAATGATCGCCAACAGCCATGGTTGGGCATGAATCAGGCTGCCCGCTGTCTCTTTGATCCAGTCAATATTAGCCTGTACAAAAGTATCTCCCAGCCATGCAACACCCAAGATACAGATACATGCACTCATACCCGCTTTAAAGGTACTTGAGTTCAGGATGGCATCGGTATCAACTGAGCAAATGACAGTGGTGAGGGTGGCAACACTGAGCATGATGATGAGAATGGCATTGGTGGTATTCATCAACGGTTTTTCAACCAGCCCAACGCTCGGGCTGTTGATAATGGCATAGATGACAACACTAATGACCCCCAGCAAGAACAGGAAAACAGACAATTTTGCTTTGGGTTTGATTTGAATTTGGCTGGCACCGCGCATTTCTATCAGATTATCCGCAAGGCGCTTTTGATAAATCGGATCATTAGACAGCCTGGAATCAAAAAGCCATGAAATAATGAATGACATCAGAATGATGGCACAAAACGTTGCGGGTAGTAACACCATCAGCAAGTGAATATAACTGATGCCTTGCTCTTCCATAACTGATGCCATATAAACGACTGCCGCAGAAATAGGGGAAGCCGTGATCCCGATTTGAGCAGAGACAACAGCAGTAGAAAGTGGCCGGCAAGGCTTGATGCCCTGCTCTTTGGCGACTTCTGCAATAACGGGCAATGTTGCCAATGAAATGTTTCCCGTGCCGGCAAATAAAGTCAGAAAATAAGTGACGATAGGTGCCAGGATGGTGATGTATTTCGGATTCCTCCGCAGTAATTTTTCAGTCTGCTGAACTAAATAGTCCAGCCCTCCCGCCACTTGCATGGCAGATATTGCTGCGATAACAGCCATGATAATTGAGATAACATCAAATGGAATATGGCCAGGTTTAACACCAATGGCTGCAAGGATTAATACGCCAATACCTCCTGCAAAACCAATACCTATTCCCCCTAATCGTGCCCCCAGAAAAATGGCCAGCAGAACAATAACCAATTCTACGGCTAACATGTTACGTACTCCTTAATTTATTTAATCTTATGAAAACTTATGGTTAATACTTTGTGTTTGCAGACAATTAAAAAGGCACGCTTCCGGTTGGAATGGCGTGCCTTAATAATTAAGACGAACTCGTTATTATAAACATTTAATCAGTCATCAAAACGTTTTGCTTTATAAGTTGGATGTTTTAGGTTCTCAACGGAGAAAATATCATCTAACTGAGCTTCGGTCAGCAAGCCGCGCTCCAGCACAACTTCACGAACGCTCTTACCTGTTTCAGCACAGATCTTGCCCACGATATCGCCATTGTGGTGACCAATGAATGGGTTCAGATAAGTGACGATACCAATAGAGTTGAATACGAAGCTTTCGCACACTTCTTTATTGGCTGTAATACCGTCGATACACTTCTCAACCAGATTACGGCAAGCATTGCTCAGGATAGACATAGATTCAAACATGGCCTGACCAATCGCGGGTTCCATGACGTTAAGCTGCAACTGACCGGCTTCTGCTGCCATAGTGATACAGGTATCGTTACCAATGACTTTAAAGCAAACCTGGTTAACAACTTCTGGCACAACCGGATTAACTTTAGCTGGCATAATTGAAGAACCTGCCTGCAATTCTGGCAGATTGATTTCGTTCAGGCCAGCGCGAGGGCCAGAAGAGAGCAGGCGCAAGTCATTACAAATCTTGGACATCTTAACCGCCAGACGTTTCAACGCGCTGTGAACCATCACGTAAGCGCCGCAGTCGGAAGTTGCTTCGATCAAATCTTCTGCTGGTTGGCAAGGTAATCCTGTGACCTCGGCCAATTTTTCAATGACCAATTGTTGGTAACCTGGCGCAGTGTTCAAGCCAGTACCGATCGCAGTCGCGCCGAGGTTCACTTCCAGCAGCAGTTCTGCCGTGCGGGCGATGTTTTTGATTTCTTCTTTTAACAAAATAGAGAAAGCACGGAATTCTTGGCCCAGTGTCATTGGAACAGCGTCTTGCAACTGGGTACGACCCATCTTCAGGATATCGTCAAATTCAGCGCCTTTTCTGTCGAATCCTGCTTTCAGAAATTCAATGGATTCAATTAATTGCATCAATGAGTTATAGACAGCAATACGGAAACCAGTAGGGTAAGCATCGTTGGTTGACTGGCTTCTGTTCAGGTGATCATTCGGATTCAGGTACTCATATTCGCCTTTTTTATGTCCCATCAATTCCAGACCGATATTCGCCAGTACCTCATTGGTATTCATGTTCAGAGAAGTACCTGCGCCGCCTTGGAAGACATCAACAGGGAATTGGTCCATACATTTGCCAGTGTTGAGGACTTCATCACAAGCTTTGACAATAATATCTGCAACTTTTCCTGGAATAGTATGGAGTTCTTTGTTTGCCAGTGCCGCAGCTTTTTTCACCATGACCATGCCACGAATGAACTCTGGGACATCGTTGATAGTACGGTCACTGATATAAAAGTTTTCAATCGCACGCAGAGTGTGAATACCATAATAGGCATCAGCAGGGACTTCTCGTTTACCTAACAGGTCTTCTTCGATACGAATGTTGTTTGACATGAGAACCTTCTTAAAATTGGATACGTTTTTTTTACTGTTCTATTACGTGTTTGTTTAGAATAATGTTGCCGGCGACAATTGCCTTGATATTAATCACTTATCATGGAATTGTGTGCGCGATCATATGTGGATTTATTATAAATGCCTTGAACCTGGATCACTTTATAGTGCTATTTTATTAATGAAATCACATATGTGTGATTGAAGTCACGATTACAGAGATGGAAAGTCAACTTTCTGAAGTATTGAAAACTGTTATTATCATCCCCACATTATGTGATCTAACGCCATATTGTGTGTATTTGGCACAATATGAATGCTAAATATTGTGATGAATGATATTTACTGCGATGAACAATAAATAGTGTGAACGACAAATAAATAATGAAAGGAGAACCACGTGCGCTGGCTCCCACTTATTCTTATATGCCTGCTGGTTTACATCGAGTCTGTCCTGTTTGTCCGGATTGCCTCTGAAGTTGGGGTTTTGCTGACCCTGCTGCTGGTTATTCTTACTTCTTGTCTTGGTGTGTCTCTTGTACGTAATCAGGGCATTAAGAATTTTATGTCTATGCAGCAAAAAATTGCAGCGGGTGAAAGCCCTGCCGAAGAAGCCATCAAAAGTGTTTCTTTGGTCATTGCGGGATTTTTACTGATTGTGCCCGGTTTTTTCACTGATTTTCTCGGGTTGCTGCTGCTGCTGCCCCCTGTACAGAAACTTCTGACGGCAAAGCTGTTGCCCCATATCAATTTTTACCGCCCCAATGCCTTTGATGGTTCGAATAATCATAGCTCGAGCCACCAGAACGGGCAGACCTTTGAGGGAGAGTATGAGCGTAGGCAAGATGACGCTTCCTATACATTGGGCGGTCAGAAACCAGATGATCAAAAAAACCATGATGAATCTGGCAGTGAACATAATAAAAAATAATGGTGTCTGCTTAGATTGAAATTTCAATGGGCAATAAAAAAGTAAAATATTTTTTGGCGACACCCTTGAAGTACCGATCTTAAGCCCCAACTTGTAGCTTCATGGTACTGGTTCTGTTGGGTTCTGGTATCAATCCTCTTACCTGATATGGACTTTATTTATAGGAGATCTATCAATGAAAATTCGTCCATTACACGACCGCGTTATCGTCAAGCGTACAGAAGTTGAATCGAAATCCGCTGGCGGGATTGTTCTGACTGGTTCTGCTGCGGGCAAATCCACCCGTGGAGAAATTTTGGCAGTTGGCAATGGTCGCATCCTTGAAAACGGGGACGTGAAAGCGCTGGATGTAAAAGTGGGTGATACCGTCATTTTTAATGAAGGTTACGGCGTTAAAACAGAGAAGATCGATAATGAAGAAGTATTGATCATGTCTGAAAGCGACATTCTGGCAATTGTTGAAGCGTAATTTAATCTCTTGCGCTTAGATCTTCTTAATTGAACGAATTTAAAGGAAAGACACAATGGCAGCTAAAGACGTAAAATTTGGTAATGATGCTCGTAGCAAAATGTTACGCGGTGTGAATGTACTGGCTGACGCAGTTAAAGTTACTCTGGGTCCTAAAGGCCGTAACGTAGTTTTGGATAAATCTTTCGGTGCACCTGTTATCACTAAAGACGGTGTATCTGTAGCACGTGAAATCGAATTGGAAGACAAATTCGAGAACATGGGCGCGCAGATGGTTAAAGAAGTTGCTTCTAAAGCCAATGATGCGGCAGGCGATGGTACTACTACTGCAACAGTACTGGCTCAAGCTATTGTCACCGAAGGTCTGAAAGCTGTTGCTGCTGGCATGAACCCAATGGATCTGAAACGTGGTATCGACAAAGCAGTTATCTCTGCCGTTGAGGAGCTGAAAAAGCTGTCCGTACCTTGCTCTGATTCCACTGCTATTGCACAGGTTGGTACAATCTCTGCAAACTCCGACGAAACTGTAGGTAAACTGATCGCTGAAGCGATGGACAAAGTCGGTAAAGAAGGTGTAATCACCGTTGAAGAAGGTACTGGTCTGGAAGACGAACTGGATGTTGTTGAAGGTATGCAGTTCGACCGTGGTTACTTATCTCCTTATTTCATCAACAAACCAGAATCAGGTGCTGTTGAACTGGAAAACCCATACATCCTGTTGGTTGACAAGAAAATTTCCAACATCCGTGAACTGTTGCCAGTTCTGGAAGGCGTAGCCAAGGCAAGCAAGCCTCTGGTTATCATCGCTGAAGATGTTGAAGGTGAAGCGTTGGCAACTCTGGTTGTTAACAACATGCGTGGTATTGTGAAAGTTGCTGCGGTTAAAGCACCTGGCTTCGGTGATCGCCGTAAAGCGATGCTGCAAGATATTGCAACTCTGACTAACGGTACTGTTATCTCTGAAGAGATCGGTCTGGAGCTGGAAAAAGCGACTCTGGAAGATCTGGGTCAGGCAAAACGTATTGTTATCAACAAAGACACCACTACCATCATTGATGGCGTAGGTGAGGAAGGTGCAATTGCTGCACGTGTTACTCAAATCCGCCAGCAAATCGAAGAATCCACTTCTGACTATGACCGTGAAAAACTGCAAGAGCGCGTAGCTAAACTGGCAGGCGGTGTTGCTGTCATCAAAGTTGGGGCAGCGACTGAAGTTGAAATGAAAGAAAAACGCGCTCGCGTTGACGATGCTCTGCACGCAACCCGCGCGGCAGTAGAAGAAGGTGTTGTTGCTGGTGGTGGTGTTGCTCTGGTTCGTGTTGCTGGCGCTATCGCTGGTCTGACCGGTGACAACGAAGATCAGAACGTGGGTATCCGTGTTGCAATGCGTGCCATGGAAGCGCCAATGCGTCAGATCGTAGACAACGCAGGTGAAGAACCTTCTGTTGTTGTGAACAACGTGAAAGCAGGTAAAGACAACTACGGTTATAACGCTGCAACTGAACAGTACGGCGACATGATCGAAATGGGTATCTTGGATCCAACTAAAGTAACCCGTTCTGCACTGCAATTCGCAGCTTCTATTGCTGGCCTGATGATCACCACCGAAGCGATGGTGACTGAACTGCCTAAAGATGACAAAGCTGACTTAGGCGCAGCTGGCGGCATGGGTGGCATGGGTGGAATGGGCGGCATGATGTAATGCTGTTCATCCTGATGATGGAATTGCCCATCCGTTAGGACAAAACTTTGAAGGCGAGCAGGAAAAACTTGCTCGCCTTTTTATTTTTTTGTCTTAATTGAAAACAAAAGGGTATATTTATCATCATGGTAGAAATTCCTATAACCAATGAGGGAAGTTATGCGAATTAAAATTTTGCTTGGTGCGTCAGTGTTATTATTGGCAGGATGTACAACGAATCATCAGTTAACCTCTGCTGGTGCTAATGTGCAATTTGTGGAGACTCAACCGGGCAGTGAATGCCAGCGGTTAGGTGAAATTACCGGTACGCAAAGCAACTGGCTCAATGGCGTTAGCGGCGAGAGCAGCTCTATGCGCAGTGCAGCCAATGACTTACGCAATAAAGCGGCTGAAATTGGTGGAAACGTTATCTATGGCGTAAACAGTCCATCAGAGAATTTGCTGGGTAGCTTTGTACCTCTTGATAGCAAAATGGTTGGTCAGGTCTATAAGTGCCCTTAGGTATTAATGGCAGAAAAATAAAAGAGATAGCCCCGTAGATGAGGTGGTGTTGTTTATCCGATGTGGATGTAAAAATCGATGGGGTTAGTGAAAAATAAGTTTGGGCAATGCTCAGAAAAAACGTTTCGAAATAGCGGGAATGACATTTACGTTTGGTTTCTGGCGCTGCCCATTCTGGAAAAACTAATTTTGTTTTAACTCTAAATCCAGCGGTGTTTTGCTTGGTTCCCCTCCAATTTCCCTTGTCAGACAAGGCACTAAATAACCGGATACCTTTGACAATAACTCCCGAATGATGGCTTTCGCTTCTCCATCACTCACAAGAAAATGGGCAGCGCCTTGAACTTTATCCAGAACGTGGATGTAGTAAGGCAAAATACCTGCATCAAATAACGCATTACTTAAATCAGCCAGAGTATCTGCGTTATCATTGACATCACGCAGCATCACACTTTGATTTAACAGAGTCACACCAGCTTGTTTTAGCCTCATCATACTTTCCCGGAAGGCATCATCAATTTCATTGGCATGGTTGATATGGGTGACCATGATCACTTGCAAATGGGCCTGTGCTAAGCGATTACACAGTGAAAGCGTGATTCTGTCAGGGATAACAACTGGCAAACGCGTGTGGATCCGCAGCCGCTTAATATGTGGGATAGATTCGATGTGACTGATTAACCAATCCAGCTCATGATCTTTTGCCATCAGAGGATCACCACCGGAAAAGATAATTTCATCAAGCTCAGGGTGTTGAGCGATATAATTCAGAGCAAGTTGCCAATTGTTTTTATTGCCCTTGTTATCTTCATAAGGGAAATGGCGGCGGAAGCAATAACGACAATTTACCGCACATCCCCCTTTGACCAATAACAAGGCACGATTGTGGTACTTATGCAATAAGCCAGGTACAACACTGCATTGTTCATCTAATGGATCGGTGGAGAAACCAGAAGGCGTAGCAAACTCTTCCCGGGAAGTCAGGACTTGCAATAGCAGAGGATCGCGGGGATCGCCTTTTTTCATTCGTGCTACAAACGCTCTTGGCACACGCAGGGGAAATAAACGCTTTGCCTCATTACCTTCTTTCAATATGGCATGCGTGTTTAAAGACAATAGTTGCAACAATTCATTCGGATCAGTAATAACATCCGCAAGTTGTTTTAGCCAGACTTCTCTGACAGGGTGAATATGGGTTATAATGTGTGCCATTTTTTGGCTAAGCCATTTTGTTAAAAATTAGAGGATCTCCATGGCTACTTATAGTACCAATGAATTCCGTTCAGGTCTTAAAATCATGTTAGATGGCGAGCCGTGCGCTATTCTTGACAGCGAATTTGTTAAACCAGGTAAAGGACAGGCATTTGCCCGTGTCCGTCTTCGTAAATTGATTTCTGGTAAACTGCTGGAAAAAACTTTTAAATCAACAGATTCTGTTGAAAGCGCAGATGTCATGGATGCCAACCTGACTTATTTGTACAACGACGGTGAATTTTGGCATTTCATGAACAACGAGACTTTCGAGCAATTAGCTGCGGATGAGAAAGCTGTTGGTGACAATGCAAAATGGCTGATCGATCAGGCAGAATGTATTCTGACTTTGTGGAATGGCCGTCCTATCGCTGTAACCCCACCAAACTTCGTTGAACTGGAAGTGGTTGAAACCGATCCAGGTCTGAAAGGCGATACCGCTGGTACTGGTGGTAAACCAGCAACCCTGAGCACGGGTGCTGTGGTAAAAGTGCCTCTGTTTGTGCAGATCGGTGAAGTCATTAAAGTTGATACCCGTTCTAACGAATACGTTTCTCGCGTTAAATAATCGAGCCCGTTATTCTAGAAAAACCGCAACCTCTCCGTCCAGAGGTTGCGGTTTTTTGTTGTCAGCCGTTGGTCGTTATTATTGCAGCAGTCAGATCGGGTAGCTATAATTCAGCTTCATTTCTTATCGTTATTCGGGACGACTCGGATAAACGTCATCTCATTGGGGACGACCCCACTTGTCATCATATAAAAAGGGGAAGACATGTCTTGGTTGATCCTTCTTATTGCGGGTTTGTTAGAAGTGGTGTGGGCGGTAAGCCTGAAATATACGCATGGTTTTTCACGTTTGATTCCGAGCCTAATTACGATCAGTGCGATGATTGTTAGTGTGGGGCTACTGGCCTATGCCATGAAAAATCTGCCGGCAGGAACCGCATATGCAGTGTGGACAGGCATTGGTGCAGTGGGAACGGCAATTTTTGGCATTATGGTACTGGGAGAATCAGCGAATTTTGCCAGAATTTTGAGCCTTGGCTTGATCGTTGTGGGTATTATCGGTTTAAAGCTAGCGAGTTGATGTTTTATAAATGGATCGATTTGTAAATGGATCGGCTTATAGTTGAAAGACTTCCGCGAGACCAAGAACAATTTACTGTCGAGTGTGTTGAAAAACCGGATATTACTTCCGTTCCTGAGCATGGCGGCGGTCTTAGCCACTGTCTTGCTGGGTGGCTGGGGAATGAGTACCTATCAGGAAAGCCGGCTTTTGGAAAACTGGAAGGCGATCAACGCCCAGAAAGAGACGCTGACCCAATTGGAGAAACGCACGGACGGAGTGGACATAATCCAAAACAAGGACGGGTTATTTGTCGTGCTGCCGGAGGGAGCGAAAACGGAAGACAACGCCACGCTGTTGGAACAAGTCAGTTACTTGAGGAATCAAGTGATCGAATTGACCACGCAGCTCCAGCAATTCGGGAATGTTTACAGGCAGAACAGGTGATAAGACAGCAGAAACTGGAACGAGCGGAACAAAAAAAATAAGCCCTGTCGTAGTAGTTATGGGCCAAGTAGGTAATTCCTAGAATAGGTAAAAACCATCTTTGCAAAGATGGTTTTTTCGAAAGTGATGATTAAAAATGAGCCTGTTCACCATTTTGTGTAAATGCCATTTCTTAGTAGTGACCGTCAAGGCGGTCACCGAACTCAATCATAAAACGACTCATCGCCATTCGCCAGTCTTGAAGTGGCATCGTCCATTTCTTTGAGGCGGC
>NZ_NITZ01000027.1:0-23601 GCF_002632615.1 Xenorhabdus miraniensis
CCATAGCCTGTTCCACCTCGGAGCTGTTTTTGGGTGTGCACCAAAACTTTGCTCCTGGAACAGGCTTCTCGTCAACTTCTTATCCAGAATTCGGGTTAACTAATCACTTTTTAACAACCACCTTCGGGTGGTTTTTTACTATATGGAGTAACCAGAAATGGCACAAAAGAAAATCCAGCTCACGAAAGAGCAAAAGGTTCTCTTTGATGCCTTAACGAAACTTCAGCAGAAATTCGTGTTAGACATCCTAAAGGGATTGAATCAAACCGATGCCTATCGCAAGACGGGGGGCAAGGCAAAGACAGAGGACACAGCGAGATCCGGTGCAAGTGAAATCCTAACGTTAAAACCTTTCTCGATGCCATGAACCAAGAAGCCTTAGAGCGTCTTTCTGCGAGAAGACGAAGACGGTAAGCCCGTTTTCCAAGCCTCATAGCAATTCAAAGATCCGGCTTTGCAAAACCCTGCCGCACTGAGGGCCATCTCAGAACTGACCACAGGCAAGGACGGCATCAAGTTAAAACTCCATGACCCGAAAGCAGCGATTAAGTAATTGGCTGACCTGATGGGCTGGGATGAACCGAAGAAAGTTGACCTGAGTTCCACTGACGGCTCTGTGACCCCGAACAATATCGACCTCAGCCATCTGAGTTTTGAGCAACTGCTGGAACTAAGAAAAAATCGTGAAAAGTAGCCCTAACATAATGGCTCTTATTTGTACCTCAATTTTAGAATGTGTATGCTAGTTCTACATTTCCAATTACGGATATCACATGAAAATATACACCTTCCCTAAAAGCCGCTCATTAAGAGTTTTATGGACATTAGAAGAGCTTGGCGTATCGTATGATACGATCAAAGTTGATTTACTTAACGATAGCCCCAACGTTATATCTCCTCACTCTCGAGGGAAAGTCCCTTTTATGGTGGATGGTGATATCTCGATAGAAGAAACATTAGCGATATGTCTTTATTTATGCGAGAAACACCCAGAAGAAAGTTTTTATCCAGCTGACTTAAAAGAAAAATCAAACATCAATTCTTGGATTAGCTTTGCACTTACAGAATTAGAATCCCCAATCTGGAATTTACTAAAACAACGGGTTTTTATCCCTGAAGAAAAACGCTCTTTAGAATTAGTTAATTACTTTAGAAATGAATCCGAGAAAGTAGTTAACCAACTTAAATTTGATAAGGGTATTGAGTGGATTGCAGGTAATAACTTTACCTTAGCGGATATTTTTATGTCACATACGCTTCTTTGGGCTAAATTATGTGATATCAGCATAAGTCCAGCTATCAACGATTACATCAATAGAGCAACTAACCGAGCATCGTATTTAAAGGCTCAAGAGAAAAATAATCAGTAAACTTACAGAGAAAAACCTGCTACTAGCTGGCTTTTTAACATGATAGTTCTAACACGAATAGCCAGTGTAGCACCAATTTAGTAATGTCACTTTTTAGCAATGTCACTTTTTGCGGCATAAAGGATAAAACCCTTTTGCTGTAATAAGGACATTCGAATGTTGGTGACTATTTCAGATAAAGAATTAGTTTGTGAAAAGTGTTTAAGGCGCGGTGATGCTGCTGCTCAGTTGAACTTGACGGAACGGCAGGTTCAACGTCTAGTCAATCGTTATCATGAATCAGGCACCCTCGGTGCTTTTGCGGTCGTCGCGGATCTACTATGGTTCTAATGCAGTGAGTATCAGGACAAGACCAAAGAATACTCTAGCTTAAAGCTACAGTATGACGAACAAGTTGTTACCAACACTCAGCGCGTGTACGTCAAGGCCAGGTGCCCCGTGTCTAAAACCACTACCCCCTCCGGCATGGATGGTTCAAGACCCGCCAGACTGGCGAAAGACGCTGAACAAGATTATGTACGTCTCCTTGGAGAACTCGAAGCCCTTGAAGCCCAGTTTCTCGGACTGAAGGATTGGGCGGATACTGAGTGCAGAGGAACAGGGAAATGCTTGAAAGCCAAATACTTACAACAATTGAATATTGAGTGCAAGCCAATCAATCATCATTCTCAGCGTCATTATTCAAGATGTACTGTCTGGCATTGCAGTAAGAGATGGCGATGGACAAAATACAAGAAAGAGCGAAAATTATGCGGACAAATAACGCATTGCCACCCCAGAGCAAATGATACTGGGGTGGCAGGAGTAGGTGAGGATGCAGTGTCAGTGAGTCTTAATGTCTGGGCAGGAGCGATCCTGTCTCCTGCTCGATTTTATTATGCACAGGCCAAGCGGCCCCCTATTCCCGGGTGCATCACTGAGCAATGAGCTACACATTTCGCATATTGTAGAGGGTGTAGAAAAAGAGGCGAACAAAGATAGGCATAAGTTTGCATTGAAGCCAAAAGAGTAGTGCTTACCAATAGGCAAAGAAGAATGAGTTTTTTCATTTTATTCTCCATATTTCACTTATCACAAAGATTGATAAACCTAATAAACCTATCTCCACCCAACAACAAGCGAATAATGCTTAACAATTAATTAACATCTAAAACTAAAACAAATATTTCTGTGTCCATTCTTTGAGTGGTTACAGCAATATCGATAACGCATGCTGCCACTCCGTGCCTGCCGCGTACCCAGCGCACACGGGCTGGTGATATTTTATTTTCATCGTGCACCGCAGTGCCAATCTAAACTTAACGCTCTCCCAGAAGATCAAAGCGATCTGTTCCGGCACAAATGTGCTGGTTGTGCATATGAGCTGGGTTTCCAAGCAAAACCCGCGAGGGTAATGTCAGAACGAATGTTTAAATATGATGACGGTGAATTTAGTGAGGATTTTTTCCCCCATTACGGTATCGCGACAATTACGATTGGTAATCCGCGTAGTGGCGGCATAATGCAGCAGCTAACTAACTGCAAAAAAGAACAAGAGTAATTTTCTTTCATTATGCTGCACCTTAATCGGTTAGGGTCCAACTTTTGGGGTGCAGTTCATCATGGGGCTTTTTTGTAGATGATAGGTGGAATGTTCAGGGTAAGAGCATGAGCGTTTATTTTTTGCTCAGTGGCTCAAGCACCCACTGCATACAGTAATATCACTAAACTATTACAGTAAAATCGTCCTTGATAAGAAGCCGGCCGTTTTCCAGTTTGATACAATGGTCAGCTAAGTGGAAAAAACGATCATCGTGTGTAATAGCCAGTACTGCTTTACCGCGTGCTGCTAATTCAGGCAGTAGTTCTTGATAGAACACGGCCTTAAACAGTGGATCCTGATCAGCAGCCCATTCATCGAACAAGTAAAATGGCCGGTCTTCCAAATAAGCAACCACCAGGGCGAGGCGTTTTCGTTGTCCCAGTGATAAATCACGGGTTGAGAAACAACCATTCTCAATCTTTACCTTGTGATCTAAATGTAGTTTAGCAAGCAACGCGTTAGCACGTGCATCCAATGTCGAATCTGCGTCACTCAGGCCTACCAATGTTTCGAAAAGGTGAAAATCAGAGAAAATCGCTGAAAATAATTGTCGGTAGTTTGCTCTGTTGCTGTCAGTGATTTCATGTCCATCAACGGTAATGACTCCGCTTTCTGGTGTATAGAGGCCAACTAATAGCTTGGCGAGTGTTGTTTTACCACTGCCGTTACCACCAATCAGAAAAGTAATTTCTCCTCTTTTGAGTTCCATATTAATGGGGCCGAGTTGGAATACTTCATCTTCTTTCTCTCGATAATAGCTGTGGGTAATGCCAGATAAGTGTAGCGAGTGAACTTCACCGAATTCGTTAGCAGAAATTTGCGGGCCAAAGTGATCTTGTTCGTTCAGTTCAGAAAGTACATCTCCGATGCGATTGAGCGATACACGAGCTGCATTCAGTGCTGGGATACTGTTTAATAGCCCATCCAGAGGCATCAGCATAAACAGAAAGATGATCAAATAGCCAGCCAGAGTCGCTGTTTTAAGGCCTGGTATCACAGTCGGGGCGAATATCACTACGCCTAAGAACACATAAAATAAGAAGAGTATCCAACCAGCGCCAAAGGCATAAACACTAAAAGCACGAGTACGATGCCGACGTACCGCATCAATTTCGTTGCCAAGTGAGTTGGCAAAAAAAGACTGAGCACGTAAGAAATGTAACTTCAACTCTTTCGCACCAGAAAATAAGGCGTTGAAATGATTGAAGAGGTTGTCTTGTGCCTTACCCGCTGCCTTGAATGAATTGATCGCTTTGGTTCCGCCAAGGCTGTAACCAAGTGAGCCAATGATGACCACAGCCAATGCTAAGAAGAACACAGGCCAGGACAACCAGGCCAGATAACCGAGGCAACCCAGTACTATTGAACCCTGCATTATGATATTGGGTAAGGTGAAGAATAACATTGATACATTCGTTGCATCATCAGTGATAATCGATTGACCTCGAGAAGAACCAAGCAACTCAATCTGGCGAAAGGGTGCACGAGCAACGCGTTCTGAAATAAGTTGGCGCATCTTTGCCATCGTATTCTGACTTAATTTAGCGAAAATTACGCCACTCAGTATGCGGCAAGTAATCGCCAATACAGCCAGAATACCGAAATACCAGGCGAGAGAAGAATCGTTTTCACTGGGGGTTGTCACTGCTCTATTAATTAGTGTGATTAAGGAGACGCTGGAAATACCATTGGCGACACTGGCAAAAATAGCAATGGCAAGTGCCCAGCGCGAACGGTACAAAAGTGAGAGTAAGATCTGATGGGCTGGTTGTTTTATTGTCGAAATGTTCATTTATAGTCCATAAATTATGTGCGTAACTCGCTGGTGTATTTATCCTTTTTGATGAGTGGCATATTGAGGCATCACCTTATATCAGGTAAGCAAATTCCTCTGTCACAACACCTAAGAACCAGATTGGTTAGAAAGCAATAAAGTGCCAGCCCCGTAAGGCTGGCTAGGGTAACAGTATTGAGTCACTCTACTTCATGAAGTTCCCTTCAAAATTAGGCTTATTAACATAATCCAACTTTTCCCATAGCCAAGTGGCAAGCTGCTTAACTTGTGGGTTGGACAGCATGGTCATGTGATTACCAGATACGATCATCGTATTTAGCTGAGCGACATGTTTAGACCACAGATTTTCGCGGGTTTCTGTTTTATCAACGTCTCCTTCTTTGGCGTTAATCAGATGAACGAGGCCTTCATAGCGGGCAGACGGTGTATAACTTGCGTTCAGATTGGCTTGCATAACTTGAACGATGCCTTGCAACATCGATGTCGATGAATTAGCAGGGAAAATGCCGACATTCACCAACGTTCTCAGCAGGAGCTGAATCTGCTCATCTGGTTCCTGATTTTCGAAGTCTTGTCTCGTAAACGGTAATGGTTGAGTCAGCATCATGTTGTAGATATCGATCAACTTCATGAATGTTCCAACACGGTTAATAGCTTTCGGAACACCACCTTGTAGGTCAGGGGCACTGCTATCAACGAGTATAAGGTCGGCGACTCTTTCTCCTTGTGCCTGTAGTTGCAACGCAATCTCAAAGGCTATCCAACCGCCGAAGGAATGACCTAGCAGGTGATAAGGGCCATGAGGCTGCATTTGACGGATCGCTTGAACATAAGCATGAGCCGTCCCTTCAACACTGAGATAAGGAGGGAGATGTGTCTCTATCAGGCCACGAGACTGCAAGGCGTGTACAGGTAGCTGGGACGGAAGTGACAATGCCAATGCAATAAAACTGGAGGCGCTGGCACCTGCACCAGGAATACAGAAAAGTGGAGGAATAGATGTGGTTCCTTTTTGGATAATGACACCCGGAGCATAGGAAGCAGGCAACAAGTGCTCAGTGATCGAATCGACCAATTGATTGATCAAAGGTTGTTGCATGATAGTGCTATGAGTTCCACCAATAGGATGGAGCACGGAATGCTCTCCAACAATATCGCGCCAACCACGCCAAGAGTCGTACCCAGAAGGTAACTTATCTGCTGTATAGAGACAGATGGGTAAAGATGATACAGGGGCAATATAGCTTCGACCAAACTGTAAAATGGTTCTTTGGGTATGGATACGCAGGAGAACATCCTCTTTTGTAATACCCGTTGGTAGCCACTGGCGTTCTTCACAAAAAGCAAGGACTTTATTTAAGTCATTGATATGATAAAGTTTATCAAAATCAGGTTCATCAACAATGCCTAGATGATCACGGAGATATTCAATAATCATATCGATATCTTTTTGCGTATCATTTATCGATTTGTTGGCATCAATACCAAGTTCATGGCTATGTCCACTTTCAGTATCAATTTTGAGCCCGCTTAAGTTATAGGAATCGATCATCCCAAGGTATTTGACTTCTTCACCGCTGTTAATCAATTGCAAGGCCATTTCGTAAGCAATAACCCCTCCGATTGACCAACCTGCGAGGTAATAGGGACCGTGGGGTTGGACTCGACGAATAGCCTGAATATGACAAGCGGCAAGCTCTTCAATAGATGTTGGAGGATTTTCTATTGTGTGGAAGCCAAGTGCCTGTAACCCATAGACAGGTAATTCTGACGGCAGCAAAGTGGCTAGTAGCGAATAAGCCAGCGGATCACCTGTAGTCTCGTGTACCAAGAATAATGGCGGTAAACTGCCTGAAGGGCTTAACGGTACAGGATTCGCGTCAAAAGGCGAGCTTGGTTCGATTGAGACATTGCTAATAGCCAGAGCCAGATCACATAACGTCGGATGAGAGAATAAAGTAGCCAACGAAATCTCCATACCTTGTTTATTTACATAATTCAGTAACTGTACGGCTAACAGCGAATGACCGCCTAGCTCAAAGAAATGGTCATGACGGCCGACACGCTCCAGCCCCAACAGCTCTTGCCAAATCTGCGCCAATCTTGTTTCAACCTCACCCTGCGGCGGCTCATAGCCACGTGACACAATGGCCTGCTGGTCAGGAGCGGGCAGTGCCTTGCGGTCAAGCTTACCGTTAGGGGTCAGTGGGAATGTGTCAATCATGACAAAGGCGCCGGGTAGCATATACTCGGCCAGATGTTGGGCAAGTTCCTGACGCAACTCAGCCGGCACCAGTTCAACACCGGACTGCGGCCGGAGATAGGCCACCAGACGGGTATCGCCCGGCATGTCTTCGCGGGCGATAACCACGGCCTCACATACCCCGGGACACTGAGCGAGACGCGCTTCAATTTCCCCCAGTTCAATACGGAAGCCGCGCAGTTTGACCTGAAAGTCGTTGCGGCCCAGATATTCAATACTGCCATCCGGCAACCAGCGACCGAGGTCACCGGTCTTATAAAGGCGGGCATCAGGAGCTGTTGAGAAGGGATCTGGAATAAAGCGTTCTGCCGTCAGTTCTGGACGGTTCAGATAGCCGCGGGCCACCCCCACGCCGCCAATGTGGAGTTCACCGGTCACCCCGATTGGCACCGGCTGACCGCGGGTATCCAGAATATGAATCTGGGTATTGGCAATGGGGCGGCCGATAGGGACAAAGTGACGTTGATCATCACGCTGGCAGGCCCAGTAGGTGACATCAATAGCGGCTTCGGTCGGGCCATACAGATTATGCAGTTCGGCACTAAAGCGGGCGAAGAAGCGCTGTTGCAGCTCCGATGACAAAGCTTCACCGCTGCAAATCACCCGTTGAAGGGCGGCACAGGTGTACCGGGGTTCAATTCCCTGTACAAATTGCTGCAACATGGACGGGACAAAATGCAGTGTCGTGATACCCGCGGTATCAATCAACCGGGCCAGATAATCCACATCTTTATGCCCTTCGGGACGGGCCATCACCAGACGGGCACCAGAGAGCAGGGGCCAGAAGAATTCCCAGACAGACACATCGAAGCTGAACGGGGTTTTCTGCAAGACGCGGTCATCAGGAATCAGGCCATAGGCATCCTGCATCCAGACCAGACGGTTACAAAGGGCACGGTGGCTGTTCATCACCCCTTTGGGCTGGCCGGTGGAGCCGGAGGTATAGATAACATAGGCCAGATGGCGTGAAGTCAGCCCCCTTGCACGGCTGTCAGGGTTGCTGTCCGGTTCTCTGTCAAAGAGGGCTGGCGAGCGGACATCAAGTATGACCGTGGGCAAGTGACTGTCCACTCGTTCCACCAGCGCAGTCTGTGTCAGTAAGGCGACGGGAGCGGCATCCTCCAGCATATAGGCCAGCCGTTCAGCCGGATAGGCTGGGTCGAGGGGCAGATAGGCGGCACCAGCCTTGAGAATACCCAACAGACCGACGACCATTTCCAGACTGCGTTCAACGCAGATAGCCACGCGATCATCGGGTTGTACGCCCAGCGCAATCAGATGATGAGCCAGCTGATTAGCGCGGCGGTTCAGTTCACCGTAGCTGAGGGATTGTCCTTCAAACACCACAGCGATAGCGTCGGGGGTAAGTTCAGCTTGTTGTTCGAACAATTCATGGATCAACGCTTCCTGTAGGAAGTCGACCTGTGTGGCGTTGAAATCTACCAGTACCTGCTGACGTTCTGCGGCAGGTAGGATCGGCAGGCTCAATACAAGCCGCTGGGGCTCGTTAGTCAGAGCTTCAACCAGACCGCTGATGGCTGTGATCAGGTAATTCGCCAGACGTGTAGGGTCGATTCCCGAGACGCTCTGGGTTACCAGACTGAAGTCTTCTCCTAAGTCATCTACCGAAAGGGTCAATGGATAGTTTGTGCGTTCTTCTGCTTCCAGCATGCGCATACCGCGCCAGACTTTATCATCTGCCGCGCCTGAGTGGCTATGACGGTAATTAAGCAGAGTGCTGAACAATGGCATCGGCGGTGTCACGCCACTACAACGCTGTGCCAGTGCCAGTGGTGCCTGCTCATGTTCAAGCAGTGTCGTCAAGTCATGATAGGTGGCTTGTACCACTTCCAGCACGCTGCGATCAGCAAGAGATACCCGTACTGGCAGAGTATTGATAAACATTCCCATTACCCGATCAGCACCGGAATAGCCTTGCAGACGACCGAGCAGTACAGAACCGAAAACGACATCATCACGGTTGCTGGTCTGTGCCAGCACTTGTGCCCAAGCGACATGGAACAGCACACCCGGGCTGATGCCCAAGCGGCGTGCCTGACGGCGGATCGCCTGTGCCAGCGTGATATTCAGCTTCAAATAGGCTTCAGTCACGCCTTCACCATCCCCCTGTACGTCAAGCAGACCAAAAGGCGCTGTTGGTGCATCAACATCGGCGAGACGGGTGCGGAAATAGTCTTCATGCACTGACTCCGGCACGCTCAGAGTTTGGGCGATAAAGTTGCGATACGGCAGTGCTACAGGTAGAGCTTCCACGCGTCCCTGTAACAGCAAGGTAATTTCGGAAACAATAAGTTCCAATGTCATATGATCGCTGACCAAATGATGGAAACTCAGTGCCAGTAACCATTCATGGCTAACTGGGTCATGAGCGATATCAGCGGCGAACAACGGTGCCCGATTCAGGTTGAGACGACGCTGCCGCGGATCTGTATAAGCATGTAACTGAGCCGGGACATTGTCCTCTGACATCGGAACAAAGGTGTTCACTGGCAGCGGTGCATGACGCCAAATGACCTGAACAGGCTGTGTTAGCCCCTGCCAGCAGAAAGCGGTGCGCAAGATATCATGGCGATCAATCACTTTTTGTAAAGCATTAAGGAAAGCATCAAGACGCTCGCGGGTATCGAAGGCCACCATACTACGTAATAAGTAGGTGTCCCCTTGCTCCTGCAATTGGTGATGGAACAGAATACCTTCCTGCAATGGGGCAAGTGGATAGATATCTTGTACATTCGCAGCCCCACCGGGAACGTTATTGACAATAATATCGATTTCTGCCTGAGAAAGTGTCACCAGCGGTAGCAACTCTGGGGTGATGGCAGTGCAATTTTCGCTAATGAGATTGGGTGGTACGTTAAAGGCAGATTTACCCTGATGAGTTTGTATCATCTGAGCCATCTCAGTGAGCACAGGTGTGGAGAATACACTGCGGACATCAAGCAACCAGCCAGCACTACGCAATCTTTCAATCAGGCTGACAGCTATTAATGAGTGACCGCCGAGTTCGAAGAAATGATCATGACGGCTGACGCGCTCCAATCCCAGCAGGTCTTGCCAGATCTGAGCTAACGCCGTTTCCAGAGTACCTTCTGGTGCTTTATAGGCACGTGTTGCCACAGCAGATTGATCAGGTGCGGGCAGTGATTTGCGGTCAAGTTTGCCATTAGGTGTGAGCGGGAAGGCCTCCAGCATCACAAAGGCGCTGGGCAGCATATACTCAGTCAGATACTGTGCAAGCTGTTGGCGCAGTTCAGCCGGCACAAGTTCAACACCAGATTGCGGCCGGAGATAGGCTACCAGACGTTTATCGCCAGGAATATCCTCGCGGAGAATAACAACAGCTTCCTGCACGCCCGAACACTGGATAAGACGTGCTTCAATCTCACCAAGTTCAATACGGAAGCCACGTAGTTTGACTTGAAAATCGCTGCGGTCCAGATATTCGATATTGCCATCCGGCAGCCAGCGACCCAGATCACCGGTTTTATACATACGGGCATCAGGCATGCTTGAGAATGGGTTGGAAATAAAGCGTTCTACCGTTAATTCTGGACGATTGAGATAACCACGAGCAACACCAGCCCCACCGATATGAATTTCACCGGCTACGCCAATCGGCACTGGCTGACCACGTGCATCCAGAATATAGATCCAAGTATTGGCGATAGGCTGACCGATGGAAACATTGGGTTGGTTATGAGAAATAACCTGATAGACAGAAGCCCATACTGTCGCTTCTGTCGGTCCATACTCGTTATAGAGAGCAATAGGTAATTCTAATTGTTCAATATGAGTATGAAGCTCAGGTAAGCAGCGTTCACCGGCTACAATGAGGACTTGGAGAGATGCCATATCTTCTTTAGTCGCTAACTGTAGTAAGTTCAGCGCAAAAGAGGGTACGCATAATAAGCAACTGATGTCATTTCGGCGTAGAGTCTGCAAAATAGCTGTGGGATCAACAGTACTCATTTGTTCCGGAATGCACAAACACCCTCCATTAGTAAGAGTGCTGAAGATGCTAGCGAGAGAGCTGTCAAATGCGATTGAAGACAAGAGCAAAAGCCGTTCGAAATGTTGATATGTCAACTGTCGGGCATAGGTAGAGGCAACGATATTCCTGTGTTCAACCATTACCCCTTTGGGCTGCCCAGTGGAGCCAGAAGTGTAGATGACATACGCCAAGTGGTGTGAAGTTACCCCCAGTGTTTGAGCGTCGGGATTATTCTCTGCGTAGGCATTGAAAGCCGAAGTATCAAGAAGCACGGTAGGTACACTGCTATTGAGTGTTTTGCTCAGGGCTGATTGGGTGAGCAGGGCTACAGGTTCCGCATCTTCAAGCACATAGCTCAGTCGTTCAACCGGATAGGCCGGATCCAGTGGCACATAAGCCCCGCCAGCTTTAAGAATGGCCAGCAATCCCACTACCATTTCCAGACTGCGTTCAACGCAGATAGCCACGCGATCATCGGGCTGTACACCCAGAGCAATCAAATAATGAGCCAGACGATTAGCACGGCGGTTGAGTTCGCTGTAACTGAGGGAGTGCTCTTCAAATACCACAGCGGTAGCATCAGGAGTCAGTTCAACCTGCCGTTCAAACAGTTCATGGATCAAGATATTCCGTGGGAAGTCAGCCTTGGTGTCATTGAAGTCCACCAGTAACTGCTGACGTTCTTCGGCAGGCAGGATAGGCAGGCTCAGAACAGAACGCTGGGGGTCTGTTGCCAGAGAATTCACCAGTCCATCAATCGCTGTCATCAGATAGGCGGATACTCGGGTAGGGTCAATGCCTGCGATGGCCTGAACTGTCAGATTGAAGCCTTCACCCAGATCATCCACGGAGAGAGTCAATGGATAGTTGGTGCGATCTTCGGTAGTCAGCACGCGGATACCGTTCCAGATTGTATCAGTTGCACTTGTTTGACTATGACGGTAATTGAGCAGTGCACTGAACAGCGGCATTGGTGGTGCCACATTACTACAGCGCTGCGCCAGCGTCAGAGGCGCCTGTTCATGTTCCAGCAGTGTCATTAGATCATGGTAGGTGTTCTGCACCACTTCCAGCACACTACGATCGGCAAGAGATATTCTTAATGGCAACGTATTGATAAACATCCCCATTACCCGATCGGCACCGGCAGAACCTTGTAGACGGCCCAGTAACACGGAACCGAAAACCACATCGTCACGACCGCTGGTTTGTGCCAACACCTGAGCCCAGGCGACATGGAACAGTACCCCAGGGCTGATACCCAGACGGCGAGCTTGGCTGCGGATCTCCTGTGCCAGCGCGGAACCCAGAGGTAAGCTGGCTTCGGCAATATTCTCTCCATCGTCCTGTATATTGAGCAACCCGAAGGGAGCTGTTGGAGCATCAACATCGGCAAGCTGAGCGCGGAAATAATCCTCATGCACCGAGGCTGGGACACTCAACGTCTGGGCGATGAAGTTACGGTACGGCAGTGGATTGGGCAAATCCTCCGTACGTCCCTGTAATAACAAGTAAATTTCATCAACAATAAGCGCCAGCGTCATGTGATCGCCTATCAGGTGGTGAAAATTCAGCACCAGCAGCCATTCGTGGCTGGCCGGATCATGGGCGATGTCTGCGGAGAACAGCGGCGCCTGACTCAGATCAAGCCGGCGTTGGCGTGGGTTAGTGTAGGCCTGCAATTGTGCCAACACATTGTCCTCTGAAGCTGGTACAAAGGTGTTTACTGATAGTGTAGCCTGTCGCCAAACCACCTGAACAGGTTGGGACAACCCTTGCCAGCAGGCGGCAGTACGTAGGATATCATGGCGATTAATCACTTGTTGCAGAGCACCAAGGAAAGCGTCGAGACGTTCACGCGTATCGAAAGCCATCAGACTGCATAACAGGTATGTATCACCTTGTTCCTGCATCCGATGGTGGAACAGTATGCCTTCCTGTAATGGTGCAAGCGGGTAGATATCCTGCACATTGGCGGCACCACCAACCACAGTCTCGACAACAATATCGATTTCTGGCTGGGACAGTGTGACCAGTGGCAGCATATCAGGAGTGATGGCAGGGGAGCCTTCAGGAATACGGTTAAGCGGCACAATAAAGGCAGATTCATCCTGAGCAGCCCGAATGGTTTTAGCCATGTCAGCAAGTATCGGTGCTGAAAAGACACTGCGGACATCAAGCAACCAACCCGCACTGCGTAGCTGTTCAATCAGGCTGACTGCCATCAATGAATGACCGCCAAGCTCGAAGAAGTGGTCATGACGTCCGACGTGCTCCAGCCCCAGCAGGTCTTGCCAAATTTGCGCCAGCGTGGTTTCCAGCTCACCCACCGGTGCTTCATAGCCACGTGTGACTACCGCTGACTGGTCAGGAGCCGGTAATGCCTGACGGTCGAGTTTGCCGTTCGGCGTGAGTGGGAAAGTTTCCAGCATCACAAAAGCACTGGGCAGCATATAATCGGCCAAATGCTGTGCAAGTTGCTGGCGCAGTTTCGCGGGTACCAATTCAATATCAGGCTGTGTCCGAAGGTAGGCTACTAAGCGTTTATCACCGGGGATATCCTCGCGGGCGATAACAACGGCCTCATCTATTTCTGGACACTGAACCAGACGTGCTTCGATTTCCCCCAGTTCAATGCGGAAGCCGCGCAGCTTGACCTGAAAATCGTTACGGCCGAGGTATTCAATATTACCATCGGATAACCAGCGGCCGAGGTCACCGGTCTTATAAAGGCGAGCACCTTGCACTGCCGAGAATGGGTCTGGAATAAAACGTTCCGCTGTCAGTTCTGGGCGGTTCAGATAGCCACGGGCCACGCCAACACCGCCGATATGAATCTCTCCGGCCACACCGAGAGGGACTGGCTGACCCTGTGTATCCAGAATATAGATTTGAGTATTAGCGATAGGCTGACCGATAGGGGGTGCTTTCTCATCCTGAGTATTGCATAAATAGTGAGTTGCACAGACAGTACACTCTGTTGGACCATAGACATTGAACATCCGTCGTCCTGTTGCCAAGCGCTTGATCAGCGTTGGTGAACAAACTTCACCCCCTACAACCAAAGTCTGTAGTGTCGCCGGTACTGAATCCAATGCAGCCAGTGCTGTCGGTGTCAAGAGCATGTGGGTAATGGCATTTTCTTTCAGGGTATGGAACAGTTCTGTGCCAGGCAAGAGGTTCGTACGTTGAGCGAGATAGAGACAAGCGCCTGTCAGGAGTGCCATACAGCATTCCTGCATACAAACATCGAAACTGAAAGAAGCAAACTGCAATAGACGGCTATCGGCTGTAATGTCGAGGGTTTTTGTCTGGGCATTAATCAGATTAGACAAACTACGGTGCTCAACCATCACTCCTTTAGGTTGACCGGTGGAGCCGGAGGTGTAAATCACATAGGCCAGATGGCGTGAGGTTAGCCCCAGTGCCTGAGCATTAAGATTTTCTTCTGATTCCTTATCAAAAGCAGTTGATTCTTGGGAAACGGACAGCCCTTGATCATCAAGTACCACAGTAGGCAGATTGCTGCCGAGTACCTCAACGAGTGCGGACTGGGTGAGCAGAGCGACTGGTGCCACATCATCAAGCATATAGGCCAGTCGTTCAGCCGGATAGGCCGGATCGAGTGGTACATAAGCACCGCCAGCTTTAAGAATAGCCAGCAACCCGACTACCATCTCCAGACTGCGCTCAACACAGATAGCGACCCGATCATCGGGTTGAACCCCCAGAGTGAGTAAGTAATGAGCCAGACGATTGGCACGGCGGTTCAGTTCACTGTAAGTAAGCGACAACCCTTCAAACACCACAGCAGTGGCGTCAGGGGTACGCTTAACCTGTTGCTCAAACAGTTCTTGAATAAGCGCCTGTTGTGGGAAGTCTGTTTGTGTCGCATTGAAATCTACCAATAGCTGCTGACGTTCTGCGGCAGGCAAGATCGGCAGGCTCAATATTGATAGTTGGGGTTCAGTTACCAGTGCATCTACCAGCCCACTGATCGCAGTGATCAAATAGTTGACCAACCGTAAAGGATCAATCCCCGCAGTGGCTTGGGCGAGCAGGCTGAAATCGTCTCCTAAATCATCCACTGATAGGGTTAGCGGATAGTTGGTGCGTATTTTTTCGTTCAGTATGCGCATACCATCCCAGACTTTATTAACCGTACCTGACTGGCTATGGCGGTAGTTGAGCAGGGCGCTGAACAGCGGTAACGGTGGGTTCACACCACTACAACGCTGTGCGAGCGTCAGAGGTGCCTGTTCATGCTCCAGCAGTGCCATCAGATCGCGGTACGTGGCTTGCACAACTTCCAGAACGCTGCGATTAGCGAGAGTGATCCGCACTGGCAACGTATTGATAAACATCCCCATCACTTGGTCGGCACCGGCTGAGCCTTGCAAACGGCCAAGCAACACAGTGCCGAAAACCACATCGTCACAGCCGCTGGTTTGTGCCAGCATCTGAGCCCAGGCAACATGGAACAGTACGCCAGGGTTGATGCCCAGACGGCGGGACTGAGTACGTATAGCCTGTGCCAGAGTGGTATCCAATAGCAAACGGGCTTCGGTAACATCCTCACCATCCCCCTGTATATTAAGTAAGCCGAAGGCGGCGGTTGGCGCATCGACATCAGCGAGCCGGGCGCGGAAGTAATCCTCATGTACTGAGGCTGGCACGCTCAGGGTTTGAGCAATAAAGTTACGATAAGGCAGTGGGATCGGCAGGGTTTCTGCCTGCCCCTGTAATAACTGAATGATTTCATTAATGATAAGCCCTAATGTCATATGGTCACAAACTAGGTGATGTAAACTCAGGGCTAACAACCATTCATTGTTGGCTGGATCGTAAGCAATGTCGGCAACACATAGCGGCGCTCGACTCAGGTCGATCTGACGTTGACGCGGATCGGTGTGCGCCTGTAATTGAGCCTGTACATTGTTTGCGAATACATTGTTTGCGAAGGTATTATCTGCGGAGTCTGGCACAAAAGTCGCCACTGACAGCGGTGCCTGACGCCAGACCACCTGCACCGGCTGCGTCAAGCCCTGCCAGCAAACAGCGGTACGCAGGACATCATGACGGTCTATCACCTGTTGCAGTGCCTTAAGGAAGGTATCAAGGCGTTCGCGAGTATTAAAGGCGATTAAATGGTGTAATAGATAAGCATCGCCTTGTTGCTGTAGCCGATGATGGAACAGAATGCCCTCTTGTAACGGAGCAAGCGGATAAATATCCTGCACATTGGCAGCACCGCCCGCCACCGTGTTAACAACCGTATCGATTTCTGGCTGAGACAGTGTCACCAGTGACAGCATCTCCGGCGTAATCGCCGTGCAACCTTCCGGAATACCGTTAGGCGGCACACTAAAGGCAGTTTCCCCCTGATTGGCCTGAATAGCCTGAGCCATATCAGTCAGTACAGGAGCGGAAAAGACACTGCGCACATCAAGCAGCCAGCCGGCATTGCGCAGTTGTTCAATCAGGCTGACCACCATCAGCGAGTGGCCGCCGAGTTCAAAGAAGTGGTCATGACGGCCGACACGCTCCAGCCCCAGCAGAGTTTGCCAAATCTGTACCAGCGTGGTTTCCGGTTCACCCACCGGTGCGGCATAGCCCCGGGTAATGACGGCGGACTGGTCAGGGGCCGGCAGCGCCTTGCGGTCAAGCTTGCCATTCGGCGTGAGCGGGAAGGTTTCCAGCATCACAAAAGCGCCGGGCAGCATATACTCGGCCAGATGCTGCGAAAGGGCCTGACGCAAATCAGCCGGCACCAGCTCAGCACCGGATTGGGGCCGGAGATAGGCCACCAGACGGGTATCCCCCGGCATGTCTTCGCGGGCAACGACAATGGCTTCATCTACGCCCGGACACTGAACGAGACGCGCTTCAATTTCCCCCAGCTCAATACGGAAGCCGCGCAGCTTGACCTGAAAGTCATTGCGGCCGAGATATTCGATACTGCCGTCCGACAACCAGCGGGCGAGGTCACCGGTCTTATAAAGGCGGGCATCCGGCGCTGTTGAGAACGGGTCTGCAATAAAACGTTCTGCGGTGAGCTCAGGGCGGTTGAGGTAACCCCGGGCCACCCCCACACCGCCGATATGGAGTTCACCGGTCACCCCGATTGGCACGGGCTGACCGTGGGTATCCAGAATATGAATCTGGGTATTGGCAATGGGGCGGCCGATAGGGACAAAATGACGTTTATCGTCACGCTGGCAGGCCCAGCTGGTGACATCAATAGCGGCTTCGGTCGGGCCATACAGATTGTGCAGTTCAGCACTGAAACGGACGAAGAAGCGCTGTTGCAGCTCCGGTGACAGGGCTTCCCCGCTGCAAATGACCCGTTGAAGGGCGGCACAGGTGTGCCGGGGTTCAATCCCCTGTACAAATTGCTGCAACATGGACGGGACAAAATGCAGTGTCGTGATACCCGCGCTATCAATCAACCGGGCCAGATAATCCACATCTTTGTGCCCTTCGGGACGGGCCATCACCAGACGGGCACCGGAGAGCAGGGGCCAGAAGAATTCCCAGACAGACACATCGAAACTGAACGGGGTTTTCTGCAAGACGCGGTCATGGGCGGTCAGGCCATAGGCATCCTGCATCCAGACCAGACGGTTACAAAGGGCACGGTGGCTGTTCATCACCCCTTTGGGCTGGCCGGTGGAGCCGGAGGTGTAAATGACATAGGCCAGATGGTGTGAGGTCAGTCCCAATGCGCAGTGGTCTGGGTTGCTGTCCGGTTCTTTGTCAAAGAGGGCTGGGGAATGGGCATCAAGCAGCACAGTGGGCAAGTGACTGTCCATTCGTTCCACCAACGCAGTCTGTGTCAGTAAGGCTACAGGAGCGGCATCCTCCAGCATATAGGCCAACCGTTCGGTTGGGTAGTCTGGATCGAGTGGCAGATAGGCCGCGCCGGCCTTGAGAATACCCAGCAAACCAATGACCATTTCCAGGCTGCGCTCGGTACAGATAGCCACCCGATCATCGGGCAGGACACCCAGCGCCAGAAGATGATGGGCCAGTTGGTTGGCACGGCGGTTGAGTTCACGGTAGCTGAGGGATTGTCCTTCAAATTCCACCGCGGTGGCCTCAGGTGAGCGTTCAGCCTGTTGCTCGAATAATTCATGGATCAGCGCTTCCTGTGGGAAGTCCGCCTGTGTCGCATTGAAATCCACCAGCAGTTGTTGACGTTCAGCAGAAGGCAGAACTGACAGACTCAGAATAGAGCGCTGAGATTCAGTTGCCAGCGCGTTAATCAGGCCGCTGATGGCTGTAGCCAGATAGCTTGCTATCCGTGTGGGTTCAATCCCTGTGACAGCTTGAGCCACTAAGTTGAAACCATCCCCTAAATCATCCACCGAGAGAGTGAGTGGATAGTTGGTACGTTCCTCAGCAGTCAGTAAGCGAATACCACTCCAGGCTATATTGTCCGAACTTGGCTGACTATGGCGATAGTTGAACAGTGTACTGAACAACGGTAATGGTGGTGTCACTCCGCTACAACGTTGCGCCAGTGTCAGAGGAGCCTGTTCATGCTCCAGTAATGTTGTCAGGTTGCGGTAGGTGGCTTGCACTACCTCCAGCACACTAAGGTCAGCAAGAGATACCCGTACTGGCAGCGTATTGATAAACATTCCCATGACCCGATCGGCTCCGGCAGAGCCTTGCAGGCGGCCAAGTAACACGGAACCAAAGACCACATCATCACGGCCGCTCGTCTGTGCCAGCACCTGTGCCCAGGCGACATGAAACAGCACACCCGGGCTGATACCCAGACGACGGGACTGATCGCGGATCGCTCGTGCCAGCGTGGGTTCCAGAGATAAACTGGCTTCGGCAATATCTTCACCGTCATTTTGCGCATTAAGCAGGCCAAAAGGAGCGGTTGGAGCATCAACATCAGCAAGTTGGGCGCGGAAGTAATCCTCATGTACTGAGGCCGGCACGCTCAGATTCTGGGCAACAAAGTTACGATAAGGCAGCGGAACTGGCAGAGCGTCTGTTTGTCCTTGTAATAACAGGTGAATCTCATTAATGATCAGCTCCAGTGTCATATGGTCACCAACCAGATGGTGGAAGCCCAAGGCTAACAGCCATTCATCATTGTTGACCGGATCGTGAGCAATATCAGCGGTGAGCAACGGTGCCTGACTTAGATCGAGCCGGCGTTGGCGCGGATCAGTGTGTGCCTGCAATTGAGCCTGCACATTATCTGTAGAAGCAGGTACAAAGGTAGTCACTGACATTGGTGCTTGACGCCAAACGACCTGTACGGACTGTGTCAGTCCTTGCCAGCAGACAGCAGTACGCAGGATATCATGGCGGTCAATAACTTGTTGCAGGGCATTAAGGAAAGCATCGAGACGTTCACGGCTATCAAAGGCAATCAGACTGTTTAACAGATAAGTATCGCCTTGTTCTTGTAGCCGATGATGGAACAGAATACCTTCCTGCAATGGTGAAAGTGGATAAATATCTTGCACATTGGCAGCGCCGCCAGCCACAGTTTTGGCAACCGTATCGATTTCTGTCTGAGACAGGGTTACCAGTGGCAGCATATCAGGAGTGAGGGCAGTACAGCCTTCAGGAATACCGTTAGGTGGCACAGTAAAGGCAGGCTCACCCTGATGTGCCTGAATAACCTGAGCCATATCGGAGAGAATCGGCGCTGAGAAGACGGCACGGGCATCAAGTGTCTGACCCTGTTGACGCAGTCGTTCAATCAGGCTGACAATCATCAACGAATGCCCACCTAACTCAAAAAAGTGGTCATGACGACCAATGCGTTCCAGCCCCAGCAGATCTTGCCAGATTTGCGCTAGTATGGTTTCGAGTTCTCCCTCAGGAGCCATATAGTTTCGTGTTGCTATGGCAGACTCTTCTGGTGCAGGCAGAGCCTTGCGATCGAGTTTACCATTAGGGGTAAGTGGGAAAGTTTCCAGTGTCACAAAAGCACTGGGCAACATATATTCGGTCAGATGTTGGGCAAGTTGCTGCCGCAGTTCGGCTGGCACCAGCTCGATATTAGATTGAGCCAGAAGATAGGCCACCAAGCGCTTGTCACCGGGGATATCCTCACGGGCAATAACAATCGCTTCACGTACTCCCGGGCACTGTGTGAGACGAGCTTCGATTTCCCCCAGTTCGATGCGGAAGCCGCGCAGCTTAATTTGGAAGTCGTTACGGCCGAGATATTCAATGTTGCCATCCGGTAGCCAGCGGCCGATGTCACCCGTTTTATATAAACGAGCCCCTGACACTGCTGAGAATGGGTTAGGAATAAATCGTTCTGCCGTCAGTTCTGGACGGTTCAGATAGCCACGGGCCACGCCAACACCACCGATATAAATTTCTCCAGTCACACCGAGAGGGACTGGCTGACCTTGGGTATCCAGAATATAAATATGGGTATTGGCGATAGGTCGGCCGATAGGTGGCACTCTTTCATCTTGGGCATCGCATGGATAGAAGGTTGCACAGACAGTGGCTTCCGTTGGTCCATAAGCATTGATTATCCTCCGCCCTGTTGCCCAGCGTTTGATCAGCGCTGGTGAGCAAATTTCACCCGCCAAAACCAGAACAGTCAGGTCAGTCAATTCAGCATCAGGTGTTAAGGCACTGGCTGCCACAGGCGGCAGGGTCACATGGGTAATCGCCTGAGTTTTCAGTGTATTAATCAGGGCCTCACCGGGTAACAGCGCTTCACGAGATGCCAGAACAAGACAGGCACCTTGGCACAACGTGGTAGCAATTTCAGAGATACAGGCATCAAAACTGAAAGAAGCAAACTGCAATAGTCGGCTATTGGCTGTGATATGAAATGCTTCAATTTGTGCATGAATCAGATTATTCAGACCACGATGCTCAACCATCACCCCTTTGGGTTGACCGGTGGAGCCGGAGGTGTAGATAACATATGCCAGATGATGTGAATTCAGCCCCAGTGCACGGGAATCGGGGTTACTTGTTGCACAGGCACCGAAGATTGGAGTGTCAAGCAGTACGGTAGGCTGATCGCTACCCAGTGTCTTAGCCAGTGAAGTCTGGGTAAGCAGTGCCACCGGGGCGGCATCATTCAGCATATAGGTCAGCCGTTCGGCTGGATAAGCCGGATCGAGTGGCACATAGGCTGCACCTGCCTTGAGGATTCCCAGCAACCCAACCACCATTTCCAGACTGCGTTCAACACAGATGGCGATCCGATCATCGGGTTGAACCCCCAGAGCAAGCAGATAATGGGCAAGCTGGTTGGCACGGCGGTTTAGTTCACTGTAACTTAGTGACTGATCTTCAAATACCAAAGCTGTGGCGTCAGGGGTACAGACCGCCTGCTGTTCGAACAACTGATGGATCAGGGTCTCTTGTGGGAAGTTCCGATCAGTGGCATTGAAGTCTACCAATGACTGTTGGCGCTCTGAGGCAGGCAGTATATCCACACTCAGGGCTGGTGCACTCGGTGTGTCTGCCAATAGCAGTGCCAATTGTTCCAGCGCCCTGATCAAATAGGTATTTACCCTGATTGGATCAATAGTGTTGACGGTTTGGACTGATAACGCAAAAGAGTCACCATCATCGTCAATCGAAATCCCCACCGGATAGTTGGTGCGTTCGCGTCCATCCAGATTTGTTACGCCAAATTGTTCCAGATTAAGTGAATCGGCGTCCATGTCATTCATATGCCGGCAATTTAACAGGGAGCTGAACAACGGCATATTGCCGAACCCACTATAACGTTGCACAAGAGACAACGGGGTCTGTTCATAACGCAACAAACTGACGCATGTGTCATTCGCTTTTCTGACCAGTTCCTCAACACTGATATCGTTCAGTTTCAGTCTGACAGGCAGGGTATTGATGAACATTCCCAGCGCGCTCGTACTCCCTGCCATACCCGACATACGGCCTGACAAGGTGGTTCCGAATACAACATCATCACGGCCACTGGTACGGGCGATAACCAGTGCCCAGCCAGCATGGAACACAGCCGCGGGACTGGTACCTAGTTTGCTGGCTGTTTCACGTATTGTGCGTGAGAATGTGGCAGTAAGGCGCTGACGGGCTTCTGTAATATGCTCGCCCCCTTCCTGAACGTTAATCAGGCCAAAAGGTGCTGTCACTTCATCAAAATCCGCCAGATATTCCCGGAAAAAGGTTTCTGCGGCCTGAAGATTGTCTTTCTGGCGTGTATAAGCAACAAAGTTCCGGTAAGGAACCGATGGCGGTAAATCGGCCCCTTTCCCCGTTAAGAAAGCGGCCGTTTCTGTGAGAAAGTTCCGCAATGAGAGGTTATCGTCGATGATGTGATGGAATTGAAGCAAAACATACAGCTTGGATGAATGTGGGTCAGCCGCAATTTGTAAATGTATCAGTGGTGCATGGGATAAATCCATGCGCAGATGTGATAATGTCATGCGCTTTTTCAGGCTGGTAACCACATCACTGCCATCCTCTACGCTCAGGTAGTGGACAGGCAATGTGGCGTTCCGGTGCACAACCTGAACCGGTTGGGACAATCCAGTCCAGTAAATGGCGGTGCGCAGGATATCATGCCGATCGATAACCGCCTGTAATGCCGCCGTAAAGGCTTCAAGGTCTGCCTGACTTTCGATGCTCAATAGTGATGAAATCACATATGGATCTTTGGCCGGATTCAGCAGATGGTGGAAGAAAATACCTTCCTGCAATGGAGCAAGTGGATAAATATCCTGCACATTGGCGGTACCACCAGGAACCGCATTAACAATGGTGTCAATTTCCGTCTGTGACAGCTCCACCAGAGGCAGCATGTCGGGAGTGAGGGCTGTACAGCCTTCAGGAATACGGTTAGGCGGCACAATAAAGGCCGGTTCCCCCTGAGATACCTGAATAGCCTGAGCCAGATCGGCCAGAACCGGTGCAGTGAATACCGTACGGACATCCAATTCCCAGCCAACATGGCGCAGCTGTTCAATCACCCTGACAACCAGCAGCGAGTGGCCGCCAAGTTCAAAAAAGTGATCATAACGGCCGACACGCTCCAGCCCCAACAACCCTTGCCAAATCTGCGCCAACCTGGTTTCAACCTCACCCTGCGGCGGCTCATAGCCACGTGACACAATGGCCAACTGGTCAGGAGCGGGCAGTGCCTTGCGGTCAAGCTTGCCGTTAGGGGTCAGCGGGAACGTGTCAATCATGACAAAAGCGCCGGGCAGCATATACTCGGCCAGATGCTGCGAAAGGGCCTGACGCAAGTCAGCCGGCACCAGTTCAACACCGGGTTGCGGCCGGAGATAGGCCACCAGACGAGTATCCCCCGGAGTATCTTCACGGGCGATAACCACCGCTTCCCTCACCCCTGAACATTGAATCAGGCGCGCTTCAATTTCCCCCAGCTCAATACGGAAGCCACGCAGCTTGACCTGAAAGTCGTTGCGGCCCAGATATTCAAGACTGCCATCCGGCAACCAGCGGCCGAGGTCGCCGGTTTTGTACAACCGGGCGTCAGGTGTGCCGGAGAACGGGTCAGCAATAAAGCGTTCCGCAGTGAGTTCAGGGCGGTTGAGGTAGCCACGGGTGACACCGGCACCACCG
>NZ_NITZ01000027.1:23701-39413 GCF_002632615.1 Xenorhabdus miraniensis
CAAACCTAATGTCTGCGCATCAGGATTACTTTCTGTACAGGCGTTGTCTAGAGGAGCATCAAGCAATACAGTAGGCAAATTGCTGTTCAGTGTCTCCACTAGGGTAGTTTGGGTAAGCAATACCACAGGAGAGGCATCATCAAGCATATAGGCCAGTCGTTCGGCTGGATAGACTGGATCAAGCGGCACATAGGCTGCCCCCGCCTTGAGGATACCCAGTAATCCCACCACCATATCTAGACTGCGTTCAACGCAGATAGCTATCCGATCATCGGGTTGTATACCCAGTGTGAGCAAATGATGAGCCAGACGATTAGCATGGTCATTCAGTTCACGATAGCTGAGCGACAACTCTTCAAACACCACGGCAGTAGCATCGGGTGTGCGTGCTGCTTGTTGCTCAAATAATTCATGGAGCAGGGACTCTCTTGGGAGGTCAGTCTCGGTGGCATTGAAATCCACCAGTAGCTGCTGGCGTTCAGTAGCAGGCAAGATCGGTAGACTCAGAACAGGACGCTGGGGTTCTGTTGCCAGGGTATCCACCAGTCCACCAATAGCCGTGATCAGATAGGCGGATACTCGGGTGGGATCAATTCCTGCGATGGACTGAACCGCCAGATTGAAGCCTTTCCCCAAATCATCCACTGAGAGAGTCAGCGGATAGTTATTACGCTCTTCTACCACTAACATGCGCATACCATCCCAGGCTGTATCATCTACACCCGGCTGGCTATGGCGATAATTAAGCAGGGCGCTGAACAATGGCATTGGTGGTGTCACACCACTGCAACGTTGGGCTAATGCCAGCGGGGCCTGCTCATGTTCCAGCAGTGTTGTCAGGTCACGATAGGTGTTCTGCACCACTTCCAACACGCTGTGATCAGCAAGAGATATCCGTATTGGCAGGGTATTGATAAACAACCCCATAACCCGATCAGCACTGGCAGAGCCTTGCAGGCGACCCAGCAGTACGGAACCGAAGACCACATCATCACGGTTGCTGGTCTGTGCTAGTACCTGTGCCCAAGCGACATGGAACAACACACCCGGGCTGATACCCAGACGACGGGCCTGGCTGCGGATGGCTTGTGCCAGTGTGGTATCCAGAGGTACACGAACTTCAGCTATATCCTCACCGTTGCCCTGCACATTAAGCAGACCAAAGGGTGCTGTTGGTGCATCGATATCGGCGAGCCGAGCACGGAAGTAATCTTCATGCACGGAAGGCGGCACGTTCAGGATCTGGGCGATAAAATTGCGGTACGGTGGTGAATTGGGCAGTTCTTCAGCACCTCCTTGTAGCAACAGGCGAATTTCATCAACGATAAGCGTCAGCGTCATATGATCACCGATCAGATGATGGAAGCTCAGTGCCAGTAGCCATTCGTGACTGTTCGGATCATGGGCTATGTCGGCAGTAAGCAGTGGTGCCTGGTTAAGATTAAGTCGGCGCAGTCGCGGATCGATATGAGCCTGTAACTGGGCTAAGACATTGTCCCCTGAGGCTGGCACAAAGGTGTTCACCGGTAACGGCGCTTGACGCCAGACTACTTGTACGGGCTGGGTCAGTCCCTGCCAGCAAACGGCGGTACGCAAGATATCATGGCGATCAATCACTTGCTGTAACGCTTCAAGGAAGGCATCAAGACGTTCACGGGTATCAAAGGCCACCAAGTTGTTTAACAGATAAGTATCGCCTTGCTCCTGTAACCGATGGTGGAACAGAATGCCCTCCTGTAACGGGGCGAGTGGATAAATATCCTGCACATTGGACGTTCCGCCAGTAACGGTGTCGACAATAGTGTCAATCTCGGCTTGGGACAGTATCACCAGTGGCAACAGGTCGGGAGTGAGGACAGCGCAATCTTTAGTAATGCGATTAGGTGGAGCAATGAAGGTTGGTGTCTCTTGGAGAGACTGGATAGCCAGCGCCATTTCAGAGAGCATTGGTGCGGAGAAGATACTGCGGACGTCAAGTGTCTGGCCTAAATTACGTAGCCGTTCAATCAGGCTGACCGCCATCAGTGAATGACCGCCGAGTTCAAAGAAATGATCATGTCGGCCGACACGTTCCAGCCCCAGCAGATCTTGCCAAATCTGTGCCAGTATTGTTTCCAGCTCTCCTTCTGGTGCCTTATACCCACGCATTGCCACCGCAGACTGCTCAGGGGCGGGTAGTGCCTTACGGTCGAGTTTACCGTTAGGGGTCTGTGGGAAAGTTTCCAGCGTGACAAAGGCACTGGGCAGCATATACTCGGCCAAGTATTGTGCCAGTTGTCGACGCAGTTCAGCCGGTACTAATTCAATGCCGGAATGAGTCTGGACATAGGCCACCAGGCGTTTGTCACCGGGAATGTCTTCACGAGCGATAACAACGGCCTCCTGCACCCCTGAGCATTGAGCCAAACGCGCTTCGATTTCACCGAGTTCAATACGGAAGCCACGCAGCTTGACCTGAAAATCGTTGCGGCCGAGATACTCAATATTGCCATCCGGCAACCAGCGGCCGAGGTCACCCGTCTTGTACAGGCGGGCATCTGGCGCTGCTGAGAATGGATCGGAAATAAAACGTTCTGCCGTTAATTCCGGGCGGTTGAGGTAGCCTCTAGCCACTCCAGCGCCGCCGATGTAAATCTCACCGGTCACACCAATAGGTACAGGCTGGCCCTGTGCATCCAGAATATAAATCTGGGTATTGGCGATCGGTTGTCCGATGGGAATACTGTCGACGGTACTATTCTGATTATTACTATTCTGATTATTAGTATCCTGACTATTAGCATCAAACGTGATGCAACCTACCACCGTTTCGGTTGGGCCATACTCGTTGATAATGCGTGATTCAGGAGATAGATCACGCCAAAGTGTTAAGGTTGATTGAGGTAGTGCCTCCCCACCAACGATGAAACAATGTGCAGGACAAGCCTGTTTTGCAGCCAGTAATTCCTGGCCTATTGAGGCAAGATGAGTAGGTGTGATCTTAACCAGAGTAGCGGGTTCCGTCGGTGTGGATAACAGAGCGGGAACCAACTCAATAAGTTCTTGACCTTCACGGATAAGGTGCATTTTGCCCCCACAAAGCAGAGGCAAATAAATACTGGTGACAGTTGCATCAAAGGCAAAAGGTGATGACACGATACTGTCTATTTGTCCGGCAGCTGCATAATGACTGAGAGCCCACTGTAGGTAATTTCTGAGCCCGGAGTGTTCAACCATCACCCCTTTGGGTTGACCGGTAGAGCCAGAGGTATAGATAACATAGGCCAAGTGATGTGAGGTCAGCCCCAGTGCTTGGGTATCAGGGTTACTTTCAACGTAATTTTTCGCGTAATTTTCCGCATAATTGTCGAAGACTGGGGCATCAAGCAGCACGATAGGTAGGCTGTTGCCTAGTTTTTCGATCAGTGAAGTCTGGGTAAGCAGTACCATTGGCGCTGCATCGTCCAGAATATAAGCCAGACGTTCGAGCGGGTAAGTTGGATCGAGTGGCACATAGGCGGCACCCGCCTTGAGAGTACCTAATAATCCCACCACCATCTCTGGACTGCGTTCAACACAAATGGCGACCCGATCATCAGGTTGGACGCCCAGCGCAAGCAAATGGTGCGCCAGCCGATTAGCGCGGCGGTTCAGTTCACCGTAGCTGAGGAATTGTTCTTCGAACACCACGGCAATGGCGTCAGGGGTGCGTTCTGCCTGTTGTTCGAACAGCTGGTGGATAAGAGCCTCTTGCGGGAAGCCCCGTTCAGTGGCATTAAAATCCACCAGCAATTGCTGGCGCTCTGAGGCGGGCAGCACATCCACATCCAGAGCAGGGGTACTCGGCGTGTCTGCTAATATCGCGACCAATTGTTCCAGCGTCCTGACCACATAGGCGTTCACTCTGGCCGGATCGATAGTGTTGACAGTTTGGGCTGATAACTCAAAAGAGTCACCATCATCGTCAATCGAAATTCCCACCGGATAATTGGTGCGTTCACGACCTTCGAGACTTGTCACGCCAAATTGCTCCAGATTAGGCGAGTCGGCATCTATGTCATTCATATGCCGGCAATTTAACAGGGAACTGAACAACGGCATATTGCCGAACCCACTGGTTCGCTGCACAAGAGACAATGGGGTCTGTTCATAACGCAGCAAGCTGGCACATGTGTCATTCGCTTTTCTGACCAGATCCTCAACACTGATATCGTTCAGTTTCAGTCTGACAGGCAGGGTATTGATAAACATTCCCAGCGCGCTTGCACTCCCTGCCATACCCGACATACGGCCTGACAAGGTGGTCCCGAATACGACATCGTCACGGCCGCTGGTATGGGCGACAACCAGTGCCCAGCCTGCATGGAATAAAGCCGCGGGGCTGGTGCCCAGCCTGCGGGCAGTTTCACGTATCGTGTGTGAGAATGTGGCAGTAAGGCGCTGACGGGCTTCTATAATATGCTCGCCCCCTTCCTGAACGTTAATCAGGCCAAAAGGTGCTGTCACTTCATCGAGGTCCGCCAGATATTCCCGGAAAAAGGTTTCTGCGGCCTGAATGTTATCTTTCTGGCGTGTATAAGCAACAAAGTTCCGGTAAGGAACCGATGGCGGTAACTCGGCCCCTTTCCCCGTCAAGAAAGCGGCCATTTCTGTGAGAAAGTTCCGCAATGAGAGGTTATCATCGATGATGTGATGGAATTGAATCAATACGTATAGCTTGGATGAACACGGGTCAGCCGCAGTTTGTAAATGTATCAGTGGCGCCTGGGATAAATCCAAGTACGAATGTGACAATGTCATACGTGCTTGCAGGCTGGAAACTACATCACTGCCATCCTCGACTGTCAGGTAATGAACAGGCAAAGGGGCATGTCGGTGCACGACCTGAACTGGTTGAGATAACCCGGCCCAGTGGATAGCGGTGCGCAGGATATCATGCCGGTCGATGACCGCTTGTAGTGCTGTAATGAAGGTTTCAAGGTTTGCTTGGTTATCGATACATAACAGCGACGAAATCACGTATGGATCTCTATGTGGATCAAGTCGATGATGGAACAGGATACCTTCCTGCAATGGGGCAAGCGGATAGATATCCTGTACATTAGCAACCCCATCAGGAACCGCATTAACAATAGTGTCAATTTCCGGTTGTGACAGTGTCATTAGCGGCAGCATCTCAGGGGTAATCGCCGTGCAACCATCAGGAATACGGTTAGGTGGCACAATAAAAGCCGGTTCCCCCTGATAGGCTTGAATAGCCTGAGCCAGATCGGCCAAGACCGGCGCAATGAATACTGTGCGGACGTCCAGCTCCCAGCCAACGTGACGCAGCCGTTCGATCACACTGACGACCAGCAGCGAGTGACCGCCGAGTTCGAAGAAATGGTCATAACGGCCGACGCGTTCCAGCCCCAGCAGCTCTTGCCAAATCTGTACCAGTGTAGTTTCCAGCTCACCCACCGGTGCGGCATAACCGCGTGTAATGACGGCGGACTGGTCAGGGGCGGGCAGTGCCTTGCGATCGAGTTTGCCGTTAGGGGTCAGCGGGAACGTGTCAATCATGACAAAGGCGCTGGGCAGCATATACTCGGCCAGATGTTGCGCAAGTTCCTGACGCAAGTCAGCCGGCACCAGTTCAACGCCGGACTGGGGCCGGAGATAGGCGACCAGACGGGTATCCCCCGGCATGTCTTCACGGGCGATAACGACACCTTCCTGTACCCCTGAGCATTGGGTAAGACGTGCTTCAATTTCCCCCAGCTCAATGCGGAAGCCGCGCAGTTTGACCTGAAAGTCGTTGCGGCCGAGGTATTCGATACTGCCATCCGGCAGCCAGCGAGCGAGGTCACCGGTTTTATAAAGGCGGGCATCCGACGCTGTTGAGAACGGGTCAGCAATAAAACGTTCTGCGGTGAGCTCAGGGCGGTTGAGGTAACCCCGGGCCACCCCCACACCGCCGATATGGAGTTCACCGGTCACCCCGATTGGCACCGGCTGACCGCGGGTATCCAGAATATGAATCTGGGTATTGGCAATGGGGCGGCCGATAGGGACAAAGTGACGTTGATCATCACGCTGGCAGGCCCAGTAGGTGACATCAATAGCGGCTTCGGTCGGGCCATATAGATTATGCAGTTCGGCACTAAAGCGGGCGAAGAAGCGCTGTTGCAGCTCCGATGACAAGGCTTCACCGCTGCAAATCACCCGTTGAAGGGCGGCACAGGTGTGCCGGGGTTCAATCCCCTGTACAAATTGCTGCAACATGGATGGGACAAAATGCAGTGTCGTGATACCCGCGGTATCAATCAACCGGGCCAGATAATCCACATCTTTATGCCCTTCGGGACGGGCCATCACCAGACGGGCACCAGAGAGCAGGGGCCAGAAGAACTCCCAGACAGACACGTCGAAACTGAACGGAGTTTTCTGCAAGACACGATCATTAGGGGTCAGGCCATAGGTATCCTGCATCCAGACCAGACGATTACAGAGGGCACGGTGGCTGTTCATCACTCCTTTCGGCTGGCCGGTGGAGCCAGAGGTATAGATGACATAGGCCAGATGACGTGAAGTCAACCCCAGAGCCCGAGCATCAGGGTTTTCAGCCGGCGCATTATCCCAAACAGAGGCGGCCGGGGAATCAAGCACGACGACAGGCAGGCGGCAGCCTAAGGTTTCCACCTGAGCAGCCTGAGCCAACAAGGCCACAGGGGCGGCATCTTCCAGCATGTAGGCCAGCCGTTCAGCCGGATAGGCCGGGTCGAGCGGCAGATAAGCCGCACCGGCCTTGAGAATACCCAGCAAGCCGATGACCATTTCTAGGCTGCGTTCGGTGCAGATGGCCACCCGATCATCGGGCTGGACACCCAGCGCCAGCAGATGATGGGCCAGTTGGTTGGCACGGCGGTTGAGTTCGCGGTAGCTGAGGGATTGTCCTTCAAACACCACAGCAGTGGCATCAGGCGTACATTCTGCCTGTTGCTCGAACAGCCCGTGGATCAGAGCCTCCTGTGGGAAGTCGGCTTGTGTGGCGTTGAAATCTACCAGTACCTGCTGGCGTTCTGCGACGGACAGCATAGGCAACGACGGGATAGCCAATGTGGCATCTGTTACTATCGCTGTCAGGATATTTTTGAAGTAATCCCCCATACGAACCACAGTTTCCTGATCGAACAGATCGGTCGCATATTCCAGTTTACCAACCAAACCGGCGTCGGTTTCAGTCAGCGACAGTGTCAGGTCGAATTGGGTACTGCGCTGTGATTGCTCAATAAGGGTGAGCTCCAGATCAGGTAACTTCAGCTCCTGAGCAGGGGTATTGTTCAAAGCCAGCATGACTTGGAAAATGGGGTTGTAACTCAGGTTGCGGGCTGGCTGTAGTGCTTCCACTACCTGTTCAAAAGGCAGATCCTGATGGGCATAGGCGGCCAATGTGCGTTCACGAACCTGAGTGAGCAGTTCTGCCACGTTGTTGCACTGGTTGGGTTGGATACGCAAGGCCAGAGTGTTGGCGAAAAAGCCAACCAGACCTTCCAATTCGCTGCGTGTACGGTTGGCAACGGGAGTACCGATGACAATATCATCCTGACCACTGAGACGGGCAAGGACAACAGCCCAAGCCGCGAGCAAGGTCATAAATAAAGTCGTATCTTGGCGCTGTCCAACTGTTTTCAGTGCGGTTAGTAATCCTGCGTCGAGGTGGAAAGATACCAAGCTACCGGCATAGTGTTGTACTGATGGTCGTGGCCGATCTGTAGGCAATTCCAGCAAGGCCGGTGCTCCCAGAAGCTGCGTACACCAAAAATCGCGCTGTTTGGTAAGGTTGTCTCCTTGCAACTCGCCGCGTTGCCAGACGGCATAGTCGGCGTACTGGATGGGCAGTGATGGTAAGGCAACATCATGACCGGTCAGGGCGGCTTGATAAAACGCTGTCAGCTCACGAATCAAAATACCAGTGGACCAGCCATCGGAAATAATATGATGCTGGGTAAACAGCAGCACATGTTCCTCATCGGCCAGTTGCAACAATTGACCGCGGATCAGCGGGCCCTGAGTCAGATTGAAAGGCGTACAAGCTTCATATTCGGTAAGTTCCGCAACACGGTTTGTGCGGGCCGTTTTGCTCAGAGAACGCAGGTCCAGATAGGAAAGAGTAAAACCAATGTCTGCATGATCAATCTGCTGACAAGGCTGTCCGTCAACCAATGTAAAGTGAGTACGCAGGCTCTCTTGACGGGCGACAAGATTATCGAGTGCCAAAGTAAGCGCCTGCTGGTTCAGCTTACCAGAAAGTCGCAATACTACCGGGATATGGTAGGCTTGGCTGGCGGCAGGATCGAGTTGATCGAGGAACCACAGCCGCTGCTGGGCAAAAGAAACGGGTAGCGGTAGGTCACGACCGACAGCAGGGATCACAGTCTGAGCGGTTACTGAAATATCAGTAAGCGCCAGAGCGAGATCAATAAGCACAGGCCGGGCAAAAATCTGAGCAAGTGGCAGATCCCGTGCCAACATTTGGCGTATGCGTGTCGTGCATTGAACCGCGAGTAAAGAATGACCGCCGAGTTCAAAGAAATGATCATAACGTCCGACACGTTCCAGCCCCAGCAGGTCTTGCCAGATCTGAGCCAACGCCATTTCCACTTCACCAACAGGCGCTTCATAATCGCGTACAGCCACGGCAGACTGATTGGGAACAGGCAGTGCCTTGCGGTCAAGTTTGCCATTGGACGTGAGCGGGAAGGTTTCTAACATCACAAAGGCGCTGGGGATCATATACTCCGCCAAGTGACGAGTAAGCTGCTGACGCAGTTCAGCCGGCACCAATTCAACGCCGGTCAGTGGTTGGAGATAGGCCACGAGACGGGTATCACCCGGCATGTCTTCGCGTGCAATGACAACGGCTTCATCTACGCCCGGACACTGAACAAGTTGTGCCTCGATTTCGCCAAGCTCAATGCGGAATCCGCGGATCTTGACCTGAAAGTCGTTGCGGCCCAAGTACTCAATATTGCCATCAGGCAGCCAGCGGCCGAGGTCGCCGGTTTTATACATGCGGGCATGAGGTGCAGCTGAGAATGGGTCGGGAATAAAGCGTTCCGCTGTCAACTCTGGGCGGTTGCGGTAACCTCGGGCAACACCGACGCCGCCGATATAGATTTCACCAATAACGCCAAGAGGCACAGGTTGCCCCTGTGCATTTAGAATGTAGATCTTAGTGTTGGCGATGGGTCGACCGATGCTAGGCTGTGCCAGTGATATATCGATCGGACAAATACTGGCATCTACCGTACATTCTGTTGGTCCATAGACGTTGATGAAACGGGTGGTTTTTATATGTTGCAATTTCGACCACACTAACGGAGAGATAGCATCACCGCCAATCAGTGCCAACTTGGGTTGATAACCAGAGATTGTTCCCAAACCTGCCTCCAGTAGCCATTGCAACTGAACGGGTGTGCAGTCAAACATGTCCACAGCTTGGTGTGCAAAATAGCGCCAAAGTTGTTGACCATCGGCACGGATCTCTTCAGGGACAATGACCAATGTATGGCCAGAAAGCAATTGGAGCCAGATTTTCACCGAGGCGTCGAACACAATGCTGGCATTCATGGCTATGCGACATGGTTGTTTAAGGGTGAGCGCTGCATTCAATCCGGTATAGAGATTGATGACATTCTTGTGCGCCACCATCACCCCTTTGGGCTGCCCCGTAGAACCGGAGGTGTAAATCACGTACGCCAGATGGTGTGGGGTCAGTCCCAGCATTTGCGCATCGAGATTGCTTTCAGATCCCTCATCAAAAATAGAGGGTAACTGAGTATCGAGTAATATGCTGGGGAGGTTGCTATCCAGCATTTCAACTAATGCAGACTGGGTAAGCAAGGCTACTGGTGCAGCATCGTCGAGCATGTAAGCCAAACGTTCGGCCGGGTAGGTTGGGTCCAGTGGCACATAGGCTCCACCAGCTTTGAGGATAGCCAGCAGCCCCACCATCATCTCCAGACTACGTTCAACACAGATAGCTACCCGATCATCCGGACGTACCCCTATGGCGAGTAGATGATGAGCCAGACGATTGGCCCGACGGTTCAGTTCACGATAGCTGAAAGACAGATCTTCGAATACCACGGCAGTGGCGTCAGGCGTGCGTTCTGCTTGTTGCTCAAACAGCTCATGGATCAGCGTTTCTTGTGGGAAATCAGTCTCGGTGGTATTGAACTCTACCAGTAACTGCTGGCGTTCAGCGACAGGCAGGATTGATAGGTCCAAAACAGGCCGCTGGGGTTCGTTCGTCAGAGCTTCAACCAAGCCGCTGATAGTTGCGGCCAGATAATCCGCTATCCGGGCGGGATTAATTGTAGCGACAGCTTTGACTATTATGCTGAAATCTTCCCCAAAATCATCCACCGAGAGGGTCAATGGATAGTTAGTGCGCTCCTCAGCAGACAACAAGCGCATACCATCCCAGACTGCACCATCTGTGTCTGGCTGGCTGTGGCGGTAATTGAGTAAGGCGCTGAACAATGGCATTGGTGGCGTCACACTGCTGCAACGTTGGGCCAGAGCTAAAGGGGCCTGTTCATGCTCAAGTAGTGCCGTCAAATCATGGTAGGTGTCTTGTACCACTTCCAATACGCTGCGACCGGCAAGAGATATCCGTACTGGCAGGGTATTGATAAACATCCCCATCACCCGATCAGCTCCGGCAGAGCCTTGCAAACGACCAAGCAGTACGGTGCCGAAGACGACATCCTTGAGGCCGCTAGTTTGTGCCAGTACCTGTGCCCAGGCAACATGGAATAATACACCCGGGCTGATACTCAGACGGCGGGCCTGATTGCGGATTTCCTGTGCCAGTGCTGACTCCAGCGGAAGATGCGCTTCGATTATGCCTTCACCATCGCCCTGTACATTGAGCAGGCCGAATGGCGCCGTTGGTGTATCGATATCAGCAAGACGGGAGCGGAAATATGTCTCATGTGCCGAGCTTGGCACGTTTAACGTTTGGGCAATAAAGTTGCGGTAAGGTAATGGGACTGACAGGGTTTCCGCTTGCCCTTTTAACAGTAATTGGATTTCGTCAGCGATAAGATCCATCGTTATATGGTCGCCTATTAAATGATGGATACTTAAGGCAAGTAACCACTCATTGCTGACCGGATCGAGAGCAATATCGGCAGTAAGCAAGGGAGCCTGATTCAGGTTGAGCTGACGCTGACGCGGATCAGTGTGCGCCTGTAACTGAGCCAATACGTTGTCTGCTAACACGTTGTCTGCTGATGAATTGTCTGCTGATAAATTGCCTGAAGCAGTCGGAACAAAAGTGCTGACCGACAATGGTGCCTGACGCCAAACAACCTGTACAGGTTGCGTCAGTTCCTGCCAACAGACGGCTGTGCGCAAGATATCGTGGCGGTCAATCACTTGTTGCAGGGCACCAAGGAAAGCGTCGAGGCGTTCACGAGTATCAAAAGCAATCAGACTGTTTAACAGATAGACATCGCCTTGCTCCTGTAATTGGTGATGGAACAGAATGCCTTCCTGTAGCGGTGCAAGCGGATAGATATCCTGCACATTGGCGGTGCCGCCAGCCACAGTTTTGACAATCGTGTCAATTTCCGCCTGAGATAATGTTACCAGCGGCAACATATCTGGCGTAATGGCGTCACAATCGGAGCTGATGAGATTGGGTGGCACGTTCAGCGCTGTTTTGCCAGTCGCTTCTGTTGTCATGCGAGTGGCCATCGCTTCCAGCGTCGGTGAAGTGAAGACAGCTCTGACATCAAGTGTAAGATTACGTTGGCGCAATTGTTCAATCAGGCTGACGACCAGCAGTGAATGACCTCCCAGCTCAAAGAAGTTGTCGTAACGTCCGACACGCTCCAGCCCCAGCAGATTTTGCCAGATTTGAGCTAATATTGTTTCCAGTTCGCCGGCGGGGGACTCATAGTCACGGGTGACTACCGCTGATTGGTCAGGAGCAGGCAGCGCCTTACGATTGAGTTTGCCATTGAGTGTAAGCGGGAAGGCTTCCAGCATCACGAAGGCACTTGGCAGCATATAATCTGCCAGACGGGTACTCAGTTGTTCCCGCAGGGTGGCAGTATCCAGCGTGGCATCAGACTGTGGCACAAGGTACGCGACCAGACGCTTCTCACCATTATTTTCTTCACGTGCGATAACGACAGCATCTTTGACACCTGAGCAATTGCTTAATTGCGCTTCAATTTCCCCCAGTTCAATACGGAACCCGCGTATCTTGACTTGAAAGTCATTACGGCCGAGATAGACAATCGTGCCATTTGGCTGCCAGCATCCCAGATCGCCAGTTTTATACATTCTGGCATTCGGTTGCACGCTGAATGGATCGGCGATAAACCGCTCGTCGGTCAAATCAGGACGATTCAGGTAGCCACGAGCCACCCCCGCACCGGCAATATAGATTTCTCCGGTGACGCCAAGTGGCACAGGTTGCCCTTGTGTATTGAGAATATAAATGTGGGTATTGGCAATCGGGCAACCAATCGACAGCGTTTCGGTTGTATCCAGTATCTCACCACTGTCAAGTGCCATTGCGGTGGTAATGACGGTAGTTTCGGTTGGGCCGTAAGTGTCGATCCAGCGGCAGTGCTGGGTTTCAGGCATAGATTGCCAGTCGATAAGATGACGGGATTCAGCTTTTTCACCGCCGACCGTGATTGAGCGCAGAGAAGAGCTAAAATCACAACGTCCGGCTTTCATCTCCTGTACCCATTGGTGCCAGAAAGCGGTTGGCAGATCTGCTACGCTGATGGCCTGTTCCTGCAAGAAATGGCTAAAAGTGGTATCCGGTATGCGAATATGCGCCGGACGCAGGATTAAAGTGGCACCGACAGACAGTGTCGGGAAAATTTCAGCCACGGCTGTATCAAAGGCAATCGTGGCGAATTGCAGGACCCGATCAGTGGATTTGAGTTTACTGATCTGACATTGGGTATGGATAAAGTTCACCACGTTGTGGTGTTCAATCATTACGCCTTTAGGCAATCCAGTGGAACCAGAGGTATAAATCACATAGGCCAGATGATGTGTTTGTAACCCCAACTTTATCGGATCAGGATTGGCAACAGATTGCTGGGCAACTGAGTTCAGATGTTTGGTATTGTCCAATAACCATACGGGAATGTCGGCTATCGGCAAATTCGCTTGTAAATGCTGCTGAGTGAGCAGTAACTTGGGCGTACTGTCAGACAAAACATGCGCCAGTCGTTCATTTGGATATTCGGGATCCAGCGGGACATAACCAGCACCGGCTTTTAATATACCCAGTATGCCAATCATCATATCCAGACTACGCTCGACACAAATTGCCACCCGATCATCAGAACACACACCAAATTCAATCAGGGCATGGGCCAGCTGGTTGGCGCGCTGGTTTAGCTCGGCATAGCTAAGTGAAAGATCTTCAAACACTACGGCAGTGGTGTCAGGGGTACGCTTAACCTGTTGTTCGAACAGTTCTTGAATAAGCGTCTGTTGTGGGAAGTCGGTTTGTGTCGCATTGAAATCTACCAATAGCTGCTGACGTTCTGCGGCAGGCAAAATTGGCAGGCTCAAAATAGGCTGCTGTGGCTCAGTTTTCAGTGCTTCAATCAGCCCACTGATGGCAGTAGCCAGATAATTGACTACTCGGACAGGATCAACCTCTGCAACACTTTGGACTATCAAATTAAAATCTTCCCCCAGATCATCCACAGAGAGATCCAGTGGATAGTTGGTACGTTCTTCTGCGCTCAATATACGCATGCCGTCCCAAATCTGGTTTGCCGTGTCTGACCGGCTATGGCGGTAGTTAAACAGGGCGCTGAACAGTGGCAGTGGCGGGTTTACGCCACTACAGCGTTGCGCCAGTGTTAAAGGTGCCTGTTCATGTTCCAGCAATGATGTCAGATCGCGATAGGTCGCTCGTACTACCTCCAGCACACTGCGATTAGCGAGAGTGATCCGCACTGGCAGGGTGTTGATAAACATCCCCATCACCTGATCGGCACCGGTAAAACCTTGCAGACGGCCAAGTAACACAGTGCCGAAGACCACATCGTCATGACCACTGGTTTGTGCCAGTACCTGTGCCCAGGCAACATGGAACAGCACACCCGGGCTGACACCCAGACGACGAGCTTGAATGCGTATTGCTTGTGCCAGATCAGTATCCAGCAATAAATGAGCTTCGGTAATATCCTTACCGTCTCCCTGTACATCAAGTAGGCCAAAGGGGGTGGTTGGCGCATCGACATCAGCGAGCCGGCCGCGGAAGTAGTCCTCATGTACCGAGTCTGGTACGCTCAGGGTTTGAGCGATAAAATTGCGGTAAGGTATTGCAGCAGGCAGAGTTTCTGGTTGCCCCTGCAACAGTAAACGGATCTCAGCGACGATAAGCTCCAGAGTCATATGATCGCCAATTAGATGATGAAAGTTCAGGGCTAACAACCATTCATTGTTGGCTGGATCGTGAACAATGTTGGTGGCAAGCAACGGTGCCTGACTCAAATCAAGATGGCACTGACGTGGATCGGTGTGCGCCTGCAATTGAGCCCGTACATTGTTTGCGAAGGTATTATCTGCGGAGGCTGGCACAAAAGTCGCTACTGACAGCGGTGCCTGACGCCAGACCACCTGCACCGGCTGCGTTAAGCCCTGCCAGCAAACAGCGGTACGCAGGATGTCATGGCGGTCTATCACCTGTTGCAGCGCCCCAAGGAAGGCGTCGAGATGCTCACGAGTATCAAAAGCAATCAGGTTATTTAACAGATAAGTATCGCCTTGTTGCTGTAACCGATGATGGAACAGAATGCCTTCCTGTAGCGGTGCAAGCGGATAAATATCCTGTACATTGGCAGCGCCGCCAGCCACCGTGTTAACAACCGTATCGATTTCTGACTGAGACAGTGTCACCAGTGACAGCATCTCCGGCGTAATCGCCGTGCAACCTTCCGGAATACCGTTAGGCGGCACACTAAAGGCAGCTTCCCCCTGATTGGCCTGAATAGCCTGAGCCATATCAGTCAGTACAGGAGCGGAAAAGACACTGCGCACATCAAGCCGCCAGCCGGCATTGCGCAGTTGTTCAATCAGGCTGACCACCATCAGCGAGTGACCGCCGAGTTCAAAGAAATGGTCATGACGGCCGACACGCTCCAGCCCCAGCAAATTTTGCCAAATCTGTGCCAATCTTGTTTCAACCTCACCCTGCGGCGGTTCATAGCCACGTGACACAATGGCCTGCTGGTCAGGAGCAGGCAGTGCCTTGCGGTCAAGTTTGCCGTTAGGGGTCAGCGGGAACGTGTCAATCATGACAAAAGCGCCGGGCAGCATATACTCGGCCAGATGTTGCGAAAGGGCCTGACGCAACTCAGCCGGCACCAGCTCAGCACCGGACTGTGGCCGGAGATAAGCCACCAGACGGGTATCACCGCTGGTCTCTTCACGGGCGATAACCACGGCTTCCTGTACCCCTGAACATTGAATCAGGCGCGCTTCAATTTCCCCCAGCTCAATACGGAAGCCACGCAGCTTGACCTGAAAGTCGTTTCGGCCCAGATATTCAAGACTGCCATCCGGCAACCAGCGGCCGAGGTCGCCGGTTTTGTATAACCGGGCGTCAGGTGTGCCGGAGAACGGGTCAGCAATAAAGCGTTCCGCAGTGAGTTCAGGGCGGTTGAGGTAGCCACGAGTGACACCGGCACCACCG
>NZ_NITZ01000028.1 GCF_002632615.1 Xenorhabdus miraniensis
AAAAAAATTAATTTAAAATTCATTAAATTAACTTTAAATTCGTGACTATATGTGATTGTTAATGATTAGCACTGACTAGATAAACGTATTTTTGATATGGATGGCTTACTCATTGATTCCGAGCCTTATTGGGAACGGGGAGAAAAAAGTGTATTCAGTGCATTGGGGCTGGATTTGACATTAGCCGAAAAACTGCCTGATACATTGGGATTACGAATCGATAAAGTTGTTGAATTATGGTATCAGGCATCCCCTTGGCAAGGCCCCTCCAAAAGGGAAGTGGAACAACGTATTATCAACTACGTCGTACAATCAGTTAAAGAAAACCGCCCTCTCCTACCCGGAGTAGAACATGCTTTAAACCTCTGCCGCGAGCGTGGATTGAAAATTGGTCTGGCTTCGGCATCTCCCCATGAAATGCTTGAGCAAGTACTCGAATTGTTCAACTTGCGACATTATTTTGATGTTGTTGTTTCTGCGGCTAACTTACCTCATAGCAAACCACACCCGGAGGTTTATTTGCAGGCTGCCAGCCAACTTGGCGTTGAACCAATTCATTGCGTCACATTAGAAGATTCATTTAACGGTATGATAGCAACCAAAGCCGCAAGAATGCGTTCTATTGTTGTTCCTGCTACTCATCATTTCGATGATCACCGATGGTCATTGGCAGATATTAAATTGAATTCACTAGAACAGTTAACAATAGAAAATATGACTTAATAGCTAAATAGCTGCTGCGCTGCTACTGCCCAATACTCACCTTTCTTACATCTGGCAGCGCAAATATCAAACACTTTTTATCCACTAAGATGCCCCAGATAAATAAAGATTTTTCTTATTTACCCCCTATCATCCTTATGCAAAACCCTCTATACTGCCAACTGTACGTATACACAGCAATCAGCATAAATAATTAGTATAAATCGTTATGACAGCAGAAGGGCACCTTCTTTTTTCCGTTGCCAGCCTTGTATTGGCTCACCAGCTAGAAATTACACCAGAAATAGCACAGGGAGATTGGCTACATATGCTTCCTGGCGTACTTCTGGCTTCATTACTACCTGATATTGATCACCCAAGTTCAACTTTAGGTAGATTATTCCGTTTTATATCCATTCCAATCGCGCGCCTGTGCGGGCATCGTGGGTTTACACACAGTTTAGTCGCTCTCATTGCAGGTATTACTTTATTTCAGACGGAAATACCCCCTGACTGGCCTATTCCAACTGATTTTGTCCATGCCATGGTTGTAGGTTATATCAGCCATTTGATTGCTGATATGCTGACTCCTGCCGGTATTCCACTTTTATGGCCATTAAGAATACGTTTTTGTATTCCTATTGTTAGAGGTAAGGATAAGCAACGCAAGAAAACTGAACGCTTCATCGCTGTGTTGCTGGTAGTAATTGCCATTATTCTTCCGCAACATATTGAATCTTCGTTCGCTAGCTATTTAGACAAATTTCAATTGGATAAATTACAGCTAGATAAGTTGCAAATTGATAAATTACAGAATCTCTATAAGTAGCCAATTGATTGTATTTTCACTAAATCAGCACCTCATTTGAAAAAGTGGGGTGCCCTAAAACATAAAAATTTCTTTTATATCCATTCTTATTCTTTTTTGAACAGCACTTATAACTCAATAAAATATATCTTCTACCTGTCGAAACCGAAGGAAGTAAAACAGCAATAGATTAGGATATATAACCAATTAAGCTAGTTAGTGAAAAATAATTATATTAAATTCCATTTAATTATAAGAAACACGGTTCTTATGCTGATACCATTCTCCTATACACTTCATGGTATGTACCCGACAAATTTCAGGCAGCAAAAGCGACTGAAAAATAAAAAGTTATCTATTACCACATAACACGGTTACATGGCATACATAAAAATCATATAAATATCGTTATACCCAATAGTTTGCAGGTTGCAACACAACAATTTGCAAATAAAGGGTATAAAAGTTTTGGAGACTAGGGATGAATTTACCGCTCATCATCAACATGCTCGTTTTTGTAGCGCTACTTATTTTATTAGCAAAAGCGGGCTCAAATAACTGGAGCTTGTCCAAAAAGGTTCTTGTGGCTTTAGCAGTAGGTGTCTTTTTTGGGCTGGCATTGAACATCATTTATGGCACAAACAATCCTACAGTGAAGGAATCAATTAAATGGTTCAATATCGTTGGTAATGGCTATGTGCAGTTATTACAAATGGTTATTATGCCATTGGTTTTCGCTTCCATCCTGAGCGCTGTTGCACGTTTGCACAAAGCATCTTCTTTAGGGAAAATCAGTTTCCTGACTATTGGTACGTTGTTGTTCACTACCGCAATTTCCGCCTTAGTCGGCATCGTAATTGCCAATTTATTTGGACTAAGTGCAGCCGGCCTAATTCAAGGCACTCAAGAAACAGCTCGTTTATCAGCCATTGAAACCAACTATATCGGTAAAGTTACTGATATGAGTGTACCTCAGATCATTCTCTCTTTTATTCCTAAAAATCCCTTTGCTGATCTAACTGGAGCAAATCCTACTTCTATTATCAGTGTTGTGATTTTTGCAACATTTTTAGGCATCGCTGCATTACAAATGCTCAAAGATGATCGTGAACGCGGTGAACGAGCTCTCGTTGCCATTGATACAATGCAGTCATGGGCAATGAAACTGGTTAGATTAGTTATGCGCCTAACTCCATATGGTGTAATGGCTTTGATGACTAAAGTTGTAGCCAGCTCCAATATCCAAGATATTACACAATTAGGTAATTTTGTTGTTGCTTCCTATATTGCCCTTGGTTTGATGTTTGTCGTTCATGGCGGACTTCTGGCACTTATTGGTATTAATCCTCTGAAATTCTTTAAAAAAGCAGGGCCTGTACTGACATTTGCATTTACCAGCCGTTCAAGCGCGGCGAGTATCCCTATGAATGTTGAAACACAAACTCGCCGCCTCGGTGTGCCTGAGTCTATTGCCAGTTTTTCCGCGTCTTTTGGTGCCACCATCGGCCAAAATGGTTGTGCGGGTATTTACCCAGCCATGCTTGCTGTCATGGTTGCTCCAACCGTAGGGATTGATCCGTTTGATCCTTTGTGGATTGCAACTCTTGTTGGTATTGTGACTATCAGTTCTGCTGGTGTTGCTGGCGTTGGTGGTGGGGCAACATTTGCAGCGCTCATTGTTTTACCTGCCATGGGCTTGCCTGTTACCTTGGTAGCACTGTTGATTTCTGTCGAACCTCTTATTGATATGGGCCGTACAGCGTTAAATGTTAATGGTGCAATGGCCGCAGGTACAATTACCAGCCAATTAATGGGACAGACTGATAAAAAAATATTTGAACAAGATGAAAACGTGGTATTAAGCAAATCTTAAACCACTTAAATAACACTGGCCTCCTTTGACTGTGAGTTCAAAGGAGGCATTTTTATAAGATTCCTGCCCTACTTCCTTTCTCTCAAATACATTCATAATGAAGATCCCCTCTCCCTGAGAATCAAATAAATTTTGCAATATGTTCAAAAACACGATCAAAAAAGCCGGGAGTCACCATGACGCCCGGCCTTCTATCAGAAATAATTTAAGTGCTTACTCAAGCTTCTTACCAGAAGCCTATGGCATTATTTTATATACTCGCCACTACGCAGAGCTTCAATGCGCTTATCCAAAGGTGGATGCGATAAGAATAGTTCACTGAAACTCTTAGATTTGCCATTAATACAGAATGCCATCATGCGACCTTCTTCTTGAGGTTCGTAGCTGGTTTTAAGACGTTGCAACGCAGCAATCATCTTTTCACGACCAACCAATTTTGCTGATCCTGCATCCGCATGAAATTCACGGTAACGGGAGAACCACATGGTAATAATACTTGCCAAAATACCAAATACGATCTCCAACACCATGGAAATAACCATATAAACAATTGGGTTGCCATTACTGTTACTTTCTTCGCCTTCATCATCACTGCTTGAAAGGAAACTTGCAGCAGCCTGTGCAATGATGCGTGAGATGAAAATAACAAATGTATTTACAATACCCTGTAACAACGTCATCGTTATCATATCACCATTTGCGATATGGCTGATTTCATGCGCAATGACAGCTTCTGCTTCATCACGGCTCATATTGTTCAGCAGCCCAGTACTAACAGCAACCAGAGAAGCATTACGGCGTGCCCCTGTCGCAAATGCGTTAATATCAAGAGCATCATAGATAGCGACTTGTGGCATGGTAATTCCAACCTGATCCGATTGACGACGTACAGTTTCCATCAACCAGGCTTCAGTTTCGTTGGAAGGTTTTTCAATAACCTGACCACCAACAGAACGCAGAGCCATCCATTTTGACATTAATAAAGAAATGAAAGCACCACCAAAACCAAACAAACCAGCCATAATCATGAGGCCAGCAACACTACTCCGCTGTACTCCTGTAAGTGAAAGTATTATTCCAAACACTACCATGACAGCAAGGTTAGTGAGAAGAAACAAGGCTATTCTCATCATATAAATTTGCTTCCTTTAATTATCGAACAGTTCAACTAAAAGTTAGGCCATAAGATGGGGGCTGAGCCCATATTATTCAAGTTTTTTAAGATGTTAAGCGATAGAATCAACATAACTTTACAATATGATAAAAAAGGCCGACTTGATAGCCGGCCTTACATCAATAACGAATTCTATAACTATTTCGTTATAGCCATTTCAGCAGGCTGATGCGCTAAATCTAACGCAATTTTTACCGATTCATCTAAGTATGGATCAGGCCCTTTATAATCTTTTGGTAAATCATCAAGTGACTTGAGCTGTTTTTTCCCTTCACGTTTAAAACGTTCATTCAGACGATTCAACTTAGTTGCTTCATATTGCTTATTCTCTTTCTCTCTTTGGATATAGTTTAGAGAATAAACACCATTGCGCTCCTTCATGGCCTTATAATAAGCAATATCCTCTTTGATATATTTAAACTCAGGGTCACTAGCAACACGATTGTTATGCAATTTAGTCAATAGCGTCGCCAACTCCGAAATCACTTTCGAAGAAGTATAATCCGCAGGTTGGATACTGTCCCAAGGTAGCGCATTATCTTCCTGGCTTTCACCTATTTCATTAGGATCTTCACCTGTGAGCATAACTATATCAGGCGTTACACCTTTCAACTGGGTGCTGCCGCCATTGACTCGGTAAAACTTCTGAATGGTATATTGCACAGAGCCGATTTTCGGCCAATCAGGCTCTAACATTTGATCATAAATCCGGTGCAGAAGACGGTGCATCTGAACTGTACCTTTACCAAAAGTAGGTTCGCCCAGAATTAATCCACGCCCATAATCCTGCATAGCCGCAGCAAAAATTTCAGACGCCGAAGCGCTTCTATTATCAACTAAAACAACCAGAGGGCCTTTGTAATATATTGCTTCATCCGTATCCGATTCTTCTTTAACTTTACCAATATTGTCTCGAATCTGAACAATGGGACCAGTAGTAATAAACAAACCAGACAGAGAAACGGCTTCCGTTAATGCCCCACCACCATTGCTACGCAAATCAATTACAATCGCGGAAACGCCTTGCTTAGTCAGTTTTTGCAACTGAACTTTGACATCGTTAGTCAAGCCAACATAGAAGCTCGGTATATCAAGAACCCCCACTTTTTCCTTGCCGACAGTCTTCACCGACATCTTGACTGCATTATCTTCAAGGCGGATATTTTCACGAGTTAAGGTGACAATATGATTTTTTGCCCCTTTCGTACTTGGAATAACTTCAAGACGGACTTTACTGCCTTTCGGCCCTTTGATCAGGGCAACAACGTCTTCTAAACGCCACCCGACAACATCCACAATAGGCTTGCCAACTTGCCCAACACCAATGATTTTATCCCCAACTTTCAGTAAATTACTTTTAGCCGCCGGGCCACCTGCAAGTAATGAGCGGATAGAGATATATTCATCCTCATATTGTAAAACAGCACCAATACCTTCAAGAGAAAGGCTCATCTCTGAGTTAAATTGCTCTGTATCTTGAGGTGAGAGATAGCTGGTGTGAGGGTCTATTTCACGGGTAAAAGACATCATGATACTTTGAAAAACATCCTCACTTTTAGTCTGTGTGAGGCGCTTCATCAACATCCGATAACGTTTAATCAGTGTCTCTTTGATTTCTTTATCATTTTTGCCTGATAATTTGAGATTTATCCAATCAAATTTAATCTTGGCATCCCAAAGCTTATTCAGTTCCTCAACACTCGTTGGCCAAGGCGCTTTGGTACGTTTTGTATCAATCGTATCATGCCCTTCTAAGTCAACGGGCTGCTCCAAACGAGAGAGCACATATTGATAACGTTCAAAACGACGTTTTTGCATTAAATTAAACAGAGCGTAAGGCAGCTTCAGATCGCCATTTTCAAGATCTTTTCCTAACATGCCCTTTTGAGCCGCAAACTGTGCAATATCCGATGCCAGAAACACATTGTGCCCATAATCTAGCTGGTTCAGGTAACGATCAAATATTTTCCCTGAAAAATCAGCATCTAAATAAAATTGGCGATAATGAGAACGAAGCAAGCGTGAAACAATTCGCTTACTTACAGTAGAATGTTGTGGCTCCGGTTTTAAATCTGGCAACTGACTCAGACTGATAACAGCGGCATTGTGATTATTAATGGTACTGCCACTATTACCACCACTGGCGATATTGCCATTAGTGGTATCTGAATATCCTGTACTAGAAAATGATAGACCTAAAACGAAAGCCAAAGTAATGAGTTTGTTCATGCCCAAGTTGGCCTCCGTATCAGAACTTTAAGTGTTCTGCGCGTACAATCATTGCCAAACCAGTAGGTAACTGCACTCTTACACCATCTTTTGCGATTTCAAGCACAGAAGCATCTATTAAGCTTTTTCCTACGTTTACTTTGATTGTCTGACCGACTTTCAAAGAAGATACGTCTGTGACTGATGTTAACTCAGATTGTACAGTTTTCTTTGTGGTTTTATCTGCAGGTTTACGCGATTGTTGCAGACGGTTTTGCGAACGAGATGGACGTTTTTCACCATCACCTGATGTTTTTTGACGACGAGGAGCCGCCTTTTTACTTACAGGGCGTTCACTTTTCTTTTCAGATACGTTTTCAGTTTCACGTTTCTTGGCACGCTGTTCAGCTCGTTGAGCCTGTACACGCGCTTTTGCTTCTGCCAATTGCTGACGAGCATGTTCAATATGTTCGGCTTCCAACTCGCCACATATATTCCCATCAAGGTCAACACGCTGGGCTCCCTCTTTAACGCCATAAAGATAGCGCCAACTGGAAGTATACAAACGCAAAGCAGAACGGAGCTGTGTTTTACTTAAACACTCTTCACTCTGAATACGCTCAACGATATCCTGAAAGATCCCGATCTTCAAAGGACGTGCTTCACCTTCTGCTACGAAACAGAGCGGGAAACGCTCAGCCAAGAAAGCAATAACTTCTTTACTACTGTTCAACTTAGGTTGATTTTCCATGAAATTTCCTGATTACAACGGTTTTGCCAACCAGCGCAGGCATGAACAGGCGACATTATAATAGCGTTACTGATAAATGCCACGTCATACGTATGTTAAGTTACATTCTGTTGTAGATATTTTGACACAACACATTGTCCCAAGTGCTCACAAAGCCTGATCACCAGCACTTCCAAGCCATTTTCATCATTCTCGTCAAACCGATCAAAAACCGTGCTATCGATATCCAAAACCCCAATAACTTGTCCATTGATTTCCAAAGGAAGAACAATTTCGGCATTACTAGCGGCATCACAGGCTATATGACCGGGGAAATCGTGCACGTCAGAAATACGCTGTGTACATTTATTCGCAACAGCCGTTCCGCATACACCTTTTCCTACAGGGATGCGAACACAAGCGTTCTTACCCTGAAATGGCCCTAATACTAGGGTATCATCATCCACTAAATAAAAGCCAACCCAATTAACATTATCCAAACGTTCATATAACAATGCGCTTGTGTTAGCAAGAGAAGCTATAAAGTCATATTCACCTGACAGCAGCGCCATCAAGCTGTCTGTTAGCTCTTTATAAAATTCATTCTTATTCATAAGACCCTATAAAACAGATAAAATTTTAACAAAATAAAAACAAAAATTTTACATGAAAATTTTTATCCTAGTTCAGCCGACTATTTCTGAGAAAAATGTGCCATCAAAATATCAATTTCCCCAAAATATAAACTGTCTTTCTGAATTTAAATTTTCTTTAATTCTTTTTACCAGTATTTGCTGATAAAACTCAGGTAGATATCACAGCTTATATTAAAAATCACTCCAATTTGCAGCCAGAACCGTGTTCTTGTTCATATTGTTATTATAAAACACCAAACCAAGATCCCGAACGATTGTTTTCTTCTCACCTACTTATTATATATATAACAAAATGAGGTAATTTCTTGAAAAGAGAGTCAAAACACTCTCACCTTATAATAGACAAAAAAAGGCCGAGTTCACTCCTATACTCGGCCTAGGGAAAATGGCTCTGTCAAAGAGCCTTGCGCAAAAGTTGCCATTGAGACGTAGAACAACTTACCACCTAAAGCGTAGTTGACATGGCATGATTTACCAAGTTTTACCCCTTATTAGGTATTCTAGGCACCATTAACATTAGAAATATTAACCAGTTTTTATTTTTTATCATTTGAATGATCACATAAAGCCGATGCCGCTTTCTGGAACGGCTCTACGCTCATTTTTTGATTGGGTTTTTCTGGATTATCTAAGAGGATTGTATCTAATGATGTTGCAATAACTTTATTAGATTTCATCAATTTTGTTGCCAAGTCATTCAACGGATACTGCATTAGTGTACTAGGATTTATCACAAATAGCGCCCCATCTGAGCGACAATCAAGCATCACCTCTTCGCGGGTAAATGCCCATTGCTTACCAAATTGTAGCTTGCTAATGGTTTGTATTGGCGAACTTACTCCCTGAAAAGAGAGAAGCAAAAAAGGCAAAGCCCAATATATTCGTTTCATTATCATTCCCCTGAATACCCGTCGTCTTTCAAGTTGCCGCTTTGTTGGCTGCGTTCAATAACCCCAGTCACATAGTGAGCTATGCTCTTGGGGATTCATTCCCTTGCCGTCGCGCTGCATCTTGAAATCCAATAGGCTATAGATACATGATCTGATTTTATCGTTAATTTTTCTGTTAATGTACCTGAAATTTTACCAATCACTAGAGAATCATGCCGGAGGCTGCGTTGCAAAAATTGCCACACATAATAATGCAGATGTTCCCAGAATAATCTCCAACCAGATATTGATGATCAACAGTTGATAACAACCTTTCTGCTTCAATTTAGGAACTAAAATATAACGGTTGATCAACGCCAAAAATACCATGCCAGTGACCAACACAATTTTCAGCCATAACATGGATTGGTATTCAGAAATAGCGCGATTAAAAACCGGCCAACCCGGAATTAAAATCACACTACTCACAATTCCCGTTACAATCACCAGAAAAACGGCAAAGTGCCCATAGAGAGAAAACTTTCTCATTGCCGTCATACTTTCTGCATATAAACCAGCAGCAATATTTTTACTACTGTCTATATCCCCTGCATGTGTGCCATTAATTCCGTATGCACTATTAATTCCGTGTGTATTATTAACTACGTATGTACTATCACGATATAAATTTGCTTCCGGTGCTTTCTTCAAACGCAAAAATTGCAGGCACAGCAAGAATGGCCATAATCCCCCAAACCAATAACCCGCACTCAGCAAATGAACAACCTGATTGGCTTGCAGTAATAACCCTATGTTTCCTTCATACATAGCGGCGTGACCAATGAAAGCGTGACTGGATAATAAGATAACCGCACAACTGAGCAATAGAAGGTTTCTGACCTTGGTATTGGAAAGGAATAACCCACCAACAGCAAATATTGCAACCAATAACTGCCATTGCCACACTTGCCCAAAAGAGGTTCCTAATACAGCCAGCCAAATACCCGGGACATAGATATCTTGCCAGCCATCCCCCATTAACCCTGCCTGAGTAACAAACCAGACTAAGGAGGTTATTAAAGCCAGCACCGTGCTGATTAGAATTCCAACCCTTAACCGTTCTCCCATCAGCCTCGAAAAATGACCAGAAGTCAGCATCACTGTGAATAAACTCAAACCAAACATCAACATGACGACGACAAAATGAGAAAAACGGCAGAATACGTATAGTGCCTCTAGAGAGATCATTATCTTACGGTAAAGCTATAAGCGCCTTTTGTTTTATGACCATCGACGGAAAGTACACTCCAGTCGACACTATATTCTCCCGCAGCGAGTTTACCTTCAACTGGCAGGATAAGTTTGGTTTTAGTTTCTGGATCAAGTTCCAACTTACCGGTTTTGATCGCTGTTTTTTCCGGGCCAGTCAATTTTACTTTACTGAATCCAAGTTCAATACGCTCTGAAAAACTCAAAGTAATGGTTTGCGGAGCAGCTTCAACTGTCGTGTTTTCTGCTGGGATCTGATCTTTCAAATGCGCATGAGCTAAAGCTTGTTGGCAAGACATGCCGACAAAAAGAACAACAAGAGCAGATAACTTAGCCCAAGATGAACGGATACTAAAAGTAGACATATAGATAACCCTTTAATATACAGGTGAATTTTTCATACTAAGACGGGAATTCTATATCAAAAGATCGGTTTAATCTGCGATATTCGAAGGGTAATGTCCTGACCTGTGAAGCACTACGCAAAAATGAGGGTAAAAACGAAAAGAACCGTAATTCCTGCCTCAAAAATAAACGAAAAAGCGGGAACTACGGTGAAAAAAGCGGTTCAGGCAAATTTCTTTAGTGCTCTCTTAAGCGTGGTTTGGTGCCATAGACAAACCTTTCAGGTCTTTATCCAGCAAGAACAGTGACTTGCCACTTTCACCCACCATATCCAGTTTATCCAGAATGGATTTGAACAATTTTTCTTCTTCATGCTGTTCAGCAACATACCACTGTAAGAAGTTAAAAGTAGAATAATCCTGTGTCATCATCGCAACATGAGCAAGTTTGTTGATTTCTTCTGTAATTAATTTTTCATGCTCATAAGTCTGATTGAAGACATCAGAGATAGAATTAAACTCAACCGGAGGAGCCTGAATAGCACCCAGCACAGGCATTGAACCAGTATCACCCAAATAATCAAATAAACGCTGCATATGCTGCATTTCTTCTTGTGAATGCGCTTTCAGAAATGCTGCTGCACCTTCATATCCTTTGTCACTGCACCATGCACTCATTTGCAGATATAAATTCGCAGAGTAAAATTCCAGATTTAACTGCTCATTTAATTTCTTGATCATTTCTTGTTTTAACATCAGCCAATCCTCCTAATAATTTATTAAACTGGGCGTATTATGCCAATTAAAAACACATAAAACAAAAATAAAATAAAAATATATAACTTATTGATAATTAATATTTTATCCTCGATAAATAATAGAAATAAATCTCATTAAATATAATGAAACAAGAATCAATTTTATTTAATTTAATTATTTACCTTAAAATAAAAACTTTAATAGAAATGAGAATTGATATTATTTATATTTATTTGATGTTTTTTTAAGCCCTTTAAACCACTTGATAAACCCAAAAGAGTCGATTAATTTTCTTCCCAAGAGATAAATTTTCAGAGAGGCCATAATGGAGCATAACTTAGCCAGATTATCTAAAGATGAGATGGATAAAGTCAATGTTGATTTAGCAGCATCCGGTGTTGCTTTTAAAGAGCGCTATAATATGCCTGTCATTCCCGATACTGTCGAGCAATCACAGCCACCCCATCTGCGAGAATATTTCCAGCAGCGTTTGCATCACTACCGCCAGCAATCAAGGTTTCTGTCGCGCTTGCCTTATGAACCCAAAAGCCGTTAAAGAGATGACAAAAAAGGTAACCACCACTGAATGGGTGGTTATCTCGGCTATTTTCTGACAAATCTATCAGTTGCCTTGATTAATTGGTGCAAAATGCCGGGCTCATCAAAAGAGTGACCTGCACCTTCCACAATACACAGTTCCGCTTCTGGCCACGCTTTTGCCAGATCCCATGCGCTCTGGATCTGACATGCCATATCATAGCGTCCATGTATAATGACGGCTGGAATATGCCTGATCGTATCAATATGATCCAATAACTGCTGAGTTTCATCCATAAAGCCGTTATTGATGAAGTAATGATTTTCAATGCGTGCAAATGCTAAAGCAAATTCATCTTCCGCAAATGAATCTGAATGCTCAGAAGGCAGCAACGTCACAGTTTCTCCTTCCCAAAGACTCCATAAACGCGCCGCTTCCAACTGCACTTGCAGATCAGCGCTCGTCAGCCGTTTGTTATAAGCTGCGATCACATCTCCACGCTCTTCTTCAGATAAGATAGATAACATACGTTCCCATTTTTCAGGGAAAAAACGAGAAGCACCTTCCTGATAATACCAACTCAATTCTTGGGGACGAAGCAGAAAAATTCCTCTTAGTACCAATTCAGATACATGACCCGGATATTTTTCAGCATAGGCCAAAGACAACGTTGAACCCCACGAACCACCAAAAACCAACCACTTCTCAACGCCCATCAAATTACGCAACCGTTCAATATCATCAATCAAATGCCACGTTGTATTATTCTCCAGACTGGCATGAGGTTTGGAACGGCCACAACCACGCTGATCAAACAGCATAATATGATAACGCTCAGGATCGAATAACTGACGATGATAGCTTGCAATACCACCTCCAGGGCCGCCATGAATAAATACCGCAGGCTTACCTTTCGGATTACCACACAATTCCCAATAAATTTGGTGCCCATCCCCGGTATTTAAATACCCTGTTTGATACGCATCATAAGCGGGATAGAATTTCCGTTGTTCCGTCATAAGGCCCTCTCTCTGTTCAAACAAAACGGGATACTTTCCCGGTATCCCGTCCATATTCAAAGATAGTATGACAAACTATTTAATTACTTTACTTCACTATAATTGATAGTTTCTTTTTGGCAATCAATTGTGACATTGTAACTTTTGTCTTTTTTTGAACCACGGACAATAAGTGGAACCTGTAATGCGTTTTCATCACCAGTAATATCGTTGACATTTACCCATGCAATTGGTTTTGACGTTCCGAGTTGCTTTCTGTCCTCATTCCAGCGATTAATGCGGTTTTGTAAAAAATCTTGCTTAACCTGCGCTGCAACTTGATCTTTGGTTAAGTTTTTACAAGAAATAAACTTGGCTACGCGCTCATTCTCAACGGCTGTCGCCGTAAATGACACAGAAAGCAACACCCCTGCACTCAATAACCCAATTCGCTGAATAAACTGACTTGTCTTCATATTACCTCCTATTACCATCCAAATAATATGGATTAAAAGTTGCGATAAATTAACATGTCGCAGAAAGTAATTATGTGATTTTTGTTAAAAACACGTTGCGACTATTTTTCGTCGTCCTCAAACAGAACATGGATCTGTTCATTATTCTGATGTTTTTCGCGCAATTCCTGAGCAACGATGGCAATAGCTTCCCCACTTCCCATTCCTTCTGAAATGAGCTGATGGATCCTTTCTACAGCAACTTGCTGCTCTTCATGGGATAATGCTGGCATACCTGAAAACATAGTTATAACCTCAAACCTGACATAACAATTAATGGCAACCGAAGATTATAATCTTTTTTATCTCAAGTCAGGAGTAGGATTCTGTGATAATCTCCGCGAGTTAATATGTTATTTATCGTGAATTGCCAACCGCCAACACTGATTCCATCATGAAAATTGCACTACAAAAACGACAATTACCTTATTCTCCCGATCTCGCTACCCACTATTTTGCACCTGTTTCTGCATCTCCCTGGGCAATGTTGTTACATTCAGGAGCCGCCGAACATCCACATAATCGATTTGATATTTTAGTCGCCGAGCCAGTGACAACATTTGTTACTCATGGAGAATCTACAGAAATAAATCATGATGGCGAAACGTCCTTTTCTCAGGAAGATCCTTTCTTTTTATTAAAAAAATCCCTTCAAGCCTGTCATATCACCCCGCAATTTGATCCTGACTTACCTTTTCAGGGAGGAGCATTAGGACTCTGGGGATACGATCTTGGACGACGGATTGAAAAGTTGCCGACAATCGCTGCCAATGAACTAGATTTTCCTGATATGGCTATTGGCATCTATGATTGGGCGTTAATTATCGACCACCAGCAACAAAAAGCGACTTTACTGAGTTATCACGATATCGATAAGCGTTTGGCATGGTTAGAATCACAGAGGGAAAAAAAGAATAACCCCTTTTCCCTGACAAGTCATTGGCACGCCAATATGACAGAACAGCAATACCACGAAAAAATCGCCCATATCCATCGTTATCTGCGGGATGGTGATTGCTATCAGGTCAATTTATCACAACGTTTCCATGCTGATTATCAGGGAGATGAATGGCAGGCATTCATTCAACTTAATGAAAGTAATCGGGCGCCTTTTTCTGCCTTTATCCGCTTACCTGAACACTGCATTATCAGCGTTTCACCTGAACGTTTTATTTTACTGGAAGATAAGCAAATCCAGACTCGCCCAATCAAAGGAACATTGCCACGATTGCAAGACCCCGCAGAAGATCAATTACAGGCTGAAAAATTAGCGAATTCACGAAAAGATCGCGCTGAAAACCTGATGATTGTAGATCTATTGAGAAATGACATTGGCCGGGTTGCCCGCCCCGGTTCGGTCAAAGTTCCTGAATTATTTGTTGTCGAGCCTTTTCCGGCCGTACACCATCTGGTCAGTACCATTACAGCAAAGTTGCCTGATGAGTATCATGCCACCGATTTACTTCGTGCCTGTTTTCCGGGAGGTTCTATTACCGGAGCGCCCAAAATACGCGCGATGGAAATCATTGAAGAACTGGAACCACACCGCAGGCATGGATATTGCGGGGCTGTTGGCTATATTAGTTTCTGCGGTACAATGGACAGCAATATCACTATCCGAACCTTACTGACAGAAAAAGGAAAAATTTACTGTTGGGCTGGAGGTGGTATCGTCGCAGATAGCATTGCTGAAAAAGAGTATCAGGAAACATTTGATAAACTCGGGCGAATTTTACCTCAATTAGGAGAGCTTCACATACCATGACTTCGCTTTCTGACTTCATTCATCGGTTTCAATTACAACTTCCTTCTCAATCTCCGCATTTAGCGGGGAATCAACGGAATGCTGCGGTATTACTTCCGATTATATGTAAGCCAGAACCAACGCTTTTATTGACTCAACGCTCCCAGAATCTTCGTTCTCATGCGGGCCAAATTGCTTTTCCAGGCGGAGCTGCTGACCCTGAAGATCGTTCACTTATCGCCACCGCTTTGCGGGAAGCCGAAGAAGAAGTCAACCTTCCGCAAGACAAGGTACAGATCCTGGGGCAATTAGCCCCTTTGGATAGCAGCGGGGGTTATCGTGTTACTCCAGTCATTGGGCTAATCTCCACTCCGGTTTCTTTTCGAACCAATCCAGCAGAGGTGGCAAAAGTTTTTGAGGTTCCGCTGTTTGATGCACTTTCCCTATCTCACTACCGGCATCTGGACATAAAACGTCGCAATCAACATCACCGCGTCTATTTTTATTGGCACCAAGAGCAAATGATTTGGGGATTAACCGCAGCCATTATTTATCGGCTTGCACAACAAGTTCAAAAAATATTCTGAATAGAACATAAAATGCCATAAAACTGTGCATTACTTATCCATAATCATATCAATTGCTATTATAATTAAAAAAAAACTGTAAACTCCTTTATCAACACTACTAAATAACAGTAAAGTAGCGCGCTTTAATATAAATAACTATATCTCTTTCTTCTTAAAGGAGTCTGGCGTGATTAGCGTTTTCGACATGTTTAAGGTGGGTATTGGCCCATCCAGCTCTCATACTGTTGGTCCTATGAAAGCAGGAAAACAATTTGTCGATGATCTTGTAAACCAGGGGGTAATGTCCTCTATCACGCGTGTAGCTGTTGATGTATACGGCTCACTTTCATTAACCGGGAAAGGTCACCATACGGATATCGCTATCATCATGGGTTTGGCAGGTAATATGCCAGCAACTGTTGATATTGATTCAATTCCGGGTTTTATACGTGATGTTGAGCAAACTCAACGTTTGCCACTGGCAAATGGTTTACATGAAGTCGATTTTCCTCGCGATGGCGGTATGAACTTCCGTAGCGATAATCTGTCACTGCACGAAAACGGTATGCAAATTCATGCGTTCGCTGGTGATGAAAAAATCCACAGCAAAACCTACTACTCTATCGGTGGTGGTTTTATTGTTGATGAAGAACATTTCGGCAAGCCACCACAGGATACTAAACCTGTTTCTTACCCGTACAGTTCAGCAGCAGAACTTCTGATGAACTGTAACAAAACAGGTTTGTCCGTTTCTGGCTTGATGATGAAAAACGAATTAGATTTGCACAGCAAAGAAGAGATTGCTGAGTATTTCGCCGATATATGGGCAACCATGCAAGCCTGTATTGATCGCGGCCTGAACACAGAAGGTGTATTACCTGGCCCATTGCGCGTCCCTCGTCGTGCAGCAGCATTGCACCGTATGCTGACATCATCTAACAAATTATCCAATGACCCAATGAATGTTGTTGATTTAATCAATATGTTTGCATTGGCCGTCAATGAAGAAAATGCCGCGGGTGGTCGTGTTGTTACCGCACCAACCAATGGCGCATGTGGTATCGTGCCAGCCGTTCTGGCCTATTACAACCACTGCATTGAACCAGTAACACCGGAACTGTACACCCGTTATTTCCTGGCTTCTGGTGCAATCGGCATTTTGTATAAAATGAATGCTTCTATTTCTGGCGCTGAAGTCGGCTGTCAGGGAGAAGTTGGTGTTGCCTGTTCAATGGCTGCTGCCGGTCTTGCTGAATTACTGGGTGCAAGCCCTGAGCAAGTGTGCATTGCAGCAGAAATTGGCATGGAGCATAACCTCGGCCTGACTTGTGACCCTGTTGCAGGACAGGTGCAGGTTCCATGTATTGAGCGTAACGCAATTGCTTCAGTCAAAGCGATTAACGCCGCTCGCATGGCACTTCGCCGTACCAGCGAACCCCGTGTTTCGCTCGATAAGGTTATCGAGACCATGTATGAAACAGGTAAAGATATGAACGCGAAATATCGTGAAACTTCACGTGGTGGTTTGGCGATAAAAGTTCAGTGTGATTAATATAAAACATCACTTATTCTTTCAGGGATAAGTGATATTGTTAGCTGTTTTTCACGATATTAACCTCAGCCCTGCCGAAATACTGAAACGGCGGGATGAGGTTATATAAAGTGTCCTGATTTTACGAGTTACTACTCAGCGACGACGGCCTCGGTATCAAAGTCTCCGGTAGAAAAACTTAATGATCTTTCGAGATTTTCCCTGAGTTTTGCCGTTGGTACAAACCGTAAGGACAGCTCCCTCTTCAAACAATGAAAGAAACGATCTTCCTGTTCAACTTCACTCAGCATTCTTGAAGCATTAACTAACATTTCCGCCCTTGGAAGACGAGTTTTTTCGTATTGACGCAGAGCAGAAATTGGATCTGACTGCTGCTTAAATACATGCCCCAAAACCGCGGCATCTTCGATAGCCATACCCGCACCCTGACCAAGGCTTGTCAGCATAGGATGCGCCGCATCTCCCAAAAGAGTGATTCGGCCTTTTCCCCAGAGAGGTGAAAAAGGTCTATCTTGTGCCGGAACAGCAATGATATCTTCGGGTGGCGTTTGCTGGATGATATCAGAAACAATAGCTGGCCATCCCTGGTAATACGCCAGGATATCTTTAGTATTTCCTTGCCAGTTATGGGTCTGTTCAGTACACATATTCGCAGTCCCCCACCAATAGACTTCACCATCACCCACATCGATCAAACCGATCCGTTTCCCTGCCCCCCAATAATGGCCAACGTAACCCGGTGTGATCTGCGGATGTTGATAGCGGGTAATAGCTAACCAACAGATATAATCGGCTGAACGAACAGGTTTGTTCCCTTGAACATAGTCACGGACAAAAGAGTAAATCCCATCAGCACCAATAAGCAAATCTCCATGTGTTTCCTTGCCATCAGCAAAACGGACAGAAACACCATCGTCATTCTCGGTAATTCCGGTGACCTTAGCGCCGACATGGATAATATTCTTATCAAGCTGCTGTAGCAGAGCTTCCTGCAATGCCTTACGAGATATACAAACACTATCGAATCCGTTAGAAGACGAGATTTCAGGTATTGGTAAGCTACGTATCAAACGATCTTTAACGTTCCTGATTTCAAAACGTTTAACTGGAGCACCAAAGTGCTCCAATTTCAGATTAATACCAATTGAGGATAAGGCAGCAACCGCATTGGACATCACAGATAAACCTGAGCCTACTGTACGTAAAGTGGGTGCTTGTTCATAAACTTCAACACAATGGCCAATCTTCCGTAACACGATAGCAGCAGTTAGCCCACCAATACCGGCTCCGACTATAATCACTTTTAATGGACGATTCATACTTTCTCCGAAACTAACAATACTTGTTCTTTAGAGAATTCACTCATTTCCCTAAGGATAACTTGTGCAACTTCTGCCACATACGGCTCTTCCATAATCTCTAAATGATCACCGGGTACATCAATGACATTGATATAACCCGCTGTTTTACCTTCCCAGCCATTTTTAGGATCACGATACTCACTTCTTATCGCATCATGCATAGAGCGTAGTACTTCGGGTAATGGACGCGTTGCATGTAATAAAGTCATATTGATATCTGCTTTGTAAGCAGCATAATCCGCAGCGGCTTTCCAATTGGTCTTATACACATCAAATAATCGTTGTACGACAGCACGAGAACTGCCTTGTGGAATTGCGCCTGTGGCAATGGCATGCTCCGTAATATATTCAAATCGTTCCTGCAAAGAAGTCATCTGTTCCGGCACAATCTGCTCAGGGAGAGTCGCCCCTTCATTAACCCACAGTAATTCCCAGAAAAACCATCGTAATAGCGCTTCCTCATTCACTTTTCCCTGAGAGTTCGTGTTAAGCGCAACCGTGTCTAAGACAAAAAGATTTGCCACTTCTTCCCCATGCTCTTTCAACTGACGTGCCATCTCAAATGCGACAAAGCCGCCATAAGACCAACCGCCGATTGAATATGGGCCATATGGCTGGATTTGGCGTATGGCTTCCAAATAATTTGCCGCTTGTTCTTGCACACTGGCTAATGGCATAGATCCCGCATCCACTCCGTGAGCCTGCAAGGCATAGAAAGGTTGATCCTCGGGGAAATGCTTCACTAGCCGTAAATAGGACAAGACATTTCCCCCCATTGGATGAACAAAAAACAATGGCCGTTTATGACCCGTAGTACGCATGGGGACAAGAGGACTGAATTTGGGATATCCGCCTTTTTCTCTGACATGTGTAGCTAACTGTGCGACAGTCGGATTACTAACGAAAAGAGACAAAGGAATGCTGATACCGAAATATTTTTCTACCAGAACGACCATTCTCATGGCTGTCAATGAAGTACCACCGATATCAAACAAATTTTGATGAACAGATAAGCCGGGTATTTTCAGCAAGTCCGCCGCCAAATCACACAATACTTGTTCATAGTTGTCTCGCGGAGCAATATCCCCTACAGCATTATGTCCATGTGTGATCCGCATACTGCGTAACGCCGCATCATCACGTTTCCCACTCGGGGTCTTGGGCAGTGAATCCAACCACTCTATTTGAGAAGGAATCATATGCTTAGGCAGAGTTTCAGCCAAATGTTGCTGTACACGTACAGTAAATACTTCGTTCTTTTCCCCGATCAGGAATGCGACCAAGAAACCATCACTTTCACCGTGCCGTTGAACGACGACCGCAACATCTTTCAATATTTCATCAGCACCGGGCGTACTCGATACGGCTAATTCTATTTCTGCCAATTCAATGCGATAACCACGGACTTTAACCTGTGTATCCTTGCGTCCTAAACAGAGAATATTGCCATCTTTAAGCTTCACGCCCAGATCACCCGTACGATACAGTGGCTCATCACTGCCTTTGAACATAATAAAGCGCTCTGCGGTTAATTCTGGCTGACGATAATAACCCAGTGCGACAGGTAAACCGCGAGCATAAATTTCACCTTGTTCACCAGAAGCCACTTCTTGTAATTGACTGTTCAGGAGCACGATATCTGAGTTGTTGATACTTTTACCAATGGGTGGAAGCGCAGGGAAAGATGTCGGATCACCTTGCATTGTAAATGCGGTAATGACATGAGTTTCTGTGGGGCCATACTGATTCTCAAGGATACCGTTATTTATTTGTCCAATAAACAGGCGAATATCTTCGGTAACCCGAAGTTGCTCACCGGATGAAATGACAACTTTCAGATTTTTCGGGTAAGTGCCCAATGCTACGGCTGTTTCGGCTAATTGCTGAAGTGCAACATAAGGCAGGTAGATCCTCTCTATTTGATATGTCTCGATAATACGCAGTAACTGCAAAGGGTCACGTCGTTCATCTTCACTAATAAGGTGTAATTCGCCACCAGAAGTCAATGTAGAGAAAATTTCCTGAAATGAAACGTCAAAACTCAGAGGCGCATACTGCAAGGTAGAACGAATATTCTTACCAGTATGAGTATCATTCTGCCAGGTAACCAAATTCGACAGGCTACGATGCGGCATTGCTACGCCTTTGGGCTTGCCCGTTGAACCTGATGTAAACAGTAAATAAGCCAACTGTTCAGGGAGTATTTCTATATCGGGTACACGCATATTTCCGTTTATCAACGTGTCCGCTCTCATTGTCGGGATTGTCACTACGTTGAGTAACGTATCAGATTTACCATCAACAATAGCCAGTATCGGCTGAGCCTGTTCCACCATAGCTTCAATACGCTGAGCCGGATAACTCAGATCCAATGGTAAACAGGCTCCCCCCGCTCTCATCACACCAATCAGTGATGCAACAAGTGTCGGAGAACGCTCAAGAGCAATAGCGACAGGTGTATTCTGAACAACCCCCTCAGAAATCAGCGCGGAAGCAATTTTCCCAGACTCTGACCATAGTTTTTCATAACTCCATTGCAGGCCGTGATAACGAATCGCTATTGCATCAGGTTGCTCCTGTACATTTTTCGCAATCATAGCCAGCGTTGAGATGAATTCCTGAGATGGTATTTCCTTGCTTCTCGGTGTGAGCGGCTGGCTCAGGGTTGCCCGTTGATCACCACTACTGACCATTCTGTTCAATAGGGTCATATAGGTGTCCATGTAAGTATCAGCCTGCACTTGTGAGAAAACATTACCATCAAAATCGCATCGTAAATAATTTTGACCTGTGATGAAGTCAGTCATGACATTGAGTAATACTTCAAAGTTAGTTTCTTCCCACGGATCGAATGCGATAAGAGACAAATCAGGGCCGCCAAATACTTCGGATAATACGTGGAAGTGAATGTAATTGAATGCGGAATTTATTTTTGCCCCTTCGCCTGCCACCTGTTGGATAGCATTAAGTGGATATTTACGGTATGGCGCATGGCGCTGTTCAGCACTAAATACAGAATGAATACACTCTTTCCATGTTTTGTCAGCCAGAGAGAAACGCACGGGTAATGTATTAAGAAACAAGCCTAATGTTTGCTCTGAATTCTGTGCATCAGGCCTGCCATGGGTAACCAACCCCGTCGCGATTTCACCTTGATTCGTAAACATAGCTACAGTTAAACAATGTGCAGCAAAGAAAACCGATTTAATTGACACATTTTCTTGCTGTACCAGAGTTTTCAGCTTGGTTTCAATTTCTTCTGGAATGATGACCTTTTTTGTGAAAGTCTGATTTTTCGGCAAACTTTCGTACAACCGGTATCCGGGGAATTGCGTTCGGGGGAGTCCATTAAACATTTCTTTCCAGAACTCGCTGTGTCCCTGATCTTGTAATGCGTGAAGCTCATCCTGTATATATAGCGCAGGTGATGGGAGTACATCCGTCTCAGAAAAATACATACCATCATTAAGGTAACGAGAGAATAATTCACGCACCAAATTTGCCACACTACCCCCATCCAGAATGGCATGATGGAAACTAAATACCATCTCTATAGCCTCTGCGGTTCTGAACAAACAGATGTGATACAAAGGCGCACAATCAAAATGGTAGTCCTGACGACTTCTTCTTTTCATGCACTCTTTAATAAGTTGTTCAGACTCAATCAATGGCAATAAGCTAACATCTTGAATCACTACTGCATGGTCAAGATCGATACTGCGATTAATGACTTGCAAGGGCTCGCTGAAATCAGCCAAGTTAAAGTGTGAACGAAGAGCAGGATGGCGTTGGATAGTTGCTGCTACACTTTTACGGAAAATTTCAGGTTTCCACTCTCCTTTCAGCGTATAGCGGAAAACATCCTTATAAGTGCCTGAGCTTTTGCTCTGCTGGCTATGATATATCAGGCCAAGTTGGAGTTGGGTTGCCGGGAATGCGTCAGCATATTGAGAAAGTTTCGCACGCTCTTTTTCTTTGATCAGTGCAAAGGGCGGTAACTCATTGACTTTTTGAGCCTTATGACCGGTGTCAATTTGTTGGCCCAACTCGGCTATCGTCAAATGTTGTGACAACTCAGAAAGAGTCACATTCATTCCCGCCTTTTCAGCTTCAGAACGCACTTTCAGCATTAAGATGGAATCACCTCCTAATGTGTAAAAATTATCCTGCACACTGAGTTTTTCAATCTTTAATACCCGTTTCCAAATTTCTGATAATTTATACTCAGTTTCAGTCTGAGCATTATCATGGCAACTCGAAACTTCTGTTTTCACCAATGCACTAAGAGCGCCACGGTCAACTTTACCGTTTGGGGTAAGAGGAATAGAGGGAACCTGAAAAAATTTCAGTGGAACCATGAAATCGGGTAAAAATTCCAGTAAAGTTTCACGTAATTTCTCAGATGTAAGGCTCTGGTTATTGGTGGCACTTGGGTTATTGATAACACTTGGGTTATTAATAACATAGTATGCACAAAGATAAGTATCACCATTATTATTCTTCTGTGGTAAAACTTCAGCTTGGGTAATTTCAGGAATACGTTCGAGCGTGTTTTGCACTTCCCCCAATTCAATGCGGTTCCCTCTGATCTTCACCTGATTATCAATTCTTCCTAAATATTCGATGCTACCGTCAGATAACCACCTTGCTAAATCTCCTGTGCGATACCAGCGCTGCTCTCCATCCCAAATGAATTTCTCGTCAGTTAATTCTGGCTTATTGTGATAACCACGGGCTAATCCAATACCGCTGATCTGCAACTCACCCGCAATGCCGATTGGCTGTCGGGTGTCATGCTGAGACATAATTCTCAGTGAAATATTGTTGATCGGAAAACCAATGGGGACGCGGTTGATAACATCGTTATGTTCAGGAAGAAACTCGAAATACGATACATCTACGGTGGCCTCTGTTGGGCCATACAGATTGATCAGAGCCGGTGCATTTAAACCAAAAGTGGAAAAGATTTTACGGAACTGATTAACCCGCGTAGGAGGAAGTGCTTCACCGCTGGTGAACACACGGCGCAGGCTGGTTAATTTGACCACTAATTCAGGTTCAGCCTCCAAAATATCTAAGAAAGGCTGGAGCATAGAGGGAACAAAGTGCAATGTAGTCACATTATGCAGACTGATTGCTTTTATTATTTCCAATGGATCTTTGTGAGCACCGGGTGGCAATAAGTGGACAGCAGCCCCAGAAATAGACCACCAAAACAATTCCCAAACAGAGACATCGAATGAAATCGGTGTTTTTTGTAGTATCACATCGGTACTATCCAGTGGATAACGTTCCTGCATCCACTCAATCCGATTTACCGCTGAATAATGATCGATCATAACTCCTTTAGGTTGCCCGGTGGAGCCTGATGTATAAATCATATATGCCAGAGAATCTGCTGTAGATAAATTGGGCTGTTTTACATTTTCTTGAGCGGAAATGTTATTACCATCAATGACAATATAAGATTTAGCGATTAAAGACTGATTAGCTTTGTCGGATATGATGACTTCGACACCACTATCATTCAGCATATAATCAATCCGCTCTTGCGGATAATTGGGATCGATAGGCAGATAAGCCGCGCCTGCTTTTAATACAGCAAAAATAGCTGTAAGCATATCCGTACTGCGATCCATTAAGATTGCAACGATATCTCCTTTCCGCACGTTCTCTTTCAGTAACACCGTAACCATATTGTCTATGCAGGTTTGGAACTGAGTATAAGTCAGCGTGGGTTGCTCGCCAGAATTTGCGATAGCGACTGCGTTTCCGTGTAATGAAACCTGAGTATCAAATAACCTTGATAAAGTCTCTTGTTTCGAGAATTCTGCAATGGGCCCTTGCTCAAAAAGAGCCAATTGAGCCACTTCTTCCGCCGAAGAGAGATTCACTTCCGAGACAGTTTGTGTTGGTGATGCAATAAATTGTTCGATAATACGCACTAAGGAAGCGGTAAGGGTTTCAAATGTATAATTTTCATCGAAAATATCGACAGCTCCGGCGATGTCAATAGTGATATCATTATCCTTCCCATCAGTACAGATATAGATCGCTATTGCATCATCTTCATGAGCCGGTGCATAGTTACCTTCACTTTTATAGGTATAACAGGAAGCACCTACGGTGGGAAATCGGTTATAAGATACAGTGACATCGAAACACCGACGTTTTGTTGTTCCCATAGACTTAAGCAAACGCCCGAGCGGGATATGCTCAAACGTTTTCAGTTTTGTGGTGTCTGTTTTAATACGAGCCGCCAGATCAATAAGAGTATCATCTTCTTCTACCGCAACAGCAAGTGGCAGCGTATTAGCCCAATGACCAGCCATATCAAGTTGACTATTGCGGCGGTTGAGTAAAGGAACGCCTATTGTTATCTGGGTGCTATTATGTAACCGTGACAATAAAATAGCTACCGCAGACATAATAACTTGGTAGGGATTAATTCCTTGAGATATCGCTTTTGCAACCTCAGACTTAGCCAATATATATCGGTGGCGCATGAAGCGAGAAAGATTACTTTTCTTTCCACGATTAAAAAAAACGGGCTCATTGCATTGTGTAAATTCAGCCAGCTCTGTTATTTGCTGTTCTATTTCCGGCTGTGACAAAGTTATTTCTTGTTCAATTACTGCTGAAATATACCTCTCATAATTTCTATACAACATTCCTTGATTAAGATCATTGTTTTGGTAGAAATGTAGAATTTTTTCTGCTAATTGGTTTATTCCCCAGCCATCACAAATAATATGGTGAACACGAATAAAAATAGCAGTGCCGTCATTTTGTAGATTTCGTAACAGAGCAATCTCAATGAGCGATTTGTCATTCAGATTAAAAACTCGCTCTGACCATTTACTGAAAAGTACAGTAATGTCTTCATTTTTGGCATCAATGACTTTCACTTGATTAACTGCCATATCTTGTATTTGCTGACCCAACACTCCTGCTTGTTCAACGATACGCAATTGGCATGCAACATCTTGATTAATAAAATCATTAACTGAATTAAGAAGTTTTTCAAAGTTAATATTTTCTTTTAATATCCTCGCTATGGATATAGTGAACTGACCGCTTTCTGGATTACGTTGGGTTTCATAGTATATTTCTTTTTGATACTGAGTAAGAGGTACAACTTGTAATCTGTTCATAACTATTCACATCATGATTAGGGCGTTTAATTTTATTCATTACATTTCCTTGGCACAATAATTACACTTTCCTTAGTACAATATTTGTTAATTTGCATTGCATTGCGTCATTTATTAGCATGTCTTAGTAATGAACAACAGAAAATAATTTATAATTGGCAGTTCTGATTAATAAGTGCAATTTTTCAGAAGGGCAATCAATCTCTATAGCAGGCATCTTTCCCACCAAAGGAAAATGCGCCATGATCTATAGACAATTGACTGAAACAAAAAGATACCAGATTTTCAATTTAAAAAAAGAAGGATTTTCACAATATGCCATTGCTGAATCACTCAATTGAAATCCATCAACCATCAGCAGGAAATTGAAGAGAAATAAGTAGGCTCAGGAATTTTATCCTGAAAAGGCTCAGCTTAATGTATTAACTCACCATCATTTTTCTAAAAAAGCAGTAAAAATTATACCAGAGATATAAAATCCTCCCGCAGCCAATTCATCATACAGAGCCTGCAAGATATGGCCTTTATCTCCATAGATATGCCCCGTGAATCCTTTCACCAACGATTTGGCGATCATCTGTATTTTTTACTACCCATTTTCGACGAACAGCTCCCCACAATTATTGATATACCAAATTCTAGTTGAAACAATATCCCTACCATTTGGTAGTGATATTTTTTGGCTGAAACGGATCACCAAAGCACATTATTTTCTATTTTATTGTAAAAACATCACAATTTTTTTATGCAAAGATTAACAAAATGTTACCGGAAACAGTTTAAAACACCAAAAATACAATAAAAACCAAAATAAAAATCCAATATTTAAAATAAAAATATATAAAATCTCGTTTTTAACTATCAAAACAGCCTATCTTAATTTTTCTGACTGATAGCAATTTTCTTGAAGGTTTCAAATGATAATCTAACGACATATTTTCTTATGTAACGAAATATAAAACCGTAAGAAATGAAATATTGAGATAGATTCTCGATAAGGTTTCATGTTTGCAACTATCATGTTTATTGATAGGGAATGAAATACATTAGAAATATTGAGTGTGAGCTTACAGTAGGCCTGAGTTCAATTGTTACAGAAAGGGGAAAACAAGTGAGTATAGCCATTATGATTGGCACGCATGGGGCTGCAGCAGAACAACTGCTTCATACTGCAGAGATGTTGATTGGAGAACAGGAGAACGTTTCTTATATCGACTTCGTACCCGGTGAAAATGCCGATACATTATTCGATAAGTACAACAAAAAACTGGAATCGCTCGATACAGAACAAGGGGTTTTGTTTTTTGTCGATACTTGGGGCGGTAGCCCATTCAATGCTGCAAACCGTATTGCCGTCGATAAAGACAACTACGAAATAATCACGGGCGTAAACGTCCCGATGTTGGTTGAAGCCTTCATGTGCCGTGACGACGATCCATCAATGGAAGAATTGGTTGCTGTTGCATTAGAAACAGGGAAAGAAGGCATCCGGGCCCTGAAAACCGAACAAACTGAAGAACCCGCAAAACCTGAACCCGTTAAACAGGCAGCGCCTGCCGTAACACCAATCTCAGCGCCTGCTGCGGGCGGCCATATGAAGATAGCTCTCGCACGTATTGACGATCGCCTTATTCACGGTCAAGTTGCTACCCGTTGGACGAAAGAAACCAACGTCAAGCGTATTATTGTTGTCAGCGATGAAGTTGCTCAAGATACCGTACGTTCTACTTTGTTGAAACAAGTCGCACCTCCGGGCGTCAGTGCACACGTCGTGGATGTTGCCAAGTATGTTCGTGTTTACAACAACCCTAAATATGCGGGTGAGCGCGTCATGCTGCTATTCACCAACCCGACAGATGTCCTGCGCATTGTAGAAGGAGGAGTCACTCTCGAATCCGTAAATATCGGTGGTATGGCTTTCCGTCAGGGAAAAACCCAGATCAACAACGCGATTTCTGTTGATAATACTGACATTGAAGCCTTTGGAAAACTGAGTTCTCATGGCATCGAACTTGAAGCTCGCAAAGTCGCCAGTGATACCCGTTTAAATATGATGGATCTGCTGAAAAAAGTTTAAAAACAAAAACAGATATCATTTTATTAACCATTACTCAATAACAAAATTCTTACCAAATTACATTTGGTTACAGGAGAAAAACAATGGAAATTACCGTTGTTCAACTTGTGTTGATATTCATCGTTGCCTGTATCGCAGGCATGGGATCTATTCTTGATGAATTTCAATTTCACCGGCCATTAATTGCCTGTACATTAGTCGGCTTAGTGCTTGGCGATATGAAAACCGGCATCATCATCGGCGGTACACTGGAAATGATTGCGCTTGGCTGGATGAATATCGGTGCGGCAGTCGCCCCTGATGCAGCTTTGGCCTCCATCATTTCAACTATTCTGGTCATCGCAGGCGGGCAAGATGTTGGTGCCGGTATCGCACTGGCGATCCCACTGGCTGCGGCAGGACAGGTTCTGACCATTATCGTTCGTACTCTGACTGTTGGTTTCCAGCACGCAGCAGATAAGGCGGCAGAAAACGGTAATCTTCGTGCAATCAGCATCATTCATATTTCAGCCCTGATGTTACAGGCTATGCGCATTGCCATCCCTGCTCTGATTGTTGCGATATCCGTAGGAACCTCTGAAGTTCAGAACATGCTGAACTCCATCCCACAAGTCGTTACCAGTGGCCTGAATATCGCCGGTGGCATGATCGTGGTGGTTGGTTATGCAATGGTAATTAACATGATGCGCGCTGGTTATCTGATGCCATTCTTCTACCTTGGTTTCGTCACTGCCGCTTTCACTAATTTCAACCTGGTTGCATTAGGTGTCATTGGTATCGTTATGGCAATTCTGTATATCCAGCTTAGCCCTAAATACAACCAATCACAGGCAGCCGCTCCTGCTGGCAATACCTCAAACGACCTTGATAACGAATTAGATTAAGAGGATAAACAATATGTCAGAGACAAAAAATATGGGTCAGAAAAAACTGACGCAAAGCGATATTCGCGGTGTTTTCCTCCGTTCTAACCTCTTTCAGGGTTCATGGAACTTTGAACGCATGCAAGCGCTCGGTTTCTGCTTCTCAATGGTACCTGCCATTCGTCGCCTGTACCCAGAGAATACCGAAGAAAGGAAACAAGCTTTAAAGCGACATATGGAATTCTTTAATACTCACCCTTATGTTGCAGCTCCTATTCTTGGTGTCACCATGGCAATGGAAGAACAGCGTGCCAACGGAGCCGACATTGATGACGGCGCTATCAACGGTATCAAGGTTGGTTTGATGGGGCCTTTGGCTGGTGTAGGTGACCCAATTTTCTGGGGAACTGTACGCCCAGTATTCGCCGCCCTTGGTGCCGGTATTGCCATGAGTGGCAGCCTGTTGGGTCCTATTCTATTTTTCTTTCTGTTTAATTTGGTACGTTTGCTCACCCATTACTTCGGGATAGCTTATGGCTATAAGAAAGGCCTGGATATCGTTAAAGATATGGGCGGTGGCTTCTTGCAGAAAATGACGGAAGGAGCGTCAATTCTGGGCTTATTTGTCATGGGAGCCTTGGTCAATAAATGGACGAAAGTCAATATTCCGCTAGTGGTTTCAGAAGTTCCCGATCCACTCACTGGCGAAATAAAAGTGACTACCGTCCAAACAATCCTGGATCAATTAATGCCTGGCCTGATGCCATTATTGCTGACATTCGGCTGTATGTGGCTACTGCGGAAAAAAGTCAATCCTCTGTGGATAATCGTGGGCTTTTTCATTCTGGGTATCGTCGGTTTCCGCTTTGGTTTCCTTGGCTAAATTTGCTTTTTTTGTACCATTTCAATATATGGGGAGGCAGGACCTCCCCATTCTTACAAAAACAAGAATACTGTAAAGCGTCCATTCGCAACAAAAAATAGGGACTAAAAATGAGCTTGAATGATATCATCTTGATAATTTTGATTGTGTTAATGCTCGCTTTTGCAATTTATGATGAATTTATTATCAATCAGCTCAAAGGTAAGACGCTGTTAAATATAAAACTTAAAAGAAAGCAGCGGATTGATGCCCTGATCTTCATCTTTTTAATCGGAATTGTTATTTACAATAATGTCACATCTCATGGCAGTCAATTCACTACCTATTTATTATCATTTATCATCTTAGTAACGTTATATTTAGGTTATATTCGCTCACCGAAATTAATATTTAAAGCACAAGGCTTCTATCATGCTTATCGCTTTTTCCCTTATGAAAGTATTAAGGCAATGAATTTATCTGAAGATGGTATTCTCATGATGGAGTTAGAACATAATAAAATATATATCTCTGTCACAAAATGTGATGATCTGGAAAAAATTTATCAATTCCTTGTGAATAACAAATAATCTTCCCCCTTACTTTAAACCCATATAGATTAAATAAGACCAACGCAAATTATTGGTCTTATTTTTTTACCCCAGAAAAGGTAATGATAACCATTATCAGTTCTATATCAAAAATATAATGAAATTTTTTGCCTTTTATTCTGAATATGATATTGTCCGGTTCAGTCATTGGGGAGTAGCCTGTTCCAGACAGTTTCTGGAAAATTCGTATCAACATGCTCGTTTAAAATAAAACGTGGTGCGAATGCCTAAAGAGCCAAACAAAGAGGCTCTGAATGGTTGGCAAGACCATAGACACATAGCTGCACCATGGGTTGGGGGTGACGTTGTGTGTATATGGAATCACCCAACCGAGGCTATTTTGATGAATTTCTATGCAACACTTATTCTCGCACTAGCACTTTCCATGGATGCTTTTGCCGCAGCAGTCGGAAAAGGAGCCTCTCTGCACCGCCCTCATTTTCGTGAAGCTATCCGCACTGGCATTATCTTTGGCCTGGTTGAAACCTGCACCCCTTTAATTGGTTGGGGATTGGGCCTGTATGCCAGCCAATATATTATGGAATGGGATCATTGGATCGCCTTTTCATTATTGTTCATTCTTGGCTGCCGAATGATTATTGAAAGCTTCAAGCATGAACCTGAAACGCCTCGTAAAACCACACGTCAACGCCATAGTTCAGTGGCATTGGTTCTCACTGCTATTGCAACCAGTCTGGATGCCATGGCAATTGGTGTCGGTCTTGCCTTCTTGCAAGTTGATATTCTACATACCGCCATGACAATCGGGCTGATGACCATGATTATGGCGACACTGGGAATGCTAATAGGCCGTTATATTGGCCCTCTATTGGGTAAACGTGCTGAGTTAATTGGTGGGTTAGTATTAATTTGCATTGGCTTTAATATATTATTCGAGCATCTTCAATTAGTTATGTATGCTGAATAATCTCTTCCCTGGAGTAAATAAATTTTTATTTACTCCAGAAGACGAATATAAGATTATTGCTATCAAATACGTCGGTATACTTTCAATGTGAAATCTGCTTCACAATTAAAGCTATCTTTCGACAACAAATCAGCTTTAATTTCTTCCGAGGCCCGCCAGGCAAAAGGAGTCATTTGCAATAAATTATGGGCTTGTTCACCATCCAATGACATTGGATAAACCAGCGTTTGCGTCGAAATTAAATCAAATCCTTCCCATTGCTCATGGTTTTCAGGATGCAAATGCACTTCCTGATAAATCAGCTCCTTCAATTGATACAAATGACGTGGGCCTGGCGTCACTGTCAAAACAATACCATGTGGTTTCACTACGCGAGCTAATTCTGTTGCTTTACAGGGGGCATAAATCCGCAAAATGCCATCCATTGCACTGTCTGCAAATGGCAATCGGTGGCTGGATGCCACGCAGAAATTAACATTGGAATAACGTCTTGCGCCATAACGAATCGCTACCTTCGCCACATCCAGTCCATATACTGTCAGGTTACGATGATGACTTAACTGTTTCTGTACCGCAGCCGTGTAATAACCTTCACCACAACCGATATCCAGCAGTGTTTCAGCTTCTTCCGGTAAATATTCATTAAGCAGCTCAATCGCTTTTTGTTGCAATGCCCAATAATGGCCAGAATGCAAAAATGCCCTTCTTGCTTGCATCATCTCCACACTATCACCCGGTTCTTTTGAACGCTTATGCTGAACGGGCATCAAATTGACGTACCCTTCTTTTGCACAATCAAATTGATGGTTGTTTTCACAGCGCCATTGATGATGAGCAAACAATAATGGCAAGTGGCATAAAGGACATTGATAAGACATAACATTCCGATAGGTAGGAAAAATTCAGGGGGAGCTACTATACCATAATTTTTATCCCATAGTTTTTATCCCATAGTTTTATATGCCATGTTTTCATCCTCTATGTTTTACCCCGCTGATGTTTTACCCCGCTATTTTACTGAATTGAAGAATTGAATTGACTATTTTTCACACTGCAATTAATGTCCTTGAAGACCAAATTACAACATTTTTGTTACAATTGGAGGCGTTATGTCAATTGACGATCTAGAAACTGAGCGGCTTCTATTAAAAAAATTAGCGCATAATGATGCGCCTCAAATTCAGCAAAAATTCCCTCATTGGGATATTGTCAAATACTTAGATGGCAGCGCAGTTCCATGGCCTTATCCTGCTGATGGAGCTGAATATTTTGTCAATAAAATCGCTCTGCCTGCCATGCAATCAGGAAAAGCATGGTTATGGTCTATCAGAGCTAAAAAACACCCTGAAGAACTGATTGGTGTGATCGGACTATATGATAGGCAAGATAATAACCGGGGTTTCTGGCTGTCTTTAGACTATCAGGGTCAGGGATTGATGCGCGAAGCCTGTGAAAAAGTTACCGATTATTGGTTTCACACATTGGGGCAATCTGTTCTCAGAACGCAAAAAGCCAGTATTAATCAACGCTCAAAAAATATCTCATCAGCACAAGGAGAAAGATTAATAAGAACGGAAAAAAAACAATATGTGTCAGGAACACATAATTGTGAGTTCTGGGAAATAACCAGAGAAGAATGGTGTAATAGGCATTCCCTTTCTTAATACTGATTTTCAGGCAATCAGTTAGCTCTATGCTCTCCCTTCCCTACGTGCCGGGGAAATTGAGCTTGTAAGAACGGGAGTAATAATAAACCTATCATTACTGCGCAGACAGAAATGGTAATAAATAACCCTGTCCAATAGTAACGCTCCAAAATGACGGCAAAAGGATAGCCAGCAAGAGCGGCGCCTGTATAAGCAAAAAGCCCCACAAAACCCGTTGCAGCACCTGCGGAATCTTTGTGTGAACATTCAGCAGCAGCCATCCCAATCAACAATTGTGGGCCAAAGACAAAAAAACCAATGGTAAAAAAACCGATTGATTGAAAAACCAGACCCGTCATAGGCATCAGCCATAAAGCAGCCACTGACAAAAAAATCCCCATTGCAAATATCAAGTTCATCGGCCCACGATTACCACCAAACACTCTATCTGATCCCCAACCTGCCACCAGCGATCCTATAAATCCACCGATTTCAAACAGGGATAACACCGCATTTGCACTCACCAAATCATAATGGTGATATTCCGTTAAATAGAGGTTTCCCCAATCATTAATCACCGTGCGAACGATGTATACCAACACATAACTAAGCGAAAGCAACCAAATATATTTATTGCGAAAAACATATGTTTTCAGTATTTCTCTGGTAGTTAACCCCTGCCCTTGGCTTTCCTGCATCTTTTCCAAATGATCGTTACGAAACTGACCGATGGTCGGCAACCCCATAGTTGTGGGCTTATCACGTAATCGCCAACATAAAAACAGACCAGCTAAAATGCCCAAACAACCCGGCACAATAAACCCTTCCCGCCAGCTAAAATGCAATGTCAAAAAACTGACAAACAATGCCACCAATGCACTGCCTGCATGATGTGAAGTATTCCATAACGACCACCAGAATCCACGCTCTGAACGAGAGTACCAACTCGTAAGCAGCTTAGCGCATGACGGTGATCCCCATCCCTGAAACCACGCATTTAATATCCAAAGGAAGGTAAACATAACAATCGAGCTGGACAAGCCAAAAAAGATATTGATGATACCTGTGGCAATTAGCCCTATTCCCATGAAATAACGCGGATTAGAACGGTCAGAGATAATGCCGGAAAGAAATTTGGAACAACCATATGTGATGTAAAACAGCGTGCCAATAAGGCCAATCTCACCTTTATCAAGGCCGAGATCAGTTATCATGGCAGGCATCGCATAGTTAAAATTTTTACGGGTAAAATAAAACAGCGCGTAGCCTATATAAAGGCTCAGCATGATATGCAGGCGCCAATAACGGTATTGCTCTCGAATGTCTCCATCAGACAAATGACGTTGATGGATCGGCTTGGATTGAGAAAAAACGGTCATGACTGTATCTTAAAGTTTAGGAAAAATGATTGACAAATCTGTCCCCGAACGAGCCAGACCATCTTGTCGTTTTTCACTATAAATTGAGAACGTTCCACCAAGGGCCTGCACACGTTCCCGCATACCACGTAAACCAAATCCTTTCATATGGTCTTCGGCCTTACAACCAATACCGTTATCTCTGATCAGCAACTTAATCTTTTCCCTGACAGAAAAATGCAGTTCAATATGATTGGCTTGAGAATATTTCAGGGCATTATTCAGTGCTTCCTGACAAAGACGATATAATGTGATTTTGGTTGTATCACTCAGTTGCTCAATGGCCACCGCAGAATCTGCTTCCCAGTGAATTTCCACCAATATGTTATGGGATTCAAATTCCATATCCCGCAATAATTGTTCAATGGCTTCTTTCAAGCCAAGATCATCAAGAATTTTAGGACGTAACCGACTAAGCAATCCTTTAGTCGTATCATAAACATTGAGAGATAATGATTCGATAGTTTTGGCGCAGTTAAAACTCACTGGCGTGACTTCGACACGCTGGATAATATTGGCTTGTGTACGAATAGCGGTAATATTCTGACCAATTTCATCATGCAATTCACGGGCAATTTCTCGCCTCACCGATTCTTCTGCTTTGACCAATTGACGGGATAAGCTGTGATTACGATGCAGTTGACGCTTTAACTGCACATTAAGGTCACGCTGACGCTGAACCGCCATCCCCAACATAATACCCGTTAACGTTTGCACTAAAAGCGATAACAGCAGGTCCGTGATCTCCATACTCGAAACGCCACTACGCGCAGCAATCAATGCAATACTGTTCAATAAAGTACCGAGTACAGCACCTTGCCAACCATAACGAAAAGCCAGAAAGATAATCAGGATGGCTAAACAAAATGGGGCAAAGTAGCGCAATTCGTTCGGCAGACCCACCTGCAAGAAAATATTCAGTATAAATAATAAAATACACAGAGTAATGTGACTCGTGCGAAACTGAAGCCGATGTGATACCAGATTGGCGGTCAACGGAAACCAGACTTTTTGGAACAAATAGTGCCATACCAAATAACACAGAGGAATCAACATGACACCACCCGTTAAGCTCACTAAAAAGGCAATAATCAAAACAGGGCTATGATTACTTATCGCCACAACATTAATGAGAGAAGTTACCAGGATCACACTGATCATGACAGCGAATCTCTGCCATTGACTACCAAAATAATAACGGCTGGCAAACCAAACAACCGGGAGACTGGCTATGCTGGCGGTTAATACGGTAAGCCATTGCAGTTGCCCCATTAAGAGCGTCAAACAAACGGTTAGCACCCATTCCGCACCATAAACAGTCGGCCAATAATGCTTGGGAGTATGCAGTACGATACCGAGACGCAAAGAAAAAGGAAAAAATAAAATAGCCAGTTCTGAGTCATTGATAAAATAGTAGGCGATTACCCATAAACAGAACCACCAACAAGAAAACAGCAGCCAACCGCAGAGTGAGTTAATCAGATATCGAGGCATTAAAAATCACTAGTGGCAAAATAATTAGCTAAACCAACGTTATTCGTTACCCCTAACTTACTCATCGCATTAGCGCGATGGACATGCACGGTTTTATGGCTCAACCCCAATTCCGCCGCCACCGCCTTGACATCCATACCACGGGCCAACATTTCTCCTACTTGTCGTTCCCGTTTAGTCAGATGTTCCAATGAAGTTGGATTGCTTTTTGATGAGGTTAATTTGAGCACGATATCCGGTGTAAGATAACAACCATTATTTGCCGTAGTGCGTACTGCCTGAACTAATTCATCCGGGCTACAACGTTTGCTGAGATAACCACGTGCCCCTGCCTTCAAGGCATTTTCCACCATAGTGGCAGAATCATGAACACTCAACATAATACAGGCAATACCCGAAGGAAGATCTTGCAGCAGTGACAACCCACTTTCATCTTTCATCGAAATATCCAGAATACAGATTGTCGCTCCTGAGCCCGGCAACCCTTGTCTGGCTTCAGCACAAGAGCTGAATTCTCCCACCACCTCAATATCAGATTCGAGATTCAGTAATTGGGCGAACCCTGAACGAACAACAACATGATCATCAACTAATGCTACTTTAATCATCATTATTTATTATCAAATTAAGAATCAAACTAAACTACCTTTCTTGGCATGCCTTAGCAATAGATGATGCTTTGGTAAAAGGTGGTGAGAAGATGCTACTGTAGAAACACAGCAGCATCGATACACTTTTTCAGAATGGATTACTGCGCTTTCTTACTTTTTCGGATTTTTCTTTCTTCTGCAATTGCCACAAAAACAAGCAGGCTAAGGCAGACAAAGGCTGAGGCATCCAAGGCAACAAACGTTCCTTTCCAACCCGTCAAACCAAAGACAGGCACACCATCAGCAATCATACCCAAACCGAGTTTGGCAAAGCTGTCACCAATCAAGTAAGCAAACGTTCCTTTAACACCATCAGCAACACTGATCGCTTTTTTCGGTACAAAACCAACAGCCGCCACACCTATCAACAATTGTGGACCAAATACCAGAAAGCCGAGTACAAACAGAGAACCCAAATACATGAACTCACTGGTTGCATGTTGATAAAATTCAAGGCAGACAATAATTAAACCTAGTGAAACACAAGCAACCAGAGCACGACGACCATTTGCCAAATCGGAGAGATATCCCCACATTAGCGTACCGACCAACGCGCCTATTTCGAACATGGTGAAACCCGTGATGGCAGTTTCTTTTGATTGCCCCAATTCCTGATACGCATACACCGTTGACCATTGGTCAATACCAATACGCACGATATAAAGGAAGATATTGGCAAAACAGAGTAACCAAATCACTTTATTCTTTAGGATATATTCAACAAAGATCTCACGTTTGGTCATTTGGTTTTCTTCTGCCGCAATATCTTCTTCGCTAACAGTTTCACCAAATAGTTCTTCTACTTTACCCAAGCCGTAACTTTCTGGGGAATCGCTACCATAGCGCAATCCAATAAAGCCAATGATCAGTGCAATAATAGAAGGAAAAATAAACATCCCTATTACGTGACCATTGAAAAAATAATTGGCACCAAAGAGTGCAACTCCAGCCGCCCCGGCCCCGCCTACGTTATGTGACATATTCCACAAACCAAGATAACTTCCGCGTTTATTGCGGGGAGTCCATTTTGTAATCGTGGAATAGCTGGCCGGTCCCCCGATGCTTTGGAAAAAACCACTTAACGCATAAAATGCCACCATCAGGAAAATGCTGACGCCAGAATTACCCATACTCATACTGAAACCCAACATGGCAAGGCCAGACAGAATCAGCATGAATGGCAAAAATTGTTTGGTATTTTTACCGTCCGCATAGTAGGCAACAACGGTCTTGCCGATCCCATAGGTAATAGAAAACCCTAACCCTATTAACCCCAATTGCGTCATCGACAAACCATAAGTCGAAATCATATCATTTTGGGCAATGTTAAAGTTTTTACGCACCAGATACATGGCCATATAGCCAATAAAAACCACCAGGTACGACTGCATAAAGGGCTTGAACCACATTTTGCGGCGGACTTCCACTGGAAGATCCAGTGTTGGCTTACGAATTTGTTCTAGAATTTTAATCATTTGAAATCCTTGGATAACCACGAGAAGAAGAGCCTTTTTTGATGCAGGTGGAAATAAAAAAGGCAAATCGCAAGAAGCGAAAATTTTCGTTGGTATTGTTATTACTTGGCAGTTTAAGGAACTAGAAACAAATTGGCTTGAGCTGTGGTCTTAGTTGATTTAGGAATATTTCTTAGTTTTGTGCTATTCGAACGTAAAGCGTGAAAAGAATCACACTCTTCTTACACTCAATTTTATCAGGGCATCGCCATGCGGGTTCATCCAGAATATCGATGCCTGTCATATAAGTCTCACCAAACTGTTTTTTAAGTTGGATCGGTTGATCTTTTTGACTTCCAACGATATCTGGGCCAATAGAAACTGAACAGTATCATCAACAGCGTTAACGGAGAGCTACATAGAAAAATGAGACTATTAATAGGCAACCCTCCTTTATCTGAAAGCGCATAAAGCCCTATCGCTTTCAACAAAAACACCAAGATCCAAGCCATAGAAACTTCCTGCCATACTCTGGCATAAAGTGGCGTACCGTAAACAGCAATGGTTTTCAATCTCGGCATAGCTTGTTCTGCCAGTGTTTGCACAACTGGCCTACCCAATAATGAATAAAAACAAAATACGATTATCGTGGAAATAGCCCCACTAACAGACAGAAATACATCTTCTTGCTTGATAGTAAATAGCTTATGCCCATGAATATAAAGATAATGACTCATACCTGATACGAGAATCAACGCAACAACAATTAAAGAACCTTTGGTTTTGCTAATAAATTTAAGAACAAGTGAGTATAAGCCTGTTAGCAACAAAGCAATACCGACACCACCAAATCGAAACGCAATGTTATAAAGCATTATCGGTATAAGAATCGTCATTATCGCATCACGCGATAGTAGATAGCGCCAGATGGAGATAGATTGCTGTTTAGTCATGATTATTCCTTTTTGCAACGTGCTAAGCGAAATGGTAAGTAATATAAACAGAATAAAAAGTATATCCGATAGCAACTAACTTTAATTTATTCATCCATATTGCACTACGCATTTTATCAATTTCATGAAAACGGTTGCATCAATATAATTAAATTCATTATTATTTTTCTCAGTTGTAAATCAATAATTATGGTTACTCGTGATCTTATTCTTTATCCAAGCCCATAATTATAATAGCATTTGTTTTCACCACTAAATACCGAAAAAAAACCACATGCCGATATAATGCGAAGCCACACTGTATTTTTTATTACATAACACATAACCACCATCATAGAAAAATTCCATCATATTCTAAGAGTTAGTAATGAATACCAAAATAATTAATTTAACCCGAATTCTGGATAAGAAGTTGACGAGAAGCCTGTTCCAGGAGCAAAGTTTTGGTGCACACCCAAAAACAGCTCCGAGGTGGAACAGGCTATGGACAAGTTAGTCGAAATTTTCTGTGATGTCGATGATTTTTGCCGTTTTTTCATCCCTCAATGGGAACAA
>NZ_NITZ01000029.1:0-9956 GCF_002632615.1 Xenorhabdus miraniensis
GGGTAAAAAACTGGGTAAAAAGAATTACCACACAAATAAATTACATTGTATATCAATAATATAAATAACATGTTTAAAGTTTGCAGGGGACGCCAATCTCTCAACTAAACGCATTGAAGTTCCTCTTAAAAAATCACAAAAAACCTTAAATATCAGTTAATAAAATTAGGTTAAATCTAACTAAAATGAAATAACCACCATAACAAAGTAGATGGTAAATACCTCAAATTAAATTTCTTCCAAACGCGAAGTTTTAATGATTCAAGTATAATATTTATCATCAGATAACACATTATGCTAACTTTTTATCTATTTTTAGAATATACCAACAGAAATATACCTAATAAATAATAAATTGATGAAAGCCAATACCATTGATTTATATTTTTCGTTATAGTTAAAAAAATTAGATATAATAATTTTTTAACTTGATAAATCCTACATGAAAATAGCAATATTACGACGAAATGGGCTTGGTGATCTTATCTGCACTCAGCCGTTAATAAAATTTTTGCAGAAAAAATATCCAAATTCAGAGATCAGCTTATTTATTGATGCAGGAAATACTGAACTTGCTTATTATTTATGCCATGATATAAACATAAATATTATTCCAAAAGGGAATAAATATTTATCAACTTTAAAAACTGCATTAAAATTTCGTCGAGAGAGATTTGACATTGCAATATCGGCCAAACCAACTCCGATGAAACTGAATAATTTATTTTTATGGTTACTAGGTGCTAAAAATCGCTATGCTGTTATTGCTGATAAATACTGGCACTCTAAATTAATTAACTACCCGGTGAAACAAGAGCAATTAATTGGTTATCATCAATCATTGAAACTATTACGTATATTTTCACCTGATGAAAAAAAATTACCTTCTGATCTATTTCCTTACATTACACTTAAAAATACTATTCAAGTTAGTGATCCTCGTTTTCCATTAATATTATTTTCTGTTTCTAATAACCGAAAAAGTAGTTTAATCAGTAATGAGCGTCTTGCTTTAATTGCACATAAAATAAGTGTTCATTACCCAGAGGCAAGATTTATTATTTCTTCACTTAACAATGATGTTCTTTTAGCTGAGGATTTAAAATCACGTATAGGAGAAAGTAGTAAGATTGTCATATCTGATTCTCTAAGTTCATTCTTAACCTTATTGAATAATATGTCATTAATTATTGTTGGTGATGGAGGTATCTGTCATTTATCAGCCGCGTTACAGAAAAATCTTGTTGCTCTTTATGGCGTGACAAAACCTGAAAACTGGGCTCCACTGGCATCTAATGATAAATGTGTAACTTTATATGATCCAGAAAATGTCAATAGTATTAATTTAGATAAAATCTATTTTGCTATTTTTTCCTTGCTTGAAAGGCAAAAATAAGGCTATTACATCAATTCTGTATAATAACTTCTCCATCATTAATGATGGAGAAAACATTAGAATTTTAATGGGCTAATTTAATTTTCCTTATATTCATTCTAATAAGTGATAAATTCAGGAACTGAGGCATTTGGAGAGTCCGCCACTGATAATGTGCAATAAAGAAATCAGGTACTGGTAAAGAAATAAGAAATTCAAAGACTGCTAATGCAATAGTTTTCCCCATATTTCTCCCGTACAACGATGGGAGCCATATCCAAATGGCAAAGTACCTTTTTCTGTTTTCAAAGGAATAACTATCAGTTTATCATTTAAATGGCTTCCTTGTTCTGTTTTAAATCTCCTAGTATTTTTTATTGGAGGTTCCTGATTCAGTATTTCATTCAAAATATCTTTTCCTTTAACTTTTTTACTTTCTTGATATCGAATTAACATTTTCCCCAATAATCCCATTGTACCATCTGAAGTTTGAAAGAAAAACCTATTGTATTTGAAATCACAACATGTTTATCTGAAATATTCTGAATCAGAAAACTTTCTGTTAATTAAGTCAACAAAATTCCTGATACATTTTCTACTTGAGCGTATAAATATTCTGATGCAACAATTAACTCAATTATTTTTTGTTTATCTCCATTAGAGATAATACAATCAAAAAATTCACGAGATTTTATCACTAACGTCTCCCATTCACTATGATGAATACTTATAAAATATCCAATGACACATATAGGTAAAGCATAGTTAAATAATGTTAGTAATTCAGCAGAATTAATCTCTTTTTTCTTATACAGAATTTCTTCGACTATCAAGGTCGTTTGATAAATTTCCCGCTCTGTAAAAAAATCCAGGGCCTGAATCACTGCCATCTTTAACTTATCATGCTGACTATCATCTCTCATACGAACAAGTGATGCAAAAATTGCCCCTGCACAACTGGCTTCAATTTCCTTTGGTATTGGTGCTGACTTGGGCCGTACAGTAAATGATGGCTCAGATAAGACAATCTTAACTTCATGCAGGGTTTTGAAATTAAAAGGGCATTGTTTCATAGTCATCTCCAGAAATTAACTTGGATTATTCTGGTGGTTACTTCATAATTTCACTTCGTTATTGAGCGAAGTATGTTTGTAAAAAGATTTATACTCTCTCTCAATTTAATTACCGGAAATATTATTTCTTTAGAATCAATAAATGCTAAAACATTACACTAATAAGTTTGAATTAAAAATTGGAAGCAAAGCATATAATTTAGATAAAAACCAAAAAACATGGTATTTTTATTCCCGGTTTGATCGACCTAAAAATAATCCTACAACTTATTTAGATCCTATCCTTGAAGTGCCCCCCTAATGTTGGTTAACCAACTTTAAGGGAGCACTTTATCCCAGTAGGCTCTTATTCAATAGGCAGAAGGTACTCTTTATTTCTACATCTTCACCTTCTTTCAATTTTAATTCCAGCACCGACAAATTAATCACATACAATAAAAAATTACAAAATGAAATCATTTAAAAATGAAACAGTTAGATCAATTGAAATTATTTAATAATTTCAATTAATTCCAAATAAAAGAAATTTATCTTGAAGAAAGAGATAATTTGGCAACATAATCTCTTTTTAAAGAGATCATCTTTCCTTTGGAAAATGAGCTTTTGAGGATAAGGTAATTTTACCTGAGTGTATGTCTTAAACATCAGATAGTGGCATCTGGTATGAGTCAAACGTTAACTTCTCAATCTGAATTACAGGATAATCCCTGCATAAGCTGTGGGGCTTGTTGTGCTTATTTTCGTGTTTCATTTTACTGGGCGGAAGCCGAAGATGGTGGCGGTACTGTTCCCGTCTCTATGACAGAAAAACTAAATAATTTCATGCGATGTATGAAAGGTACAAATGAGCCTCAACCCCGATGCGTTAATTTATGCGGTGAAATTGGTCAATCAGTTTCTTGTGCTATTTATGATAAAAGACCGTCCCCTTGTAGCGAATTCCCCCAAGCCTGGGAAACTGGCGATTATAATGAAAGCTGTGATCGTGCCAGAGCCGCTTATGGCCTTCCTCCTCTGCCAAAACCCCAAATATAGCGGGTATTTCATCATCGATTAGATGGATAAAGGAAAAATGAATCAGGATCAGTAATGGCACAAATTCTTTTCTTCACAGAGCCTTTTTTCATATTGTATTCAATGGAATATTCGTTAATTCCATCACAGACGCCTTACTTTTGCATATCTATAGTTAACAATTGTAAAAATCATTACAGCAAAATGAATTATCGCTGTGCAGTTTATGAACATTCCTTCATGAAATTATCAGGATGGAAAAGATGTCTGCTCATATTCCTACAGGGTATACCCCACAAACTTGTGGATCTTTACCACACTATCTTTCTCAAAATTTACCAATAACACTTTCACTGGGTGGTTCCCCTGAAACTTGGCAAATACAGGAAGTCGGTGATGGTAATCTCAACTTAGTGTTCATTGTCTCCGGAAAAGAAAAAACGATTGTGGTGAAGCAAGCCTTGCCTTATGTAAGAGCTGCTGGTGAATCATGGCAACTTTCTCTTGTTCGCTCGCATTTTGAATATCATACCTTGATTGAAGAAAATAAAGTTGCCCCAAAATACGTTCCTGATGTCTATTTTTATGATGAGGAAATGTCTCTCTTTGCCATGGAGTATTTGTCTCAGCATATCATCCTACGCAAGCAGCTCATTGCTGGAATAAAAATTCCCCACCTTGCGGAAGATATAGGGATTTTTCTGGCCAAGACGTTATTTCATACATCCGATATTGGAATGGTTAGCAAAGAGAAAAAAGATCTGGTCGCTCGTTTCGCTAATAATCATGAACTTTGCAAAATTACCGAAGACCTGATCTTCACAGAACCCTATTTTAATGCGGAACGAAATAATTGGACTACCCCCCAACTTGACGATGAAATTTATTCTCTTTGGCAAGATCGAGCACTCGTTCAAACAGCCATGCAGTATAAGTATCAGTTCATGACACAAGCACAAGCCTTGCTGCATGGCGATCTCCATTCCGGCTCCATTATGGTGACACAAAACTCCACAAAGATGATTGATCCTGAGTTCAGTTTCGTGGGGCCGATGGCATTTGATATCGGAAATTACATCGGTAATTTACTGATTGCTTATTTTGCCCAACCTGCCCTACGAGAAAATAATGCACAATGCACCGATTACCAAACATGGCTTTTGGACCAAATAGAGGCAACATGGGCTGTATTTAAACACCATTTCTGTCAATTATGGAATGAGAAAAGCTCAGGAGATGCCTATCCTACCTGTCTTTATCAACAAGGTGCGTTCGACACATCGTTCTTGAAAACAGCGCAAGATGACTTTTTATCCACTTTATTTAAAGATACTCTCGCCTATGCGGGACTAGAAATTAATCGCCGCATTATTGGCTTTGCTGGTGTTGCCGATTTCAAACAAATTGAAGATCAAAACCAGCGTGCTATTTGTGAAAAAAGTGCACTGAAATTAGCTCGAGAGATAATTGTAAATCGGGAAAATTATCACAATTTTTCTCTAATGAAACGCTATATAGCACAATGTTAAGAGGCTGATATGAAAATTAATGGCATTCATTATCGTTCCGTTTGGCTTGCTGACGATGGTTATACCGTCGAAATTTTCGATCAGACTCAGCTTCCTTTTCAAATGCAGATTATTCAACTACACACCATGCAGGATGCCGCAATAGCTATTAAAGAAATGTGGGTACGAGGAGCACCATTGATTGGTGCCGTTGCCGCATATGGCATGGCTTTGGCGATGCGTCAGGAAAGTAGCGATGAAAAGTTGCAGCAGGCTTACGATATTTTGGTTAAAACCCGCCCCACCGCAATCAACTTAAAATGGGCGTTGGAGAGATCATATCGAATATTGAAGAATACCGAACACGCATTACGTGTCGAAACCGCTTACCGTATCGCTGATGAAATTGCAGATGAAGATGTAGAACTATGCCGTAAAATTGGTGAACACGGCCTAAAAATAATTCAGAGTATCGCAGAAACTAAACCCGTCGGCGCAGCGGTCAATATTCTGACGCACTGTAATGCCGGATGGCTTGCCACGGTTGATTGGGGAACTGCACTGGCTCCCATTTATATGGCGCATGATGCAGGAATTAAAGTACATGTCTGGGTTGATGAAACGCGCCCACGTAATCAGGGAGGGTTAACCGCTTTCGAATTGGGTTCACATGGTGTTCCACATACTTTGATAGCTGATAATGTAGGCGGGCATCTGATGCAGCACGGTAAGGTCGATCTCTGTATTGTCGGCACAGACCGAACAACTGCCCGAGGCGATGTATGCAATAAAATCGGCACTTACCTCAAAGCCTTGGCGGCCAAAACCAATCAAATCCCTTTTTATGTTGCCTTACCATCACCAACTCTGGATGTTACGGTCTGGGATGGTGTAAAAGAAATTCCCATTGAACAGCGTTCGGGTGAAGAACAATCCCATGTATACGGCATCACACCAGAAGGTACGCGAAGTTGGGTCAATACTACCCCGCAAGGAACATTCTGTGAAAATTATGCCTTTGATGTCACACCAGCTGAATTTATCACTGGGTTGATTACAGAGCGTGGAATTTGCGCTGCTAGCGAGGAAGGGTTGAGGGCGCTCTTCCCTGATTTGTACAGACAACAGCCATAAGTTGTCATTTAAGGTGAACATGATGAACAGAGAACAAATCGCTCAAGAGATCATCGAAACATGTCTCAGAATGAATGCGATTGGGTTAAACCAAGGAACATCGGGTAATATCAGTGCTCGTTATCAAAGCGGTTTTTTAATTACTCCCAGTGGAATACCCTACGAAAAGCTAACACCCGAGCAAATTGTGTATATCAGTCATGAGGGAGAATATGAAGCCGATAAAGTGCCTTCAAGCGAGTGGCATTTTCACCTTTCCTGCTATCAGGCTCGTCCCGAGCTTAATGCCGTTGTACATAACCATGCCGTTAACTCAACGGCAGTTTCCATCCTCAATCATACAATTCCTGCTATTCACTACATGGTTGCTGTCACAGGAACCGATCGTGTTCCCTGTATTCCCTATGCCACTTTTGGAACAAAAGCACTGTCCGACAATGTAAGAGAAGGAATCAAAGACAGTAAGGCATTATTAATGCAGCATCACGGCTTGATTGTGATGGAAGTGAATCTGGAAAAAGCATTATGGCTGGCAAATGAGATTGAAATTCTGGCACAACTGTATTTAAAAGTGCTTCCCGTTATGGAGAACGTTCCGGTACTTTCTCCGGCTGAAATGCAACGCGTACTGGAAAAGTTCAAGAATTATGGATTAAAAACACAATAGCCGAAAGGTTAGGTACATCTCCAGCCAAAAAAATCCGCTGTTTGATAATTGTATAGGATACATAAAAACCACAACCATAATTTCCAAAGGAATAGAAAAGAGAACTGATTGATTAAAAATATTAGGGGATAGAGGGATTAAATAAGAATCTAATAGGAATTAATAGCTTGAAATGAAGTGGTGGGCGATACCAGATTCGAACTGATGACCCCCTCCTTGTAAGGGAGATGCTCTACCAACTGAGCTAATCGCCCACTTCATACGTTCATACCTAAATGGTGGGTCGTGCAGGATTCGAACCTGCGACCAATTGATTAAAAGTCAACTGCTCTACCGACTGAGCTAACGACCCGATTAGGTAATTCTGATTTTGATATCTAAATGGTGGGTCGTGCAGGATTCGAACCTGCGACCAATTGATTAAAAGTCAACTGCTCTACCGACTGAGCTAACGACCCAATTAGATAATACTGATTTTGATATTTGAATGGTGGGTCGTGCAGGATTCGAACCTGCGACCAATTGATTAAAAGTCAACTGCTCTACCGACTGAGCTAACGACCCGTTCAAAATATCAGTGTGATACTGCGAAACAATCCAATGAAGTGGTGGGCGATACCAGATTCGAACTGATGACCCCCTCCTTGTAAGGGAGATGCTCTACCAACTGAGCTAATCGCCCACTTCATGATGACTATAACGACATCAATACCACTGATTTATGATTGGTGGGCGATACCAGATTCGAACTGATGACCCCCTCCTTGTAAGGGAGATGCTCTACCAACTGAGCTAATCGCCCAATCATAAAATCATTTTTATCACTACGCTTACCAAAACAGCAGCTTATCACTACGAGAGAGATGGTGGGCGATACCAGATTCGAACTGATGACCCCCTCCTTGTAAGGGAGATGCTCTACCAACTGAGCTAATCGCCCCGTCGTGATGGAGTCGCATTATAGGGATAGTTCGAGGTGAGTCAACGGTTTTTATTACTAAAATTTTCGTTCGTTGTAAAATTAAACAGAATGAAACAATTATAATCACTTAAGGTTATCATTCGGACGATATGTCTCAGCTTTTATCAATAACATACTATCAACGCCATTGAGGAATTGAAGTGCAGTGATAAAATAACCCCTACTATTGTTACTTCAATCATCCAAGACGCTCTCTAAAAAAGAGAAACGTAATTAAGGCAATTCCCGATGAGTAAAATTAAAACCCGTTTTGCACCGAGTCCTACTGGCTATCTTCATGTTGGTGGCGCGCGTACTGCTCTTTATTCCTGGTTATACAGTCGCCACAATAAAGGTGAATTTGTTCTTCGCATTGAAGACACCGATCTGGAGCGTTCCACTCAAGAAGCCATTGATGCAATTATGGACGGGATGAACTGGTTAAACCTGAATTGGGATGAAGGCCCTTATTATCAGACCAAACGTTTCGACCGTTATAACCAGGTTATTGATGAAATGCTGGAGCAAGGTACAGCTTACCGCTGCTATTGTTCTAAAGAGCATTTGGAGCAATTGCGTGAAACTCAGATGGCAAACGGCGAGAAACCTCGTTATGACGGCCGTTGTCGTGATAGTGAATGCCAGCACAACCACGATGAACCCCATGTTGTACGTTTCCGCAATCCACAAGAAGGTTCCGTTATTTTTGATGACAGCATCCGTGGCCCGATTGAATTCAGCAATCAGGAACTGGATGATTTGATTATTCGCCGTACCGATGGCTCACCAACTTATAACTTCTGCGTTGTGATTGATGACTGGGATATGGAAATTACCCATGTTATTCGTGGTGAAGACCATATCAACAATACTCCGCGCCAGATTAATATTCTGAAAGCGCTTGGTGCACCAGTTCCAGAATATGCCCACGTTTCTATGATCCTCGGTGACGATGGCAAAAAACTGTCCAAACGTCACGGAGCAGTTGGCGTAATGCAATACCGCGATGATGGTTATCTGCCGGAAGCCCTGCTGAACTATCTGGTTCGTCTGGGCTGGTCACATGGCGATCAGGAAATTTTCAGCGTTGAAGAGATGACTGAACTGTTTAGCCTTGATGCCATCAACAAATCCGCCAGTGCGTTCAATACTGAAAAATTGCAATGGTTGAACCATCATTACATCAATACCCTGCCAGCAGAAAAAGTTGCTGTGCATTTAGCATGGCATATTGAACAGCAGGGTATTGATACTCGTACTGGCCCAGAACTGGCTGATTTGATCAAACTGCTAGGTGAACGCTGCAAGACACTGAAAGAGATGGCAGAGTCCAGCCGTTACTTCTATGAAGAGTTTGCCGAGTTTGATGCGGATGCGGCGAAGAAACATTTGCGTCCTGTTGCTCGTCAGCCATTAGAAGTCGCTCGAACGAAACTGGCCGCTATCACGGAGTGGACGCCAGAAAATATCCATCACGCCATTCAGGCGACGGCTGACGAATTGGAAGTGGGTATGGGTAAAGTGGGTATGCCATTACGTGTTGCGGTAACAGGTGCAGGCCAATCACCCAGTGTTGATGTGACAATTCATGCCATCAACCAAGCTCGTTCACTGTCTCGTATTGATAAAGCTCTGGCTTATATTGCCCAACGTGAAGCGCAATAAATGGTCATTTAGCTTTACTGCATAACAAGATGACATGAATATTAAAGGCACTACAATGAATTGAGTGCCTTTATTTTTTGTTCACAGGATTGGTTGTTGGTGGCTTTTTCAGCGCTTACACAGAGAATACTAATGAATCCATTGACAGAATTCTCTGGGTTTCATATGATTCGCCCCGTTCTACAGGATTTTGATTTGGGGCTATAGCTCAGCTGGGAGAGCGCTTGCATGGCATGCAAGAGGTCAGCGGTTCGATCCCGCTTAGCTCCACCAAATACAACTAATGTTGATAAATCCAATCATCAGTATTTGGTATTCAAAAACCTGAACCACATTCGTGGGGCTATAGCTCAGCTGGGAGAGCGCTTGCATGGCATGCAAGAGGTCAGCGGTTCGATCCCGCTTAGCTCCACCAAAATTCCGAATGAGCCTGTTCACCATTTTGTGTAAATGCCATTTTTTAGTAGTGACCGTCAAGGCGGTCACCGAACTCAATCATAAAACGACTCATCGCCATTCGCCAGTCTTGAAGTGGCATCGTCCATTTCTTTGAGGCGGC
>NZ_NITZ01000029.1:10056-31615 GCF_002632615.1 Xenorhabdus miraniensis
ACTGGCGAATGGCAATGAGTCGTTTTATTATTGAGTTTGGTGATCGCCTTGACGGTCATTACTAAGAAATGGCACTTACACAAAATGGTGGACAGGCTCTAATGGGATCATCTACAGCAGAAGAAGTGAAACATTTTCGGACAGTATTAGGGCTGACACCCTCCGAATCCCTGAAAATGCAAGTTTTCAGGGATTTTTTTTATGTATGCTCGCTCATATCTTTAAAAGAACAAATTACAATCAATATACCTGTCGTCTTTCAAGTTACCGCTTTGTTGGCTGCACTTATTCACCCCAGCCAACGTAGTTATGAACATAGAGTTATCTATGCTCCTGGGGTGAGTGAAAATAGCTTCTCCCTTTGAATTTACTGGGCTGTATAACCGCCATCAATTGCGTAAAAAGCCCCAGTCGTAAATGAACTTTCGTCTGACAGCAAGAATGCTACCATTTTCGCCACTTCTTCTCTCGTTGCCATACGCTTCATCGGATGGGTATTTGCCATCCATTCCCTGACTTCTGCGGGTAACGTTTGCATATGCGGCGTATTAACATAACCCGGCCCAACCGCATTGATTCGGACACCTTTATCTGCAAACTCTAAAGCAGCTGAACGTGTTAAGCCAAGTACACCATGTTTAGTGGCTGTGTAAGGCGCTATGCCGGGAATACCTACAATGCCATTGGATGAAGAAAGGTTAACAATAGCCCCTCCCCCACTTCGGATGATGGCAGGAATACCATATTTCAGTCCGAAAAAGGTTCCGCTAAGATTGGTGTTAATCACATCATTCCAGTCATCAATGGAATAATCACAAATATTGATGCCATGCGGCCCTGTAATGCCAGCATTATTAACCAGCATATGCAATCCACCGAACCGTTCTACGGTATTGTCAATCAACGCCTTGATTGAAAGATGATCCCTGACATCTGTTTCCATTGGGATAACATATCGCCCTGTCGGATCTATCCTCCGGGCTGTCTGTCTGGCGCGGAAAAATTGACGTCCGGTAATAATAACCACCGCTCCCCGATGGAATAATTCCTCAGCAATGCCTTCTCCTACGCCCGTTGTCGCCCCCGTTACAATTGCAATTTTTCCGTCAAAATAGTTCATTATGATTCCCCCGCGTCAATAACGTTTGATCCATTAAATATGGCAAAACCAGATAATTAATTTCAGCTAATCACGTGAGATATTAAAGCGATGCAATAAGTAATGAAGAGACTCATATCACTCCTTAACAATAACGAGTGCAGAAGTTTTTGCTAAAAAATGAGGGGATGCTTTAACGATTAGGATTTTTCAACGGCTTTACCAGCGAATCCAAACCTTCAATCTTTATCGCAAGGGTCATTTCCATTAATGCGCCCAGTTTTCCCTGCGGAAATTCCCCTTTTCGGGCAAACCAAAGTAAATACTCCTCTGGCAAATCAATCAGCATTCTCCCCTTGTATTTGCCAAATGGCATAGCCGTATTCGCTATCTCCAACAGATCTTCTTTGTTCATGATGTCGGCCTCGTTTTCTTGCTGTCAAAAAGAACTCTACATAAAAAAAGTGGCATCTGCCAAGACGCCACTTTCAATGAGTTTTATCAAATCCAGCTATGGAATTGATTAGATACTTAAAATCAGCCCAGTAATTGCCGCGGATAGAAAACTCACCAACGTTGAACCGAACAGTAATTTCAGGCCAAAACGTGCAACGGTATTACCTTGTTTTTCATTCAGTCCCTTAATGGCACCAGCAACAATCCCAATGGATGAGAAGTTAGCAAAGGAAACCAAAAATACGGACAGAATACCTTTTGAGCGCTCACTCAATTGGGCTGCGATTTCTTGCAAACTCTGCATCGCAACAAATTCGTTAGAAACCAGCTTAGTAGCCATGATACTGCCCACTTTCAACGCTTCATCGCTTGGGATGCCAATGATCCATGCCAGTGGATAGAACACATACCCCAAACACTCCTGGAAAGTAATACCAAATGCTAAGTGGAAAATTGCATTGATACCCGCAATCAGGGCGATAAAACCGATCAGCATCGCAGAGACAATCAAAGCAACTTTGAAACCTGCCAGAATATATTCGCCCAACATTTCAAAGAAACTTTGCCCCTCGTGGAGGTTGCTCATATGGATTTCTTCTTCACTCTCAATAGAGTAAGGGTTAATGAGCGACAATATGATGAAAGTACTAAACATATTGAGGATCAGGGCTGCTACAACGTATTTTGCATCCAACATCGTCATATAAGCGCCAACGATAGACATTGATACCGTCGACATAGCCGTCGCTGCCATTGTATACATCCTGCGCTCAGACATTTTGCCCAGCACATCTTTGTAAGCAATGAAGTTCTCTGATTGTCCCAGAACCAATGAGCTAACCGCATTAAAGGATTCCAGTTTGCCCATGCCGTTGACTTTAGACAGTACTGTACCTATCGCACGAATGATAATCGGCAGTACTTTGATGTGTTGCAAAATACCAATCAGGGCAGAGATGAAAATGATAGGGCACAATACATTCAGGAAGAAGAACGCCAGATTTGCTTCTATCATGCCCCCGAAAACAAAGCTGGTACCTTTTGCTGCATAAGACAATAAATGGACGAATAAGTTATCAAATCCCTTAACAATTCCCAAACCCGCATTAGAGTTCAAGAAGAACCAAGCAAGGAAAAGTTCAATGATAAGCATCTGAATAATATAACGAATCCGAATATCCTTCCGATTGTTACTCGCCAAAATCGCCAAGCCGCCAATCACAACCAATGCGAGACAAAAATGAAAAATATGAGACATAAAAAGAACTCCGAACATGATGCTGCGCAAATTTATCACTGTATTTTATGCAACGCATAATAGTAAATTATGCTGATTATCACATTAATTTACCATCTAAACGGCTACAAATTCCTATTTAGCCAACTCGATCACACTTTCTCAGTCATACTTTTGAGTGAAAAGTATATTATTCACCCAATAAACGAAGCATGTCCTCTTCATCAATAACAGGAATTCCCAACTCATTAGCTTTAACTAATTTAGAACCCGCCGCTTCACCGGCAATAACCAGATCGGTTTTCTTAGAAACACTACCGGTTACTTTCGCACCTAAAGCGACCAACTTATCTTTGGCTGCATCTCTGGATAGACGGCTTAATGAGCCAGTCAATACAACAATCTTACCGGCAAATGGGCTGTCAACTTCATCTACGCGCGAGCTTTCAGCCGATTCCCAATGGATACCGATATTATTGACCAAATCATCAATGACTATCTGATTGTGCTCTTCGCTGAAGAAATTCACGACATGGCTGGCAACAACACTTCCGACATCCTGAACCGCAATAAGTGCCTCGGTATCTGCTGCACGCAGTTTTTCCAATGTGCCAAAGTGCGAAACGAGATTAGCAGCCGTTGCTTCACCAACTTCACGAATGCCCAAAGAATAAATAAAGCGGGCAAAGGTGGTTTTTTTGGATTTTTCCAAGGCATTAATCACATTTTGCGCAGATTTAGGCCCCATGCGTTCAAGGCCAGCGAGCGTTCCGGCAGTCAAACGGAAAAGATCAGCCGGTGTTTTGACATACTCTTTATCTACGAGCTGCTCAATGATTTTTTCACCCATGCCATCTACATCCATAGCCCGACGGGAAACAAAATGTTTCAACGCTTCTTTGCGTTGAGCTCCGCAGAACAAGCCTCCGGTACAACGAGCCACTGCCTCACCTTCAATTCGTTCGATATCCGAACCACAAACCGGACAATGTTCCGGGAAGATGACTTCCTGACTTTCTGTTGGCCTGCTCTCATGCACAACACCGACAACTTGTGGGATAACATCTCCAGCCCGGCGAATCACCACAGTATCACCAATACGCAGACCCAAACGTTCAATTTCATCCGCATTGTGCAATGTCGCATTACTGACTGTCACACCAGCCACTAATACAGGCTCCAAACGGGCAACTGGTGTAATCGCACCTGTACGCCCTACTTGAAACTCAACGCCACGTACAATAGTCATCTGTTCTTGAGCCGGAAATTTAAAGGCTGTCGCCCAGCGTGGCGCTCTGGCCACAAATCCCAATGTTTCCTGTAACTCAAGGGAATCAACTTTAACGACAACACCATCAATATCAAAACCTAGCGTCGGGCGCTGTTTTTCAATGCTATGGTAAAAATCCATCACTTGCTGAGTGCCCTGACACAATTTTATTTTGTCACTGACGGGCAATCCCCAATTTTTGAACTGCATCAAACGTTCATAATGACTTGCTGGCAATTCCCCACCTTCCAGTACCCCGATACCATAACAATAGAAAGTGAGCGGACGTTTGGCGGTAATTCTCGGATCAAGCTGGCGTAAAGATCCGGCTGCTGCATTGCGGGGATTGGCGAATACTTTATTACCTGTGCGACGTGCTTCTTCGTTGAGTTTTTCGAACCCTGCCTGCTTGATGAATACTTCACCACGGATTTCAACACAGGCAGGGATATTTTCCCCTTTCAAGCGCAAAGGAATGGCATGAATGGTACGAACATTCGCAGTGATGTTCTCTCCTGTTGTGCCGTCTCCACGAGTTGCAGCCTGAACCAGTTCCCCATTTTCATACAGCAAACTAACGGCCAAACCATCGAGTTTCAGTTCACAGCAAAATACCAAATCCCGACTATCTTTCAGGCGATCGCGAACACGTTTGTCAAACGCCAGATAACTCTCTTCATCAAATACGTTATCCAAAGACAACATAGGTATTTCATGACGCACCTGCTCAAATACCGTTAATGGGGCTGCACCAACACGTTGGGTGGGGGAATCTGCTGTAATCAGCGCAGGATGCTGTTCTTCCAGCGCTTTTAATTCCCGCATTAAACGATCATATTCTGCATCTGGGATCTCTGGCGCATCCATGACATGATACAAATATTCATGATGACGCAATGTTGTTCTTAGTTTGTTGATTTTTCCAATAATATTTTCCATGACTTCTCACCAGAGATGAAAAACCCCCGACTAGCGGGGGCTTGATACTAAAAAGAAGGAATTATTCACCGGCATTAAGCGTGTTACGGATACGCGTTTTATAGAGCTCAATCATCTGTGGTGTCAGCATTTTACGTTCACTATCCAGAACCACGCCTCCCACATCTGCTGCTATACGCTGTGCTGCCTGTAACATCAGTTTAAAATTCTGATTGGAATCACCATATGAAGGCACAAGCATAAACATGGAAATTCCGGGAGTAGTAAAATCTGTCATTCGATCGGGATCAAACGAACCGGGCTTTACCATATTAGCCAAACTGAACAATACAGCACCACTGCCCGATGGGTTCAAATGACGATGGAAGATATTCATGTCACCAAACCGGAAGCCTGCCTGCAAAATGCTTTGAAATAGCACTTCACCGTTCAGTTCCTGCCCATGATGCGCAGCAACATGCAATACCAGCACAGTCTCTTTCTTGGTTTGCCCGGATTCAACCGCCCCTTCACTTTCAGGTAGCTTTGGCTGCCCTTCAATGGATTGCCCTTCAACGATCCCGGCTATCGGTTCCGCTGCTCCTGCAACTTTTTGTTCAACCGGGTCAAACAACCCAAGTTGCGGCTCTTCCTGTTGTCTATCGGCAACCTTTTCTTTTGCTGCTGGTACATCAGGATGATGCCTTGCAAGTAAAGGATCGGAACCATCATCAGACATTGCTGCTGATGACTCAGGCTCACGACGTTCAATAACAGGCTCAGCACGATGTTCAGTGTGCGGTTTTACCGACTCCTGAGCATGTGATTTCGGCGAATTATCAAACAGTTCATTGCCATCATTATCTTCCAGCTCTTCCTGGCGCTCCTGTTTATGACGTTTAACTGGGCGATCACGAAAGAGTGATGAACGCTCTTTACGGCTGGTCCACAACCCATGTAATAGCAAAGCTATTATGGCTATCGCACCAACAACGATTAATATCAGACGCAAATCCTGCATCATTGCTATCTCTGTTGTTTAAAGTCTGTTGATTAAAGTAAGTGCCACTACGGCGGAATATTCTTTAGATAAGAGTATTTGTCAAATAAGACAAGTGCAAGTCTCTACATACTTTTCTTACCATAAAGAGATATATCCGCTGTTTTTTCGGATGTTTTTTACACACAAAACTACTGGTCAGTAGAAAATCCTGCCTATATCATACCGTCTCAATCATCTGGGAGAGAATAAGAAAATATGACGAATTCGACAAAATTGCCAAAACGTCTGAGTGGATTTCATTATATTGCACAAGGTTGGCAACTGATAACCCGTCCTGGCATTAAGAGATTCGTTTTATTACCCTTACTGGCCAATATCTTATTGTTAGGTGGCTCATTTTGGTGGCTGTATCAGAAACTAGACGGCTGGGTACAATGGGCTCTTGATAAAATACCAGACTGGATGCAATGGTTAAGTTATTTGATTTGGCCGCTTGCTGTTATTTCCATCTTATTGGTTTTTACTTATCTCTTCAGCACACTGGCTAATTTTATCGCCTCACCATTCAATGGATTGCTGGCAGAAAAATTGGAAGCAAACCTGACAGGCATACCTGCACCTGATACGGGTGTTATCGATTTACTCAAAGATACCCCCCGTATTTTAAAACGTGAAGTAGTAAAAATTCTTTACTATATTCCCCGTGCGGTTGTTCTATTGTTGCTTTACTTTATTCCAGGGGTCGGTCAAACCGTTGCGCCCATCCTTTGGTTTATTTTTAGTGCGTGGATGCTGACGATCCAATACTGTGATTATCCATTTGATAACCATAAAGTTAGTTTTTCCACCATGCGCAATGCGCTGCGGCAAGACAAAATTGATAATCTCCAATTTGGTGCGGCGGTAAGCGTACTGACCATGATCCCTATCGTGAATTTATTTATTATGCCAGTCGCCGTCTGTGGTGCTACTGCTATGTGGGTTGATCGTTACCGCGCTCAGCACGCCCTGAATCATAGGCCATAAAACTTAATTAATTCAGTCTATTAACCACAAAACACCCTGATAATTCTTACTATGTCAGGGTTGTTTATCATAATTTTCATCTTCTTCCACTTCCGCAGAAGTCACTATTTTTAGCCACAAAATGCAACAAAAATACTACAATTAGTGATATAAATTATAAATAACCTAAATAACATAAAATAGCTATCTAATATTCTTTTATATAATAAGAATAGATTGAAACTTTATTTCCATAAATAAGATGTTAGCGTATGGTTAATCTGTATCTAACGGTATTTTAGGGGCAATCGAATAATGAGCAAAATTTATGAAGATAATTCGTTAACTATTGGTCACACTCCGCTGGTACGTCTAAAAAATTTCACTAATGGCCGCATTTTGGCGAAGGTAGAATCTCGTAATCCCAGTTTCAGTGTAAAATGTCGCATTGGTGCCAATATGATTTGGGATGCTGAGAAACGCGGTACTTTGACCAAAGATAAAGAACTTATTGAACCCACCAGTGGCAACACTGGGATTGCACTTGCCTATGTTGCAGCAGCTCGTGGTTATAAGCTGACATTGACCATGCCCGAAACGATGAGCCTTGAGCGCCGTAAGCTCCTGAAAGCATTGGGAGCCAAACTGGTGTTGACCGAAGGTGCAAAAGGCATGAAAGGTGCCATTGAAAAAGCCAACGAAATCCATGACAGCGATCCCAACCGTTACATACTCCTGCAACAATTCAGTAATCCAGCCAATCCAGAAATCCACGAAAAAACCACTGGCCCTGAAATTTGGGATGATACCGACGGTAATATAGATGTTTTTGTTGCGGGTGTAGGAACTGGCGGTACTATCACCGGAGTTGCTCGTTACCTGAAAAACACTCGTGGCAAACCCGTGACCATCGTCGCAGTAGAACCAGAAGATTCACCTGTTATCAGTCAGAAATTGGCCGGTGAAGAACTTAAACCAGGCCCACATAAAATTCAGGGGATCGGCGCTGGTTTCATCCCTGATAACTTAGATTTAACATTAGTTGACCGTGTTTTTAAAATCAGCAATGAAGAAGCTATTCAGGTAGCTCGCGAAGTTACTGAAAAAGAAGGCATTCTTGCCGGCATTTCTTCTGGCGCCGCTGTTGCAGCAGCAATCAAGTTATCACAAGAAGATGAATACAAAGACAAAAATATTGTGGTGATTTTACCTTCTTCGGCTGAACGTTATCTGAGTACGGTATTGTTTGCTGATTTATCTAGTGATTGAAAATCACACAGTAATATTTTCCATTACATTGACAAAAAGGCACCTTAAGGGTGCTTTTTTGTGCATCAGATCAAACTTTAAAGCTTTCCTAGATGATTTATTCAAGTAGCTTTAGTATTTAACCAGTAATTATTTTGATGCACGAAATTAATCGCCAAGCCGACAGCTAAAAGATTATTCAATCCCGCTATGACTCGAATAGTGTGTATTAACACCAATTCAACAATTGAAGGCATCAAGTGTGTTAATTTTTTGATAATGATTAATATACATTCGATAAATTTCAAGTTGTATTCAATCGAACCACAATTTGAGAGATGAAAGGTATACACCTTATTTCATTATCAATTTAACGGTTGTACAAGTCTAAGGGAATTCAGCTACACTAGCTTTAGAATTCTCTTAGCTTATCAACGAATATTTAAGTTATTGAGGAAATACTATGTTCCAGCAAGAAGTTACTATTACTGCACCAAACGGCCTCCACACTCGCCCTGCTGCACAGTTCGTCAAAGAAGCAAAAGGCTTTTCTTCTGACATCACCCTAACTTCTGGAGGCAAGTCTGCCAGCGCAAAAAGCTTGTTTAAACTACAAACACTGGGATTGACTCAAGGTACAATTGTAACGATTGCTGCTGAAGGCGATGATGCGCAACAAGCTGTTGCACATTTAGTTAAGCTGATGGGTGAATTGGAATAATCGTCCACTTATCGAACCAATTTATTTCATTCAGTTTATCCCCGGGTTGATAAAATCCGGGGATATTTAGAGCCTCCCCCCTGAAGGCTCAATGAAAGGTAATCATCTGCAGTAAGGTCATATAGTATGATTTCAGGCATCTTAGTATCACCAGGCATTGCTTTCGGTAAGGCATTATTGCTGAAAGAAGATCCGATCATTATCAACCATAAAAAAATTATCCCTGAACAAGTCGAACAAGAAATTTCCCTCTTTAAACAAGGCCGCGACAAATCTTCCGCACAGCTAGAAATAATCAGAGAAACAGCCGAAAAAAACTTGGGTGCAGAAAAGGCCGAGATTTTCGAAGGCCATATTATGTTGCTGGAAGATGAAGAGTTAGAGCAGGAAATTGTTACTCTTATCAAGAAAAACCTGGCAACCGCAGATGCTGCTGTTTATTCCGTCATTGAAGATCAGGCTAAGGCGCTGGAAGAACTGGATGATGAATATTTGAAAGAACGTGCGGCCGATGTTCGTGATATCGGTAAGCGTTTGCTGAAAAATATTCTGGATATGCCAATTATCGACTTAGGTTCGATTGATGAAGAAGTGATTCTGGTTGCCAGTGACTTAACACCATCAGAAACCGCGCAACTCAATCTGGATAAAGTACTCGGTTTCATTACTGATCTGGGCGGCCGCACTTCCCACACCTCCATCATGGCCCGCTCTTTAGAATTACCAGCCATTGTTGGGACAACCAACGCAACCAAACAAATCAAAAATGGCAGTTATCTAATTCTTGATGCGGTTAACAACCAAATTTATGTGAACCCATCTGATGCTGAAACCGAACAACTGAAAACCGCAAAAAGCGAATACCTGACAGAAAAAGCCGAGCTGGCAAAACTGAAAGATTTACCTGCCATCACATTGGATGGGCATCAAGTTGAGGTGTGCGCCAACATTGGTACAGTTCGTGATGTCATGGGAGCTGAGCGCAATGGTGCGGAAGGTGTCGGTTTATATCGTACCGAATTCCTGTTTATGGATCGCGATGCCCTGCCAACTGAAAACGAACAATTTGAAGCCTATAAAGCGGTGGCGGAAGCAGTTGGCAATCAAGCCATCATTATTCGCACGATGGACATCGGTGGCGATAAAGATCTGCCTTACATGAATCTGCCAAAAGAAGAAAATCCATTCCTTGGCTGGCGGGCAATCCGTATTTGCCTTGATCGTAAAGAGATCTTACATTCTCAATTACGTGCTATTCTGAGGGCTTCTGCATTTGGTAAACTTCGCATTATGTTCCCGATGATCATTTCAGTCGAAGAGATTCGGGACTTGAAAGCTGAGCTGACATTGCTCAAAGAGCAATTACGCGATGAAAACAAGGCATATGATGAATCGATTGAAGTGGGCATCATGGTGGAAACACCTGCTGCTGCAACCATTGCTCATCATCTTGCAAAAGAAGTTGACTTTTTTAGTATTGGGACGAACGATCTAACTCAGTATACTCTTGCGGTAGACCGTGGTAATGAGCTGATTTCTCATCTTTACAACCCAATGTCGCCAGCAGTGTTGAACCTAATCAAGCAGGTTATCGATGCCTCACACGCAGAAGGTAAATGGACTGGGATGTGCGGAGAACTTGCCGGTGACGAGCGCGCCACACTGTTGCTTTTGGGCATGGGTTTGGATGAATTCAGCATGAGTGCGATATCAATTCCACGCATTAAAAAGATCATCCGTAATACCAATTACGATGATGCTAAGGCCCTGGCAGAACAAGCTTTAGTTCAGCCAACAGCACAGGAATTGATGGATTTGGTTGACACTTTTACCAGAGAAAAAACACTCTGCTAAACACATTAGCCAGAACATGGTCCCATTAAAACAATTAGGAGAAGATTCATGGGTCTGCTTGATAAATTGAAATCTCTGGTTTCAGACGATAAAAAAAACAGCGGCAGTATTGAAATTATCGCCCCATTGTCAGGTGAGATAGTCAATATCGAAGATGTTCCAGATGTTGTTTTTGCCGAGAAAATTGTGGGTGATGGCATCGCCATTAAACCGACCGGCAATAAAATTGTTGCTCCTGTTGATGGCACCATTGGTAAGATCTTCGAAACTAATCATGCTTTTTCTATCGAGTCCGATAGTGGCATTGAGCTATTCGTACATTTTGGTATTGATACCGTTGAACTAAAAGGCGAAGGTTTTAAGCGCATTGCTGAAGAAGGTCAACGAGTACAGAAAGGTGATTTGGTTCTAGAGTTTGATTTGGCATTTCTGGAAGAAAGAGCTAAATCAACCTTAACTCCTGTTGTTATTTCCAACATGGACGAAATTAAAGAGTTATCTAAGGTCAGTGGATCAGTTATCGTTGGTGAATCCGTCATCATGCGCATCAAAAAATAACCGAGCATCTTAGTTTTTGGATGGTTCGTGAATCGCCACTGTTTTGTCAGGTATTTTACTCATTTAACCTGATAATACAGAGGCGATTTTTTTATGCTAATCTCAATGGATTCCAACATACAGCATGATGACAAAGGGAAAAAATCCCTTGAAGCAGGACTCAGTTATCCGAATAAACATCCGTCAGTTATTCACATTGGGAGAAACCCATTCCCACTTACCAAACGTAGAAATTCCCTCCAACGAAAAACGCTTAATTGAATACCCCTGTAGATAAATATCTATCACCGCGATCACAAATAATTGCCACAATAACGGCGTCAGGGTTTTCAGCCGCAATACGAAGTGCCCCAGAAACTGCGCCACCAGAGCTAACACCACAGAAAATACCTTCTTTCTGTGCCAATAAACGCATTGTCGTTTCAGCTTCCAACTGCGTGATATCCAAAATTTGATCCACCAACTCTTTCTGGTAAATACCTGGCATATAAGCCGGAGACCAACGACGAATACCGGGGATATGGCTATTTTCTGCGGGTTGTAATCCTGTAATTTGCACTTTGTCTGATTGAGATTTCAGGTAGCGACTCACACCTGTAATCGTGCCGGTTGTTCCCATACTGGAAACAAAATGTGTCACCCGGCCTTGTGTCTGTTGCCAAATTTCCGGGCCAGTGGTTTTAAAATGTGCCAGTGAGTTATCCGTGTTATTAAACTGATCGAGAACCTTTCCTTCTCCCTTTTTCTCCATTTCTTGTGCCAAATCTCGCGCACCTTCCATTCCCAGCTCTTTACTAACCAAAATTAATTCCGCACCATAAGCCCGCATTGATGCCTGCCGTTCAAGGCTCATATTTTCAGGCATCAGAAGTTTTAAACGATACCCCTTTACTGCCGCGATCATAGCCAGTGCAATGCCAGTATTCCCGCTCGTTGCTTCAATCAGAACATCACCGGGGGTAATTTCTCCACGCAATTCTGCCTGCTGGATCATTGAAAGTGCAGCCCGGTCTTTTACAGAACCTGCCGGATTATTACCTTCCAGCTTTACCCAAATTTCCGCATCAACACCTTCTGTGATCTGCTGCAATTTTACCAGCGGTGTATTACCTATAAAGTCTTCCAAGCTTGCCACAGTATTACCTAGTTCATATGAGGATGGGTAACCAACTAATCATATTCAGAATACGGTAGCAAGATATTAAGCAAAAAATCCCGGTTTCCCCGTTATAAAAGGGAAGCAAGGATTAATAATAAAAATGTATCAAATCAGGCCGATTCAGCTAGCCTTAAGACTTTTAACGGTAAATCTTCCGTATATAAGCGAGCACCTGTTCCTCCAATAAAATAATAATCGCCTCTGACCGGAATAGATGAATTATCCTCCCAGACAACTGAGAGTAGTTCATCTCCCCATCCTATTGGTTGGACAGATAAGAGAGAAAAATGCCCGCGCGGGCTAGCCTCCACGATTTGAATTGGCAAGGGACAAGAAGCTGTTTGCTGTTTACTGAGTGTCATATCCCATGGCCGGAAAAAGACATCAACTTTCCCCTGATGCAAGGGAGTGATATCCAATGGGAAAACTCTCCCGCCAACCCAGAGCTGTGAGCCTTTAATTTCACCACGAAATTTATTGATTTCCCCCATGAACTCGAGCACAAAGCGGCTCCCCGGTTCACTCCACACTTGCTGTGGTGTTCCAACCTGCTCAATGTGCCCGTGATTCATCAGTACCACTCTATCCGCCACTTCCATTGCCTCTTCCTGATCATGGGTGACAAACACGCTGGTAAATTTCAATTCTTCATGAAGCTGACGCAACCAACGGCGTAATTCCATTCGTACCTGTGCATCCAATGCACCAAAAGGCTCATCCAACAAAAGGATTTGTGGTTCTACGGCCAATGCCCTTGCCAGTGCCACCCGTTGTTTTTGCCCGCCAGAGAGCTGTGATGGATAACGGTCAGCCAAATGGGCTAACTGCACCATATCGAGCAATGCCATGACCTTACTACGCAACACCTCGCTACCGGGGCGCTGGCGACGAGGAAGTACAGTCAGGCCAAAAGCCACATTGTCAAACACCGTCATATGACGAAATAAGGCGTAATGTTGGAAGACAAACCCGACACGCCGATCTTTCGCATGTACCCGGCTGACATCCTGCCCATGAAATTTCAATTGACCTGAATTTTGCTGTTCAAGCCCTGCAATAATCCGCAACAATGTCGTTTTGCCAGAACCTGACGGCCCGAGCAAGGCGATCATCTCACCGGATTCAATATCCAGTGAAATTTCATTCAGTATCTGAGAACGACCAAAAGATTTACTGATTTTAGTGATTTCAATACTCATATTCTGCCCCCATAGCCTACCCTTGCTGACGGCTCAAACGCCATTGCAACGCACTTTTGACAATCAGGGTAATAATCGCCATGACTGCCAATAAGGCTGCTGCCGTAAATGCGCCAACTGTGTTGTAATCCTGATAAAGAAGTTCAACCTGCAAAGGCAACGTATAGGTTTCTCCCCGAATCGATCCCGATACGACGGACACAGCGCCAAATTCCCCTATTGCCCGAGCGTTAGTCAAAACAACTCCATACAACAATGCCCAACGAATATTTGGTAATGTCACATGCCAGAACATCGTCCAACCGGAAGCACCCAACAATATAGCTGCCTCATCTTCCTGACTGCCCTGACTCAACATCACTGGCACCAATTCCCGGACAACAAACGGGCATGTTACGAATACGGTTACCAGTACCATTCCCGGCCATGAAAACATTAATTGAATGCCATAGTCACCTAACCAACTTCCCAACCAGCCATTGGCACCATAAAACAGGAGATAAAGCAGCCCTGCGACAACCGGCGAAACCGCAAACGGAATATCAATTAATGTCAGTAATAGTTGTCTGCCGGGGAATTGGAAACGCGTTACTAACCATGCCACCATCACACCAAAAACCAAATTGATGGGAACAGTGATAAGTGCAATCATCACTGTTAACCAAATAGCATGCAGCATATCGGAATCGAAAAGGTTCTGGGTAACGATGTCCAGCCCTTTGGAAAAGGCAGTCAGAAAAATCCACGCTATCGGAATCACCAGCAACAGAACCGAAAAAAGTATACCTGTGCCAATCAGCAACCATTTTCCCCAATTTATCGGGGGATGTTGTGCCACTGTGTATTCGGAAAACTCAGTCATCAATGTCCTCCTATCCGTTTCCCAAAGCGGCTTTGCAATACATTGACACTAAACAAGAGTAGTAATGACGTGGCAAGAATGACTGAAGCAATTGCACTGGCTGCCGGATAATCAAATTCTTGCAAGCGAACAAAGATCATTAAAGAGACAACCTCGGTTTGCCAGGCAATATTGCCTGCAATGAAAATTACAGCACCAAACTCCCCCAGACTGCGGGTAAAAGAGAGCACGGTCCCTGCAATCAATGCCGGTGAAACCTCCGGCAAAATAACCCGCTGAAAAGTTTGCCAGCGACTTGCTCCTAATGTCTGTGCGGCTTCCTCATATTCAGGCCCCAGTTCTTCAAGTACTGGCTGCACAGTACGAACGACAAAAGGCAAACTGGTAAATGCCATTGCTACCGCAATACCCAGCCAAGTATTCGTGACTTTGATATCAACATGACCAAGCCAGGCACCATACCATCCGGTTGCAGAAAACAACGTTGCCAACGTTAAACCAGCAACTGCCGTCGGTAAAGCAAACGGCAAATCCATCAAACCATCAAGTAAACTGCGCCCCGGAAATTGGTAGCGCGTTAATATCCATGCCATCAACATGCCAAAAACCATATTGAACAGACTGGCAACCGCAGCCGCCAACAATGTCACCTTATAAGCGGCAACAACTTGTGGGTTGGCAATCACCTGCCAGTATTGCTCCCATGTCATACTGGAAAGCTGTACTACCAAGGCACTTAATGGCAATAACAAGATAAGGCAGGTATAAAACAGACTACAGCCCAAACTCAGCCCAAATCCGGGCAAGACACGTTTACTGAATCCCCACATCATTTACGCCCTTCCATCAATAATTGATCAAGCGTTCCATCAGTGCCGAAATGCGTTTTCATCACTTGGGGCCAGCTACCGAATTGTTCTTCCAGACGAAACAATTTGGTTGCAGGAAAACGGGGTTGCCGAGCTTCCATAACATCTTTATCAACTACACGATAATTAAAATCGGCGATGATTTTTTGTGCTGCCGGACTATACAGATAATTTAAATATGCTTTGGCTACAGCTTCCGTACCGTTTCTCTGGACATTTTTGTCTACCCAGGCCACGGGGAACTCAGCCAAAATATTCACTGGAGGCACAACCACTTGATAATTATCTTCACCATATTGTTTGCGGATATTATTGACCTCAGATTCAAAACTAATCAGAACATCCCCTAACCTACGCTCAATAAACGAAGTGGTTGCTCCACGCCCGCCAGTATCAAACACTTCTACATTTTGCAAAAAGCGTTGCATTTGTTGGCGTACTTTCTCTGTCTCATGTGGATTTTGCTTTTGAAAAGCGCCCCATGCCGCTAAATAGGTATAACGACCATTACCTGAGGTTTTGGGGTTTGGAAAAATTAATTTCACATCATTGCGCACTAAATCATCCCAATTCTGAATATGCTTAGGGTTATTTTTGCGTACCAAGAAGGCCATTGTGGAATAATAGGGTGAACTGTTATTTGGTAAGCGCTGCTGCCAGTTGGCGGGAATCAAATTGCCACGATCATGTAGTATCTGGATATCCGTGACTTGGTTATAAGTGACTACATCCGCTCGCAATCCATGCAAAATAGCCAGCGCCTGTTTAGAAGAACCTGCATGTGATTGTTTAATAGTTAATTTTTCCTGAGGATGCTGTTCATTCCAATGTTTCTCAAATACAGGATTCAAGCCTGAAAATAATTCTCGCCCAATGTCGTAGGAACTATTCAGCAATTCGACAGCCAAGGCGTTGGTGCTATAAGCACTGAGACTGACCCAAAATGATATGGCAGCCAACCTGCTTAATAATTTAATTTTTATTGTCATTATCTTCATCTAACACCTTACCCATCACGCAATTAGACAACAATTTCTTCTACACCCAATAGATTTCAAGTTGCAGAGCGACGGCAAGAAAAGCAAATCCTCAGAAGGATAGCTGGCTCTATGTTTATAGCTACATGTTTATAACTACATATTTATAACCACATGTTTATAACTACGTAACCGAAGGTGAGTGAACGTAGCCAACAAAGCAGCAACTTGAAAGATGAAAGGTATACTGTATCCAGAATATTTATAACAGGATAGCTAACTATCTACTGTTTTATATACCAAGTTCTTATGAGAAATGATGAAACGAGATAAGGTACAGGGAATGTAAGGTTACTCATTTAGGATGATAATAGTAAAATACAGGTAATAACGATTTTGGCTGTTTCCCTTCATATACAGGTGGAAAACAGGTGGAAAAAAGAGAGTTTAACTTTAATAAAAACTCTCTTTGAGATTTTATCAGCGTTTCCAGATAATACGCGAAATCTTCCAATCTTTCAGAACATCATCAGAAGGCAATAATCCTTCAGGACCATCCCAAATTCCGGTAAAAACATAACTGACATGCGAACTTTGCGGAGCACGGCAGATAACTGTAGGTTGCATGGTGAAATCATTGGATCGCTGGCATGCACCAAATGCCTTGCCATACAGCTCAGAGAAAGGGGTTCCTATTTTCGTTCCCCAGACCGTTTTAATTCCCTCATCCAATACATCAATACGATTAACCTTTCCATTGACGAGACCATAAAATTCGAGTTTTACCTGATCGCCTTCCATTCCCTGAATCACGCTAATTAATTGCCCCCCTTGCGTTTCCATACCACTACGCAGGCGATATTTATCTCCCAAGCCTTGTTCAATTGCGGATTGAGTCATGTCTGTCTGTGTATTAATTTCTCCAACCCCTTGTTCAGAGACATTCAGAGAACTGCCAAACCAGTTTAAAGGTGATAAAGAAGACCATGAAAACCCCGCTGTCCCGGCACAAGCGGTTAACAAAAATGAGCACCCAACTAAACTACTGAGTGTAATGCTCCGTTGTTTAGGCAGGAAATTGAATACAAAAAATTTATCCATCACTATTTTTTACCTTGAAGTCTCTATGACAATGGCTTGACCTCTATCAGACCACATTTTCAAAAAAACATTCCCTTATTAAAACCATTCATCAATAGAAATGTAAAATTGATGTTAACAACACATTAATAACATGACATTGCCGATCTATTTAAAAAACAAACAGTACTGTAAGTCAATGTTCACAAAAATACAGTGCAGGAGAAAACAATGGATCTGCCTGGAGAACAATATATTGATTACCGGTTGGACTCTAACTGGCATGTATTAGAAGGAAAATCTGAAACTTCGATTCCTGAAAAGTATTATATCCTTAAAGATAAAGATGGACACATTCAGGCTAAAATTATATTTGATACAGATAATAAAACGCCGAACTTGTCAAAGGATCTCCTTGTTACAAAAAACAAATACATGAGAAAACTGACTCATTCTATAAAAGTCATAGTAAAAAAAATAATGGCTGAATAACATATATAGTACTCAGCCATTTTATATTTTAATCAATAATCAATCGTTTACTAAAAATGGCACTTTCCTGCCCCAAATAATCATATTCCATCTTTTCACACATACAAATTGTTGCATCATTTTCTTCTGGCACCATGATCAAAATACTCGGACAACCTCTTGCCAATAATTTCTTTTCTAAACGAGCAATCAACGCATTAGCAATTCCCCTGCCCCTGAATTCAGGATGAACGCCCAAATAATACGCATGCCCCCGATGCCCATCGTAGCCACCCATAACTGTACCAACTACTTCCCCGGCAACTTCAGCAACCAAAAACAAATCAGCATCATGGGTTAATTTACGCTCAATATCTATTTCTGGATCATCACCAGAATTAATCAAATCGCAGCGTTCCCAAAGTGTGATGACGGCTTCAAAGTCGTCTTGCCGAAATACCCGAATTTCCATAGTTAGTAAGCCTATCTAATAAGCAATTGAATCAACGTTAATTATCACTGCTTTTATTTTGGAATCAATATGAAAATGCGTTTATTGATACTAACAGGTATACTGCTAATATTCATAAACTAACCAAAATGAAAGCAGAAATGAATATACCTAATATATATTAGTTTAATGTTTTGATGTTTGTCCATGATTATAATTTTTATATTAAAATCAGACAATTAATTATTTCCCTACCTGTGCATTGTTCCAGTGCTTATTGACGTTTTCCCACTCTTGCAGCACACTGCATATAAACATTTGTATAAATATCTTAGGTGATCATGGCTGCCGAACTAAACAAGCTCAGTGACAAAAAACTTAAAACCCTACACGGAAAAGAAAGGAACAATATTGAGTTTTTTGCCGATGGTGCTGGATTGAGTGCAAAAGCATCTAAAGTTGGTGGTATTAGTTGGGTCTTTACCTACCGACTTGATGGCAAGAAATTAAACCGCCTTACCCTTGGGCGCTATCCTGATATGCCCCTCAAACAAGCTCGTGAAACACGGGATAAATGCCGTAACTGGTTGGCATCCGGTAAAGATCCAAAGCTCCAATTTAACTTAACGATGCAAGAATCATTAAAACCAGTCACTGTAAAAGACGCTATCGAATATTGGATAGAACACTATGGCAGAGAAAACCGAGTCAATATTGATAGCCTCATTCGTCAATTAGAAAAACATATTTATCCCTATATTGGTGAAATGGCATTGTCTGACTGTGAAATAATATATTGGCTGCAATGCTTTGACAGAATGAAAAAGGAAGCTCCAGTGGCTTCTGGTGGTATTCTTCAATTGTGCAAACAAGCCCTGAAATTTTGCCGGGTAAGAAGGTATGCAATAAGCCATGTATTGGATGATTTAACTATTCAGGATGTTGGGAAAAAACAGAAAAAAGGTCAGCGGTATTTAGAAGATGATGAACTTGGGCAATTATGGGAGTCCATAAACGCAGGTGTCTATCTACCTTATTATAATAATTTATTGAAAGTTTTGGTTGTTTTTGGTTGTCGGACACGAGAGATCAGATTATCGAAATGTTCAGAATGGAATTTTAATTCCATGCTATGGACTGTCCCAAAAGAAAATAGCAAGACAGGTGAAAGAATTATTCGCCCTATACCGGAATGTATGAAGTCGTTCTTAGAAAGACTTATTTATCAAAATCATAAAAGTGATTACCTATTAGGCGAGTTAAAAAGCACCGAAACAGTATCAGAGTATGGAACTAAGATATGGAAAAAATTAGGTTATGCGGATAAATGGTCGCTACATGATTTAAGACGAACTTTTTCCACAAATTTAAATGATATGGGAATAGCTCCACATATTGTTGACCAGCTTTTAGGCCATATCTTACCGGGTGTCATGGCTATCTACAACAAGAGCCAATACCTACCAGAGAAACTAGACGCTTTAAACAAGTGGTGTGAGCGGCTAGATGTATTGACGGGTCATTATGAGAATGTGGTTATATTAAAGGCAGCTCAATAGTGGGAATTAATGAGTTTAATGATGAGCATGATAATTGTGATATATACGTAACAAATATCGCTTCCTTCCGTAATGATTTCTTTTAAGTAAAATACCCTCACAAAAACAATTAAACAGTGAGGGTAACATGACCATTCAATACAGCATTCCTACACCTGAAGAACGCCGCTCTATCCTTTCTGAATATGGCGAACCTTATGATCGTCTTATACGTGAAAAGGAACGCCAACACATTACCTCTATTTCCAGAACGTCAGCATGGAAACTGGAAAATGAAGGCCGTTTCCCTGCCCGTAAGCCACTAGGCCGCAATTCTTGCGCTTGGTTGCTTAGTGATCTGCTGCATTGGGTACGTAATCCGCCAACAGTAGAAAACATCAATAACCCGTATAGCCGTAAATCTGCCAATTAATACATGACATCATGAAAAAATCAACTGTCTTAATTGGCAGCGATCTAACTCACTCTAAAACTGGGAATAATTGGTGTGATGGTAGATATTAGCGATAGAGATTCTTTGAGATTAAGTAATTATCAATTTGATAGACAACCCTCTTTAAGAGGGTTAGTTAGAAATCGAAGCTCTTACTGGTTTGTTCATATTTTAGGCGCAACACCTAAAGCCAGAAGTTTTTCACGGCAGGCATCTTTGACCCATGAACTGAAATTACCTTTATCAGCAACTTCTTCAATTTGCTTAAGTAGCTCATCTTCAAAGCGAATTGTCCGGCGTGTACTGTTATTTCGCTCATATGGTTTTTTGCTTTTTTCATCTTGCATTGGTTCGAACCATTATGGTAGTTTATTAAACATTGGTGCGAACCATTATAAAGATGAGCACCATAAAAAAGCAATGCCCCGTAGTGGTGGAACACTGACGAGGCATCTGACCAAACCGTTAATAGAGGTAACGATTATGGCTGGTACACAGTCTAACCAAACTCGCCTTAAATTTACATTCCTAATTGTATCAGGCAATCAACGACTGATAGCTATTCATTCCATGTGTCCTATCTCCATTCAGGAGGTAAGCCATGTTTAAGATCATTATCACCACCACAAATCAGCGTACAGGCAAGGTAAAAAAAGCCACTGTCCGCTACAAATACAAGACATTGCGTGGTGCTGAAAAAGCCGCCAAAGGTATTCGTAGTTCTTGTATGCCAGATGATGAATCCCTCAATGTTGAAATAGTCAGAATATACGAGCGCAGAACGCCTATTTCACTGTCTCAAGCCATGCACAATACAAAGCTGGCGACTTCTTTATTCTACGTCATTCTTGAAAAAGCCAAGGATGAATGTTCTATCGATTTAAATAACCTGATTGCGTTGGCCTGTGATATCAATCAGGGCGTTTATCATGCGCTTCAAGCGGCTGTTTATGAGGAATAAATCATGAAGAAAACCTCATCACATGGAGATAACCGCCACCAAAGTAGTGAAAACATCCGCCCGATAGACCTTATCCATACCGTGAAGAACGCGGCCATAAATCACTGGCAAAGCCTGTTACCTGCCTGTGGTGTTGATGTTCCAACGCGGGGCAAACATAGTGCTTGCC
>NZ_NITZ01000003.1 GCF_002632615.1 Xenorhabdus miraniensis
CGGCGTTGCACCGGGGCAGGTCATTTTAATCCAGTCCGGCAACAGTAACTTACTGCACATGATTCAGGCGGTGAACTCGGATACCGAACTGGTACTGGCCGATGCCGCTAAAACTACCCTGAATAATGTTAAGTACCAGATTCAGATTACTGTCCCTGATTCTGTCTCGGATGGCGTCCGGCATATAGTGGCGAATACCAGCTACCTCATTGGATTCCTCCAGAATATGGACAAATGGATGAGTCAGAACGGCACAGTGGAGGTAACATTGCCGAATGGTCAAACGGTATCATTGCAGTCGATACGGGCATTGCAGGCAGCGATGGAAGGGAAGTTAGATAAAGGACAGAACGGCGCGGACATTCCGAATAAGACTGAGTTTGTGCGGAATATTGGGTTGGGTAACGCGCTGAAAGTGGGGGATTATGGGATGGGTGGTCTGGGACTCTCAGTTAACTGGAGTGATGATGAGTCCTTTTTCGATTTTGTTATACGAAGTCCTAGTCAATTTTTTAGAAATAATGGGGCCTCTTATGCGACACATAGATGGGCATCTGGGATACTTTGTAAAGCTGGCAATACTTTCAGTGGATTTACTGCCCATCACACTGGCGGCGGGGTTAAGTTCTTTGCTGGTTATACCGCAGAAAGCTCTGGTCATGTTGCAGGAACTGCTATCTATAATGTGTGGACTGATAGAAACGCCGTCAGAGATAACAGTGGATACCTCAGGCCCTCATCCCCCATCATCCAAATCCACCCTGACGGCACCTTTACCACCAATGACGAATCCGAAGGCGCCACGGTCACTAAGCTCGGCCTCGGTCATTATCAGATCACAGGTGTACTGGGCTATAACGCAGATGGGGCATGGGGTGTACATGGTGGTATCAGTGTTCCCCGTGATGTTAACGGTAATGAGCTGGTGTATGTCGAGGATAAGGTATTGCCCGATGGGGCTATCGACATCAAGGTGACCCACCGACAGAATACCCATATGCCCGCCCGGTTGCAGAACAGGCGTATGAGATGCACGGAGGCGCAGACCTATTACACCGATGATGAACCGTGTGATTTACCCGCAGGCACTCGCTTGGATGTCCGTGTCCAGATGCCGGAAGATTCGGTGTGGAATGTGAGGCAGGGGATGGTGGGGTTGTGATGGGTCATAGTGACAACAGCTTACTTTCCCACTGCTCTATGATTTTGCGTTTTCTTTCACCATGTTGTGCTGGATATCCTATCAATGTAGTCAGCGAACCACTGCATCATTTCACGGCGCTGGTCTAAATACTGTGCATGGTTATACACACCTCTAGTTTTATTACCAACAACATGGGCTAACTGTTTCTCAATCACATCATGATTAAATTCATGCTCATTCAGTATAGTACTGAACTGATGGCGAAATCCATGACCGCTAGCTAAACCGTCATAGCCTATTCTCCTGATAACTAACAGGACAGAATTTTCGCTAATGGGTTTTTTTCGGTCGTTTCTACCAGGGAATACAAAATCGGAAATGCTGGAGGTTATGGGTTTTAGATTTTGGAGCAGTTTAACAACCTGATTGGACATAGGAACTATATGCAGCCGCCGCCCCTTCATTACTGACGGATCTATAGTAATGAGTCGATTATCAAAATCAACGTTCTTCCATGACATGCTGCGCATTTCAACAGTTCGTAGGGCGGTGTATTGCAGAATCTGAGTGGCTGTTTTAGTTATGATGCTACCGGAATATGAGGCCAGAGCCTGATTAAACGCAGGAATTTGATCTATTGTGAGGAATGGGTAGTGCTCTGTTCTATAGCCAGTCATGGCATTTGCCAAATCAGGGGCGGGATTATATTTTGCTCTACCAGTCACTATTGCATACCTGAAAACCTCTCCGCACCTCCGCCGCGCTTTACTGGCTCTCTCCATGGCTCCGCGATCTTCAAATAAGCGAATAACCTTGAGTAGAACTAGAGGTTCTATCTCTTCCATAGTCATATGTCCAATGATAGGCAAAATATCATTGTCAAACATCGACTTCATATCTTGAGTATAGCCTTCAGACCAAAACCCACTTTTGAACTCATGCCATTCTTTAAATATGTCAGCAAAAGTATACTGTGTCACCTGTGTCACAGGGGTTTTATTTTTTGACAGATTTACACCATTGGCTAATTCTTTCTTTAATTCAAATACCTTATCTCTAGCCTCAGCTAAAGAAACCTCAGGATATTTACCCACCGTATAGATTTTTTCTTTTCCCTCAAATTGGTAACGCAGTTGCCATACTTTTTTGCCAGATAATGGAATATATAGATAAAGGCCATTACTGTCTGATAGACGATATGGTTTTTCTTTTGGCTTAGCAGAATTAACCTGCTTTACAGTGAGCATTGGGTAAAATTCCATTGGGTAAAATTGTTTACCCAAAATTTACCCAGATAGGTATGCGGATGTCAACGAACGGGTGCAAACTTCTACGAACGGTTATTTTTTGTTAATGTTGATAATTGAGGGGTTTTGCGAACTATTAGGAACTGCGGCGAACTGTAGATTGGCGTCCCCTGCAGGAATCGAACCTGCAACTAGCCCTTAGGAGGGGCTCGTTATATCCATTTAACTAAGAGGACAACGAAAACAAGTATACCTGTTTTTTTTGCCGGAGATAAGATACAACGAGCTGTTTGCCTATATAATCACCACTCTTTTTGATTACCATTAATGAAAAATTGGCAGTATATTTAACATATTGGGTACATTGACCGGTATGCAGTGTGATAGTCGATGTCTAAAAGTAATTATGTGGAGAACAATATGAAGTATCGTCTAAGCGGGGTTGCTCTTTCAGCAGTCTTACTTGTGGGATGTGCCAGTTCATCGAATATGAATGAACAAGGCCGCTCTGATCCGCTGGAAGGGTTTAACCGTGCTATGTTCAACTTTAATTATGATGTTCTCGACCCTTATGTTTTGCGACCGGTTGCCGTTGCGTGGCGTAATTATGTGCCAATGCCAGCGCGAAATGGTATTGGTAATTTTACGAGCAACCTTGAAGAACCAGCTAGTATGGTTAACAGTTTTTTACGTGGTAATATTCATGAAGGCGCAAAACACTTTAGCCGCTTCTTTTTAAACACGCTTTTGGGGATGGGGGGGCTTATTGATGTTGCTTCCATGGCGAACCCTAACTTGGCAAAAGAAGATTCAGCGCGTTTTGGTAGTACGTTGGGATATTATAATGTGGGTTATGGCCCGTATGTTGTCCTGCCTGGTTATGGCAGTTTTACACTGCGTGATGAAGGCGGTAACTTTGCGGATATGACTTATCCTGTGTTGAGTTATCTCACTGGTTGGATGTCAGTAGGAAAATGGGTTTTCGAAGGGATAGAAACTCGTGCCCGTCTTCTGGATTCTGACGGCCTGTTAAAGAATTCTTCCGATCCTTATTTGATGATGCGTGATGCTTACTTCCAACGCCACGATTTTATGGCCAATGGCGGTAAATTGGAACCAGAAAAAAATCCTAATGCAGCAAGTATTCAAGATGAGCTAGATTCCATTGATTAATCAGGAAACTACAATTTAAAAAGGATAGCATCTGCTATCCTTTTTTAGATCTTGGCATTCAGTTCTAACGAATATTAGAACGTGTAGTTAAAGTTCACGCCATACAGCCATGCAGTTCCTTTGGAATCGAATTCATAGGCTGTATTGAGAGGTGCAGGAGCATCATCTTTCAATTTCTCACTAACGTGTACTTTCTTACCACGCATATAGGAAACGCCTACATCCACGGAAGCATCTTTATTGAATGCGTAAGTGGTTCCCACGCTTAACCAGAAGCGATCCTGATCAGGGATGGAAATAGAACGATTTTGGGCTGGTACGGGGCTTTCATCGAAGGCGATACCGGTACGGAATGTCCAGTTATCGTCATAATAGTAAGTTGTACCTAAAGAAATGCGGTAAGCATCACGGAAGCCTTCGTGCTTCGAAAATGCGACTCCACCTGTATCATTTCTTGTTGCTTTTAGTTCTTTGAACTCACTCCAACCTGTGTATAGGAGGCTATAGTGGATTGCCCATTGCGGTGCAACACGGTTATAACCTGAGAATTCCCACATATCTGGTAGGTTCAGATCCAGTTTACCTTTGACTGTTTGCCCGCCAGTACCATTTTCAAATACACTTGGAACATATGGCAAATCACTGCGGTAATCACCACTCTTGAACTTAACCTTGACTTTTGAGCGGTAAGTCAGGCTATAGCGGTTATTTTCGTCATATTGATATAAAAGCCCTGCATTCCACCCGTAGCCCCAATCCTTTCCTTCCAATTTGGCAGCTTCAGCAGTTGCAGGAATATTGCGCCCTGTCATTCTAGACATCATAGCGCTTGTTTCACCCATATGGCGAACGATTTTGGCATCGGCATAAACAGCATTGACACCTAAGCCAAAGCTGAACTGATCATTAAATTTATAAGCACCGCTTAGGTTTAGGTTCACGGTCTTAAGATCAGTTTTACCGCCAATTAGGCCAGCCGTGTAGTTATTGCTGAAATTGGTTGCCAAGCCAAAATTGGAAGTCGCAGATGCACCGACAAACCACTGATCATTGATTGGAGTAATGAAATGCAGGTTTGGAATCCAAGCACGTGGTGCGATGTTTTTAGCATCAGTACTCTTGCCGCTTAACGGGGATTTACCTGTAATGTCAACATATGGCTTGACATAAATTAAGCCGCTGGAGAACGATGGGCGATCAAATAAGGTCATGGCTGCAGGGTTACGGCTGCCAACGGTAGCGTTTTCAGCGATGACACCTTCCCCAGAAAATGCACGACCTAGTCCTGATGATGAATATTCATTCAATTGAAAACCGGCAGCACTAGCGTTGGATGAGATAACTGCAACCGCCACTGCTAATGCTGAACGTGTAAATAGGTTTTTCTGGTTCATAACCAAAACCTCATTGTTTAATTATTATTTAACATGCTACTCAAGTAGCTGAGAGCGCGGGATTGTAGAGTCGGTTTGCCAAAATGACAAATCAGACCAGTGCACGAAGTATAGGCTTGATAATAGAATATGTTGCAATAATGTTTTTAAAATATAACCAAAATGATTGCTGAAATGGGACTTGCTTAACAAAAAAACGACAACTAGTGTTAACAAGGTGTAAACAAGAGCGTGTTAGTGTGATGAGATCAATAAATAGTGAGATAAATGCTGGTAAACAGTGTAAATGCTGGTTATCAATGGGCGTAACCACGTAAAATTATCAGCAAGTTTTCACTGTTGGAGAAATAAAAAATGCCTGATGCAATTAACCGCTGTAGTGCAGAAGAAACGGCTGCTTGCTGTTGTGTTGATGTAGGAACTGTTATTGATAATGAAGATTGCACTGCTTCTTATCAGAGTGTTTTTGCCAGTGAACAAGACGCTGAAATTATGCTTAATACGTTGACTCAAAAGGCAAAAGCAGTGGAGTCAGAACCATGTGTAATATACCATAGAATCGGAATGGTTGATGGTGGAGTGCAATTATCTGTGGATTTCACCTTTAGTTGTCAGGCAGAAGCTCTGATCTTTCAGTTAGGATTGCGCTAATCTACTCTGAATAACGGTTTTCCCATTGTTTTGCGATTTTAAACAGTGGGAAAATTGATTGTCATTCATTGTAAATAATGATCTCTTTTTATATTTCGATCGCACATTCTCCATTCAAGTTGTATAAATTATAAATACCTTAAAGTTGCGCTTGCTCGCATTTTTCGTTTATTCCTATTTGCTATTTTCCAACATTGCGTTAACAATGCTCCATCAGGTCTGACCTCTTGTGAGGTGAGTGAATTTTTTTAATCAATCAATTGATTTAATTAATGATTATTGTTCAGGAGTTGCTATGGGTCGTTCTTCAACAAAAGTAACACAGAAAAAAGAACGTGTTGCTATTGTCAGCGGGTTGCGCATTCCTTTTGCAAAACAGGCAACTTTCTACCACGGTATTCCGGCTGTTGATTTGGGAAAGTCTGTTGTCAGCGAGCTGGTCATTAGGAGCGGTTTGTCGCCTGAGAAGATTGACCAATTAGTTTTCGGGCAAGTTGTTCAAATGCCGGAAGCACCGAATATTGCGAGGGAAATTGTTTTAGGAGCAGGTTTAAGTGTGAATACCGATGCCTATAGCGTTTCCCGTGCCTGTGCGACAAGTTTTCAGGCAATTGCAAATGTGGCTGAAAGTATTATGGCGGGTACAGTTAATGTGGGGATTGCCGGAGGTGCAGACTCTTCATCTGTTTTACCCATCGGGGTGACTAAGTCGTTAGCTCGTACTTTGGTAGATATAAATAAGGCTAAGAGTTTGTCTCAACGGCTGAAATTACTCAGTCAATTGAAGTTCCGTGATTTATTGCCGGTATCCCCTGCCGTTGCTGAATATTCAACAGGGTTAAGAATGGGGGATACGGCAGAGCAGATGGCAAAAACCTATCATATCAGCCGTGAAGATCAGGATGAATTGGCGCATCGTTCCCATGTATTAGCCGCTAAAGCTTGGGAGCAGGGGCTTTTGAATGATGAAATTGTATCGGCACATTTCCCTCCATACCGCGACACATTGCTTGAAGATAATAACATTAGAAAAAATTCAGTCCTGGCCTCTTATGCTAAATTGCGGCCGGCTTTTGATCGTAAACATGGCACTGTCACGGCAGCGAATAGTACGCCACTGACAGATGGTGCCGCAGCCGTTATATTGATGCGCGAATCGGTTGCCAAAGAACTAGGCATGACGCCATTAGGATATCTACGTAGCTATGCGTTTTCGGCAATTGATGTTTGGCAAGATATGCTGCTGGGGCCATCTTATGCGACGCCATTGGCGCTGGATCGTGCAGGTCTCACTTTGGGCGAACTTACACTCATTGATATGCATGAAGCGTTTGCTGCTCAAACATTGACGAATTTAAAAATGTTTGCCAGTGAGAAATTTGCCCGTGAAAAGTTGGGGCGCACTCAGGCAATTGGCGAAGTGGATATGGATAAATTCAATGTATTGGGTGGATCAATTGCTTATGGGCATCCATTTGCCGCAACGGGGGCCAGAATGGTTACCCAGACGTTGAATGAATTGCGTCGTCGTGGCGGTGGGTTTGGGCTGGCGACCGCCTGTGCCGCTGGTGGTTTGGGTGCAGCAATGGTATTGGAGGTAGAGTAATGGCTCAGTCTGAACAAGAAGCTGTCATGTCAACGACACAACCGAAACAATCAGTGTTCAATTTCTCGGTTAGGGACGATAAGGTGGGAATCATCACCATTGATGTACCGGGCGAGAAAGTCAACACGCTGAAAGCTGAATTTGTTGAACAATTCCTGACAATGTTTGAGAAAGTACAACAAGTGTCTGGTTTGAAAGGGCTGGTGATTGTATCTGGTAAGCCGGATACTTTCATTGCTGGTGCAGATATCAGCATGATAGCAGGCTGCCAATCTCAGGAAGAAGCAACAGAATTGGCTGAAAAAGGCCAAAAATTATTTGCGCAGATTGCTAATTATCCTTTACCTGTTGTCGCTGCTATTCATGGTGCGTGTTTAGGCGGAGGGCTGGAATTGGCTTTGGCTTGTCATGCTCGTATTTGCTCTTTGGATGACAAAACACGTCTCGGTTTACCGGAAGTTCAGCTTGGGTTGTTGCCGGGCTCGGGAGGAACTCAGCGTTTGCCTCGTCTGATTGGTGTCAGTGCTGCTCTGGACATGATACTGACTGGCCGTCAACTCAAGGCAAAACAGGCACAACGGTTGGGAGTTGTGGATGATGCTGTGCCTTTGGACATCTTGCTAGATGTTGCTGTGCAATATGTCAAAAAAGGCATTGCCAAACGCAAGCCATTGGCATGGTCACAGCGTATATTGGCGAGTGCTTTGGGCAGGCCTCTGTTATTCCATACAGTACATCAAAAAACCCGGGCAAAAACTCACGGTCACTATCCTGCACCAGAGAAAATCATTAATGTGATCCGTACTGGTCTGGAAAAAGGGCCGGATAAAGGTTTTAAGGCTGAAGCCAAGGCATTTGGTGAATTGGCGATGTCGCCGGAATCAGCCGCATTACGGAGTTTGTTCTTTGCTTCGACTGCGTTAAAAAATGAAACTGGCTCGTCAGAGCAGCCTGCTGATATTAAACATGTGGGCATTTTAGGTGGTGGCCTGATGGGCGGTGGTATTGCCAACGTTACCATAACACGAGGGAACTTGCCTGCCCGCATTAAGGATATTAATGAAAAGGGTATTAATCAGGCGCTGAAATATACTTGGGATCTCCTTTCCAAGCGGGTAAAACAGCGTCGTTTGAAACCAAGCGAGCGTTCTCAGCAGATGTCTTTATTGACAGGAACCACAGATTATAGCGGATTTAAGCAAGCTGATATTGTGGTTGAAGCTGTATTTGAAGATTTGGTATTGAAACGCAAAATGGTCTCAGAAATTGAAGAGAACACCAAACCTAAAACTATTTTCGCTTCTAATACTTCTTCATTACCCATTCACAAAATTGCTGAAGTTGCTACTCGTCCAGAGCGGATCATTGGTCTTCACTATTTTAGCCCTGTTGACAAAATGCCGTTAGTCGAAGTTATTCCACATGCAGGAACAAGTGAAAAAACAATTGCAACTGCTGTTGCACTGGCTAAGAAACAAGGAAAAACGGCCATTGTTGTCGGGGATAATGCAGGGTTTTATGTGAACCGCATTCTGGCGCCTTACATTAATGAAGCCGGTTATTGTTTGTTAGAAGGGGAACCCGTTGAGCATATTGATAAGGCTCTGGTGGATTTCGGTTTTCCTATTGGCCCAATCAATTTATTGGATGAGGTCGGTATAGATGTGGGCACCAAAATCATTCCTATTTTGGTCGAACAGTTGGGGAGTCGATTTGCTGCGCCAGAGATTTTGGAAGCGGTCTTAAAAGATAATCGGAAGGGCAAGAAGAATGGCAGAGGGTTCTATTCGTATGCGAATAAAAAGAACAAATTCTGGTCATTCGGGAAGAAACCCAAAGAAGTTGATGTATCCATTTATTCCTTATTAAAAATCAAACCTGCTGTAAAAATGTTACCTGCTGACATTGCCCAACGTTGCGTGATGCTCATGTTGAATGAGGCAGTTCGTTGTTTGGACGAAGGAATTATCAGAAGTCCTCGTGATGGTGATATTGGCGCTGTATTTGGTATTGGGTTCCCGCCATTCTTGGGAGGGCCATTCCGTTATATTGACAAGCTTGGTATTGATAAGGTTATAGAAACTTTACGTCGCTTGGAACAGCAGCATGGAGAGAGATTTACACCATGTGAAGGTTTAATTCAGATGGCTGAACAGAAAAAGAAATTTCACGCATAACGTACGGTTTTTCTTAAATCAATCAAAATGGCTCTTTTAATCAAGAGCCGTTTTTTATAGAAAATAATTGACATTTCTTAATGTTTTTTATTTTTCATGTAAGAAGGAATAATAGTAAGCGCAACAGTAGATATATAAACTGTTTTTAGCCATTTTATTTCCACTTGTTTTAGGGCAGAATGCCAGCTAATGCGAATTGAAACGTTTTTTTTACCCAATATTAGCGTGTTAATATCAAATTAACTTACTTATTTAATACCGTATAACCAATGGATTGCTTCAAGAAATGCCAGATTGTGTATTGTCTTGAGGCTGGTTCACAATTAACTAGACGGTGAATTATGTATGTTTTCATTATGCGTCATGGTGATGCTTCTTTAGATTCAATCAGTGATGCAGCACGGGAGCTTACACCTCGTGGGTGTATAGAATCACAGAAAATGGCTTATTGGCTTGAACAGCAAGAGCCTGATATTGATTCTGTTTTGGTCAGCCCTTATATCCGAGCAGAGCAGACCTTAAAAGTGGTTCGTGAATACCTGACATTGCCCAACAATGAGGAAGTGTTAGATGAATTAACGCCTTCGGGTGATGTAGCATTGGTTGCCAGTTATTTACAAGTTTTGGCAATACAAGGGCATAAATCTGTATTGGTGGTTTCCCATTTACCGTTGGTCGGTTATTTGGTTTCTGATCTCTGCCCCGGGCAAACTCCGCCGATGTTTGCTACATCCAGCATTGCTTGTGTGAAATGGGATAATCAGACAGAAAAAGGGAGTTTATTATGGCAAACTTCCCCGGCACAACTAGCGACCAAATTCTAATCTCATACTGAGAATCAATTAACTAACGCTGCGTGAATTCCTCCATTTCGATCAAAATGAGCAATGCAGCGTTCCCTCCCCACTCTCTGGGTGCCTGATGGAAGGCGATAACATCAGGATGTTGAGCAAGCCATAAGGGGGTTTGTTGTTTAAGAATATGTTTACCGTGACCATGCATAATGCAGGCGCAGTAGACGTGTTCACGGCGACAGGCGGCAACCAAAGCCCCAATCTCTTGTTTGGCCTGCGATTGGGTTAGTCCATGTAAATCCAGAAAAAGCTCAGGGGAATAATCTCCACGGCGTAATTTTTTTAATTCATAATGATTGGCACCTTCCCGAATGTAACGAGTCGGGCCTTCCATATCCAAATTGGGTTGGAATTCATCGGAAAAATAGTAACTGGCATCAACCTGCTCTTGCATGAGACGTTCAGGGGCGACATGGCTTATTTTTTTTCTTTTTGGGGTATGGGTAACCGTATCCTGAACAATGCGACGAGTTCCCACAACAGACGTTCTGAATAGACTGATGTCTTCTTTGTTTAGTAGATTTTTCTTCTTCATTACACGTTAATTCACTCACAAATTTCGGTAAGTGTACCTGATTTTTTGTGATATTTCTTAGAAGCTATCGTTTTAAGTAACAAGTTATTCACAAAATGATTTGACAATCGTGTTTGGTTATAAAATAAATGTATATACAACATGAAAACTGATATCAATAAGAAAAAAATAACAGGACGATAATAATGTCGATTGAACTGAAAGATACCGATGTTATTTGGCGTAATGCCAGACTTGCCACAATGAACCCTACATTTAATAACATTGATGGTAAAAATAATTATGGAATGTTAGAGCAGCATGATCTCATTGTTCGGAATGAAAAAATCTTAGCAATTTTGCCAACAGATAGCGTACCAACCAACAACTGCAAAATTATCGATGTGGAACAACGGCTAATCACACCCGGATTGATCGACTGTCATACTCACCTCGTTTTTGGTGGTAATCGTGCATCTGAATGGGAACAACGTTTGAATGGGGTTTCTTATGAAGAAATTAGCGCCAAAGGCGGGGGAATTAACTCCACGGTCAATGCCACTCGCAATAGTCCGGCTCAACAATTGGAAAAGTCCGCCCAGAAGCGCCTTAATGCGTTGATTGCTGAAGGCGTAACAACCATTGAAATGAAATCAGGCTATGGGTTAGATCTGGAAAATGAAGAAAAACAGTTGAATGTCGTACGGGCGCTGGCAGAGAAAAACCCCATTGAAATTAGCCCAACACTGCTGTCTGCTCATGCAGTTCCACCTGAATATAAACACAATCCTGATGCCTATATTGATTTAGTTTGTGATTCCATCCTTCCCACACTTTGGCAGAAACAGTTATTCGAATCCGTGGATGTGTTCTGCGAATCTGTCGGTTTTAATCTCAGCCAGACTAAACGCCTGTTTGATGCAGCCAGATGCCTGAATATCCCTGTAAAAGGCCATGTTGAGCAACTTTCTAATTTGGGAGGGAGTGAACTGGTTGCTGAATATCAGGGCTTATCAGTTGATCATATAGAATATTTGGATGAAAAGGGCATTAAAGCTATTAGCCGTAGTGGAACGGTTGCCGTGTTGCTGCCTGGGGCATTTTATTTCCTGAAAGAGACTCAGCGTCCGCCTATCGCATTGTTGCGCGAATACGCTGTTCCGATGGCTATTTCGACAGATTTTAACCCCGGCACCAGTCCTTTCGCCTCCTTACGTCTGACTATGAATATGGCTTGTGTACAATTTGGTTTAACACCAGAAGAGGCATGGCAAGGCGTTACAATCCATGCGGCTCGCGCATTAGGACGTGCAAATAGCCATGGTCAACTGGCTGCTGGTTATATGGCGGATTTCGTTGTCTGGGATGCCCACAAACCAGTGGATATTTTATATGAACTGGGACATAACCCATTGGTTTATCGTGTTTATCGCGGGGAAATAACGCATCACGATTATTTGAATCACTTTGGCAATAATAATATTAGCAATAATTAATGGTGGCGAGGGAAAGAAAATGAATTTATGGCATCCAACATCAGAAAACATTTGGCAAGGGCGCAATGATCTTGCAGAAGCAAATAATGCCTTGCGTATATTCCAGACAATAAAACAACCCACCAGTTTTTCCCCTGAAGAATTTCCTCATCACATTGCGCTATTGGGATTTGAGTGCGATGAAGGAGTCAAACTTAATCAAGGTCGCCCGGGAGCGAAATTGGGCCCTGAATATTTACGTCAATCATTAGCAAATCTGGCTAGTTATGATGGTCATGATCGGCTGGTGGATTTGGGCAATATTCGTGCCAATCCCGAAAAATTAAGTGAAGCGCAGAATGCCCTTAGCGATGCGGTATATCATTGCCTGCAACATAATATGAAGACAATGATTTTTGGTGGGGGACATGAAACGGCATTTGCGCATGGAATGGGAATTTATCGTGCGTTTCCGACACAACGTATAGGTATTATTAATTTTGATGCCCATTTGGATTTGCGCAATGCACCGCAGCCCACATCCGGTACACCATTCCGACAGCTTGCCTATTATTGTCAGCAACATCAACGCCCGTTTAATTACTCCTGTATCGGAGCCAGTCTGGCCTCGAATACGCAAGCGTTGTTGGATGAGGCTAATCACCTTGATGTTACCATTATTTGGGATACTCATTGTGTTGAGTCCATGATGGACAAGGTACAGCAGCAACTACAAGATATTATTAATCAAGTTGATATTATTTATATGACTATCGATTTGGATGTATTGCCAATTTGGCAAATGCCAGCCGTTTCTGCGCCGGCTGCGTTGGGGGTTCCGCTGGAACGTTTATTGCCATTAGTTCAACTTATTTGTCAGAGCAAAAAGTTACAAGCCGTAGATTTAGTCGAACTTAACCCCTTGTATGATATTCAAGGTATGGGAGGAAAAGCGGCAGCTCGTCTTGCATGGCAGTTGGTGCACTGGTGGAATGAATAGTTGGTGGAATGAATAGTTGGTGAAGTGAATAACTAGTGAAGTGAATAGCTAGTGAAGTGGATAAAAAGTAAGAAGGAAGGAATAGTGACGGCTGATTTATCAGATACATTTGCCAAACCAGTGCCTTTGTATGCGAAAGTCAAACAAGCGATTATTGAAAAAATCTATACAGGGGAATGGAAACCGCATGATCGGGTTCCCTCTGAGGCGGAATTGGTCAAGCAATTTAACTGTAGTCGCATGACAGCTAACAGGGCACTGAGAGAGCTGACAGCAGAAGGCTTCCTATTCCGTCTGCAAGGTGTAGGGTCGTTTGTTTCTGAACCTAAGGGGCAATCCGCCCTGTTTGAGATCCACAGTATTGCGGATGAAATAGCTTCGCGCGCTCATCAGCACAGTTGCAAGGTGCTGAAGCTTTCTGAAGTCAACGCGAATATGACACAGGCAGCGGAATTTGGTCTTTCTGTAGGTTCGCTTATCTACCATTCCATTATTGTGCATTATGAAAACGATCTGCCTGTGCAGATTGAAGATCGTTATGTCAATGCTCAAGCTGCGCCGGAATATCTGAGGCAAGATTTTAGTCGGCAAACTGCTCATGATTACTTATCACAGGTAGCGCCTTTGACAGAAGGAGAGCACATCGTTGAAGCCGTTGCAGGAGATGCCCGTTCTTGCCGGTTACTGCAAATTGAAGCAAATACGCCTTGTTTGTTAATCAGTCGTCGAACTTGGTCAAAAAAGTTTATTGTTTCCAGTGCTAAGCTATTGTTTCCAGGGCATCGATATAAATTAAAAGGACATTTTAGTTCATAGCTCGCTTATTTGGTTATAAAAACCTCTTTAACTCCAAAAGGAAAAGAGGTTTTTTTATTATTGATTGTGACGGCAATGTAAAGCAAATGTGATATAAAACACAAAACCAGCAAAAAAATCAGCTAATTTATTACCCGATAAATCATTATCATCTTTTTGATTTTTATAGAAATGATAATGTCCTCCACATTTTCAACTTTATCTCTGTCACATTTTTGCCTATTGAATATACATGTATATACAACTATACAATTAACAAAATTCATGACGATGAAATAGGTAAAACCGTGACGATACAAAATAATAAATTCAGCAACGTAATTATTCGTGCCCCTAGAGGAACACAACTCACAGCAAAAAGTTGGTTGACGGAAGCACCACTCCGTATGCTTATGAACAACCTTGATCCCGAAGTGGCCGAGAATCCGAACGAATTAGTGGTTTATGGTGGAATCGGCCGTGCAGCCAGAAATTGGGATTGTTATGAGAAAATCGTTGAAACGCTGAAAAATCTGGAAAATGACGAAACTTTATTAGTGCAGTCAGGTAAGCCTGTGGGGGTTTTCAAAACACATGAAAATGCACCACGTGTATTAATTGCAAACTCGAATTTAGTTCCACATTGGGCAACGTGGGAACATTTTAATGAACTGGATGCCAAGGGATTGGCAATGTATGGCCAGATGACAGCGGGAAGCTGGATATATATCGGCAGTCAGGGCATTGTTCAAGGGACTTACGAAACTTTTGTGGAAGCAGGGCGTCAGCATTACAACGACAATTTAACCGGACGCTGGGTATTAACTGCGGGGTTGGGCGGCATGGGTGGTGCTCAGCCACTGGCAGCAACGTTGGCAGGGGCATCTTCACTGACCATAGAATGCCAGCAAAGTCGCATTGATTTTCGTCTTCGTACTAAATACGTGGACGAACAGGCCACTGATCTGGACGATGCGCTGGCGCGTATTGAGCGTTATACCCGTGAAGGTAAAGCAGTATCAATAGCCTTGTGTGGCAATGCAGCAGAGATTTTACCTGAGTTGGTACGCCGTGGTGTTCGTCCTGATATGGTTACAGATCAAACCAGCGCACATGATCCATTACATGGTTATTTGCCTGTGGGGTGGGCGTGGGAAGAATATTGTCGCCGCGCTGAGATTGAGCCAGAAGTCGTTATTCAGGCGGCAAAAGCTTCAATGGCTGTACATGTTGAGGCCATGTTGGCTTTCCAGAAGCAGGGAATACCTACTTTCGATTATGGCAATAACATCCGTCAAATGGCGAAAGAAATGGGAGTTGAGCACGCCTTTGATTTCCCGGGATTTGTTCCTGCTTATATTCGTCCTCTGTTCTGCCGTGGTATCGGGCCTTTCCGTTGGGCGGCACTTTCCGGTGATCCTGAAGACATTTATAAAACCGATGCCAAGGTAAAAGAATTGCTGCCGGATGACACCCATTTACACCATTGGTTAGATATGGCGAAAGAGCGTATTAGTTTCCAGGGTTTGCCTGCGCGTATTTGCTGGGTGGGATTGGGCGATCGGGCGAAATTGGGATTGGCCTTCAATGAAATGGTACGCAGTGGAGAACTTTCTGCACCAATCGTAATTGGTCGTGACCATTTGGATTCTGGCTCTGTAGCCAGCCCTAACCGTGAAACTGAATCTATGCAGGATGGTTCCGATGCGGTTTCTGACTGGCCATTACTGAATGCTTTGCTAAATACAGCCGGCGGTGCGACGTGGGTTTCCCTGCATCATGGTGGTGGCGTTGGGATGGGATTCTCACAGCATTCGGGCATGGTCATTGTCTGCGATGGTACTGATGAAGCGGCAGAACGTATTGCTCGTGTACTGCATAACGATCCGGCGACAGGGGTTATGCGTCATGCTGATGCGGGTTATGAGCTGGCTATCCAGTGTGCGAAAGAGCAGGGACTGAACCTGCCAATGATTGATACAAAATAAGAGGCGTTATTGATATGAAAAATATTACTATTCATCCAGGAAAAATGACGCTTGAAGAATTACGCCATGTTTATCAGCACCCTGTTCACATCCGTTTGGACGAACAATGTTTCCCTGCCATTGAAAGCAGCGTTGCTTGTGTGAATCGCATTATCAGTGAAAACAGAACCGCTTATGGTATAAACACGGGGTTTGGTTTGCTGGCGCACACTCGCATTGCAGAACAAGATTTGGAAGAGTTGCAGCGTTCTATCGTATTGTCACATGCAGCAGGAGTAGGCGAACCTCTGCCGGATGAAATTGTCCGTTTGATTATGGTGTTGAAAATCAACAGCCTTGCCCGTGGTTATTCTGGAATTCGTCTGAACGTTATTCAGAGCTTGATTATATTGGTGAACGCTGAAGTTTATCCTTGTATTCCAAGTAAAGGCTCAGTCGGGGCGTCAGGAGATTTAGCGCCATTGGCACATATGAGCTTGCTATTGTTGGGCGAAGGTAAGGCCCGTTATCGCGGTGAATGGTTGCCTGCTAAAGTAGCGCTGGAAAAAGCAGGACTCAAACCAATTAACTTAGTCGCAAAAGAGGGATTGGCGCTGCTTAATGGAACACAAACTTCAACCGCTTTTGCCCTGAAAGGTCTTTTTGCAGCAGAGGATTTACTGGCATCGGCCGTTATTTGTGGTGCACTGTCTGTTGAAGCGGCCCTTGGTTCCCGTAAGCCATTTGATGCGCGTATTCATGAAGCGCGTGGTCAGAAAGGTCAAATTGATGTGGCAACCCTTTATCGTCTGGTTTTGGAAGAGCAAAGCGGTATCTCTGAATCCCACGAGAACTGTTCTAAAGTTCAGGATCCTTATTCATTGCGCTGTCAGCCACAAGTGATGGGGGCTTGCTTAACCCAGATCCGTCATGCTGCCGATGTCATTATGGTTGAAGCTAATGCAGTTTCCGATAACCCGTTGGTATTTACTGAAGAAGATGAAGTGATTTCGGGTGGTAACTTCCATGCAGAACCTGTCGCTATGGCATCGGATAATCTGGCTATTGCTTTGGCAGAAATGGGTTCCTTGTCAGAACGCCGTATTGCTTTGCTGATGGACAGCAATATGTCTCAGTTGCCACCATTCTTAGTTGAGAACAGCGGCGTGAACTCCGGTTTTATGATTGCGCAAGTCACAGCGGCGGCGTTGGCGAGTGAAAACAAAGCGTTGGCACATCCTTCCAGTGTTGATAGCCTGCCAACGTCTGCCAACCAGGAAGACCACGTATCAATGGCACCAGCCGCTGGTCGTCGCTTATGGGAAATGGCAGATAACGTGCGTGGAATTTTAGCAATTGAATGGTTGACTGCTTGTCAGGGCATGGATTTTCGTCATGGATTGAAGAGCAGCACAATACTGGAAAAAGCCCGCCATATTTTGCGTGATAAAGTCGCACATTATGATAAAGACCGCTTTTTCGCGCCAGATATTGATGCAGCTATTCAACTGTTGATTGAGCAGCGACTTTCTGCATTGTTGCCTGCTGGCAAGATCTTAGAAAATTAATCACAAACACATCGTTTTTAGGCCGGATAAACCCGGCCTTATCGTAGTATTTATCTTTTCCAATCTAATAATAAAAGACACAAGGATAAATCATGCAAAACATTTCACAACTCAAGCGAGGGTTAAGTGTTCGCCACATCCGATTTATGGCACTGGGATCGGCAATTGGCACGGGGCTTTTCTATGGCTCTGCAGAAGCCATTAAAGCCGCAGGGCCGGCGGTATTGCTTGCCTATGCCATTGGTGGTGCCGCAGTTTTCATGGTCATGCGGGCATTGGGAGAAATGGCGGTTCACCGCTCTGAGCCGGGCTCTTTCTCTTATTATGCGACTCACTACTTAGGGCCGTTGGCAGGTTTTCTAACCGGATGGACTTATGTTTTCGAAATGCTGGTTGTTTGTCTCGCTGATGTCACGGCATTTGGCATCTATATGAAACTCTGGTTTCCCCATGTTGATCAGTGGATTTGGGTGCTCAGCATTGTCTTCTTCATTGGTGCCATAAATTTATGTAATGTCAAAGTGTTTGGTGAAATGGAATTTTGGCTTTCCATCATCAAAGTCGCTGCGATTATTGCCATGATTGTCGGTGGTTTTGCCATTATGATGTATGGCTTCGGTCAAGAAGCCGGGCATGTCACTGGCTTGTCAAATTTATGGGAACATGGCGGATTCATGCCAAATGGCATTGCAGGGGTGATAGCTTCGTTTACGGTCGTTATGTTTGCATTTGGCGGTATTGAAGTCATCGGTATCACTGCCAGTGAAGCAAAAAATCCGGAGAAATCTATCCCGCGTGCAATTAATGCCGTTCCGTTCCGCATCTTGCTGTTCTATGTTCTTACCCTGTTTGTTTTGATGTGCATTTATCCGTGGAATCAAATAGGGCAAAACGGCAGTCCGTTTGTGCAGATATTCTCCAGTCTGGGTATTGATTCAGCCGCAAATATTTTGAATATTGTTGTGATTACTGCTGCAATATCAGCGATCAACAGCGATATCTTCGGTGCTGGTCGTATGATGTATGGCATGGCGCAAGAGAAACAAGCACCCGCCGCTTTTACACAATTAACTAAAAACGGCGTACCGTGGATAACCGTATTGGTCATGTCAGGTGTTTTATTACTTGGTGTTGTTTTGAATTACTATCTGCCGGGAAAAGTTTTCGGGATCATTGCTTCAATCGCAACATTTGCCACTGTCTGGGTATGGTTGATGATCCTGCTATCACAATACATGATGCGTCGTAAGATGCCTGCGGAAGAAGCAAAACAGCTTAAATTTCCTGTTCCCCTATGGCCGGTAGCACCAACTCTGACTATTGCATTTATGGCATTTGTTATTGCCGTACTGGGATATTTTCCTGCCACCCGAATTGCCTTGTATGTGGGGATCGTGTGGATTGCATTACTGACAATCAGCTATTACCTCTGGGTGAAAAAAGCTAAATAATACAAGTTGATAACACCACCCTGTGCATGCAGGGTGGTTTTTATACCCTATCCCCACTATCTTGGCATCAAAAACCATCTTTCCCCGACATGATCTTTTCCTTAATGCAATTCTTTAAATACCCAATTGTTCCCTGAGACAATTCACATGTTCATAAAGCTGATTTGTCTCATGGATCATGGCAAACTAGCGCGTTAATACATTTTTTGTTGTTTGGAGGTGCTTGTGGATAAGATTTTTGTAGATGAGGCTGTTGCAGAGTTGCACACCATTCAGGATATGCTGCGTTGGGCTACCAGCCGTTTCAATGCTGCCAATATTTATTATGGCCATGGAACAGATAACCCATGGGATGAAGCATTGCAATTGGTTCTTCCCACACTGTATTTGCCTCTGGATATTCCAGAGGCAATGATGACATCGCGCCTGACCTCAACAGAGCGCCATCGCATCGTTGAGCGTGTTCTGCGTCGTATCAATGAACGCATTCCTGTCGCTTACCTGACGAATCGTGCATGGTTCTGTGGGCATGAATTTTATGTCGATGAGCGGGTTTTGGTTCCCCGTTCACCAATAGGTGAGTTGATTAACAATCAATTTGCTGGATTGATTTCGCACGAACCCTCGGCCATTTTGGATCTTTGCACAGGAAGCGGTTGTATTGCGATTGCCTGCGCCCACGCATTTCCTGAAGCTGAAGTTGATGCTGTTGACATTTCGCCTGATGCGTTGGCAATCACCGAGCAGAATATAGAGAACCATGGGCTTTCACATCGCGTCATCCCGATAAGTTCTGATCTATTCCGTGATATGCCACCGATGAAGTACGATCTGATTGTCACTAATCCTCCTTATGTAGATGAAGAAGACATGAGCGATCTACCCGATGAGTTCCGTTGCGAGCCCGAATTGGGATTGGCGGCGGGCGTTGATGGGTTGCAATTGGTACGGCGAATTCTTGCGACAGCACCGGATTTTCTCACAGAAGACGGGGTGCTGATATGTGAAGTGGGTAATAGCATGGTTCACTTGATTGTTCAGTATCCTGAAGTGCCTTTTACCTGGTTGGAATTCGAACAGGGTGGTAATGGCGTTTTCATGCTAACTCGTCAACAATTAGTTGAGCATCAAGAATATTTCCAGCAGTTCAAGGACTGATGTTTTTCAGTTATCCAATGGTTAAAACAGATTTTCTATTAAACGATACCCAATAGATTTCAAATTGTAGCACAGCGGTAAAGAATCCATTTTCGGCCATGCAATTAATTGTATGGCCGAAATGGATAAACACAGCCAACTTGCAAGATGAAAGGTATAAAGGAAAATAAAATTGATGAAATAAGATAGGCTTTGATCATTGGGTGAGTTATTGTTATTTGATCTCATTTTTAACTCATAAATAATGATGGCAGGGTAGGAATGGCAGGCAATAGTATTGGGCAGTTCTTTCGTGTTACCACGTTTGGCGAATCTCACGGAATCGCATTGGGATGTATTGTGGATGGTGTTCCTCCGGGCATTGCTATCACAGAAACTGATTTACAAATCGACTTAGACAGACGCCGTCCCGGAACTTCCCGTTATACAACACAGCGTCGGGAGCCTGATCAAGTTCGCATTCTTTCGGGGGTTTTTAACGGAGTAACGACAGGGACCAGCATTGGCCTGATAATCGAAAATACTGATCAGCGCTCACAAGATTACAGTGCGATTAAAGATGTTTTCCGCCCGGGACATGCTGATTATACCTACGAACAGAAATATGGACTGCGTGATTATCGTGGCGGTGGGCGCTCCTCTGCTCGTGAAACCGCTATGCGCGTTGCGGCAGGAGCGATTGCCAAAAAATATCTGCTTGAAAAACATGGCATTCGTATTCGTGCCTGCCTGACTCAGATGGGTGATATTCATTGCGAATTGAAAGATTGGGCACTGGTCGAACAGAACCCTTTTTTCTGTCCTGATAAGAGTAAATTGACTCAACTTGATGAATTACTGCGGACACTGAAAAAAGAAGGCGACTCTATTGGTGCGAAAGTCACGGTAGTTGCCGAAAATGTTCCTGCGGGATTGGGAGAGCCGGTTTTTGATCGTCTGGACGCAGATATTGCTCATGCTTTGATGAGTATTAACGCGGTGAAAGGCGTTGAAATTGGTGACGGTTTTGGTGTCGTTAACTTACGTGGCAGTGAAAACCGCGATGAAATAACAATGCAGGGATTCACTAGTAATCATGCCGGCGGCATTTTGGGTGGAATTAGCAGCAGCCAGCCGATTATTGCTCATATCGCCCTGAAACCAACATCCAGCATTATGGTGCCAGGCAAAACAATCAACCGCCAGGGAGAAGAAGTGGATATGGTGACCCGTGGCCGCCATGATCCTTGTGTGGGTATCCGTGCTGTCCCTATCGCAGAATCCATGATGGCGATAGTGCTGATGGATCATTTGCTGCGTCAGCGAGCGCAATGTGCTGACGTGATACCTCCGCTTCCGCGTTGGTAATGAAGATACTAATATGTATTTCGATTGACACCGAAAGATATCGTAATAATTGGCAAGCAGTTTTCTGGTGAAATGAATAATGGAATGGTTATCATTGGGTCTTGATATTTACGGTTTTCTCTTTTTGGTGGCAATAGTTGCGGGGTTTATTGATTCCATTGCTGGTGGGGGAGGGTTATTAACCATTCCCGCTCTATTATCAGTAGGTATTTCTCCTGTCCAAACATTGGCGACGAGTAAACTTCAGGCTGTAGGTAGTTCGTTCTCTGCCAGCCTTTACTTTATTCGTCGTAAAGTCGTGGATTGGCGCTCCCAGCGTTTTGCTATCTTCATGACAATGCTTGGAGCCATGTTGGGTGCTTTGCTGGTTCAATTCGTGTCACCGGATTTTTTGCGTTATTTATTGCCAATATTAGTGATGCTCATTGGCCTTTACTTTTTATTGGTGCCCAATATTGGAGCAGAAGATCGGCAACGTCGCCTTGGCCCAATTGCATTTGGTTGCCTCACAGGGTGTGGAATAGGTTTTTATGACGGAGTGTTTGGGCCGGGAGCGGGATCTTTTTTCGCACTATGTTATGTCATGCTCTGTGGATACAATTTGGCGAAAGCGACAGCCCATGCCAAGGTACTGAACTTTGCTTCTAACATTGGTGCCTTAGGCTTCTTTATTATTGGCGGTCAGGTTTTATGGCTGGTGGGTTGTGTGATGCTGATAGGGCAAATGATAGGTGCCCGGTTAGGTGCTGGTTTAGTGCTGAGTAAAGGGCAAAAACTGATCCGCCCAATGTTAGTAACAATATCTTTTTTGATGAGCATCAAACTTCTCTATGATCATCATGGAGATACTATCCGCTCTTGGTTGGCATTTTATTTTTGATTTTAGGATATTGCATTAATACATGACTGCACATCATTATCAACAACTGATTGAAATTTTTAATAATTGCTTTAGCGATGACTATAACACCCGCTTGATAAAAGGTGATGATGAACCGATTTACCTGCCGGCAGATGATGAAGTGAGCTATAACCAGATTGTATTTGCCCATGGTTTTTATGCCAGTGGATTACATGAAATTTCACATTGGTGTATTGCGGGTGAAGAACGTCGCAAACTGGTTGATTTTGGTTATTGGTATTGCCCTGATGGACGTGATGCTCAAACACAGGGAGAATTTGAAAAAGTGGAAATCAAACCGCAGTCGTTGGAATGGTTATTTTGTGTTGCGGCGGGTTTCCCCTTTAATATTAGTTGTGACAACCTCGAAGGGGATTTTGAACCTGATCGCTTTGCCTTTCAGCGAAAAGTGCATGCGCAAGTTATGCAATACCTTGAAAATGGAATACCCACACGAGCAGCAAGCTTTATTCAAGGTCTACAATCGTTTTACAATACGCCTTCACTAAAAGCAGAACATTTTCCTTATCCGGAAGATCCTTTTGCTAATTGAAATTGATTTTGAGGAAAAGATAATGCTCGCAGAGTTTGAAACACGCATCCTGGCGCAAATTGATGACATGGTTGAACATGCCAGTGATGACGAATTATTTGCTGGTGGATACCTCCGTGGGCATTTAACGTTGGCAGTTGCTGAATTAGAGCAAGAAGGGGCAAACACCGTTGAACAGCTTCATCAGCGTGTGGAAGAAAGTGTCCATAAAGCGATTAAAGCGGGAGAACTGACCCCGCCAGATCAAGTTTTGGTTTTGGCTACTTGGCAGAAACTGCTGGATAGTGCGCAAGTTTAATTCATTGATACAGAAATAATTCTAATGAGGGCTATTTATGTAGCCCTTTATTTTTTTCTGATGGTTCGAGGTAATTGACCATCCACGATTACAAAAAAATTCGTGGTGCTTCTCAATAATTAGAATAAATAGCGAAAATCCAATTTTTATTGATCTTTTCATAGTGAATATCGAGTACAGTTACTTTAGCTTTAATAGATTGGATGTAATGAAATCGATATTAAATAGAAAAGTAATACGCTATTTTTTATAGTGTTAGAATAATTTTCCATATGACATTAAAATAATATAAAAACATAGTATGTTTTAAGGGGGTGAACAGAAATGTTGTTTTTTTATTTAAAACAATCAAATTGTTAGTGGAACGACTGATGATTAAAATAAACAGGAGTGTTAGAGTAATGATAAAACAGAGTAGAAAATAGAATGTTTTCTTACCTAATTAAGTAACTTGAATGAATAAACAAAATATCGATGTGAATACACTATTAGCCCAATGTGCCATGAGAGCTGTCTTCCAGAAAGGAAAGAAGAACAATCGTAATTAGCGACATGAAACCTTAATAGATCGCTAAAAGTCTAATAGATTAGAGGAACAATTATAAAAAAAGTATAGATAACATTTCATCTTAGAAAAGAGATTGATTTTTCTCAAAAAATGGAAACTGGAAAAGGATACATCAGGAGATGGTGTTATGAAACAGAAAATGAGTTCTGTTCAAAATGAATATGGATATTGTTCCGCAAATAACAACATACTTTTGTTACCTGAATCGATAAGTTATAACTCCTTAAAATTTGGTTGGAAAAAGGCAATGAGTACAACATTGGAAAAAAGAGTTGAAAATCTGGAATCGGATACTGCACAAATAAAAACAGATGTTGCTGTTATAAAATCAAATTATGCAACAAAAGCGGATATTGAGACCGTTAGTTCATTGGTTCATAAAGAAATAGCTACTGTACGTAATGATATGACAAATGAAATGATATCTATACGTGAGGATATGTCTTTCATGAAACAAGACATTGGTTTTATGAAACAGGATATTGATTTTATGAAAAAAGATATTCTTTACATTAAAGAGGATATTTCTTCCATGAGGAAAGAAATTTCATCTATTCATGTAAGTGTATCAGATAAAATAGTGGCGCAAACCAAGTGGATGGTAACAATGATGTTTGGTCTTTCCGGCATAATTCTTGCTGCAATGAAGTTTATGTTTTAATTACCCACTAAAAATAAAAGACTTTACATTTGAAGCTGCTTATCCCATTAATTGTTTAGTATTGAAGGTCGTTTTGGATTTTCAGCTGCTTACTGAATCATGACGTCATATATTTCAAAGTGAAATTGACTACGGGTTTGCGGAAGAACAACGCTGTGCAATAAAATGGTTGATCTCTACACCTGAGCATTGTGCTGGTTTTTAAGAATGAAAATACTGGTGTTTCATCAGACACCCTGTTTTCTATGCAGGGTATCTGATATAGATGAGTCAATACCTTTAAGATCTTTCTGTCTTAACAGATTTGCCCCGTAACAACTTTCTCACCCAAAAGCGATTGGGATGTAAAGCTGCTAATGTTTCATCATCTAGAGGTAAGGCTTCTCCAAAAATTTGACTAGCTAATAATTCAGCACTCAAAGGAGCAGAACATAATCCACGGGAACCTAGCGCACCAATAACAAATAGATTAGGGTAACAAGGCGATTCTTCAATAATTTCATCAGACTGTATCTGGTGAGGTAAATTTGCATATTTCTCTATGATGTCATTTAAAACAGGAACGTTTCCAACCATTGGCATATGATCCCGAATGACACACCGTATACCTTGGCGGGATTTTTCTTCTGAGATATCAACTTCCTGTACCCAATCAACATCAGGAAAACATTTCAATAAACGATCACGGTTTTCTTGCTGTTCAATAGAAGAGTACAGTGTATCTAATTGCTGGCGTTGGTAACTGGCACCAATACAGTGATATTGATTATTGGGATTCGCGGGAGTCATATAACCATCGTAACACAGTACACTTTTCAGTTGCCTGAGACTGTTTGTGGTTGGGATATGGCTCACTTGACCGCGAACAGCAGTGACTGGCAGTTTTTTCGTTTGTTCGAACTGCGGCAGACAGTGACCATTGGCAATGATAACGGCGTTATGATTTTTGTATTGTAGGCTTTCCTTATATTCAATCTGCAATTGCCAACGGTTTTCATTTTGAATGAGCTGTGTCACTTTGTGATTAAAGTTAACCCGCATACCACGTTGCTCAGCAAGTTTTATGACTTTCTGGGTTAATTGTGCAGGGTATAACCAGCCTCCTTGTGGGTAGTGAATGCCACGATAATTAACGTCCAATCCACTGACATGACTCAATTGTTGGCGATCCATCTCAACCGCAATGGCTGCTGGCCATTCTGTTTGCAGCATTTTGTTAATTTTATTATTGCTCTTTTCATCATAAGCTAATTGACTGACACCACACCATTGGTGGTCAAATGGCACATTGTCATCAATCAATTGATCATACTGACGTCGGGCAAACGTAAATGCTGATGTGAAGAAACGCTCTAGTGGATCGTCATTGCCAGTTAGTAAGGGATAAAGGGCTCCCTGCTGGTTGCCGGATGCATTCTGTGCGGGTTGTTCGTCTTGGCAATATAGTGTGACTTTTGCTCCGCGGCGCAATAAAGCGAGAGCAGTTAATGCACTTGCGATACCGCCACCGATAATAGCTATATCATCGGGATGGGTGGCGGCTTGGCGAGAAAACCATGGCATGTGGGATAAAGTAAGAGAAGCATTTTCTGATGGGGATAAAGCGCCTGTCAGCATCTCTCTTTTGCGTCCAAATCCTTTAACCTTTGTGACAGTAAAACCTGCACCCTGCAATCCTCTGCGAACTGTTCCGGCGGATGTAAAAGTTGCAAACGTACCCCCGGGGCGGCAAAATTTTGCCATTGCAGCGAACAACTGTTCGCTCCACATTTGTGGGTTTTTAGACGGCGCAAAACCATCTAAAAACCAGGCATCAACTTTTCCAATCAGATTCGAATTTATTTTAGGTAAAAGATCATTTACATCCCCAAACCAAAGATCCAATGTGATTGCACCATTATCCAAAATTAATCTATGGCAACCTGCAAGCGCTAAGGGCCATTGCTGACATAATTGATCAGAAAAGGCCTGAAGTTCTGGCCAACGTTGGTGTGCAGTTTTTAGATCTGCTGGCTTTAATGGGTATTTTTCAAAACTAATGTAATGAAGTCGCTTTAAAGAAGCTTCAGGATTTTGCTGTCTGAAAAAAGAAAACGAGCGCCAAAAAGTAAGAAAATTCAATCCAGTACCAAACCCAGTTTCCGCAATGACGCAATCTGAGCGGGGGTGTGTATTAAAACGATCAGGAAAATTATTACCTTTTAAGAATACATATAAAGTTTCTTCCAAGCCATCTTGATTTGAAAAATAAACATCATCAAACTGCTCAGAAACAGGTGTACCCTGTTCATTCCAACTTAGGGTTGCGCTGTTGATAGCACTGTTTTTCACAATAATTCCCGTATGCTGATAAGAATAATATAGGGATTTTAACGGCCTTCATTTGGTTGTACCACCCATGGGTGAGCTGCGGAGGGTTTAGTCCAGATCAATTTTCCACATATTTTAACCTGATCGGACTTGTTCGGCGTACAAGTGTACGCTAAAGTGCGGGTGAAAAAATCCCGCGGGTAAACATATTGATGAGGTAAGTAATGAAACGTGCAGTAATCACTGGTCTGGGTATTGTTTCCAGTATTGGTAATAACCAGAAAGAGGTACTGGAGTCTCTGAAAGAGGGCCGTTCCGGGATAACTTTCTCAGAAAAATTTAAAGAGATAGGAATGCGCAGCCATGTTTGGGGTAATGTAAAACTGGATACATCTGGTTTGATTGACCGCAAAACTCAACGTTTTATGAGTGACGCATCTATTTATGCTTATCTGGCAATGGATGAGGCGATTAAAGATTCTGGCTTATCCGATGAACAAGTCTCTAATCTTCGCACGGGACTGGTTGTGGGTTCAGGAGGCGGTTCGCCGTATAATCAGGTTGCTGGTTCTGATGGGATGCGCGCCCGTGGATTGCGTGGCGTTGGGCCATATATGGTTACGCGCGCAATGGCTTCCGGTGTGTCAGCTTGCTTAGCAACTCCTTTTAAAATCAAAGGCGTTAACTACTCCATCAGCTCTGCCTGCTCAACTTCTGCACATTGTATCGGTCATGCTGTTGAATTAATCCAACTTGGCAAACAAGATGTTATTTTTGCTGGAGGTGGTGAAGAATTAAGCTGGGAAATGGCATGTGAATTCGATGCGATGGGCGCGCTGTCTACCAAGTATAATGAAACACCAGAACAGGCTTCCCGTACTTATGATCAGAACCGTGATGGTTTTGTCATTGCAGGCGGTGGCGGTATTGTTGTTGTTGAAGAATTAGAGCATGCCTTAGCCCGTGGCGCACATATTTACGCTGAAATTGTGGGTTATGGTGCAAACTCAGATGGTGCGGATATGGTTGCACCTTCAGGAGAAGGTGCTGTGCGCTGTATGAAGATGGCATTGGATGGTGTTGAAGGAGAGGTGGATTACATCAATACCCATGGAACTTCGACGCCGGTTGGTGACTTGAAAGAACTGGAAGCTATCAGAGAAGTTTTTGGTGATAACACACCTGCCATTTCCGCCACTAAGGCGATGACTGGGCATTCTTTAGGCGCTGCTGGTGCTCACGAAGCGATCTACAGTTTGTTGATGTTGGAGCATGGCATTATTGCACCAAGCATCAATATTGAAGATTTAGACGAAAAAGCTCTGGGCATGAATATCATCACTGAACCTACCGAACGCGAGCTAAGGACGGTAATGTCCAATAGCTTCGGATTCGGCGGTACAAACGCATCCCTGGTGATGCGCAAGTATTCAGACTGATTTTTTAAATACTGAAAAAATTATCAGTTAAAATGAAAGCCAATCCATTAACTATGTACATTAACTAAGTAAGTGTATGACTATGTGGATTGGCTATTTTAATTATGATGCCGTGGTTTTATTACGGCGTTTCTTAATGGTTCCTAAAGCAAGTGGAATAATAATCACTAATATCGCCAAGATCAGAAGAACCTGAGCAATTGTGCTGCTCCACAGTATGTCAAAATCCCCATTACTGATTGATAGCGCCCGGCGTAAATTTTGCTCCAGCATTTCACCTAATACGAATCCCAAAATTAGTGGCGACATTGGGAAATTCATTTTTCGGAGAATGTAACCGAAAACACCTAGCCCAACCATCAATATAAGATCAAATGTAGTACTGTGAACAGCATATACCCCAACCGCGGAAATAATTGCTATTGATGGAACCAGAAACCACAGCGGAATACTTAGCATACGGGTAAACATCCCAATCATCGGGATATTCATAACCAGTAACAAAACGTTAGCGATCAGTAAAGCGGCAATAAGTCCCCAAACAATATCAGGTTGTTCTGTGAACATAGCAGGGCCGGGAGTGATGTTATAAAGCGTCAAAGCGCCTATCATTACTGCTGTTGTGCCTGATCCCGGTACACCGAGAGTGAGCATAGGGATGAATGAACCACATGCTGAAGCATTATTAGCAGCTTCTGGTGCTGCGACACCTCGAATATCTCCTTTGCCAAAAGAGTCACTGTTGCCACTAATCCGTTTTTCTGTCATGTATGTGATTGCACTAGCGATTGTTGCCCCAGCTCCGGGTAATATACCCACGAAAAAACCAATCACAGAGGAGCGTAAGGTTGGCCCTACACAAGCCGCTGCTTCTTTTCTATTGAACAGTAGGCGGCCTGTTTTACTTATCACTTTTTGTCCCGCAGAAGTGCTTTCCAGCATCAACAAAATTTCACTGACTGAAAACAAACCAATAACGACAACAATAAATTGAATACCGTCAGAAAGGTGTACGCTATCAAAAGTGAAACGATAAACGCCTGTATTAGAATCCACGCCAACAGTTGCTAAACCCAGGCCGATCAAGGCGGCCAATAATGATTTTACCGGGTTTTGGCTCATCATACTGCCGAGACAGGCAATGGCAAAAACCATCAGTGCAAAATACTCAGCAGGCCCAAATGCTAAAGACCATTGCGCCAGAAGAGGGGCAAACAAGATGATACCAGTGATAGCTAAAAGCGAACCGCAAAATGAACTGACAGCAGAGATAGAAAGTGCAACACCGGCTCGCCCTTGTTTTGCCATCGGATGACCATCAAGGGCTGTCATGATGGCGGCAGCATCTCCCGGTACATTTAGCAGGATTGAAGAGATACGGCCCCCGTATTCACAACCAATGTAAACAGTTGCCAATAAAATCAGGGCTGATTCAGCAGGTAATTTTAATGCAAAAGCGAGTGGCAGTAAGATCGCAACCCCATTAATAGGGCCAAGACCGGGTAGTAATCCAACAACAGTACCAATAAAACAACCAATTAATGCAATGACTAAATTCTGGGGGACTAATGCAACTTCGAATCCCTGGCTCAGATATACCCAAGTATCCATCGTTATCTCCTTAGCTGAGCCAACTGCCGACTGGCAATGTGACATCTAACAGGCGATCAAAGGTAAAAAAGAGCGAAATACCAAGAAATATGCCAGATATGATCGCTGCCGAAAGCGTAGCGTTAAATAACGATGCTACGCTGATGGTCAATAATGTTGTTGCCAGAGGAAACCCCAGCCACTCAAACGACCAGGCATAAATGATTAGTGAGGCAATCAACAAAACTAAGCGACGTAATACTTGTATTGTCGGCCATTGTATGGAGTCAGGTTTTTTAAATAGCAACAGTAATGCACAGAATGCCATTAATGAAATGATAGTTATTGGAAATGGGCGAGGCCCCAAGGGTTCATAACTGTATTCGCTATGGATCCCCCAGCCAATGACCAGCCCTATCCCACATAGCACCAGCCATATGGCAGCAAAAATACGATCGCTCATGATGCTACCCCTGTTATTTTGCTAAACCAAAGGATTTGGCCATTTCGTGATACTGAATAACCTGTTTTTTCACATAATCATCCAGTTCTTTGCCTGTCATATTCAATTCAAATAACCCGCGTAATTCGCGTTGTTTTTTGAACTCCGCAGTTTGCTGTAACGTCTTAAAGGTATCTACCCACCACTGATATTGCGCATCAGAGACTTTGGGTCCCATATAAAAACCACGAATAACTGGCCATACGAGGTCATATCCCTGTTCTTTTGCCGTTGGAATATTTGCCAACTCACCATTCAGGCGTTTATCTGCATAGATAGCCAGTATGCGGATTTTATCCCCATTGAGATAAGGTAAAGTTTCACTCAGATCACCGGAAACAACTTGAATATGATTGCCTAAAAGGGCTGTGATAGGTTCGCCACCACCTTCAAATGCGACATAGCGCATTTTGCGGGGATCAATACCGACTTCTTTCGCCAATAATGCTGTTTTCATCCAGTCCTGACTACCGATAGAGGCACCTGCACCAAACACAATGCTGTCGGGCGCTTTTTTGAAAGCCTCCATCAAATCTGACAAAGTTTTGTAAGGAGAATCCTGACGTACAGCAATCATACCGTAGTCTGTACCGACGCTCGCCAGCCAGCGCACATCATTCACGTTGTAGCGACCGAACTTTCCTTGAGCAAGATTCAACAGGGAACCACCAGAAAAAGCGACGACAGTGCCGGGTTCAGCAGGCCGCTGAGCAATGATGGCATTGTAGGCAACAGCACCGACACCACCGGGCATGAATGTGACCCGCATTGGAGAGTTGATGATTTTGGTTTCCAATAATGAAACCTGAATGAGTTTGCAGGTTAAGTCAAAGCCTCCACCGGGCTTGGCTGGCGCGATACATTCGGTTCTATTGGGAGCATCGGTTCTATTGGGATCAGAAGTTGCAAAAGCACTGGTACAGAGAAGTAGACTTGCAGCAGTTAATAAGGTTTTGAATATTTTCATTTTGATTCCTCACATAGTGCCAGTAAAGGATATGGATGATAAATTTCCGGCACCTATTTATTTATAGAATTGAAACCTTTCAATTACCTTTCATTAACGATGAAAATTGACTGAATGTGACCTTAATCGATTAATTTGCGTAGTGTTTTACATAAAAATGTTAACGATATGTATTAAATTATGTTTTTTGTTAACCCATGTACAATTGCTGAATATTAGTATTGCAATTAGGTAGTATCTCCTATGTAGTATTCCCGTTTTATTCCCCTAGTTTATTTTTAACAGCGGGTATTACTCATGCGTCTTTTATTGGTTGAAGATCATCCTGACTTATCACATTGGCTACAGAAGGCATTGAGCTATTCTGGGTTTGTGGTCGATCTGGCAGAAGATGGCGTTATGGCAGATCAGCTTTTACAGACCGAAAATTATGCCTTACTGATTTTGGATGTTGCTTTGCCCAGATTAGACGGAATTTCTTTGTTATCCCGGCTGCGTAAGCGTGGTCAGAACTTACCCGTATTGCTATTGACCGCTAAAAAAGATGTCGCGGATCGGGTAAAGGGGTTGAATTCTGGTGCTGATGATTATTTAACTAAGCCTTTTGATTTTCAGGAGCTGGAAGCCCGTATTCGTGCGCTACTGCGCCGTAGCACAGCTATGCCACAAGAGGCACAAAAATTTGGCTCATTGGTTTATGAAGACGAAGGTTATTTTTTGCTGGGTAATGTACCGTTAGCCCTGACTCCCAGAGAATTATCTGTTTTAACAACCCTGTTTCACCGTCGAGGCCGCCCTGTTTCTAAGCAGCAGTTATTTGAGCAGGTATTTTCCCTGTCGGATGAGGCGAATCCACAAAGCATCGAATTGTATGTGCACCGATTACGGAAAAAATTACTCGACAGCGATGTAGGAATAGGAACATTACGTGGATTGGGATATCGTTTGGAACTACAGAATTCATGAAATTTAGCAAAATACCCCGATCGTTGTTCCATCAGTTGCTACTGTTCTTTGGCGTACCGCTACTGCTATTGGGTTGTGCCTCTGTTTATGGCCAGTATGTCAGCGTGAAAAATGCTGCAACGCTCGCTTATGATCGAACGTTGCTGGCATCAGCAAGAACGGTTGCTGAACGCCTGACTGTCCGGGATAAGCATTTGATGGTCGATGTTCCTTATGTTGTCTTGGATAGTTTTGAGCGTAATACCAATGATCGCCTTTATTATCAAGTTATCTCCCCTGAGGGAAAAACTATTTCAGGAGCCGATAACCTGCCTCTCATACCTCAACATGTTCAACGCTCACCATTGTACACGGCACTGGCGTATTTTTATGATGCAGAATACCGGGGGCAGCCTATACGCGTCGTGGCATTGTACCAACCCGTCAACGAGGGCGGCATAATGGGGATGGCGTTGATATTAGTGGCTGAAACGGTGATTTCCCGCCAATACATGACGCAGCAATTACTGTTTTCTTCGTTAGTGAGTCAGGGGACGGTTGTATTATTAACGTTGCTTCTGGCTTATATCCTGTTAAAGCAATTGCTTAAGCCGCTACGAAAACTGTCAGGCATTATGATCAGACGTTCAGCGAATAACCTCACACCATTACCGAATATTTTACCGTGGTCTGAGCTTTCTCCATTGCTTCAGGCATTCAACCGATATATCGAACGGCTGAAATTAATGGTTGGACGTCAAGAACGATTCAGTGCGGATGCCTCTCATCAGCTTAGAACGCCTTTAGCTGTATTGAAAACACAGGTGGCGGTGGCTCGTAGTGATCAAAACTCAGATCAGAGAGAAACAATACTGGCAGCGATTGATAACAGTTTGGACAATATGATCTTGTTGACCGATCGCCTATTGCAATTATCACAGTTGCAAGTGCATGCAAAGGAAGCAATACAAAACTATCAGCCAGTTAATATCGTAGAACTGTTGCAACAAGCCTGCTTTTCCCGTTTGCAGCAAGCAGAAAGCAAATATATTGACTTGGGTTATGAGGGGGAAGATGCTTTTTGGATCAAAGGCGAACCCGTCTTGTTAGCAGAAATGTGTGCCAACTTGCTGGACAATGCCATCAAATATACTCCGCAAATGGGCGTGGTAACGGGGCGTGTGAAAATGACACCGGACAAAAAATACTGTTGCCTTGAAATTGACGATTCAGGGCCGGGTATTGCGCAGGATGATATTAGTCACTCTCTCATGGCATTTAACCGTTTGGGAAACTCTGCGGGGCTGGAGGGAGCAGGATTGGGGTTGACTATCGTCAAAGAAATCAGCCTGTATCACAGTGCTACTCTCCAGCTTTTACCCAGTGAAATATTGGGAGGATTATTGGTTCGGGTTGTATTCCGGCTTTCTGCGAGTGAGCGGAGTGCGTAATTGCTGTGCGAGTATCACACCGCCTAGCACAATGCCTCCTCCAATTAGGTGATAACTGTGCATCTCTTCATGGAGCACCACGATAGCAATGAGGGCCGTAAATACAGGAGCCAGATTCATAAAAATAGAAGTCATATTTGCGCCAATGCGAATTACGCCCTGTATCCACATATAGGGGGCAATAATCGATGCCGGTATGCCGGCAAATAAGACAAGAGAAATATTATCGGCTGTTAACTGAACATTTTCTGCCATCATGAAGTTAGGCAGAAGTAGTAAAACGCCAAACCCGATTTGTACATAGAGTGATTGCCAGTTGGGTAAAGGGATTGCCCAGCGTTTTGTTAAAACACCATATAAGGCGTAAGAAGCGGCAGCAATAAACATCATGGCTTCTCCGATACCCAGCCCATGTTGTAGTAGGGAGGCAGGATTTCCTTTGCTGACAAGCCACACCAAGCCGAACAAAGATAAAACGGTGCCAAGGGCAATGCCGACAGTAGGGGCAACTCGCAAGGCAAATATACTGATAATGACGGTCAATAATGGAATCAATGAAGTAAAAATACCAATCATTGTCGCACTGACAGTATGGGCAGCATAGTATGCCAGACTTTGGTTAAGCACCATGCCCAGAGAGCCTAAAACCAATAACTTCCACCAATATTGAGCAACGAGTTTTCGTTGTTTCAGGACTGGCAATAAAACGAAAGGAGTTAAAGTCAGGAAGGCAATGAACCAGCGATAAAAAGCAATTGCAGCAGGTTCAATTACGGTGGCGGCAGCTTTACTGACAACGGCATTGATTGACCAGATCAGTACAGCCACGAGGGGAAACAATAGATTCTTCATCGAGCTAAATGTTTTATGTGAGTTTATAGTCTGATTAGTTTAGCAGTGACCGATTTATTGTATATATTGATAATCAGCCAACCGATGTGGCAATTAAGACAAAATAATTATATCTAAGAGATTAAACAGCAACTTCAAAGACGAAAAAGTCTTTCCCTTAGTTATTGCCATGTTTCAGCAATTTTCTGGTACGACGCCAGAGCGTTTTAGGAAAGACTGACTTGAAAGATGAAGGGCATATAGGTTTTATGCAGATAAAATGGCAGAATAGCAGATCCCGCCCATTTAAAGCCGTTGGATGAGAAAAGTGAAAATTTTGGTTGATGAAAATATGCCTTATGCTGAACAGCTCTTTCAGCAATTGGGGGAAGTGCAGGCAATTCCGGGACGCCCAGTACCTGAAGGAGTTTTGGAACATGCGGATGCCTTTATGGTGCGTTCTGTCACTAAAGTTAATGAATCCTTGTTGCAAGGCAGCTCAGTAAAATTTGTGGGTACTGCCACTGCGGGTATGGATCATGTTGATCAGCAATGGCTGGTGCAGGCAGGAATTGGTTTTTCCGCTGCCCCCGGCTGTAATGCAATTGCGGTTGTTGAGTATGTATTTTCTGCACTGATGTTATTGGCTGAACAAGATCAGTTTCAACTCAAAGATAAAACGGTTGGAATTATCGGCGTTGGTAATGTCGGCGGGCGTCTGGCTGATCGGCTGACGGCTTTGGGCGTGAAAACATTACTGTGCGATCCTCCACGCGCTGATCGGGGTGATGAAGGTGAATTTTGGCCTTTAGAAAAATTAGTGAAAGAAGCGGACATTCTGACTTTTCATACGCCTCTTAATCAATCTGGCCCATATCAAACCTATCATTTGGCAGATGAAAAATTACTTTCTGCATTACCAGATAACCGAATTTTGATTAACGCCAGCCGAGGTGAGGTGGTTGATAATCAAGCATTACTTTCTGTGCTGCAAAATGGAAAAAAATTACGTGTAGTGCTTGATGTTTGGGAGCCAGAGCCTAACCTTTCACTGCCTTTACTGGAATTGGTTGATATTGGTACTCCCCATATTGCGGGCTATACCCTGGAGGGTAAAGCACGGGGCACAACGCAGGTTTTTGAAGCCTATTGTGGATTTCTGGGACAACCACGTAAAACGGAATTGTCTGAGCTGTTGTCCACACCTGATTTCAGCCAGATCACCCTACAAGGCGAAGTGACACAAAGCATCCTAAAGTGCTTGATACATTTAGTGTATGATGTGCGCCGTGATGATGCACCTTTACGTCAGGTTGCAGGTCAAGAGGGGGCTTTTGACCAGTTGCGCAAGCATTATCCAGAACGTCGGGAATGGTCTTCCTTGACAGTGTATTGTGATTCAGAAAAAAGCGCTCGATTACTATCCCGGATTGGGTTTAACGCAAAACTGGGGTTAACACAAAACTGAGTTTAACGCTCAAGTGATTTAATACAGGCAGGGGCTCTTGCCTGTCAGCAAAATGAAAGAAGTGGAGAAAACCAACATGTCTGAAGGTTGGAATATTGCGCTCTTGGGTGCAACGGGCGCAGTAGGTGAGGCGATATTGGCGTTATTACAGGAACGCCAATTTCCGGTTGGTGAACTGCATCTTCTTGCCAGTGAACAAAGTGTCGGAAAGATCCAGCGTTTTAATGGTAAAAACATCACCGTTCGTGATGCGGCAGAATTTGATTGGTCACAAGTACAGCTTGCGTTTTTTGCCGCGACGATGGAAGCAACAGCGCAACATATTGAAAAAGCAACAGAATCTGGCTGTCTGGTGATTGACAGCAGTGGCCTGTTTGCGGCAGAGCCGGATATCCCTTTGGTTGTTCCCGGCGTTAATCCACAGGCATTGGCGGAGTACCGTAACCGTAACATCATCGCTGTGGCTGATAGCTCAACAAGTCAGGTATTGACAGCCATCAAACCCTTGATCGACGCGGCTGGCATTGCCCGTTTACATCTCACCAATATATTGCCGGTTTCTGTGCATGGTAAAGCAGCCATTGATGAACTGGCTGGTCAGAGTGCGCGTTTGTTAAATGGCATTCCACCGGATGAAGGCCGTTTCAGCAAACAATTGGCTTTTAACTTGCTGCCTTTATTACCTGATGTTGAAGGTACTGTGCGTGAAGAGCGCCGTATTGTCGACCAAATTCGCAGAATATTGCAGGATGAAGGTTTACCGGTTTCCGTAAGTTGTGTGCAGTCTTCCGTGTTCTATGGTATTGCGCAGATGGTAAATTTGGAAACATTGCGTCCGGTTGGAACAGAAGAAGCACGCGGAGAATTTGAACGTCTTGAGGAAATTCAGGTCTCAGAAGAGGGTGATTACCCGACTCAGGTGACTGATGCTTCTGGTCATGATGGTTTGAGCATAGGTTGCCTGCGCAATGACTATGGTATGCCGGAAATGCTGCAATTTTGGTCGGTTGCCGATAATATCCGTTTTGGCGGCGCATTGATGGCGGTTGAAATTGCAGAGAAACTGATGCAGGAGCAATTTTACTGATGTCTGATACAGAGCTGGGTCAGTCTGTGCCAGAAGCAAAGAAAGTGAAAATTGCACTGGGGATTGAATATGACGGCAGCCGATATTATGGTTGGCAGCGCCAGCAAGAAGTGAAAAGCGTACAGGCGTGTTTGGAAAACGCCCTGTCGAAAGTCGCGAATGAGCCTATTTCAGTTTTTTGTGCTGGCAGAACGGATGCGGGAGTACACGCAACCGGGCAGGTAGTGCACTTTGAAACTTCGGCGCAACGTAAAGAGGCCGCATGGACAATGGGGGTAAATACCCATTTGCCGCCGGATATTGCCGTTCGTTGGGTCAAAACGGTAGATGATGAATTTCATGCCCGTTTCAGTGCAACCGCTCGCCGTTATCGCTATGTGATTTTTAATCATCGCTATCGTCCGGCAGTTTTGGCACAGGGTGTCACGCATTTTCACTATCCATTGGATGAGAAAAAAATGCATGAAGCGGCACAGAGCCTGTTGGGCGAAAATGATTTTACGTCTTTCAGGGCGGTGCAGTGCCAGTCCAATTCACCGTGGCGCAATATGATACATATTAATGTCAGCCGGCATGGACATTATATTGTTGTGGATATCAAGGCGAATGCCTTTGTTCATCACATGGTGCGCAATATCGTTGGTAGCTTACTGGAAATTGGCTGTGGTAATCAGGACATCGGCTGGATGGCTGAACTATTAGCACTGAAAGACAGAACCAAAGCGGCGGCAACGGCCAAGGCAGAAGGGCTATATCTGGTTGCTGTGGATTACCCTGAACACTTTGGTTTACCTGAACCGATTATGGGGCCACTGTTTCTGGGAAATGATTTAGTTTCTGGCTAACGGTTTAATCTGACATTTTCGAAATGTGACAGGGATGTTCGTGCATAACGAGGAATATTATGGAGTTTTTAACTCATTTTGTTGATTTTGCGAAATTTATTGTCGATTTTATTTTACACATTGATGCTCATTTAGCTGAATTGGTCGCCAGCTATGGGGATTGGGTGTATGGCATCTTATTCCTGATTATATTTTGCGAAACAGGGCTGGTGGTTACGCCATTTTTACCAGGAGATTCTCTGCTATTTGTTGCGGGTGCGATCTCGGCATTAGATTCGAATAATCTTAATGTGCACATTATGGTGGCCTTGATGGTTACGGCCGCAATTATTGGTGATGCTATAAACTATACTATTGGTCGAATTTTTGGTGAAAAATTATTTACCAATCCGAATTCAAAAATTTTCCGGCGCAGTTATTTAGATAAAACTCATGAGTTTTATGAAAGACACGGTGGAAAAGCAATAATTTTGGCTCGGTTTGTGCCAATTATTAGAACGTTTGCACCGTTTGTTGCTGGAATGGGGAAAATGTCTTATCGCCATTTTGCGGCGTATAATGTCATCGGTGCATTTATCTGGGTGCTATTATTCACGTATGCAGGTTATTTATTCGGCGATATGCCAATTATACAGCAGAACCTGAAACTATTGATTGTTGCAATTATCTTTATTTCTATTCTGCCAGGCGTCATAGAAATTTGGCGTCATCGCCGCGCTGCATCAAAAAAAGCAGCAGAGAGTAAGTAGATAACCGTTAACAGGTTTGAGCAGTTTTTTATCCACACTGCAATAGCATTGTGGTTTAATGGCACGTAAAACAAAAGCTGGCATCTACCCGATAGATCTCAAGTCACCGCTAATAAAGCCGTGGCTTGAAAGATGAAGGTATAAGCTAAATTCAGACGGAAAGGTTCATTAATGAGCTGGATTGAAAAGATTCTAAATAAAAGCAAAATAATGCAAACTCGCAAGGCAAACATACCTGAAGGAGTTTGGACAAAATGCGATAGTTGTAGTCAGGTACTGTATCGTGCTGAATTAGAGCGTAATCTCGAAGTGTGTCCGAAATGTGACCACCATATGCGTATTTCAGCCCGCCAGAGACTGACCTCATTTTTGGATGAAGGCACCGGCACAGAATTAGGTAGTGAGTTGGAACCTAAAGATATTCTGAAGTTCCGCGATACCAAAAAGTACAAAGATCGCTTAGTTGCAGCCCAAAAGCAGACTCAGGAAAAAGACGCACTGATCGTCATGAAAGGCGCGTTGCATGAGATGCCTGTTGTAGCAGGTGCATTTGAATTTAACTTTATGGGCGGTTCAATGGGCTCTGTCGTCGGTGCGCGTTTTGTTCGTGCCGTTGAGCAGGCTTTGGAAGATAATTGCCCGTTCATCTGTTTTGCTTCCAGTGGCGGGGCGCGTATGCAGGAAGCCCTGATGTCACTGATGCAGATGGCAAAAACCAGTGCTGCACTGGCAAAAATGCAAGATCGAGGCCTGCCATATATCTGTGTGCTGACTAACCCGACAATGGGTGGTGTAACCGCAAGTATGGGGATGTTGGGTGATATCAATATCGCTGAACCTAAGGCATTGATTGGTTTTGCCGGCCCTCGCGTCATAGAGCAGACAGTGCGTGAAAAACTGCCGGAAGGTTTCCAGCGCAGTGAATTCTTACTGGAGAAAGGCGCAATTGACATGATCGTGCGTCGTCCAGAGATGCGCGAGAAAATTGCCAGCCTGATTGCAATGTTGACTCACCAACCGCATCCGGGCACAAAAGCGAAGCCAGCAGAAGAAATTGTTGTAGAACAATCTGCTGATGTTGAAGCTGACATAAACATCAACACTAATAAAGAAGATGTCTGATACTTTGCAAACTCCTCAAGCCACGTCGCCACTGATGACGTGGCTTTCCTATTTGGGAAACCTGCATACCAAAGCCATTGATATGGGGCTTGAGCGCGTGGGAAAACTCGGCGGTCAATTAGGCTTGCTGAATCCCGCGCCAAAAGTGATCACGGTGTCAGGTACGAATGGCAAGGGAACCACTTGCCATACCCTTGAATCTATTTTTCTGGCCGCGGGCCTCAGGGTTGGCGTATACAGTTCCCCACATTTAGTACGCTATACCGAAAGGGTACGTATTCAGGGTAAGGAAGCGACAGAACAGGACTTCTGCCGTGTATTTTCGGATATTGAAACCCAGCGTGGCGATATCTCATTAACTTATTTTGAATATGGTACGTTAGCAGCGTTACAGCTTTTTAAAGAAGCCGATCTTGATGTTGTGATTCTGGAAGTTGGCCTGGGTGGACGTCTGGATGCCACCAACATTGTGGATGCGGATGTTGCAGCAATCACCAGTATTGCATTGGATCATACGGATTGGTTGGGTTCTGATCGCGAACACATTGGTCGTGAAAAAGCGGGAATTTTCCGTCGCGGGCATTTTGCTGTGGTGGGCGAACCCGATATGCCACATGCGATTGCCGAAGTTGCAGATGAATTAGGAGCTAAGCTCTTTCGTCGTGGTGTGGACTGGCATTTCACTCAGGATACAAATAGCTGGGCTTGGTTAACCGATGGGCAGCAATTCAGTGAATTACCCTTACCCAATTTGCCACTGGCAAATGCTGCGACCGCGATAGGGGTGATCCACTGTTTATTGCAGCAGGATAATAAAATCAGCCGGGCAATTGATGAGCGGGCAATCCATGTGGGATTGAGAAACGCTCAATTACCGGGACGTTTCCAAATCGTCAGGGAAAATCCGCTGGTTATTCTGGATGTGGCACATAATCCTCATGCTGCGGGTTATCTGGTTCAGAAATTGGCAGAACTGCCTCGCGCACCAGGCAGCAAAATTCGTGGTGTGATTGGCATGCTGAAAGACAAGGATATTGCGGGCACACTGGCTTGCCTTTCCCAGCAAATTGATGAATGGTATTGCGCATCACTGCATGAACTACGGGGTGCAGAGGCTGAGATATTGGCAGGGCAGCTTGCCTGTGCCCGGGCATTTGCCGAAGTTGAACCGGCATGGCAGCAGGCAATGGAAGATGCTTCAGAGGAGGATATCATTGTAGTTTGTGGTTCTTTCCACACCGTGGCGCATGTCATGGAGGCACTTGAGGAGGGGAAGGAACGTGGCAAGTAAATTTCAAAATCGCTTAGTTGGAACTCTTGTTCTTGTAGCATTGGGCGTGGTTGTGCTGCCCATTATCTTTGACGGCGATAAGAAATATAACGAAGACCAGTTTGCTTCTATTCCATTAGTGCCAAAACCGGGTGATGAAGAAGATATTGACTCGATCCCGCCATTGACGCAAAACATGCCATCCACACCACCGGAAGGTGCGGCGGAAGCGATGCAGACACAAGCACAGCAGCAATCAGATTCAGAAACCGATATACTGCCTGAACTGTCGTCTTCTGAGCCAGCTCAGATAACAGCACCGCCTGCTACTACAAAAGAGCCGAAGGCAGTGGTTAAACCTGAGCCTCCTCCTCAACCGAAAATGGAAACTAAACCACAAACTCAGCCTGACACTCGTTCTGAAAACAAGCCAGAAGCTAAATCGAAGCCAGCAGAACAGGCTCCGCAAGCAGCGGCATATGTTGTTCAGCTTGGCGCATTGAAAAACGCCGATAAAGTAGGCGAAATAGTGGCTAAACTGCGTCTTTCGGGGCATCAGGTATACACCATTCCTCCTTCTCCGGTGCAGGGGCAATTGACACGGATTTATGTCGGCCCTAACGCCTCCCGACAAAAACTGGAATCTATTTTGTCCGAACTAAGAGAAATCACAGGGTTAGAAGGGCAGATCAAAAACTATAAGCCATAAACAGGCAGGCACTTCACGGGAATCAAAATGTCCCGTGAAGGTATAAAAAATTATTTTCAGTAGAGTGATAAATCTACTACGCAAACGTTTTCGTTTTCTGTTAGAATGCGCCCGACCTGAACGTCGGGAGCCTATTTTTGGATTAAAATATGGTCTGGATTGATTATACGATTATTGCCATTATTGGTTTTTCGGCACTGGTTAGCCTGATCCGAGGGTTTGTTCGTGAGGCGCTTTCCCTGATAACTTGGGGTTGTGCTTTCTTTGTTGCGAGCCACTTCTATACTTATCTGGCGGCGTATTTTACCCGCCTTGAAGATGAGCTGGTACGTAATGGCATAGCGATTGCTATTTTATTTATTGCAACACTGATTGTTGGCGCAGTAGTGAACTATGTTATTGGTTCATTGGTTCAGCGAACTGGCCTGTCAGGTACTGATCGGGTTCTGGGGATCTGTTTTGGGGCATTGCGCGGGGTATTGATTGTATCTGCCATTTTGTTTGTTGCAGATTCTTTCACGCCACTGCCTAAAAGTCAGGACTGGCAACAGTCACAATTGATCCCGCAGTTCAGTCAAATCATCAGGTGGTTTTTTGACTACCTGCAAAATGCGTCGAGTTTCCTGCCGGAGAGATAATCCTCTCCGCTTGGCTGATGAGGAAAGACTACATGTGCGGTATTGTCGGTATCGTCGGTTTTACACCGGTTAACCAGTCGATTTATGATGCTTTGACGGTGCTTCAGCACCGTGGACAAGATGCAGCAGGCATTGCGACTATTGATAGTAACAATGAATTCCGTTTACGTAAGGCCAATGGTTTGGTCAAGGATGTGTTTGAAACACGACACATGTTACGTTTGCAGGGAACGATTGGGATCGGACATGTCCGTTACCCAACAGCAGGAAGTTCCAGTGCTTCTGAAGCACAGCCTTTTTATGTGAACTCTCCTTTTGGTATCACGTTGGCGCATAACGGCAATCTGACAAACGCCCATAAATTGAAAAAAATGTTGTTTGAAAATGCCCGCCGTCATGTCAACACCACCTCAGATTCTGAAATTCTGCTAAATATCTTTGCCAATGAATTAACGCAATTCCCGAATTTCCCATTAGAGCCTGACAACATTTTTGCAGCCGTCGCGGAAATGCACAGGAAAGTTCGCGGTGCTTATGCTTGTGTTGCCATGATTATCGGGCATGGATTAGTGGCTTTCCGTGATCCGCATGGTATCCGTCCTCTGGTGTTGGGGAAACGTACACTGGAAGATGGCCGCAATGAATATATGGTGGCATCAGAAAGCGTGGCACTGGATACCTTGGGCTTTGAATTCCTGCGTGATGTGGCTTCCGGCGAAGCGATTTATATTACCGAAAACGGGCAATTATTCACTCGCCAGTGTGCTGAAAATCCGTCACTGACACCTTGCTTGTTCGAGTTTGTTTATCTTGCCCGCCCTGATTCCTTTATTGATAAGATTTCGGTATATAACGCACGGTTACGGATGGGCAAGAAGTTAGGCGAAAAAATTTCCCGTGAATGGGAAGACTTGCATATTGACGTGGTTATTCCGGTTCCGGAAACATCTTGTGACGTTGCGCTGGAAATTGCTCACATTTTAAATAAACCCTATCGTCAGGGATTTGTTAAAAATCGTTATGTCGGGCGTACTTTTATTATGCCCGGTCAGAATGAACGTCGTAAATCAGTTCGTCGGAAACTCAATGCTAACCGCGCTGAATTCCGTGGTAAAAATGTCTTGTTGGTGGACGACTCCATCGTGCGCGGGACAACTTCAGAGCAGATTGTTGAATTGGCACGTGAAGCGGGAGCTAAGAAAGTTTATTTTGCTTCGGCAGCGCCGGAAGTTCGTTTCCCGAATGTTTATGGTATTGACATGCCGAATGCCAATGAGCTGATTGCCCATGGGCGAGAAGTGGATGAAATTCGCCAGATCATTGGTGCTGATGCCCTGATATATCAGGATCTCCAAGATCTTATTCAGGCGGTACGGGAAGAAAACCCAGATATTGAAAAATTCGAATGCTCTGTATTTGATGGTATCTATGTGACGAAAGACATTGATCAGACTTACCTCGATTATCTGGAAAACCTGCGTAAAGATGATGCCATGAAAGTGCTTGGGCAGAGCGAAATAGAGAATCTGGAAATATATAATGAAGGATAATATTGTTATTATCATCAGGTTATAGCCAGAACCTCAGAGGAAAAAATGAAAAAATTGATTGTCGGGCTGACCGGGGCAAGCGGTGCGATTTACGGTGTCAGATTACTGCAAGTTTTGCAGCCAGTAGAAGGCATTGAAACGCACTTGGTCATCAGCCAATCAGCCCGGCAGACATTGGCATTGGAAACGGATTATACCTTGCGTGATGTGCAAGCTCTGGCAGATGTGGTACATGATAATCGTGATATTGCCGCCTCCATTTCCTCGGGGTCATTTAAAACATTGGGCATGGTGATTCTGCCATGCTCCATAAAGACCTTATCTGGTATTGTGCATAGCTATACCGAGGGTTTAATTACCCGTGCGGCAGATGTTGTTTTGAAAGAAGGCCGCAAATTGGTGCTGGGAGTGAGGGAAACGCCTTTGCACTTAGGGCATTTGAGGCTAATGACTCAGGCGGCTGAAATCGGGGCGGTGATAATGCCACCTGTTCCTGCGTTTTATCACCGTCCTGAGCATATTCAGGATATCATTGACCAGACTGTTAACCGTGTACTTGATCAGTTTGATATTGATTTACCGGAAGATCTATTTAACCGTTGGCAGGGAGCTAAACCTGCTGGGAGCTATACCCAATAGATTTCAAGTTACAGCTAATAAAACAGCAGCTTGAAAGATAAAGGGCATAGTACACAAACTTAGTAGACACTATCATCTGCCTTTAATATATCCTGCAAGGCTTCCTCCAGCCGGAAATAGCGAAAGCCAAATCCGGCTTCTTCCAAATTTTTCGGAATGGCTTGTTGCCCACCTAAAACTAATTCTGCTGCTTCCCCCATCATCGCTTTTAATACAAATGCAGGAATGCGGACGAAAGAGGGACGGTGTAAAACTTTCGCCAATATGGCACTGAATTGTTCATTATGAATAGGGTAGGGCGATGTCATATTAAAGGGACCGCTTAATTCAGGCGACACCAGCAGATAGTAAATACCATTAACCATATCATCAATATGTATCCACGGCATATACTGCTTGCCATTACCGATTGCTCCCCCTAAGCCCAGTCGGAACATTGGCAGCATTTTTTGCAGCGCTCCCCCTTTTTTGGCTAATACAATACCAGTGCGTAGCAGGCAAACACGGGTTTTTTCACTTTTAGCTTGTAAGGCAAGCTGCTCCCAACGTTCACAAAGTTGATGGGCAAATTCATCGTGAGGCGGATCATTTTCAGTCACAACGGATTGCCCCTGATTGCCATAATAGCCAATCGCTGAGCCGGAAATGAACACCGATGGGGGAGACTCACTGGCGTTGATCAATTTACTCAACCGTTCAGTCAGTTGCCATCGACTTTGACAAAGGATTGTTTTTTGCTTTGGCGTCCAGCGCTTATTTACAATAGGTTCGCCAGCAAGATTAATAACGGCATCAAAATCATTGAGATCACTCCGGTCATCCAGCGTTGTCCAGCATTCAACGCGATCGGAAAACAGAGAATAGACCTTTTGTGGTGAACGGCTCAAAATAGTAATGGAGTGAGAGAGAGAAAGTAATAGACAGGTCAAATGATGACCAATTAATCCTGTTCCCCCTGTAAGTAAGATACGCATAGCCACCCCCTGTGAGGAAATAGATAGTCGATTGTTGACTATAGCAAGGGATGGCTTACATGGCAGCGAAATATGCTGTTATCTGTTACCAGCATCAAGTTTTATGGTGAAAAATTTTGCCGATAACTAAATTATTTGCATGAGTTACATTTAAGCATCATTATAAGCAGTTATTGTCGCAGGGCGCTGTTTAATCTTATCGAGCCATTTCTCAACAGCAGGATAATCTTGCAAATTAATTTTTTGAGACTCATGGCATTGAGCCCATGGATAAGTGGCAATATCTGCAATGCTGTATTCGTTTCCACCCAGATAGTCTGTTTTTTCCAGTTGGGTATTGAGTACCTTGTATAAACGTTGTGACTCTTCCACGTAGCGTTTAATGGCATAAGGAACCACTTCAGGAGCATAGCGATTGAAATGGTGATTTTGCCCTAACATCGGGCCAAAACCGGCCACTTGCCAGAACAGCCATTGCAATTGTTCAGTGCGTTCGCGTAAATCTTTGCTTAACAACTGACCTGTTTTGTTTGCTAAATAAAGTAAAATGGCACCTGATTCGAAGAGGGAGATAGGTTCACCCCCATCGACAGGTTGATGGTCAACAATAGCCGGAATTTTATTATTGGGTGCAATGGCAAGGAATTCAGGCTTGAATTGTTCGCCAGCACTGATATTGATGGGATGAATAGTGTAAGGTAAGCCGACTTCTTCAAGAAATAGAGTGATTTTATAGCCATTAGGGGTTGGAGCATAATACAGATCTATCATATAACCTCCAGTAATAATAACTTTCAAATAAGTATAGTGGCGTTACACTAACATTATTTATCTGTGACATGTTACAAATTTCTTATATCCGTGTTGTGGATTTATGTTAACCAATTATGGTAACCCTTATCTGTTTTAGTCCCCCTTAATCGGGGCATCACAGCAAAAAACTGGCATACAAATCATTTACTAAAGGTTCTTCGGATGGCGCAAGAAAAATCAGCAAGTATTGAATGGATTGACATTGTCAATGAAGACAATGAAGTGATTGCGCAGGCGACTCGTCATCAGATGAGAGCGCAAAACTTGAGGCATCGTGCTACCTATATCGTTGTACATAATGGTATGGGCAAAATTTTGGTTCAGCATCGTACAGAGACGAAAGATTTTTATCCGGGAAAATTGGATGCAACGGCAGGCGGTGTTGTTATAACAGGAGAAAATTTGCTCGATTCTGCCCGTCGAGAAGCGGAAGAAGAGCTGGGGATTGCGGGTGTTCCATTTGCTGAACATGGTGTTTTTTACTATGAAGAAGATATCTGTCGTATATGGGGCGGTTTGTTCAGTTGCGTCAGCCACGGGCCGTTTGCACTACAGGAAGAAGAGGTCACGGCTGTTTATTGGCTAACACCGGAAGAAATCACGGCTCGTTGTGATGAGTTCACACCAGATTCACTGAAAGCGCTTTCCTTGTGGTTAGCGCGCAATAATCAGATGGAATATTAATGCTGTAATCGTTTTCATTATGTATTTCTAATAAGCCCCTTTAAAAGGGGCTTATTATTTTAAACTATATGAGTGTTATGAAACGTTATTTTAATTAATGCCTAAAAATTAAATTGAAGAAGATAATTAAACTTAAGCTATTTTTTAAGGGGATTTTTTTAAAAATTGAAATAAAAACTAGGTAGTAAGTATATAGAGAATTTCAGGTTTCTTTTTCGGTAAGGGTAGCAAAAAAGCAGGCAATTTCGATAGTTGCCCTTACTTTATTAGTGTTGTTCTTGGACAAGCCAAACGTTTAACTTACCCATGAGTAAAAAAATAGTTACTGATACAGCAACATCGATTGGTAAGGGAATATTTAATGATATGGAAATTTCTCTGCCAAATACGCTTAATCAGGAACCAGTTGACCTAGTGTCATCTCAAAAATCACAGGCGAGGAATAAAGAACCCATGAATGCTTTAATAAAATTAATATTGGATAATGCAAAAGATTTTTACAAACAATGCCGGGAAGTACTGCCGGGTGGCACACACTATAATTTTGGCGGTTCTGAACTCCACTGTGATCCTGTTGGATGGGGGAATGCGCGAACGATATAAACGAATTGGGAACTCTGAAAGTATCAGGCTGTTTGCCGTCTGATTTGATGATGCTACACAGGAGAGATGTTACACAGGAGATAAGTATGCTTAATTCTGGCAACAAGGATATCAGGAACATATTGCTGACAGGAGCAACAGGTGTGTTGGGAGGACGCATCCTCCTTGAAATGCTGACCACAACCGGAGCTAACATATATTGCCTGATGCGGGAAGCAGATGAACAACAGGCATTATCACGTATAAAAAATATCCTGTTCGTTTATGATCAGGAAAAAAAGAGTCATCTTTTTACCCACCGGATTATTCCGGTTTTGGGTGATGTTTCAAAAAAACGTCTTGGGCTGACAAAAGAAATTTACCATGAGTTGATAGAGAAAACTGACCGGGTTGTCCACTGTGCCGCCAATGTCAAACTTCTCGCTTCTTACGGTACACTTGCGCCTGTTAACGTACAGGGTACACACAACATCATCGAATTCTGTCTTCAGGGTGACATACCGTTACTCTACACTTCCAGTTTCAGCATGATTGGAGACCGCCTGTTCCAAGACGGTTTCGTCTTACATGAAACGGATCTGGATGTTGGGCAGCGATTCAGAGACATGGATTACGAACGGACTAAATTTGAATCTGAAAAAGCAGTTCACAGTGCTGGTAAACAAGGGTTGAAATGGGTTATCGTGCGTCCCGGTAATATCTGGGGAGATAGTTGTAATGGAGGCTACCCATTATATCAAACCAAGGTTAAAGGTCTGTATTACGAAATAATCAAATCACTGGTGGAAACGGGCTTTACCATTAATTCAGATGAGGATTTTGATATTAGTCCTGTGGATTATGTGGCGAAAGCATCGCTGTATGCCATTTTCAATATCCAACTGTTTGACCATAAAACCTTAAACCTGACCAATCCGAATCCGACTACCTATAATCAAATCGTGTCTTATCTGCGTGCATTTGGCTATCGCATCCAACATATTGATAACACCGAGTACCTGAAAGCGCTGTCACAAAACCGTATATATCGTCATGGGAAACCTTATCGCTCAGTTTTTACCGATATATTAGGTGCGTTTTATCGTGAAGGTGTCGTCAGCGAAAGAGCGAAATATGCTACTCAGTTGACAACAGACTTACTCAATGGAAGTGGTATTAAGTGTACTGAATCCAACTATGAACTGTTTTCCCTCTATTTCAATTACCTGATCGAATTTGAATTCATTCCGGCTCCGCAACAGCAAGGAGAACAGGCTGAAATACGGGAGGGAAGCTTCGCCACGGAGTAGTTATCTGGAACAACTGTTTGATGCTGATTTGTAATGTCAGTTGATGATGAGAATAGAAAAAATAAATCATGGCAGAAACATGTGTAATTGGAGTTTGAAATGATTGAACAAAATCTCAAAGTAACATTAGTTCAAACCGATTTGTTTTGGGAAAGCGCAGCACAAAACCGTGAACACATTGAACAGCACATTGAAAAAATCACAGACAGTGATCTGATTGTTCTGCCGGAGATGTTTACTACAGGTTTCAGTATGAAGCCGCAGAATCTTGCCGAGACGATGGATGGGCCGAGTGTCCAGTGGATGAAAGCGATGGCGGCCAAAAAAGCCTGTGCGATTGTCGGCAGCATGATCATCACAGAAAACCAGCGTTTTTATAACCGATTGCTGTGGGTGAATGCTGATGGCTCCATCGCGCATTATGACAAAAAACACCTTTTTTCCTATGCGCAGGAAGATCACGAATATACAGCAGGCAATGCGCCGCTAGTCGTTGACTTTAAAGGATGGAAAATAGCAACGTTCATTTGTTACGAGCTGCGTTTCCCTGTTTGGTCACGTAATGTCAGTGGTCACTATGACGCGGCGATCTACATTGCCAACTGGCCTGCCAGGCGTTCGACTCACTGGCGTAGTTTGCTTCAGGCTCGTGCCATTGAAAACCAAAGTTATGTGATAGGCGTGAACTGGGTGGGGCAAGATGGCAATCAATTGGAATATGACGGCCACACGATGCTGATTGACCCCATGGGTGACATCCTGTTACACGAAATAAATGATGAGGTCGTGAAAACTGTACCAATTTCTCTTTCTCATGTGCGGGAAGTGCGGGAACATTTTCCATTCCTGAAAGATGCTGACGCTTTTGTTTTAGCCAATGAATCTTTCACACAATAGGAAAATGATTTAAGCCATATTTCAGCCACACTTTTCACTGTTAATCCGTTCATCATCGGACTAACAGTGAAAGAAAAAACTCTCATTAAGTGAGATAAAGAGAATCCTATTGGTCTTCAACACGGTATTCAACATAATGAAAAAGTGATTGAGTTTGAGCTAATCAAAAAATATTACTAGGATTATCAGTCGCTTAAAGGCATTTCTTTAGATGTTTATCGCGGTGAATATCCGGGATTGCTTGGACCAAACGGAGCAGGAAAAACGATAGGGTATTCTTATTGCCATAATTGAACCCAATAAAATTAATTATTATTAAATATTTATGAATAAAATTTGAGAGGGTCCATTATGATTCAATGTGATTTTTTTCAAGCGGCTTGTATAAAAATGGGAATAAAAAGGAATTATTGGTTTGTTAAACCAAGAATATAAATATTATCAAAATAAAATAAATAAAAACAGGAAAGGATAAATAAAATACATTTATCTTGGTTTTGTATTTTATAAAAAACAATAAAACTACAAATCTGATGAAAAATTCTAATGGTTAGCGCAATATTCAGACGATTCTTAATTGCTGCGTAAGGGCTATTTACGGAGTTAATTCATGTGGCGCGTAAAATGACATGGTGTTTATCACTGAATGCAAAAAAATCATTCATGATAAATTTGTTAAACAAAGAGCATGTGGCTATAAGAAATTTCTGTTGTAAATTATGACGCTTGCTAAATATAACAATCAGAAGAGTAATATCAGCTCGAAATGAAATAATCATCAATAAGCCTCCTTTTTAGGAGGCTATATCAAAATTACCCGTTATGTAGGTGATTTTTTATTTCACTGATTATCAGTAATTTTTTCCAAATAAAAATTAAAGTGATATTTGCTTACTTTCTCAAACCGCATATGACGCGGTTTCGTTTCATTATGAGTAATGATATCAAGATCTGTGCCATTATATTTAAAATAAACGGCTCCATGAGTTACCGGGATATTTTGATCATTAAATACCGCGACGGAGGTTACATATTCTTGCCCATCTTTTGGGATGAGGCCAACCACTTCATAGCCTCCATTTGAATAACAATTCACTGGATCAGGGATTGTATAGGTTCGGATATTCGCCCTAAATACTTGAGGGTCTCCTGACTCGTTAATCAATTTCACTGTTAACAATTCACGGTTTGACGGTGATACAATAAACTTTGTTAAACCTTGAATAGAACTGATATCAGCCTGGCTTGTATCCCATTCACGATAAATTTGTCCGGCTTCGCTATTACTGCTGTGCCGCCAGGCGAACACTATTGAATCCAGACCAATTTCAACAGAAAGAAACTTATCATTTAATGGAGTGCCTGCTAAATTTACTACTGTACTATTTTCTGGATATTGATAAGAACTCCCAGTGTAATTCTTTTGGGTATAAAATATAGCACCGTTGGTTAGTTCAGCTTTAGACATAATAGATATCTTCCTTATTTTTATTGCGGTAATTATGGATTAGAATAAGGAATTATATTTATATGTCAAGATAATGGGAGGCTCTTATATTGAATATTGATTTTAAAAAATAATTGATTCAATTTTGCTTTTTATAGAATTAATAAATGAGGGTATTTTTATTTAATGGGATTTATTCTGATTTTTATTTCTAAAATATTTATTTTTTAATAATTTCTCGAATAGATAATTATAATGATTATTGGTAAAAATAATATATCCACAAAAAATAAATCCGATTATTTTAAATGTGTTTTTTAACGAACCGTTTAGTAAATAGGGCAGCCATATTGGCTGCCACTTATTGATAATCAACGGTGCAGTTTACTTATATCTACATCCGTTTACCCACACTAACTATAGCTGATGCTAACTCCTGAACAAAAGGTTGACGCATGATGGTGATGTGATCACCAGATAAACTCTGTGCCGAAACTTCCCCAGTCAGGACTGTCTTCCATCCGTCAATAAAACTCTCGACAGAAGTACCTGACTCCTTATGTTCTTGGTTATCTTCTGCCATAAATAGGTTAATTTTCCCTGAATAGTGTTCTTGTGGTTGATAAGTCATCAAAGAGTGAGCCTTGTACACACTTAAATAAGTGGCTATTTCACGAGATTCAAGTTGAGGTGGTAAAAGCTCTTCTTCAATCAGACGAAGCCGCAAACTATCAATCTGCTCTTCTTCTGTCATAGATTGAAACTCTTCTTCAGTGAAGTTTTCTTCTGCCCCTTCCAGTGAAGCAAGAACATTACCGAATTCGGCTATCCACTGGCTGTTAGACCATTCTGATTCAACCCGTTGCGCTAAGCTCTCAAGAGGAGATTCGCTATCGACTAAAGCCAGTAAGCCAATGCTTTCACCTTGTTGAACAAGTTGTTGAGCCATTTCGAAGGCAAGCCAGCCGCCGAAAGAATGTCCGCCCAAGTAATAAGGGCCATTTGGCTGGACTTTTCTGAGGTCGTTGATCATCGCGCTAGCCATAGCTTCGAGGCTCGATAGGGGAGCATTGTGACCATTCAGTTCTGGAGACTGCATACCCCAAACCGAATAAGATCCTTCTAATGCTGTCGCCAATTCCCGTAAGTAGAATACATGTCCCCCGGCTCCCGGTGCAAAGAACAGCGGTGTTGCCTGAGTATTCTGTGACAGAGCGACCATAGAACCCACATCAGCACTCTCACGGTTTTCAATGGCGTGAGCTTGATCTTTGATGGTTGTAAAGGCCATCAGACGTGCCATCATATTCTGTTCCAGCGCAAACTTTTCTACAGCCAAAGAGCAGGCTTTCAGGATGAGCAACGAATGCCCACCTAATTCGAAGAAGTGGTCATGGCGGCTGACACGATCTAATCCCAACAACGCTTGCCAAATTTGAGCCAGTGCTGTTTCCACTTCCCCCTGAGGGGCTTCATAACCACGGGCCACGATGGCAGATTGGTCAGGGGCAGGGAATGCTTTACGATCGATCTTGCCATTGGATGTGAGTGGGAAAGCATCAAGGGTGACGAATGCGCCAGGCAGCATATAGTCTGCAAGATGCTGTGAAAGCTGCTGGCGCAATTCCGCGGGAACGAGTGTAACGCCGGGCTGAGGCAGAACATAGGCGACGAGCCGCTTATCATCTGGTGCTGTTTCACGGACAAGGACAATCGCTTCAAGCACACCCTGACATTGCACTAAGCGAGTTTCTATTTCGCCAAGTTCAATACGAAAACCCCGCAGCTTGACCTGAAAGTCATTGCGTCCCAGATATTCAATCGTGCCATTTGGCTGCCAGCGTCCCAAATCACCGGTTTTGTACATGCGGGCATTGGGGTGATCGCTGAATGGATCGGCAACAAATTTCTCCGCTGTCAGTTCGGGACGGTTCAGATAACCACGGGCAACGCCAGCACCGCCAATGTGAATTTCACCACTCACCCCAAGAGGAACTGGTTGTCCGTGTGCATCCAGAATATAAATGCGGGTATTGGGCAGTGGGTAACCAATTGGGATGTTATCGGTGATATCCGTCGATGGTTTACCATCCAGTTTTAATGTGGTTGCAATAACTGTCGTTTCCGTCGGACCATAGGAGTTGATCCAACGGCACGATTGGGTTTCCGGTCTTGACTGCCAATTCAGCAAATGACGAAGTTCTGCTTTTTCACCGCCGACAATCACGGTATGCAGATGTTGGCCGAAACCACTGCGTCCCGCCATTATCTCCTGAACCCATTGGTGCCAGAAAGCGGTCGGCATATCCATAATGGTGATCCGTTGGTCGTTCAGTAAAGCGACAAATTCTGCATCCGGTACACGGATATGCGCAGGGCGCAGAACTAAGGTTGCGCCAGAGGCAAGGGTCGGGAAAATATCAGAGACTGAGGTATCAAACGCCACCGTCGCAAATTGCAGTATGCGATCCCCTGACTGAGGTTCACTGGTCTTGTGTTGGGCATGGATGAAGTTCACCACGTTACGGTGCTCCAGCATCACGCCTTTTGGTTGTCCTGTTGAACCCGATGTATAGATGATATAAGCCAGGTGATGCGGTTTGAGACCCAATTGGATGATGTCAGGATTATGTTCAGGCTGTTTTGCCACGTTATCCCGCAGGGTCGCATTATCCATCAGCCAGACGTTTAAGCCTTGTACTGGTAAATGAGCGTGTAAATGTTGCTGGGTTAACAGTAATACAGGCTTACTGTCTGATAACTGATAGGCCAATCGATCAACGGGATATTCCGGATCGAGCGGAACATAGCCGGCACCCGCCTTGAGTATTGCGTACATGCCAATGATCATATCCAGACTGCGGTCAGCACAGATAGCAATACGGTCATCAGGACGTACACCCGCTGCAATTAATTGATGCGCCCATTGGTTGGCGCGGCAGTTCAATTCGGCATAACTTAATTGCGTGTCACCAAATACCAGCGCAGCCACATCCGGTGTGCGTTCTGCCTGTTGTTCGAACAATTGGTGGATTAACATATCCTGCGGATAGTCCAGCGCAGTATCGTTAAAATCCGCCAATAACCGGGTGCGTTCTGCCAATGGCAGGATATCGATTGATTGGATTGCTTGCTCAGGCGCATTTTGTAATGCGGCCACTATTCCTTTCAGTGCGGCGTTGACATAGGCATTAATGCGCACAGGATTAACTTGCTGGCTGCATTGTGCCGTGAGTTCGAATCCGTCATCAAAATCATCAACATCCAGTGACAACGGATAGTTACTACGCTCTTCACTTTCCTGTTCTTGAATGCCTTCCCATACCGATGATCTGGATTGCTCGTCATCACGCGGGCTATGACGGAAATTGAGCAAACTGTTAAACAGTGGTAAGGAAGCCTGAACGCCACTGCAACGCTGAGCAATGGCTAATGGTGTTTGCTCATGATCCAGCAACTCGCTCAAGCGCTGATAAGTTTCCTGTACCGCCTGCTTAACCGTGCGTCCCTGCAACTGAATGCGGACGGGCAGAGTGTTGATAAACATACCGAGTACCTGAGAAGCGCCCAAGCCTCCCTGCAATCGACCCAACAGAACGGTGCCGAACACCACATCATCACGACCACAGCATTGTGCCAACACTTGTGCCCATGCGACATGGAACAATACGGCTGAACTGATACCTTGCTGGCGGGCACAATCACGGATCTGCTGTGCCAGTTCGCTATCCAGTGTGAAGATATCTTCTATTATTTCATCGTGTCCATCACGATTGATTCCCTGTACATCAAGTAAATCAAAGGGCAGGGTAGGCTCTTCTACATCCCCCAGTAATTGTTGGAAATAAGCCTTGTGTATTTCAATCGGTACCTTGCGGGTTTCGGCAATAAAATTGCGGTAAGGCACGGGAACGGGCAGGTTGTCTGTTTCCCCTGAAAGCAATGCCTGTATTTCACCGAAAATGATTTCCAGTGACAGGTGATCACAAACCAGATGATGATGTAACAAGCTCAGCCACCATTGCCCGGTGACAGGATCTTTAGCGGTATAGGAGGCCAATAATGGGGCTTTGGTGATATCCAGACGGACTGTGTCAGGATCGGTAAGACGCTGTAATTGTGTTTCGGCACTTTCTGCCGCGGATAACGTCAACTCAGTAATCGGCATTGCTGCATGGCGGTAGACAACCTGCACAGGTATTGGTAATTCCTGCCAATGGAAGGCACTACGTTGAATATCATGCCGATCAATAACCTGCTGAAGTGCATGTAAAAAGCTATCCAGTCTGGTCCGGCTGTCAAAGTTGATGAGAATGTTTTCGAGATAGGTATCGCCTTCTTCTTCCCGTAAATGATGGAACAGAATACCTTCCTGCAATGGCCCAAGCGGATAAATATCCTGGATATTGGCAACACCTCCCGGTACGCGGGCAATAATCTGGTCGATCTGTGTCTGAGTTAATTCCACCAGCGGTAGCATATCCGGGGTAATGCTCTGGCTGTCTTCACGGATCAGATTAGGCGGAATAGCCTGTCTATCGGCATCCTGATCACTATTCTGATTTAAGCGAGCGCTCATGGCAGATAGTGTAGGGGCGGAGAAGACGGCGCTGACATCAATCGATAACCCTTGCTGGCGTAATTGTTCGATTAGGCTGACTACCAGCAGAGAATGCCCGCCCAGTTCAAAGAAGTTATCGTGGCGTCCGACCTGCTCTAATCCCAGCAAAGATTGCCAGACCGCCGCCAGTTTCTGCTCGATTTCGCCTTGCGGTGCTTCAAACTCACGGCTGACGGTAGCGGTGCGATCAGGCGCCGGCAGTGCTTTGCGGTCTAATTTACCGTTGGCGGAGAGCGGGAAGGCATCCAGCATGACAAAGGCACTCGGGAGCATATACTCCATCAAGCTGACACTCAGTTGCTCGCGTAGATTGGCGGGGGTCAGTGTGATGCCCGTTTGCGGGATCACATAGGCGATGAGACGCTTGTCACCTGCTTCTTCTTCACGGGCGATAACGATGGCATCGCTGACGCCTTCACAGTTTGCCAACTGAGCCTCAATCTCTCCCAGTTCAATGCGGAAACCGCGTATCTTGACCTGAAAATCGTTGCGTCCCATATATTCAATCATACCGTTTGGCAGCCAGCGCCCTAAGTCCCCGGTTTTATACATACGGGCATTGGCCTGTTCATTGAATCGATCGGCACTGAATGGATCGTCAACAAATTTTTCTGCGGTCAGGTCTGGCCGATTCAGATAACCACGGGCAACCCCTGCACCAGCGATATGAATTTCACCGCTCACGCCGATGGGCACTGGCTGGCCGAGTGTATCTAAAATATAGATACGGGTATTCGGCAGTGGGCGACCAATCGGAATATTGTCAGTCACATGTGGAGAATGTTTATCATCGATCGTTAACGTTGTGGCAATGACGGTCGTTTCAGTCGGGCCATAGGAGTTTATCCAACGGCAGGTTTGTGTCTCTGAGCTGGATAACCAGCCAACTAAATGGCGATGTTCTGCTTTCTCTCCACCTACAATGATGGTGTGAAGATAGGGGCTGAAACCACTGCGACCCGCCATCATCTCTTGTACCCAGTGATGCCAGAATGCGGTGGGCATATCCATGATGGTGATTTTCTGTTCACGCAGGAAGGCAACAAATGTTTTATCCGGTATTCTGATATGCGGCGGACGCAGAACCAGTGTCGCACCTGAGGCGAGGGTGGGGAAAATATCAGACACCGACGTATCAAATGCCACGGTAGCAAATTGCAGGATACGATCACCCAATCTGGGTTCGCTGGTTTGTCGCTGGACGTGGATAAAGTTCACCACATTGCGGTGTTCCAGCATCACGCCTTTAGGCATTCCGGTAGAACCGGAGGTATAGATGATATAGGCCAGATGGTGCGGTTGCAGCCCCAATTGGCTGGCATCAGGGTTATGGGTAGGCTGTTGTGCGACGCTTTCCCGGTTATGTTGATCATCCAGCAGCCAGACAGGAACGTTTTGTATCGGTAAACGCGCCTGTAAATGTTGTTGAGTCAGTAATAATGCGGGTTTGCTGTCTGACAGTTGATAAGTCAGCCGTTCAGCCGGATATTCTGGATCGAGCGGCACATAGCCTGCACCCGCCTTAAGAATACCGTACATGCCAATGATCATATCCAGACTGCGATCGGCACAGATTGCCACGCGATCGTCGGGACGGACACCGGATTCAATCAGTTGGTGTGCCAGTTGGTTGGCATGCCGATTCAGTTCAGCATAACTCAATTGGCTCTCGCCAAATACCAACGCGATGGCATCTGGTGTCAGCTCTGCTTGTTGTTCGAACAACTGGTGAATCAGGATATCTTGCGGATAGGCTATGGCGGTATCGTTGAAGATTTCCAGTAATTGGGTACGCTCTGTCAGGGACAGGATATCGATCGTTTCAATTGCCTGCTCAGGGATATGTTGCAGGGCGGCGACAATCCCTTTCAGGGCGGTATTCATGTAAGCATTGATGCGGGCAGGATTAATTTGCTGGCTGCATTGCGCGGTTAAAGCAAATCCGTCATCAAAGTCATCTACATCAAGCGACAGCGGATAGTTACTGTGTTCTTCTCCCGCCAGTTCCTGAATCCCTTCCCAGGCTTGTGAAGCAAGTTGTTCATCTTCACGCGGACTATGGCGGAAGTTTAGCAGGCTGTTAAACAGTGGCAACGGTGCCTGAATGCCACTACAACGTTGAGCAACAGCCAATGGTGCCTGTTCATGTTCTAACAGTGTGCTTAGCTGCTGATAAGTTTCCTGTACGGCTTGCTGAACGGTACGCGTCCCTAATTTAATGCGGATAGGCAAGGTATTGATAAACATACCGAGCACTTCGGAAGCACCGACCCCTCCTTGTAAACGTCCCAACAGCACCGTACCGAACACGACATCATTCCGCCCACTGCATCGTGCCAGAACTTGTGCCCATGCGACATGGAACAGTACAGCTGAACTCATGCCTAATTGGCGGGCACAGTCGCGCAGGTTATGAGCCAGTTCGCTATCCAATGTGTAAGTATTTTCAACCATTTCATCGAGATAACCTCCCTGTACATCCAGCAATCCAAAGGGAAGGGTTGGCTCTTCAACATCACCCAGTTGCTCATGGAAGTAAGCTTGATGGGCTTCCAGCGGCACTTTGCTGATTTGAGCAATAAAATTACGGTAAGGCAGTGGCGTAGATAGGTCGGCGCTGTCCCCCAGAAGAATTGACTGTATTTCGCCGAAAATCATATCCAGTGATATATGGTCACAAACCAAATGATGATATAGCAGGGAGAGCATCCATTTACTGGATGCAGGATCTTCGGCAATGTGTGCGGCCAGCAATGGCGCTTTGGTGATATCCATTCGTATTGCACGGGAATCAGTGAGGTGGCGTAATTGTGTTTCAGCGCTTTCTTCTGCTGATAATGTCAGTTCTATAACGGGCAACGGTGCGCGGCGATAGACAACTTGTACTGGTTTAAGAAGTTCTTTCCAGTGCATGGCACTGCGCAGAATATCGTGTCGGTCAATGACCTGCTGGAGTGCTTGCAGGAAAATATCCAGTCGTGTGCGGCTGTCAAAGATAATTAAATGATTATCCAGATAGAGATCGCCTTCTGTTTCCAGCAAGTGATGGAACAGAATGCCTTCCTGCAATGGCCCTAATGGGTAAATATCCTGAATATTAGGAATGCCGCCGGTCACATGGGCAACAATCTGGTCGATTTGGTTTTGTGTCAATTCCACCAGAGGCAGCATATCCGGCGTAATCGCCAGACTGTCTTCGTGGATGAGATTCGGTGGCACATCCTGTACCGTGCTGGTTAAGTTGTCATTCTGACTGATAAGCGCACTCATGGAGGCCAGTGTTGGTGCAGAGAATACCGCGCTGACGTCAAGGGACAGGTTTTGTTGACGCAGTTGTTCAATCAGGTTGACCACCAACAGGGAATGCCCGCCCAATTCAAAGAAGTTATCCTGACGTCCGACTTGTTCCAGATTTAGCAAAGATTGCCAGACTGAGGCCAGTTTCTGTTCAATTTCGCCTTGTGGTGCTTCGTATTCACGGCTGACGATAGCGGTGCTATCAGGGGCCGGCAACGCTTTGCGATCTAGCTTGCCATTGGCGGACATCGGGAAAGCATCCAGCATGACAAAGGCACTGGGCAGCATGTACTCCATTAATCGGGAACTGAGTTGTTCACGCAGTTTAGCCGGGCTGAGTGTGGCACCCGTCTGTGGGATCAGGTAAGCCACCAGACGTTTATCACCCATGCCTTCTTCGCGAGCAATGACCACGGCATCGCTGACACCTTCACAGGCGGCTAATTGTTCTTCAATTTCACCCAGTTCAATACGAAAACCGCGGATCTTGACCTGAAAGTCGTTACGCCCCATATATTCAATCATGCCATTTGGCAGCCAGCGTCCCAAATCGCCGGTTTTATACATACGGGCATCAGATTTTTCTTTGAATAGATCGACGCTGAATGGATCGGCAACAAATTTCTCTGTCGTTAAATCGGGTCGGTTCAGATAACCACGGGCAACCCCTGCGCCGGCAATGTGAATTTCGCCACTGACACCGATAGGCACTGGCTGACCTTGTGTATCCAGAATATAAATACGTGTATTGGATAATGGATAACCAATCGGAACCACGCCTGCCAGTTCAGGTAATTCCTGATTCTTTAAGGCCAGAGTGGTTGCGATAACCGTGGTTTCGGTCGGGCCGTAGGAGTTAATCCAACGGCAGGACTGTGTTTCCGGGCTGGATAGCCAGTTCATTAAATGACGATATTCCGCTTTCTCTCCGCCAACAATAATGGTGCGGAGGTAAGGGCTGAAACCACTGCGGCCCGCTGTCATCTCTTGCACCCAGTGATGCCAGAATGCGGTGGGCATATCCATGATGGTGATTTTCTGTTCACGCAGGAAGGCAACAAATGTTTTATCCGGTATTCTGATATGCGGTGGACGCAGAACCAGTGTCGCGCCTGATGCAAGGGTGGGGAAAATATCAGACACCGAGGTATCAAAGGCCACAGTGGCAAATTGCAGAATGCGATCCCCCGGTTGTGGTTCACTGGTTTGCTGCTGTGCGTGGATAAAGTTCACCACGTTGCGATGTTCCAGCATCACGCCTTTAGGCATGCCAGTGGAGCCGGAAGTGTAAATGATATAGGCCAAATGATGGGATTGCAGCCCCAATTGGCCGGCATCAGGATTATGGGCAGGCTGTTTCGCCACGCTATCCCGATTATGTTGATCATCCAACAGCCAGACAGGGATATCCTGTATTGGCAAGCGTGCCTGTAGATGTTGTTGAGTCAGCAATAATACAGGCTTGCTGTCCGATAATTGATAGGCCAGCCGTTCGGCCGGATATTCCGGATCGAGTGGGATATAGCCCGCACCGGCTTTAAGGATCGCGTACATGCCAATGATCATATCCAGACTGCGATCAGCACAGATAGCAATGCGGTCATCAGGGCGTACCCCTGAAGAAATCAGGTGATGTGCCAATTGGTTGGCATGACGGTTCAATTCTGCATAACTCAACTGACTATCGCCGAAGACTAATGCGGTAATATCAGGAGTACGTTCTGCTTGTTGCTCAAGTAGTTGGTGGATCAGCAAAGTTTGCGGGATCGGGAAAGCCGTATCATTGAAATCTGCCAAGACTTGAGTGCGTTGCTGTGGTTGCAATAATGGCAAATTGGCCACTCGTTGCGAATCGTCTTTAACCATCGCAGTCAGCAAGGTTTGCAGGTAACTGGCGATGCGTTCAACGCTGGCATGATCAAACAGATCGCTGGAATATTCCAAATCCCCCACTAAGCCAATTTCAGTATCATTCATTGACAGCGACAGATCGAAATGCGAGCTGTTTTCGGTGACATCAATTTCACTGATGGTGGCACCCGGCAATTCGATATTCTGCTGCTCTGGCGTATTATCCACTGACAACATGACCTGAAAAATTGGGCTATGGCTGAGACTGCGCGGCGGCTTCAGTGCTTCAACCAGTTGTTCAAATGGCAGATCCTGATGGGCATAAGCTTTCAGGGCGTGGCTTCTGATCCGTGCCAGCAACTCACTGATAGTTGGGTTGTCATCTAATTGAACCCGCAGTGCCAATGTATTGACAAAGAAACCGATTAGCGGCTCGAGTTCGCGGTGTTGCCGGTTGGCAACCGGCGTACCTATCACTAAATCGGTCTGCCCGCTGAGACGGGAGAGCAAAGCAGCCCAGCCGGCCATCAAAGTCATAAATAGCGTTGTACCATGACGCTGACTCAGTGCCCTTAATCCGGCGCTTAATTCCGGTGGCAGGATAATATCAACATGTCCACCTGTGTAACTCTGTTTTTCCGGGCGTGGCCTGTCGGTGGGCAGTTCCAAAAGCGCGGGAGCACCCCGTAACGCATCACGCCAGAAATTCACCTGTTTTTCTATCACCTCTCCCTGTAACCATTGCCGTTGCCACAGGGCATAGTCGGCATACTGGAGAGACAGGGCTGGCAGAGGATCATCCTGCCCTTTGCTGAATACGTGATAAAGAGTGGAAAGTTCATGTATCAGAATATTGAGCGACCAGCCATCGGAAACAATATGATGCTGAGTCAACAGCAGGATATGCTCATTTTCTGCCAGTCGCAGTAGCCGACCCCTGATTAGGGGGCCTTGTGCAAAGTCGAATGGCTGATTGGTTTCACGCTCAGTGATTTCCCCGATCATGGTTTGCTGTTCAGCGGTGGGTATATGACTGAGATCTTCCATTACCAAAGTGAAACCGCTATCTGGTTCACCAATGATTTGCAGCGCTTGCCCTTCTACCGTCTTGATGGTGGTACGTAAAATCTCATGACGAGCAACAACGCTATCCAGCGCCGCTTGCAGGGCATTCAGATTCAGATGGCCTTGCAGGCGCAGGCCACCGGGAATATGGTAGGCAGTCTGCGCTGCCGGATCTAATTGTGCCAAAAACCACAATCGTTGCTGTGCCCAAGATAAAGGGAGTGTCTGCTGATCTGCCTTTCTCGGCACAATTTGGTTTTTTTCCACAACCTGACTATTTTGGATGCGTTCTTTAATTTTTTTCTGGAGAACCGCTTGTCTTAATTTAAGCAGGGTCTGTTCGTTATTACTCATTTAATTAATTATCTCCATGTAACAGGGCACGCAATTCATCTTCAGACAAGTTCTCCAATTCTTTTTGTAGCGATTCGAGATCTTCTTGTGCGAAAAAGGTTTCAAGCTGTCTTGATGCGATAAGCTCAGCGAGTTCAGAAAGTGTTGGATGAGCAAAAATGTCTGAGATTGATACCTCAAGATGGAATTCGTCACGCAGCCTTGCCATTAACTGGATGATTGACAGGGAATTTCCACCTAAATCAAAGAAACTATCATGCCGGCCTACCTGTTCTAATTTCAGTAGGTTCTGTAGGATAACGGCGATTTGCTGTTCGATTTCTCCTTCAGGGGCTTCGTATTTATGGCTGGCGATAGACGCATGATCCGGTGCCGGCAGCGCTTTGCGATCCACTTTGCCGCTGGCAGTCAGCGGGAAGGCGTCCAGCATGACAAAGGCGTTGGGAACCATATAACCCGCCAGATGGGCATTAAGTTGTTCACGCAGACTGTTTACATCCGGCACAGCATCAGGCTGTGGAATGACATACGCCACCAGCCGTTTATCGCCATTATCTTCCTCGCGGGCGACAACCAGCGCTTCCCTGACACCGGAACAGGCAAGCAATTGCGCTTCGATTTCGCCCAGTTCAATACGGAAGCCGCGGATCTTGACCTGAAAATCATTACGTCCCAGATACTCAATTGTTCCATCAGGTAACCAGCGCCCCAAATCACCGGTTTTATACATACGGGCGTCAGGCTTTTCTTTGAATGGATCGGCGCTGAATGGGTCGGCAATAAATTTCTCCGCCGTCAAATCGGATCGGTTCAGATAACCACGGGCAACGCCCGTTCCGGCAATGTGGATCTCTCCGCTCACACCGAGGGGAACCGGATGACCCAAGGTGTCCAAAATATAGATTTGGGTATTGGCATTTGGATAACCAATCGGAATGGTGTCTTTGATTGGAATGGTGTCTTTGGTTGGAATAGCGTCTTTGAGTGGATAGGTATCGCCATCCAGAATCAGGTTAGTGGCAATAACGGTGGTCTCAGTTGGGCCATAAGTGTTTATCCAGCGGCAACGTTGGGTTTCCGGCAGAGCTTGCCAATCCACTAAATGGCGGTATTCTGCTTTTTCTCCACCGACAATAATTGCTTTCAGATGAGAGCTGAAACCGGTGCGACCCGCTTTCATCTCCTGTACCCAGTGGTGCCAGAAAGCGGTTGGCAAATCGATGATGGTAATTTGCTGCTGGTTCAGGAAATCAATGAATTCAGCATTCGGGATACGAATATGCGCAGGACGCAGGACTAATGTTGCCCCTGCTGCCAGCGTCGGGAAAATATCGGAGACTGAGGTATCAAACGCGACAGTGGCAAATTGCAGAATGCGATCCCCCGGCTGAGGCTGGCTGATCTGATGTTGGGCATGGATAAATCCCACCACATTGCGGTGTTCAACCATAACGCCTTTGGGCTGTCCCGTTGAACCAGAGGTGTAAATGACATAAGCCAGATGGTGGGGTTGGAGTCCCAACTGTTCAGCGTCAGGATTATGTGCAGGTTGTTGTGCCATGCGTTCCCGATGCGTGTCATCATCCAGTAACCAGACGGAGACGTTTTGCTGCGGCAAACGCGCTTGTAAATGTTGTTGGGTGAGCAGTAACACAGGATTACTGTCCGACACCTGATAGGCCAGCCGGTCGAGAGGATATTCTGGATCAAGCGGAACATAGTTCGCGCCGGCCTTGAGAATACCTAACATGGCAATGATCATATCCAGACTACGCTCGACACACAGAGCCACATGATCATCAGGTCGCACACCGACAGCGATCAGGCTGTGAGCCAGTTGGTTGGCGTGGTGATTCAGCTCAGCATAACTCAATTGGGTATCACCAAATATCAGTGCGATGGCATCGGGTATCCTTGCCGCTTGTTGTTCGAACAGTTGGTGAATCAGCATATCTTGCGGATAGGCCAGTTCCGTATCGTTAAAATCCTTCAATAGTTGGTTGCGCTCTGCCAGTGGCAGGATATCGATCGCTTCAATCAGTTGTTGTGGTGCAGGGTTCGGCGCATGGTTTGGCGCAAGTTGTAAAGCTGACACCAGCTCTTTCAGCACGATTTCCATATAGGCATTCAGGCGCGCTGGATTGATCTGCTGGTTACACTGGGCAGTGAGAGAAAATCCTTCGTCAAAATCATCCACATCCAACGAGAATGGATAGTTACTGCGTTCTTCACCATTGAGTATCTGTATACCTTCCCAAGCCTGTGAAGTGAATTCCATTTCGTCACGTGGAGTATGGCGGAAGTTGAGCAGGCTGCTGAACAACGGCATGGGAGCCTGAATACCACTGCAACGCTGGGCAACAGCCAATGATGCTTGTTCGTGATCCAATAATTCCGTCAGTTGTTGGTAAGTTTCCTGTACAACCTGCTGAACAGTACGTGCCTGTAACCGAACGCGAACAGGCAGGGTATTGATGAACATACCGAGTATTTTAGAAACCCCTATTCCACCTTGTAAGCGCCCTAACAGAACCGTGCCGAACACCACATCATCCCGTCCACTGCATCGCGCCAATACTTGCGCCCATGCGACATGGAACAAGACTGCGGCACTTATCCCCTGTTGACGGGCACAATCACGCAGACTGCGGGCTAAGTCGCTGTCAAGGACGAAAGTATCTTCCACTATGTCGTTATGTTGTTCTTCATCATGATTACCACTCTGGATGTCATGTAATCCAAACGGCAGAGTTGGCTCATCCACATCGCCCAACAGGGCCTGAAAATAAGCCTGATGGGCTTCCGGCGACACATTGTGGATTTGGGCAATGAAGTTACGGTAAGGCAGAGGTGCGGGCAGGTTGTCACCTTCTCCTAAGAGCAGCGCTTTCACTTCATGGGATATGATTTCCAGAGATAAGTGGTCACAAACTAAATGGTGGTTCAGTAAGGAAAGCAGCCACTGTCCTGACGCCGGATCTTGTGCGATATGCGCGGACAGCAACGGTGCTTGGGTCAGATCCATCCGTACCGTACGTGGATCAGTGAGACGATTTAATTGTGCTTCGGCACTTTCTTCCGCTGATAGCGTGAGTTCGGTAACTGACAACGGTGCATGGCGGCAGACCACTTGCACCGGCTGAGCTAATCCCTGCCAGTAAGCAGCGGTCCGTAGAATATCGTGACGATCAATGATCTGTTGCAAAGCGGTCAGGAAGGCATCAAGGCGTTCACGGGTATCGAATGCGAAAAAATGACGCAATAAATAAGTATCGCCCTGTGTTTGCAGCAGGTAGTGGAACAGAATACCTTCCTGTAGCGGTGCAAGCGGGTAGATATCCTGAATGTTAGCGCTACCACCGGGTATCGCGTCAGCAATAGTATCAATCTCGCTTTGAGACAGGGATACCAGCGGCAGCATATCCGGTGTAATGGCGGTGCAGTCGTCAGGGATGGGATTGGGCGGCACAATGAACATGTCTGCATTGTTCTGCATAGTCTGCATTGCTTTCGCCATTTCAGACAGTACAGGAGCAGCAAACACGGTACGGATATCAAGATCCCAACCCTGATTACGGAGCTGTTCGAGCAGGTTGACGACCATCAGAGAATGACCGCCCAGCTCAAAGAAATTGTCAGAACGACCGATGTTTTCCAGCCCCAATAGCGCTTGCCAGATTTCAGCCAGTGCCATCTCCGTATCATTGGCTGGCGCTTCATAGCTGCGCATGACGAGCGCTGCTTGATCCGGTTCCGGCAGCGCTTTACGGTCGATTTTTCCACCGGGTGTCAACGGGAAGGCATCTAACATCACAAAGGCGTTAGGCAGCATATACTCGGCGAGATGTTGTGCAAGCTGCTGACGTAGGGTAGCAGGCTCAAGTTCAGCGCCGGATTTGGGGATCACATAAGCAACAAGCCGTTTCTCACCTGCGCTTTCTTCGTGGGAAAGCGTTTTATGGGAAAGCATTTTATGGGAAGGAATGTCGCGGGCTGTCACGATCGCTTCATGTACTCCGTGGCATTGCACCAATCTGGCCTCGATTTCGCCCAGTTCAATGCGGAAACCCCGTATCTTGACCTGAAAGTCATTGCGTCCCAGATATTCAATGGCTCCATTTGGCAGCCAGCGCCCCAGATCGCCGGTTTTATACATACGGGCATCGGGTTTTGCTTTGAATGGATCGGTGCTGAAAGGATCAGCAATAAATTTCTCCGCCGTCAAATCGGGTTGATTCAGATAACCACGGGCAACGCCAGTACCGCCAATATGGATTTCTCCGCTCACACCAATGGGAACCGGCTGACCGTGGGTATCCAGAATATAAATACAGGTATTGGGCAGTGGATAACCAATCGGGATAGCGCCTTCGAGATGGAGAGGGTTCTGGCTGTCCAGCGTCAGCGTCGTAGCAATGACCGTCGTTTCAGTGGGGCCATAGGAATTAATCCAGCGGCAGGATTGAGTTTCTGAACTGGATAGCCAATTCATTAAATGGCGGTATTCCGCTTTCTCACCACCCACAATAATGGTGTGCAGGTAAGGGCTGAATCCACTGCGGCCTGCCATCATCTCTTGCACCCAGTGATGCCAGAAGGCGGTAGGCATATCCATAATGGTGATCTTCTGTTCACGCAAGAAAGAGACAAATGTCATATCCGGTATTCTGATATGAGGAGGGCGCAGAACCAGCGTAGCTCCTGATGCGAGGGTGGGGAAAATATCAGATACCGAAGTATCAAACGCAACCGTCGCAAATTGCAGAATACGATCACCCGATTGAGGTTCACTGGTATGTTGCTGGGCATGGATAAAGTTCACTACATTGCGATGTTCCAGCATGACGCCTTTGGGCTGTCCGGTTGAACCAGAGGTGTAAATGATATAGGCCAGATGATGGGGTTGAAGCCCCAGTTGTTCAGGATCAGGATTATGTGCAGGTTGTTGTGCCATCATATTGCGATGGTTTTCATCATCCAGCAGCAGGAGTGACACGCCCTGTATGGGTAATCGATCCTGTAAATGACGTTGGGTCAGTAATAATGCAGGCTTGCTATCCGACAACTGATAAGCCAGTCGTTCAATAGGGTATTCCGGATCAAGGGGAATATAGCCTGCACCTGCTTTGAGAATCGCGTACATGCCAATGATCATATCCAGACTGCGATCCACACAGATAGCTATACGATCATCCGGGCGCACACCGGACGCTATCAGAGAGTGTGCCAGTTGATTGGCATGGTGGTTCAGTTCCGCGTAACTCAGTTGGCTGTCTTCAAACACTAACGCAACAGCATCAGGTGTCTGCTCTGCTTGCTGTTCGAACAATTGGTGGATTAGCTTATCCTGCGGATAGCTCAGCGCTGTATCATTGAAATCTTCCAATAATTGACTGAGTTGCTGCGGTTGTAGCAAGGGTAAATCTTCCACCCGCAGTGAATCATCTTCAACCATCGCGTTCAGCAGAGTATGCAGGTAACTGGCGAGGCGCTCAATGCTGGCATGCTCAAACAGATCGCTGGCATATTCCAACTCACCGATTAAGCCATTGTCGGTATCATTCATGGAAAGTGACAGATCGAAGTGGGTACTTCTTCGGGTTGATGGCAGTTCATCCAATATTACGCCGGATAACTCAAGAGATTGCTGTATTGGCGTGTTGTCCAGCGCGAGCATCACCTGAAATATTGGGCTGTGGCTCAGGCTGCGTGGCGGTTGCAGGGCTTCAACAAGTTGCTCAAATGGCAAATCCTGATGGACATAGGCTTCCAGTGCATGGGCTTTCACTTGTGCCAATAAAGCGCCAATTGTGGGGTTATCTTCCAATTTCACTCTGAGTGCCAGTGTATTGGCAAAGAAACCGATCAGCGGCTCCAGCTCACTGTGTTGTCGGTTAGCAACCGGTGTACCAATGACAATATCTTGCTGACCACTTATGCGGGAAAGTAAAATTGACCAGGCCGTCAACAAGGTCATAAATAGAGTGGCACTATGACGCTGGCTCAATGCTTTTAATCCGTCGCTCAGCTCTGGGGAAAGGGTGAATGTCACTTGATCCCCGCGATAGCTCTGTACCGCAGGACGGGCTTTGTCCGTAGGCAACTCCAGCAAGGCGGGGGCGTCTTGCAGGGCATTTCGCCAGAAATTCACTTGTTTTTCCAATACACTACCTTGCAGCCATTGCCGTTGCCACACGGCATAGTCAGCATATTGCAATGTCATCTCAGGCAGCGGATCTTTCTGTCCTTGATTAAAAGCGCGGTAAAGTGTGGTCAGTTCATACATCAGAACGTTCAGTGACCAGCCATCGGAAATCATATGGTGCTGGGTTAACAGCATGACATGCTCATCATCCGCGAGTTTCAGCAGTTGAGCACGTATTAAGGGTTCCCGTGCAAAATCAAAGGGATGGTTGGCTTCAAACTGAGATGCTTCATCAATGGCAGCCTGTTTTTCTGCCTCTGTTAGCGGGCTGAGATCTTTGATAGTTAAGTTGAAGCCATGATCCGCATCGTCAATGATTTGCCGGGCTGTCCCATCGACTACTTTAATGGTTGTGCGCAGAATTTCATGGCGTGCAACGATTCTGTCCAGTGTGGCTTGCAGGGCGCTCTGGTTCAGGTGGCCTTTCAGACGCAATCCGCCAGCGATGTGGTACGCCGTTTGTGCAGCAGAATCTAACTGTGCCAGGAACCACAGACGTTGTTGAGCCCAGGATAAGGGAAGCGTTTGCTCCCGGCTGGCGGGTAATATCAACGGTTGTGTGGATTGATGCCCTGATGTGCCTGATATGATAGTCGTGCTCAGCGATTGCGCTAAATCTGACAATACAGGGCGAGTAAACAGATCCTGCAAATCCACGTGGATATTAAGAGCGTGGCGTAAACGGGAGGCCATTTGCACGGTTAGCAGAGAATGTCCACCCAGCTCAAAAAAGTTGTCGTGACGTCCCACTCGTTCTATTCCCAGCAGGGATTGCCAGACTTCCGCCAGTTTCTGTTCGGTTTCCCCTTGGGGCGCTTCGTATTCACGGCTGGCAATCGCAGCGCGATCGGGGGCAGGCAGGGCTTTTCGATCCAACTTTCCACTTCCGGTCAGCGGGAAGGCGTCCAGTATGACAAAGGCACTGGGGATCATGTGTTCCATCAGGTGCGTGCTTAGCTGTTCACGCAGATCAGAAGGGGTAAGTGTGACATCAGGTTGTGGTATCAGGTAAGCGACCAGACGTTTATCGCCGGTTGATTCCTCTCGGGCAATAACGACAACATCTTTGACGCCCTTGCAAGCCGCCAGTTGCGCCTCGATTTCTCCCAATTCAATGCGGAAGCCACGTAGTTTAACCTGAAAATCATTGCGCCCCAGATATTCGATAGTGCCATTTGGTAACCAGCGTCCCAGATCGCCGCTTTTATACATGCGGGCATCGGACTTTTCTTTGGATGGATCGACACTGAATGGATCGGGAACAAAGCGTTCTGTAGTCAGTTCCGGCTTATTCAGGTAACCACGAGCAACACCGGCACCGCCAATATGAATTTCTCCACTGACACCCACAGGAACGGGTTGGCCGAGAGGATCGAGAATATAAATACGGGAATTGGCATTAGGGCGGCCAATCGGAATGTTATTCACGATTTCAGAAGAGTGCCCCGCCTCAAGTGTTAATGAAGTGACAATGACGGTCGTTTCAGTGGGGCCATATGTGTTGATCCAGCGGCAGAACTGAGTCTCTGGCAGGGATTGCCAATCTGCCAAATGGCGATACTCCGCTTTTTCTCCACCGACAATCACGGTATTGAGATAAGGACTGAAACCGGTGCGGCCTGCTTTTATCTCCTGTACCCATTGATGCCAGAAAGCGGTGGGTACATCCATAATGGTGATCTTCTGCTGCTGTAAAAAATCAATAAATGCTGCATCAGGCACGCGGACATGAGCAGGACGCAGGACTAAAGTCGCTCCCGCTGCCAGCGTTGGGAAAATATCAGACACTGAGGTATCAAACGCCATGGTCGCAAATTGCAGGATGCGATCCCCCGGCTGAGGTTGGCTGATTTGATGTTGAGCATGGATAAAGTTGACGACATTGCGGTGCTCAAGCATGACCCCTTTGGGTAATCCGGTCGAGCCAGAGGTATAAATAATATAGGCCAGATGATGCGGCATCAGCCCCGATTGACTGGCGTCAGGATTATGTGTTGGCTGTTGTGCCACGGTATTGCGATGATTTTCACCGTCCAACAGCCAAACCGGCATTTCCGTTGCGGGCAAGCTTGCCTGTAAGTGTTGTTGAGTCAGCAATAACATCGGCGTGCTGTCTGACAATTGATAAGCCAAACGTTCGGCAGGATATTCCGGATCAAAGGGAACATAGCCCGCGCCTGCTTTGAGGATGCCCAGCATGCCAATAATCATATCGGGACTGCGCTCAACGCACAGAGCCACGCGATCGTCCGGGCGTATACCAAATGCAATCAGGCTATGTGCCAGTTGGTTGGCGCGCTGGTTCAGTTCTGCATAACTCAGTTGAGTATCTTGATATATCAGGGCGATAGCGTCAGGCACCAACTCTGCTTGTTGCTCAATCAGTTGGTGAATCAGCTTATCCTGCGGGTAATCCAGTGCTGTGTCGTTAAAATCCACCAGCAATTGTTTGAGCTGCGGTGGCTGCATCAACGGCAGTTCAGCCACGTGTTGAGTATCATCTGCCACCATTGCCGCAAGTAAGGTGTATAGGTGGTTGACCATACGTTCAATCGTGGTGTGATCGAACAGGTCGCTGGCATATTCCAGATCCCCTATTAATCCGTTTTCGGTTTCATCCAGCGTTAATGTCAGGTCAAAGTAAGCACTGTCCCTGATTAATGGCCGCTCATCCAATACCAATCCCGGCAGTTCGAAATGCCGTTGTCCCGGCACATTATTTGTTGCCAGCATAACCTGAAAGATTGGGCTATGGCTCAGGCTGCGCGGGGGTTGCAGGGTTTCGACCAGTTGTTCGAAAGGCAGATCCTGATGGGCGAATGCCTTGATAGCCTGTTCTTTCACCTGTGCCAAGAGTTTGCTGACACTGGGGTTATCATGCAATTGCACCCGTAATGCCAAAGTGTTGGCAAAGAAGCCGATCAAAGGGGCCAGTTCAGGTTGTTGACGATTGGCGACGGGCGTACCAATCACAATATCATCCTGACCGCTGAAGCGGGAAAGCAGAGTGGCCCATCCGGCCAATAGTGTCATAAATAAAGTTGTGCCGTGACGCTGGCTGAGATCTTTTAAACCTGTCTGCAATGCAGGCGGGAAAACAATATTAACTCGTCCGCCAGTATAGCTTTGTTTCGCCGGTCGCGGCTGATCAGTGGGTAATTCCAGCAATGCGGGGGCGCCTTTCAAGGTGTTACGCCAGAACTCAACCTGTTTTTCCAGCACCTCTCCCTGCAACTCATTTTTCTGCCAGAGAACGTAGTCAGCATACTGAATTGTCAGGGCTGGCATTGGATCAGGCAGTCCTTGACTGAATGCGTGATAAAGTGTGGACAACTCTTGCATAAAGACACTGACTGACCAGCCATCTGAAATAATATGATGCTGGGTCAACAGTAAGATATGTTGGTCTTCCGCCAGTTTTAGCAATCGCCCGCGTACCAAAGGACCATTCACAAAATCAAAGGGACGGTTTGCCTCAAGATAGGCGGCTTTTTCAATTGCTGCTTGCTGCTCTGATATGTTTTCTTGTTCTGACGTGTTTTTTTGTTCTGAAAATAGTTGGCTGAAATCTTCTTGTATTAAAGGAAAACCACAATTTTTATCACTAATGATTTGCTGTGCTTCGTCTTCTACCGTCACGATAGTCGTACGCAGAATTTCATGACGCGCCACAATACAATCCAATGCAGCTTGCAGGGCGTTCAGGTTCAGCCTGCCTTTCAGGTTCAAACCTGCTGACATGTGGTATGCCGTTTGTGCGGCAGGATCTAATTGAGCAAGGAACCATAAACGTTGTTGTGCCCATGATAATGGCACACCATTATCACGAGGCTGAGGCCTGATTTCTGTTTTCTGAGTAGACTGGCGGGTCAATTTTGCTGATTTGGCTAACTCAAGTAGTCTTCTTCGTTCAGCTAATGGTAGAGATGAAAGCTCGTTCTTATTCATTTATTATCACCATTTAAAACAATATGAGGTAAGACCTAATTCATTGATTTATAGATATCTTCTAAAGACTCTGAATCAAATTGCAGCAATAGCGCATCGACAATGCACTCTTCAAGCTGACAGAGGGTTGGGTGTGAAAACAGTTGATAAATGGATAACTCAACATCTAATGTTTTCTTGATCTGCGACTGTAGTTGCAATACCAGCAGAGAATGACCGCCCAATTCGAAGAAGTTGTCATAACGACTTACCCGGTCTAACCCTAATAATTCTTGCCAAATAATGGCCAATTGTTCCTCGGTTTCGCCTTCTGGGGCGACATACTCACGGGTAGACATGGCTGAGTGATCAGGGGCGGGGAGGGATTTGCGATCGAGTTTGCCATTTGGAGAGAGGGGGAAAGTTTCCATCATCACAAATGCGCTCGGGATCATGTAATCCGCGAGATGCTTACTCAAGTGCTCGCGCAGTTGAGAGATAGCCGGTGTGCAATCCTTGTTAGGGATTAAATAGGCGACGAGTCGTTTATCTCCCGTGTCATGTTCACGGGCAATCACCACGGCTTCACGAATATCGGCACATTGGGTCAGGCAGGTTTCAATTTCGCCCAACTCGATACGTAATCCGCGAATTTTAACCTGAAAATCATTGCGTCCCAGATAGGCAATACTGCCATCAGGCAGCCAGCGCCCCAGATCGCCAGTTTTGTATAGACGGGCATCAGGATCGGGACTGAATGGATCGGTAATGAAACGCTCTGCGGTCAGTTCAGGCAGGTTTAAATAACCACGGGCGACACCGACTCCCCCGATGTGGATTTCACCTGCGGCACCAATTGGAACGGGTTCTCCATATGTATCGAGAATATAGATCTGAATATTGGAAATAGGATGCCCAATCGGCACTTGTCCGGTATAGCGATCCGGTACACATTTCCAGGCAGTAACATCAATGGCCGCTTCTGTTGGCCCATATAAATTATGCAGTTCAGTGTGAGGAAAGTGGGACAGGCACTGTTGTTGCAAGGCATAAGGAAGTGCTTCCCCGCTGCATAAAATTTGGCGCAGAGAAAGGCAACGTCCGGTTGGGATGTAATGGAGAAAACTTTGCAACATGGAAGGTACAAAATGGAGCGTAGTAATATTACGGTTTTCGATTTCGTCCAATAAATAGTGCGGTTCTTTGTGACCACCAGGGCGGGCCATCACTAACTGGGCACCAAACATCAGGGGAAGGAAAAATTCCCAAACAGAAACATCAAAACTGAATGGGGTTTTTTGTAAGACCCGATCTTGAGGGGTGAGTTGATAAGTATCCTGTGCCCAGAGTAAACGGTTAACCACACCGCGATGTTCATTCATTACCCCTTTGGGTAGCCCCGTCGAGCCGGAAGTGTAGAGCACATAGGCCAAATGCCGGGATGTTAACCCCAAATGCACGGCATCTAAATTATCATCGGGCTGGTGGATGATATCAGCCTGAACGGTTGGGTTATCCAAAAACCAGACAGGTATTTCGGTTGCAGGTAATTGTTCTTGCAAGTCATGGTGGGTTAGCAGGATCACCGGTTCACTGTCTGACAGGATATAAGCAAGCCTATCAGTCGGATATTCAGGATCGAGTGGCACATAAGCAGCACCGGCTTTTAAGATACTGACCAGACTGATCACCATATCCAAACTGCGTTCCATGCAGATGGCGACGCGATCATCAGGGCGAACACCCGCATTAACAAGGGCATGAGCCAGTTGATTGGCCCGATGATTTAATTCCGCATAACTGAGTTGCGTATTCTCATAGCGCAATGCCGTAGCATCAGGGCTGCGTCCGACTTGCTGTTCAATGAATTGATGGATCAGCGCATGTTGTGGAAAGGGCTTGCCGGTGTTGTTGAAACTATGGAGGACTTGCTGACGTGCCTGTTCGTCCATCAAAGGCAAACGATTAACAGCTTGTTGTTCGTCATCGGCCATTGCTTCCAGCAGATTCAGGAGATTCTGCATTAACTGAGAGATGAGTTCAGTATCAAACACCTTGGTATCGAAATAAAAGGCATAACGGATCTGACCATCGACTTCCAGGATATTCACCATTAATGGCACAGGAATGTCGGCGTAGTATGGATGAGGGAAAGGCCTCAATTCAGCATTACCCCACGGCACCATCACATTGTTGTCTTCCGCCATCCAGAGTGAGGGTAAGTCACCAATATATCTGGCTTTTTGAAATATCATGACGGTTTGGAAAACAGGGTGGGTTTCTGCATTACGTTGCAATTGCAGTTGTTCCAATACCTTGGAAAACGGATATTTCTGGTTTTCAATGCCCTGCCGGGCGGTTTTTGTTGCCTGTGTGATATGCTCCTGAACTGTCATTTCCCCCTTTATCTGGCTGCGTAACGCTATCGGGTTGATAAACTCGCCGACCAGTTTTCCCCAGCGGGCACGCCCCCGGCCCGGCATGATAGAGCCGATAATAATGTCATCCTGCCCGGTATAACGACTAAGGAGGATTTGGTAGGCAGCCAGAAAAATGGCAAACAGGCTGTTATCATATTTCGATGCCAGAGATTGCAGTTTATTTGCCAGAGAATTGGGTACTTTTTTATATAAAGAGATTTTCCCTGTATCAGGCGTAAGGCTATTTTTAGCGGGCCATTGTGTTACAGCTAAATTACCAGCTAAGGTATTTTGCCAGAATTGTTGTTGTTTTTTTGCGCTGGTGCTTTTTAACCATTGTTGCTGCCATTCCACGTAGTTGTGAAAGCTATTTTCTGGCGCAGGCTCCAGGGGTTTTTCAGAAAGCAGGGCATCAAGTTCATCTAACAGTACCCAATAAGACCAGCCATCAACCGCCAGATGATCAAAGGTCAGTACCATAACACCTTCTTGCGGATTGCACTGATACCAACTGGCGTACATCCGAAGCGGGTGTGTTAAATCAAAAAGATGCCAACAGTCGTCCTGAACACGTTGCTGAAGCGCTTCTTCACTAAGATGCTGCGCATCATGTACTGTGAGTGCGATTTCAGAACTATCTGCAATGCAATAGCCCAGTTCACCGTGATATAGTCCAAAACTTGCTCGCAGCATCGGGTGTCTTTGCACTAATTTATTGAGAGCTTCTTCTAGTTGTTTCGCTGTTAAACCTTTAATGCGGGCACAAAATGCACTATTATTCTGACCACGTTTATCAGGGTCTATTTGATATTGAAACCAGCGACTACTTTGCGCTTCCGATAGAGGGAATGGTTTCAATTGATCAGGGTAATTCATTCTATAGCTCCCTTTTTATGGGTACATTAAAAATAAAAACATGAGAACTGTTAAAACAAAAAATCACACTCGGGGTTGAACAAATAAAAAATATTTCCATGAAATAGACGGTATATCTATTCCTGTCAGGAAAAGTAGTCGTTATCCAGAGCAAGTGGCATAAAAATAGCCGACCATTCTGATAAAAAAGAACAGTCTAATTCTTAATGTTTTGCTCAATTTCTTTTCATCACTGAAAGAAATTATAATCTTTACTGTATTAGATAATTTTACATTAGATTATTTAATTCCACATTTATAATAATGTTTTTCTAATGTATCTAATTTTATTACAGGTATTAAGTATCAAAGTTTATTAGTTTTGGTGATTTTGCGTACACTCCATAAATCAAAACTTATATGGATATGTAAAGTGAAATAAGAGCCTATGTAATTAGGCTCTTTGTCATGCGTTTCACTTTATTTTTTTATAATGAACTAATGAATTTTATTACTGATCTCTTTAATATTGCCATCTTCTAATTTGATAATGCGATCGGCAGAATCAAAATAACCATCATCATGGCTAATAACGATGATAGTTTTACCATTAGCTTTTAATTCAGGCAGTAGTTCAGTATAGAATAAACGTTTAAATACGGGATCTTGGTCTGCGGCCCATTCATCAAACAGATATATAGGACGATCTTCTAAATAGGCCGAAACTAATGCCAGTCTTTTTCGTTGACCAGCAGAAAGATTGGTTGTGGAAAAACCACCATCAACGATTTTGACTTTATGTGACATATTTAATGATTCAATATAATGCGTTGCTTTTTCAGTAACATTGGCATCGCTATTGAGTAGCTGTTCGAAGAGATGGTAATCGGAGAAAACAGCAGAAAAGAACTGACGATAATGCTCATTATTAGCTGATGTTACCGGTATGCCATTTAGCGAGACAGAACCCGATTCTTGTTCAAACAAGCCAACAAGCAACATCGCGAGTGTTGTTTTCCCGCTGCCATTACCCCCAACGATAAAAACAATTTCGCCTTGCGATATTTTCAGACTTAATGGGCCGAGAGCAAACTGACGGTCTTCTTTATCCGTTGTGTAATGATGGACAACATTTTTCAGTTCAAGTTCTATTGGCAGTTTATTATGGAATGGGTTAGGGCCTTCGATTTGTTCGGAGAGCGCTTCTTCCAGCTCATTATCAAGGCGGCGCATTTTATTCAACGAAACTTCAGCTTCTCTCAATTCCGGGATTGCACCAATAACTTCACTAATAGGGCCTGATAAAAAGAGCACAAGCAACGCTACCGTGAACAGGGTTGATGGCTCCTGAGGGATCCAAATGGGGACAATAAAAATGCTGATACCAATAATAATATAGAAAGTGACAGAACTGGCATTGATGAGCCATGCGTAACTGGAATTCGCTTTAATGCAGATTTCTTTGAATACATTGGCGGCAGGAGAGATAACTTTATCGACAAAAAGATTGCCTTTTTGTGTATTGAGTTTCAGCTCCTTGCTGCCGTTAATCAGGCTTTGAAAATTAAGGTATATTTTATCCACCTGATCACGCATTAATGTCATCAGGCGTAATGGGTATTTCTCCCAAATATAAAACACGTACATTGCAATAAGGCTGAGTGCTGCCAAAATGACAAACAATTGCCAGGACATCCAGGCCAAATAACTAAAGCAGGCAATGATTAGGGTGACATTACCAAAAACACTGGGTGCCAGCATAAAAGAGTGTACGAAAACATCGACGTCTTTAGTTAAAACTGCTAAAAGACCGTGCCGCCCGATTTTATTCAGTTTTTTGAGTGGTGCACGTAATATCTTGTTACTTAAACTGAGGCGTAATGAAAAAATAGCCGCTTGAGCTAAATGGGATAACGTAATTTCTGATATAGTCTTGGTAATAAAAAAAATAAAACAGATACCAAAAAAGCTCCAAAGAAATGTGGTGAGATTAATGGTTTCTGTTACACCTTGACTAATCATGCCAACTATCGAAGCACCTGCGAACCCACTAATTAATGCGCTTATTGTCGATACAAGCAATAATACCCAGGATTGACGATATAAATAAGCTATTAGAGTCATAAAAAAAAGCCATTGTCGAAGGTTATAATTTATATGAAAATTCATATATCTGTTTACTCAGTCCATTATGGTTGTTTTTTTCTTATGAAACTGCAAGCGTGATTTATAGCAAGGCAATATTAATAAATATAATTGTGATAAAAATCACTAGTCATGTAAGTGGTTACTTTACTTAATTGCAGGAATAAACTATGTGAGTAATTTTTTTTAATAAGTAATAGAATTTATTATGCAGAAGTACATAATAAATAAACTTAATCAGAAAACATTTCTATTCTTTTTAAGTTTTATAATATTTCCTTTTATTTTTACGCACATATTGCCCAGATATTTGAGTCATTAACCCCTCCTACCGGAAGGGTTTTTTTGTGTTTTTATCGGGGAAAAGGTATAAGCTTGGGGAGAGTATCTGGATCTTGTTAGGAGGGGATTATGAAACTTAGTTTCTATTGGGATCGAGAATTTAAAAGCTTCTCTTTTGAAGAGAAAGTGCGCAATTCGGCAAGATTGATACCTTATTTACGGGGAGGATTTCAGTATTTTATTGACGTATCTTCCACATATCCGACTAACAGACTGAATCTTGTAGGACATGGTGATCAGTTCAAACTGTTGTTTGAAGGATTGCTGTTAGGGGCAAAAAAATTGTCGCCGCAAGAGTTGGCTGATCACATAGGGCCGTTGCTCATGAAAGATAATGCCCGTTCCATCCGGTTGCTATCTTGTTTCTCCGGGAAAAGTGGGTTTGCTCATAAATTAGCCGATATTACAGGCTTGCCTGTAAAAGCAAACAGAGAGATTTTTTCACCACAATGTTTCTACTATGCTCAAGATGAACGGTTATGGTTGCGGAGAGAAAAACAGGTTTTTCCGTCAGAGTCATTGAATACTAGTGAAGACAATATAGTTCGATTTTTTTGGTATAACCCCCATAACCTCCATGCCTCTTAACCTGAGAGTTTGTATGAGTGAACTTGCCAATAAAGTGGAAAAAATAAGTGTATTGTTTTTTAATGGTTTGGTTTTAAATAAAATTATTGATATGTAGGGTAAAAGTTGTTAATTGCAAATACATTTTTAGAGTATGGGTATAATTTATACTCATACTCCGTGAATAATTATTGAACAAGAATATCTCAATTCCGTTATCTTCACTTCTATCCCTCTTCTTATTTATTTTTTTATGCACAAATGGTGCATAAATTGACTATAAATTCATTTCTGTAAATTGTGAAAAGCATCATAAAGTAAATTCATTGTGATTTTATTGTGTTGACTTTGTTAAATCCCGAAGAGATTATGAGATTAATTACTAATCAAAAAGGATGGGGAAAACACAGAGATAATGTCATTGGAAACTTTTCGAAAATAATAAATAGATAATTTATATGAATCTATTAACTGAAAATTATCTTCAATGATATATGAGTTTATTTTTATTTTTATATCCTAATTATTTGAGGAAAAACAAATGTCAGGTACGATCCAAAGAAATTGGTTTGACCAGTATATGGTTCCCTGCTTTTCACCTGCTAAATTTATCCCGGTTAAAGCTAAAGGCTCGCGCGTCTGGGATCAGGATGGGAAGGAATACGTTGATTTTGCAGGCGGAATTGCTGTTAATTCGTTAGGGCATGCCAATGATGAATTAAAAGATACATTAATTTCTCAAATTGAAAATATATGGCACATTGGTAACGGTTACACCAATGAGCCTGTATTAAAACTTGCAAAATCTTTAGTTGAGAACACTTTCGCAGATAAGGTTTTTTTCTGTAATTCTGGCGCTGAGGCTAATGAAGCTGCATTAAAAATTGCCAGAAAATATGCTTTGGATAAATATGGAAGTCATAAAAACGAAATTATTTCATTTGAGAATTCCTTCCACGGTAGGACATTATTTACCGTGACTGTCGGTGGTCAACCTAAATACTCTCAGGACTTCGCTCCACTACCGCAGCAAATTACCCATCTTCCATATAACGATATTGCCGCCATTAAAGCCCATATTTCAGAAAAAACCTGTGCCGTAATCGTTGAGCCCATTATCGGTGAAGGGGGGGTTATCCCTGCTGACCCGGCATTTTTGAAAGCATTGCGGGAACTGTGCGATCAGTATCAGGCATTGCTGATTTTTGATGAAATTCAAACAGGAGTCGGGCGGACTGGGTATTTGTATGCCTATGAAGAAACGGGCGTGGAACCCGATATTTTGACCACGGCCAAAGGGCTTGGCGGCGGTTTCCCCATAGGGGCCATGTTGGTCAGACAACATATCGCAGAAGCCTTCCAGCCGGGTTCACACGGTACAACATTTGGTGGAAATCCATTGGCAGCCGCGGTCGCCAATAAGGTGATCGAGTTAGTACATCAGCCGGAATTTCTGGCGGGAGTAAAAGAGCGCCACCATGAATTTTTCCAGCGGATGTCAGAACTCAATCAACGTTATCAGGTATTCAGTGAATTACGCGGTAAGGGGCTATTGCTGGGGGCCGAACTGGATAAGAAATATCAAGGCAAGGCGAAAAACCTGACCAATATCGCAGCAGAAGAGGGATTGATTGCTTTAATAGCCGGCCCCGATGTGCTGCGTTTTGCGCCTGCATTAAATATCGAACAGCAGGATATTGATGATGGTTTCATCCGCCTTGAAAACGCCCTCAAGCGATTTGTTCAGGAATAAAGCCGATTTGAGGTGATATCATGATGCTATTTAGATCCGTTCAACATGAAGATTTAGGGGATATCCTTAATCTTTCGTCCCGTGCTGGCGTTGGCCTGACGACGTTACCAAACAATCAGGAATATCTGGCGGCACGGATTTTACGCAGCATTGATTCTTTCAACGATGCAAGGGGACGAGCACAGCAAGGTTTTTTGTTTACCTTGGAGGACACGGAAAAGCATCGTGTTGTTGGTGTTAGTGCGCTGGAGGTTGCCGTTGGGCTGGAAGAGCCCTTCTATAACTTCCGGGTGCAGAAAGCAGTGCGTTCTTCCCGGGAATTGGGCATTTACAACACATTTGAAACGCTGATTGTTGGGCAGGATTATACCGGATGCAGTGAACTGTGTACGTTGTTCCTTGATCCCGATTATCAAGGCGGGCGCAATGGCGTTTTCCTTTCCAGAAGCCGTTTTATTTTTATTTCCGCATTCAGGCACCTTTTCCCGAAATCCATCATTGCGGAAATGCGCGGGGTCTTGAATCAACAAGGTGAATCGCCATTCTGGAATGCGTTCGGGCAACACTTTTTCAATGTTCCTTTTGCAGAAGCGGATTATTTGACGGGGACTGGCTCAAAAACGTTTATTGCGGAATTAATGCCATTCTATCCGGTCTATGTCCCTCTGTTGCCTGAAGATGCCCGTCAGGCGATTGGTCAGGTACATGAAAATACCTTGCCTGCCCGCGCTATTCTGGAAAAAGAGGGTTTTGCTTATCACGATGCGGTCGACATTTTTGATGCTGGTGCCATTTTGGATGCGGAAATTGACAATATACGCACAGTCAAAGACAGCCGGCTCGTATATGCCAAGAAAAGCCCCCATGTTTCTCGCGCGCAGGATGGGGTGCCATGTATTGTTTCTAACCTGCATTTTCAGGCGTTTAAGGCGTTACTCTTGCACATCTCTGATCCGCTGGATAGTGATGAGCTGCGGCTTACACCCGCAGAGATGGAGGTACTCCAGGTGGATGAGGGCGATCCGGTGCGCTTTGTTTCTCTTCTCTCTTAAGGGATTTAACAATGAATCATCAAGCAAATTACATTGGCGGTGAATGGATAGTTGGGCAAGGTCTGCCTGTTATTAAATACTCTCCTGTTGACCAACAGGTTTTATGGCAGGCAAACGGCGCTTCTGCCCGTCAGGTAGACGAAGCGTGCCAATCTGCCCGCAAAGCCTTTCCTGCTTGGTCAGGGTTGGCGGTTGAAAAACGTATTGCAGTTATTCAGGCATTTGCTGATTTGTTGACACAGGAAAAAGAAAATCTCGCCCGTGTAATCAGTGAAGAAACCAGTAAGCCGTTGTGGGAAACGCGAACGGAAATTCAGTCAATGATTGGCAAAATTGCCATTTCCATTGAGGCATGGGAACAACGCACAGGATATTCTGAAACCTCCATGCCTGATGGCAAAGCGATATTGCAGCATCGCCCTCACGGTGTGATGGCGGTTTTCGGCCCCTATAATTTTCCCGGACATTTACCGAATGGGCATATTGTACCTGCATTGATCGCGGGTAATACATTGGTGTTTAAGCCCAGTGAACTGACGCCGATGACGGCAGAGAAAACGGTTGAACTGTGGATCAAGGCGGGGTTGCCTGTTGGTGTGCTGAATCTGGTGCAGGGCAGTAAAGAAACCGGCGGTGCGTTGTTGGACAGCCGCGAAATTGATGGTGTGCTGTTTACGGGCAGTGCGGCGACAGGGTTCCATTTCCACCGTGTATTGGCAGGCCAGCCAGAAAAAATGCTGGCGCTGGAAATGGGAGGCAACAATGCCCTGATTGTGGACGATTATGATGATATTGAGGCCGCTGTTTACACCATTATCCAGTCCGCATTTATCTCCGCAGGGCAGCGCTGTACTTGTGCCCGTAGGTTGTTGGTGAAACGAGGGGAAAAAGGGGATGCGTTGATCCAACGGCTACTTGATGCCGCGGGTCAGATTGTGCCTGCTCACTGGAATGCAGAGCCACAGCCTTTTATCGGGGGCGTCATCTCTCTGGCTGCGGCAGACAGTTTGCTGGAGGCTCAATCCAAATTGCTGGCATTAGGTGGTGTCTCTTTGCTCGCCTTAACGCAGCCTGATCCTCATTCAACCTTTATGACGCCGGGCATCATTGATCTGACCAATGTCAGAGATGTTCCTGATGAAGAATATTTTGGCCCTTTGCTGACCCTGAAACGCTATGACACTTTCGACGAAGCCATTTCCATCGCGAATAATACGCGGTTTGGTTTGGCATCCGGCTTGATTTCTCCTGATGCTGCCCTGTTCAAGAAATTATTGCAGGAGGCGAGGGCAGGGATCGTGAATTGGAATAAACCCCTGACAGGCGCATCCAGCAAAGCACCGTTTGGTGGCATCGGAGCATCGGGTAATCATCGACCCAGTGCTTACTATGCAGCGGACTATTGCGCCTGGCCGATGGCTTCTTTGATGGCTGACAATTTAGTTTTGCCTGAAACACCCGCGCCAGGGCTTGGTTTCTTTCGTTCATGATTTTTTCCATTAATAAATAGGATGTCAGAGGTGATTATGTCGGGAATTGAAGCAAATTTTGATGGTTTGGTGGGAATGACACACCATTACGCCGGGCTATCAATGGGTAATGAGGCTTCCATGAATCATCGGGGGAAAAAATCCAATCCCCGCAAAGCCGCTCTTCAAGGATTGATGAAAATGAAGGCATTGTCTGATATGGGGCTGGTGCAGGGGGTATTGCCTCCACAGCAGCGCCCCAATCTTCCGACATTGCGTCTGCTGGGATTTACGGGCAGTGATGAACAGGTATTAAACAAGGCCGCACAGTATTCACTGTTATTGTTGTCTAAACTGAGTTCTGCTTCTTCTATGTGGACAGCCAATGCGGCAACGGTTTCCCCTTCAGCGGATAGTGCGGATCAGCGCGTTCATTTCACAGTTGCCAACTTAAATAAAAAGTTACATCGTTCTCTGGAAAGTGTGGAGACTTCGCGGGCATTAAAAGCCACCTTCTCTGATCAGAACCACTTTGTTCACCATGATCCTTTACCGCAGCATGTGGATTGGGGAGATGAAGGGGCGGCGAATCATAATCGTTTTTGCGGTGAATATGGTGAGGCGGGTGTACAGCTATTTGTCTATGGCCGCGAAGCATTGCAGGAAGGTATTGTGCCCGAACGCTATCCTGCACGGCAAACGCTGGAAGCGAGTCAGGCAGTGGCCCGCCTGCATCAACTTGAGGAAGCAAGAACCGTATTTGCCCAACAAAATCCGGTTGCCATTGATAGTGGCGTGTTTCATAACGACGTCATCGCGGTCAGTAACCGCAATGTGTTTTTCTATCATCAACAGGCTTTCCTGAACCAGCAATCAGTACTGACTGAACTCAGAGAAAAAATGGCCCGGCTCGGGCAAACACTGATAACGGTTGAAGTGCCTGCTGAACAAGTCACCATTCAGGATGCAGTTGGTTCCTATCTTTTTAACAGCCAATTGTTGAGCCAGCCTGATGGCAACATGATGCTGATTTTGCCGGAAGAGTGCCGTCGTAATCATAACGTTTTGTCCTATCTACAATCATTGATTGCTGAGGGAAATTCTCCCATCAATAAACTCCACTTTTTCGATTTACGGGAAAGTATGCGTAATGGCGGAGGGCCGGCTTGTCTGCGTCTTCGGGTCGTTTTGAACGAAAAAGAGCTGGCGGCGACCAATCCGGCCACTTTGATGACACCAGCGCTGTATCAGCGGTTGACGACATGGGTAGAACGCTATTATCGGGATTCTCTGTATGTGGCTGATCTGGCTGATCCACAATTGTTGGATGAAGTTTATACAGCCCTTGATGAACTGACACAGATCCTCAAGCTCGGTCCGATCTATGAGTTTCAACGTTAATCAGGAGGGACGATGGATTTATTGACTTTACTGCTTGAGAACAAACTTGAGAATAGCTTGTATTTTCCACCAACGATCAAGGCATCATGGTTAGCAGAAGGCGTATTGCAGTTATTGCCACAAGATCTTTCGCAAGAGAGAAAAGCCGATACGCTGATTATTTCAGCCGGAATACATGGTAATGAAACCGCTCCCGTAGAAATATTGATCCAGATATTGTCGCAACTGGCACAGGGAAGTCTGGCATTACGGCATAACCTCTTATTGATTTTCGGTAACCTGCCCGCCATGCGCGCAGGACAACGATATCTTGATCATGATCTTAATCGTATGTTCGGTGGCCGCCACGCGCATTTTCCTTTGGGGAATGAATCGGGCCGTGCAATAGAGCTGGAAGCGGTTGTCCGCCAATTCTTTAGTGAGCCGGCAGTCATGGCCTCAACCAGATATCGGCATTTGGATCTTCACACTGCGATTAGGGGATCTTGTCATGAGCAGTTTGCCCTGTTGCCGTACCAATCCCGTGGCTATGCTGCTGATTTTTTACAATGGCTGGAAGAGAGTGATATTGACGCCTTGGTATTTCATAACTCGGCGGGAGGCACATTCAGCAATTTTACCAGCGAACATTTCAATGCAGACAGTTGCACATTGGAGATTGGTAAGGCACGGCCCTTCGGACAAAACGATCTGGCAAGGTTCAGTAATATTGCGACTGCCTTGCAGGATTTGGTCGCAGGTTTATTTTCAATCAAACGAAGTAAAGTGGCCCTTAAACGTTATCGTGTAGTGGATGCCATCATCAAACAGCACGACAATTTTAAGCTCAATATTCCAGAGAATACCAAAAACTTCACTAAACTGCCGGAAGGATTCAACATTGCCTGTCAGCAGAATCAAACTTGGAAAATCACATCTCCTGCCAATTTTATTCTGTTTCCTAATGCCCGTGTTGCCATCGGCCTGAGGGCAGGTCTATTGCTGGCGCAGTTAACATAATCAATTCATACAAAAAGCTGTGGAGGTTATTGATGACGGAATCATTAAAAACACCTGTGGGACAATCCACAGGTGCGCAGAAGCTTCACCGTGGATTAGGTAAACGTCATATTCAACTGATTGCAATTGGTGGTGCCATTGGTACGGGTTTGTTTATGGGAACAGGGAAAACCATTGCGGTATCAGGCACTTCAATAATCCTGACTTATTTGTTGATTGGTTTTTTCGCTTTTATGGTAATGAGGGCAATGGGAGAACTGTTGCTCACTAAACTGGACTATCGGACTTTTGCGGATTTTGTGGCGGATTATCTTGGAGATAAAGCCAGCTATTTTCTGGGCTGGACTTATTGGATGAGTTGGATCGTCAGTTGTATTGCAGATGTTGTTGTGTGTGGTGGCTATATTCAGTATTGGTTTCCTGACAGTTCGCTTTGGTTAACGGCCCTGTTTATTTTAGGGTTAATGTGTTTATGTAACTTTTTCTCAGTACAGTTATTTGGTGAAGCGGAATTCTGGTTTGCCATGATTAAAGTTGTGGCGATAGTTGCCTTGATTATTGTTGGCATTGGTATGGTGTTGGTGGGATGGACTTCACCCAATGGCGTAACCGCTTCTGTACGCCATTTGACGGAGCCTGAGGTATTCCTGCCCAACGGGGTATTTGGATTTTTAGCGGGTTTTCAGATTGCTATTTTTTCCTTTACGGGTATTGAACTGGTTGGCACAGTCACGGCGGAAACCAAAGAACCAGAGAAAATCTTACCGAAAGCCATCAATAGTATTCCGATCAGGATCATTATCTTTTATGTGCTCTCCATGATGTGCATTATTGCCGTGACTTCATGGGCGCATATTTCACCGGAGGTCAGCCCATTTGTGACGTTGTTTGCACTGGCCGGTTTGCCGGCAGCGGCAGCGGTCATTAATTTTGTGGCCCTGACTTCAGCGATGTCTTCGGCAAACAGTGGGTTATACGCTTGTACCCGCATGCTTTATGGCCTGTCTACGGAAAAGCTGGCACACAGTAAATTCGGGCAACTTTCAGTGAGCAGCGCGGTTCCCATTTTTGGTTTGATATTTTCTGTTATCTGCATGGCAAGTGGTGTATTCCTGTTGTTTGTCATCCCAGATGTCATGAAATTATTTACGATTGTATCGACTGTGGCGGCTATCATGGTTATTTACAGTTGGTGCATGATATTGTTTGCCTATCTGGCTTACCGGAAAAAACGTCCTGACCTGCATAAAGTATCCGTCTATAAAATGCCACTGGGCATCCCTATGACATGGTGCACTTTGATATTTTTTGCCTTTACGGTTGTGATCATGGTATTTGATTATGATACACGTGTAGCGTTATATGGTACTCCGGTCTGGTTTGTGATCTTAGAAGTCTTTTGGCGGATGAGAAAGCATCGGGAGCAACAGCAAACCCGGGAAGAAATGGTAAATTAAACAAATCCTCTGAATATAAATAAGGTTTCATAATAGTGCTACACGCATTTTGTGTCTTCTTGGCTTTTGCTGTGATGAAAACGATTCCAAAAAAGCATCAACATAATTAAGCAACTGCCACATAAATTGACAACAATGATTTCGCGTTATTGTCTCATGGAGCGATTGCCATAACCGTTCTATTTTATTTAGTCCAAGGTGAATAGACGGGTAAAAACAACAGGGTAAATTTTGGATGTCGTGCCAGCCAGGCTTTTACCTTCTGACTTTTATGAATACAGTAGTTATTTCAGATTAATGTGAGGGTTTCTGCATAGGGATATTGATGAATGGATAAGTTTTCTCATTTTCTGGCATTCATTTTGAGGTATGGGTGCTATGATAGGCATCACTCAGTCCGTGTTGGGGTTTGGGATTTTTTGCAATTTATCAGATCGCAAAAATCGGACTGAGTTCCCTTCCAGTGATCTACTATTTTGAAAATTTATTTAAATACAGTATAAATAATATGGAGATTTTATTAAATGACAAGACGAAAAAATTATAACCCAACTTGGGATGGCTATCTGGGTGATTACTTAAATGGGGAAATAGGTATTAATCAGTTAAAACCCCAGCATGAATTTTTTGATTCCATAGGATTAGAAAAGGTATTAAGTGATAATACCCAGTATCACTATGTGCTCACATTGGCTCAGGCTCAAAGCATTATTGAAGATATTAATCTTGGCCCTCCACGAAATCCAAGTTATGCCGAAGATTTTGCAAGAGGTACGGAAGTAGAACGCAAGAAAGAAAACCCGGCTTGGTCTTTATTCTCTATCACAGATCCTATTTCTACTTATGCTGGAAATATCTATGATTCATTTGGGTTCTCTGACGTTTGTCGAGAATTTAAGCGGTTAAGTATCACTGCAAAAACCTATGTGGGAGAAAATGGGAAAAAATATATTCATCTGTCAGGTCATGCGGGTCTTAGACGTCTCGTCAGGGGAACACGATACGGGGCAAGCCATCCTCAAATGTTAGCAATGGGGATAGGGCAGCAAGGGCTTAATACGAGTATTGTTGAGGGTGTTCGATTTTGTATCATTTTTTCTATTGGATATCGCATAATAGAAAGTATTTTTAAAGATGAATATACGTTAGCTGATTTTATCGGCAACATAACCGTAGATATGGCTAAAACCGCTATTGTTGCTGCTGCATCTTGGGCTGTGGGCTCATTTTTAACTGCTACAGCTGTTTTAGGCGGTAGTGTTATTGTTGTTGCCGGAATAGTTCTTCTTGCGGGTATTTTAATTACCATTGGTTTAGACTTTGTTGATAAAAAATATGGAATAAGTGAAAAGTTAATAGAATTATTAAAAGAGAAAATGAAAAGAAAACCAAGAACACAGGAAGCAAATTTACAATATTTTTTCAATACGATGGGAAAAATTAGATGAATAGCAAATATTTAAAAGCCTTGGGTGGATTAATATTGTTGATTATATTTACACCTATCATGTTTTTAGTTAGCAGTTATGTTTTTTCATTAATATTCATGAAAGATGAGATAACTTTTTCTAGCACTGTTATTATAGGTTTTATGTCTTCCCCTCTATTGTTTTACTCTTTATCAGGATCTATTTTTTTCTTTATATTTGATAGGTTACCTAAATTTAACAAGATAATTGTTAAATACTTGAGTAGGCTTATGATTGCATCATTTATCATTGGTTTCCCTATATCATTTTACGTTGATTATAAATTAAAAAGTGATGGTTATGTTACATGTGATAAAATATCGTGGGTGTCTCCAACAACTTACGTAAAAAATTTATCACTGTGTAACTGACCACATGCAGTTTCCCCATGAGTGTTTTCTCATAACTTTTTTGATATTTTTTGCCTTTACGGTCGTGATCATGATATTTGATTATGATACACGTGTAGTGTTATATGGTACTCCGGTCTGGTTTGTGATCTTAGAAGTCTTTTGGCGGATGAGAAAGCATCGGGAACAACGGCAAACCCGGGAAGAAATGGTAAATTAAATTAAACAAATCCTCTGAATATATTTTTTATATTGTTATTGGGAGGTATATCATGATACTTAAATCAAAATTTTTTAGCATTTTGGACTCAGATATAGCGGGGCCATTGACGCGTAGTGAATCAAATTTAATAAATATGGCTTCCAGGGTATTTAATGTTAAAAGTTTTATCACTATCAGAGAAGTTGGGCTTCAAGATGCTTTATGTATTGCGAACCGAATAAGAACGAACATGATTAATGGTGATTGGTTCATAGGTTCTAATCAGAGCAGACAATTAAGCCGGGAGCAGGAACGGTGGAATTCAAGATATAAGGCTACGTATGGAATGCTTACTCAAATTTCTTCTATCTTAGAAAATAAATTTGAGGGTATTTCAGCCTCAATAGAGCATTATTTCTTTGTTATGTTTTTTCGAGAAACTCCAATTGGTATGTTGATATTTTCCAATAACAAGGCAAAAGCCACAGAACCTTCCAATATTATAGAGTTCGTGACTCATGTAGGGATTAGAAATTGTGGGATTTTTCTAATGGAATATGCAGTAAATAAATCAAAAGCACTTGGTAAAAATGGAAGCGTCAAACTAATCCCAGCACCTGCTGCGAGAGATGTTTACTTTAAATATGGGTTTGGATTTCAAGAAGGTTACATGGTATTAGAACCCGCTAAAAGTGATAAATGGGGATCTTGGTCAGGAGGATACTATTTTAAGGTAAGTTTTTAAGGCAAATTTTTAAGGTAAATTGTGTATAAACAGTAAGTTTCTGATTCCCTGAACCATTGGAAATAATTGATGATAATCAGCAGACAAAAAATAACCCCAGACTTTTGGCATGGGGTTATTTTGCATAGTTATTTCGCTTAGCTATCTAGCCAGAAAATTACGCATTTTCTTGCTGAGTTGCCTGAATTGCAGTCAGTGCAACGGTATAAACGATGTCATCAACCAGTGCACCACGGGACAGGTCGTTAACAGGTTTACGCATACCTTGCAGCATTGGCCCGATGGAGACCAGATCCGCAGAGCGTTGTACCGCTTTATAGGTGGTGTTACCTGTGTTCAGATCAGGGAAAATAAATACGGTCGCCTGACCTGCAACCGGAGAGTTTGGTGCTTTGGATTTTGCCACATCGGCCATGATAGCCGCATCGTACTGCAATGGGCCGTCGATGATCAGGTCTGGACGTTTTTCCTGTGCCAGACGGGTTGCTTCGCGAACTTTCTCAACATCACTGCCTGCACCAGAGTTACCGGTAGAGTAGGAGATCATTGCTACGCGAGGCTCGATACCAAATGCTTTCGCAGAATCTGCGGATTGGATAGCGATTTCAGACAATTGCTCTGCGGTTGGATCTGGGTTGATTGCACAGTCACCGTAAACCAATACTTGCTCTGGCAACAACATAAAGAAGACGGAAGAAACCAGTGAGCTGTTTGGTGCCGTTTTAATTAACTGCAATGGCGGACGAATAGTATTCGCTGTCGTGTGAACCGCACCGGAAACCAGGCCATCAACTTCGTTTTGTTCCAGCATCATTGTGCCCAGAACCACGTTATCTTCCAGTTGTTCGCGGGCAACCACTTCGGTCATGCCTTTGTTCTTACGCAGTTCAACCAGACGTGGAACATAGCGTTCACGCACTGCCGCCGGGTTAACAATTTCAATCCCTGCGCCCAGTTCAACGCCTTGAGCCGCAGCCACACGACGGATTTCTTCTGGATCACCCAACAGGATACATTCTGCAATGCCACGCTCAGCACAGATAGCTGCTGCTTTGACGGTACGTGGTTCGTCGCCTTCTGGCAGAACAACACGTTTGCCAGCCTGACGGGCCAGCTCGGTTAGCTGATAGCGGAATGCAGGTGGAGACAGGCGATTCGGACGTTCTGATGCGGCAGCCAGAGAATCGATCCACTCGCTGCTGATGTGCTGTGCAACGTAGTTCTGTATTTTTTCGATACGCTCGTGGTCATCGGCTGGAACTTCCAGACTGAAGCTTTGCAGGTTCAGGGAAGTCTGCCATGTGTTCGTTTTCACGGTGAACACTGGCAGGCCGGTGTTGAATGCACGTTCGCACAATTCACGGATGGAGTCATCAATAGAGTAACCACCGGTCAGCAACACTGCGCCCACTTCAATACCATTCATGGCAGCCAGACATGCCGTGATCAGGACGTCAGGGCGGTCAGCAGAAGTCACCAGCAGAGAACCCGGACGGAAGTACTCCAGCATGTTAGGGATGCTGCGGGCACAGAAAGTCACGGATTTGATGCGACGGCTCTCAATGGCACCTGCGTTGATAATGTCAGCTTTCAGGTGTTTTGCCATATCAATCGCACGAGTGGCAATCAGGTCAAAACTCCATGGAATGCAGCCAAGAATTGGCAGCGGGCTGTTTTTGAAGATAGTTGTTGGATCAACATGTGCGATGGTCGCTTTAGTGGATTCGTCAAAGATTTCGGACAAATCCGGGCGAGTACGACCTTGATCATCAACAGGTGCATTCAGTTTGTTGACAATAACACCAATGATGTTTTGGTTCTTGATGCCACCGTATTCTGCGCGGCTCAGTTCAATGCGCTCTTTAAGCTGCTCAGGGGAGTTAGTACCCAGTGCAGTGACAAATACGATTTCAGCGTTCAGGGTTTTGGCGATTTCATAGTTCAGGGACTGGGCAAATGGATGTTTGCGAGTCGGAACCAGACCTTCGATCAGAACCACTTCTGCATCTTTGGTGTTTTCGTGGTAACGCGCCACGATCTCTTCCATCAACACATCTTTTTTATTAGTGGTCAGCAGTAATTCCACATATGCCATATCCAGAGGGTCAGCAGCATGAATGCTGGAGTGTGAACGGATAATGGAGGTGGTTTGATCTTGAGAACCAGTGTGACGTGGCTGTGCGATAGGTTTGAAAACACTCAGGCGAACGCCTTTTTGCTCCATGGAGCGAATAACGCCCAGGCTGACACTGGTTAAACCAACGCTGGTGCCAGTGGGGATTAACATAATTGTACGGGACACGGAAACCTCTTTAACGGTTGCTCGTCAGTCAATAAACGTGACTCAATGTATTCGATGCTATATCAATAGATGAAATATCAATCATGAGCCAACGCAATATTTATTAAGGAAATATTAATCAGTGCATCAATGCACTGATTAATAGAGAACCGCCAGCATGGCTGGCGGTTCTTGAAAATCATGCTGCTTACGCGGTCAGGCGTGCTGAATCCTGAGCGATGACCAATTCTTCATTGGTTGGGATAACCAGAGCAGGGCGGCCATTATCAGTGGTGATAACGCCTGACTTGCCGAAGCGTGCAGCAAGGTTGCGCTCGTGATCATATTCGAAGCCCAGCAGTGCAACTTTCTTCATAGTCAGTTCACGAACCAGCGCAGAGTTTTCACCGATGCCGCCGGTGAAGATAATCGCATCCAGACGGCCTTCCATCAATGCGCTGTAAGCACCGATGTATTTAGCCAGACGGTGGCAGTAAACGTCCATTGCACGTTTTGCATCATCTTTGGTTTCATAGTTATCTTCTACGTAACGGCAGTCGCTGGTCACTTCAGTCAGACCCAGGAAACCAGACTCTTTGGTCAGCAGGGTATTGATTTCAGCAACACTCATCCCCATTGCATCGTGCAAATGGAATACGATAGCAGGATCGATATCACCACTACGAGTACCCATCACCAGACCTTCCAGCGGAGTCAGGCCCATAGAAGTATCAACACACTGGCCGTTAACAATAGCAGAAACAGAACCACCATTGCCCAGATGGCAAGTGATGACATTCAGTTCTTCAACAGGTTTGTTCAGCATCTTAGCCGCTTCGCGGGAAACGTAGAAGTGGCTGGTACCATGTGCGCCGTAACGGCGGATGCCATGCTCTTTATACAGATTGTAAGGCAGTGCATACAAGTATGCCTCTTCAGGCATCGTCTGGTGGAATGCAGTATCAAATACGGCAATGTTTTTCTCAAGCAGATGAGGGAACGCTTTCTTCGCTTCTGCGATACCGATCAGGTGAGCAGGGTTGTGCAGTGGTGCGAACGGAATAGCCGCTTCAATGCCTTTGATAACTTCATCATTGATAATCACAGAAGAAGTGAATTTCTCACCACCGTGAACGATACGGTGACCGATGGATGAAATCTGTGCAGAAAGTTCTGGCTTTTCAGCCAAAATAGTATTAACAATGAAGTTCAGCGCTTCGCTGTGTGCTGCGCCGGCACCTAAAGCAGCTTCATTTTTTGCGCCATCCATTTTCCATTTAATACGGGCTTCAGGCAGGTTAAAGCACTCAGCTAAACCAGAAAGATATTCTTCACCATTGGCAGGATCGATGATAGCGAATTTCAGGGAGGAGCTACCGCAATTAAGAACCAGTACCAGCTTACTTGACATGGAAATACCTATTATCTTGTTGTGATCTAATCTTAAATAAGAAAATTGTTAAAAAATAAAGCAATTTGTTAACAAATCGAATCCAGTTGTTGCGAAAGAGGTCAAAATTTTTGTTTTGCTGCTGCAACAACATAAAAGTCTGTGTAGGATACCGTTTGCTAGCAATAAAGACAAAATATACTTAATAGTATTAATATTACAAAAAAGATTTTATCTTTTGTAGGGATTTTTTAAAAAGTACACCTTTAATTGATTGAGGTCATGATGAATACGACACCGCCTGTTAATCAAGGTTGGTTCAAGCGGATGCAGTTAGGCCAGCAATATTTAAAAATATGGCCGCTAGAAAAGCAGCTTTCGCCTGTTTTTCCTGAAAATCGTGTAATTAGGGCGACTCGCTTTGGTATTCGTTTTATGCCGCCATTGTCCATTTTTACGCTGACATGGCAGATCGCGCTGGGTGGTCAATTGGGGCCGTCGGTCGCAACGGCACTGTTTGCCTGTAGCCTGCCGTTGCAGGGATTGTGGTGGCTGGGAAAACGTGCGGCGACACCTTTGCCCGAAGGGTTGCTGAAATGGTTTTATGAAATTCGGGAGAAATTTGCAGAAGCGGGTATTGCAATGACGCCAGTGGAAAATGTCCCGACTTATCTCTCGTTAGCTGAATTGCTTAAACGGGCATTTAAGCAACTGGACAACTCTTTTCTTGATGACATTTAAACGGCCGGAGCGCCTGTTCCGGCGGTTGCTGAGTCAATTAACCGATAAATCCCCTGTTCAGATCAATAGCTGGTTGTATTAATATTATGAAAATGAGCGCTGTTGAGATGGGTCAGATTATTAACGCCTAGTTGCGTTTAAAGGAGCCGGGTTTGGTACTGAAATGTAGGGGTTTTTTATTCGATTTAGATGGTACGCTGATTGATTCATTACCTGCGGTTGAGCGGGCGTGGATTAAGTTTGCTGATAAGATGGGGATCGATCGTGATGAAGTGTTGAACTATGTGCATGGTACGCCGGCGATATTATCATTACGTCATTTTATGCCTGATGCCAGTGAAGAAGAGATTGCCAGCACGTTCAAATGGATTGAAAAGATCGAAACAGAAGATACAGAAGGTATTACCGCTTTGCCTGGTGCTATTGCTCTGATTGATAAGTTGAATGCGCTGGATATTCCGTGGGCAATCGTCACATCGGGAACTGTTCCTCTTGCTACTGCGCGCCATCAGGTCGCCGAGTTACCAGAGCCGGCACATTGGGTGACAGCGGAGTCTGTTAAAAACGGAAAACCAAACCCTGAACCTTATTTATTGGGGGCCCAAAAACTGGGATTACTGCCAGAAGAGTGTGTGGTCTTTGAAGATGCCATTGCAGGAATTCATGCCGGGCTGGATGCAGGTTGTCAGGTCGTCGTAGTCCATGATGCGCCAGATATTCCACGCCGTGATGAAACGCACTTGACGATTACTAATCTGGAAAATATTGAAATTGTCAAATCCGGCGGTTATGTTTCGATTTACACCACAAATCAGGAAAATTCTTGATCATAACGTGGGATTTTTCCTGAGAAAAATGCTCTACTTGGCCCATTAACGTTTGTATCGTTTTAAAGGTATCGTTGATAGAGGCCAGATTGAATAGCGAACTGTTGTGGGTATTGACCCTGCTATCGATAGCTATTGTGCTTTTCACCACCAATAAAGTCAGAATGGATGTTGTGGCTTTATTGGTGATCATTGCATTTGTCCTGAGTGGCACACTGACGTTAAGTGAAGCCACTGTCGGTTTTAGTGATCCCAACGTGTTATTGATTGCTGCCCTGTTTGTCATTGGCGAAGGGCTGGTGAGGACAGGTGTTGCCTATCAGATGGGGGATTGGCTGGTTCGGATTGCCGGTAACAGTGAGACTAAGATGTTGGCTTGGTTAATGTTGTCGGTCGCGGGGCTGGGCGCTTTTATGAGTTCAACCGGGGTTGTGGCAATCTTTATTCCTGTTGTCCTGAGTGTAGCTGCCAGAATGAAAATCTCGCCGGGGCGGTTGATGATGCCATTGGGGTTTGCCGGTTTGATCAGTGGCATGATGACATTGGTTGCAACGCCCCCCAATATGATTGTCAATAGTGAGCTGGTACGCGAAGGCTTGCGGGGATTTGATTTTTTCTCCATTACACCGATTGGCATTTTAGTCTTGCTGGCCGGTGTGGTGTATATGTTGATTGCCCGTCGTTGGTTGGGGGGAAGCGCTCACCAGACAGCGGATGAACGTTATCACCGCACATTTCGTGATTTAATCCGTGACTATAAATTGTCAGGTCGCGCCCGTCGGCTCGCTATCCGCCAAGGTTCGCCTTTGGTTGGTCATACGCTGGATGAATTGGGATTGCGCGCACGTTATGGCGCCAATGTGATTGGCATTGAACGCTGGCGTAAGTTCCGTCGGGTGATGGTGGCTGCCACTGGCGATATGGAATTACGGGAACAAGATGTGCTGCTGGTGGATATGTCTGATAGTGATATTGATTTACGGGAGTTTTGCAGCGAGCAACAGCTGGAGCCGATGATATTGCGCGGGGAATATTTTTCGGAACAATCCCGTGAGGTCGGCATGGCAGAGGTTTCCGTGATCCCTGAGTCCGATTTATTGGGGCAATCGCTGCGTGGTATGAAATTCCGTACCCGTTATGGTCTCAATGTTGTCGGCATTCGTCGTGGCGGCAAGGCATTGGAAGGCAAGTTGGTTGACGAGTCTTTGCTGCTTGGTGATACGTTGCTGGTGATTGGCGACTGGAAACTGATTCGTGCGTTGAAAACTAAGACTCCTGATTTCATTGTGCTAAATTTACCCATCGAAGTGGAAAGTGCAGCGCCTGCCGCATCACAAGCCCCCCACGCATTATTCTGCCTTGCCTTGATGGTTGCGATGATGCTCACCAATGAAATTCCCAACTTTATCGCTGCGTTGGTTGCTTGTCTGTTAATGGGTAAATTTCGCTGCATCGATATGGAAAGCGCCTATCGTGCCATTCACTGGCCGAGCATTATTTTAATTGTCGGCATGATGCCTTTCGCGTTGGCATTGCAGAAAACAGGAGGCATAGACTTAATTGTCCGTGGGTTGATGGATGTGGCGGGTAATATGGGGCCACGGGTGATGTTGATGTGCTTGTTTGTGCTTTGTGCTGTTATCGGATTGTTCATTTCTAACACGGCGACGGCGGTATTAATGGCTCCGATAGCGATTGCGGCGGCGAACGAAATGTCTGTTTCGCCTTTGCCTTTCGCCATGATTATTGGCGTGGCGGCCTCAGCCGCGTTCATGACACCGGTTTCATCTCCTGTTAATACATTGGTACTGGGGCCGGGTGGATATCGATTTGCAGATTTCCTGAAACTTGGCATACCTTTTACGTTAATTGTTATGGGGATCAGTGTCGCGGTTATCCCAATACTTTTCCCGTTTTAATCATTCCATGATGCAGTTTTAATGCGATAAGGCGCTGCAATCATAGCTATAGATTAGCACTACTGGATGATCGTTATCATGGAGGGTGATATCTATACACTGATCTCATCAAGAGAAAGATTAAAACTGGGGACGAATACGTTCATAAAATAATCCATTTCTTCGCTGTGGCGCTCTGCCAGTGTTTTTTCCAACCGGGTTTTGGCCTGATTGAATTCGGTATTGCCCGCCGAAATCTCTTCCAAACATTTTAAATAAGCACACAGTGCATCAGCCTGTTTAATAATGCGCGTTTCTTCTTCGGTATGCAGGTGCTCATCCAAAATAGAACGAAAATCATCTTGTAGTTCTGCCGGCAGCATATTCAATAATTTTTGTTGGGCTATCTTCTCTATTTTTTTATATTCGTGGGCAATTTGCGGGTTATAGTACTTAATTGGGGTAGGCAAATCTCCGGTGATGACTTCACTGGCATCGTGATACATGGCCAGCAGGGCGATCCGATCGGCGTTAACCTTGCCGTTAAATTTGCGGTTTTTGATGACGGCCAGTGCATGTGCGACAAAAGCAACCTGCAAGCTATGCTCTGAAACATTCTCTGTGCGCACATTTCGCATCAGGGGCCAACGGTTGATTAATTTCAAGCGGGATAATTGGGCGAAAAAATGGCTCATAATTTTCTCTTTCAACGGAATGATAGGGTTAATTGTGAGCGGCTGGGAAAGGGAAGTAAACCTATTCAGTATCAATTTTCACCAATATATCTCTTTTATCTTTTAAATAGTGACTTGAGAAACAATAGGAATATTCATTCCTGAGAAAATTATTTATGGAAAAATGGTCATCAGTAAGAAATAAGCTTTCTTGTATCAAATAAGAGCTTACTTCATTATGTTATTAATAGTCATAAGGGTAAGCTCTAAATGATAAATATTATATTTATTGGCGATAGTTACCCATAAAGCGGGCAAATTTTTCAATAGCCATTTGCAAGTCAGTGACATGCGGTAATGTGACAATGCGGAAATGGTCTGGTTCTGGCCAGTTAAATGCGGTGCCTTGAACCAGCAGAACTTTTTCCTGTAATAAAAGATCTAATACCATTTTTTGGTCATCATAAATATTGAAACGTTTGGTATCTATTTTAGGGAACATATAAAGTGCGCCCATTGGTTTCACACAGGAAACCCCAGGAATTTGGTTTATCAATTCCCATGCGCGATTGCGCTGTTCATAAAGCCTGCCACCTGGAAAAATAAATTCACTGATACTCTGGTAGCCGCCCAATGCCGTTTGAATCGCGTGCTGCATTGGCACGTTGGCACAAAGACGCATTGATGCCAGCATTTCTAAGCCTTCAATATAGTCTTTAGCCTGTTTTTTCGGGCCATTCAATACCATCCAGCCCTGACGGAAACCCGCAACGCGATAGGTTTTGGACAGGCCATTAAAGGTGACAGTAAAAAGATCAGGCGCTAATGCGGCAATGGAGTGGTGCTGGGCATCGTCGTACAGGATCTTGTCGTAAATTTCATCGGCGAAAATAATCAGATTATGCTGGCGGGCTATTTCCACGATTTCCAATAACAACTCTTTGCTATATACCGCCCCGGTTGGGTTGTTCGGGTTAATAATCACAATCCCACGGGTACGCGGGGTAATTTTACGGCGGATATCATCTAAATCAGGAAACCAGCCTTGTTGCTCATCACACAGGTAATGTACGGCATTACCGCTGGAAAGTGATACAGCCGCTGTCCAAAGAGGGTAGTCAGGGGCAGGAACCAGCATTTCGTCGCCTGTATTCAACAGGGCCTGCATGGATTGAACGATAAGCTCAGACACACCATTACCGATGAAAATATCTTCAACAGTAATATCCAGCATATTTCTTGCCTGATAATGCTGCATGATCGCCTTGCGCGCAGAATATAACCCTTTTGAGTCGGAATAACCTTGGGCGGTCGGCAGGTTACGGATGACATCGACTAAAATTTCATCGGGTGCTTCGAAGCCGAATGGCGCCGGATTGCCAATATTTAATTTCAGTACCTTATTGCCTTCTTCTTCGAGTCGCTTGGCTTCTTTGAGGGTCTTCCCCCTGATGTCATAGCAGACATTATCTAATTTGCTGGATTTATTAATGGAAAACATAGGATGCCCTAACCTCTTTGGCGAAATGGATACTAACCGGCATAAAAAGTGTGATATTCAATGTACTCTTCTCAGTCTATCTTTTGAAGAGCCTTTGATATCTTTGGTTAAAACGGTTGTTTTAATAATAAATGAATGAGCCTGCTATCTAAAATTGTCGTTTTTATTGGTATTTTATTCTTAATTTTAATGATAATATGAATCTATATTCTGAATAATGGCGTGTTTTTAGTTGCCTGAGAGCACGGCGGATGACACTTTGACAATGGTTCTTTAGCCAACCTGGTTAGGAAATCTCGAATTGTCAATAAAAGTAAGAAGATTTGTATAATGTATTCTTATAATTTATCTTTGGCTGACGTAAAGCTAATTTAGGTTTTTATCACGTGATAGTTTGATAATTTTTTTGAGTTTTTACCCATAACATCTTTAGGCTTATTTTATAAAAATGTTAACTCATTAAAAATCCTTATATTATCTTGGCGCTTTAAGTTTTCCTAATTCAGGTTACGTTATTCTTTGAAGCAAGTCAGAAAAAGGATATTTGTACTGGAAATTGAGGATTATGTGATGTAAATAGGGTTTTATCTCTAATTTATTTTTGGGTTGCATAAATTTTGTTAAGAAAGGAGAAAATAAAACCCGTGATGTTCTAAATAGTGAAAAAAATGCAGTAAACCTTTGCCCTAATTAATAGAGTAGAGTAATGTCACAATCGGTATTATTTTATTTGATACTGCTGAAGTAAAAACACCAGGTTAGTTAGTAATTAAAATCAAAAAAAAGTGATGAATAAACAATGATAAATGCAAATCGTCAGATAATAAACCTCGATCTCGATCTGCTAAGAACTTTTGTTGCCGTTGCTGACTTAAATACTTTTGCAGCAGCAGCAGCAGCTGTTTCTAGAACGCAGTCAGCTGTGAGTCAGCAAATGCAGCGGTTGGAACATCTCGTGGGGAGAGAATTATTTGCTCGCCACGGCCGTAATAAGCTTCTGACCGAGCACGGGCTTCAACTTCTTGGTTACGCACGTCAGATTCTTCGTGCCAATGACGATGCAACCGCATCATTAACCTACAATGATGCAGACGGTGAATTGAGAATAGGCGTATCAGATGACGCTGTTGATACACTGCTTCCCTTCTTGTTGAACCGTATTGCCTCAGTCTATCCACGTGTTGCTGTTGATGTGCGGATTAAGCGCGCTCAGTTTATCGAAAGCATGTTGGATAACCATGAGATTGATTTGGCATTAACCACAGCAAAAATTAACCACCACCCCAAAACAGCCCTACGCTCTTCGCCTGTTTTATGGCATTGCGCGCCGGATTTCCAATTACAAACAAACGAACCCGTGCCATTGGTTGTCATGGATGAAACCAATCCATTCCGCCAGATTGCGCTGGATACGCTTGATATGGCCGGCATTTCATGGCGTATCGCCTATGAAGCAGCTTCCCTGTCTGCTGTCCGTGCCGCTGTAAATGCAGAAGTTGGTATCACAGCCCGCCCTCTGGAAATACATAATGCAGACCTGAGAATTTTGGGTGAAAGTGAAGGGCTACCACGTTTGCCGGAAATTCAATTCTACCTATATCGCAACAGTAATGAACAGAATGAATCTGTCCTGACTGTTTTTGATGCTATAGAAAATAAGAAAACACCTTATACCGTGACGCCTGTCGAATCCGATGAGCCTAATGAAATGGATGAATCTATTGAACCCATTGATATTGCTAAATCGGCTGAGTCACTTGATGAAACTTCCGTCGAAAATATAGACGAATAAGTATTTAAGTATTATGTGTTTTATAGGCTAATATTTCCATTTTATTTGTGGAGATATTAGCCTATTTGCTAATTGCGTATTAATAATCCTGCCAGGTTTTCATTCCCATTTCTGATATTTCCATTAAGAAATATACTCTACTAATTTTCCTATCACTTTCGAATTTTAGTTAAAAGAATGTTGCTGTGTTAACAAATTTCATTTTGCTAAATTGATAAAATAAATCCGTTTTTAGAAATAACGGCGTTATCGCAATCAAATAGTTCTTTTTAGAAACAATTTATTAAGAGTTGGATAAATTACGTTCATGTATTGAATGATTTTCAATGAAACTGTGCGCTTGATCATAAAAATACCCCAGACAGTACAGTGGAAAGACAGGTTTTTCCTGCGATAATGGTGTAGTAAAGTCGAGTTATCGGTTAGACTAGTCATGTCAGGAAGTTGCTTTTTTATACGACTGACACGTTTTAGCGGTATATCAGCACAATCTGTTAATTAATGGTTTTTTGTTTGTAAATAAATAGGTAAGCGCTTTTTGCCCTTGTGGCAAAATATTGTTGAGAGGAATAAAAACCAAGACGATCCAAGCGCCAAAAGATATTGATTAGCGCTGTTTCAGATTTGGTTGTTATCCCTTCCCATGAATCGATGTGGTGCAATACTGCCAGCTAAAAGAGCAGACACCTTGACACCACTTTTGATGAGTAAGCAACGAGTATGTCTACATCCACTGGAATTTTAGCCCATCACTGGGCATTTGCGGTTTTCCTAATAGGTGCTCTTGGGTTGTGTGCGCTCATGTTACTGGGCGGGTACTTCATGGGGGGCAGGGCGAAAGCCAGGGCAAAACACGTACCTTATGAATCAGGTATCGATTCTGTCGGCAGTGCTCGTATGCGTCTGTCGGCAAAATTCTATCTGGTTGCCATGTTCTTTGTCATCTTCGATGTTGAAGCCCTTTACTTATATGCTTGGGCCGTCTCAATCAAAGAGAGCGGTTGGTTGGGCTTTGCCGAAGCAAGCATTTTCATTTTGGTGTTATTGGCAGGCTTGGTTTATCTGGCACGCATTGGCGCGTTGGACTGGACTCCGGCACGTTCAAAACGTCAAGTCAGTAAACCGAGTGTTGACACCTATACCAACAACAGTCATATGCAGTAATAGCGAGGCATGAAAGATGGATTATACGCTCACCCGCATAGATCCGAACGGTGAGAATGACCGTTATCCCCTGCAAAAACAGGAAATTGTTAGCGATCCCCTGGAACAGCACGTTCACCGCAGTGTTTATATGGGAAAATTAGAACATGCTTTGCATGACATGGTGAATTGGGGAAGAAAAAACTCCCTATGGCCCTATAACTTCGGGCTTTCTTGCTGTTATGTAGAAATGGTGACGTCGTTTACCGCAGTCCACGATGTTGCACGTTTTGGTGCAGAAGTATTGCGGGCATCTCCCCGTCAGGCTGACTTTATGGTGATTTCCGGAACCTGTTTCGTCAAAATGGCCCCTGTCATTCAACGTCTTTACGATCAAATGCTGGAACCAAAGTGGGTTATTTCCATGGGAGCCTGTGCAAACTCTGGGGGTATGTACGATATTTACTCTGTGGTTCAGGGCGTTGATAAGTTTATCCCTGTCGATGTTTACATTCCCGGCTGTCCTCCCCGTCCAGAAGCCTATATGCAGGCATTGTTGCTGTTGCAGGAATCCATAGGCAAAGAACGCCGCCCATTGTCATGGGTTGTCGGCGATCAGGGGGTTTACCGCGCCAATATGCAATCAGAAAGAGAACGGAAGCGTGGTGAACGTATTGCAGTGAAAAACCTGCGTACTCCAGACGAAATTTGAGGCTTTTAGCCATATAGCGTAACCAGAGCAATGTGTTGCGATCACAAAAACCCTGATCAAGCGTTGTGGTGAAGAATGATGACAGATCAGATAGCGCAAGAAAGCGCTCGGCCAGCTTGGCAAACACAAGATCATCTTAATGATCCTGTTGTCAGCGAGCTTAATCGTCAATTTGGCCCGGATGCGTTTACTTTCCAGCCTACCCGTACCGGCATGCCTGTTGTTTGGCTCAAACGGGAAAAGTTACTGGAAGTAATGACATTCCTGAAAAAGTTGCCTAAACCTTATGTCATGCTATTCGACTTGCATGGCGTTGATGAGCGTCAGCGCTCTCATCGGCAGGGTTTGCCTGCTGCCGACTTTTCAGTGTTTTATCACTTGATTTCCATTGAGCGTAACCGCGACATCATGTTGAAAGTCGCGCTTGCTGAACAAGACCTGAATATCCCAACGGTGACGTCAATTTTTCCGAATGCCAATTGGTATGAGCGTGAAACTTGGGAAATGTTTGGCATTACCTTCAAAGGTCATCCAAATTTGCGTCGCATCTTAATGCCGCCAACATGGGAAGGTCACCCGTTACGCAAGGAATACTCTGCTCGCGCTACAGAGTTCGATCCTTTCATGCTGACCAAGCAGAAAGAAGATCTGGAGATGGAAGCACTGACTTTCAAACCAGAAGAGTGGGGCATGAAGCGGGGTACTGATAATGAGGATTTTATGTTCCTCAACCTCGGCCCTAACCATCCTTCTGCTCACGGCGCATTCCGCATTATTCTGCAACTTGATGGCGAAGAAATCGTCGATTGCGTTCCCGATATTGGCTACCACCACCGTGGTGCTGAAAAAATGGGTGAACGTCAATCATGGCACAGCTATATCCCTTATACCGATCGAATTGAATATCTGGGGGGATGTGTCAACGAAATGCCTTATGTACTGGCAGTTGAGAAACTGGCAGGCATTGAGGTGCCGGATCGTGTGAAAACCATCCGTGTCATGCTGTCTGAGTTGTTCCGCATCAATAGCCACCTGCTGTATATCAGTACCTTTATCCAAGACGTTGGTGCGATGACCCCCGTCTTCTTTGCTTTTACAGATCGGCAGAAAGTTTACGACGTGGTTGAAGCCATCACAGGTTTCCGCATGCATCCGGCATGGTTCCGTATTGGCGGAGTTGCCCATGACCTGCCGCGCGGCTGGGATAAACTTCTGCGTGAATTACTGGACTGGTTACCGAAACGTTTGAACTCCTATGTCAAAGCTGCGCTGAAAAACAGCGTATTGAAAGGACGCTCTGTGGGTGTTGCTTCCTATAATTCGAAACAGGCTTTGGACTGGGGTGTGACTGGCGCGGGTCTGCGTGCAACCGGTATCAGTTTTGACGTGCGTAAATGGCGTCCGTATTCCGGTTATGAAAACTTTGATTTCGAAGTACCGACCGGCTACAACGGCGATTGCTATGACCGTGTGATGCTGAAAGTGGAAGAAATTCGTCAGAGTATGCGCATCCTTGAACAGTGTCTGAAAAATATGCCAGAAGGCCCATTCAAGGCTGATCATCCGTTGACTACCCCACCACCAAGAGAGCGCACTTTGCAGCACATCGAAACCATGATTAACCACTTCTTGCAGGTGTCATGGGGACCGGTCATGCCTGCCAATGAATCATTCCAGATGATCGAAGCGACTAAGGGTATTAACAGTTATTACCTGACCAGTGATGGTAGCACCATGAGCTACCGTACCCGTATCCGTACACCAAGTTTTGCTCACTTGCAGCAAATTCCATCGGTGATCCGCGGCAGTCTGGTTTCTGACCTTATCGTCTATCTGGGCAGTATCGATTTTGTTATGTCTGATGTGGATCGCTAACGATGCAAAGTGAATTTAACGCAAACAAGCAAGCACGTCTTGATGTGGTTAACGTAACGGACGCTCAGACACCGGATAAGTTTGTGCTGAGTACTGAAGAACGTGATGCCATCGAGCAAGAAAAACACCACTACGAAGATCCGCGTGCTGCCTCAATTGAGGCACTGAAAATCGTGCAAAAACACCGTGGCTGGGTACCGGATGGTGCCATTTATGCCATTGCTGAGGTGTTAGGCATTCCAGCCAGTGATGTGGAAGGTGTGGCGACGTTTTACAGCCAGATTTACCGTCAGCCAGTAGGTCGCCACATTATCCGCTATTGTGACAGTGTTGTATGTCACATCACGGGCTATCAGGGCGTTCAGGCAGCGATAGAATCGCACTTGAACATTCGTCCGGGGCAAACCACGGCAGATGGGCGTTTCACTCTGTTGCCGACCTGCTGCTTGGGTAATTGTGACAAAGGGCCGACCATGATGATCGATGAGGACACCCATAGTTACGTGAAACCAGAAGAAATTGAAAAATTACTGGAGCAGTATCTATGACAACGCATTCAGGAGTGAAAGAAATTATCCGCGCAGCGGAAACTCATCCCCTGACATGGCGGTTGCGTGATGACCAACAACCTGTCTGGTTGGATGAATACCGAAGCAAAAATGGTTATAAGGGAGCCGAAAGAGCACTGAAGGGCATGGCTCCTGATGACATTATCGCCTTGGTAAAAGATGCTGGCTTAAAAGGTCGTGGTGGTGCGGGTTTCTCTACCGGCTTGAAATGGAGCCTGATGCCAAAAGACGAAAGCATGAACATCCGTTACTTGCTGTGTAATGCGGATGAAATGGAACCTGGCACTTACAAAGATCGCCTGCTGATGGAGCAACTGCCGCACTTGCTGGTGGAAGGGATGTTAATCAGTGCGTTTGCGCTGAAAGCCTATCGTGGCTACATCTTCCTGCGTGGTGAATATGTCGAGGCGGCTGTTCATTTACGCAAAGCGATTGAAGAAGCAAAAGCGGCTGGCCTGCTTGGCAAGAATATTTTGGGCAGTGGCTTTGATTTTGAACTGTTTGTTCATACCGGCGCGGGACGTTATATCTGCGGGGAAGAAACCGCATTGATTAACTCCCTTGAAGGGCGCCGTGCAAACCCCCGCTCAAAACCTCCGTTCCCTGCGACATCCGGTGTTTGGGGTAAACCAACGTGTGTCAATAACGTCGAGACGCTGTGTAATGTTCCGGCCATCCTCGAACATGGGAAAGAGTGGTACATCGGTCTGAGTGAAGGCAAAAGTAAAGATGCCGGCACCAAACTGATGGGTTTTTCTGGCCGGGTCAAAAATCCGGGGTTGTGGGAGCTGCCTTTTGGTACGACGGCTCGTGAAATTCTCGAAGATTACGCGGGGGGGATGCGGGATGGACTGAAATTCAAAGCATGGCAACCGGGTGGTGCCGGAACCGATTTTCTGACAGAAAATCACCTTGATTTGCCTATGGATTTCGAAAGCATCGCTAAAGCGGGCAGTCGGTTAGGAACTGCGCTGGCGATGGCAGTGGATCATGAGATCAACATGGTTTCCCTGACTCGCAATCTTGAAGAATTCTTTGCCCGTGAATCTTGTGGCTGGTGTACACCATGTCGTGATGGGTTGCCGTGGAGTGTAAAAATTCTCCGTGCCATTGAGAATGGCAAAGGCCAACAGGGCGATATCGAAACATTGGAACAACTCTGCCGCTTCCTTGGCCCGGGTAAAACTTTCTGTGCCCACGCACCCGGAGCAGTAGAGCCTTTGCAAAGCGCTATCAAATACTTCCGTGAAGAGTTTGAAGCGGGGATCGTCACCAAAGACTACGGCAATACCAGCCTGATTGCGGGTATTCAACCAAACCTGCTTAAGCAACGTTGGTAAAGCTGGCTTTGCAAGTAAAAACATTGCTAAAGCAGAATTTTGATTAACGCCTGCCACGGCAGGCCATTGGGAAGCATGCTGACTATGGCTACGATACATGTAGACGGCAAAGATTATGATGTAAACGGGGCTGATAACCTGTTGCAAGCCTGCCTCTCATTGGGGCTTGATATACCTTATTTTTGCTGGCATCCAGCGCTGGGAAGCGTTGGCGCTTGCCGCCAGTGTGCGGTCAAGCAATATCAGAACGCGGAAGATACACGCGGTCGTCTGGTGATGTCTTGTATGACACCTGCATCAGACGGCTCGTATATTTCCATTGATGATGAAGAAGCAAAACAATTCCGCGCAAGTGTTGTTGAATGGTTGATGACCAACCACCCTCATGACTGTCCTGTTTGTGAGGAAGGAGGCAACTGTCACTTGCAGGATATGACGGTAATGACAGGGCACTCATTCCGTAAATACCGTTTTACCAAACGTACTCACCAAAATCAGGAACTGGGGCCATTTATTGCTCATGAAATGAACCGCTGTATCGCCTGCTATCGTTGCGTTCGCTACTACAAAGATTATGCAGATGGGACGGACTTTGGCGTTTATGGCGCTCATGACAACGTCTATTTTGGCCGTCCTGAAAGTGGCACTTTGGAAAGTGAATTTTCTGGTAACCTTGTCGAAATTTGCCCGACAGGGGTATTTACCGACAAGACCCATTCAGAACGCTATAACCGTAAGTGGGACATGCAGTTTGCGCCAAGTATCTGCCAGCAGTGCAGTATCGGCTGTAACACCAGTCCCGGTGAACGTTACGGTGAATTGCGCCGAATCGAAAACCGTTATAACGGCACGGTTAACCACTACTTTATGTGTGACCGCGGGCGCTTTGGTTACGGTTATGTCAATCGTGACGACCGTCCTCGCCAGCCACAACAATTGCGTGGCGATCAATGGATCTCACTGAATGCCGAGCAGGTTATGCAAGGGGGCGCAGATATCTTGCGTCAGGCAAAAAATGCCATTGGTATCGGTTCACCACGCGCCAGCATTGAAAGTAATTTTGCCTTGCGTGAATTAGTCGGAGCGGAAAACTTCTACAGCGGCATTTCAGCGGAAGAACAACATCGCCTTGATATGATGCTGGAGATTCTCCAACAAGGTGGCGTTTACACCCCATCATTGCGTGACATTGAAGGTTACGATGCTGTATTGGTATTAGGGGAAGATCTGACTCAAACCGCTGCCCGCATGGCATTATCTGTGCGTCAGGCCGTGAAGGGCAAGGCTCGCGAAATGGCCGCCGCCCAGAAAGTGGCAGACTGGCAAATCGCTGCTGTTATGAATATTGGTCAACACGCCAAATATCCTCTGTTCCTGACCAGCGTCGATGAGACCAAACTGGATGATGTTGCAGCATGGAGTTACCGTGCGCCTGTTGATGATCAGGCCCGTTTTGGTTTTGCGGTGGCACACGCATTGAATAATATTGCTCCTGCTGTCAATGATCTGCCGGATGAACTGAAAGCAAAAGTAGAAATCATTGCCCAAGCACTGCGCGAAGCGAAAAAGCCGTTGATTATCAGTGGCAGCAACCCGGGTAGTGATACTTTGATTCAGGCTGCTGCTAATATCGCATGGGCATTGAAAGATAAAGGTGCCAATGTTGGGCTTTCCTATGTTGCGGCTTATGCCAATAGCCTGGGTCTGGCGATGATGGAAGCGCAGCCGTTGGATGCCGCTTTACGGCGTATTGACAAAGGGGATTCAGATACCGTTATTGTGATGGAGAACGATCTCTATCGTCATGCACCTGCGGATAAAATCAATAACGCACTGGATAGCCTGAAAAATTTGATCGTCGTTGATCATCAGCGCACCGCTATTATGGATAAGGCACATTTGATTCTGTCGGCGTCCAGCTTCGCTGAAAGTGATGGCACGTTGGTGAATCAGGAAGGTCGTGCACAGCGCTATTTCCAAGTTTATGAACCTGCGTTCTATGACAAATCTGTCATTATGCTGGAAAGCTGGCGTTGGATGCACTCTCTGTATACCACGTATACACAATGCCAGACTGACTGGACGCAACTTGACCATGTCATTGAAGCTTGTGTCAAAGCTATGCCGCAGTTTAAAGGCATCGTTAATGCAGCACCGGATGCTACTTTCCGTATTCGTGGGCAAAAATTGGCTCGCTCACCTCATCGTTACAGTGGTCGTACCGCCATGCTGGCTGATGTCAGTGTTCACGAGCAACGTCAACCACAGGATATCGATACGGCATTTGCCTTCTCGATGGAAGGGAATAACAGCCCATATGCCCCTCGCCAGCAAATCCCGTTTGCATGGGCACCGGGTTGGAACTCACCGCAGGCATGGAATAAATTCCAGGCCGAAGTCGGCGGCAAACTGCGTTTCGGTGATCCGGGAGTTCGTTTGATTGAAGCGGTTGATGGCGGGTTGAACTACTTTGACAACATTCCAACCGCATTCACTGCACAAAAAAATCAATGGCATGTTGCGCCTTACTTCCATCTGTTCGGCAGTGATGAGTTATCACAGCGTTCTGATGTCATACAGGAACGCATTCCTGAGCCGTATGTGATGATCAATCATAAAGATGCGGAGCATCTGAATGTGACAGAAGGAACCGTGATGGAATTTGATTGTGAAGGACAACAACTGCGTCTGGCAGTGCGCTTGAGTGACAATCTGGCTCAGGGGCAAGTGGGTCTGCCGTTGGGTATGCCGGGTATTCCACCCGTTCTTGCTGGCAAGTCAATCAATAACTTACGGGAGGCTGCATAATGAGTTGGCTTACTCCCGATGTGATTGAAATCCTGATAGCTGTTCTGAAAGCTGCCGTCATTCTGTTGGTAGTGGTTATCTGCGGGGCATTCATGAGCTTCTTTGAGCGTCGCATCCTTGGTCTGTTCCAGAACCGTTACGGGCCAAACCGTGTGGGTTGGGGCGGCTCATTACAGCTCGTCGCAGACATGATCAAAATGTTCTTCAAAGAAGACTGGGCACCACGCTTCTCTGATCGGGCTATTTTCACCTTAGCCCCGGTCATTGCGTTTTGTTCACTGCTTCTGGCCTTTGCGATCGTGCCAATAAGCCCAACGTGGATGGTAGCAGACCTGAATATCGGTATCCTGTTCTTCATGATGATGGCAGGTCTGGCGGTTTATTCCGTGCTGTTTGCGGGTTGGGCGAGTAATAACAAATATTCCTTGTTGGGTGCGATGCGCGCATCAGCACAGACATTGAGTTATGAAGTCTTCCTTGGCCTGTCCATGATGGGGGTTGTGGCACAAGCCGGCTCCTTTAATATGGTGGATATCGTTAACTCACAGCAACATGTGTGGAATATCATTCCCCAATTCTTTGGTTTCCTGACTTTTGCCATTGCAGGCGTGGCGGTTTGTCACCGTCATCCTTTTGACCAGCCGGAAGCTGAGCAAGAATTGGCTGATGGTTATCACATCGAATATTCCGGCATGAAGTTCGGTTTGTTCTTTGTCGGGGAATATATCGCTATCGTGACGGTATCTGCCTTAATCGTCACACTGTTCTTTGGTGGCTGGAATGGGCCTCTCTTGCCTCCGTTCATCTGGTTTACGCTGAAAACGGCATTTTTCATGATGATGTTCATCCTGATCCGTGCTTCATTGCCGCGTCCGCGTTATGACCAAGTGATGTCGTTTGGCTGGAAAGTCTGTCTGCCGTTAACGTTACTTAATATGCTGGCGACTGCCGCAGTGATTTTATACAACGCTCAATAAAAGGGGTGATTGAACCATGACATTGAAAGAGTTAGTGGTCGGTTTCGCCACCCAGGTACGCAGTATTTGGATGATAGGGCTTCATGCCTTCCATAAACGCGAAACAAAAATGTATCCGGAAGAGCCGGTTTATCTGCCACCCCGTTACCGTGGACGCATCGTTCTGACACGTGATCCAGACGGTGAAGAGCGTTGTGTTGCCTGTAACTTGTGTGCGGCGGTGTGCCCTGTAGGGTGTATCTCCCTGCAAAAAGCCGAGCATAAAGATGGTCGTTGGTATCCTGAATTCTTCCGCGTTAACTTCTCTCGTTGCATCTTCTGCGGCTTGTGTGAAGAAGCGTGCCCAACTACCGCTATCCAGTTGACGCCGGATTTTGAGTTGGGTGAATTCAAGCGTCAGGATCTGGTGTATGAAAAAGAAGACCTGCTCATTTCAGGGCCGGGCAAATATCCTGACTATAACTTTTACCGTAAGACAGGTATGGCGATTGACGGCAAAGATAAAGGTGAAGGCGACAACGAAGCCAAGCCTATCGACGTTAAAAGCCTGTTGCCGTAAGGAGCGATATTCATGGAATTTACATTTTATGTCGCAGGGCTGGTTGCTATTCTCGCAACACTCAGAGTGGTAACCCATACCAACCCGGTACATGCGCTGTTGTATCTGGTTATCTCCTTGCTGGCACTGTCTGTTGTGTTTTTTTCATTGGGTGCTTATTTTGCTGGTGCATTGGAGATCATCGTTTACGCGGGTGCGATCATGGTGTTGTTCGTTTTCGTTGTAATGATGCTGAATTTAGGGAAATCGGTCGTCGAGCAGGAGCGGGCATGGTTACAGCCCCGGGCTTGGATCGGCCCGTCTATTCTCTCTATCGTGCTGCTGATTGTGTTGAGTTATGCCATCAGTACGCTGCCATCTGCTGAAATTAGCGGTGAAATGGTCAGTGCTAAAGAAGTGGGCATCAGCTTGTTTGGCCCTTATGTCCTGGCTGTTGAGCTGGCATCTTTGCTGCTTCTGGCGGGAATGGTGGTAGCTTACCACGTTGGCCGTGAAAATAGACAAGGTGAAGTGATCAGCAATCGAGTGGAGGACCAACAATGATAGCGTTACACCATGGTCTTATTCTGGCGGCTATTTTATTTACGTTGGGCTTCGCTTGCCTGATTATCCGCCGCAACCTGTTATTCATGCTGATTGGGCTGGAAATTATGATCAATGCTTCAGCGCTGGCATTTGTGGTTGCCGGCAGCTACTGGCTCCAGCCTGATGGTCAGGTGATGTACATTTTGGCCATTACTCTGGCAGCAGCCGAGGCGAGTATCGGTTTGGCACTGTTACTACAGTTGCACCGTCGTCGCCAGAACCTGAATATTGATACAGTCAGTGAGATGCGCGGATGAACTTACTCTATTTAACAATTCTGTTGCCACTGCTGGGGTTTTTGCTATTAGCATTCTCCCGTGGCCGCTGGTCTGAAAATCTGTCAGCCACTATTGGGATCGGTTCTGTTGGACTGGCAGCTCTGGTTACGCTTTGGGCAGGGATCGACTTCTTTTCCCAAAATAGCCTTTCCCAGAATGAAGCAGGAGGGCTGGTTTACAGCCAGACATTGTGGAACTGGATGGACGTGGATAATTTCAGTATCCCCGTGAATCTGGTACTGGATGGGCTGTCACTGACTATGTTGGGTGTGGTGACCGGCATTGGTTTCTTGATCCACATTTACGCCTCATGGTACATGCGTGGTGAAGAGGGCTATTCTCGCTTCTTCGCTTATACCAACCTGTTTATCGCCAGCATGGTGGTATTGGTGCTGGCAGATAACATGCTGTTAATGTATCTCGGTTGGGAAGGGGTAGGCCTGTGCAGTTACCTGCTGATCGGCTTCTACTACAAAACCCCGGCCAATGGTGCAGCGGCAATGAAAGCCTTCATCGTGACCCGTGTGGGTGACGTGTTCCTTGCCATTGGGATGTTTATCCTTTACGACCAATTGGGGACATTGAGTTTCCGCGAACTGGCGGTATTGGCTCCACAACATATCGAAGCGGGTTCCACTGCGATCACTTGGGCGACCCTGATGATTCTGGGTGGTGCTGTCGGTAAATCAGCGCAATTGCCATTGCAAACATGGTTGGCAGATGCGATGGCTGGCCCGACCCCCGTTTCTGCGCTGATCCATGCGGCTACGATGGTAACCGCGGGTGTTTATCTGATTGCCCGCAGCCATGCCTTGTTCTTAATGGCACCAGATGTTCTGCATTTGGTCGGTGTGATTGGTGCAGTGACTCTGTTACTGGCTGGTTTCGCTGCGCTGGTACAGACGGATATCAAACGTGTACTGGCTTATTCAACCATGAGCCAGATTGGTTACATGTTTTTGGCGCTGGGAGTACAAGCCTGGGATGCCGCTATCTTCCACTTAATGACCCACGCATTCTTTAAGGCATTGCTGTTCCTGGCTTCTGGCTCTGTGATTCTGGCCTGTCACCATGAACAGAACATCTTCAAAATGGGTGGCTTGAGCAAGCGCATTCCGTTTGTTTATGTCTGTTTCCTTGTCGGTGGATCGGCACTGTCGGCATTACCACTGTTAACCGCAGGTTTCTACAGTAAAGATGAAATCTTGTGGGGCGCACTGGCAAATGGTCATATGAACCTGATGCTGGCAGGGTTGGCTGGGGCATTGATGACCTCTTTGTACACCTTCCGCATGATCTTCATTGTGTTCCACGGTGAAGAAAATACCCATGCTCATCCAGTTAAAGGCATTACCCACACTTTACCACTGTCAGTATTGTTGGTGTTGTCCACCTTTGTTGGTGCGTTAATTGCACTACCTCTGACAGGCGTTTTGCCAGAAAGCAATGCAGGACATGATGGCAAAGTGACACTGGAAATTGTTTCTGGCGTCGTTGCCGTTGTCGGTATTTTGCTGGCGGCAGCGCTGTATCTTGGCAAACGCAATGTGGTCAATGCCACTGCAAACAGTGCGCCGGGGCGTTTCTTCTCCACATGGTGGTTCCATGCGTGGGGGTTTGATGCACTGTATGACTGGGTATTCGTGAAACCATTCAAAGGCATTACCCGCTTGTTGCAGAATGATCCTTTGAACTCACTGATGAACATTCCAGCCATATTATCCCGTTGGGGTAATAAAGGGCTGCGTTGGAGTGAGAACGGACAAGTCCGTTGGTACGCTACCTCTATGGGGTTGGGTGCAGTGCTGGTTTTAGCTCTGCTGCTTTTGGTTTAATTAAGGGACACATTGCGCCATGCTATTACCTTGGCTAATTCTACTGCCCTTCATCGGAGGCCTGCTGTGCTGGCAGGCGGAGCGCTTCGGCACTCGTATGCCGCGTTGGATAGCGCTTCTGGCGATGGGGCTGACGTTGTTACTTTCCCTGCAACTGTGGTTGCAGGGCGGTTATACACTCACCAACCCTCAGGGTATTCCACAGTGGCAATCAGAATTTCTGCTTCCGTGGATCCCACGTTTTGGCATTAGCATTCATCTGGCACTGGATGGTCTGTCCTTGCTGATGGTGGTATTGACTGCATTACTGGGGTTGATGGCTATCCTTTGTTCGTGGAATGAAAACCAGCCATACCAAGGGTTCTTCCACCTGAACTTGTTGTGGATACTTGGTGGTGTCATGGGGGTCTTCCTTGCCATCGACCTGTTCCTGTTCTTCTTCTTCTGGGAAGTGATGCTGGTACCGATGTACTTCTTGATCGCACTTTGGGGTCATAGAGGTTCAGAAGGTAAAACTCGTATCACGGCGGCAACGAAATTCTTCATCTATACCCAAGCCAGTGGTTTGGTGATGTTGATTTCGATTCTGGCGTTGGCCTTCATTTACCATGATGCAACGGGTGAGTGGTCATTCAACTATGAAAAACTGTTGAATACGCCGATGTCATATACCATCCAATATTTGTTGATGTTGGGCTTTTTCATTGCATTCGCAGTGAAAATGCCGGTTGTTCCTTTGCACGGTTGGTTGCCGGATGCCCATAGTCAAGCTCCAACAGCGGGTTCAGTTGACCTCGCGGGGATCTTGTTGAAAACCGCGGCATATGGTCTGTTACGTTTCAGTTTACCTCTGTTTCCACAAGCTTCTGCGGATTTTGCTCCGATTGCGATGTGGTTGGGGGTTATTGGCATCTTCTACGGTGCATGGATGGCCTTTAGTCAGACTGACATCAAACGTCTGATTGCTTATACCAGTGTTTCCCATATGGGATTCGTACTTATCGCCATCTATACCGGTAGCCAACTGGCTTACCAAGGGGCGGTAATTCAGATGATTGCACATGGCCTATCGGCTGCTGGTCTGTTCATTCTGTGTGGTCAGTTATATGAACGTCTGCATACTCGTGACATGCGTCAAATGGGCGGCCTATGGGGAAGAATTCAACTTCTGCCTGCGATATCCCTGTTTTTCGCGGTAGCGACATTGGGTATGCCGGGAACTGGTAACTTTGTCGGTGAATTCATGATCCTGTTTGGTAGCTTCAGCAAATTCACCCTGATTACTACGGTATCCGTATTTGGTTTGGTTTTTGCGTCTGTTTACGCGCTGTATCTGATGCAGAAAGCTTATTACGGAACGCCGAAAACCGATAAACCCTTGCCGCAGATGGATGCTCGTGAAATTTCCATTTTGCTGCTGCTGGTTGTCTTGCTGGTGATTTTGGGTGTTTACCCGCAGCCAATCCTTGATACCTCTGCCGCAGCGATGAGTAACATCCAGAATTGGTATTCAGCTTCACTTTTAACTACAAGGCCGTAATTCGCCATGACAATAACTTCTGAACAATTGATCGCACTGTTGCCGCTATTAATCGTCGGATTGACGGTGGTGGTTGTGATGCTGTCCATTGCGTGGCGACGCGATCATTTCACCAATGTCGCCTTGACGGTAATTGGTCTTAATCTGGCTCTGCTTTCTCTCTATTTTGTGGGACAGCAGGAGCCAATGGATGTCACGCCCCTGATTCATGTGGATCGTTTTGCGATGTTCTATACAGCACTTGTGCTGATTGCGAGCCTTGCAACGACGACATTTGCCTACTCATGGCTGGAGAACTACCCCGATAATAAAGAAGAGTTTTATCTACTGGTGCTGATTGCTGCTGTCGGGGGAATTCTGCTCTCTTCGGCTAACCACATGGCATCGTTGTTTATCGGAATTGAATTGATCACTTTGCCGTTGTTTGGCTTAGTAGGCTATGCGTATCGCCAGAAACGTTCGTTGGAAGCGGCTATCAAATATATGCTACTGTCTGCCGCCGCATCTTCATTCCTGTTATTTGGTATTGCACTATTGTATGCAGAATCCGGTGACTTGTCTTTTGCATCATTGGGTAAGAGCCTGAGTGACAGCAAACTGCATGAGCCATTGGTTTTGGCTGGATTGGGCATGATGATAGTGGGACTGGGCTTTAAACTTTCCCTTGTGCCTTTCCAACTGTGGACACCTGATGTTTATCAAGGCGCTCCGGCACCAGTATCAACCTTTCTGGCGACGGCAAGTAAAGTTGCTATCTTCGCCGTGGTCATGCGTTTATTCCTTGAAGCACCAGTGACGGATAGCGCAACGCTGCGTATTGCGCTGACGGTAATTGCTATTGCCTCTATTCTGTTTGGTAACTTGCTGGCATTGACACAAAGTAATATCAAACGCCTGCTGGGTTACTCATCCATAGCACATCTGGGATATTTGCTGGTGGTATTGGTTGCCATCAAAGATCACACTCTGGCAGAAGAGACAGCAGGTGTTTATCTGGTCGGTTATTTACTTGCCAGCATTGGCGCGTTTGGCATTGTCAGCCTGATGTCCAGCCCATACAGAGGGCCGGATGCAGATTCATTGTTCTCATATCGAGGCCTGTTCTGGCATAAACCGATTCTGTCAGCAGTTATGACTATCATGATGCTGTCATTGGCGGGAATACCATTAACCTTTGGTTTCATCGGTAAATTCTACGTTATCGCAACAGGTGTTGAAGCAGAGTTATGGTGGTTGACCGGCGCAGTAGTTTTGGGTAGTGCCATTGGCCTTTATTACTATCTGCGTGTGATGGTGAGTTTGTACCTGCCGGCACCAAAGGCACTGAACCGCGATACACCAAGCAATTGGGCATTCACCTCTGGCGGGATTGTTGTGCTACTCACTGCGTTGTTGGTGTTGATCCTTGGTGTTTGGCCACAGCCATTGATTGATATTGTTCAACAGGCAAAAAGCGCCTTGTAAGACAATAAGCTAAAGAAGCTATTTTGAAGACCCAGTCATTGTTGGCTGGGTTTTTTTATTGGATTCTACGTTGACTCACCTGTAATAATATGGCTGAGAAAAAACAGAAGAAAAATGATAAAACCAATAACAGATAAGAAAACGCAGAGCTTACTAAATTGGTAAAAAGGGTGTGAATTTCCCCATGAATTAGTCAGTTCGCGCATACCTTTTCCCTTAAGTTGATTAGAGAACTTGCGAAACATCCGTATATAAATAAGGCTATAAACAGGCCAGATAATAAAAAGAACTTTAGCTATTTTTTTATCGAAGATAAGAACAACCATCAGAGTGATAGCAATAAATCCTAAAGAGAAACGCTTATCTAGTATGTCCAAATAATCAAAAATTTTCTGGTCATATTTTTTTGTTTTATATTTAGACAAAACAGTGACACCTAACGAGTTTAAGTCAATACAAATATTGAATGGGCAATGTAACTAACTAATTTTTGTAATTCCAGATTCAATACACATTTCTGTGATATCGATAATTACTGTATGTATTTACTTCGTTGTGTAAATAATATTTTTATTGCCAGTCTATATACTCATCTGTAAGTACAGTTACTTTTGCTTTTATGGTAAGGTTGCTTCTTATGCAGGTTGTGTAAATTCTAGACACAAGATGCTTGTGAGGCATGTGATTCTTTATCAGAGTCATATGTAATATTATGAAATCCCTATGAAATATTGCTTATTGGAGTAAATAGGAGATAGTGTCGAACACTAATATTGAAGGATAATTATGAGTCAAGATAATACTGGTCAGGTAAAGACTAAAACTTACATTAACCCACCAGTTTTTTTCTTCTCAGCGTTTTTAGTCATTGCACTGGTGACATTCGCTGGTTTGAAACCCGAACTTGCCGACCGATGGTTTAAGGCCTTACAGCAGGACATATTTGTTAATGCCAGTTGGTTTTATATCCTTACTGTTGCTTTAATTTTACTTGCGGTCACCTATCTGGGCTTGTCCAGATACGGCAATATAAAACTCGGCCCCGACCATGCTGAACCAGATTTCAGTTATTTTTCTTGGTTTGCCATGCTTTTTTCTGCGGGCATGGGGATCGGGCTTATGTTTTTTGGCGTGGCTGAACCTGCCATGCACTATTTATCCCCTCCGGTAGGGACGCCTGAAAGCATTGCTGCTGCCAAACAAGCGATGAAATTGACTTTCTTCCATTGGGGGCTTCATGCCTGGGCAATTTATGCGATTGTGGCCTTAATTCTGGCATTTTTTAGTTATCGACACGGTTTACCTTTGACACTGCGCTCTGCTTTGTATCCGATTATCGGCGATAAAATTTATGGGCCGATTGGTCATGCCGTGGATATCTTTGCTGTTATTGGTACTGTATTTGGTGTTGCCACCTCTTTGGGGTATGGCGTTCTTCAGGTCAATGCGGGCCTTAACCATCTGTTTGATTTGCCTATCAATGAAACAGTGCAGGTGGTATTGATTATTCTGATTACCGCACTGGCTACTCTTTCCGTTGTTTCCGGTCTGGACAAAGGCATTCGCATTTTATCTGAATTGAATTTGGGCCTGGCGTTTTTATTGTTAGTTCTGGTTGTGGCATTGGGGCCAACAGTACTTTTGCTGAAATCCTTTGTGGAAAACACAGGCGGCTACCTTTCGGAAATTGTCAGCAAAACGTTTAATCTTTATGCCTATGAACCTAAATCCAGTAATTGGTTAGGGGGCTGGACATTGCTGTATTGGGGATGGTGGTTATCTTGGTCTCCATTCGTTGGCATGTTTATCGCAAGGGTTTCCCGGGGCCGGACAATCAGAGAATTTGTGACAGGTGTTCTGTTTGTACCCAGTGGGTTCACGCTGATGTGGATGACGGCATTTGGTAATAGCGCCATCGATCTGATTGCCAATAAAGGAGCAAAGGAGTTAGCCCATATCGTGCAGACAGATGTCTCTCTGGCGCTATTTAACTTTTTGGAACATTTCCCGTTTCCTGCTGTTCTGTCATTCATTGCTATGGCCATGGTGGTTATGTTTTTTGTTACCTCAGAGGATTCAGGCGCAATGGTAGTTGATACACTGGCTTCTGGTGGCGCTAAGCATACACCAGTCTGGCAAAGGATCTTTTGGGCAGGGTTGATGGGGGTTGTTGCCATTGCATTATTGGTTGCAGGGGGCTTGTCAGCCTTGCAAACCGTCACGATTGCCAGTGCGCTTCCTTTCTCGGCCATCTTATTGATATCCATCTATGGCTTACTCAAAGCATTACGGATTGACGCATACAAGAAAGATAGCCAACAAATGACCACAATCGCGCCGCCGGCCAGCCGCAATCCGATTCCGTGGCAACGGAGATTGAGAAACATCGTCTATTATCCTAAATGCTCGCAGGTGAAACGTTTTATGAACGAAATCATTAAGAAAGCAATGGAAATGGTCGCCAAAGAGTTGGAGAAGCAGAACAAAGTCGTTGTGATCAATGATGAAATGGACGATCGCATTCATTTTGAAGTGGATTTTGGCGAAAACCTCAATTTTGTGTATGAAGTGCGTCTAAGGGGTTATATCCAGCCTGCATTCGCCCTTGCTGGTTTTGAAGATGGTGAAAGAAGCGAGGAGCAAAAATATTATCGTGCGGAAGTTTACCTTAAAGAAGGTGGGCAGGATTACGATTTGATGAGCTGGACTCAGGAGCAGATCATCCATGATATTTTGGATCAATATGAGAAACATATTCACTTTTTGCATTTGGTTCGTTAATAAAATCGATCATTAATAAAAAAGCCTGCAATCCCCAGACTTTTCAGTCTGGGGATTTTTTATCCGATACTTAACAAAGCATCGGCTTGTCAGATGGGAAAATATCAAAATGTGATTTACCCGCTTTACCGTGCTTTTTATCGCTTTCCATCGGTTCAGTGACTATCCTTTTTATACATTGGGCTATTTCTCTGAGGGAAACTGAGTGCTGAAAACTTTACTGACTTCTGACGTTATCCAATGGGTTTCCTGTGCAAAAGATTGGCGTGAAGCTATTGCGATAGCATGCCAGCCACTAATTGATAACCGTGCGATTGAACCGAGCTATATTGAAGCCATTTACCGTTCCCATGAAGAAATTGGCCCGTATTACGTCGTTGGCCCGAGTATTGCGATCCCACATGCAAGGCCCGAACAGGGGGCTAATCGCCTTGCTTTAAGTTTAACCGTATTTCATCAAGGTGTTGCGTTCGGCTCTGAAAGTAATGACCCCATTAAGTTATTGATCGTATTCGCGACAACAAACAGCAACAGCCACATTGAAGTGTTGGCTGAGCTGGCTGAACTTTTTGATGACCAACAAGAAATCAATCAATTAATTCATTCCAGTAGCCGGGACGAAATTTTTTCTATCGTTCAAGGTTACTGACCCATATCTACCCACATGGTGGACAATATCATGAAAATTACAGTCGTTTGCGGTAATGGTTTAGGCACGAGCTTGATAATGGAAATGAGCATCAAAAATATCCTGCAAGAATTGGGTGTAGAAGCCAGTGTTGAACATGTTGATTTAGGCTCAGCCAAAGGAACCGTGAGTGATATTTTTGTTGGCACGAAAGATATTGCGGAGCAACTGATTATTCAGAATGCGGATAGAAAAATCATTGCGCTGGAAAATATGCTGGATAAATCTGCGATGAGAGTGCGTTTATCTGCGGCATTGGCTGAGTTGGGCAAATTGTAATTGGAGGCAAGTATGGATTTCTTCCGCTTCCTGATGAACGATGTATTGTCAGAGCCTGCTGTTCTGGTCGGATTGATTGCCCTGGTCGGTTTAGCCGTTCAGAAAAAACCGGTGACAGAATGTATCACCGGAACAGTAAAAACGATTCTGGGATTTGTCATTTTAGGTGCAGGTGCGGGGTTAGTTGTTAATGCGTTGGGAGGATTTGCGACTATCTTCCAACATGCTTTTGGGATTCAGGGGGTAATACCTAACAATGAAGCGATTGTATCGATCGCTCAGAAAAGTTTTGGCAGAGAAATGGCGTTGATCATGTTCTTTGCCATGATGATCAATATCCTGATTGCTCGTTTCACACCGTGGAAATTTATTTTCCTGACGGGTCACCATACCTTATTTATGTCGATGATGGTGGCCGTTATCCTTTCCGTAGCCGGAATAAAGGGGATGACGTTAGTCGTTATCGGTTCGCTTGTCGTTGGGATTTCAATGGTCTTTTTTCCCGCCATTATCCATCCTTACATGAAAAAGGTTACAGGCTCTGATGATGTGGCACTTGGGCATTTCTCGACACTCTCTTATGTTTTGGCGGGTTTTATCGGCAGTAAACTGGGGAATAAAGCGCATTCTACAGAAGAAATGAACGTACCGAAAAGTCTATTGTTTCTGCGTGATACGCCTGTTGCGATCTCTTTTACCATGGCGATTATCTTTATCATCACTTGCCTGTTTGCTGGTGATGATTTTGTCCGGCAAGTCAGCGGTGGGAAAAATAGCTTCATGTTTGCGGTAATGCAATCCATCACATTTGCGGCGGGAGTTTATATCATCTTACAAGGTGTCAGAATGGTGATTGCCGAGATTGTACCTGCATTTAAGGGGATCTCTGATAAATTGGTGCCAAATGCCAGGCCCGCATTGGATTGCCCGGTCGTTTTTCCTTATGCACCTAATGCTGTACTGATTGGTTTCTTGAGTAGCTTTGCAGCCGGTATTACTGGCATGTTTATTCTTTACATACTGAACATGACGGTCATTATTCCGGGTGTCGTGCCGCATTTCTTTGTTGGCGCAACCGCAGGTGTTTTTGGCAATGCGATGGGAGGGAAAAGAGGGGCGATACTGGGGGCTTTTACACAAGGCATGTTAATCACTTTTTTGCCCGTATTCCTGTTACCGGTATTAGGAAACATCGGTATTGCCAACACCACATTTAGCGACGCTGATTTTGGGATGGTGGGAATTTTATTGGGCATTATTGTGACTCACTGAATTTCGGGAAAATATCCTGTTTTTTAATTCTGTTTGTCAGGAAAACCAGAGATACTTCTGGTTTTCCTGACGTGTTATGACAACTTATCCCAATAGATTTTTAATCTTTTTTACTGGAATAAGAGCGAACATATTTCATAATGTAGCGGGTTTGAATGAGCGGAAATTAAAAGGGGGATTTCGTGCCATTGTTTTCCGTACTTTCCACCAATATCTGGAAAACGTTTGTATAACTACGGCTGAAGATTTATTGAAGAAAGGAATGAGTGTCATTGAAGTCGCTGTCGCAGTGGGTTATTCTAGCCCAAGTCATTTTTCCAAGCATTTCCGGCAACATTATTTGATCAGCCCCAAAGCATGGCAGTCGAAATATGCTGTCAGCCACACATCACTGGCAGAAAATATTGTAGTGAAAAGTCAGTGAAAGTTTCAGTGATGACAATGGCTTATTGATTGATGAAGTCGGGTAAGCATAGATAGAGGAAAAATGATTCAGGATGGAAAAAACTGAGTCAGAATATTCTGACTTATTTTAAATAAACATCAAAATGAAGGGAATAATATGGCAAAAGGAAATTTTCTGACAGTTGGTGATAAAACAACGTGTGGCGGTGCAATTCTTACTGGAACCGGCAACATTAAATTTTATGGAAAACAAGCAGCTATTGAAGGTTCTACTGTGACTTGTGGCAGGTACTCAGGAAATTATGCCATTGTCGGAGGTGTTGCTTCTTTTCTGGATAAAGGAACAAAATTGGCGGGAACGTTGGATAGTCGGACGACTTGTCCTTGTCATGCCGGTCTTATACATTCCATTCCTGATAGTTATGAAAGTTAAGTAATTCAATTTAATAGCCTCTACTTACCCCACTTTGACGTCACTTGAAATTTCTGGTGATAAATTTGTGTCAAGGGTAGTGGTGGAAGGGCAAAAATGATAAAAAGCACTAAGCGAAAATTATTATTTTTATAATTATCATTAGTGTTTTTTACATATTCTATCTCTTATTTAGAACTGTAGAAATAAATGGCGTCCATAGCCTGAATCCTAAAATTGGACTGAGTTCTCTTCACGTTATTTACTATTTCGAAAACTTATTTATAAATATTTGTAATTTTAATTGTCACGATAATAATCTTGGGTTAATGTCGCAGTCTGTAAGGATTATAAATCCCCTCTTCCTCAACTCATTGATAGTCTAATTGATAATATGTATAGGAAATCGAATCGGGATGGTCATTCCAGAATTAAATATATCCATAGCCCATATAATCCAAGGTATTACTTAACCGATGAAGCTGTTAGGTAAATTTTATTGCATTTGTTAGTATAATATCTTTCTTATTTTTAAATAGTAAGATGATATTATTTGGTGAAAGAATTTTGATTATTCTTGAAGCGCTGATTCTATGCGTTTAAATAAAGCCAAAAATGCCTTTAAATAAGGTGGAAAGGTCAGATTATTTTATGTATTGTTAATTAATATATTGGAAAAGCCAAAGGTAAGTAGTATGGGAAGCTATAAAAAATATACAATGGATAAAGCTGATTTGATATTACATCCTATTATTGGTGGAGAATTGATATTACTAAATTACGTCGGGCTTGCACAAGAAAGCAGGTTTGAATTTTTGAGCAAGATAGACAATTGGGATAAGATGGAGGATTCAGAAATACTGGATCTAATCAATTTCAGGAAATACCTTTCCGGTGATATTTTTATCGTCAATGAAGATTCCTATACAAAAGACCAAGTCTATCTAATGGATACTAATCATATTGATGATTTTGTTGGGAATTACTTAAAGTTAAATTTGAGTTGTTTTTTTGATGGCGATACTTTTTTCATATCTTCTTCCAATAAAATTATGATTGAATTTCAACATGATGGTTATGTGTTTTTACATAAATTGCCAATCATGTTGAATAAACACGGTAATTTATTAACTTCTAATAAAACAGCGTGTTATATTTGATTTTTCATACCATTCAGGATTTGGATAGTTAGTTTTATTTTCGTAAGCTTAAGCCTGATATAAAAAAGTTACTATAGTGGCAATTTTATCGTGAATTTACTATATTATTGTCATAATAGTAACAGAGGCTATTCTCATGTTTTCTCTCTATACTGCCTATGATGTGCAGCATGAATTAAAAGATTTTATCAAGCGGCAACGTAAACAACAAAAAATGTCCGTCGAAGACTTAGCTAAGCGTTCCGGCGTACCCTATAGCACCATTCGGAAATTTGAGCGTACAGGTAATATCTCATTACGGCAGTTTCTTATGTTATTGGAAGCAATGGGTGAGTTACAGCCACTCCATGAACTCACTAAAGAGCGTAAGCGAGAACCCACCACGATTGCTGAGGTATTGAAAAATGCTTAATACTTCGCTGAATGTTAAAAGAAGATTTTCTGATGGAAGCAGTGTATTTGTAGGCCAATTGGCGGAGAATAAAGAGGGGGTTTATTTTCAGTATGATGATTCATATCTTGTAACTCATCCGAAATCACTTTCTCCTTTTCTGATTAAAGCGGATACTTCTTTACAAAAAGCGCCTAAAGAACCTCATTACGGATTACACGGGGTTTTCGGTGACAGTCTGCCTGATGGTTGGGGGCTGTATTTAATGGATCGTATGTTTCGCGCAAATGGCTACAATCCCAAAATGGTGACAGCCTTAGAACGGCTTGCTTATATTGGTGAGCGATGTTCTGGCGCGCTCTACTATGAGCCTGTAATGCCTTTTACCGATACTAATAAGCGAGATATCGATCTCATTACGCTTGGTAAAGAAGCAGTTAAAGAATTTGAAGGCACACAATCTGATTTTCTCAACTCTCTGATGGATGCCAGTGGCTCTGGTGGTGCTCGCCCCAAACTCAATGTGACAAAATGTGCTGATGGGCGATTCTCAACCCGTGCTGATGCTATCGGTGAAAAACTGATTATTAAATTGACGTCTGATCGATTTTCTTTGAAGCATTCTGAAAGCCTCGTTGAATACGCCTATATGACAATGGCCAGAAATGTTGGGATTGAAGTGCCTGATTTTGAGTTAGTGGAGGCGAAAAATGGGCGTTTCTGGCTACAGCAAACGCGGTTTGATTGTTCGGTACAAGGCCGCTACCATATGATTTCTGCTTGTGGGTTGTTGGATGCGCCATTTAGAGAACCTTCCTTGGATTATATTGATTTGGTCAAAGCCACAAGACACTTGTGTGGTGTAAAAGAAGCTCAAAAATTGGTGAAGCGGGCTTTGTTTAACTATCTAACTGTTAATCAGGATGATCACGCTAAAAATTTTGCTTATTTGGCTGATGATGCTGATAACTGGCAGCTTTCCCCATTCTATGATGTGGTATATATGCCATCACCTTATAACGAACATATGACCTCATTTAATGGCAATAGCAAAGTGATTACCTCCATAGCGTTGGAGCAATTAGCCGGTCAGGCGGGGTTCTCCAGCATTACACCTTTATTGAATATGCTAGAAGAAATTTATGACGAAACCCGTCGTTTTCAATCGATTGCCAATGATTTGGGAATTGATAAATCATTAGCGACGACCATTGCTCAGCATATGGAGCAGAAATGGTTGGATCTAAAAATTTGACACAATAATATCAATAATGACGATAAATCGCTAAAAATTGTCACTATAATAACCGTATTTTGAAATCTGAAAGTATTGGAAGATTGTTTTTGCAGGAGAAACCCCCGTTATAGCCATTTCCTGACAAACTCTTCCAACGGCATCGGACGGTCAAAATAGTACCCCTATAAATAATCGACAGAATAGTTTTTGAGTTGATTTAGTTGTGTTTCTGCCTTCTGGGCGCAAATGAAATTGGTTGTTACCACATAATACTTTTTCTGACATGCCAAATAACCAGCCTTCATCGTGCTGTATCAGCGGCGTACCAGCCGCCGCCTCGTTGTTTAATGTGGTACATAGCTGCATCAGCTTCTGACAAAAGTTGTTCCGCTGTTAACTCACCGTTGGATAAGGCAATACCAATACTGAGAGTGATTCGTAGGTGTTGGCCGTTAGGGAGAAGGATGGGGGTGTCCATGGCATGAATGATATTTTTTGCAACGCGTTCTGCATCTTTCAAATCAGCGGAAGGCAATAAGATAGCGAACTCATCCCCGCCAAGTCGGGCGACGGTATCTGTTTTCCTTACCCTTCTTTTTAAAGTGGCTGCGATAGTGACAAGAACGTGATCACCGGCTGCATGCCCATAGATATCGTTGACATATTTAAGTCTGTTGCCATCGATAAACAAGATTGCTGCACTTTCGCGCATGAACTTATCATTCATGACGGTTGAAAGTACGCGTTCAAAGGTGGCCCGGTTTGGTAAGCCGGTCAGGGAATCATGTTGTGCCTGCCAGGTTAAAACCGATTTTTCTGTTTGTAAATGGTGTTGCCACTCTTCTAATTCTTCGAGCAGGTGGTTAAAAACCTGACTTAATTCATGCAGTTCAGCAATGTGGGCAGAAGGCACTCGCTGTGAAAACGCTCTCCGCTGACGAACGTCATGGGCGACGAGGATAATATTCTGCAATGCCCTGACAATACCATCGTGCATGCGTAAGGAGAGGTAAAGGGAAATCACGGCACTGAACAATAGACAGGCGAACAGCACCAACAATGCCTGATAAATAAATTGGATGATATGGTCGCTGTTACCAACTAACCAGATTGATCCTACTTTTTGTTGATGATGATAGATTGGCAGGATAAGAGGTTCAGGAAAAAGCCAACGTTCGACCAACATTTTAAAATTACCCGTGCTGGATTCCTGATCTGCTTGCCAACTGGCCAATACTTGCTGTTTGGCATCAAAAATCTTGGCCTCGGTAAAACCATTATGAACCGCTATCATTTCTAATATTTCTGTTGCGGCAGTTTTATCCTGAAAAACCACGGCAGCTTGTGTTGTATGAGCGATGGTTGTGGCGATCAGTTTCAGGTTGTTTTCGGCATATTTTTGCATGGCAAGCAGTGCCAATAAAGACAGGAATAATCCCACGACCGACAATATGATGAATGTAATGGTCAGGTGGATCCTGTGAAAAGCCTGGCGTAAGGTAGGACGTGATGACATCAGTGAATAGCGCTTTTTCATACCGATTATTCCACCTTACGCGCCAATTGCAGGACATTCGGATTTATGCGCACTCCGCTGCGCGCCAGAATATCAAGGTTAAGGCCGAATGTTGCCTGAGTACTGGTTATATTGAGGCAAAATGCGCTACCGATTTCACAGTGTGGGTTATTTTCAGCAATCGTAAGCAGGGGTTTGTCATTTTTCTTGCTAATCACTTGTTGTTGAAGCTTCGGATCGACCAGACCATAATAAATAATGTCACATTTTTCTATTAATTGTCCTACGTTGAAATTCAGTGTTTCTATTTGTAATTCGGTGTAATCAGAAATCATATTAATGTGAGTTAACACGTTAATGTAATTGGATGGGGGAACCAGACATAAATGCAGCGTCGTCGGTGTAGCAGGCCAGTGTGTATAGCTGATGATTCCAGAAACTACCCGCGCAACATTTTCGTTGATTTTCTCATTGACCTCAGGCATAGCCATTGCGACTGAATTATATATTACGTTAATTAAGAACAAGGTCGTCAGCACCCGTAGAAATAATCTGGAAACACAATGTTTAAAAACAATACGTCGTCTAAAAAAAATACGTCTAAAAACAATACGCTTACAAAGATGATGAGTCCTTTCAATCATTTGCATAACGAGTTCCAGTATTTGCCTTTCATATAGTCTAAATAATAGTGTTGAGAATATTAATAAAGTAACAGCCTGTCCCATCATGGTATTAGTAACACCAGTTGAGACAGGCTGTGAAATCTATTGCTAACCAAATACTGCATTTGGCATTAATTTAATAACTAAAAGGTATAATATCTTTGGTTATTAATAGATTGCTATCTCTATGTTGATGGTTTTTCATTGATACCTATTATATGTCCATGATTGTCATAAGTGATACTGGAAACTTTGCTTTGTCTTAAGACATCTAATAATTTTTGTTTCAAAGTAAGACTTTTTGCCACTTCTGCATGGGTTAGGTAGGGCGAAGGTGGTTAAAAAAACCTCATAAACGATAAGTGCTTTCATAATTTTTGATGGTTCGTATAATTCTTTTTTTATCATGTCGTTAATGGGGAAAGGTGTGAATCAAACTGCTGATGTCATCGCGGGTGTATGCGAATATCTTAATGCCGGAAATGTTAGTGAAACTGGCATTCAATCATTTTCCTTCACATTGCCGGCTGGCAGTAGCGTTCACTGGCTGGCATGGCTCTCTGTCCAGCCCCATTATCCGCAGTTTTATTGGCAACACCGGGATGGTCATGAAGAGGTTGTCGCATGTGGGAAAATTCGTTCGTTCAGCAATATTGCTGGTGCCGAAAAATTTCTACAGCAATATCACCCAGTTTCGCAAATGCGGCTGTGGGGGCTGAATGCGTGGGATAAGATGGATTCTGAACATTGTCACCATAGTTATTTTTGTCATGACAATGTATGGCAGGGTAAGTGCGAAAATCAGGATCACCACGAAAATATCGCTGGTGGAGAAAGCTATCTGTTTTTGCCGAGGCTGGAATTGCGTCGCCATCGCGGTGAAAATCGGTTATACATTAATGTTGATGGAAGAGCCGATATTAAAAATGCCTGCCGGTTTCTCCGCCAACTTCTTCCGCACCAACCTTTCCTGCCGCTACAAACGACCATTTTAAAGGCAAAACATGTGCCTGAAAGTGAGCAGTGGAATATTCTGTTGAAACAGGCACTGGAGGCCATCACCAAGAGTAAAATGGAAAAAGTGGTCATTGCACGAAAAACTGAACTGACGTTAAATTCTCCATTGCAGGCAGCACAATTCATGGCTGCCAGTCGTGGAGTAAACCATCGTTGTTATCATTTCATGCTTGCATTTAGTGCCAACCATGCTTTTCTTGCTTCGACACCTGAGCGGCTCTACTACCGAAATCAATTGCAGTTTTGTACCGAAGCATTGGCAGGGACCGTTGCAAATTCTGAAGATGATCAGGAAGCCGCTAAATTGGCGCAATGGTTATTGGAAGATAAAAAAAACCAGCACGAAAATTTGATTGTTGTTGATGATATTTGTCAGCGCCTGCAAGGCGGCGTTGCTTTAGTGGATGTCACTCCGCCTGATGTGATCCGCTTAAGAAAAGTCCAACATCTGCGCAGGCACATTCGTGGCGTATTGAGCCATGTATGTGATAGTGATTGCCTGCGTCGTTTGCAGCCAACAGCCGCGGTTGCAGGTTTACCCCGTGAAGCAGCCCGGCAATTTCTGTCAGACAATGAACCTTTCAATCGTGGCTGGTACGCTGGATCTGCGGGATATTTATGTCTGGAACAGAGTGAATTTGCCGTTTCGTTACGTTGCGCGCATATTTATGACAATCTGCTGTCGTTATATGCAGGTGCGGGTATTGTTGCTGGTTCTGATCCGGAACAGGAATGGATCGAAATAGAAAACAAGGCCGCTGGATTACGTACATTGTTGGTCAATTGAAATCCATCGTGCACATCGACAAATCTTGGATTTATTTTAATCAAACGGAGCCAGATTCTTAGCAAAAGAATTTGGTTTCCAGCGTTATTGCAATCACTGATTTAATCAATTAAGAAATGAATTATTTGATATCCAATCATCCAGAAAATATTTTTCTGATGATTTTTAAATCAAATAATTGGTTTGTTTTTATGTATAGAGTTCTTTCTTCTTGTTAATACTTGGTTGAATTAAAAGGAACAAATTAATTTTGAAGGTATTTTGTAATATGTGTTAAATATAACTATGTAAATTATTCCGGCTTGAAAAATAAATCATAGTCAAAATCGATAGAATGATAATAATTATTAGTTTGCTAATTATATATTATTTTTTAATTTCTTAATTTTTAGCATGATATTCATTAATTTCATCTATATATAATGTCAATTAGTAAACATTTGGGAAAATTACAGAATAAAACTCCGAATCAATATGCAATTTAGTTTATTATGTTGATCTATATCAGATAACCGCTATTATGATCTCGTCTTATCCAAAATGTGCGAACAAACCTTACAAGGCCACGTAAGGGGGTAAAGCCTGTTTTATTTGGATACAAGACAATTGCTGTAGATGCGTGATGTATCGCATTGAAACGGTCTATCAAGTAAGTGAACTTATTTCCATATCGTCTGTAATCAGTCGAGGGGATTTTTTTGTATATTGACTAATGGGGTTTAATTTAAATGAAATCTAAGCTGCTTATTTCTTCTCTTTTTGTATCTTCATTATTTGCTGCAACCGCAAATGCAGCTAATGGGACAATTAAATTTGAAGGAGAAGTAATACAGAATGCTTGTAAGGTTCATGGTGATTCTGCTGATCAAACTGTTGAGATGGGCGTCGTTAGTGCAGATGCCTTTAAAAAGGTAAATGACACTGCTGCACCAACAAGCTTCCAGATTAAATTGGTTGATTGTCCGGCAGATATGAAAGAAAAGAATGTCACTATTAAGTTTGATGGCCCAAGTGATAGTGATAACAGGGATCTGTTATCTTTGACTAAAGTAGATAACGCTGCAACGGGTGTCGCTATTGGTATTTATGAAGCTGATACTCAAGCTCGTGTTTCTGTTGCGGGAGCTTCTGAGCAAAATCTCCTTCATAAAGGCGCTGATCAAGAATTAAGATTTATTGCTAAGTATGTTGCTACTAAAGAAAAAGTAGGCCCGGGATCTGCTAATGCAGTGACTAACTTTACCGTAGTTTATAATTAATAGTCCGATATTCTTAATATTATTTATCCACAATATTTCAAGTCGCGGAACTGTCAATGAATCTGCAACCTGGAAAATGAAGAGTATAAAAACCTAGCAAGGATGCTCGGTTATTTAATTGAATATGACTAATCATGATTGGGCGGAGAAAAGACCGTGTCGTGTTATCGTTTGTTTTTTTATGTTTTTTTATATTTTCTTGGTTGTAATGTTTCTGGTTATAATGTTGCAATGGCAGGCGTCATTGTTGGTGGAACCCGCATTGTTTATTTAAGTGATAAAAAAGAAGTTTCTATTTCTATTAATAACCCTGAAAAAGAAGCTGCTTATCTCATTCAAAGCTGGATACAAGATGAGAATGATAAAACAAAAACTCCTTTTGTTGTGACACCGCCTCTATTTCAACTTCCGGCAAATAATGAAAATATTTTACGTATTGTCAAAGTTGGCAATCAATTGCCGATGGATAGGGAATCTGTATTTTGGCTTAATATTAAGTCTATTCCTGAAACGTCTATTCCCGAAACGAAAAGCTCCGATCCAACCGTAAACCAGTTGCAGATTGTCGTTAACTCACGTTTAAAGCTGTTTTATCGCCCCGCAGAACTGAAAGAAAAGGCAGCAACTGCCTATAAAGAAATAAAATTCAGGCAAGAAAATGGCTTATTATTGGCCGAAAATCCGACCCCTTATTTTATCTCTCTTTCATCTCTTAATGTGGATAACCATGATATCAAGCATGCAGGCATGATTAAGCCGTTCAGCCAATCAAGTTGGCCTTTGTCATTCAAAAATGCCAAAAAAGTGAGCTGGAAAGTTATCAATGATTATGGCGGCATAACGCAGGCTGAGTTTGCTGATCTTTAGTTTGTTAATGACCTCTTCATATTGTTAGAAAATAAAATATGTCAAAGAATATTAATCGTAATCCTGCGAGAATATTATATTGTGGCAGGAAGGGTAAATTTTTACTTTTCATGTTGGTAATAGCCGGGAATTTTCTTTGTTATTTCACTGCGTATGCAGAACATAAATTTAATATCCATGCTCTGAAAATTGGTGGAAACTTGCCTGATGATGTTGATCTCTCAGTTTTCCAATCTGGTTTCCAGCCATCTGGTATTTATTGGGTGAATATCTTTCTGAATAAAAAAGAGGTAAGTGAAGAACATATTGATTTTATTTTACAAGATGGCAGGCTACAACCAAAAATCACACTCAGGCAATGGAAGGACATGGGAATTAAGGTTGATTCTTTCCCTGAATTAGCTGAGTTATCCCCGGATACAGTGATTACAGATATCGGTAAATACATTCCGTCGGCCAGTACAGATTTTGATTTTAATCGACAGAGGTTGAATATCAGTATTCCCCAGGCAGCATTGAATTATCGCTACAGAGATTATGTTTCCCCTGAATTGTGGGATCAGGGGTTAACTACGTTGTTGATTAATTACAGTTATAGTGGTTCTACAAGTTGGCAGGGTCAACGCAATTCAGCACAGAATAATTATCTGAATTTAAGATCAGGAATTAATTGGGGAGCCTGGCGTTTACGTAATAATTCGACTTATTCTGATCCAAACCAGAGCTGGAAAAGCCTCAGCACATATTTGCAGCGTGATATTCATCCTCTTAAAGGGCAATTGACGATGGGTGATAGTTTCACCTCTGGTGATCTGTTTGATAATGTTGAGTTTCGTGGTTTTTTACTTACGTCTGATGAGAATATGTTGCCGGATAGCCAGAGAGGTTTTGCTCCTATTATACGGGGTATTGCGCAAAGTAATGCGCAAGTGACGGTTAAACAAAATGGTTATGTCATTTACCAGACCTATGTCCCTTCTGGAGCATTTGAAATTAGCGATCTCTATCCAACCGTTTCCAGTGGTGATCTGGACGTTATCATCAAAGAAGCTGATGGTCGGGAGCGTAAGTTTATTCAGGCAATTACAACTGCACCTATTATGTTACGGGAAGGGAACGTCAGGTATTCACTGGCAATGGGACGCTATCGCTCTGCCGGTCGTCACAGCCGCAAACCTCATTTTTCTCAGGGTACGTTGACCTATGGCCTTCACAATAGGCTCACGGCTTACGGTGGTACTATTTTATCCCCTGATTATCAATCGGCTTTGTTAGGTTCTGGTGTGGATTTGGGAAATATCGGGGCGGTTTCTTTTGATATTACCCATGCCAAAGCTGAATTGGCATCCGGCAAACAGTCCACCGGGAAATCTTATCGCTTGCGGTATGAGAAAGATTTTTCACTGACCGGGACACATTTGACGTTGACGAGTTATCGCTATTCAACGGAAGGGTTTTATGATTTTGCTGATGCTAATCGCTTTGGGGATGCCCGCCGATTGTCTGCGCGTTTTAATCCCAGAAGTAAGTTGCAGCTGCAATTTAACCAAACATTAGGCCATTTGGGTGAGATTTATGTTATGGCGTTGCAGCAGGATTATTGGCAACAAAATGGTCGTGAGCGTTCACTGAATGCGGCTTATTACGTTAGTCATCAAGGGATCAATTATGGGCTGAATTATTCTTATAGCTTGCGGCCACATGCTGATGAACGTGATCAAATATTCGCATTCAGTATCCATGTGCCTCTTGATCGTTGGCTGAAAAACAGCTGGGCTAATTATAGCGTCAATCTCAACAGGAATGACCGTGTTTCCCAGCAAGTCAGCCTGAATGGGGCAGCGCTTGAAGATAATAACTTGTTTTACAGTTTGCAACAGAGCCATATCAATAAAGGAGAAGGCGGAAGTGGCAATATTCATGGGGAATATAAGGGAGCTTATGGCCGGATTAATGCTGGCTATAATTATCAATATGCTAACAAGCAGCAATATGATAGCAAACAGCTAAACTACGGCATTCATGGGGGCATTGTCGTTCACCCTTATGGGGTGACCCTATCGCAAGAATTCGGTGATGCTGCGGTATTGGTTCAGGCAGAAGGGGCAAAAGGCATCAAAGTTACTAACAATACTGCGGTAGCCACCGACTGGAATGGTTATGCGATTGTACCGTATGTGAGTAGTTATCGTAAAAACCGGGTCGCACTGGAACCACACTCATTTGCCGATGATGTTGATATTGATGTGAATACACAATCTGTCGTGCCAACAAAAGGCGCTCTTGTGCTCGCCCGCTTTCAGACACGAATGGGAAATAGGGCATTGATGTACCTGACTTATCGTGGCAGGCCAGTACCTTTTGGTGCTAAGGCCACTCTGGGAAAATCAAATGAAGGTGGTGAAGACAATAGCGCGATTGTCAGCAATGAAGGGCAGGTTTATCTCACGGCACTGCCGGATAGTGGCAGGTTACGGGTCAAATGGGGCGTGTTGGATACCAAAATCTGTACGGTCAATTACACTTTGCCGAAAGAAAGACCCCAATCTGGCGTGTACACCTTGAACATGAATTGCGAGTAGGATCAGGCTTATCTATGCTTATCACCCATAAAACATTCACCTATAAAACATTAACTTATAAAATATTCACCCATAAAAAATATCGGTTGCTATTGGCAGTCAGCAGTATGCTGATAATTCTGTCAACTAATGCTTACAGTCACGCAAATTCCTGTCGTTTTGACATTAAACCTGTGGCTGAAAGTATTCCCATCAGTGAAGGCCAATTCCTGGTGAACCGGGAAATTAGGATTGGTGAGGTCATTGGCGCTTATCCCGTCAGGCAAGTGAACAGGAGTGAATTCCATTGTGATAACTCGGAGAAGATAGAATGGGAGTTCACGGGATATCCCTTTAGCTTGACGAGTATCAGCGGGGGTATTCATGATTCGGGCGTACCCGGTATAGGAATCAGGTTCAATGACCAACCGAATGAAACCAAGATAGAGTTTGTGAAAACAAAATCTGAAACGGGTTCTGGCATGATAAAAAATGGTGTGATCACGGCACGTCTGGCAGGAACAGCGATATATTCCTATTCTCTCAGTAAAATACGCTTTATTACGCCCGCTTGTTCTCTGCAAGAAAAGAATATTCGTATTTCAATGGGCAAGATAGGAAGCTCACAGTTTTCAGGGATTAACAGCACGGCGGGAGAACGTCATTTTGATATCGATTTGGCATGCAATGCCAATGTCCCTATTGAATTGGTCTGGAGCCCGATTATTCAGGGCAAGGCGGGTGATGTTTTGGGACTTGACCACGACAGAAACTCAGCGAGTGGGATTGGCCTTCAGGTTTTGTATCAGGATCAACCTATCGTATTCAACACATCAGTCAAATTAGGTAACAGTATGAATGGAATTTACTCTATTCCTTTCAAGGCGCGTTATATCCAGACCGATAATCACATTACGGCTGGTAAGGCCAATGCAACTGCAACATTGAATCTCGTCTACCCTTAAATCTTCCCAATCAGAAAACCAGTCATAATTTTTTTATGGCTGGCTTTATCTTTTTTGTTACGCAATTGCACTTTTAATGCGGAAATCTCTTTCCCTGTTGCCAGCTAAATGACAATTCCTTGAACTAAGATAAGGAAATCGTTTTTACAGGCATTAGTATTAAAGAATACTTATATAATATCTTTTAATTATTACATTTTTTGAAAAGACGTTCTTGAGCATCATATGTCAAACAGCGCACTGAACCGCCGTTGGGCGGAACTTTTATTGGAAGCATTGACCCGCCACGGATTACGTCATGTTTGTATCGCCCCTGGTTCCCGTTCAACACCATTGACATTGGCCGCTGCAAAAAATCATAAGTTGATCCACCATACGCATTTCGATGAACGTGGGTTGGGGCATTTGGCTTTGGGATTAGCAAAAGCAAGTAAAGAACCCGTAGCCGTGATTGTCACATCGGGAACAGCGGTGGCTAATTTGTATCCTTCCTTGATTGAAGCTGGATTGACGGGAGAACGATTGGTGTTTCTCACTGCGGATCGACCGCCAGAATTGATCGATTGTGGCGCGAATCAGGCGATTCGTCAGATAGGCATTTTTGCTTCCTATCCTGACCAAACCCTTGCATTGCCACGCCCAACTACAGAAATTCCCGCCAATTGGCTGGTTTCTGCCATCGATAATGGGATGTCAAATCTGAAACAAGGGGTACTGCATATTAATTGCCCGTTTGCTGAACCCTTGTATGGTAATGATATGACGGCATATCAGGATTGGCAGCAAACATTGGGGAAATGGTGGCAGGGACATGAACCTTGGCTGACCCAGACAGAGATGCTTACTACAGCACAGGTAGCAGATTGGGATCACTGGCGACAAAAGAAAGGAATTATACTGGCTGGCAGGATGAGCGCTGAAGAGGGCGAATTTGTCGCACAGTGGGCAAAAGAAATGGGCTGGCCATTGATTGGCGATGTGCTGTCTCAAACAGGGCAACCTTTACCGTGCGCTGATTTGTGGTTGAATCATCAACGAGCACAGGAGATTTTGTCTCAGGGGCAATTGGTGATTCAATTTGGTGCCAGCCTGACAGGAAAACGGCTGTTGCAATGGCAGAGTCACTGCCAACCGGAACAGTATTGGATTGTTGATCCGGTCGCAGGCCGGCTTGATCCGGCAAATCACCAAGGCCGTAAATTTAATTGCCACGTGGCTGATTGGTTGCGGGAGCATCCGGCATATTGCCGAACACCTTGGGCTGATGAATTAAATTTATGGTCAAAAAAAGCGCTTAAATGTGTTGAAACAAAATTAGCAGGAAAATTCAGTGAGGCGGCAGTGGCGCATCAACTGCATCAATTATTACCGGAGCAGGGACAATTATTTGTCGGCAATAGTTTGGTTGTCCGCTTGATTGATGCCCTGGGGCAGCTACCAGCGGGTTACCCTGTTTACAGTAACCGTGGTGCAAGTGGGATTGATGGGTTAATCGCGACCGCAGCAGGGGTACAACGGGCGGCCAACAAACCGACACTGGCAATTGTCGGCGATCTTTCCGCTCTCTATGATCTGAATAGCCTGGCCTTATTGCGCCATCTTTCCGCTCCCATGCTGTTAATTATCGTGAATAATAATGGCGGGCAGATTTTTTCATTGCTACCAACACCACAGGAAGAACACCAGCGTTTCTATTGTATGCCGCAAAATGTTAATTTTGACCATGCTGCTGCCATGTTTGGCCTGAACTATGCTGCGCCAGAAAATTGGTCGGAATTAAAGCAATACGCTAAGCAGGCATGGGAGAGTGAAGGAACAACATTGATTGAATTAAAAGTCGCGGGTAGTGATGGAGCGCTGAATTTACAAGCGCTGCTGGAACAGGTGGCTATGCTGTGAAACTGAATTGTCAGACGTTTCATTCAGATAATCAGGGAACATGGTTGGTTTGGTTGCATGGTCTATTGGGTAAAGGTGACGATTGGTTACCTACAGTGGATGCTTGTGAGCACTATCCTTCATTGATTATTGATCTACCGGGCCACGGTCATTCTGCCGGTATTACGGTGGCGGGAGGTTTTACTGAGATGGAGGAATTGCTGAGTGCAACCTTATCTGAGTATCAGATTGATGATTATTGCCTGATAGGTTACTCGTTGGGAGGACGTATTGCTATGTATCATGCGACTCACGGTAACCATAACGGGTTGAGGGGATTGCTGGTGGAAGGGGGAAACCCCGGATTACTTTCCCAAAAAGATCGCGATGTGAGGTTACAGCATGATCAGTATTGGGCACAACGTTTTCGTCAGGAACCGATAGAGGCTGTCTTGGCGGATTGGTATCAACAACCCGTATTCGCTGATTTAACGGTGGCACAACGTAAGCAACTTATTCATCGTCGCAGTAAAAACAGAGGAAAAAACATTGCTGACATGCTGGAAAATACTTCTTTGGGTGTTCAACCTTACTTGATTCCTGATTTACAGCAAATGACAATACCTTTCTCCTATTTGTGTGGGGAAAATGATCATAAATTTCAGAGCATAGCCAGACAATATACATTGCCAGTAAAAATCATCCCACAGGTTGGACATAATGCCCATTATGGCAACCCTGCGGCTTTTTCTGCCGCAGTGAACCATTTTTTATCACTCTTTGGTTAAGGAAATTCAATAATGCGTTATCCAAGCGAAGAAAAACTATACGCTCCGGTTGAATGGCGAGATTGTTCTCAAGGGCTTGAAGATATTCTCTACCATAAATCTACAGATGGGATTGCTAAGATTACAATTAATCGCCCGCAGGTACGCAATGCGTTCCGTCCTCTGACTGTCAAAGAGATGATGCAGGCGCTGGCAGATGCCCGTTATGATGAGGAAATTGGCACTATCATTCTGACGGGAATGGGAGAAAAGGCTTTTTGTGCCGGAGGGGATCAGAAAATTCGCGGTGATTACGGTGGTTATCAAGATGACAGCGGAGTTCATCACCTGAACGTATTGGATTTTCAGCGCCAAATCCGTACCTGTCCAAAACCGGTTGTTGCTATGGTCGCAGGTTATGCCATTGGCGGTGGGCATGTGCTGCATTTGATGTGTGACCTGACTATTGCAGCGGATAATGCCATTTTCGGCCAAACCGGCCCTAAAGTCGGCTCCTTTGATGGCGGTTGGGGCGCCTCTTATATGGCGCGGATCGTAGGCCAGAAAAAAGCCCGCGAAATTTGGTTCCTTTGCCGTCAGTACAATGCCGAGGAAGCATTAAATATGGGGCTGGTTAACACGGTTGTGCCTTATGCCGAGTTGGAAAAAGAGACAGTGCGCTGGTGCCGTGAAATGCTTGAAAACAGCCCAATGGCATTGCGTTGCCTGAAAGCGGCACTGAATGCCGATTGTGATGGTCAGGCTGGTTTGCAGGAATTGGCGGGGAACGCCACCATGTTGTTCTACATGACAGAAGAAGGGCAGGAAGGGCGCAATGCCTTCAACGAAAAACGCCACCCTGATTTTGGTAAATTCAAGCGTAATCCATAATGCGTAAAGCGACTTTATATCGATTCAGCCTGCCAATGGAGGCAGGTGTTATCTTGCGTTATCAACGCCTAAAGACCCGTGATGGATTTCTGGTTCATTTACAGGAAAACGGGCGGGATGGTTGGGGGGAAATATCCCCGTTACCAGAATTTAGCCATGAAACCCTCGAACAGGCGAAAACCGCTGTCGTAGAATGGTTGCAACAATGGTGCCTGAATCGGTGCCTGAACCAGAGCCAAAGTGCGCAGCCAGAAGAAAGCGTACTTCCATCCGTTGCTTTTGGTCTCAGTTGTGCATTAGCTGAATTGCGGGGAGAATTGCCAGAGGAAGCCGATTATCGTAAGGCGCCGTTATGCACAGGCGATCCCGACGATGTGATTCTACGACTGGGAAATATGGCAGGTCAAAAGATTGCCAAAATCAAGGTTGGCTTATATGAAGCGGTACGCGATGGCATGGTAGTGAATGTGATGCTGGAAGCGGTTCCCGAACTTCAGCTACGGCTGGATGCTAATCGCAGTTGGACACCGGCCAAAGCAGAGGGTTTCGCTAAATATGTCAATCCCGATTATCGTCAGAGGATTGCTTTCCTTGAAGAGCCTTGCAAAACCCGTGAAGAATCTTTGGCGTTTGCCCGTGAAACCGGTATCGCTATTGCATGGGATGAAAGTGTACGGGAAGACAATTTCATCGTGGAGGCACAAGAAGGTGTTTCTGCCATCATCATTAAACCGACATTGGTAGGTAGTATCGCCCGCTGTCGGCAGTTGATCTCTGAAGCGCATCGGCTCGGTTTAGACGCAGTGATTAGCTCCAGTATTGAAACCAGTTTTGGTTTGACGCAGTTGGCTCGTCTGGCGCATTGGCTGACGCCAGATACACTTCCGGGTTTGGATACATTGGATCTGATCCAATCACAACTCATTCGTTGTTGGCCTGATAGCGCAATTCCTTGTGTGACGCTGGATAAGCTGGAAACAGTGTGGAGTCATGAATGTCAGTCATAGAATGGACTCGGTGGCCGTGGCAGCATTGGGCGGCTATCCATCCCCAAAAGCAAGCTATTCAGTTATATGATGAGCAATTAAACTGGCAGCAATTAACCAAGAGAATCAATGCCATTGCTACCCGTTTTCACCAACAGGGGCTTTCTGAAAGCAGTGGTGTGATCCTGAGGGGAAAAAACAGTGGCGGGCTTCTTTTGTGTTATCTGGCCGCCTTACAATGTGGGGCAAGGGTCTTGCCCCTTAATCCTCAACTTCCCGATCGGTTGTTGGCAGAATTATTGCCTCACCTCAACATCTCTTATGGCGTGGATTTTACAGGCTTACCTTCTCCGGTTATTCAGGCTCCGGTTATTCAGATCAAGGAACTCGATTGGCAACAAAAACGGTCACCCATACCCGAACAACCGATATTATGGGAAACCGTATCATGGAAAATTGAACGTCCCGCCAGCATGATTCTGACCTCAGGGTCGTCCGGATTGCCCAAAGCCGCAGTACATTCCATCGGTGCTAATCTTGCCAGCGCACAAGGTATTCTTTCCTGCATGGATTTTCAGCCAGATGATAGCTGGTTACTTTCTCTACCCTTATTTCATGTTTCCGGTCAGGGAATTCTTTGGCGTTGGTTGCAGAAAGGGGCAAAACTGGTGGTGCGGGACTTACATCCATTGGAGCGTGCGCTATCTGGTTGTACCCATGCCTCACTTGTCCCGACTCAGCTTTGGCGTTTATTGGAACAGCCTCTTAAGCATCCATTAACATTAAAAGAAGTCCTGTTGGGAGGCGCTGTGATACCAACAACCCTGACCCAACGAGCTGAACAGTTAGGCATACGCTGTTGGTGTGGTTATGGGCTGACCGAAATGGCTTCAACTGTCTGCGTAAAACGAGCTGATGGTTTGTCTGGTGTCGGGAATCCGCTTCCGGGAAAATCTGTTCGTCTGGTGGATGAAGAAATACAGATCCGTGCTGACAGTATTGCAAGTGGTTATTGGTTTGATGGGAAATTGAATCCACTGACAAATAAAGAAGGATGGTTTTCTACTCGTGACAGAGGCGTATTTGAGCAGGGAGAGTTACGGATCCTGGGACGTCTCGACAACCAATTTTTCAGTGGCGGTGAAGGCATCCAGCCAGAAGATATTGAGAAGATCATTAATCAGCATCCAAAAATAGAACAAAGCTTTGTTGTTCCCATTCCTGATGTTGAATTCGGTCATCGCCCTGTGGCTGTTATTGAAACAAAATATCCTGAACTGACAGAAACTCTGAGTGGCTGGCTTTCGGATAAACTCGCTGCTTTCCAAATCCCTGTAGCTTACTATTTGTTACCGTCACAGTTAAAAGATGGCGGGATAAAAATTTCACGCCAACAGGTTAAACAATGGATAGCGGAAAAAATCACTACCTTCAATAATGCAAATAATAAATAGTCGCAATGTTTACATATCTTGATAAATCTAGAGATTTCATTGCTTCCGCTATCTATAGGCGTCTCTCTGATTTCAGTAAAATATCTTAAGTGGTATTGGCATTCACCAATTGAGAAGAGAGAAGAAAAATATGAAAGGTCTTATTGCTATCAGCGCAGCCAGTTTGCTCTTTTTGACTGGTGCAGCAAACGCTATTTCCATGGATGTACAAATGGGAAAGCACAACACCAGTACATCTGTAGGGATTGGTGATAAAAATGCGGGTCTATCTTTTAATGGCAACTGGACTCGCAGTGACCATAATGGTCAACTTGGTAGTTTAGGTGCCGCTTTCGGCTTACCGGTTGGGCCATTTACGGCAAGTGTTGGTGGTAAGGCACTCTATCTGTCGCCAAAAGAGGGCAAAGATGGGGCCGCATTGGCTGGTGGTGTTGGCCTCAGCTGGGCGGTAATACCTTCTTTGTCCCTGTATGGTGAGGCGTATGGTGCTCCATCAAGCTTAACGTCGGGAGTGGACTCTTACACTGAGGCCGCAGGGGGAGCGCGTGTTACGCTTATTAAGCCATTGACGGTTGATGTAGGTTATCGTGTCATTGATATAAAAGGAAAAAATGGTAACCGTAGTAATAAAGTCTCTGATGGTTTTTACATTGGGGCAGGTTTAAGCTTCTAAATCAGTATCATCAAGATTATCCGCCTCTGCTATATTGAGGCGGATAATCTTAAACAGGATAGAAGTTATCCGACTTTGGGCAATATTCCTGCCACAATGCCAATTTGAATTGCAATGACCGCAATCCCACACAAGAAGACAAGGACTAAAGCCGGTTTCCCTCCCCTGACACGATATCCCCCCTCATTTTCCTGACGACTACGCCAAACCAGCAGGCAAGGTAATAACAGCGCCAGAATGGAAAGGGCAACGGCAGCATACGTCAGTGCCATAACAAAATTAGGGTAATACAGCGCGCATAGCAATGGAGGAACAAACGTTATCAATCCTGTTTGTAACCGCCCTTTTGCATGATTGCTGCGTTTCAGAAGGTCAGCAAGGTAATCAAACAGACCTAAAGCAACCCCGAGGAATGAAGTTGCCAGTGCGAGATCTGCGAAAAGATGGACGGCAAGGACGATTTTGGGGGATACGACAACTTCTTTGACTGCTGCCAACAGGCCATTGAGCCCAGACTGCTGTGCAAGAATACCAACAAAGGTATTTGAAGAAATTGCACCAAGAGTCACTAATTGCCACAGGATATAGGCGCTCAGAGGAATAGCGCTGCCGATAATAAAGATCTTCCGTAGCTTGTTGGTATCTCCCCCCATATAGGCAACAATGCTTGGTATACTTCCGTGAAAGCCGAATGAAGTAAAAATGACCGGAATGGCAGATAATATTAGCCCTTGTTCAACGGGCATGGACATCAGGTTGATTTTATCAACATGGGGCATCATCACACCAAGTACAACTACCAGAAAAACGATTTTGGCGGTAAACAGTAAGCGGTTAATTAAATCGACGGAGTGGGTACCGATACAGACGATCCCGCCAGCAATAACGGTAAAAATGATAATGCCAGCAGAGATAGAAATCGGCTTATCTAACCATGAAGAAAGACTGGCTGACAGTAATTCTCCTGCGCCACTAATATAGGCTGTTGTCAGGGCATACATCAGGAAAAGCATACTGAAACCCGTTAATGCTTTCCCGCCAACACCAAGATAGCGTTTTGCGATGGTTCCCAATCCAGTATTAAACTTATTATATTGATAAACTTCTACGAGCAGGAGCGCGGTATAACTCATTAATGCCCAAAGGGCGATCAGCATAACAAATATGGTTCCGAACCCCACACCTGCCGCTGCCAATGGCATTGCCAGCATCCCTGCTCCAATCGTCGTTCCTGCAACGATAAAAATACTGCCAACAGTGCGATTTTTCACGCGACCCTCGTTTCTGAATATGTTGAAAAAATAGTTATAAGATTAGCAGGTTAAATGAATGACTTATGACTGTCAAATCAGTGATACACATGATGTAAATAAATAATTACACTTAGTTTATTATCAGATGTGGGTAAAATAACTTCATACCTCAATCTTGTTCTATCTAAAAGACACAACTATGCCCAACAGACTTTAATTTGTAGTGGGGGAATAAGGAAGTAAATTCCATAGCGTATAGAAAATATGTGATTAGACAGACAGCAAGTACAGCCGCAGCCTAAAAGATGAAAAGGAAGCGTATTCAGCAGGGCGTTAAATTGCCTGAAAATGAAAAGTAAAAACCCGCTATCTCACCGGATGGTTACGGGAGATAACGGGTTCTTGTATGGTGCCGGCTACCGGAATCGAACTGGTGACCTACTGATTACAAGTCAGTTGCTCTACCAACTGAGCTAAGCCGGCGAAATTTGGCGGAAGGATAGAGATTCGAACTCTAGGATGGTTTCCCATCGGCGGTTTTCAAGACCGCTGCCTTCGACCGCTCGGCCATCCTTCCATGGCGCGAGATTATGCCTATATCGATTTAATGTGTCTAGCCCCTAAAGAAAAAAAATGGCTTTTTTCTTACTGATTGCTCAATCTTTGATCTTTAATGGTCTTTTGACTTGCTAACCTGCTAGTATAAACTAGGTATTCTGGCTTATTTATCTACGGGTTGATGTTGCATTGACCAAAATATATTCATACTAAAGGCAATTAATCCAAGAATGTATAAACAACCACCTATCAAGCCTTCAACTATTCCTCGTTTTTACACGCTATTTGTTACTTTGCTTTTTACGTCTCTATTTTTATTCGGGTATAACTATTTTGATATTTGGCTGATGGAGAAAAAATATGCTATCAGTAGTGTAACAGAGAAGATGAGATTGCAGATTAAAGATTATCGCTACTACACAAATCATATCTTTGAACAGTCTAATACTTTACCAATCTCCTCTCAGGAGACACCATCGTTGCTAAAACTAGGTCCAGATGTCTATTGGTTAGAAAATCGCTATCAGGCCGTTGATGCAATTATTTTTGGTCAATACAGCGATTTTAGTATTCGACTGGCTCAGCAATTGTCTAACTATCTGGAAATTCTCTGGGGGCCTCGCAATGAATACTTGTCGATGTATTATCTTAATGGGAAGGAGAATAATTTATTATTGATAACGAACCACTCACTCTTAAAACCGGAAATAAGGTTCAAGGACAGTTATCTGACCCTGAATTATGATGCCAGACGCACTGAGATGTTAGACCAGTTCATCACATTGGATGAAAAAGAGAATATATCACCCATCAGTGTATTACGCGGTGAGAATATTTATTTTTATACTTATAAAGCTGGGTTTAATGTAACTGGTCAATTAACCACCATTATTGCCTTTGATTTGCCTATCAATAATCTTTTGTCGGTTGATATGCTGCCAGCAAATTTTCGGCTGAATGCGATTAGCTCACACGAGGCTGATAACTCAGATAAAGTTGAGGTTTCATGGAACGGATTTTGGCTGGAGTTCTCCCAGTCCCTTAATATCGTGCCATATAAATTATCTTATCAAGTTCCATTGAAGACTCTGATTGTAGATTTATTGTTCAGAAATTCCTGGCTTCTGCTTTCAATATTGCTTTTCTTTTTATTCTCGTTAAATGGGTTATTTTATATCCGTCGGCGATATATTGCACCAAATGCCTCTATGAGTAATGAGTTAAAAATTAAGGACTCTTTGAATAACGATATTATTTCTAATATTCCCACCGGATTGGTGCTTTACGATTTTGCTGCGAACCAAATAATAATGAGTAATAAAATCGCAGAGCGGTTGATGCCTCATATAGATTTGAATAAAGTTAGAATCATGGCGCAACAGCATCATGGTGTAATTCAAACATCCATTGATGAGGCGATTTATGAAGTGAAAATGTATAGCAACAGCTTATTACCAGAGTCTTACCTGTTTTTACTACAAGACAAAGATCAGGAAGTCATGGCAAATAAGCGATTACAATTTGCTCATCAGGAATATGAGAGAAGCATTCAGGCCAGAAGGTCAATGCTTTCGAATATTAATAAAGAAATAAAGCATCCGGTTAAGAACTTAAATGATATTGCTGATCAATTGAAACAGCTATCACAAGATGAGAATGAGCAGAAGTTGCTGGAGAAGTTATTAGCCAAATCCAAATATATTACTGAATGGATCGAAAACATTTCATTGCTCAATAGCTTGGAGTTTAATGATTGGCAGCCAGCGAATGAAGTATTTTCTCTGTCTTCACGTTTGGAAGATATTCTGAAAATTTCTCTGCCGACTTTGAATGCTAAGGGACTGAGAATTTATTATCATTTTAATATATCCCGTGAATCTTTATTCATTGGGGATGGAGTCGCGTTAAGTAAAGTGGTCACGTTGTTATTTAACTATGCAGTGACAACGACCAGCTATGGAAAAATATCGTTGACCGTTAATAGTTCTGGTAAATATGACAACCATATTCAAATTGAGCTCATGGATAGTGGCTCTGGTTTGGGTGAAAAAGATTTGACCAGTTTGAATTATCCTTTCCTATACAAATCAACAGAAGATAAGTACTCTACCAATTCAGGCATGGCTTTTTATTTATGTAACCAGTTATGCAAAAGAATGGGAGGAAGTCTTGATATTAAAAGTAAGTTGGGTTTAGGCACTCATTATGTTATCGATCTGCCTTTATCGCAGTATGATGATGAAAATGGTGAAACCCCTCAGCTTTTGGAAGGGATTACGATCTTAATTGATATCAATAACCCCGAGATCAGCAAAATCATCCATACTTATCTCAGTAATTACGGTGCAACTTATTTCGATAAAAGCAAAGGGAACATTACGGAAGAATACGATATTATCCTTACGGATAAACAGTACAAAGAGGAAAAACCAACTATATTATTAGTGGGCAATTTACTAGAGTTCAAGCAGATGAAGCCCGGTTTGGTTCAGTGCAATTACAATCTTGTTGATGCTGTTATCAATGCAATATCGTTTCTGATTGAAGAGAATTTCAGTTTAGAAGAGTCAGAAGAAATTTTTCATAGCTCTGAACCAGTATGCAAACTCACTGAAGATGTTGATTCATGTGGGGATATTGATAGTGATATCTGCAATATTCTCAAAAATTATCAAATTCAGTTGGGAAACAGTGATTACAGGAAATTATTTATAGAGACGGTACCTATGGATATTACTAAACTGTATACTGATATGGAACGACATGATTTGGTATCACTTTCGCAAACGGTACACCGCCTTAAGGGTGCGTTTGCTATGTTAGATTTAGAGTTTCTTAGGTCATCATGTGAGGCATTGGAAAAACACATAGCAGACAATAATGAAGTAGAAATCAAAAGTAGCATCAGCCTCATTGATTCTTTTATCACAAAGCTGTTGCAACAAGGTAACCAATAATATGAATAACCTTAATGTCATTATTGCCGATGACCATCCCATTGTTTTGTTTGGCATCCGCAAGTCTCTTGAACAGATTGAGTGGATTAATGTGGTGGGGGAATTTGAAAATTCAACTACGCTCATTAATAGCTTGCCACATATAGAGGCAGATGTTCTGATAACGGATTTGTCAATGCCTGGGGATAAATACGGTGATGGCATCACCCTGATAAAATATATTAAACGCCATTACCCAACATTGGCAGTTATTGTCCTTACAATGAACAATAACCCGGCTATTTTAAGCGCTATACTTGAGCTTGATATTGAGGGAATAGTGTTAAAACAAGGAGCACCAACTGATTTGCCCAGAGCTCTTTCTGCTTTGCAGAAGGGGAAACAATTCACACCTGAGAGTGTTTCTAAGTTACTGGAAAAAGTAAATGCCAATGGTTACGGGGATAAACGTTTATCTCCTAAAGAGAGTGAGGTTCTGCGCTTATTTGCCGAAGGTTTTCTTGTTACTGATATTGCTAAAAAACTTAATCGTAGTATTAAAACTATCAGTAGCCAGAAGAAATCAGCGATGCTAAAACTGGGAGTTGATAACGATATTGCGTTACTTAACTATTTATCCTCTGTCACGATTGACAAAGATTTTGGTAAATAACCAATTGGTTATCTTTTCTGGTAGAAAATCGGTAGTTGACGTTACCGATTTTCTACCTTTCGGCAAGCCAATATAGTATTTAATGAGTCAATGTATTTGTCTTTGAATATTACTATATTCTATTATTACTTCTTTTAGTATTGCCAGTGATACAGGTTTCGATAAACAGTTATCCATGCCCACATTAGTACAACGTTGTTTTTCTTCTGCCAATGCGTTGGCAGTAATACCAATAATGGGTTTGGTATAGCCTCTGTTTCGCAAGTATTGTGTCAGTTCATACCCATCCATATTGGGCATATTAACGTCTGTCAAAAGAATATCTGTTGAATTATTTTTTAGATACTCAATCGCATCAATGCCATCATTTGCCATGGATACGCTAAACCCTATTGAGGTTAATTGATCGACCAATAAATGACGATTAATGGGATGGTCATCAACAACTAATACTTTTACTGTATTAAGGCTGCTGTTAGTTTGCATCACTTTTGTTGGAGTAAGCGGTGATGACAGCGAAATAGGCAAAGTTGATGCGAGAGAGTGTTCTGCCAGCAGAGTATCCAGCACACTACCCAATTCACTCAGCTCATAAGTATTATGCAGCCAATAATTTTCTCGGATTTGTTCTGGTGGACCAATATGTTTTTCTGATATTTCTATCTGATAATGTACCGAAATAGTTGGCTCGTTAGGTCGATCACTGATGAGTAATTCTGTGCCATCTATTTTTTCTTCGTCGTATAGAGTGACTTGAAAATGATTCTGTGAAAGTAAATTCTGTAAATATCTTTCAAGGAAGTCATTGCAAATAGCCAACACTATCTTTTGCTGATGACGTTGATTAGATACTTCTTTTGCATAAAACTTAACGCCATAAAAAGGAATGCGGATGGAAAAGATACTGCCAATATGTTTTTGTGAAACGAATTCAATATCACCATCCATCAAATTGATGAGTTTTTCACAAATAGCCAGCCCTAACCCTGTGCCTTGTATAGAACTTTCTTTATTGGCGCTGATCTGGAAAAACGGCTCGAATAATTGAAATTGTAATTTATCCTCAATACCAAGCCCTGTATCTTTGATACTAATATATAAGTAACCATATTTTGATGTAACTTCAATAACGACACAGCCAGAGGCTGTGAATTTGATGGCATTGTTTAATAAATTAGAGATGATTTGTTGTAATCTTACAGGATCATTGCGGATGATATCAGGAACATCCGCATCAATATAGCAATATAACCCCAATCCTTTTTTTGTAATTAGAGGAAGATAGTTTGAAATTACATGTGATATTACTTCCCGACAACTAAAATCCCTGGGTTCAATTTTTAATTGTTTGGATTCTATTTTAGAAAAGTCGAGAATATCGCTGATAATTTTCAACAATAGCGATGATGAATTATTCATTGTTGCCAGCAATCGTGCGGATTCTGATGGCAATGAATGAGATTGGATAAGTTCTAGGTTACCAATAATACCATAGAGTGGTGTTCTTAATTCATGGCTAACTGTTGCAAGGAACATCGATTTCGCCTGGTTGGCTTGCTCTGCAGCTGAAGCCATTTCTTGCAAGGATTTCTCCATTTTTACGCGGGTGCTGACATCTATCAACACACAAATTGCAACTTCTTCATTACGATAGCGTGAATGTACAAAACTAATTTGCAGGTGATTATTATCGCTGGTGACGACATCAATATAGCTGCTGGTTTTATCGCAAATGATATCGACAATACGTTTTTGATCTTCATAGGTTAGCATTCGGGTGTAATTATGTGCCAGTTCATTACTTAGAATATTGACACCATCACTGACTCTTAAAATACTAATTCCCACCGGGGCCGAAGCAACAATTTTATGGTTAAACTGTTCATGTTCTTCAAGGCGGATTGCATTGTCTTCGGCCGGAGCAAACATTTTACGTTCAAACCTCCAGACAAAAAAAGTAATAGCGATTGCAGAAATAATATTCAATATGGCGCTATTAATTAGGCTGGCTTTGAGTTCAATGTAAATTTGTTTTATTGGTATTGAATAAGCAACGTATAATGAAGCGGGTGATAATCGTCGCAACAGCAACAAACTGGTAAAATTATCATCGTAACCGAAGTAAGTCGATTGCATATTGAAATTTATAGTGGTCTGTTTATTGATACTTTTTGTCGGATAGAATAATTCGGGCTGTTTAAACTCGTTTAACAGAGTGATATGTAGAGGTCTATATGTCGCTTGTTTAAAGTATTCCAGAGTAAGGTATTGGTCAATAATGATGATCCCTTTAATGTGTCCATCAATATAAAGGGGTGAAAAAATATAAAAATTCCCCCCATCCGCTCTTGAGTCGGGTTGTATCGTAAAGATGGCTCGTTCTCTTCCCTGATCTTTCATATTGATTACCCTCAGGCTACTTTCATAGATCATTTTCTTAACTGCGTCAGAGTCTACGACGTTGCCACGATAAGCTAATTTCACCATGCACATGCTTTTCGCATCAACAAAAAGAATTTGGGTTACATGATGTATAGGAGAGGTATTATCATTCCGAAATGATAACGATTGATCCAATGACTCTAAATGATTATGTGAGCTTTTGTGTAAAAGCTCACAATCGGAATTTGAATTCAAAGGAATGTACGGCAGAATATTGTCATATTGCGGTAGAGTAATTGTTGGATCTTTATCATTCTTTGATGAAAATTCTTTCTCCACAATTACTTGAATATCTCGCAAGATACCGGAAAGGATCCGCACATTAGCAAATGCAACATCAAAATTAGAATTAAATTCTTGTCGCATATCTGCTTTGACTGTATTGAAAAGATTTATCAAATAAAAGCTAGTTAACAAGGCGCCGAGTGCCCATAACATAAATCCGAGCACCCGAAAAAGATAACGGGATATCTTTAATGACGTCCGAAAAGAAGATAGATATCTCAAGAGATCGCCTGACGAAAAACATGATTAATATTAACTGTTCACAGCATATACTAGTGTAGCAGGGAATACAAAGCAGCATTTGACTCTTTAATGCTTCGTCAAAATATCATGCAAAAAAGCAGACACCGAAGTGCCTGCTCTATTATTGATGGTATGCAGCAAGAATAAAATTAAAATGTATTACTCTTTATCTTCTGGCTCAGCATGCCCTTCAACAGAAGGGGCTGCTGTATTGTCATCCTCATCATCGTCATCAGGTTCAGCTACACGTTGTAAGCCAACCACTTTTTCGTCTTCTGATGTACGGATCAGGGTGACGCCTTGCGTATTACGACCAACAGTGCTGACTTCAGAAACACGGGTTCGTACCAATGTTCCTGCATTAGTAATCATCATGATCTGATCAGTCGGTTCAACTTGAATCGCGCCGATCACGTTACCGTTACGTTCGCTGACCTTGATGGAAATAACACCTTGTGTAGCACGGGATTTTGTTGGGTACTCTTTTTCAGCAGTACGTTTGCCGTAACCATTCTCGGTGACGGTCAGGATTTCTCCTTCGCCACGAGGAATGATCAGTGAAACAACTTTATCGCCTTCTCCAAGTTTGATACCACGAACCCCAGTTGCGGTGCGTCCCATCGCACGAACACCTTTCACGCGAACAGTACCATCTTCCAGCATTTCTTCCTCTTCTTCGAGGAAACGAACGACTTTGCCCTGAGCGGAGAACAGCATAACTTCATTGCTGCCATCTGTCAGGTCAACGCCGATCAACTCATCACCTTCATTCAGGTTCACTGCAATGATGCCGGCACTGCGCGGGCGGCTGAATTCGCTGAGTTTAGTCTTCTTAACAATACCGCTTGCGGTTGCCATGAAGATATTCAGCCCATCTTCATATTCACGCACTGGTAAAATGGCTGTAATGCGTTCGTTCTGATCCAATGGCAACAGATTGACAATTGGACGACCACGGGCACCACGGCTTGCTTCCGGCAACTGGTATACTTTCATCCAGTACATCTTGCCCTTATTTGAGAAGCAGAGAATGGTATCGTGAGTATTAGCCACCAGCAAACGCTCAATGAAGTCTTCTTCTTTGGTGCGCGCGGCTGATTTTCCTTTGCCGCCACGACGCTGAGCTTCGTAGTCGGACAATGGTTGGTATTTAACGTACCCCTGATGGGACAGTGTTACCACAACATCTTCTTGATTGATCAGATCTTCAATATTGATATCTGCTGAGTTTTCAGTCAATTCAGTCCGGCGGACATCATTATATTGTTCTTTAATGGCCAGCAATTCTTCACGAATGACTTCCATCAAACGTTCAGGGCTTTCCAAAATGAACAGCAGCTCCGCGATGACTTTCAGCAGGTCACGATATTCATCAAGCAGTTTTTCATGCTCTAGTCCGGTCAGTTTTTGCAGGCGCAGATCTAAAATGGACTGTGCTTGCTGTTCGGTCAGGTAATATTTACCATCACGAATGCCATACTGTGGTTCCAGCCATTCAGGACGAGCAGCATCGTTACCTGCCTGCGCCAGCATGGTAGCAACATTGCCCAATTCCCACGGCTGAGAAATCAGACTGGCTTTGGCCTCCGAAGGCGTGGAAGCACGGCGGATCAATTCAATGACAGGATCGATATTAGCCAGTGCAACAGCCAGTGCTTCAAGAATATGCGCACGTTCGCGGGCTTTTCTCAGTTCAAAGATAGTCCGGCGCGTGACAACTTCACGGCGATGGCAAACAAACGCAGAAAGAATGTCTTTCAGGTTAAGTAACTTGGGTTGTCCTTGGTGCAGGGCAACCATGTTGATACCGAATGAAACTTGCAACTGAGTCAGTGAATACAGGTTATTCAGGACAACTTCACCAACGGCATCCCGTTTTACTTCGATAACGATGCGCATTCCATCTTTATCGGATTCGTCACGTAATGCACTGATCCCCTCAATCCGCTTCTCTTTTACCAGTTCAGCTATTTTTTCGATCAGTCGGGCTTTATTGACCTGATAAGGTATTTCACTGACGATAATGGTTTCGCGGCCATTTTTTTCATCAGTTTCAACTTCTGCGCGGGCACGGAGATAAATTTTGCCGCGACCTGTGCGGTAGGCTTCCTGAATGCCGCGACGCCCATTGATAATGGCGGCTGTCGGGAAATCAGGGCCAGGAATGTATTCCATCAGGCCTTCAATACTGATGTTTTCATCATCAATATAAGCCAGACAGCCATCAATCACCTCAGATAAATTATGAGGTGGAATGTTGGTTGCCATACCTACCGCAATCCCTGATGAGCCATTCACCAACAGGTTGGGTATACGGGTTGGCATGACCTCGGGGATTTGTTCTGTGCCATCATAGTTAGGCACAAAGTCGACAGTTTCTTTTTCCAAGTCCGCCAGCAATTCATGGGCAATTTTCGCCATGCGTACTTCGGTATAACGCATCGCAGCCGCAGAATCGCCGTCTACTGATCCAAAGTTCCCCTGACCGTCAACCAGCATGTAACGCATGGAGAAGGGTTGAGCCAGACGAACAATAGTGTCATAAACAGCGCTGTCACCATGCGGATGGTATTTACCAATAACATCCCCAACAACGCGGGCAGATTTCTTATAGGGTTTATTCCAATCATTTCCCAATACATTCATCGCGAAAAGTACGCGGCGGTGTACCGGCTTCAGTCCATCCCGAACATCTGGCAGTGCACGTCCAACAATAACGGACATCGCATAATCCAGATACGAGCTCTTCAGCTCTTCTTCGATATTGACCGGTGTGATTTCTCTGGCAATGTCGCTCATGGAGCCACTGTCCCTCATACTCCGAATTCAAAGGCTTAAATTATACCACAAATTGACAGTTTTATAAAAACCAGATGCGGGTATTTCGAGATTAAGGCATGTATAATAGCTTTCTGTCACACATCCCCATAATACTGTTACATTTTCTGTGAATCAGTTTTCTGTGAACCAGTTTTCTGTGAAGCAGTTCCTAGGAGCGATATTGCTGATGAACATAAAAACCCCCGATTCACCTATGCCGGCCCATGCTAATGTGGATCAACAGGAAATCGAAAAATTTGAAGCCGTTGCTTCCCGTTGGTGGGATCTTGAAGGTGAATTCAAGCCATTGCACCGTATCAATCCACTGCGTTTGAACTACATCCTGCAACATGCTGACGGCCTTTTTGGTAAAAAAGTATTGGATGTTGGATGTGGTGGAGGCATTTTGTCAGAAAGCATGGCGCGTGAAGGTGCGGAAGTGACAGGGTTGGATATGGGGTTTGAGCCCCTTGAGGTTGCCCGCCTGCATGCACTGGAGTCCGGCATTTCCGTCGCTTATGTTCAGGAAACAGTTGAAAACCACGCTGAACAGCATCAGCACGCTTATGATGTCGTGACATGTATGGAGATGCTTGAGCATGTACCTGATCCTGAATCTGTGGTTCGGGCCTGTGCCAAACTGGTAAAACCTGGCGGTCATGTTTTCTTCTCAACCATTAACCGTAACCGGAAAGCTTGGTTAGTGGCTGTTGTTGGCGCTGAATATATTTTGAACATGGTGCCAAAAGGCACACATGACGCGAAAAAATTCATTCGTCCTTCTGAATTGATTAATTGGATTGATAAGACCCCTCTGAAAGATCAACATATTATTGGTTTACATTACAATCCGTTAACAGATAAATTTCGACTTGGACACAATGTAGACGTGAACTATATGCTGCACACTCAATCAGTCTGACTGAAGTAACGAAGGGATTAATAAAGCGGCAACTAAATATTATTTTTAAGATTTTATTTTCCCTGTTTCGCCGATAGCCTTATGAAAGTAACATCAAGTAACTACGCAGGTTATCGGCTTTTTGGCAAAATTAATCCTCAAGTTATCCACAAAACTTCCCGATTTTGTACACTTGATAAAACGCGAAATTAACATTATCTTGTTATTACCGTTTTAATCACCCCCTATATATTGTGTTTCTTACCATCTGACACTAACAATACAGTTGCGATAGAGCAAAGGAAAAGTAACAACGTACCCAAGCTGACCCTTGGTCATTCTGGGCGTATCGTGCTGTCAATAGGTCAGACCAGGAAAAACGATATAGGCGAGATACGAAAAGAGAGAAGGTGTATTTCCCCATGAACCAGAGTCTGCTAGTTACCAAACGTGATGGACATAAAGAACGAATTGATCTTGATAAAATTCACCGGGTTGTTACCTGGGCTGCCGAAGGTCTGAAAAATGTCTCAGTGTCACAAGTAGAACTGCGTTCCCAGATTCAATTTTACGATGGCATCAAAACTTCCGACATCCACGAAACCATGATCAAAGCTGCGGCTGACTTGATCTCTGGCGATGCACCTGATTACCAGTATCTGGCTGCGCGTCTGGCGATCTTTAATCTGCGTAAAAAGGCTTATGGTCAGTTTGAACCCCCTGCACTGCATGATCATGTTGTACGCATGGTAGATTTGGGTAAATACGACAAACATTTGCTGGAAGACTATTCCAAAGAAGAATTCGAGCAAATGGACAGTTTTATTAACCACTTGCGTGATATGAATTTCTCCTATGCGGCAGTCAAACAGCTGGAAGGGAAGTACTTGGTACAAAACCGTGTTACCGGTGAAATTTACGAAAGCGCCCAGTTTCTCTACATGCTGGTTGCTGCGTGCCTGTTTTCCACTTATCCAAAAGAAACGCGCCTGGATTATATCCGTCGTTTCTATGATGCGGTTTCCACCTTTAAAATTTCACTGCCAACGCCAATTATGGCGGGGGTTCGCACACCAACTCGCCAATTCAGCTCTTGTGTGCTGATTGAGTGTGGTGACAGTCTGGATTCTATCAATGCGACATCCAGTGCGATTGTTAAATATGTTTCCCAGCGTGCCGGCATTGGCGTAAACGCGGGCCGTATCCGTGCCTTGGGTAGCCCAATCCGTGGTGGTGAAGCTTTCCACACGGGCTGTATCCCATTTTATAAACACTTCCAGACTGCGGTGAAATCCTGTTCTCAGGGTGGCGTTCGCGGTGGTGCAGCAACATTGTTCTATCCGTTGTGGCATTTGGAAGTAGAAAGCCTGCTGGTACTGAAAAATAACCGTGGTGTTGAAGGCAACCGCGTTCGTCACATGGACTACGGTGTACAAGTTAACAAACTGATGTATGAACGCCTGATCAAAGGGGAAGAAATTTCTCTGTTCAGCCCGTCTGATGTTCCTGGATTGTATGATGCCTTCTTTGCCGATCAGGATGAATTTGAACGTCTGTATACGCAGTATGAAAATGACAGCAACATCCGTAAAGAGCGTATTAAAGCCGTTGAATTATTCTCACTGATGATGCAGGAACGAGCTTCCACTGGCCGTATTTATATCCAGAATGTTGACCACTGCAATACACATAGCCCGTTTGATCCGGCTGTTGCACCTGTGCGTCAGTCAAACCTGTGTTTGGAAATTGCACTGCCAACCAAGCCATTGAACAACATTAACGATGAAAATGGCGAAATTGCACTGTGTACACTGTCTGCTTTCAATCTGGGTGTTATCGAAAATCTGACTGAATTGGAAGAACTGGCGGAATTAGCCGTCCGTGCCCTGGATTCTCTGTTGGATTATCAAGATTACCCGATCATTGCCGCGAAACAAGGTTCAATGGGGCGTCGTACTCTGGGTATCGGTGTGATTAACTTCGCTTATTATCTGGCGAAAAACGGCGTGCATTATTCCGATGGCAGTGCAAATAATTTAACTCATAAAACATTTGAAGCCATTCAGTATTACCTGCTGAAAGCCTCAAATATATTGGCGAAAGAGAAGGGTGCTTGCCCGTGGTTTAGTGAAACCACTTATTCACAAGGTATCCTGCCGATTGATACTTATAAGAAGACACTGGATACATTGACCAACGAACCGCTGCATATGGATTGGGAAGCTCTGCGCCGTGATATCCAACAACATGGCCTGCGTAACTCGACATTGTCTGCATTGATGCCATCAGAGACTTCTTCGCAAATCTCTAATGCGACCAATGGCATTGAGCCACCACGTGGTTATATCAGTGTCAAGGCATCGAAAGACGGTATTTTGCGTCAAGTTGTACCGGATTATGATCTTCTGAAAGGTGCTTATGAGCTGCTGTGGCAGATGCCGAGCAACGATGGTTACTTACAGTTAGTCGGGATCATGCAGAAATTCATCGATCAGTCGATTTCTGCCAATACCAACTATGATCCGGCACGTTTCCCTAATGGCAAAGTTCCGATGAACCAATTGCTGAAAGATTTACTGCTCGCTTATAAATATGGTGTGAAGACACTGTATTACCATAACACCCGTGACGGTGCGGAAGATGTTCAGGGTGATTTGGAAGAAGTCGTTGAATCTTCTGATTCCGACTGTGAAGGCGGCGCGTGTAAGATTTAATTTGAGGAAGCTATGTCCTATACCACTTTTTCGCAAGTAAAAAATAACCAATTACAGGAGCCGATGTTTTTCGGCCAGTCTGTTAACGTGGCGCGTTTTGATCAGCAGAAATACCCTATTTTTGAAAAGCTGATTGAAAAACAACTCTCCTTCTTCTGGCGTCCGGAAGAAGTAGACGTTTCCCGTGATCGCATCGACTATAATGCGCTGCCGGATCATGAGAAACACATTTTCATCAGCAACCTGAAATATCAGACGCTGCTGGATTCCATTCAGGGCCGTAGTCCGAATGTGGCTTTCCTGCCGTTGATTTCCATTCCAGAATTGGAAACATGGGTTGAAACATGGTCGTTTTCGGAAACGATTCACTCGCGTTCTTACACGCATATTATCCGTAACATTGTGAATGATCCTTCTGTCGTGTTTGACGATATTGTGGAAAACGAACAGATTTTAAAGCGCGCCAAAGATATTTCTGCGTATTACGACGATCTGATCGAAATGACCAACTACTATCATCTGTTGGGCGAAGGGGTACACGATGTTGCTGGTAAAACAGTGACAATTAACCTGCGTGCATTGAAAAAGCAGCTTTACTTGTGCCTGATGAGCGTTAACGCCCTGGAAGCTATTCGCTTCTATGTCAGCTTTGCGTGTTCATTTGCCTTTGCTGAACGTGAGCTGATGGAAGGTAACGCCAAAATAATTAAACTGATTGCCCGTGATGAAGCGCTGCATCTAACGGGAACCCAGCACATGTTGAATTTGCTGCGTTCTGGTCAAGATGATCCTGAAATGGCGGACATTGCCAAAGAGTGTGAGCAGGAATGTTACGATCTGTTTGTACAGGCAGCAGAACAGGAAAAAGAGTGGGCTGACTATCTGTTTAAAGACGGCTCCATGATTGGTTTGAACAAAGATATTCTGTGCCAATATGTTGAATACATTACCAATATTCGCATGCAGGCAGTTGGCTTGAAATTACCGTTTGAAACTCGCTCCAATCCGATTCCATGGATCAATGCGTGGCTGGTTTCTGATAACGTTCAGGTGGCTCCACAGGAAGTCGAAGTCAGTTCTTATTTGGTTGGTCAGATTGATTCGGAAGTCAATACTGAGGATCTCAGCGGTTTCGAACTCTGATATGGCTGATTATAAAGTTACCCTGCCGTCAAGGCAGGGTTTATCCGTCCATTATTCTTCAGGTTTCCACGGCAATTTGCTGGAAGCACTAGAACACGGCAAAGTGCAACTTGAGTACCAATGCCGCCAAGGATACTGCGGTTCTTGCCGTGTTCGCCTGGTTAAAGGGAAGGTGGGATACCCTTGTAAACCACTGGCATTTGTTAATGAAGGGGAAATTTTGCCTTGTAGCTGTCATCCGCTGACAGATATTGAAATTGAACCGTAATTTCTCGCTTCGCAATTTGAATACTGTGGGGATTAGACTAATTGTCAACAGATTTTACCGTTGTTTCTGATCTGATTTTTATCAGATGAAAATATGTGAGCTATATTTAAATGACTTATCTCCACCATTGAGGTAGTAACGAATGAACAGCATCCTTATCGTTATGTTTGTTCTTTTTACTTTTCTGGCAACACAAGCTTATGCTGTTGAAGAACAAACGACATCGGTGGGATATACTTCTGGTCACTTCGATAAAGTGGGTGAAGAAATACCTCGTAGCATGAATTTCAATCGCTATTATCAAATGAGTCCTGATTGGGGAGTTGTAGGATCATTTTCTTGGCTAAAAGGTGACAAAAACTGGGATCGTGCCCAGCCCTTACTGGCAGGCCCGGCTTATCGAATTAACCATTATTTCAGCCTGTATGGAATCGTGGGTATTGCACGTTTGAAATGGGGTAATGAGGGGAAAAAAGGCACTTACATTGATGCGTATACTTATTCTGATAAAAATATAGCCTTAGCTTGGGGAACTGGAATACTAATTAACCCATTAGAAAATCTCGGTTTTTATATCAGCTATAAAGAGACACCAATCCAACCTGAAAATAAAAATTATCATGTCAATGGCCTTAATATTGAGATTGGGTATCATTTTTGAATATGCCATATTTGTTTAAGTAATCATGATAATTTAATAAATTTATATCTATTTAAAATGCTATAAAATAATAATCATTTCATGAAATTTATCTGTAGTTAAGCTCCTCTTTATATCTATATATCTATATATCTATATATCTATCTCTAATAAAATCATTCCGAAACTAGAAATTTGTTAATAATGGTTTTTTATTGGCATGTTGTTTACTATTTCGCATATCTTACCACAGTGAGCTATTTATCAAAAACAAGAGACATTTATATTAGTGATTTTATAGGTTAAGATTATTTTTTATGCTTTAATCATTTGCCTGATAAGTGTTTTTTTGTTGATTTATCATACCAGCAATATGGAATGCGTTTTTTACAGCGATTTGATATTCACTGCGTTACATCGCAAAACCAATGGAGTAACAATAATGTATAAAATTGATTATGTTTCATATCGTTCAATCAAAAGCTTTAATCGACGTTCCCGCTTTTTAGTTATGCATTACACCGCCCTGAATTTCGAAAGATCCATTCAGGCATTGACAGGGAATCTGGTCAGTGCTCATTACTTAGTTCCGAACCCTGATGATCCGACTTATCAGGCCGCTGGATTTAGAGAAATTCATATTTTCAATCTCGTAGATGAACTTGAAAGAGCTTGGCATGCTGGAGTGAGTTATTGGGCAGGAAGAGAAAGCCTAAATGATACTTCTATTGGTATTGAGATTGTGAATGAAGCTAGTGATGAAAGTGGTGTGCTGACTTTTCCCCCTTACCATCCCGATCAAATTGACGCGGTTAAGGTACTGGCCATTAATATAGTCCAGCGTTATCCAGATATTCATCCAACCCATGTAGTAGGGCATTCAGATATTGCCTGGCAGAGAAAAACAGATCCGGGCCCAGCTTTCCCATGGAAAGAGTTATATGATGCAGGTGTTGGGGCATGGTATGACGAAGAGACTAAACAAAAATATATCGAACAATTTTCTTATTGCTTGCCTGATACCGCTGCGATTTTAGAACAACTTAAGGGTTATGGTTATGATATTTCAGGTGCAGAAGAAAATGAGAACTTTCGGTCCTTAATTATGGCATTCCAAATGCACTTCCGTCCATCATCTTATGATGGTGTGCCTGATATAGAAACCATTGCCATTTTATATGCTTTAGTCGAAAAGTATTTTGGATAATAAATAACGATTTTCCATGAAGTATATCAAATAAGTTTTGAGTTGCGGCACAGCCAAAAAAGCCGCAACTTGAAGCTTATTGTATAGAAATAATAAATTCTCATATGAGAATAAAAGCTTATGATGTAGTTGCCAGATTATTCGTTCAGATGCCTTGAGAATCTATTCAATGATTACTCATCAATAAACTTTTCCTGATTGAAAACTAAAAAATTGATGATTAATTGATTTATTTCTTTTGGTGATACATTTATTCTATTTATAATTAAGAATTATTAAAGGACAAAGTGTCAACTAATTACACATTGCATTATTTTAATACTAGGAAATATCCTAATATTATAAATAAATTGTTTTTTCTTAACCATTTGATAAATAAATGTTTTTATAAATTGTGTACTTTTATTTATATGAGTTTATGGGTGGTTTTGGGACATCTAAAACAGATGTTTTTCTATGTAATAATTTGAATTTAAATAAAATTTATCATCATTGTTATTTTGTTGGTGTAATTTTTGGGGATAAATTGATGTTCTTCCGCTTATAGTTGAATTCCTGATATAAGATCTGTATATTCCGAAAGCTTTTCTTGGTAAGACGAATACATCAAACGTAAATGACAGAGAATTTTTATTTATGAAAACAACACTATTAACAGCTTCTATCGCTGTGGGATTATCTATGCTTACTTTTAATGCCTGCGCAAGCAATAGTAATAAAAGTACTATTTCTGTAGGGTATGCTCAGAGTAACGCATCATTGAATAATGGTAAGGAAATCTACCATAATGATGAGAAATTAAGTACAAACCAGTATGGATTAAATCTAAAATATCGTTATGAGTTTAATGAAAAACTTGGTGTTATCGGTTCATTAACTTATACCCAATATGTGCATGAGTATAATTATTTTGGTTCATCATCAAAATTCAGGTGGAGAAATACATCTTTGATGGCTGGCCCAACCTACCGTTTTAACGATTATATCAGTGCATATGGTCTGATTGGTGCGATTCGCAGTGAAGCTGGTTTTTCTGCATCAGGAGATAAAGATAATCATAAAAAAACCGCATTATCTTACGGCGCGGGTTTACAATTTAACCTTACTCCTAGCTGGGCTATTGATGCTTCATATTCATATGCAAATTTAAAAGAAGCCAAACTTGGAACTTGGGTATTGGGTGTAGGTTATCGTTTCTAAATTTTCATTTACCCATATTCGTTATGTCTCTTTATATATCACTTATTTTTTAAACTAATTTATCTATTGGCGATCATTGTATGAATGATCATTTCGCCTGAACTCTTTGTTTTATAAGGTTCAGGCTTTTTGTTGTGTATTTAACCACGATCTATTCAGAAATTACTCGTGTATGATTAATGCAATGCACGATGATTTTGTAAAGGTATACAAAATATAAAACCCCAAATGTAATAAAAGAGAGAATAGCCCAAATGATGACGTAACCCAGTATTTGAACTAAGTTGATATCACAATCTAATTTACCGATAATTTTCCCACTATCTCGGTCAATAACATGCGTTTTACTAATGATAAAACGAGTCATATAGTAAGGAAATACAAAAGCACCTAATCCTACGGTAAGTAATATAATCAAAAGCCAGATAATAAGGTGTAAGAGAATCTCAAGTATTCCCAATTCTGATTTTAACTTCAAACTATGAAAATCCATTAAATTCATAAAATTATCTCAGTATTAAAGTGAATTCTGAAAGCTGGTTGCTATAGAAATAATAATTATGGTCTGTGTAAAGCAAACTTCTCGGAATGATAGTTCAATTAAAAGAGAATGGATAGTGATATGGAATAGAAAATATTTACATTAGGTCTGAACAGGCGATAAAAAAGCCAGTTTTATGAATAACTGGCTTATCTCTGTCTGCACAGTGCGTTATATAAGGTGAGTGCTTACATAAAGCGAGTTGCTGATAAGCGAATAACAACACAGTGTACGTTCGAGAGGAAAGATTTTACAGATTTCATGATGATGTCCTTGAGGGTTATAAATTGTGATTTACTTCACGAAAATCTAAATTCTGGGGAAGATTTTATGCTCAAAACAAAAAGAGTCAAGATATTTATTAAATTATTTTTTTAAAATTTAAAAAAAATTTGCAAGTTTCATCATCTATTTGAAATTTATGTATATTTTTGTTGTTGGTGCTTTGTGAGAATTCTATAACTTGTCTATTATAGCGCCTTTACTGATTTTTTTTTCGTCTATACTTTATGTTTAGATTGTTTTTTATACTGACCTTGACTTGGTGTTCGATGCTCGACCTAGCAAGCGGAGAAAATGAATGGAAATCAGTGAAAATGGTATTAATAAACTCAAAAGCTATGAAGGATTGAAATTGAAAGCATATCCAGATCCCGCCACTGGAGCCGAACCGTGGACAATTGGATATGGTCATACAAAGGGAGTCAAACCTGGACAAGTGATTACCGCGCAACAAGCAGAAGCATTTTTGTATCAAGATCTTCTCCCGATTTATGATGCTATCCATCGATTAGTTAAAGTATCTCTAACACAGGGTCAATTTGATGCTTTATGCTCGTTTATTTTCAATCTGGGGATTGGTAATTTTACCTATTCAACGTTGTTAAAAAAATTGAATGTAGGTGATTATCAAGGCGCTGCCAGAGAATTTTTGAAATGGGATCGAGCTGATGGACGAAAAATACCGGATCTACTCCGTAGAAGGGAGTCAGAACAGCAAACATTCCTTTCATAAGCAGATTTAAACTTAAAATGCTATATACCCGTCATCTTCCAAGTTGCATCTTTGTTGGATTTGCTCACTTACCTCAGCCGCATAGTTAATTATGCTTTTGGGGATTCGTTTCCTTACCATCGCGATGTAACTTGAAATCTGTTGGGTATAAGTGATTAATATTAAAATAAATAATTTTTAGCATTAAACTAACTATGAAATTGCTTAAACTTCTGAAGCACTATTTTGTAATACAACGCGATAGCCATCAATATCTTCAAATGTCTTTCCATGCTTATCCCAATAAGGATTATAAGAAGGCACGAGAGTAAAACCGGCTTCTTGCATTGATTTTATTTGTGCTTGCCATTCAAGTTCATCTTCAATATAAAATGCTAATAAATTATCTTTCGTCGGTGCTTTTCCAACATATGTATTGTGATGATGCGTGAATTCCAGATGCCAAGAATGATTAGAATGCCCTAACATAATACCATCAAAACCATCATGATCTTTGAATTCACCCAATATGGTGAAATTTAAACCCTGACAATACATATCCGCAATTTTAACAAGGTTATCTGTTGGTCTGGCAATTCTAAGAATAGTTGATTTTTTCATATTTTTTAAAAGAGTAGGGTTGAGTTGGAAAATAAATATTACCTGAAAATATTTTGTTTTTTTAGATAAAAGTGCTGGTGATTGCCCAGCACTTTTTAATTTAAAAATATTATTTAATATCAGCATCAATAACTTGATAGAAAGCATTATTGGTGTCGTCAATTGTCCATGTACCGAGAATAACATGATATCCTGAGCGTTCCGGAATATTACAGGTTATTTTGACTTTTTCGGCAGGTCTTTTCCCACTATCAAAACGCTCACAGAAGGGTTTTAAATCAAACTGTGCGCGAGTTAGTGGCTTATTTGGGTCCCAATCAGGTTTAGTAATGAAATATTGCCATGAAGTGGAGCTATGCCGGGCTGTTAATACCCATATAAATTCATTAGAACCTTTATTGAGGTTGACATGATGCCAGCGATCAGCACTTTGTTCATTGAGTTGATTGAACTGACCAACGCCACCACTGGCAATTTGTCCGTCAGGTGGGCCGCCTTGTGGAAAGCCTTTGACGCCTTCAACAGATTGTGGCTCATACATGATGGGACCACACTCTTTGTTAACGCGTTTAGAGCATAGAAGTGCTCTGCTTGGTGGTGTATCGATATATCCATGACGAGAGGAAGGCTCGGCAATACTAAAGAATGGGGTTGCACTAACAGCGGTCAATCCCACTAAAAATAATGACTTTTTAATGTTCATGTGGAGTTCCTATTTTTTCCGTACTTGACTGTAAAATAAGTAACTTTAATTAGTGTTATAATATTAATCGGTATGTATGAAATTTAATTCATTTTTTATGGAAAGGCATAAAGATATTTATAACAAAATTAGTCAATTATAAATTCTTAATTTATGATAAGGGTGTGATAGAAATATCTTCCTAAGAAAATGATGGTTGTTGGACTGATGGGATTATGCCGATAGGTTAAATATTATTGTGGTGCAGCATCGATCAAGAAAAACCCCTCCCTGTATGTAGGGAGGGAAAGAGCGAAATAAGAAGCAAATGAGGGTGTACTAAACAAGTAGGGTATTCAGTACACGTAAATAAAGTAGACCTAAATGGTAAAATATGCAATAAACCAACCTTAAACAAAAGGTGGTAATGATATCTTTAGGGTATATGATTATCTGGAAATGGGTTTAGATTTTAGAGAATAGATTAGAGGGATGTTTTAACTGAGTAAGTAAAAAATAATCATGATGTATAAAAAATTTTTATGATGCGAATTCACTAAACATTATTAGTTTAACTGGTTTCATCTAAAATATAAGGAAAACGTATGATCAAAATAGGTGAAGATAAATATTGGACTCAATCGGCACTCGTTGAACAGATCCTAAAGATGGGTATAAAACCGGGTGATGTTGTTATGTCCCACGTTTCTATGCGCTCTGTCGGGTATTGTTTAAATGGTGCAGATGATCTTATTCAGGCGATTTTAACTGCTATAGGGGAGAAAGGGACATTATTATGTTATACAAACTGGGAACAAAATTACGAAGATAGTATGGATGAAAATGGCTGTGTGCCGCTTGAACTAAAAACTGAAATTATGCCGTATGACCCATTATTTTCACGAGCAAGCAGAGATCATGGCGTATTTGCTGAGAGTGTCAGAACAACAAGAGGAGCAGTTCGAAGTCAAAATCCTGGCGCATCTGTAGTTGCTATTGGAAATGATGCCAACCACTTCGTAGAGAATCATTCAATAAATTATGGATATGGTAATAACTCACCATTTGCGAAATTTGTAGCCTGTCAGGGGAAAATTCTTATGATTGGTGCTCCATATGAAACAATGAGCTTATTACATCATGCTGAACACTTGGCAAATATTCCAAATAAACATATTCGTAAAATGGAAATTCCTCTGTTTCAAAATGGTTATGTAGAATGGATTAAACTAGAAGAATTTGACACGATAGATCCGGTTTGTGAATTATTTCCTGAAGGCTATTTTAAAGATATTGTTGAGCAATTTTGTCATTCCCATTCAGAGTCTCTTAAAGGTGTTATTGGTTCTGCTAATACACTACTTATTCCTGCTAAAGAAATACTGGATTATGCAATCCGCTGGATGGAAAATTATCATAAAAAATCATTATTGGCATTATCGTAGTTCCTAATATATCGATAGATTAGGGAAATAATCAATAGAGGAGTATTATTCTTTTATCATAGAGAATCTTCATGGATTGATCGTTTTTTCTTTTCTCAGTTGGTGAGGTAAATATTCCAAGAATAGAAAATATATTATCAAAGTGACCACTAAACTTTGATTTCATTAACACTACCTTAGTTAGTGTGGCTATTTTCTCAAATCACTGTGATTTATTGATATGGCGTGACCATATTAATGCCTGCTAAATTTACCATTAACCACAACACTCTTGGAAAGGGCGGAATGTGGCTATAACTTTCTGTAATCAAAAAAATAGATGTTTTGGTTATTTCTTAAATAAAAGAGAGGACTGTATATGGCTGCTTATCTGGTTCGTGTAGAGCTTTTTGGTGCAGGCTCAAGGGAGCACAATTCACTTCATGAATTAATGGGGTTAATTGATTTTAGGAGAACAATTACTTATGCCAATGGTGAAGTAATGGCTCTACCTACAGGGACTTATGTTGGAAACTCGTTAAACTCCGCTTCAGAGATCAGAGAAAAAGTTAGGAAATTAGCAAACCCATTATCATCAAAAGCTGTTTCTGTGTTTGTTTGCCAGTATAGCGAATGGTCTGCTTACCTTTATTCAGCTTCTGTATCTGCATTATCATCTGAATCATAATATTATTTTTTAGTAAGCTGGTTCTCCAACAAATAGTTTGGAGGCTGGCTTTACTGCGGCATCACGATTGAAACTTTCTATAGTCAGCATATCCATTTGTCTGAACTGGTTTCAAAATTGGCGGATAAAATCTATCGTGGACGGAGAAAAGGTTTACTATGCCGATGGAGAGTTTTGTGATATTCCAGAAGGTCAGTGAGACGCCTGTGTCCAGATGCCGGAGGATTCGAGGTGGAACTTGTGGCAGGGGGAACGTAGGTTAATAAAAAATGCTAACTTATTTTAGTGGGAGTTCCTTCACAGAGTTAAGGAAAGGGCAGGTAAGAAAAGAGGATATTCTGGTTAAGACAAGCGCATGCTAAGAATACGAGATTGCATTATTTTTTGCCGTGGATTTTTCCCTAGTTTTTACTCAAGTAAATTTCAGATATAAAAAAACCAACCATAACAGGTTGGTTTTTCTGGGGAAATTTGGTCGGCATGATAGGATTTGAACCTACGACCCCCGACACCCCATGACGGTGCGCTACCAGGCTGCGCTACATGCCGACGACTGTTCCTATAGTACCGTTTTTTATTTTCAAAGCAAGCCCTTAATTTGGTGAGTGATTGATTTTTAAACGATTAGTTTGCTAAAAAACGTTTCACTTCAGTTAGTATCTGTAATAGTTGGGCAAGATTTGGTTTGGAACCCTGAATTTCATTACCGTCTAAATCATACAGGTAATATTCCCCATCTCTGGAAAGATAGATCGTATTTTTAGCCGTCGTAATTATCAATGAACCATTATCACCAGTAATAAGCCACGGGTTTTCTCTCTGGGCGTTAAAAAGATCTTCACCTTGTGAGTAATCTTCTGGAGAGTTGCCAACGTGCAGTAAACGTTGCATTAGTGTGGTCATGACATCCTGATGACTGGTCAGTTTGTCGATAACTTGTGCAGGTGTACCCGGCCAGTGAATTATCAGAGGAACGTGAATTTGTTCGCGGTTGAATTTGTTATCAGTAATCCATTGCGGAGAGCGATTTATTGTCTCTTCACTCTGCTTGGCTGTAATCACAACGATGGTTTTATCTAGAACGCCTTTATTTTTCAAGGAGTCTAAAATGTTGTGGATTTCAGTATCCAGCGCTTTCTTGTCGAATTTACCCGATGTATGAGTAACGCCATTAATATCCAGAAATGAGAACCATGGTGCAGAATCGTTGCGTAGATTCAGCCATTGACGCCATTGTGTCACGGCTAAGTTATCGTCTTGCTTACCTGTGTTTGGCAGTGAGTAATCAGTCAATATCGCTTGACGATAAAGCGGGGTTTGGAATCCATCGGAAGAGAACAGGCCAAATTGATATCCTTGATGCGTCAGTGCATCAACAAGTGCGGATGGTTTCCTCGCATTAAGAACACCGTCTAGATAACCCGATGATATGCCATAGAATAAACCAAACAATGCAGTGTCGTCCTGAATACCCGTGCTGAAATGTTGAGTAAACTGGATGTTGTTTTTTGCAAATTGTTCCAGGGCCGGCATATCATTGATGATATCTTGGTTATCCAGCCCATCCACAACGAGTAGCAGTAGGTTATAGCCGCGCCCAGTATCCTGATAGGATAAGTTATTCAATGGATAGTTGATGCTCAAGGCGGCAGGGTTTCCTTGCTGATTAATGCGGCGTTGGTATTCTTGATGATCCAATAGGCCATGTTTTTCAAGGAACTTACGTGCGGTCATTGGATAAGAAAGCGGTAGGTTTGACCGTTGCATGGTAATGGGACGGTAAAAATTGGCGTCTGCCCAGATATACATGAGATGGGAAGCGACAAAAGCGGTGATAAATACCGCTGCCAGTGGTTTTCCGAATCGTTGGCGATTGAGGCTACGCAACTTTTGCCAACTCCATGTACCGAAGAGCATCTGTATCAAGAAAATGATGGGGATACAGATGAACATCAGTTGCCATTCCCTTGTTAATTCCCCTTGTTCCGGGTTAGTGACTAAATCCCAGACTAATGGAGTTAAGTGCAGGTGAAAACGAACATAGACAGAAGAGTCGAATATCAGCAGCGTTAGGCCCGCCGTTGCCAGTGCGGCTGAAAGAAACCTGAGTAACCGCTGGGATATAACGACGAATGTCAGCGGAAATAAAATAAGTAAGTAGATAGCAAAGATAATAAAGCTGAAATGACCGAGCCAACTGACTAGCGCGTAGATACGCCCAAACAGTGAACCCGGCCAGTCAGATGCAAATAAATAGCGACTGCCCAGCACAAGACTGAACATGATGTTGAACAGGGCGAACCAGTGTCCCCAACTGATCATCTGAGAAACTTTTTCGCGGTAATGCTGACGGCTAGTCACCATATTTTCTTTACATTAAGGTATTAATTGAAATTAGTGCGCTTTATCTTCGTTAATTGAAGATTGTAATGCGCGTGCAAACGAGTCTGCGATATGTCTGCGTTGTGCAGGAGCAATGCTCGTATTGATCAAATTCGTTACCATATTGCCCAATACCATCAGAGTAAGGTCAGTTGGCGCATGATTTTTCTCGAAAACATTTATTAATTCAGTTAATAAATGTTCAACTTTTTCATCGCTATAGCGAGACGACTGTGGCATAAATCAAATATCCTGAATGTACAAAGCCCTATATCTTACCGTATAGAGGAGTAATTTTCTGCTTTTTTATGACAAATTAATTCCCTATCGTGGGTATTGTTGTAATTATCTAATCTGCTGCATCGTTTTAGCCTTCGATATATTGAGCATTAGCCATTAAATTTTGAACACTTTTTAATCATTGGGGTTTTTGGTTGCAGCAAAGAGGCAACGGTGTTTGAATACGCCGCTAATCGCAAGGTTCCATAGGTAGCCAAAGCTGCAAAAGGAGTATAAATAATGAGTCTGGACATTACCCAGATCGCGTTACATCGGCTGATTAAACGTGATGAACAAACGTTGGAAGTCATTTTGCGTGATTCTCTGCTAGAGACTAATCAAGTGGTTGAAGAGATGATGGCTGAATTACATCGTGTATATAGTGCAAAAAGTAAAGCCTATGGTTTGTTCAATGAAGAGAGTGAATTGGCGGAATCTCTCCGTCATATGCGTAAAGGTGATGACGATTTTCTCGGTTTTAGTCGGGCTGCAACGGTTCGCCTGAAAGATGAGCTGGCAAAGTATCCTTTTGCGGAGGGTGGAACGGTTCTGTTTTGCCAATATCGATATCTTGCCGTGGAATATTTGCTGATTGCAGTTCTGAATAGTTGTAACAGTATGTCCGTCAATGAAGAGTTGGATGTGAACACAACGCAGTACCTTGATATTCCTCATGCAGATATCGTAGCAAGAATTGATCTGACTGAATGGGAAACTAATCCTGAATCCAGCCGTTATCTGACTTTCCTGAAAGGACGGGTAGGGCGCAAAGTTTCTGACTTCTTTATGGATTTCCTTGCTGCCAGTGAAGGTATGAATGCGAAAGTACAGAATAAAGGATTATTGCAGGCGGTGGATGATTATTGCGAATCGGCGCAATTGGATAAAAATGAACGCCAGGCTTATCGTCAACAAGTCTATGGTTATTGTAATGAACAGTTACAGGCCGGTGAGGAGATTAAGCTTGAAGAATTATCCCAGGAATTACCGCCATTGGGTGAGAAAAATTTTCAGCAGTTCTCGCAGGAACAAGGGTATGAATTGGAAGATAGTTTTCCAGCCGATCGTGGGACATTGCGTCAGTTGACAAAATTCGCGGGCAGTGGTGGAGGATTAACCATCAATTTTGATGCCATGTTAATGGGAGAGCGGATTTTTTGGGATCCAGTAACGGATACGCTGACGATTAAAGGTACACCACCAAATTTACGTGACCAATTGCAACGTCGTGGTAACCGCTAATTTCTGCATTAACCAAAGAATAAACCGTAGAAATAAATAACGCCGCAATTGCGGCGTTATTTACTCGGCGTCCCGATAAAAGCTCGACTGTGGCTAATTAAGCACGCAGGAAATCGATGTGCGTCAGTTTAGGTTTAAACGGATGACGCTGTACTGCCTGCACTTTAACTTTAGTTTCTTTACCATCAACAACCAGAGTCATAACTTCGTAGAATTCTGGTTTGCTTTCGTGGTTGATAACTGCGTCATGATCCAGTTCAATAGAAACTGGCTCTTGGTTACCACCGTAGATGATTGCTGGAAACTTGTTAGCTCTGCGCAGGCGGCGGCTCGCACCCTTACCCTGCTCTTTACGTACTTCTGCATTAATAGTTAACATTATTTTTTCTCTGTAAAAGAAGAAAATAAATCCTGCTACAGGCGACCCAGCAGCAGGTTCGATACTTGGCTTAACGTTATATATTACGCTAAGCGGGCGGCATTCTAACGAAAAACCGCTATGACAGCAAATAGAAATGCACTATCTGGCTGGTTAGCAGGCAGGTTATTTGGCAAGCCTAGTACAGATCATCAGCCCGTCTAAACCGCCCCTGATAGTCAAAAATTTTTTCCCGGATTTGCCAGAATTGCCCTTTTTTGCGTGCAACAACAAAATCAGGATGGCGTAATAAAGGGCGTTGGTGAGCTATGTCTGCTGCTGTTTTCCACCGGAAAGTGGTTCCCGGCGCACGTTGATGTTGACGAATGAACTGAAGTTCAAATACTTTCTTCTGAGCAGGAGTGGATAAGCGGAACAGTTCTGAGACATCCGCACCATCTTCATCATAATAGGTGATCTTCAACCACTCTCCTTTGTTATCATGACCAGGAGTTAATTGCATTCCACCACAACGCAGTACCAGCGCATCTTTAAGTTTTAAGGCTGCTTTCAGCATATCATCAGGATCGACTAATACTTCTTCACAGCGGTTACAGCGTCGGGCCGCGATATCATTTTCTGCTCCACAGTGGGGGCATGATTTGAAACGAAAACGGAAATCACATTGTTGCCGTTTTCCATTTTCATCCTCTTCCCAACCTTGGCAACGCCTCCCAAAATGCTCAATGAGTTCTCCGTCTGCTGTACATGTTCCCCAAAACGTATTAGCAAATTGGCAGATGGGACAAAATACCTGTACCGGCTGGCTTTGTGAATTAGGTTTGCTGTTACCGACTTCGGGTGTGTAGAGATCGTGGGGGTTACCTGCATAATCCAGGATCAGGCAATCTTTTTTATCAGGAAATAAACGCAGTCCACGCCCGACGATTTGCTGATAGAGGCTAACAGATTCCGTAGGCCGTAATATGGCAATTAAATCTACATGCGGCGCATCAAATCCTGTTGTCAGTACGGCGACGTTAACCATATAGCGAAGTCGTTGTTCCTTGAATGCGTTGATCAAGAGATCCCGTTCAGATGTGGGGGTATCTGCGCTGACTAATGCAGCTTGCCCAGTAGGTAATAGCTGGAAAATTTCTTTGGCGTGTTCGACCGTAGCGGCGAAAATCATCACACCTTTTCGGCCTTGGGCATAATCGATAATCTGTTTAATAATATGGGGCGTAATGCGCTTTTGGCGTTTTATCTCCCGGTTTAGCTCAGATTCGTTGAATATTCCTTGCTGGCTGGTACGAACCTGACTGAAATCATATTGAACTATTGGCATGTCCAGTCTTTCCGGAGAAACCAGAAAGTGATGTTTAATCATATAACGCAACGGAAGTTCATAAATACAATCGCGAAAAAAACAGCGTTCATCACCGCGTATCATGCCATGATAATGGTATTGGTATATCCAGCCATAACCCAGACGATAAGGCGTTGCGGTTAGCCCCAGAATACGTATTTGAGAATTGTTTTTCTGGAGTTGTTGGATAATTTGCTGGTATTGGCTATTTTCATCATCACTGATGCGATGGCATTCATCAATAATTAGCAGTGAAAAATGGTGATCAAAACGCTCCAGATTACGGGCAATGGACTGGATGCTGCCAAAAACGACTTTTCCTTCGCTTTGTTTTTGATTTAATCCGGCAGAAAAAATATCCGCGTTTAACCCATAAGCACAATATTTACTATGGTTCTGTGCAACAAGTTCCTTAACATGCGCCAATACTAAAACACGGCCGTGAGCTAACTTTGCCAATTCAGCGATAACGAGGCTTTTACCTGCACCTGTTGGTAAAACAATCACTGCCGGCTCTTTGTGTTGGCGAAAATAGTGAATGGTAGCATCTACCGCTTCTTGTTGATAAGGGCGTAAAGTAAAGGCCATTTTTATGTTACTGTCACAGGTATCAGGTAAAAGAGAATTGGTGTAGAGAATAACATTTTTCATTTAGCCTTGCTGCTGAGAAAATATTTGTCATTCTTTCTTTTTCTAGGATTAGACGGGCTATAACGAGCGATTTATTATTGTTATAGTTACTTTGGTGATGATTATTATGGTAATTATCTGTTTAACCTAGTATCACAGTAGTAGCCTTGAAAATGTTTGCAATATCAGAGGCATATTTACGTGTATTTATTTTTATCAGGGACATCTATTCATGCGATTGGATAAGTTTTTATCTCAACAGTTAGGTATTAGCCGTAATGATGTGGGGCGTGAGTTACGAGCAAGGCTGGTTACCGTCGATGGTGAAGTCATCAGAACAGGCACCTATAAATTGAAACCCGACCAACAAGTTGCTTATGACGGAACAATATTGCAACAATTAAATGGCCCACGCTATTTTATGCTGAACAAGCCACAAGGATATGTGTGTTCGACAGATGATCCGTCAAATCCGACGATTTTATATTTTATTGATGAACCTGTTGCCCATAAATTACATTCGGCCGGGCGCTTGGATATTGATACTACCGGGTTGGTTTTGCTGACGGATGATGGGCAGTGGTCACATCGTATTACGTCTCCTAAACATCATTGCGAAAAAACTTATCTTGTTACATTAGAACACCCGATATCGGAGGATATTGAACAAAAATTTCTGGCAGGAGTCCAGTTGAATGGTGAGAAAACACTGACAAAACCAGCAAAGTTAGAAATTATCGAACCCCAAATTGTACGTCTGACCATCAGTGAAGGGCGTTACCACCAAGTAAAACGAATGTTTGCAGCAGTGGGTAACCATGTTGTTGAACTTCATCGGGAAAGAATTGGTGAAATTTATCTCGATCCTGAATTAGCGCAGGGAGAGTACCGAGCGCTAACTGATAGCGAGATTAATAGCATACAAATGCCAACACTTTAACTGCTTATCCTTCAACTGATTCAGGAGTAACTGCGTGCAACAACAGCGAGTATCCTATTTGGGATTAGTCATGATCCTTGGCTTGCTTTCTATGCTAATGCCATTGGCAATTGATATGTATTTGCCAAGTATGCCAACGATCGCTGAAAATTTTGGTGTCAGTGATGGTTTGGTTCAGATGACGCAGAATAGCTATATTCTGGGTTTTGCCATCGGTCAAATGTTTTATGGGCCAATGGCGGATAGTTTGGGGCGTAAGCCTATCATTTTAGGGGGAGTTATTGTTTTTGCCATATCTTCTGCCGCATGTGCTTTAGCTCAAGATATTCATACCTTTATTTCCATGCGTTTCTTGCATGGTTTTTCTGCTGCCGCTGCCGGTGTTGTAATCAACGCCTTGATGCGTGATATGTTCACAAAAGATGAATTTTCCCGCAGCATGTCTTTTGTCACATTAGTGATGGTTATCGCACCCTTATTAGCTCCCATGTTAGGTGGGATGATGCTGATATGGTTCAACTGGCATGCCATTTTCTGGTCAATCGCTATTGCAGCGGTGGTCTCTGCGGTTTTGGTCACTTTCTTCATTAAGGAAACATTGCCGAAGGAAAAAAGGCAGCGCTTTAATTTAAAAAACACGCTAATGCAGTTTATTATGCTGTTCCGGCAACGTCAGGTATTATGTTATATCTTAGCCAGTGGTTTTTCCTTTGCCGGTATGTTCTCTTTCCTGAGTGTCGGGCCATTTGTTTACATTAAATTAAATGGCGTGTCTGAACAGAATTTTGGTTACTATTTTGGGTTGAACATTATTTTTCTGTTCATTATGACAACCATTAATAGCCAGTGTGTTCGTAAATATGGTGCATTGAAAATGTTGCACATTGGGTTGCTCGTCCAATTTGTCATGGGGCTGTGGTTATTGTTTAGTACCCTGTTTGATCTGGGATTTATTTCTTTAGTCATCGGCGTTGCTATTTATATCAGTGGAATTTCTATGATCACATCTAACACAATGGCTGTTGTGTTAGACGATTACCCTCATATGGCCGGAACCGTTTCTTCACTGGCAGGAACGATCCGTTTTAGTATTGCTGCATTGGTGGGGGCTACTTTGTCTTTTATGCCAGGAGAAAGTGCTTGGCCGATGGTAGGAGCAATGGTGTTATGTGCGACATTGGGAATGCTGCTTATTACCCAAGTACGTAAGGCACAAAAATAAAAAACTAAAAGGCTGTCTCTTTGTATGGGATGGCCTTGTGTTATCACTTCTGTTTATTATCTCTTCTTCACTCTTAGGTATAAGAACATATAGATTTTCTCAAGTTTTTTATGTGCTTAGAGCTAGTTTTGCATTTTCCTTCCTAAAATTTCTTGAATGCGCAAAGAAGCGATTGGTTGCACTGATAGACAGGAAATACCGAGTGATCATCAAATAAATGTAGAAAATTATTAATTTCGTTATGTTCAGATAGTATTAATGTGTTGGCTTTTTGTTAACTTTTTACGATTGGTTTCATAACTACAAATGATAATGGTGTTGTTATTAATTAACCTATTGTAAAAAAACAAAATTAATCTTTTTCTGGCGTTAGGTAAAGTCTAAAGAAAGCAAATATGTAAATGAATCTTGAATAAAAAGTTGCCATATTGCGTGAAAATAAGTTGAATTATTTACTTAAACAGTATAAATATATACAAAATGCGAGTTTGATCGCACTTTTTCAGGATGAAAAGGGAAGTAAGTGCGATAATGTGGTTTTCATTTTAACCTTTTTTTTACTTTTCTGTTGGGTGGTTATTCGGTTTTGACGAGTCGATAACCGACAGCTGGTGGTTAGATGTATTAATGTTGTTTCTGATAGGAATAATACGTGAATAATATCCAACTTTCGGTAGTACACAGACTGCCGCAAAGTTATCGGTGGTCATCTGGGTTTGTTGGTACAAAAGTTGAAATTATACCAGCAGAGGAAACAGATATAGGAAACAGCCTGACGGGGCTGAAGTTGTTAAGCCATGAAGGCGAAAAAGCACAGGAGATTTTGCGTACTATAAATCAGTCTATCGCTGATATGCAGATACTAAGTGCAGTGATTGAATGGGAAGGGGAGCCATGTTTGTTTTTTGCTAAGGAAGATGAAAGTGCAGTGATATGTCGTCTTAAGACGTTAGGAGCTGCAATTGCGGAAAACATAACGGCGTTATACCCGCTATAATTTTTTACCCATTAATAAAAAACGCTTCCTGAATGGAAGCGTTTTTTATTGCTTGCAAGGGAATTTTTTGAATAATACGGCCTTATGCCCGATTTAATGATGGGTTATATTGTGGCCTTCGTATCATCTGATAGTACTCGCCTTGCACCGTAGTATCGTTTATTCCAATAGTTATCAGTCAACTTAGAGACGATAACCCCACTACTGGTTGAAGCATGCACAAATTGGTTATTGCCGATGTAAATACCAACGTGACGCATATAACGGCCAGTTTTGAACAGTACTAAATCACCTGCACGTAATTTAGTACGGCTAACGGTTTGACCTATACGCTGTTGTCCTGATGTTGAACGAGGTAAATCCATGCCGAATTGATCATGAAAAGTACGCTGTACAAAAGCAGAACAGTCAATACCGCGTTTTGTATTCCCGCCTAACCGATAAGCAACTCCTTTCCAGTCTGCATATTGATTAAGTAACTTGGATTTAATATCTAAGTTGTTAACTAGAGTTTCAAATTCATCCTGAGATGGTTGCAGTAAGAAATGCTTTTGAGAGTTTACTGCATGCGTCTCAGTATGCTTATTACGTAGTTTGGAATCTGGTGAACTACATGCGGTCAGTGCCACTGCCGCCAGAATTGCGGGTATCAGCCGCAATATATATCTCAGTATTGGTTGAGATTTGACCATTGTATTAATTTTCCCTTGCAGCCCTTAAATCTGATTTATTACCACCATAAAAACACTAAACGTTTTAAAGCCTAGTAAGAATATGATGAATTAACAAATTTTCTGTCCCTAAAGTGTGTGAAGCAACACATTTTATTAGTTTCTTTACAAAACGCATTATTTTAACAAACAGGACGCAGGGAAGATTACTTAATTCATTAGTAAAAAGCGAGAGACAAAAAGGGTTATTTACAAAAAATTAGATTACTAACTAAGAGGTTAGAATGGCTTGTTGTTATTTTATACTGGTATGGTGAAAATTTTATGGTAATTGAGGAGATAGCTGATATCTCCTCAATATTATGGCCTTAATTTGTTCGTCTGATATGCGGTAATTTCTTATCCAGCCATTCTGCTATGTTGTCACTAAATGGCGTCAGTAATACCCAACTCATGCCGATCAGCGTCAGAGACAGGGAGCCTACGGCAACATCTGTAAACCAGTGAGCACCTGCCATAATGCGAGGGAGGGCGAAAGTGATCATAATCAGCAGGGCAATAAAAAATGCGCCGCGGGAGACATAACGTAGAATAAAGCTGCTGAAAATCAATAGCATTAGGCCATGATCGCCAGGGAAACTGTCTTTTGAGGCATCTTTTGTATGCCAGCTTGTCATACCGTCTATACGGTTGACGTTTTCAAATGTCAATGTTGGGCTTGGACGAGTGACAGGTATCTGGTGACCTATCTGATTAATGATGACAGCGGAAATGAGCATGACAAGGCCAATCATGAAAAGTCGGCGTTTACCCGCATAATCTTGTTTGCGAAATGCACTGTAATAAAGCATTCCCATAAAGAGTAGCGAGATCACATCAAATGCTCTGACATTGGCGATTGCTACAAATAGGGTAAATTTTGAGTTTGGCAGCAGTTTCTCATTAAAAAAATAAAAAATAGAAGAATCAATGTGAAACCAAAAGCCGTGGTTCTCAGGTAAGTACCATGAGAGAAACAGGGCGATGCCAAGGATATTAAGCATAAGTATAGCGAGTGGGCGACTGCGAGTCATGAAGTACCTATCTAACACGTAAAATGGTTTTAGTAGACAAATTAACAAGGGGGGCACTATAACAAACTTTCCAGAAAAGGGTAATCGCTGTGGAATATAATTGTTAACGTATGGTTATATCAGCATATTTTTAAAGTTAATCGGTTAAGTTTTTCTCATTAATATGGAAATGGTTCAATGATATCGGAAAAATAGCTAAATCCTAATTTCAGTACCGATAATATATATTTGATACGACATTGATATCTGACTATTATTAAACAACCAAGAATTGATTCCTTCATATCCAAACTTATTAGAATATTCTGTTGAATTGCGGGCTGAATAAATAAAAGGTATAAAGAAATTCTTCCATTTGCCGTTATATAGATAGCAGAGCGTTACACTATTATCTGGTTTAAAATTAGCGCGGGGCTAAAATTGAAAATAAAGATAATAATACCTGTAGTGGAGATTGACTGCTTATGTTACGAAAAATGACGACTTTTTTGTTTATGTCTCTATCTTATCCTGCAATGGCTCATTCTCCGTCAACCTCAAATTCTGGAACTATTCATTTTCAAGGTGCTATCGTCGATCCTCCATGCCAATTTAGTTGGGATGAAGAACATACTGAAATGGTTTGTTGGTATAATGGCGAAAAAATAACTCAAGATAAAGTAATTGAATATCAAAAGGATAAGAAGATTCTGTTATCTCTTCAAAAACATATCGGAACAGAAGAAATCAGATGGGTGGGAAAAAATAAGAAATTAGGCATTATTACTATAACTTATCACTAAATGTTATATGTGATAAATATAATTATCTTGTTTATTTTATTTAAATAATATAAATGAAATTTGCAGAATTTATTTGTGATTTAGTTCAATAAATGATTTTTAATAACATTTTTGTAAATTATTTAATAAAGGCATTAACTTTATTTTTTAGTCAAAGATTCACTTTTGATATTTATCAATAAAATGTGTCAATGTCGTATTTTTTTCATGTGAAATAGTTATGATGGAAAGGAAGGAATAAAAAGTAGTTGAGTCTGAGTTAATGGAAAAACGAAAGTGAGGTGACCATGCGAAATTATCTTAAATTGCTAATTAGCTGTTTGTTGGTTTCATGGCTTTCTTATGGGTATGCAGAATCTAATGGAGGAGTAATTCGGTTTTCAGGTGCAATTGTTGATCCAGGATGTCAAGTTGTCGTATCAAATATCCAAGCTAATATCTCTTGCTATCGGTTAGGGAAAAACCTCACTGTCAAGCAAATCATCTCAACTAAGAAAACAACAGGTAATGTTATGCTTCCCGGGAACATTGGTGTTTCCAGTGTGAAGTGGACGGATAACCAAAAACGAGTGGCAATCGTTAATGTGGATTATTTCTGATTTAATAGGTAATGAGTTGCTCTTTTTATCGGGTATTATTTCGACGAAGAGAGCAGCTCATATTTAAAGAGTATAGGATTAATCACAACGTCCCATATAACGACGTTCTGTAATATGAATGCGGATTTTTTCGCCTGAACTCAGATATTCAGGAACTTGAATAGTCAATCCTGTACTCATTTTGGCGGGCTTAGTTCTGGCACTTGCTGATGCGCCTTTAATACCCGGTGATGTTTCTTCAATGACCATATCAACAGTTTGTGGTAATTCAAGAGCCAGTAATTGCCCATCCATTGTTAGGACTTGCATTCCCGGTAAACCCTCTTCTGGAATGAAGAGTAATTCTTCTTCGATTTGATCTTTCTTGAAGTGATAGGGAGTGAAATCTTCATCATCCATAAAGATATATTCATCACCATCAATGTAAGAAAAACTTACACTACGGCGAGTTAATGTGATGGTTTCAAGAATGTCATCACCTTTGAAACGCTCTTCCACTTTCTGACCAGTACGAATATCAGTAAAACGCATTTTATACAAAGTGCTGGCCCCGCGTGCGCTAGGAGACTGAATATCGATGTCTTTGACTAATAGTAGTTTTCCATTGTGGCTGATTGCAGCACCGCGTTTAATTTCATTGGCTTTAGCCATAGATACCTTCCATAAGAACGAGGAAATAGTGGAATGAATATTCAAGTGGCGACAAAATTACTCGCAGTCGGTCTGTTAGGCAAGAGTTGAATGAATGCCCCAGTAAAAATACTGGGGAATAAGGAAGGTATCAGCGATAAGTAGGCAACAAATTAAACAAAGAGAGAATATGGGCTGTCGCATTGATCAAGCCGAACAGAATAACAAAGACTATCAGAAAATTACCGCCCGGAACTCGATAGCCAGATGTTGGATAACGCTTACGACTAGCTCGAACCATTAACGCAGGGATAATCACTGCCCAGATGGTTGCTGCCAGACCAGCAAAGCCGATTGCGTACAGAAAGCCATTGGGGAAAATCAGTGCCAGTACAGTGGGTGGAACAAATGTAATTAATGCTGACTTAAGACGACCTTTGCCACTGTCATCGAATTTAAAAAAGTCGGCCAGATAATCAAACAACCCCAGCGATACGCCTAAGAATGAACTTGCCAGTGCCATATATGAGAAGGCATTCAGAAACTGGGTCACGGTTGCATTGTTGGATGTATTATCCATTTGTTGCAGTAAGTTACCAATATTGCCCCCATCCGCAATAATTTGTTTGAAAGCTTCACGGGGAATGTTTCCCTGAATCACGTACTGCCACAAAATATAGATGACTAATGTTATTAATGTTCCGTATAACAAGCTGCGGGCAACAGCTTTACTGTCTTTGTGATAATACTTAATAAGCCCGGGAACATTACCATGATAGCCAAACGAGGCCAGTAAATAAGGCAGGGCGACTAAAGCGTAAGGTAAATAATTCGCTTCGGTATTGGCTTGGTCAAATAAAATAGCGGGTTTTACTTCAGTAAACATACCACCGACAGACATGATAAAGGTGATTACCATACCACCTATCAGGATGGTGCTTAAACGGTCTACAGCTTTCGTGGATAACCAGACAATGAAGGCAACGATAAAGGCGAAAATCAGACCGGCTAAGGGTTGTGTTATCGGGATAATATGCCCAATGTTATGAACAATAATTGAGCTCCCCGCTGAAACATAAGCATAGGTCAGGATATACAGAACAAAAGTAATGGATAAGCCTGTCAGGATGCTCCAGCCATTGCCTAGTAAATCTTGGGTAACCGTATGGAAACTGGAGCCAGCGGGATAATGCAGATTAGCTTCCATAATCATCAGGCTAGAAAAATACAGGCATGCGCAGGTATACACCAGCAAAATGATTGAACCTGTAAACCACACGCCTGAAGTAACGATCGGAATGGAAAACATACCAGCGCCGATAGCTGTACCGGCAATAATCATCGCGCCGCCAAATATGGAGGGACGTTTTAAATTTTGCGTTACCTCAATGGTCATAGAGACTCCCTGATGAATGGTGTTACCTTGTACTAGCGCGAAGATACATTAATGAATAATATGTGTAAACAAATATTTATGGAAACGCATTAAGTCACGTTGTCACATTTGGGATACATTTGCCGATAACTCAGGTAAGGCAGGTTATTTGAGTGAACCTGCCTTAAGGGATATTAAGCTTCTGAGTAGAACTGTGCCTTTTGCCATAGCTTGATGGCATTGCGGCTGGCTTCAAAATGCGGTTCGGGAAGATAATTAGGATTGCACCAAATGAGTTGTGAACATTTCTCTGGTTCCATTACTTTAGGCTCACCTCCGGTATACTGTGCTAACAAACAGACTGAAACTGTGTGTTTTCCTTCTTCATGATAAGTTTCGAGATTATTGCAAATACCATAAACCTTGGGGCTTTGGATTGTCAGCCCAATTTCTTCCTGAATTTCACGAATAGCGCAGTCTTCAAACGTTTCACCAGGATCAACATGCCCGCCAAAGATTGACCAATATGGCGCATGTTTGCTGGTACGTTTTCCCAATAAAACTTCACCTTTATCGTTAACGATAACAACACCTACTCCGACAACAACTGACACTGATATATTCCTCCGATAGTACTTAATGACGCTGGTTCAGATAGATTCTAGCTATCTGTAACAGTTTTCTTTTGTTACATAACAAGAAAACATATCGCAGCATATTTTTACTTTTAGATCGCGGTGACACAATGATCAATCAAGGAATAATTTTAACTGAAACGATTCAATTTTGATGATATAAATACATAGATAAATCTTAACGTTACTTATGACTGCTTATTCAGGAGAAACCGGGCAAGATGAGCCGCCGAGTTGCCACAATTACCTTAAATCCAGCTTATGATTTAGTTGGTTTATGCCCAGATATTACTAAGGGAACCGTTAACCGTGTACAGACAGCAGGGTTGAATGCTGCTGGTAAAGGAAACAATGTTGCGAAGGTACTGCGTGACTTAGGGATTGATGTTACTGTCAGCGGTTTTTTGGGGCGGGAGAATCAGGAAGGGTTTCAGCAGTTTTTCAGCGAAAATAATATGGTCAATCGCTTCCATTTGGTTTCAGGGCGAACGCGAATCAATGTAAAACTGACAGAAAAACACGGTGACGTGACGGATTTTAATTTTTCCGGTTTCCATGTGACGCCAGAAGAATGGAATCAATTTGTCAGTGATTCTCTCACGTGGTTGGGGCCGTTTGATATGGTTGTTGTCAGTGGCAGTTTGCCAGAGGGAGTGACGCCTGAGTTGTTTTCAGATTGGATGATACAACTACGGCAGTGTTGTCCTTGTGTTATTTTTGACAGTAGCCGTGAAGCTTTCGTTGCGGGTCTTGACGCATTGCCATGGCTGGTAAAACCCAATCGCCATGAATTGGAAATTTGGGCAGGTAAGCCACTGCCGGATTTAAACAGTGTGATTGATGCTGCCCATGAGTTACGTAACAGAGGGATTGCCCATGTCGTCATATCATTGGGAGAGCAGGGCGCGTTATGGGCTAATTCCTCTGGCGCGTGGCTGGCAAAACCACCCCATTGTGAAGTGGTCAGCACTGTTGGGGCAGGGGACTCCATGGTGGGTGGACTGGTTTATGGTTTGCTGATGCGTGAATCCAGTGAGCATACATTGCGTCTGGCAACCGCAGTTTCTGCACTTACGGTCAGCCAGTCGAACGTTGGAATTAGAAGCCGTACTGAACTTGCTTCAATGATGTCAAGGATTGAACTGATTTCAGTCAGATAATCAGTTCTGTTGGGATTTCAGCCAGGCAATTTCCTGGGCCCAAATATCTGGATTGATCGTTTCGAGTACTAAGGGAATACCACTGAAGCGATCATCTTTCATGATATAGCTGAAAGGCGTTTTGCCGATATTACCTTCGCCAAGACTGTGATGTCGGTCAACCCGGCTGGAAAATTCACTTTTGGCATCGTTCAAATGCATAGCTTTAAGATATTTGAACCCGACTATTTTATCGAATGCCTGAAAAGTTTCATCGCAGTCTTTTTCAGTGCGTAAATCATAGCCAGCAGCGAAAGCGTGGCAGGTATCAATACAGACACCAACCCGGCTTTTGTCTTCAACACCGTCAATAATTGCAGCGAGTTGTTCAAATTTAAAACCAAGGTTGGTTCCTTGTCCGGCGGTATTCTCGATGACAGCAATGACGCCTTGTGTTTTGTCTAACGTGATATTAATGGATTCTGCGATACGAGCGAGGCACTTATCTATGTCAATTTTGTTGAGATGGCTGCCCGGATGGAAGTTGAGCAGATCGATGCCTAACTGCTCACAGCGTTGCATTTCATCAAGAAAAGCGGCACGGGATTTTTCCAGTGCTTCCGTTTCAGGATGACCAAGATTGATTAAGTAGCTGTCATGGGGAAGAATTTGTCGGCTGCCATAACCATAACGTTCACAGTTTGCCTTGAATTTATCAATAACTTCTGTTGATAGCGGCGGGGCGTGCCACTGGCGCTGATTTTTCGTGAACAGGGCAAATGCGGTTGCTTTTAATTCGTGGGCTCGGGTCACCGCCTGATCAACACCACCCGCAGCGCTCACATGGGCTCCAACAAATTTCATATTCTTTTCTCCTATTTTCTCGTCATTATGGCATTGTTTGTTCCGTTGATACAATTTTGCCGGAAACAGTCAATTCAACTGAGAGTTAGATCCTCTTCATGCTGGATTAGCTAAATAAATGCTGAATGCCTTGATTGATGATTAGCCCTCCCACCATTAGCCAAATAAACAAGATGAGTGCCAATAAAATGGGCTTAATTCCTGCCTGACGTATAGCACTGATATGTGTGGTTAAGCCTAAAGCAACCATTGCCATTGCCAGCATGATGGTATCTATGGCAATGATATTGTTAACAAAGGATTCAGGTAATAAATGAAAGGAATTAAAACCTGCTGTCGCAATAAAGAACACAGCAAACCACGGAATAGTGATTGGGGATTTTTTCTGATCGGTCTGGCAATGTGCTGTTTCCATGCGGTTGATATAACCGGAAAGCAGCAACAAGAATGGTGCCAACAACATCACTCGGATCATCTTGCTAATGACGGCCGCATTTTCAGCATCGCTTCCTAATGTATGCCCAATAGCGACAACTTGAGCGACTTCATGAACGGTTGAACCAGAAAAGGTACCAAATGTTTCTTGAGAAAAGTTAAACCACTGGTAATGGGCATTGAGCTGATAAAACCACGGATAGATAAAGATTGCAAGCGTACCAAAAATTACCACTGTAGATACAGCCACAGCGACTTTGCTGGCCGCGGCTTTGACGACGGGTTCTGTTGCCATAACAGCCGCAGCGCCACAAATGCTGCTGCCGGCACCTATCAGAATGACGGTTTGGTTATCCAACTGAAAAAAAGAGCGTCCAACCCATAAGGCGATAAAAAAAGTTGAAGAAAGCATCATGACATCAATCAGTATTCCTGTTGCACCTACATCGGTGATTTGTTGGAATGTCAATCGAAAGCCGTAAAGAATGATGCCAGCCCGTAATAAATAATGTTTGGCAACATGAACGCCACTATCACAAGTGGGTTTTAAAAAAGGATATAGTGTGTTGCCGACACAAATTCCTAATAAAATAGCGAGTGTCAGCACGCCTAACCCCATGTTGATAAACCACGGAATATTACCAATATTGATAGCGAAGGCAGTCAGGATTGCGGTTAATATGAATCCAGGAATTAATTTTATTGCAGTGTGTTGGTGGCTTTTTTCTGGTTCACTGAATTGAGTTTCAGACATCTGGGCTACTCTATTGCTTATGTATTTTGGGAATAAGCATATAGCTAATCTTAAAATCAATAAAATTGATAATTTTTATATATATAACCACTAAAAGTAGTTAATTGCTGGTGACTTTTGTTAAGTTGCATAATACTGTCTAAAATCAAGACTACCTTTCAACTTATTTTGCTTCCCGTGAGGCCATATGCGTATCACTCTGAGACAACTGGAGATTTTTGCAGAAGTTCTGAAAAGTGGTTCAACGACACAGGCTTCTCAGCAGTTGGCGTTATCACAATCTGCGGTGAGTGCTTCATTGACAGATCTCGAAGGACAGTTAGGAGTACGGCTGTTTGATAGAGTGGGGAAACGTCTGGTGACTAATGAACATGGGCGTTTACTCTATCCTAAGGCATTAGCATTGCTTGAACAGGCTGGTGAAGTGGAACAGCTTTTCAAACTTGAATTGGGGGCATTGCGGTTAGCGGCCAGTAGCACGATTGGCAACTATATGTTGCCTGAAATGCTGGCGAAATATCGTCAGGATTACCCTGATACACCATTGGAATTGAATATCGGCAATACTGAAGATGTCATAAAGGCAGTTGCGGAATTTCGTGTCGACTTGGGATTGATTGAAGGTTTGTGCCATGAGCCTGAATTGATCACCCAACCGTGGATGAAAGATGAGCTAATTATCTTTTCTTCGCCGGAAAGTTCATTATTACAGCGTGATCTTACTATTGAGGATTTGATTACAGCACCTTGGATATTGAGGGAAAAAGGATCAGGAACCAGAGAAGTGTTAGATCATCTTTTATTCTCACAAATTCCTCGGTTCAATATTGCAATGGAGTTGGGAAATTCGGAAGCCATCAAACATGCGGTTCAATATGGAATGGGGATCAGTTGCCTTTCACGGAAAGTCGTTCACGAGCAACTAAAAAACGGGACGTTAACAGAGCTCATAATCCCTGGGCTTAGCCTCAATCGCAACCTGTATTTGATTTACCATCGCCAGAAACATATGTCCAATGCACTGCAAAAATTACTGAATTATTGTCGCTAATGTTAAGAGCATAATCGTGTAGCTTATAATTGGTTATGGATTATGAAGGTATCTTATAACCACGAATCGCCGCTATTCTGGAGACGAGGATTTGTTACAATTCCACATTAAAGTTATTTTTATGATATGGGAATAGAATGTCTCAAGAACAGTGTACGCCACGGGATCAGGCTCCGAAAAACCTGCGCCGTGAATTAAAAGCACGACATATGGCAATGATTGCCATCGGTGGATCAATTGGTACGGGATTGTTTGTTGCCTCAGGCGCAACTATTTCTCAGGCTGGCCCAGGTGGAGCTTTACTTTCCTATGCCTTAATTGGCCTGATGGTCTATTTCTTGATGACCAGTTTAGGCGAATTGGCTGCGTACATGCCGGTTTCGGGATCATTTTCAACCTATGGCTCCAAATATGTGGATGAAGGTTTTGGCTTCGCATTGGGCTGGAACTACTGGTATAACTGGGCGGTGACAATTGCTGTTGACCTTGTCGCTGCACAATTGGTGATGGGGTACTGGTTCAGTGATGTTCCTGGCTGGGTATGGAGTGCGTTGTTCCTTGGCCTGATTTTTCTGTTGAATTTCATCTCGGTTAAAGGCTTTGGTGAAGCAGAATATTGGTTCTCCTTGATTAAAGTCTCTACGGTTATCGTTTTTATCATCGTCGGTATTTTGATGATCGTCGGCATTATGAAAGGTGCTGAGGGGGCTGGTTGGCATAATTGGGCCGTTGATGATGCGCCATTTGCCGGTGGTTTTGCTGCTATGATTGGCGTGGCTATGATTGTCGGCTTTTCCTTTCAGGGGACAGAATTGATTGGGATCACCGCTGGGGAATCCAAAGATCCGGCGAAAAATATTCCTCGTGCTGTTCGTAAAGTATTCTGGCGTATCCTGCTGTTTTATGTGTTCGCCATTTTGATTATCAGCCTAATCATTCCTTACACTGATCCAAGCTTATTGCGTAATGGAGTGAAAGATATCAGTGTCAGTCCATTCACATTGGTATTTCAAAATGCTGGATTGCTATCAGCCGCTGCCATAATGAATGCGGTAATATTGACTGCTGTGCTTTCGGCAGGGAACTCAGGAATGTATGCCTCTACCCGAATGTTGTTCACACTCGCAAGAGAAGGTAAGGCGCCGAAAATTTTTGGTCATTTGTCAAAAGGTGGGGTTCCACGTAATGCACTTTATGTAACCACTGTGGTGGCAGGATTGTGCTTCCTTAGCTCTATGTTTGGCAACCAAACCGTTTATCTGTGGTTATTGAATACCTCAGGAATGACCGGGTTTATCGCCTGGTTAGGAATTGCGATCAGTCATTACCGTTTCCGTAAAGGCTATGTTGCGCGCGGGCTGGATCTGAATGATCTGCCATACCGTTCCGGTTTCTTCCCTATTGGGCCAATTTTTGCCTTTATTTTGTGTCTGGCAATCACATTGGGGCAGAACTATCAGGCGTTTCTGCAAGATAAGATTGATTGGTATGGGGTTATTGCAACGTACATTGGCATTCCGCTATTTCTGATTATTTGGTTTGGTTACAAATTAAAAAAGAAAACTCGCTTTGTTAAGTACAGTGAGATGGAATTTCCAGTATTCAACTACACTAATAAAGAATAGTTGTGAATAAATATTCAATGGATTGATATTTATTGATTACAACATTATGACTTTTATGTGACAAAAAGCTGCCTGTTCTGTGATGGAATCGGCAGTTTTTATTTTTCAGGGGATTAAGGGGAAAAATATAGACTGTAAATTTGGGATACACCGAATCAATCGCATTGATAAGTATTCTTATTTGCTTTATTGTTAGCGCCACAATTGTTGCATGAAGAGGCTAACTAAAGTGAAGTTTGTATTCCAAGCAGTCGTTAAAAGTATGGGTGTCAGTCTGATAGCAGGCTCCGCCATGATGGCAAGTTTTGCATCTTGGGCTGAAACAGTCACTGATGTTGCTGGACGTACTGTGGAAGTGCCTGAGAAAGTCAATCGGATTTTGTTGGGCGAAGGTCGTCTATTCCATTCTGTTGCACTGTTGGAAGGAGATAAACCCCTGGCTCGCATTGCTGGCTGGCAAGGTGATTTCCGCAAGTTAGATCCACAAACTTACGCCATTTATAAAGCTAAATTCCCTGAAATCGATAACATTCCCCTGATTGGTAATACCAGCGAGGATAGCGTCAGTTCTGAAAAAGTACTTACATTGAATCCTGATGTCGCTATTTTCGGCCTGTCTGGGCATGGTCCCGGAAAAAACAGCGAACTGGTAAAACAGTTGGAAAAAGCGGGTATTCCGGTTGTTTTTGTCGATTTCCGCAACGATCCTTTGAAAAACACATTACCTAGCCTCCGTATGCTGGGCAAAATCCTGCACCGTGAAGAACAAGCAAATGCTTACGCCGATTTTTATGAAAAAAATCTGAAACTGGTGACTGATATTACTGATCGTATACCAGAAGCTGAGAAACCTTCCGTATTTATTGAGTTAAGAGCTGGCTCCAGCGAAGATTGCTGTGGTACGGCAGGTAACGGCAATATGGGGAATTTCATTGACTTGGCTGGAGGCAAAAACATCGCCAAAAATGTATTGCCATCTCCATTGGGTACAATGAATCTGGAAAAAGTGATTGCCGATGATCCTTATATCTATATTGCAAGTGGTGCACAAGATCCGGGCGATAAAGATGAGGGCATTAAAATGGGTGCTCAGACTTCCGCAGATATTGCCCGTGCTGGACTAAAAGCCATCACTGAACGTAATGGCATCAACACGTTAACCGCAGTGAAAGAAGGCCGTAGTTATGCTATTTGGCACCATTACTACAACTCTCCTTATAATGTTGTTGTTACGCAAATTTTTGCCAAATGGTTCTACCCTGAAAAATTTGCGGACTTAGATCCACAGCAAACATTGAAAGAGCTTCACAATAAATTCTTGGCTGTTGAACCAGCAGGTACGTATTGGGTTAGTGAGAAATAAGTAGTAACAGGTAATAAAAATGAGCATCACTACCGAGCCTATGCCAATGGTGAAACAGAAATTGAATGAGTGCGATATAAAAGCACATTATCGTCATATCCTGCGTCGACGTGTTGCATGGATATTGTTCATCGTTTTGGTGATTGGCACTTCTGTTGTACTGGATTTTACAATGGGGCCATCGGGGTTATCACTGCAAACCCTTTGGCAAACCCTGGTTTCACCGGGAAGTGTTAACGCAGCAACACGGGTGATTGTTTGGGATATTCGATTACCCTATGCTCTGATGGCGGTAGTGATTGGCCTGTCTCTCGGGCTGGCCGGTGCTGAAATGCAGACAATCTTGAATAACCCATTAGCCAGCCCGTTTACTTTGGGTGTTTCCAATGCCGCTTCTTTTGGTGCGGCATTGGCGATTGTGCTTGGAATCGGTATTCCTGGCATTCCGGATCAGTGGTTCATTTCGGCAAATGCTTTTCTTTTTGCATTGTTGGCCGCGTTGATGCTTGATGGTATTACCCGCTGGACCAGAGTGGCAACTTCCGGTGTTGTATTGTTCGGTATTGCGATGGTATTTACCTTCAATGCGCTGGTTTCTATGATGCAATTTATCGCCACGGAAGATACCTTACAGGGTTTGGTCTTCTGGACGATGGGGAGCCTTTCCAGAGCGACGTGGGAAAAATTGGGCGTTATGATGCTGGTCTTTTCCGTTATTATGCCTATCTCAATGAGCAATTCTTGGAAATTGACCGCGTTGCGTCTGGGAGAAGATCGCGCTACCAGCTTTGGCATCAATATCAGCCGTCTTCGTTTAGGAACATTACTGCGTATTAGTATCTTGACTGCATTAGCGGTTGCGTTTGTTGGCCCAATTGCTTTTATCGGACTGGTGGCACCTCATATCGCCAGAATAATGTTTGGTGAAGATCATCGTTTCTTCCTGCCTGCAAGTGCATTAATTGGTGCATTGGTTTTGTCGATGGCCTCCATTGCCTCTAAAAATTTGATCCCGGGTGTCATTATCCCTGTGGGGATCGTGACATCGTTAGTCGGTGTGCCTTTCTTCCTTAGTATAGTTTTACGCCATAGGGGGAATGTATGAGTCAGGGCCTAAAAATCAATCGCCTGACGACGGGATATCCGAAGCATCCTGTCATTCAAAACCTGGATGTCAATACATTGCCGCGTGGTCAAATCACTGTGTTACTGGGACCAAATGGCTGTGGAAAATCCACACTTCTGCGTTCGCTGGCCGGATTGAATAAAGCGAGTGGAGAACTGCTGCTGGATGGGCAGGATTTGATGCAGATGAATTTTGCCCAACGCGCAAAAAGCGTAGTGTATTTGCCTCAATCGCTACCAGCGGGCGTTCATCTCCACGTACTCGAATCTGTGATTGTTGCTCAGCGAGCATCAGGTGGTATCAGCAATAGCCAGTGTGAGAAAGAAGTCATGGAGCTGCTACGCCAGCTCGGTATTGATCATTTGGCTCTTAGCTACTTGGATCAATTATCGGGTGGTCAAAAGCAGTTGGTTGGATTGGCTCAGTCATTAATCCGCCATCCGGCTCTGTTATTACTTGATGAACCATTAAGTGCACTGGATTTAAATTACCAGTACCACGTCATGGATTTGGTTGCACGCGAAACGAAACGTCGTAATATTATTACTGTTGTTGTTGTTCACGATATAAATATTGCATTGCGTCATGCAGACCATGTATTAATGCTAAAGAAAGGCCAATTAATTTCTGAAGGTGCACCTGAACAGGTTATCACACCTGATAGTTTGGCTGAGGTTTATGGTATTAAAGGCCGAATTGAGCGTTGTTCTCAGGGTGTGCCACAAGTATTAATTGATGGTTTAGTGACGGAATTGGCGAGTTAGAATAATAAAAGATATAAACGGTTTTATTAAATTAAAAAGTCATTAATTTAATAAACATAACACTGATAGGGATAAATACTTATCCCTATATTACGAGCGTATGTCGATTATCCATATTAAATTAATTCTATTCTACCTTTTGGAGAATCGGGAATGGCTGTTTTTGCAAAGAAAAAAATCGTATTAGGCATTATTGCTGCTATCTCATCCAGCACTGTTTTGACTGTTAATGCAGCTAATGATGGTGAAGATAAAATAATTGTAACAACCGCAGCGGGTTTCCAGCAAAAAATTGAAGATGCACCTGCTTCCATTTCAGTTGTTAGCCGTGAACAGTTGGAAACTAAAGCCTACCGTGATGTAACGGATGCATTGAAAGATGTGCCGGGGGTGGTTGTTACGGGTGGTGGTAGCAGCAGTGATATCAGTATTCGTGGCATGGCATCCAAATATACCATGCTCTTAGTTGATGGCAGACGTGTAGATACACGTAGCACTCGTCCAAATAGTGATGGTTCTGGAATTGAACAAGGATGGTTACCACCACTGTCTGCAATTGAGCGTATTGAAGTAGTACGAGGGCCAATGTCTTCTCTATATGGTTCTGATGCTATGGGTGGTGTTATTAATGTTATTACTCGTAAGGCTCAGAAAGAATGGCATTTAAGTCTGAGAACAGACGCTACCCTGACTGAAAGTAAAAATTCTGGTAACAGTTACCAGAATAGTATTTATGCCGCAGGACCAGTAATTGATGGATTGCTAGGATTGAGGGTAAATGGTTCATATTCGCATCGTAATGAAGATAAATTCCTCGGAGGATTTAGAAAGCAGGAAATGCGCAATGGTGCGGTGGCTCTCTCTTTAACTCCAGATGAGAAAAATGCTTTTACTTTTGAAGCTGCCCGCTATGAACAAGATCGCGACTCAACGATTGGTAAGACTCGTGACTGTCAGCCAAAATCTTGTGAAAATGATCTAAGCCGTTATAAAAGAAACAATTATTCCATTACTCATCATGGTGTTTATGATTTTGGAACGACTACGTCTTATATTCAAAGAGATGAATCTCGTAATCCTGAACGTGAAATGACAAACAACGATACGGTATTTAATAACCATACGACGTTTATTTTTGATGACCACACAATAAGTATTGGTGGTCAATATCGTTATGAAGATTTGCGGGACAATAGTAACAAACTACCTTCGGCCAAAGATGTTAATAAGTTAACTCGTTGGAGTTGGGCATTAGTTGCGGAAGACGAATGGCAAATGATCAATGATTTTGCTCTGACTGGCGGAGTTCGGTTAGATAAAGATCAAAATTTCGGCATGCATTGGACACCTCGTCTATATGGAGTATGGCATGCTGATGAGCAATGGACTATTAAGGGTGGTATTTCTACAGGTTATCGTTCTCCTGATATAAGACAAGTTGCCCCTAACTGGGGGCAGACAACAGGCGGACGTTTCAGTAAGGGCATGATCTTAGGTAACTCAAACCTCAAGCCAGAGAAGAGTGTTAATGAAGAAATTAGTATTATCTGGAATAACCAAGAGAACTTTAATATTGGTGTAACTGTGTTTAATACTGATTTCAAAGACAAAATCACTGAAATTAAAGATTGCGAAAAAGATTGTAATCTCGGTGGTGAGGGTTATGACTTTATTAACAAACGTATAAATGTTGATAAAGCTAATATTCGTGGTGTTGAAACTACCATGAGTTGGGATATCGTTGAGAGTCTATCATTGGCAGCAAACTATACTTATAGCGATTCTGAGCAAAAAAGTGGTAAGTTCAAAGGACAAGCGTTAAATAAAATGCCAACACATATGGCGAATGCAACCTTGAGTTGGCAGCCATTATCTGAATTGGATACATGGACTCGTATTAATTTCCGCGGTAAGACAAAAAATTATCAGAGCCGTACTGGTATGAAAGATGGAACTCCTTCTTATACTTTTGTCGATTTAGGGGTAACTTATAATTTGGCTAAAAACTTACGTGTGTTAGGTGGGGTTTATAACGTTTTTGATAAACGAGTAACCGCAGAAAGCCATGATGCAGTACTTGACGGCCGCCGTTACCATGTCGGCATTAATTATGATTTTTAATTAGCATTCACTTTTTTATTAATATTAGTCATTATACTTAGCATTTAGACGTAATATAAAATCATCCCACATCAATTTTATGATGATGGGATGATTTTTTTGACATCAACGTCATCATAATTAATTGGCACATAATTTCTCTCTGTGCTAAAAATTTACAGAGGCTAATCAATGGATATGATGGCGTTAAATTTTAGCACTGACTCAGTAAGGGCCTGTTCTCTAAGGCTCTGTAGTGTCGTAAAAAATAATAGATTTTTAGTGTCATAGCGCTTGCTATTTCTGGACTCGAAGTGCAAAATGCGTGCACTAAAAATAACTGATGCGTAAATATGCATCAGTTATTTTTTTTGCGTTGAGTTATTTTTTACAACACCAAGAGGCCGGATTTTGTTCCGGATCGATACTGACCAATAAGCAACCATAATTGAAACAAGGTTGCTGTACTGAGGAATGCAAATATGGAGCAATTATTCTCTTTTGCACTTGTGCCGATTGGCGCTCGTTGCTGCAACGATGACTACGGGGCATGGCGCTCTGTTAATTCACCATCCTCTAATTCTTCTTTCTTTTCTGTTTATAGACAGATGCGAAGTCTACCCAGTAACTATCGATTAAGTAGTTGTATCAGTACCCAGATCGAAGTTATGGGAGGTTTCGCTCATGTCGCATAATTCAATCTCTCTCGGCACTAACCAAGCCAGTGCCAATAACCGCGTCCAACTGAGAAAAACCCTGACCTTGTTTCAGGTGGTCATGATGGGCCTTGCTTATATACAGCCAATGACTATCTTTGATACTTTTGGCATTGTCTCTAAATTAACGGGCGGGCATGTCGCGACATCTTATGCTATTGCACTGATCGCAATTTTATTTACAGCTTTAAGTTACGGGAAATTAGTAAAACGTTTTCCATCAGCAGGTTCTGCCTATACATATGTACAAAAATCAATGAACCCTCATCTTGGGTTTATGGTAGGTTGGTCATCTTTGCTGGATTATCTGCTTATGCCGATGATCAATATCCTGCTGGCAAAAATTTATCTTCAAGCCATTTTTCCTGGGGTTGATCCTTGGATCTTTGTTGTTGGTTTGGCTATTTTGATGACAGTTTTCAACCTGAGTGGTATCAACGTTGTGGCTAACCTCAACGGTTTGATCGTGGTTGTGCAAGTAGCTGTTATAGTGGCATTTGTTGGCTTATTAATGTACGGCGTACATAATGGTGAAGGTGCTGGCACATTGCTCAGTATGCGGCCGTTTACGTCGGAAGAAGCAAAATTGATTCCAATGATAACCGGAGCGACGATACTTTGTTTCTCTTTCCTCGGGTTTGACGGCATCAGTTCCTTGTCTGAAGAAACACCTAATGCAGAAAAGGTCATTCCGAAAGCGATTTTTCTGACCGCATTAATTGGTGGAGTTATCTTCATTGCGGTATCTTATTTTTTACAACTCTATTTCCCTGATATTTCGCGATTTAAAAACCCGGATGAATCTCAGCCGGAAATTATGTTGTATGTCGCTGGGGCACTATTCCAAGCGATTATTTTAGTCTTCTCTTGTGTCACTGTAATGGCTTCTGGTATGGCTGCTCATGCGGGCGTTTCCCGACTGCTTTATGTGATGGGGCGTGATGGTGTATTGCCTGAGAAAGTGTTTGCTTATGTTCATCCAAAATGGCGTACTCCTGCGATTAACGTCCTATTGGTTGGCATTGTTGCTCTATCAGCCTGTTGGTTGAATCTGGTGACTGCAACTGCATTGATTAATTTTGGTGCATTGGTGGCATTTACTTTCGTTAACTTGTCGGTTATCTCGCAATTCTATGTTCGTGAACGCCGCAATAATACACTGAAAGACACCTTGAATTTCTTGATCCTGCCACTTTTGGGGGCAGCGACAGTAGGTGTTTTGTGGATGAACCTGGAAACAAAATCGATGGAATTGGGTTTGATTTGGGGCGGGTTTGGTCTCCTTTATATGTTCTTTGTGACTCGTAGCTTCCGTCAACCAATGCCACAGTTCAGTGAGTCATGATATCAGTGGATCATGATAGTAAAAAATGATTTCAGATTGCTGCTGCTACAGTAGTGGCCTGAAAGAAAAGAGTACATTGATACTTTTTTGAAACAGCACCTTCGGGTGCTGTTTTTGTTAGAAAAAATAGGAAATAGAAAAAAGCAGTTATTGCATGAAGAACATTAAAAGGCAGTCGGTGTTTAATAGATTCTAAGTTGAAAGGTGGATAAGAAATCAACAAATTATAATGAAAAGGGTATAATAGATAATAATTTCGCCATACCTGATTTCAGCAAGAGCCTGTCTGGTAGGTTCTCATAAGGTAATAGTACTATTATGAATGATGTTAAAAGCCCACAAAATCAACAAATAATTGCTGTTCTCACCAATATCGTTGGTTCTTCCTATATCCTCACTGAACCCAGAAAAACAGAACGTTATCGAAAAGGTTTTCGTTCCGGACAAGGCAATGCCCTTGCGGTTGTGTTTCCGGGGTCGCTATTGGAACAGTGGAAAGTTTTCAAAGCTTGTGTTGAAGCTGACAAAATTATCTTAATGCAAGCAGCTAATACTGGATTAACGGAAGGATCTACACCGAATGGCGATAATTATGACCGTGATATCGTCATCATAAGCACCCTACGGATGGATAAAATTCAGGTTCTGCAATCTACCAATCAAGTTATTGCATTTCCCGGCAGTACATTGTGGCATCTGGAAAAAGTATTGAAGCCGTTGGGACGCGAACCTCATTCAGTTATAGGTTCATCCTGTATTGGTGCCTCTGTTATTGGGGGGATCTGTAATAATTCAGGGGGTTCTCTGGTTCAGCGTGGACCCGCTTATACCGAAATGGCGTTATATGGTCGTGTTAATGAAAAAGGCGAAGCTGAACTCATTAACCATTTGGGAATATCATTAGGTGATAAACCTGAAACTATTTTGTCTTGTCTGGAAGAACAGCGTTATCGTGCCGAAGATATTGAGCACACTGAAAGAGTTGCTTCTGATCATGAATATTCACAGCGTGTCAGAGATGTCGATGCAGAAACACCATCACGTTTTAATGCCGATGAGCGAAGATTGTTTGAAGCCTCTGGCTGTGCGGGTAAATTAGTTGTCTTTGCTGTTCGCCTTGATACTTTTCCGGCAGAATCATCTTCGCAGGTTTATTATATCGGCACGAATCAACCTGAGGTACTGACGGAGTTACGCCGTCATATTCTGTCAAATTTCGAGAACTTGCCCGTTGCAGGAGAATACATGCATCGGGATATTTTTGATATTGCTGAAGTGTATGGAAAAGACACTTTCATCATGATTGATAAACTAGGCACAGACAAAATGCCAATGTTTTTCAGCCTGAAAGGGCAGATGGATGCCATATTGGGTAAAGTACCGTTTTTGTCTTCTCATCTTACCGACCGTGTCATGCAGGGCTTGAGCCGTTTATTACCTGCTCATTTGCCCGCTCGTCTGAAAGAATACCGAAATCGTTTTGAACATCACTTAATGCTGAAAATGTCTGGTGAAGGTATTAAGGAAGCGAATGAGTGGTTGAAAAGCTACTTCAAGCAGGCTGAGGGAGAATATTTTGCCTGTACGCCAGAAGAGGGAACAAAAGCATTTTTACACCGTTTTGCAGCCGCAGGGGCCGCTATTCGCTATCAAGCTGTTCACAGTAATGAAGTGGAAGATATTCTGGCATTAGATATTGCTTTGCGACGCAATGATCGTGGATGGTTTGAGACCTTGCCTGAAGATATCAATGAAGCATTAGTGCATCGGTTGTATTATGGTCATTTTATGTGCCATGTATTCCATCAGGATTATATTGTCAAAAAGGGGACAGATGTTTATGCACTGAAAGCAAAAATGTTGGAAATTTTGAATCAACGTGGAGCCGAGTATCCTGCTGAACACAATGTGGGTCATTTATATGAAGCTAAATCACAGCTCAAACAGTTCTATCAGATGACTGATCCTACCAACACCTTAAATCCGGGGATTGGCAAAACCTCCAAACTAAAAAATTGGGTGGGAGAGTGTGGGTGCCAGAATATGGATAAACAGCATGACTAGCTTGATTTAATGAGGAAATAGAAAAAGACAAAACCTGACGTGTTGTCTTTTTCTATTGTAAAAACAATATATTATTATAAAAACAATGTGGAAATTGTGTGGCAGTTTTATCCAGCTAGTTGGATTGCATAATCAACCAATGCTTTTAACTGGCGGCATTTTTCTTCATCAGATTGATATTCCACAAAAAGTGCTTCAATTGCTGCAAGATATTGATTAATACTTTCTTGTGTCAAAATATCTCGGCGATGACGTAACCAGCGTTGTTGTTCGTCATAATCCAGAGTTGCCGGATAGTTTCTGGCGCGATAACGGAATAAGAGTGCCTTAATGCGTACATCCTGGAACGATAAATCCAATGCCGGTAAATTTTGAGGGGCGGTTTCTCGAATAATTTCCATTGCGGTTTTATCGGCATCACTGAAAAAGCCATTATATAACTTGGTATCGACATTATCAGATTCTGGAAATTCTTCTGGATGAGAAAACAATTCAACAACTTTTTCTCTGATTTGGGGATGATTGCGCAAAATAGCTAAATTTTGCTCGCATTGGTTGCGATCTAATCCTACTCGTTCTGCATCCGCTGGCCGTAATGTATTTTCTGGTGCGATGATTGGACACTTATTGATATGCACTAATTTAATGGGTACTGGAGCTTGATCTGGCTGTAGTTCGTTACGCCGGGTGTATAAACGATCGCGTAACTCATCTGCATTGAGTTCCAATAATGGGGTGAGATCGCCTGCCAGGTCACACATGATCACCGCGTTACGATTTGTCGGATGCCATGCTAAGGGGGCAATAAGGCTGATATTACTGCGTAACGTACCAAACATACCTGATACATGAACCAGAGGTTTCATTTGTGGAATATCAATCTGATGACTGATTTTCTGCTTGTTTCTTAATTGGAAAAAGTAATCAAACAAGCGAGGTTGAGCTTTTTTTACCAGCTTTGCCATTGCGATAGTGGCATAAACATCGGACATAGCATCATGGGCCTGAGTATGTTCAATACCGTTGGCTTTTGTCAGATGTTCTAGCTTGAAACTCGGTAACCCATCATCATTTTCTGGCCAGATAATACCTTCTGGGCGCAAAGCATAGCAGGCACGTAATACATCAAGAAGATCCCAGCGGGAATTACCTTTTTGCCAACTATAAGCGTACGGATCGTAAAAATTACGATAAAAAATGTTGCGACTGACTTCGTCATCAAAACGAATATTGTTGTATCCAAGGATACACGTATTTGGTTTACTGAATGCTGCATGGATTTGACGAGCGAACTCCGCCTCATTGACGCCTTTTTTCAGAGCCAATTGTGGTGTAATGCCTGTGATCATGACAGCTTCAGGATCAGGAAGATAATCGTCAGCGGGAGCACAATACACCACTAAAGGTTCTTCAATGATATTGAAATCACTGTCGGTGCGAACGCCTGCAAATTGAGCGGGACGATCTAGGGCAGGGTGTTTACCAAAAGTTTCATAATCATGAAAGTAGAAACTTTGTTCTTCTTTACTGGTGTTCAACGTTGAGTTATCCCCATTTAATTTGTCAATTAATTATAGAGTTATGCTGTTATTGGCATCTCACTTGTTTGGTTAATATAGCTAAATTTCTTTATTGTTTTCCTGAGTAAATGCTGTGCATGTGTACCAAACTCCTGTTTAAGATGTGTACTCAGGATTACGGTTCTTAGTGACACCAGATTAAGCCTTTTACATGGTAAACCATATTCAAGCCAATCTGAATTATTAGATATGGATGGTTTTGGGATTAAGGTATCCGTTCTGTTGTGATATTTCCTTTCGCATACCAAAAAGCACACTTGCCGATTATCGGGTAAGGCGTGCTTTAACTAAACAGGTGTACTTTTTGATATGCGAGAATAGAAAAAATGGTCGGATGCCCTTTAATTCGGTGCTGCTATTTGGTCAGAGAAAGGAGTGCATAAGCATGGATGTTAGCAGCTTCTGGATTAAGGTGTACCAATCCTCTATCCAGTAAACGTAAGTCTATGTTGCTGTTATCCCACACAAGTGGATCAACACAATCATCAGCTAGAAGATCAGGAATATAATATTTTGTACCTTTCAGAGGTGGTTTTCTTTCAGGTACAGGCACGTCACATTCGCCAATGCGGATAATTAGCGGATTAGGCTTTAGCCTGAATTCCAATGTCTTGATAAAAATTAAATTCTTAGTGCAATTCTGCCAATTTTCGGAAGCATCCTTGCGGTATTGAAACCAGCGCCATGGTTCATCATGTTCGGCTGCGAGTTTTGCATATTCCTCAATTAAAGCTGCATGCGGGTGCGGGTACGCGGCTACTACAGTGTCAGAATGAACAAAGACACCATTAATCAAATACTTACCATTGTTTTGCTCTGTGAGTTTATAAATCTTGTTTTTAACTAAATTGTTTTGGGGATCGTCTTTCCCGATATATTTGGCGTACATGTGTATTCCTCGGCCTTTGCAATGTTTAACTCATTACAGTCCACTCGAAAATGAGCTAGAGTTAGTTAAATCTGCAGTAATTCAAGTTTCATCTTTTTACCGAAATCTGTTTTCCAATGTATTCAGGCAATTCTTTAAATTTCCCAAGTGTGGGCAATCTTACCTAAGGTTTCGACAAGATTTAATAAACCGATTTTGGATTTTATGATGAGCTCGTTAGTATGAGGCATGTGAATTCCCTGGTGAGGCAGAGAAGATAGAAATTACAGAAATACTTCTAACCTCACAAGAAGATGTCATATTACGTGAGCGAGCTGGCTTGTCTGCAAAGTCCATTGAATCTGCGGAGGAAGGGTTACTAAATTTACTGTTTGCAATCTGTTTACGCGATCAAGGTATCAATAAATTGTCGAAACTGACTTGTCTATGTGTGGCTTGAAATTGTATTGTGTAGTTAGCATAAGAAATTATCGGTCTGATTAAAAAGGTGTAAAAAATGGACAACACAAATAAACCAACATTCCACAATGTACTGGAGTTTGTGCGTATATTCCGTCGTAAGAACAAATTACAGCGTGAAATTGTAGATAATGAGAAAAAAATTCGGGATAACCAAAAGCGTGTGCTACTACTTGATAACCTAAGTGACTACATCAAACCGGGGATGTCAGTTGAAGATATTCAAGGGATTATTGCTCATATGCGCAGTGATTATGAAGAGCGCGTTGATGAATATATCATTAAAAATGCTGAGCTATCTAAAGAGCGCCGTGAATTATCTAAAAAGCTCAAAGCGATGGATAGTGGAATCAAGTGAGTTTTTAGTTGTTCAAGTTTGAACAGACAATTAACCACGCCATTAGGCGTGGTTGTGTTTTTAGGATCTTTTGTAAATCAGTTCCAATGCGGTTTTAGCTCAGGATCAACTAAGGCATAAATCTGGTAGTAAGTTTGTTCATCTTCGGCCATTTGTGCCAATTGCTTGGCGACATCTTCCCGGCTTACCATGCCATGAACTTCTTCTTGATAACGCTGACAATGGCCTGTACCTGATTGATCAGTTAAGCCACCAGGACGAATGATTGTAAAATCCAATGTGCTGGTTTGCAGATAACTCTCTGCGAGTGATTTGTGCCGGACTGACTGCCCAAATAATGATTTGGCCCGTGGAGATAATGTCTTCCAACTGTCACCACATCCGATAGATGTCACCAATAACATGCGAGAGATCTTAGCCTGTTCCAACACATCTATGATGGCAATATTTCCGTAATGATCGGCATCTCCCCCTCCAATAGTTGAAAAGATGATTGGATTTTCTCCTGCTTGTGAAATCGCTTTTTCTATACTCTTTTTGTCACAGGCATCACCGTGTATTACGTTAACGCCTGCTGTACTCAGTTCCAACACCTGTTGATCATTGCGGATTAATGCTGTGACAGGGCGATTCTGTTCCAGAGCAATAGTGACCAAATGGCGTCCAACTCCTTTTCCTGCACCAAAAATAAGCCAAGGTTTCATAGATGGGAATTTCTCCATAAAATTAACTAGATTAAATGAGAATGATAACCATCTAATTTTATTGGAATAGTTGGTTAAATAAAATTAAATTGGCTTATATTTATCGTATATGGATAAAAAAATGGCTCCTAACAAGAGGAGCCAATTTGAGTTCTACAGAAAATCACACTACCTGATTATTCGAATGATTGTGGTTTCGACATAGCAGAAGTTGCGATATTTGTTGCAGAATGTCCACCTGCACCACCTTTACCTTTGAATGGATAAGCAGGGCGCTGCCATTCAGTGATAACAACGGGTTTTGTTGCCATATCTGGTGCCGGCGCTTTCGTCATTGGGGAATAAGCGTGATGATTTTTTTCCACGATAATCGAAGACTCAGCAGCTTTTGCCTCTTCCGTTTTAACTTCCTCTGCCTTAGCGCATACTTCCGTTGCGACAGTTGGTTGTTCTTCATGATGTTCCTGTTCAAGAATAGGCGTCACAATGATGGCTTCCGCAGGGTGACGTGTTTCTTCAGCATCACATGATGCTGCATTATCATGCTGCACTGTCTCATGGGGCATGGTTTCATGAAGTATAGTTTCATGAGATATGGTTTCATGAGGCACAGTTTCATGGAATACGGCTTTATGAGGTGTAGTATCACCTACAACTTCTGGCTGATGTTTTTCATGATGATTGATAATAGGTTCCGCGATTTCCGGTTCTGCAACTTGAGATGTTTCAAGTTCCGGTTCTACAGGTATCATGATAGACGCATCATTGCTGGCTGATTCAGCTTTATCATAAGTAGTGACATCTTGTTTTTCAGCAACCTCAATATGAACTTTTGCTGAAGCAGGCGCAGATTCAACTACTGCTGGCATTAGAATCACATTTTCTTGCTGCACAAATGTTGTTTTTTCTTCAATGGTATCAATAGCTACCGGAGTTTCAAGCTCAACAGATGTTACTGGTGTAACAGGATAACGAACCCAAACTTTGCCTGATGCCAGCTCTGGTGAAACGACAGCCATTGTCAATGGCACGGGTGATTGAGTCAGATTACGTTCATCACGATAACGACGACGACGTTGACCACTGACACGTAAGTGGCGTGGCGAACGGCGGGAGCGACGTGGCATCGTGTTATCTGGTTGCTCATTATTTTGTGAAGCTGCATTTTGTGCAACCGGGCTTTGTGGCATAGCGGGTTGATTTGCTGCTTCAATATTCGTATCGATAACGGCAGGGACAGGCGCTTTAGCTTTTTGCGCTTCTCCTGTGTTTGTTGATACAGTTTCAGGCATTACTGTTGGTAAAGCTGCAATGCTGACTTCTTTTTTCACTTCATCAGTGATACGTACTTTTTGCTCAAGCTGGCGACGTTGACGACGAGGCATGACAGGCTGGAGCTCTTCTACTTCCTCTTCGACAACATCAGGTTTATTTGTTGCCTGTTGAGCTTTGGCTTCCAGTTGTTGCTGGCGTTTTTCTTCCTGACGACGACGCTGACGTTCAGCTCGTTGCTCACGGCGTTGTTGTTGCTGTGCTTCACGAACTTCATTGTCTATTGCCGGGTTTTCTTGAGCATTATTTTTCTGCTGAACATTGCGGCCCTTGCGTTGTTCATCACGTTCACGGTTATTGCGAGTTTCATTCTCGTTGCGTTCACGGCGTTGATTCTGGCGGCGAGAGTTGCGGCGGTCTGCTGAGCGACGGTTATCGTTACCAGAAGGTTTTCTCCCCTTTTCCTGAGTTTGTTTTTCTTCTTCACCACTGAACATTTTCTTCAGGGCAGAAACAAAACGGCTGAATAACCCAGGTTTTTCAGCTTGCTTCTGATTATTAACAGTTGTCTTTTTCTCTTTTGCTTTTGCAACAACAGGTGCTGGTGTTTCTGCCGGCAGATCAAACGTTGAAATGGCAGGTTGTTCTGGACGTTTACGCTCATGCTGACCGTCATCTTGAACGTTTATCATTTCAGCTTCATGAACTTGCGGGAGCATATAGCTTAAAACAGAAATTTCTTCACCTTTACGAACACGTAAAACGGAGAAATGCGGGGTCTGCATCTGATCGTTCGGAACAATAACAACGCCTACACCACCCTGACGATGTTCAATTGCGCTGACTGCCTTACGCTTTTCATTCAGTAAGTAGGAAGCAATTTGTACCGGAACAATAGCATGAACCTGATGTGTATTTTCTTTTAGTGCTTCTTCTTCAATGAGGCGCAGTATTGACAAGGAAAGTGATTCATTGTCGCGAATAGTTCCTGTGCCGCTACAACGAGGGCAGACATGGTGACTGGATTCGCCCAGAGATGGACTTAAACGCTGGCGTGACATTTCCAATAGGCCAAAGCGGGAAATTCGGCCAATTTGAATACGAGCCCGATCTTGGCGTACCGCATCACGCAACCGATTTTCAACTTCACGCTGGTGGCGAACAGGCGTCATGTCAATAAAGTCAATAACAATGAGGCCACCGAGGTCACGCAAACGCAATTGGCGGGCAATTTCATCAGCAGCTTCCAAGTTAGTATTAAAGGCCGTTTCCTCGATATCGCCACCGCGGGTTGAGCGGGATGAGTTAATATCGATTGCGGTCAAGGCTTCAGTCGTATCAATGACCACTGAACCGCCGGAAGGTAAACGAACTTCACGCTGGAAAGCTGATTCAATTTGTGACTCTATTTGATAATGGCTGAACAGGGGAACTTCACCGCTGTACAACTTGATTTTACTGGCAAAATCAGGACGGCCCAGAGCAGTGATGTGTTGGCGTGCTAAGTCAAGGATTTTCGGGTTATCAATCAGGATTTCGCCGATGTCTGGCCGCAGATAATCACGGAAGGCCCGCACGATAACATTGCTTTCCTGATGAATCAGGAATGGAGCGGGGTGGCTGTCTGCCGCTTTCTTAATTGCTTCCCAATGTTTCAGACGGAAGTTCAAATCTCCCTGCAAGGCTTCAGCAGATTTGCCTACACCTGCGGTACGGACGATAAGCCCCATCCCCTCAGGAACTTCAAGAGAAGAAAGCGCCTCTTTTAATTCGATACGATCATCACCTTCGATACGGCGAGAAATTCCGCCTGCTCTTGGGTTATTTGGCATCAGAACCAGATAGCTGCCAGCCAGACTGATAAAGGTTGTTAAGGCTGCACCTTTATTGCCGCGTTCTTCTTTATCAACTTGAACGATGACTTCCTGACCTTCTTTAAGGATATCCTTAATATTAGGGCGACCATGGGAGTGATAATTACTTGGGAAATATTCGCGAGCAATTTCTTTAATGGGGAGGAAACCATGCCGTTCTGCGCCGTAATCAACAAAAGCAGCTTCCAGACTAGGTTCAATCCGGGTAATTTTACCTTTATAAATATTGGCCTTTTTCTGCTCGTGTCCTGGGCTTTCAATATCCAAATCATAAAGACGCTGCCCATCAACAAGGGCAACACGCAACTCTTCCTGTTGGGTTGCGTTGATTAACATTCTTTTCATTCTAACTTACTCATTATTTTTTACATTAATATAGAGCTGCGAGCAAAAAAGAGATGCGCTACTGGTTACCGATGGCCTCGTGTCTTTTACAAAACCGCCAGCCTCACGGCTATCGTTTGTATAGAGGCGCCTATTTGTCGGTGAGCCTGAATTTCATTTAAATACAGCGCTCTTTATTTGGGACACTGTAATAAATTGGTACAGATTTTACCCAATCCAGTAAGCTGCAACTCGCAGCCCATAAATTGTTTGTTTAAACATTACGTCTTACGCCATTGCTGCGTTTTTGTTCAAACAAACAGATAACAAACAATTTCAATCTTGCCATTCATAGTTTAGTAAACTGTGGCCAGAAAGCATTATTCCATTGCTATTGGGGTGATAGCAAGGTGACTTTATCGCTTTGCGGCTTTTTTATTAGGAAATAGTGATAAGTTGTTAATCTTTAGCCTTTATCCTAAGACACTTGGAATAATGAAGTAAGAAAATATGGATGTTATTTAGTCATATTTAAAAATGAGTGGCACTATGTTTGTTGGATAATTAGAATCTCGCCCATGAAAACAAATAATCAAATTGTACAGTTTGTCACTATTGATGACGATGAAGCAGGTCAGCGAGTTGATAACTTTTTGCTGGCTCGTTTAAAAGGTGTACCTAAGAGCATGATCTATCGAATCTTGCGAAAAGGTGAAGTTCGAATTAACAAGGGAAGAGTCAAACCTGAATATAAATTGACCGCAGGTGACGTTCTCAGAATCCCGCCTGTCAGAGTTGCAGAAAAGCAGGAAACCCCTGTATCTGCGAAATTGGATAAAGTGGCTGCTCTGGCAGAGTGTATTTTGTACGAAGACGACCATATTCTGGTCATTAATAAACCCTCTGGAACGGCAGTACACGGTGGTAGTGGGCTGAGTTTCGGGGTGATTGAGGGATTGCGTGCGCTGCGCCCGGAAGCACGTTTCCTTGAGTTGGTGCATCGTCTTGATCGCGATACATCGGGTATTTTGTTGATTGCCAAAAAGCGCTCTGCGTTGCGAACTCTGCATGAACAGTTACGTTTGAAACAGATGCAGAAAGACTATTTGGCTTTAGTTCGCGGGCAATGGCAATCTCATTGTAAAGTCGTAGAAGCCCCCTTGTTGAAAAATATCTTGCAAAGTGGGGAAAGGGTAGTCAAAGTCAGTAGTGAAGGCAAACCTTCTGAGACGCGTTTCAAAGTTGAAGAGCGGTATGCGTTTGCTACATTAGTGCGAGCAAGCCCGGTTACAGGGCGAACGCATCAGATCCGTGTGCATACTTTACATGCGGGCCACCCTATTGCTTTCGATGATCGCTATGGTGATAGAGCATTTGATGCACAGCTTGCAGAAACAGGCCTTAACCGCCTGTTTCTGCATGCAAGTTCATTGAAGTTCACTCATCCCTCTACGGGCGAAACGTTACGTTTCGAAGCGCCAATGGATGATAGATTAAAGCAATGTTTAAAAATATTGCGGCAAAATAATCAATAAGAGTATTCCGTCAGTGGGTTGACCCCCTGACGGATAAACATGTCTGTCAAAGTAATCAATGGTAATCCGATAAGTGTGTTGGGGTCTTTACCATCTAACCTTTCAAATAACATAATTCCCAGCCCTTCACTTTTAAAACTGCCGGCGCAATTGAAAGGTTTCTCTTTGTTTAAATAGCTAATGATTTCTGTTTCAGTAAGTTCTCTGAAATAAACATTAAATAACTCACAACGGGTATCTGTGTTCCCGGTTTTGCTATTTAACAGCGTAATCCCCGTATAAAAGGTGACACACTTCCCACTGGCTTTTTGGAGTTGAATGAAAGCGTTCTCAAAATTATGGGGTTTGCCTGTAATTTTGTTATCTAAAACGCAAACTTGGTCTGAACCTATAATAAGATGGTTAGAATAATTCAACTGTAATGAACAGGCCTTTGTCTGTGCTAGCCGCATAACTAAATTTTCTGGACTTTCGTTCTCCTGCGGACTTTCATCAATATCGGGAGAGGCACAAGTAAAAGGTAATCCTATTTTTTCCAATAATAGGCGGCGATATACAGAAGTTGATGATAAAACAATCGGAAGCATCATTTTTCCATAAAATACGTAGAGAAATATTCGCAGACATTTTAAACTATACGCCGCTTAATAAGCGAATTTTTGGCGGAAAGGTGTAGATGTGTGGCCTTTTTCTTTGACTATGTCTCATTACAAAGATAATATGCGCGCCTTATGCAAAAGGTAAAATTACCCCTGACCATCGATGCGCTTCGAGCAGCTCAGAAAAGATTGGACTACCAAGGTAGTTATTCTGCTGGGCAAGTTTCTCGTATTGCAGAATCTGTGGTCAGTGTGGATAGTGATGTAGATAACTCATTATCATTTGAAATTGATAATCAGCGTCTGGCAGTTGTAAAAGGGCATTCTGATGTGGATGTCACGCTTCGTTGTCAGCGTTGTGGCAGTAATTTCAGTCATCATGTTCACACAACGTATTGTTTTAGCCCTGTCGTCAATGATGAGCGGGCTGAAGCATTACCGGAAGAGTATGAGCCAATTGACGTTAATGAATTTGGCGAAATAGATTTGCTGGCAATGATTGAAGATGAAATAATTCTATCTCTGCCGGTGGTTCCGGTACATGATTCTGAACACTGTGAAGTGTCCGACGCGGACATGGTATTTGGTGTTCTGCCTCTTGAAGCAGAAAAACCAAACCCATTTGCCGTATTAGCCAGTTTAAAGAAAAGTACTTAAGGAGTAAGGTCAATGGCCGTACAACAGAATAAACCAACTCGTTCTAAACGTGGTATGCGTCGTTCTCATGACGCACTGACTGCAACACATGTCTCTGTAGACAAAACTTCTGGTGAAACTCACCTGCGTCACCATGTGACTGCTGATGGCTACTACCGTGGCCGCAAGGTAATCAACAAGTAATTTCAGCTAATTATTAGCAAGTTGATATCTTGGCTAATCTAACCTTAGCGTTAGATGCAATGGGCGGGGACTTTGGTCCTCGCGTCACGGTGCCTGCTGCATTGCAGGCACTGGCGTCTAATCCACAACTAAAATTGTTGTTGGTCGGTAATCCCGAAACCATCTCTCCTTTGCTTGCAAATAAAAATGCTGAGCTGCTCAGTCGCTTGCAAATAATCCCTGCGGAACACGTTGTTTCCAACGATGTAAGGCCTTCCCAGGCTATTCGTTCCAGCCATGGTACTTCAATGCGCATTGCTCTGAATTTAGTTAAATCGGGTGAAGCGCAGGCTTGTGTCAGTGCGGGAAATACAGGGGTTTTGATGGGATTGGCCAAATTGATGCTGAAATCCATAGAAGGAATTGAACGGCCTGCATTAATGACAGTGATACCTAATTTAAAACAACAGAAGACCGTTGTATTGGATTTAGGAGCTAATATTAATTGTAATAGCGGTATGTTAGTTCAGTTTGCGATTATGGGCGCCGTAATGGCGGAGTATGTTGCAGGGGTTAATAATCCTCGTGTTGCATTACTCAATATCGGGGAAGAGGAATCCAAAGGGCTGGATAATATCCGCGAAGCTGCTATGACCTTACGCAATAGCCCGGCAATTAACTACATAGGTTATGTGGAGGGAAATGAGCTACTGACAGGCAAAGCTGATGTGCTCGTATGTGACGGCTTCGCAGGTAATGTTACGCTGAAAACGATGGAAGGTGCGATCAGAGTGATTCTATCTCTGGTAAAATCACCGGGTGGTCAGCAGAAAAATTCATCTTGGTTGATGAAAATATTCAAGATGAAGATATTCAAAAAATGGTTGCTGAAACAGCTGACCAGACGGTTTGGGCATCTAAACCCTGATCAATATAACGGAGCAACATTAATAGGGTTGCGTGGCATCGTCATAAAAAGTCACGGTGCTGCCAATGAACATGCGTTTAAGGCTGCTATTGATCAAGCAGTACAGGCTGTAGAGAAACAAGTTCCTGACAGAATTGCTGCCCGGTTGGATGCAGTATTACCCAAGAGTGAATAAAACATAAATGTATACAAAAATCTTAGGTACGGGCAGTTATTTGCCTGCGCAGGTGCGTACTAACGCAGATTTGGAAAAAATGGTGGATACGTCTGACGAGTGGATCGTCACGCGGACTGGCATTCGTGAACGCCGTATTGCAGCTGAAGATGAAAACGTTGCAGTTCTGGGGTTTAAAGCCGCTGAAAAAGCCATTGAAATGGCAGGTATCGATAAAACACAAATTGATTTAATCGTTGTTGCGACAACAAGCTCAACTCACGCTTTCCCAAGTGCTGCTTGCCAAATTCAGCAGTTATTAGGAATTCAGGGCGTTGCAGCTTTTGATGTTGCGGCAGCATGCGCGGGCTTTACTTATGCGTTAAGTGTTGTCGATAAATTTATTAAAACTGGTGCCGCTAAGCACGCATTGGTGATTGGTTCCGACATTATTTCAAGAGTTTTAGATCCTGAAGATCGCAGTACAATTATCCTGTTTGGTGATGCTGCGGGAGCAATGGTGGTCGGAGCTTCAGAGGAGCCAGGTATATTATCTACCCATCTTCATGCTGATGGTCGTTATGGTGATTTGTTGTCGTTGCCTCATCAGAGACAAATGAAGGGTGATACACCAGCATACGTTACGATGGTTGGTAATGAAGTCTTTAAGGTTGCCGTCCGGGAATTGGCTAATATCGTTGATGAGACATTGGAAGCTAATAACTTGGCTCACACCCAGCTTGATTGGCTGGTTCCTCATCAAGCTAACTTGCGTATTATTTCGGCAACAGCCAAGAAATTGGATATGACAATGGATAAAGTGGTTATCACACTGGATCGTCATGGCAATACTTCGGCTGCATCTGTTCCGACAGCGTTCGATGAAGCGGTGCGTGATGGAAGAATCCAGCGTGGCCAGCTTATCTTACTTGAAGCATTCGGCGGTGGCTTTACCTGGGGCTCAGCGCTAGTACGTTTTTAATTTAACAGGAAGATAGACATGTCTGATTTTGCAATGGTGTTTCCCGGTCAAGGTTCTCAGTCTTTGGGGATGCTGGCGAATTTGGCCGCAGAATTCCTACTGGTTGAACAAACCTTCGCAGAGGCTTCTGCGGTTTTGGGATATGATTTATGGGCATTGGTTCAGCAAGGGCCAGCAGAAGAACTGAACAAAACGTGGAAAACCCAACCTGCGTTGTTGGCCGCTTCAGTAGCGATTTGGCGAGTATGGCAGGAAAAGGGAGGAAAAGCTCCTTCCATGATGGCGGGCCATAGCCTTGGCGAATATTCAGCACTGGTTTGTGCTGGCGTGATTGAATTCCAGCAGGCCATCAAGCTCGTTGAGTTGCGTGGAAAGCTGATGCAAGACGCTGTACCGGAAGGGCAAGGAGCGATGTATGCCATTATTGGTTTGGATAATGAATCCATTGCAAAGGCATGTGAAGAATCAGCACAGGGTCAGGTAGTTTCACCTGTTAACTTTAATTCGCCTGGTCAAGTAGTGATCGCAGGTGACAAAGACGCCGTAGAGCGTGCGGGAGCCGCATGTAAAGCGGCTGGCGCAAAACGTGCATTGCCTCTGGCTGTTAGTGTGCCTTCGCATTGTGCACTCATGAAATCTGCCGCCGGGCAATTAGCTTCTGCGTTGCAAGAAGTTGTATTTAACCAGCCACAGTTCCCTGTCGTCAATAATGTTGATGTAAAAGTGGAACAATCTGCCGATGCTATCCGCGACGCGCTGGTTCGTCAGTTGTATAATCCTGTGCGCTGGGCAGAATCAGTTGAATATATTGCCGAACAGAATATTGCACAATTGTTGGAAATTGGGCCGGGCAAGGTATTGACTGGGTTGACTAAACGAATTGTTGATACTTTAAGTGCTGTAGCAGTAAATGATGTATCATCACTCACAGTTGCTCTGAATAAATGACTGGGGAAAACATGAGCTTTGATGGAAAAATTGCACTGGTCACTGGCGCTAGCCGTGGTATAGGTCGCGCGATTGCTGAATTATTGGCTGCACGTGGTGCATGTGTTGTTGGCACTGCAACCAGTGAAAAGGGAGCAGAAGAAATCAGCTCCTACCTTGGTGATAAAGGCAAAGGTTTTGTACTGAATGTCACAGATTCAGAATCTATTGAAAATGCACTATCGAATATTCGTGCTGAATTTGGTGAAATAGACATATTGGTTAATAATGCTGGCATCACTCGTGATAACTTGTTGATGCGCATGAAAGATGATGAGTGGCAAGATATTATTGACACTAATCTTTCTTCGATTTTTCGTCTGTCAAAAGCAGTAATGCGCTCTATGATGAAAAAACGTTATGGACGTATTATTTCCATTGGATCTGTTGTTGGGACGATGGGAAATGCAGGGCAGGCGAATTACACGGCAGCGAAAGCAGGAGTTATTGGTTTTAGTAAATCATTGGCTCGTGAAGTCGCTTCTCGTGGCATCACCGTCAACGTTGTTGCACCTGGTTTTATCGAAACAGATATGACAAAGGCGTTGACAGACGAACAACGTGCAGGTATTTCTGCTGGAATTCCTGCTAATCGTCTCGGTGATGCAAAAGAAATTGCCAGTGCTGTAGCGTTTCTTGCTTCTGACGAGGCCGCTTACATTACGGGTGAAACATTGCATGTCAATGGTGGCATGTACATGATCTAAAAATGAGCGAACCCTCTGTTTTTGATGCGTTTTTTGTACAAAAAGAAGCAGAAAGAAGCAGATTGTGGTTCGACCAGCCGGGATTTGGTTGCATCTTTTCCTGTATTTTATAAACTACGAAAACCATCGCAAAAGCGAGTTTTGATAGGAAATTTAATAGTATGAGCACTATCGACGAACGCGTTAAGAAAATCATCGTTGAACAACTGGGTGTTAAAGAGGAAGAAGTTGTGAACACAGCTTCATTTGTTGATGACTTGGGCGCTGATTCTCTTGACACAGTTGAACTGGTAATGGCTCTGGAAGAAGAGTTCGATATCGAGATCCCAGACGAAGAAGCTGAAAAAATCACCACAGTTCAGGCTGCTATTGACTACGTTGAAAACGCAGGTAAATAAGCACACATACCTAGGCGGTCGTTCGACCGCCTATGTTTTTCGTCCTAAATTTTTTCCCTCCCTGGAGGATAACCGTGTCTAAGCGTCGAGTAGTCGTGACCGGACTAGGCATGTTATCTCCTGTCGGCAACACAGTAGAATCTTCTTGGAATGCTGTTTGTGCCGGACAGAGTGGTATCGGCCTTATCGAACATTTTGACGCCTCTAACCATGCAACTAAATTTGCTGGTGTGGTGAAGAATTTTAATCATGAAGATTTCAATATTTCGCGTAAAGAAGCGCGGAAGATGGATCTCTTTATTCAGTATGGTATTGCTGCAGGCATACAAGCCTTTGAAGATGCAGGAATCAAAGTAACAGAAGCCAATGCTAGCCGCTTTGGTGCTGCTATTGGTTCTGGTATTGGTGGTTTGGGCCTGATTGAAGAAAACCACAGTACATTGCTTTCGGCGGGGCCTCGCAAGGTCAGCCCATTCTTTGTACCTTCGACCATTATTAATATGGCGGCAGGCCATCTGAGCATCCTTTATGGTCTGCGTGGCCCTAGCATTTCCATCGCAACCGCGTGTACTTCTGGTGTACATAATATCGGTCATGCGGCTCGTATCATTGCTTATAATGATGCTGATATTATGCTGGCGGGTGGTGCAGAGAAAGCCAGCACAGAATTTGGTATTGCCGGATTTGGTGCTGCACGAGCATTATCAACCCGTAACGATAATCCTCAGGGTGCAAGCCGTCCTTGGGATAAAGATCGTGATGGTTTTGTTCTGGGCGATGGCGCAGGTGTTGTCGTTCTTGAAGAATATGAACACGCCAAACAGCGTGGTGCAAAAATCTATGCTGAAGTTGTTGGCTTTGGCATGAGTAGTGATGCTTACCACATGACATCACCTCCTGAAGATGGAGCTGGTGCTGCTTTAGCGATGGAAAATGCCCTGAAAGATGCGGGTATTTCACCAGAACAGGTGGGTTACATTAATGCTCATGGTACTTCAACATCAGTTGGTGATATTGCAGAAGCTCGAGCGGTTGAGTCTGTTTTTGGTGAAGGCACTAAGGTATTGGTGAGTTCAACCAAATCCATGACAGGCCACTTACTGGGAGCTGCGGGAGCGGTTGAATCTATTTTCACTATTCTTTCCCTGCGTGATCAGATTGTTCCTCCGACCATTAATTTGGAAAATCAGGATGAGAACTGTCATTTGGATTTAGTTCCAGGTGAAGCGCGTAAAGTTGAAGGAATGGAATACGCATTGTGTAACTCTTTCGGCTTCGGTGGCACTAATGGGTCATTGATCTTCCGTAAGATCTAAAAACGCTTTGTGTTTATAAAGAGCCTCAACATTTGTTGGGGCTTTTTTACATCTGTTTTCTGACGGATTGTTTTTTTATGGTTTTTTGCACTGTCCGGACTCCTATACTATTATAACGCCCCTTAATAGTTGAGGTTATCACGCCTTTTTATCGAAAATAAGAAGTTAAAATGACGTATTGGATTAATGGTAATCAGTGTGATCAATTGCCTGTGAATGATCGCGCGGTACAATTTGGTGATGGTTGCTTTACTACAATAAGAGTTGAGCAAGAACAACCCGCTTTGTTGCCTTTGCATATAAAACGGTTGCAAAAAGGCGTTGAAAAACTGTTTATGCCAGCACCGGATTGGACGCAGCTTGAGAGTCATATTAAACAAGTAGTGCAAGGGTGTGAATCAGGTGTTCTGAAGGTTATTCTTTCCAGAGGAGCTGGAGGGCGTGGTTACGGTATTGACCATGAAATTGAACCTACAAAGATTCTCTCTTTGAACCCATATCCTGCACAATATATTACCTTGCGTCAAAATGGTGCTGCGTTGGCTCTTAGCCCTATTTCCATGGGGATTAATCCTTACCTTGCGGGTATTAAGCACTTGAATCGCTTGGAACAAGTTTTGATCAAAAGATTCATTGAACAATCCAAAACGGATGAAGCACTGGTGCTTGATAGTGATGGTCTATTGGTTGAGTGCTGTACTGCGAATATTTTTTGGCGGAAAGGAAAAAATGTTTATACGCCAGATCTCAGCCAGTGTGGCGTGGAAGGGATTATGCGGCAAAAAATAATCGAATTATTGGCAGACAGTGATTATAGCCTGTCATTTGTTATGCGTTATCCTGAAGCACTGGCTCATGCCGATGAAGTGATTATCTGTAATTCTCTGATGCCCGTGGTTCCAGTAAATCAAATTCAAGCACACAAATATCAACCTGCGTGGAAATATCAATCAAGGGAGCTGCATGAATTTTTATTACCAGAATGTTTAACACTTTAATTTTTAATTAAATAATGCTTAAGTTTTTAGCTATTTAGTCCTCATCATTGAAGCACACATAAAAGTGATTACCGAATGAAACTAAAAAAGCGCCTTCTCATTTTACCCGGATTGATTATCGCAATTGCTATGATCGTATTCTTTTCTTTTGTGAAAAAAATAAAAGACTTTGCAGATAAGGATATTATTCTTAATCAAGAGGTTATATTTACTGTACCGGCGGGCGCTGGGCGTACAGGTCTGGAAACCTTACTGATCCAGCAGAAATTAATTGAAGATAATCGATTATTGCCGTGGTTATTTCGACTTAAGCCTGAACTGGCAAAATTTAAGGCGGGAACTTATCGTTTGCAAAAAGGGATGTCCTTAAGAGCCGTTTTGCAGTTGTTTGCCAGTGGTAAAGAAACCCAATTTACTATCCGTTTTGTGGAGGGGAGTCGCCTTTCTGATTGGTCAAAAATCTTGCAGAATGCGCCATACTTAAAGCATGAAGCGGAAAACAAAACTGCGCAGGAGCTGGCTGATACATTAGGAATGAAAGAAGGAAAATCACTGGAAGGATGGTTTTATCCCGATACTTATCTGTATACAGCAGGCACGAGTGATGTGGAATTACTCAAGCGGGCGCATAACAAAATGAAAACGGTACTGGATCAGGAGTGGAAAAACCGCGAACCGAATCTCCCGTATAAGAATGCTTATGAGATGTTGATCATGGCATCCATCATCGAAAAAGAGACAGCGATTGAATCTGAACGTACCAAAGTGGCTTCTGTATTCTTGAATCGTTTAAGGTTAAAGATGCGGTTACAGACTGATCCGACAGTGATTTACGGCTTGGGAGATAAATACTTAGGTACGATTTTTCGCAGCAATCTCACTACCCTTACGCCATATAATACCTATATGATTGATGGATTGCCGCCAACACCTATTGCTATGCCAGGTTTGGCTTCGATTAAGGCAGCAGCCCATCCTGCCGCTACTGAATATTTATATTTTGTTGCGAATGGCAATGGCGGCCATACATTCACCACTAATCTGGTAGCACATAATAAGGCAGTAAATCTTTATCGTCAGAAGTTAAAGCAGGATAAATGAACAGCAAATTTATTGTAATCGAAGGGCTTGAGGGCGCAGGGAAAACGACTGCGATCCAAACAATTGTTGATACGTTGAAACAGTATGGTATTTCCGACCTGATTTTTACCCGTGAACCTGGTGGAACACCACTGGCAGAAAAGTTACGTCAGCTAATTAAACAGGGAGTCGAAGGCGAATTACTGACAGATAAAGCAGAAGTATTGATGCTATATGCTGCCAGAGTTCAATTGGTAGAAAACATCATCAAGCCAGCGTTATCAAAGGGAACTTGGGTTGTTGGTGATCGTCATGACCTTTCTTCTCAAGCTTATCAGGGTGGTGGTCGTGGTATTGATCAAAACCTGATGGCATCATTGCGCAAAGCTGCATTAGGTGATTTTTATCCTGATTTGACTATCTATCTTGATTTACCGCCAGAAGTAGGGTTACAGCGCGCTCGTGAACGTGGTGAATTGGATCGTATTGAAAAAGAATCGTTGGATTTTTTCAATCGCACACGTGAAAAGTATCTCGAATTAGTGGCGGAGAATGACAGCATCAGAAAGGTAGATGCAACTCAGTCATTAGAGAAAGTGCAGGATGATATTCGTCATACCTTACTTAATTGGTTAAAAGAACAGGAAACGCAGGCATGAATTGGTATCCGTGGCTTAATCATGCGTACCGTCAATTAGTTGAATTCCACCAACAAGGGCGGGGGCATCATGCAATTTTACTTCATGCGCATGAAGGGACGGGTGCAGATGCGTTATTGTATGGATTGAGCCGCTGGTTAATGTGCCAGAATAAACAGGGTCTGAAAAGCTGTGGCAAATGCCACGGCTGCCATTTAATGTTGGCAGAAACCCACTCTGACTGGCATGTTCTTGCTCCTGAAAAGGGAAAAAATATCATTGGAGTGGATGCCGTGCGTCAGCTTAGTGAAAAACTCTATGAGTATTCTCAGCAAGGAGGAGCAAAAATTGCCTGGTTGCCATCAGCAGAATCCCTGACTGATGCTGCTTCCAATGCCTTATTAAAAACTTTGGAAGAGCCACCTCAAAACACGTATTTTCTGTTGCGCTGTCAGCATCCCACAAATTTGCTGGCAACACTGCGTAGCCGTTGTTTTTATTATTTCCTCCCTGCGCCTGAAAATTCTATAGGGCTTTACTGGCTGAAAAATCAGCTTCCGTCCGTATCATCGCTGGATGCGCAGACAGCGTTAAGACTTTCTCAGGGAGCGCCACTGGCAGCGGAAAAATTGCTTCAGACTGAAAAATGGCATCAAAGAAATTCACTTTGTCAGGCAATTACACAGGCATTACGTAATAGTGATACCTTGTCGCTTTTGCCATTGTTGAATCGTGATGATGTACAGCAATCCTTGCATTGGTTGATCAGTTTATTATCAGATGCTGTAAAATGTCGGCAGCAAGTGCAACATTACTGCGTTAACCAAGATCAGCAGGCTTTGATTTATCTCCTTGCCTCTGCTCAAAATGCGGAAAGATTGTTAAGCACGGTTGATGATTGGATACGTTGTCGTCATCAATTATTATCTGTGGTGGGTATCAATCGTGAATTATTGCTGACAGAACAATTACTCAATTGGGAAAAGCAACTCGGCCTCACACAGTAACTTATTTAGATATGAGCATATTATGTTTTTAGTTGATTCACATTGTCATCTCGATTGCCTTGATTATGAAACATTACACAAAAGTGTAGATGATGTCGTGGCTAAAGCCGCAGAACGCGATGTTAAGTATATGTTGGCAGTAGCGACTACATTGCCAGGATTTCAACAAATGAAAAACCTGATTGGCAAACGAGAAAATGTAGCATACTCCTGTGGCATCCACCCATTGAATCTGGATGAAGGTTATAATTTTGAGGAACTCGCCCGTTTGGCTGCGGATGAGGATGTCATCGCAATGGGTGAAACGGGGTTGGATTACTATTATCAGAAAGAAAACGCTGAACTCCAGAGAACATCATTTCGTGAGCATATCCGTATCGGTCGTGAACTGAACAAGCCAGTGATTGTGCATACCCGCGAGGCAAGGGACGATACACTGATGGTGTTGCGGGAAGAGAAAGTGCAAGAATGTGGTGGTGTTTTGCACTGCTTCACAGAAGATAAAGAAACAGCAAGGCTTTTGCTTGATTTGGGATTTTATATCTCTTTTTCTGGTATTGTTACCTTCCGCAATGCAGAGCAGATCCGAGAAGCGGCAAGATTTGTACCACTTGACCGCATTTTGGTGGAAACTGATTCACCTTATTTAGCACCTGTTCCCTATCGCGGCAAACAGAATCAGCCTGCTTATGTGCGTGATGTTGCTGAATATATGGCAGTTTTAAAAGGCGTTAGTATTGAAGAATTGGCAGCAGTGACCACAAAAAACTTTTGTGAACTGTTTCATGTCAATATTGCATAAAATTAAGTGGAAAAGGAGAAATGAGATGGCAGAAGAAACTATTTTTAGCAAAATTATTCGCCGTGAAATTCCTGCTGATATTATTTATCAGGATGATTTAGTCACAGCATTCCGTGATATTTCCCCACAAGCACCGTCACATATTTTGATTGTTCCTAATGTGCTGATCCCGACTGTTAATGATGTCACCGCTGAGCATGAGCTTGCTTTGGGTCGTTTATTTACGGTTGCAGCAAAAATAGCGAAAGATGAAGGCATTGCAGAAGATGGCTATCGCTTGATTATGAACTGTAATCGTCACTCTGGTCAGGAAGTTTTCCATATCCATATGCATTTAGTGGGTGGACGGCCACTAGGCCCGCTTTTGGCAAAATAATATTATTCATGAGTATCGGTACAAGGTAGCGATGTAACTGGGGTAGATTAATGAAAAGAATTCTCTTTGTTATATTATCAGCAATGTTGCTGGCAAGTTGTGTAATTGAAAAAACGCAACAGCCTGCTCCTGTTACGCCAGTGGAACCAAAGAAAAAACAGGAACCACCAGTAAAACCATCGGAAAAAGTTCCTCAACCCCCTAAGATCCAGTCTATTAATTGGAATAGTGTCGTCCAGCCATTGGTAGAGCAGATGGTTGGGGCCAACGGCGTGGAAGCAGGAAAAGTATTGCTTGTTGATTCTGTCAAAAATAATACCAATGGTTCATTGCGGACACTGAAAGCGACAGATGCGATTACGGATGCAATCAGTAACAAACAAGTCTTTCAGGTTGTCCCGAAATCTCAAGTCCATACTGCCCGGCAGGCTTTGGGGTTGTCATCGGAAGATAGCTTGGGGTTACGCAGTAAATCTATTGGTCTCGCGCGTTATTTGAATGCTGATTATGTTTTGTATACCGCAATTTCCAGCCATAATGGTCAGCGTGACATAGAGATGCAACTGATGCTGGTTAAAACCGGTGAGATACTCTGGTCTGGTCGTGGTGACGTTAACTAACCATCATTCTTTGTTAAAGATGTTGTCTCAGCAATGGCCTGATATTCCAGTAGATTCCTGGGAAATTAGGCCATTAACGGGTCTGACACAGGCAAGTTATTACATTACGGATGGTGTTCGTCAGATGGTTGGACGTGCACAAACATCATATAGTAGTACGTTGGGGGTAAACCGTCAGCGGGAAAATCAGATTTTGCGCAGATTAACCCCTACTGGTGTCGCACCTAAGGTACTGGCGACGAACGAAACTTGGTTATTGCTGGAATGGCTCAAGGGAACAAAAGTAGACGCTGATACATTGAGTTCACCAGCTATACAGAAATCATTGGCTCAAACGCTTGCCACTCTTCACAGCCACTCTCCATTGGGCTATCCCCTTAAGCTTAAGCAGCAAATTGCATATCAATGGCAGCAAATAGATCGGAGACGTCTGTCCCCTCGTTGGTTACGCCTGCATAAATTATTTATGGCTGCCAGAATGCCAGCCACATTAAAAATCGCTCCGGCTCACATGGATGTTCACCCTGATAATCTGTTAATGACCAAAGATGGGCTAAAATTGATCGACTGGGAATATGCTGCTGATGTTGATATTGGTTTCTCATTGGCTGTTCTATTTAAAGGAAATCAATGGGATAAACTACAGCAAAAAACCTTTTTGAATTATTATTGCATCCAAATGTCAGGATATTCAGATATCCAACGATTACAGCAGCAGATTGAACGATGGGAGTCGTGGGTTAGATACATGATGCTGATGTGGTATGAAGTACGCTGGCAGCAAACGAAAGAGCAACAATTTTTATCACTGGCGTATCCTTTGCGCCATGCTTTTAAACTGTCGTAACAAATTGACACTGGCGTAGTGCGCGGGTGGAATTTTAATCAACGATAATATGGCAACCAATAAAAAGAAGTGAGGAATGCTATGGGTCCAGTAATGTTAGATGTTGTTGGCTATGAATTGGATAATGAAGAACGAGAAATTCTGCAACATCCATTAGTGGGCGGTTTAATTCTGTTTACCCGCAATTTCCACGATACAAAACAATTACGCGAATTAATTCGTCAAATTCGCGAAGCTTCCCGTCATCGTCTGGTGATTGCAGTGGATCAGGAAGGTGGGCGTGTTCAGCGGTTTCATGAAGGTTTCACTCGTTTACCCGCAGCACAGTCATTTGCCTGTATGAATGATTTGCTTATGGGAGCACATTTGGCAGAAGAGTCTGGTTGGCTGATGGCATCAGAAATGATTGCAATGGACATCGATATCAGTTTTGCGCCAGTGCTGGATTTGGGGCATAAATGTACGGCAATTGGAGAACGTTCATTTCATGAAGAGCCTGAACCTGCAATGGTAATGGCAGAAAAATTTATCAAGGGCATGTATTCTGCGGGCATGAGATCGACGGGTAAACATTTTCCGGGACATGGGGCAGTGACGGCAGACTCTCATAAAGAAACACCGAGGGACAATCGTTCAATGGATGCCATTAGTTGTCACGATATGGTGATATTCCGTGATTTTATCCAACGCAATCTGCTGGACGCCATCATGCCTGCCCATGTTATTTACCCTCAAGTAGATCATCGCCCTGCTAGTGGTTCGCCGTATTGGCTGAAATCTATATTGCGTGAGCAACTGGGTTTTGAAGGTGTCATTTTTTCTGATGATTTATCAATGGAAGGTGCCGCAGTTATGGGGAGTTACCCCGAGCGCGCAACAGCTTCATTAAATGCTGGTTGTGACATGATCTTGGTGTGTAACAATCGGGAAGGGGCTGTCAGTGTACTGGATAACCTTCCGATTATCGACTCAGGTAAAGTCACACGGTTATATCATCAAGGTAAACAATTTAGTCTGGAAGAATTGCAGAAATCTGACCGTTGGCAACAGGCTAATAAAGCCTTACACGGTCTGTGCGAAAAATGGCTAAGATGTGAATCATGATTGAATAATATAGGCTTATTTCAATAAAGTCGGGAATAGGGGTGCCATTGGTGATCTTATTCCCGACTTTTCTTCAATAATGCTATTTCTCACCTTTCTCTTCAATAACTTTGATATTTTGCCCTGAAAATCCCATATTCACATAATATTAACATTTACAATGTTAATTATTCATAAATCTGATTTATATCTAATTAATTGAAAATTATCATACAAATTTTGTGATTGTTGTCTAATTAATCAAAAGAATTTGATTGAAGCTATTTTTGGTATGACCAACTGACCTGCCATGATATTCTGGAGATATTTGCAGTATGAAATTTGTTTGACTTGGTGTTATTTAAGGACGTTATCCAAGGTTTTTACTCAAAAAAATGGGTTTAGCACCTTACATAACATTATGTTGTATTTTCAGTGGGGTAGTCATGACAACGCCAAAGACAAGAATTGTCATCATTGGTGGGGGCGCTGGTGGTTTAGAGCTGGCAACGCGTTTGGGACATAAATTGGGTCGTAAGCAAAAAGCCGAAATTACTTTGGTGGATCGCAACAACAGCCATTTATGGAAACCGTTATTACATGAGGTAGCAACAGGTTCCCTGGATGATGGTGTTGATGCACTGAGCTATTTAGCGCATGCCAGCAACCATTATTTCAATTTTCAGCTAGGTACGCTCACGGATATTAACCGTGAAGAGAAAAAAATCACTTTGGCGGCAATCCGTGATGAAGGCAGTGATTTGTTGGTACCAGAGCGTGAGTTGGCCTACGACATTCTTGTCATGGCATTGGGCAGCCAGTCGAATGATTTTGGGACGGCTGGAGTGAAGGAAAACTGTATTTTCCTTGATAACCCGCAGCAGGCACATCGTTTCCACAATGAGATGCTGAATTTATTCCTGAAATACTCTGCAAATCAATGTGCAGAAGAAAAAGTGAATATCGCGATTGTTGGTGGCGGCGCAACAGGTGTTGAACTTTCTGCTGAGTTATATAATGCGGTCAAGCAGCTTCATAATTATGGCTTTGAAAGCCTGAGTTCAGATGCTTTAAATGTGACTCTGGTTGAAGCTGGTGAGCGAATTTTGCCTGCATTGCCGGCGCGTATCTCTGGCGCGGCCCATCAAGAATTGACTAAGCTTGGCGTCAAGGTCTTAACCAAGACAATGGTGACCAGTGCTGATGAACATGGCTTGAATACTAAAGATGGTGAGCAGATCAAAGCTTCCCTGATGGTCTGGGCGGCAGGAATTAAAGCACCAGACTTTATGAAAGACATTGGCGGATTGGAAACAAACCGTATTAACCAATTAGTGGTGAAACCAACTTTGCAAACCACACTGGACGATCGTATTTTCGCCATTGGGGATTGTGCATCATGCCCGAAAAAAGAAGGTGGATTTGTTCCTCCTCGGGCTCAGTCCGCTCACCAGATGGCAAGCCGTTGTTATGATAATATTCTGGCATTACTGAATGAAAAACCATTGAAAGAATATGTTTATAAAGATCATGGTTCATTGGTTTCATTATCGAAGTTCAGTACGGTTGGTAGCCTGATGGGGAACTTAATGCGTGGATCAGTGATGGTGGAAGGCCGTATTGCCCGTATAGTTTATATCTCCTTGTATCGGATGCACCAAGTCGCTTTGCACGGATATATTAAAACAGGATTGATGATGTTGGTTGGTGGAATTAACCGTGTTATTCGTCCACGGTTGAAGTTACACTAATTAGTTAGCTGAGAGACTGAGTTAGCTAAGAGAATTAGCTGAAAATGGTTCATCTAGACATAATCAACCCAGATGAGCCATTTTCCTGCTTATTATATTTATTGTTATACATATCATAATTATTCTTATCTAAATCAATCGCAGTTATTTATTATAATGAATAAAACTGTATTTAATATAATTACAGCCATCCATTTGAGTTAACTCATTATTGTTATATATAAAATATATTAACATAATGAGGTTGTTATTATTTATATATTAAAAACAATAAGCCCAGATAACTCAATTGCATATGCGTTACCTGTAGGTAAATGAAACAATTTATCAGTGTATCTAATTAATCGTTGTAATAAAGCCAGTTTTAGTTAGGTTACTGTAGTATCATGACTTTGATCTGGCTGTTAGAATTAGATACATTATAAATGATATATGACCTTCATTTTTCGAGTTACCGCTTTACTGGTTGTATTAATACACTTCAGTTTGTAGTTATATAACATATAGATATATCACATCTTATTCTATGATAATGTTTATTTTTCATTGTGTTACAATTTTTTGGCACAGAAAAGAAGCGAAGAATATAAAATTAAATCTCCTTACTGAATGATAATGATTTTATTATATTAGATTAAGGAAATAGGATTTTTCTTAAATAACGAATTTAGCGCATTTTTAGCTTACATAAAATATCGGTAAAACTATTAATATATCAAGGTGCTATGTGGTTAAATTAAAGATAAGACAGTATGTAATTGGTTCAATAATTACTATTGCCATTATTGGTACTGCTGTAACGTTCTGTTTTGAATCCCCACGTCCCAGCGTTGCACAAGTATTATACTCGAAGCCTATTAGATCAACTGTTGCGGTTAGTCAATCCTATTGCCATATCACAGTATCTCCCATTCCTGCTACAGCAAAAGATATTACGGAAAGTTTTTTACCGAATCATGAATATCGTATATTAACACTTATTAATACTTTAAAAGTAAAGAGGGAATACCCTGCGTTAAAGCATTCGGAGCTAAAAAATTGTGTCATCGTTGATGTTAAGCAACCACGTGTTGTTGGGTACGATGTCGTTTATCGTATCGGAGATAAAACAGGGAAAATCAGGATACCATATATACCAGGGGAAACGATCCCTTTAAATGAGAAAGGCCAATTAATTTTAAAGGTACAGTAGAATAATACGTTCACGATACTCTTTAGTAGAGGGTTATTTAGAGGATTACACTGTTTAGCGGATAGTTCACATGAAATTAAATTGGTGAACAGTATTAGCAAAACAGTGCAATCATAAAATTAACTCCTCAACTTTTAATTTACAGGTTAAGGGCTATTGGGGACAACTCTGATGTTGAATAAACGCTTCCAACAATTGCTGAATGAAAGATAAACGAGCTGCACGCTCCGTCAATTCTGTAATAAATTTCAGTTTAGACGGGCCATCTAGTCGATAGATATGAGGCTGAGTCTGTAATAAACCGATCAAATAATTAGGATCGACTTTATTATCATTGCTAAAATCAATGAAGCCCCCTTTCTCATGTGCTTCAATACGTTTGATACCCAATTTACGGGCTATCAGGCGAATGGAAGCCGATTGTAACAGTTGGCGTCCCGGGTCAGGCAATAAACCAAATCGATCAATGAGTTCGACTTTCAATTCATCCAATTCGGCATCATCTTGCGCGCTGGCGATGCGTTTATAGAAAGACAGGCGCATGTTTACGTCCGGGATATAATCATCGGGTAAAAGTACCGGCATGCGTAGCTCTATGTCGGTCTGGTTATTGGTGAGATCTTCAAGTGAAGGTTCACGTCCGTTTTTGAGTGCATCAACAGCACTTTCCAACAATTCCATATAGAGGGTGAAACCGACGCTGGCCATCTGCCCACTTTGATCTTCACCTAGTAATTCACCAGCCCCTCTGATTTCCAGATCATGAGTCGCCAATGCGAAACCGGCACCTAAATCCTCAAGAGATGCGATAGCCTCCAGCCGTTTTTGGGCGTCACTGGTCATAGCTTTTGGATGTGGTGTCAGCAAATAAGCATAGGCTTGATGATGAGAGCGTCCGACACGTCCACGTAATTGGTGTAATTGAGCCAATCCAAAATGATCGGCGCGTTCAATGATAATGGTATTGGCACTGGGAATATCGATACCTGTTTCAATAATGGTGGTACACACCAAAACATTAAAGCGTTGGTGATGGAAATCTGTCATAACGCGTTCCAAATCACGTTCACGCATTTGACCATGTCCTACAACAATTCTGGCTTCGGGAACCAGTTCTTCCAATCGTGCTTTTGCCTTTTCAATGTTTTCGACATCGTTATAAAGATAATAAACTTGCCCGCCACGCAATATTTCACGCAGGATGGATTCGCGAACAACGAGGCTGTCATATTCCCGCACAAAGGTTTTTACTGCCAAACGACGGGCAGGAGGAGTGGCGATAATGGATAAATCGCGCATGCCACTCATTGCCATATTGAGTGTGCGAGGAATTGGCGTTGCAGTAAGCGTTAGGACATCAACATCTGCACGAATGGCTTTAATACGTTCCTTATGGCGAACCCCGAAGCGATGTTCTTCATCAACGACTAACAAACCGAGATCTTTCCAGCGCAGATCACTTTGTAAAAGTTTATGGGTGCCAATAATGATATCCACTCTCCCTTCAGCCGCCATGTCAATGACTTGTTGTTGTTCCTTTGCACTGCGAAAGCGTGACATAACTTCAATGTGCACAGGCCAGTTAGCAAAGCGATCACGGAAATTATCATAATGCTGCTGTGCCAATAGGGTTGTTGGTACAAGTACGGCGACTTGCTTGTTATTGGTAATGGACAGAAATGCGGCACGCATCGCCACTTCTGTTTTTCCAAACCCGACATCGCCACATACCAGACGATCCATAGCAATGGGCTGACACATATCACCCAGTACAGCGTTGATGGTCTGTTCCTGATCTGGAGTCGTATCGAATGGGAAACTTTGGCAGAACAATTGGTATTGTTCACGATCTTGCTTGAAGGCAAAACCCGGCTTAACAGCGCGTTGGGCATAAACATCCAATAGTTCGGCGGCAACATCACGCACTTTTTCGGCCGCTTTTTGGCGGGCCTTGCTCCATGCTTCTCCCCCCAGTTTATGCAGCGGTGCGCTTTCCTCTGCACCACCAGCATAACGGCTTATAAGATGGAGAGAGGAGACTGGAACGTACAATTTATCTTCTCCTGCGTAGGTAAGGATAAGATACTCAGCCTTGATGCTGCCCGCTTCCAGCGTTGTTAGACCTTGATAACGCCCGACACCATGTTCAAGATGTACGACAGGTTGACCGTGCCGTAACTCAGCGAGATTTCGGATTAGCGTATCAGTATTGATAGTACGCCGGTTATCCTGACGGCGACGACTGACCCGTTCCCCAAGCATGTCACTTTCACAAATAAGCGCGAGTTTATTGTCTTCATCAATAAAACCGTGTTCTGATGCTCCAATCATCAAAAAATGGCCGGGTTTATCAGCTTCTGTTAGCTGGCTTATTTTGGCTGGATTGACTTTGATTCGTGATAACAATTCTTGTACGGATTCCCGGCGTCCTTCACTTTCCACCGAGAACACAATCTTACCGTTAAACTGCTCCATAAAACGGCGCAATTTATCCAAAGGCGCTTTCTGCTGTGGAGACACCGATAGATCAGGCAGAACTTGATAAGCAAGATTGATGTTTCCTGCTTTTTGGGGAAGTGTTTCGTTATCAACTTGAAGACGGGGCCAGTTTTTTAACGCTGAGAATAGCTTATTGACTGGCAACCAAATCCGCTCAGGGGAGAGTAGCGGACGCATGGGATCAACTTTGCGGCTTTCAAATCGTAGTTTTGTGTCCTGCCAGAAACGTTCGGCAGCACTGATAAAATCCTGAGTGATGAGCAGCGTATTTTCGGGTAGATAATCAAGGATGGTCGGCAAGGGCTGTTCAAAGAATAGTGGCTGCCAATACTCAATGCCGGCGGGTAACACTTTTTTACTGACTTGCTGATAAATATGTTCAGCATCACGGCGAACTTCAAACTGCTCGCGCCATTGACTGCGAAAGAGTTCAATCGCATCTTGGTCAGTTGGAAATTCATGGGCTGGCAATAAACTGATTTTTTCCACTTCTGCCAGCGTTCGTTGGGTATCCACATCAAAAGTGCGCAGACTATCGATCTCATCATCAAAAAAATCAATGCGATAAGGATATCCACTACCCATTGGAAACAGATCGAACAAGGCTCCGCGCGTAGCAAATTCACCATGTTCAAGCACTTGTTCAACGCTGCGATAACCGGCTTGTTCTAATTCTGCCCGCAGTTTATCACGGGAAAGGTGTTGCCCTTTGTGCATGACCAAAGCGTGTCCCTTGAGGTACTCATGGGGGCAGACACGCTGCATCAGCGTATTGACAGGTAGGATTAATGCGCCTTTTGTCATGAATGGCAAGTGATACAGCGTGGATAGACGGTTAGAGATGATTTCCTGATGAGGAGAAAAACTATCATAAGGCAAGGTTTCCCAATCTGACATCATCTTTATCGGTGCGCGGGTGAATTGCTGAATTTCATCACGCAATCGAAGGGCATTCTGCATATCCTTTGTCACCAGCAGTATTGGCCCCGAGTGGCGTTCAATGATTGCGGCGCATTCAACAGCGCAGGCGGCACCGGTCAAATGACCTAATTGGCGGATATCACCGCGGCGTTCAGGAAGTTGATAACGATTTTTTGCTGACATAAGTGTTTGATGTGTTCTCTAAGATTCAGTTCATTCCCAACACACTTTTGACCCAGTAGCCTTGTAATAAATAAGCTGGCAGGTTGAGAGAAAGTAAAAAAACAGAACCGGGATGTGAATGGCTCCATAAAGTACAGCTACCCTTTATTATCCTCGTACACTTTGCTTTGGCAACAGGAGAGTAGCAGATTTCATGTTTAGATCAGAAATGAGTGACTTGGCACACTTGGAGATTGTTGATAACTAAAATTTATTTTTTTGTTGATGAGGTTGAAAATACTTGTTAGAAAATTTGGATTGACTGAGGTGTTGTACCATGATGTGGCGTATGACTTTCTGAATTCAGCAATAAGATACGCTGAAATTATTTTGCATAAAAGACAATATACAAAGGTGAAATTTCTATATTTAATAGTCAGAATTCCATCCTATATCTAAAATTTCCATCGTAGCGGTCCACTGGATTCATCAGTACAAAAACATAAAAAATAGAGGGGGTATTATATAGTGATACTTTTGTAGCTATTAATGTGAACATGAATAAATGGAATGCGAAGATATTTTAGAAACTATTTTTATATTACAATATAAACAATCATTTTAATTAATTGTATATTTAATGCTGGGTGATAAAGTATTTTCTATTTTATTATTAAGATTGAATATCAGATATCTGATTAATTTTATGTGTTTTTATTATAGGGTAATGTATGTATATTAATAATTTAATTATTGGAGTTGATATATAAGCATGCAATTTAACTTTCATGGAATTTAAAGAGTGAGAAATAAAATGATTGAAATTCTCGATGTTTGGGGTGAGGGAAGAATAGTTGATGGTAATTGTCCATCTGTTTTTTGTCCAGATACTATCATTACAGGTTTTCCAAATGCAGTAAATATAAATAAATATGATCAAAAAATTTCTAATGGCCCTAATAAAGGAATGGATATTCCTAATCTTTCACCTGTTGATGATTATATAAATCCGAAATTTGCTATAGAAAGTGGTTCATGTAAATACATTACATTAATGGGATCACCGTTAAGTCGCGGTACAGCTGAAGAGATTTTGCGGGTTTTCAGTGAAGAGCAGGGATTCGGGAAAATCTTTTTCTATGATTTATCTTATGTATATTTACAAATGTTTATAGGTATGGCTAGAGATAATTTTGTAATACATGATGGACGGTATAAACCGACTGAATTAAAACACCCTTTTAATGAGATTACAGCAAGCGCTGTTGATGTTTTCTTGCGTGAGTATACTTGTTAAAAATTAGGAGGATTTATGGCTAAAGTCACTGATATTGTTTCCATTGCTAATAATACACCTTATACGATGTCTTTAATAAATGGTGAAAATAGTGAACAAATATTTTCAATTGGAGCAGAAAGAGCCTGGAATGGACATTTATGGGTACCTTGGATTGGAAAGACTTCTGAAAATCACAAAGCTATAAAATTAATTTTAGGGCCAAAGAGTGATAATTACATTTATGTTTTTCAGGATTACTATAATCCTTCTGGTGAGAATGCCGTTAAATATTTTGAGGGATTATCTATGAACTACGATGGTGACACTAAAGAAGTTGAAGGTGATAATAGAGGCGGAGGAAGAAAAATTCTGGTGGTGAATCTAACTGGTAGACATTATGTTTTGAAAATGTTCAGTGGAAATCTATGATAGTTAAAACATAAATTGGCATAATATTTTCATTAAAATAACTTATATTCTAAGGGAACGAAAAATACATTGGTCTAGACTCACTTTAATAAAGTGATAGTTCCCTTTGTTAATATAAGATATTATTTATAGTATTTTTCTGTGTCTATATTTTTATGTTTTTCTAAAATTAAATTTTTTAATTGCTATTAATTCTATTCTTTATGAATTAAGTCATTACGTTGGAGGGTTGTTTGTTTTATAACCTGTACTATGCTTCGTTATTGTCACTCATTTTCTTCGTAAGTGCTTTAAATGTTCGCTTAAGTTCCCTTGATGTAAGCTCATTAAAGTTATGATTGTAAATGAAATTTGTTTAGTTACTTTACTTGCTAAATTATCAATAAATAACTAAAACAGTAAGCTTCTGTAGAAGGCTGTGATTTAGCAGTTTTTTATCTTTGATTTGAAAAGGGAGTAAGTAAATTTCGATAAAACGATGATAGTATGTAGTCAGTGAAGTTAACTTAATAGTTTTTAATTTATACAGAACGTACGTTCATAAATAGAGATAGAATATGGAATCTTTCACTAATCTATTGTTTCTAAATAAATTTCTTTGATACGGCGGATTTCATGTTTCAATCTGTCTCATTATTTATAGGATTGCGCTATATGCGCGGGCGAGCGGTCGATAAATTTGGCCGTTTTGTTTCATGGTTATCAGCTATTGGTATTACGCTGGGGGTGGCTGCACTGATTACCGTATTGTCAGTAATGAACGGTTTTGAGCGCTCACTGGAGAGCAGCATTTTAGGTTTTATGCCTCAGGCTATCATTACATCGGAAAAAGGTTCTATTAATCCGGTTGATCATCCGAGTGATCAGTTGAAAGGATTAAAAGGTGTTAACAACATTACACCTATTGTGCAAGGAGATGTAGTGTTACAAAGCCCCGGTAATGTTGGGGTTGGTGTTATGTTGGGTATCACTCCACATGAATATTCTCCATTGGCGGAACATATTGTCGATGCTGATCGTAGTCAATTACAACCAGGGCGATATTTTGTCATTCTGGGAGAAAGATTGGCTGCAAAATTGAATGTTAAACGTGGTGATAAAATCCGCGTTATTGTACCAAGTGCCAGTCAATTGACGCCGATGGGAAGGATCCCTAGTCAGCGGTTATTTACTGTCGCTGGCACGTTCTTTGTCAATAGTGAGGCTGATGATACAGAAATGCTGGTTAATCAGCAGGATGCAGCGCGATTGTTACGTTATCCTATTGGTAATATTACAGGTTGGCGCTTATATCTCAATGAACCCCTGTTGGTTGATGAACTGAGCCAACAAACTCTGCCGGAAGGGTTGATTTGGAAAGATTGGCGCGAACGCAAGGGGGAATTTTTTCAGGCAGTCCGCATGGAAAAAAATATGATGGGTTTATTGTTGAGCCTGATTATTGCTGTTGCTGCTTTTAATATTATTACTTCTCTTTCTTTGCTGGTGATGGAGAAACAGGGGGAAATAGCCATTTTGCAAACGCAAGGGCTGACCCGCCGTCAGGTAATGGCAATCTTCATGATCCAAGGCGCGGGAGCAGGCATCGTTGGTGCTTTACTGGGAACTGGATTGGGAGTGCTGCTTTCCAGCCAGTTAAATAATCTTATGCCGGTTGTTGGACTGCTGGTTGAAGGCATTCAATTACCTGTTGCCATTGATACCACGCAAGTGGTGATGATCGCTATCAGTGCGATGCTGATATCCCTATTATCAACTTTATATCCTTCCTGGCGCGCGGCTGCCACTCAACCTGCTGAGGCTTTACGTTATGAGTAACCAACCTTTATTGCTGTGTCATCACCTGTGCAAAAAATATCAGGAAGGAAAGGTCTCCACTGAGGTATTGAAAAATGTCACTTTCTCCATGCAGCAAGGAGAAATGATGGCTATTGTCGGGAGTTCGGGATCAGGTAAAAGTACACTTTTACATTTACTTGGTGGTTTGGATTCTCCTACTTCGGGAGAAGTGCTTTTCAAGGGGCAATCACTGAACGATATGTCCTCTTCTGCGCGGGCAGAATTGCGCAACAATGAAATTGGTTTTATTTACCAGTTTCATCATTTATTGCCTGATTTTAATGCACTGGAAAATGTTGCCATGCCGCTATTGATTGGAAGGAAGCCAATTGGCGGGAAATCAATTGGCGGTAAGAAACGTCTGGCACAACAAAAAGCACTGGATATGCTGGCGGCCGTTGGGTTGGAACATCGGGCGCAACATCGGCCATCCGAGCTGTCAGGAGGGGAGCGGCAGCGTGTAGCGATTGCCCGGGCGTTGGTAAATGCGCCTTCATTGGTATTGGCGGATGAACCAACCGGTAATCTTGACCAGCGTAATGCAGACAGTGTGTTTCAGCTTTTGCAAGAGTTGAATCAGCAACAGGGCACGGCATTTCTGGTTGTGACTCATGACTTGAAATTAGCTGACCAACTGACGCGTCAGGTAGAAATGCGTGATGGGTATTTACAGGATGAATTAACCCTAACGGGAGAGATGTAATGGCAAATCTGCCTCTTGCATTACTGACTGCTTTACGGTTCAGCCGGGGCCGCCGTCGTTCAGGAATGGTATCTCTGGTTTCTGTTATTTCGACACTGGGAATTATGCTGGGCGTTGCAGTATTGATTATTGGTCTGAGCGCTATGAATGGCTTTGAGCGAGAACTGAAAAACCGGGTACTTTCTGTTGTTCCACATGGGCAGATTTATGCAGTAGAGCAGCCTTTTCAAGATTGGCAACCGGCGCTTGAGCGTGTAAGGCAGACGCCGGGTATTGTGGGAGCGTCTCCCTATATTACGTTTACCGGCTTGATGGAACGTGGCGAAAAACTCCATGCTGTACAGGTGCGGGGGGTGGATCTGGAAACTGAAGCGGAAGTCAGCACCTTACCTCAGTTTGTGCGTAATGAAGCGTGGAAAACGTTCAGGGCAGGTAAGCATCAGGTAATTTTGGGGCAGGGTGTGGCGAATTCACTGAATGTAAAACAAGGTGATTGGCTGACGGTCATGCTCCCCAATACGGACCCGAGCCTGAAACTCTTACAACCTAAACGTATCCGCTTACAAGTTGCCGGCATTTTCCAATTGGGTGGGATGTTAGATCACAGTTTTGCTTTGGTTCCTTTATCTGATGCCCAGCAATATCTGGATTATGGTAATGCCATTACAGGGATTGCCATCAAAGCCGACAATGTTTTTGCTGCGGAGCAGCGGGTTTTAGAGGCAGGCAAAGCGACTGAAAAATATGTTTATATCAGCACATGGTTAAAAGATTATGGCTATATGTACAACGATATCCAGATGATACGCGGCATTATGTATCTGGCTATGGTTCTGGTTATCGGTGTTGCTTGCTTTAACATCGTTTCAACGCTGATTATGGCTGTCAAAGATAAAAGCAGCGATATTGCTATTTTGCGCACACTGGGCGCTAAAGACAGTCATATCAGGGCCATATTTTTGTGGTATGGATTACTGACAGGCATGATTGGTAGCATCATTGGCGTGGTTGTTGGAGTTTTCACATCATTAAATTTGACGACTATTATTAAGGGACTGGAAAAACTGCTTGGGCATCAATTTTTGTCAGGCGATATCTATTTTATTGATTTTCTGCCGTCAGAATTACATATGATGGATGTTTTTTATGTTTTGCTAACGACATTAGTATTGAGTTTATTGGCTAGTTGGTATCCTGCTCGTCGGGCCAGTCAGCTTGATCCAGCCCGAATTTTAAGCGGTCAATAATAAGCTAAAGTATCAACATGTATTTGATCACGCTATTGTATGATCTTCAATCGGCAAAAAATGGATCAGCAAAACGCTCTCAGGTACATGTTCTGAGTGGAATTAAGAACACCATGCCTTAAGGAAATAGCCATATGCGGGTTCGTTATCGGTGCAGTAAATTTTGCCGGATTAGACGGTTACGGCGTCAAAGGCTGCAAAGACAAATTTTTTACAGGGATACTCAATTGGCAAATAAAATAAGAAAACCCCATGTGGTGGTGCTGACTGGAGCGGGTATTTCTGCCGAGTCAGGCATTAAAACATTCCGCTCTTCCGATGGCCTGTGGGAAGAGCATCGTGTTGAAGATGTTGCTACACCTGAAGGTTTCCAGCGTGATCCGAGTTTAGTACAGGCTTTTTACAATGCACGACGGGAACAGCTCCAACAACCAGAAATTAAACCTAATGCAGCGCATTATGCTTTGGCAGAGCTTGAACAGGTGCTTGGTGACCATTTTCTATTGGTGACACAAAATATTGATAATTTGCATGAACGTGCGGGGAATCATCGTGTGTTACATATGCACGGTGAATTGCTGAAAGTTCGTTGTTGCCAGTCTGGGCAAGTGATTGAGTGGACGGCTGAACTAAGTATGGAAGATCGTTGCCATTGTTGCCAATTCCCATCTCTATTGCGTCCTCATGTCGTGTGGTTCGGGGAAATGCCATTAGGTATGGAGCAAATCTATTCTGCTTTGACTGACGCCGATATCTTTATCGCTATCGGAACATCAGGTCACGTTTACCCCGCTGCCGGTTTTGTACATGAAGCAAAATTATCTGGAGCACATACGGTTGAGCTGAATCTGGAGCCCAGCCAGGTTGAAAACCTGTTCGATGAAAAACACTATGGCTATGCCAGCGAAATTGTTACTCAATATGTTCAGTCTTTAATTCAGCAGGTGAAGGCAGATAAAAGCTGATTTGACGCAATACCTGCGCTATTCATCTTCTCCATAATAAATCCACATGAATTAGGGGGAGAAGATGGATAGACTATTAGAGCGTTTTTTTAAATATATTGCATTTAATACTCAATCAAAACCATCCGCTAAGACCATTCCCAGCAGCGGCGGCCAACTGCAACTCGCTAAAGCCTTATATGAGGAGCTGATTCAACTTGGCTTTGTCGATACTACTTTCGATGGGCGGGGATGTGTTATGGCTACATTACCATCAAATGTTGTCTGGCCTGTACCGATGATTGGCTTTATTGCGCATCTTGATACCTCACCAGACTTTTCTGGAAAGCATGTTAATCCTCAAATTTTGGAAAATTACCGTGGCGGTGATATTGCATTGGGAATAGGCGATGAAGTGTTGTCGCCGGTGATGTTTCCGGTACTGCATAACTTACTGGGAAAAACCTTGATTACGACCGATGGAAAAACCCTGTTAGGTGCGGATGATAAAGCAGGTATCGCTGAAATCATTACCGCTATGGTGCGCTTGCAGCAAAAAAATATCCCACATGGCGATATCCGGATTGCATTCACGCCTGATGAAGAAATTGGTAAAGGTGCGCACTATTTTGATATAGCAGCTTTTGGTGCTGAATGGGCCTATACCGTTGATGGCGGAGGTGTGGGGGAATTGGAATTTGAGAACTTTAATGCGGCATCAGTGCTTATTAAGATTGCAGGTAACACGGCTCATCCCGGCAGTGCCAAAGGCGTAATGGTCAATGCGTTGTCGCTGGCAATGCGTATTCACCATGAATTGCCTGCCGAAGAGACGCCTGAACATACAGAAGATCGTGAAGGTTTTTATCATTTGCTGAGCATAAAAGGTACGGTAGAGCGAGCTGAGATGCACTATATCATCCGGGATTTCGACAGTACAAATTTTGAGAAACGCAAAAAAACACTACTCGCCATTGCTGGAAAAGTAGGAAAAAGCCTGCATCCAGATTGCTATATAGAACTGACGATTGATGATGATTATTACAATATGCACAAAGAGATAATTAAACATCCGCATGTGATTGCATTGGCTAAACAAGCCATGCTGGATTGTGGTATTGAACCGATCATCCAGCCGATTCGGGGTGGCACGGATGGAGCACAGTTATCTTATCGTGGGTTACCTTGTCCGAATATTTTTACCGGCGGATATAATTATCATAGTAAGCACGAATTCATTTCGCTAGAAGGTATGGAGCAGGCGGTTAGCGTTATCATGCGGATTGCTGAATTGGCTGCAAGTCATGAAAATAGAGTGATATCTGATTAATGCTATGACACCAACAGAGTATTTTCTCTTATCACTGATAACGGTTCAGAAATAGGTATCTCAGGTTAGAAATACGAGAAAAGGGGCAAAAAAGAGCCCCTTTGTTCACAGATTAATCATTAAAATACCAATAACCGCTATTAACCAAGGCGGTGAGCAGGCTGATAAACCGAACATCATCGATGGCATCACCCAAAAGTTTGGCGTTGACTTTATCATATTGACAAAGCGCATCAGCGGCGTGGATGTGAGAAGTATCCATCAATTCTCCATTGACGAAACATTGATCACCGACACGCAGGACGCGCAATCCACTCAACCGATTTAGCTCTTCACCCTGTTTCAGTAATTCATAAATCTCGTCACTTTCATAAGGTGGTTCAGGTGGTGCAAGATCCAATTCATGGCGTGATTGCGAGATAAATTCACCAAACCAATGTTGGAAAGTTTCGGGTTGTTCCAACAATTCACGCATCATTGAACGCAGTGAATCCAGTTCATTTGTTTGGATCAACGCTGGGTTATCACGGAATTTCAGGTCGGGATCGCTGTAACGATTGCTGCCTAATTCATTTGCCAGAATATAATCAGCAAATCCACTGAATAACTCACGGGCATTAGGGGCACGGAATCCGACCGAATAATTCAGCGAGTCTTCAATAGCATAGCCTTCATGTGGGAAACCCGGTGGAATATAAAGTATATCGCCCGGCAGCATTTCTTCATCAATAATTGCCTCGAAGGGATCTACCTGCAATAAATCAGGATGAGGGCAATGTTGTTTCATAGGTATTTTTTCACCTACGCGCCAGCGCCGGCGACCTTTTCCCTGAATGATAAAAACATCATATTGATCAAGATGAGGGCCGACACCACCACCGGGCACAGAGAAAGAGATCATCAAATCATCCATGCGCCAGTCAGATAGCACACGGAAAGGTTTCATAAGTGCAGAAGAGGGGAGATGCCAATGGTTGACCGCCTGTACAAGCAATGACCAGTCTTTCTCGCCTAAATGGTCGTAGGATTCAAATGGCCCATGGGAAACTTCCCAGCGCCCATTTTTCTGGCTGACCAAACGGCTATCAATTTCATTTTCCATCGCCAGACCCGCCAGTTCATCGGGAGAAAGGGGATCGATAAACTGATGGAAACCCTGCTTAATCAGCAATGGTCGTTTTTGCCAATGGTTTTGCAAAAACGCCTGCCAGTCCAGATTCAGCTGATAATCCATAGTGACATCCTGAAGTGAGAAGTGAATTTCGCGCTATTATAACGAATAGTTAACGGCGATATCAGATTTGGTTGAAATATTTCGCGATTGTTATGGCAATCACTTAACTATCAGTCAGCTAGGTATCAGCCACCTAGCTATCAGCGATATTGATTTGTTGCACCTGAAATATCACGCTCACTCTGGCCCCACCAAGTGGGCTATCTTCAATATTGATAGTACCTGCATATTGCTCGACAATTTCAGAAGCTATCGACAGACCTAATCCTTGTCCTACTCGCAATGTATCAGCTCGTAAACCACGCTGGAAAATCATTTCACGTTTGTTTGGTGGTACGCCAGGGCCATCGTCATCAACTATTATAGTGACAGAGTTTCCTCCCATGGTGGCGGTGACTCTGACAAACTCCAGACAATATTTACAGGCGTTATCCAGAATACTTCCCATTACTTCAAGAAAGTCATTCTTTTCACCTAGCCATGTCACTTCAGGGGATACATCCAGCGTAATACTGATGCCTTTATGTTGATAGACTTTCGTCAGCGCGCTGATAAGGCTATCCAGCAAAATTGGGACGGAAGAAACTTGTCTGAGGAGCAGGGGATGATCACTGTGCATATTGGCTCGATGCAGATAGTAGCCGATTTGTTGGGATATCCGATCAATTTGCTCAAGCATGATGGGTTCAGCTTGTTCAATGGTCATTTTTTGCGGGGGACGTAGAGAGCGCAGGGTCGATTGTAGCACTGCTAAAGGTGTTTTCAGGCTATGCGTTAAATCAGAAAGCGTTGTGTGGTACTTAGCATAGCGTTTACGCTCATTGTTTAATAAGGAATTTAAGTTCCTGACCAGTTTTTTTAATTCTGTGGGGGGATTTTCATCAAGTTTTTCTCGTTCTCCGTTTTCTAAGGAGCTTATTTGAGTAATCAGCGACTTAATGGGACGAAGGCTCCAATCAGCAGCAAGCCAAATGAGTGGAATAACCAGAAGTAAGTTGGCTATTAACACATATCCAAACCATTCCCAGACCTTTGCTGATTCTTGTACATCCTGTGGCATGATATCAATAATGACGATAGTCAGTGCAGGCAGTCTATCAGTTGCGGGATAAATATTGACCGCCACCGAGTACGTTAACAACACATCATTATCGTCGATTGACTTGTTTGTATCACCTTGATTTGATGTTTGATTATAAAGAAAATCTCCTTTTTCTTTGAGATTTGTCTCTAGTTCATGTAAGCCATCTTTTTTCAGCCAATTAGGATCGAGCATTTTTTCCAGTTCAGGCACATTATTCTGACGCCAGAGTATATTTCCTCTATTGTCATAAATCAGAACCGATAAGCGTGGGTTCATGGAAAAATGCTTCGGAATAAGAATATCCAGCTTGTTGTTATGCCATTGAGCAAGCGTAAAAAATAAATTACTTTGGCTCCGGAGTATAGAGTAGGTTGTTTTATCAAAACTCACTAAATACCCAACAATAGCGACAATTCCATATGATAGCGTTAAGGCTAAAATAATCGCGGCTGTTGCTATGAGGAACCGGGTTCTTAAAGAAAGATGTTTTTCAGAGAAATTACGCATCATGTGATTTCACGTCAAAACGGTATCCTTGACCACGGACGGTGACTATCACCTCCTTGGACCATTCACTCAATATTTTTTTCCTCAAACGTCCCATTAATACATCAATGGTATGACTTTCACGTAATTCTGCATCAGGATATAACTGACGCATTAACGATTCTTTACTGACAACCTTGCCATTATTACGCATCAAGGTTTCAATAATAGTGTATTCAAAGGCGGTCAGCTTGATATTGTTACTATTGATAGAAAACTCTTTTCGTGAAAGATCAATTAAAAAAGGTGAAATTTCAACTAATTGTGAGGCCAATCCATTATTACGTCGCATTAATGCTTGTATCCGGGCATTAATTTCTTCCAGATGGAAAGGCTTAGTCACATAATCATCTGCTCCTGCGTTTAACACAGTTGCTTTTTCCTGCCAGCTATCACGAGCAGTAAGAACAAGAATAGGTAAGTTAATCTGCTCATTACGCCAACGGCGTAACATACTCAGCCCATCCTCGCCAGGTAAACCCAGATCAACGATAGCAATATCAGGATGACTTTCTTTAAGATAATAATCGGCTTCTTTAGCATTCTCCGCGGCATCGACTTGATGCCCAATATCCCGCAGTTGTACGGTTAAGTGATGACGAAGTAATGCGTTATCTTCAACAATCAATATCCGCATAATGATTCCTTATGCTAATCAATAACGTTTACCAAATAAATTTAAAATAGCTAAGTAGTCAAATTCGTCAATAAATATTAAATAAAATTATGGGTAAATCTTTTTATGAGTAACCTTAAGTATAGTAACTATTTAGCTTTTGTTGGTATGTTAATGAGTGAACCATTTAAAAACAAATAATTAGATAGAAATAACAAATAAATTTACAATCTATTTATATTTTATATAAGGTTAGGCTGTTTTTGGAGAGTTTGCTCTCTATATTTTAACTCATTGTTCTGCTGATTTTATTCACTTCTTCAAACCCTGTGGTTATCTACACATTAGCCATGCTCCCTAATAGAGAGTCATTTTTGTTTCAGCTCTGTTTCAATACTGAAAGCATAAGATTTGCAGGTGATTTTTGGTAGGAAGTTCAGCTAATTAAGAAAATCAGTTAAGTGTCGTTGAAGTACAACTTGGATGAGGCGTATTGAATATGGGCGGGATATACTCCGCCCATTTGCATGAAAAAAGTTTATTTCAACTTATCAACCAGCAAAGTGGCATAACCAATGTAGTTTGCTGGTGTCATGGATTTGAGGCGTTCTTTTTCCGCTTCAGGAAGTTCAAGGCCATTGATGAACGTTTTCATTCCTTCAGCATCAACACGTTTGCCGCGCGTCAATTCCTTCAATTTTTCATAAGGTTTTTCAATGCCATAACGGCGCATAACAGTCTGAATAGGCTCCGCCAGCACTTCCCAGTTGTGATCCAGTTCATTCAGTAGGTGCTGTTCATTAACCTCCAACTTACTCAACCCTTTCATGGTGGATTGATAAGCAATCAAAGCATATCCCAGACCTACACCAAGATTGCGCAGTACGGTTGAATCCGTTAGGTCACGCTGCCAACGGGAAACAGGAAGTTTGCTGGCAAGGTGCCCCAAAACGGCGTTTGCCAATCCCAGATTTCCTTCTGAGTTTTCGAAATCAATCGGGTTGACTTTATGTGGCATGGTGGAAGAGCCGATTTCCCCAGCAATGGTTTTTTGTTTGAAGTGATTCAGGGCGATATAACCCCAGATATCGCGATCAAAATCGAGCAGAATGGTATTGAAACGCGCTACACAGTCAAACAGTTCTGCAATGTAGTCATGAGGTTCGATCTGGGTGGTATACGGATTCCATTGGATACCCAGAGAAGTCACAAATGATTCGCTGAATTGATGCCAGTCAATATGTGGATAGGCTGACAGGTGCGCATTATAGTTACCGACTGCTCCGTTGATTTTACCCAGAATGTCTACTTGACTGAGCTGACGGCATTGGCGTTCCATACGATAAGCGACATTAGCCAGCTCCTTGCCGACGGTAGAAGGAGTCGCTGGTTGCCCGTGAGTACGTGATAGCAGAGGAAGATCGCGATAATCGTGCGCCATACGCGTGATGGTGTCGATCAACTGACGCCACTGAGGCAGTAAAACTTCTTCACGGGCAGTTTTAAGCATCAACGCATGTGACAGGTTATTGATATCTTCTGACGTGCAGGCAAAATGAATAAATTCCGCAACTTGATGCAAGGCTGGAATATGCGCGACTTTTTCTTTCAGAAAATATTCAACAGCCTTAACGTCATGGTTAGTTGTGCGTTCAATTTCTTTGATACGCAACGCATCCTGTTCATTGAAATTTGCAATAATTTCATCAAGGTAAGCGTTTGCGTTGGCGTCAAAAGCAGGAACCTCTTTGATTTCTGCTGTAGCGGCCAGTTTTTGCAGCCAACGTACTTCGACCTGCACACGAAATTTCAGTAAGCCGAACTCACTAAAAATGGCGCGTAGCGCGCTGACTTTATCGCCGTAACGGCCATCAATTGGAGAAACAGCGGTCAGTGAGGATAATTCCATTGGTAGCAACTCCCGGATTTTATTTAACAATTTGTGTCTAATAATTTTGTTTAACAACGAGCAAGAATATCTTTTGCCTGTTTGATCAGGCGCTGACGGGAAAACATGATTTGCAGGCGAGTACCGCCAACCTGTTTCCATAAAACGGCACTGCGAATGCCCGCCAGTAAAACGGATCTGACTTTTGCCTGAATGAGTGTATTACGTAATACATCAGGCGACCCTGTAACTTGGATACGAGGCCCCAGTGGACTGATGACGTCGACATAAATCCCTGCAAGAGCGTTGAGCATTCCTTCTGACATAGGTTCAAAATAGGCTTGCTGACGTTCTAACTGATTGATGCGATTTGCTAATTCATTAGCAGCAGATTGATTTTTACTCAGATGACGTTCCAGAGCCATTAAACCCAGCATATAGCGGGTAAGGTCGGCAGAAACACCGCTATGTGAGCCATTGAACATGCCCAGCATAGCATCAAGGCCAATGCGAAGGTTGCAGGCATTGTTGCCAAAAACATCCAATGTGGATGCCGGGTTCATATTCAAAATACTGTTGAGCATCATTTCAAAAGCATCATTATCGCACTGGCCTTCATGAGCAAGCTTTTGTACCAGACGACCTGACTGGCAGATACCTGCCAGCGCCAGTGTAATGTCGTAATAATTTTTAGCCACAATTACTCCTGTATACGTTGTTCGATCACGCCACCACCGAGACAGATCTCATCTTGATAAAACACGGCTGATTGGCCGGGAGTGACAGCGGCAACAGGGCTATCAAAACGGATTTCAATTTTATCTTCGCTTAGGGGAACAATAGTGCAGGGAATATCGTGCTGACGGTAGCGTGTTTTCACTACACAACGAATTTTTGTCTTCAATGGTTGGCGATCAACCCAATGAAGTTGCTGTGCAATCAAACCAACAGACATCAGGCGAGGATGTTCATGGCCTTGAGCAACAACCAGCGTATTGTTTTCGACATCTTTATCAACAACATACCATGGTTCTTCACTGCCATCCTTCGTTCCGCCGATCCCCAATCCTTTGCGTTGGCCCAGTGTATGATACATCAAGCCAGAATGCTGGCCGATAGTTTGCCCGTCGACTGTCATAATTGGGCCCGGTTGGGCAGGCAAATAGCGTCCCAGAAAATCACGGAATTTGCGTTCACCAATAAAGCAGATACCAGTCGAATCTTTTTTCTTTGCTGTGATCAGACCGAGCTCTTCGGCAATGCGGCGTACTTCAGGTTTTTCGAGTTCGCCAACGGGGAATAGACTCTTGGCAACCTGCTGGTGACTTAAGGTATATAAGAAATAGCTTTGATCTTTATTGCCATCCAGACCGCGAAGCAATTGGCTAATGCCATCGACATCCCGGCGACGGACATAGTGCCCGGTTGCAATGTAGTCAGCACCCAAATCCTCAGCGGCAAACTCTAGAAACGCTTTGAATTTGATCTCTTTATTGCAAAGAATGTCCGGATTTGGGGTTCTGCCAGCTTTATATTCAGCAAGAAAATGTTCAAATACATTGTCCCAATATTCGGCTGCAAAATTGATGGTATGCAGTTCAATGCCCAGTTTGTCACAAACGGCTTGCGCATCGGCAAGATCGGCGGCTGCCGAGCAATACTCTTCACCATCGTCTTCTTCCCAGTTTTTCATGAACAGGCCAGCTACCTGGTAGCCCTGCTGTTGCAGAAGGTAGGCGGAAACTGATGAATCAACACCGCCGGACATTCCGACAATGACTTTTTTCTGGCTGTTATCTGACATGGATATATCTCACTGCGGAAAAAAACAAACGCAATACTTTAGCACGTTGGTGGCTGTGGTGCATCAAACGTCTCACGTTCTTTCTATTCGATTTTTTTATTTATGCGGCCATTTTCAAAAGGGGGGCCGTAACTGTCCAATATCGATAGAGGATACGCCTTGTGTTCTAAGTAGCAGTGAATACTTTCAGCGACCAGTGGTGAGCGTAGTTGAGAACTGTTAATAATTTCTTCTGCGCTTAACCAGTGGCAGCAATGGATATCGTCATCTTGTGGATTAGTATCAATGATTTTTTCCATTTCAACCAAGAACAGAAAACGGATAAATGGCGTTCCATCGGGAGCAATCCATTGATATAGTTTTAAAAATGCCTGTAGTTGAGCACGAATCCCTGTTTCTTCCCACAATTCCCGTTCAGCGGCTTCCTGCAATGTTTCTCCGGCTTCAAGATGACCAGCAGGCTGGTTCCAGAGAGATTTACCATTGATTAGTTCTTCGACAACCAGAAATTTATTTTCTGCATGTACAATACAAGCAACAGTGATATGTGGACTAAACAAGATTAATTTCTCTCCATTCTCCGGGGGACAATGAGCTTAATTGTATCGAACCCATACTGAAACGAATTAGGCGCAATGTGGGAAAACCAACATGAGCAGTCATTCTGCGTACCTGACGGTTACGGCCTTCATATAGCGTTATCTTGAGCCAGCTTACGGGAATATTTCTTCGCTCTCGAATGGGTGGCATTCGTTTCCAGAGCCATTCTGGTTCTTCCACTCGTTCTGCGCCGGCAGGTAGTGTCGGACCATCTTTTAACGTGACGCCATTGCGCAGCTTATCCAGAGCTGCCTCATCAGGAATGCCTTCTACCTGAACATAATAAACTTTAGCTGTTTTTTTGTGAGGTTGAGTCAACCTGGCTTGCAATTTACCGTCATTGGTTAACACGAGTAACCCTTCGCTGTCGCGATCCAAACGACCTGCGGCATAAACATCAGTAAACGGAATAAAATCTTTTAACGTTGTTCTTCCCATTTCATCGGTGAACTGGGGAAGAACATCATAAGGTTTGTTAAAGATTAATACCCGACGAGGACCTGTTAATTTTTTTATCGTATTGTTATTTTTTCTTTGGCTGAATCGGTTAAGTTGGCGTTTTTTAAAAGAGATATTTGTCATGATAAGCCATCGCGAAAAATTAGGGTGCGTATTATACCTTAAATCTGTGACCATTGGCGTTTGCAGAATATTCAAGTAGTATTGACACGTCCCTTACAAAAATTTAACAAGGCATTGCGTTTATTTGAAAGGAGAGGTTAATGGAAAGCAAAGTAGTTGTTCCGGCGGAAGGTAAAAAAATTACTATCGATGCCAAAGGTAAATTAAATGTTCCGAATAACCCTGTAATCCCTTATATCGAAGGGGATGGCATTGGTGTTGATGTTACGCCGGTCATGCTGAAAGTTGTGGATGCTGCTGTTCAGAAAGCTTATAGCAGCGAGCGCAAAATTTCTTGGATGGAAATCTACACAGGTGAAAAATCCACACATGTTTATGGTAAAGATGTTTGGTTGCCAGATGAAACACTGGATTTGATCCGTGAATACCGTGTTGCTATCAAAGGCCCTCTGACAACGCCAGTCGGTGGCGGCATCCGCTCGCTGAACGTGGCGCTGCGCCAGCAATTGGATCTGTATGTCTGCCTGCGCCCGGTTCGTTACTATCAAGGTACACCAAGCCCTGTTAAACAGCCTGAGCTGACTGATATGGTCATTTTCCGCGAAAATGCTGAAGATATCTATGCGGGTATCGAGTGGAAAGCCGGTTCAGCGGAAGCGGACAAAGTCATCAAATTCCTGCAAGATGAAATGGGTGTTAGCAAAATTCGTTTCCCTCAACAGTGTGGCATCGGCGTGAAGCCTTGTTCAGAAGAGGGCACTAAACGCTTGGTGCGTGCTGCAATTGAATACGCTATTGATAATGATCGTGAATCCGTGACTCTGGTTCATAAAGGCAACATCATGAAATTCACTGAGGGTGCCTTTAAAGATTGGGGTTATGAATTGGCCCGCACTGAATTTGGCGGAGAACTTCTGGATGGCGGCCCGTGGGTTAAGATCAAAAATCCTAAGAGTGGCAAAGACATTATCATCAAGGATGTGATTGCAGATGCTTTCCTGCAACAAATTCTGCTTCGCCCTGCTGAATACGACGTTATCGCTTGTATGAACTTGAATGGTGACTACATTTCTGATGCCTTGGCTGCGCAAGTCGGCGGTATCGGTATCGCTCCGGGTGCAAACATTGGTGACGAGTGTGCATTGTTCGAAGCAACACACGGTACTGCACCTAAATATGCGGGTCAGGATAAAGTCAATCCGGGTTCTGTCATTCTCTCCGCTGAGATGATGTTACGCCATATGGGTTGGTTAGAAGCGGCTGATCTCATCGTTAAGGGAATGGAAGGCGCAATCGCTGCCAAGACCGTCACTTACGATTTCGAACGCCTGATGGATGGCGCTAAGCTGCTGAAATGCAGTGAGTTCGGTGATGCAATCATCTCTCACATGTAATTGATTGCGTAACTGAATAAATAACGGGAGCTTAATGGTTCCCGTTAGTTTATTATCACGTATGAAACGGTTATCAAAATCTATCAAATTTTGAACGACTCAGGCGACAATTTTTATCCAACTTTTACCACGGTCATCATGGTATTTATCGGTCTGTTGTTGTGTTTTATGCCTTTAAATCTTTCGTATTGACACCTTGTTCGCGGTATAGACGCTCCGACAATGAGTGTTGTTCATGGAAAGTTGCTGGAGTTCCTTCTCCCCGATTTTGATAGTGCGTGGTTTGAGGCGGTATTTTATATAAGAGTAAAAAGGGATGTCATTTCTACACGTACGTCATTCGGAATAACCACCGTGTTCATATTCATATTCGAAATACTCCCTAAAGTTATCGTCATTTTTTACGAAATTCAAAAGCATCAAGGATGATGCCTGTTATCCTCAATATAGGGTCTACGTCAGACTAAAAGACAAAGTATATATGGGTATAAATAAGACAGAATTAACTTGTTAAAAAATAGTGAATTAGTTGTAACGTGGTCGCTTATGCGGCCTTTTTTACGTCCAGAGGAGAACTAAATGGCTAACTGGATTTGAGGCATTACTAATGCTGAGGAAAATTGCTTGCTTAGCTGCCCTGTTTGCCTCAATGGGATACCTCCAATAGAAGTACTGACACCACTCTTGCTAGTGTTAATGTATATTCCAGGAGCTATTTTGATTCGTTTTCTGAATTTAAAGCCCATAATTACCTCGCATTACATTGTTTTATTTAGAATATTTCTAATGTTTATAGTGCAGTCTAACGAGATATTCAGTGGCAAAGATTTCGACCATCAAGGCCAAACCTAACTCTAGTAAATTGCAAAACAAGGGTGGCCTTAAGCCCCGCAAGGGGTCATTTTTCATCCATTAAAGTTGATAATAGATATTCATTGAATTACAATTTAATGACAACGTCATTCAATGAGGTATTTTATTATGGCTACAAACCAGTTAGTACAAACCCGTATTGACGGTGAAATTAAGGCAGAAGCTGCTGCCGTTTTAGCTGCAATGGGGCTGACTGTATCAGATGCAGTTCGTATGATGTTAACGCGAGTAGCAAGGGAAAAAGCGTTACCGTTTGAACCTTTGATACCGAATGAGACAACAATAGCCGCAATGAAAGAAGCCCGTAAAGGTTGCGGTAAATCATTCTCTACAGTTAAAGATTTGATGGCAGATCTCAATGCGGGCGACTGACTACACGAGCCAGTTTTAGCGTGATTTCAAGAGGGAAAAGAAAGGCCGACATCGTGAAATTCTTGATGAATCCCTTATGTCGGTGATTGAGTTATTGGCTTCTGATACTCCACTGGATCCGAAATATTGTGATCATGCCCTTTCTGGTGATTGGACGGATTTTCGAGACTGTCACATTAAACCTGACTTGATATTGACTTATCAGAAGCCAGACGCTGGCACATTGCGCCTTGTCCGCCTTGGCTCTCACTCAGAGCTTGGTTTATAGCATCTCTTTGACAGAAACAGAACCAACCTGAATACAGCTCACTTCTCACGTCTTTTTTCGTATACGCCGCTTAACTGCGGCTTTTTTTTACATCTAAAAACAGGTGAGATATGTTTGGAATGCCAGATATACCCAATTGGAAGGGAGTTCCTAGCGTCGCAATGGATGAGGGTATCAGTCTGGGCGGTGCTACATTAATAAATACGCTGTTTGGTAATTATTGAGGCATATTCAATCAATATGGTATCTCCCTTTTACTTGCTGGTAGCGTAATATCACTGCAATACCAGAACCAATATCGGGTAGTGAGTGCGCCGATAACTTCTTGTTAAATCATGTGGTTATATATAGCCAGTCAGTGGTCTTTCTTAGCTTTCAAATGAAAATAATTAAATCCAAATTGTTATGTATATTCTGACTATATAATGTTACGTCATATGGGCTGGTTCGAAGCGGCTGATCTCATCGTTAAGGGAATGGAAGGCGCAATCGCTGCCAAGACCGTCACTTACGATTTCGAACGCCTGATGGATGGCGCTAAATTGCTTAAATGCAGTGAGTTCGGTGATGCAATCATCTCTCACATGTAATTGATTGCGTAACTGAATAGATAACGGGAGTTTAATGGTTCCCGTTAATTTTTTATTCCCTGCAATTTCTTAGAATAGATATCCAGTAATGGCTTATACTTGTTGATAACTTATCTCACTATGGTGCGCTTATGTGGAACAGCTATCCTCAGAGAGGAAATATGCGGTTATTAGCAAATTTTCTGTCACCAATAGATGCTCACATTATCTTGGGTAGAATGTTATCAGAAGGCATTTGTGCGGTAGTGATAGATGAAAATATCATATGGAATAATTACATGTGTTCTCAGGCATTTGGAGGGGTGAAACTCCTTGTCCATCACTGTGATATTGAGCGGGCGAAAGAGATATTTTTTAAAATTGAAGATAATCAGTATCTTTTAGATGGAAAACAATCGGGTTTAGAAAAAAGAAAATTATCATCACCTCGATATTCTTTTACGATGCTAATAAACATTTTTTTAGTTCTTTCTTTGTTTTTGACAACAGGCATAGCTTTACCTTTAAAATTTGATGCTTATTCTTCTCTGTAATTATAATAACCTGAACGTGCGGATTTTTGACGGTAAATATTTTCAATGTTATGGCGATTTTATATAACAGGAGAATATCAGGAAAAACAGTAAATGATGTATGTCCGTTATTAGAAATGTCTTGTGATAATGGATATGAACGCAGTTGTAAGGTGCTAAAATTGCACCCTAATTAATAACCAATTGAAATTGAAAGCAAACTTATTAAATCTTCATGCAACTGCTACCTAGTGAGCAAAATTTGTTTTCTCTTGCTCATGGAACAGAGCGAAAAGACGGATATTTCACCATCAGATTGAAAGAGGAAATGCAGTGCGTACTTTTATCGGAATGGAATTTATTCCACAGAGTTGATATCTACCTGACAGATTTCAAGTTGTAGCACAGTCAACAAAGCAACAATTTGAAAGACGATGGATATAGATATTAGTGAAATAGAGCGACGACATGAGTCAGTCGCTCTATAGGAAGTTTATTTAACCCCCTGAGATAAGGAGTGCTTTGTTTGCTCTTTGCAGGCTTTGACTGATTTATCCAATGATTCATCAAAATGGCGGGGACTCGGGAATGCCTGTTTATTTTTTCTGACTTCTGTGACGGTTTGTTTGATAGATGCAATAAACTCATTCTTGTTGCTATGGATTTCTTTGAGATCGAACCCCTTATTGCTTAATTCACTAAAAGCTTTTTGGGCTATCGCATCAGGTGAGGCATTGGTTTTAAATGCTTCAACAGAGACTTTTCCAAACAAATCACAATAGGTTTCTACTGTTTTATCTACATTCGCCTGTGCGGCATAAGAGAAGAACGGGGCAAGGAAAAGTGGCAGTAAAAGACGTTTCATAATTTCCTCTTGATCGACTATACCATGATAGTGGTGACAACATTAACAATAGTACATTATTCATTGTTTGTGCCGAATCCCGGTAGAAAATCGGACTTGTTAAATATGTGTTTATTGGTGTTTCTGCTCTACACACTGACCTCTTTTACATAATGCACGGAGTGTTTTAACGGGATCATTCTTACCGTTTATATTGATGCGAGTAAGAAGGTTAACATTTTTGTCAGTAATTTTGAGCGCATCAACTTCCAGATAATTCCCAGATCCTACCGAAAGCTTGGTGACGATTAATTCTTTGGCACCATCATCGTTGATGTCTGCAAATGTAATTCTGGGCTTATTGTTATCATCAAACACTGAACCGTCACGGGAAAAAATGGCTCCAGTTTCAAATTCTGAGAGCTCTTTATCTTTGAAAACAGCGATTGAATAGCTGCCAATTGATTCACTTTCCAAATCACCGACTGATATAACAGCAAATCGTTTATCAGGTAAGTTAATCAATGCTCCATCCTTTGCGATAGCTGGTACTGATAAAAACAGGACGGTTAGAGAGGAAATAACAATAGTTTTTAGGCTCTTACTTATACACATAAGCAATACTCCATTGTTTACTATCTTGTTCGATATACTCATAGGATGAGATTTATAGAGTAGCACGAATTTTGAAAGACCATATTTTTAGTAAAAGTGTAATTCGGAATCTATTTGGAGCCAACGCTATAGTGCTTAAATATCGGAAATAAAACATAAGATTATCTGATTTTTCCGAGGGCTTTGAGAAATGAAATTCATTACGATAAGGAATGGAAAAATATTTTGTGGTATAGGTTATTTTTGATGTATTTAATGAATTTTGTTCAAATGGAATAAAGCCATGGGCATCAACGGGAGTGGTGACTCCCGTTTCTTCATTAACTTCAACATATATTAAGCTCTACGTGCTGTTTTTTTCTATTTTTTCGACAATCTTATTGTACTCTTTCTAAACAACGGATACAGGTGAACTCAAACAACAGATAGAGATTGATCCACCTGTTGCAGGATGATATTCATACTTTGATTTTCCTCTATAAACTCGCTTGGGCAGTATGTTGTCCGCGGGGTTTTTTCTTTTGCGCTCTAACATCAATTATAACCTCACTTGCAGATTACCTGATGGCCAGATAGTGGAATATTAACATGTTATTTACTTATTATTGTGGTTTCCTACCGTAAAAATAACAATTGAAAATTTTAATATGGGATGGTGGCTTTTTCCAACTATCACAGTATTAAAATTTAATAATCTCATTTGAAGAAAATTATTGCTATATGTTTTCGAAAATATTAGAAATTTCAATATTAAATTTTGTAATTATTTTGTGGTTTTTAATGAATTGGATTATTGCTATGTGAGTGATATCACCCAGTGTGATCATCTAAATTTGTTCGGTACATTGTTTAATTTGGCCTTAAGAACTTTTGATTAACACTCTCTTTTTGTATGGTTATTGCGTTGATATTGTTTTATTATGGTTTTCATTTGGTTATTAAATTGTTTCTTATTTTGGATTGAATTGTTAATCAATTAATGCTCCTTGCTTATATATAGGAAAGGAAAATTCTTGTATTTATTGTTTGCAAAATGAGTCAAACAGGCTTGAAATGGGGAGTGAGACATTATGAACACCAAAATAAATGTTCAGTAACACTAAAGTAAATGTAAAAAATTCATTAAAAGTTACCCATTGAAATAGATCTTGTGTTACATTCTTTTCGTTTTTACTGGCTAGTATCTCTGTGTTTTTTGTATACAGAATTGTATTACTTGTTAATTAATAAAGGAAATTAAGCACAACAAAATTTCGCCGGATACTGCATTATGGTCAGCTAATGTTTTAATTAGTAAGGGGAAAATATCTTGACGGATCCGATTAACTTCATTAACAACATTCTTTGGGACTATGTATTAATATACCTGCTGCTTGGGGTTGGTCTCTACTTCACACTGCGTTCTGGTTTTATACAACTTCGCCATTTTGGCCACATGTTTTCAGTTCTGAAGAATAGTAATAAATCAGATAATTCTGGCATTTCATCTTTTCAGGCTTTATGTACTAGTCTTGCTGCCCGTGTAGGAACCGGTAACTTAGCAGGGGTTGCTATTGCAATTACTGCCGGGGGACCAGGGGCTATTTTCTGGATGTGGGTAGTGGCATTCATTGGTATGGCAACTTCCTTTGTGGAAAGCACGCTTGCCCAGTTGTACAAGACGAAAGACGATCAAGGGAATTATCGAGGTGGCCCTGCCTACTATATGGAGAAGGGGCTCAAGAAGCGATGGATGGGAGTGTTATTTTCATTTTTCCTTATTATCGCGTTTGGTCTTGTATTTAATGCCGTTCAGGCAAACTCAATTGCGGAAGCGGCTGCCTTTGCCTTTAATGTTAAACCTCTTTATGTCGGTATTGTATTAGTCATCATCAGTGGCGTAATTATTTTCGGCGGGTTGCGTTCCATCGCCCGGGTAGCGGAATTAGTTGTACCATTTATGGCGGGGGCTTATTTAATACTGGCATTTTGGGTTGTTGGTCACAATATTGAACGCATTCCAGATGTATTCGCATTAATTTTCAGAAGTGCCTTTGGCCTTCAGGAAGCGATAGCCGGAACATTAGGCTACGGCATCTCTCAGGCAATGCTTCAGGGTGTTCAACGCGGATTATTTTCGAATGAAGCAGGGATGGGTTCTGCGCCAAATGCGGCAGCGTCAGCTTCTCCCTACCCACCACATCCTGCCTCTCAGGGTTATGTGCAGATGTTGGGGGTATTTATGGATACCATCGTTATCTGTAGTGCAACGGCTGTCATCATCCTCTCTTCTGGAATTCTCAACGAAAACGTCACGGCTATCAGCGGAATTGAACTGACTCAGAGAGCATTGTCATCAGCGGTTGGGCATTGGGGAACAACCTTCATTGCTATTGCTATTTTCTTCTTTGCTTTCACATCGATCATTGCTAATTATGCTTATGCTGAAAGCAACATGATATTCCTGGAACGCAACCACACAGCCGGCTTATTCATTCTGCGATTGGCTGCGTTGGGAATGGTGATGTTTGGTTCATTGGCAGAAGTCCCTGTGGTTTGGAGTATGGCAAATTTATCAATGGCTTGTATGGCTATTGTTAACTTGATTGCCATACTGCTATTGTCAGGTATTGCGATAAAATTAGCCAAAGACTATAACCGACAGAGAAAATTGGGTCAGTTACCCACATTCAATATCAACTCTTACCCAGAAATTCAGCAACAAGTTGAAAAAGGTATCTGGGATAATGATGCTGTGCATAACAGCGGGAAAGATACTCGTTAGTACGGGGATATCCCAATAGATTGCGGATGCCGCTAATAAAGCAGCAACTCGAAAGATGATGAGTAATAGACTAAAACCGTAACAAGGTATTACTCATATAAAATAATGTTATCAGCCGGGCATTTTGGCCATTTCACAAATGCCCGGCTTTTATTTGTTCTTAAAATCATGCTTGAAAGTAAAAAACATCACATCTATTTTAGTTTCATCTACGATATAGTCATCATAACGTTACCTTTTTTTAAAATAGCTGACCAATCATGATAAGAATATTAATAGCATGCGTGTTTATCACTCTGTTGATTGGCTGCGCTTATTCCCCTGAGCGTGAAGACAGAAACAGTTATATTGTTGAACATTCCTATCCTTATTCAACTAAGCAGCATATTGATTCAGTTGATTTCCTTGTTTTGCATTATACGGCTTTAGATGACAGACGCTCTCTACAGGTATTAACGGGTGGAAAGGTCAGCGCGCATTATCTTATTCCCTCTCAACCAAAATATGAGAATGAAGAACCGATTATTTTTCAATTGGTTTCAGAAAAGGAAAGGGCATGGCATGCGGGAAAAAGTGAATGGGATGGATACCAAAGCCTAAACCGCTATTCTATTGGTATTGAAATTGTTAATTGTGGATTTAAGCAACATTTTATCAAAAAAGAGTGGTGTTTATATCACCCATCACAAATTGATGCAGTGATTCGATTGGCAAAAGATATTATTCAGCGTTATCAAATCAAGGCGGTGAATGTTGTTGGTCATAGTGATATAGCACCACTTAGAAAAGAAGATCCTGGGCCTGCTTTCCCGTGGCAATTACTTTATGAACAAGGGATCGGTGCTTGGCCTGATCATGTGACGGTCAATAAACATTTGGCTGGAAGGGCTCCTGATGTACCCGCATCTGTTCTGTCAATACAGAAAGCCTTAGCTTATTATGGTTATAGCATCCCTCAGACGGGTTTACTGGATGATGCAACCCACAAAACTATCCAAGCATTTCAGATGCATTTTCGCCCGTCAGATATCAGTGGTCGTCCTGATGCAGAAACAGAAGCGATTGCTTTGGCATTGGTCGAAAAATATCGATAACCGTATATGCTTAATGTATCGGAAAAGAAAAATAACAAAATAACATAGTGTTATTTAGCAAAAGGAATAGTGAAGGGGCATGCAGGAGCGGCCATTCAATGGCCGCTGACAATATCAAGCTTTATGATTCGCAGTTGTAAGTCAGATGCAATGGAAGTTTAACTTCAAGTTCAATATCTATACTTTGGCGAAAATCATAAGGTGTAATGCCATATTCTTTACGGAACATATATGTGAAGTGAGATTGAGAGCCGAAGCCGAAGTCCAGGGCAATATCAAAAATTGGCAATGAACTGTTTCTCAGTAGGGAAACTGCACCAGCCAAGCGTCTCTGACGAATGTATTTGCCAAGCGATATCCCTGTGACTTCTTTGAATATTTTCTGCATGTGCCAAAGTGAATAGCCAGAGTAAGCAGCAAGCTCTTCAAGATGAATGACACGGCCAAGATGGTTTTCTATCCATTTACTCAGTGCGCATACAAGTGCTAAGTGGTTATCTTGTGGCATTACAATTTTAAATTGGTTGAAGGTTGGGGAAGTATACACAACTTCTTTTCAAGATGACAAAATCGATCATTGCGAGGTTCAGTAATGACTGAATTAAAATTTGAATGTTTTATCATATAAAACCCCCTATAATATTTGATTATAACATTAACTACAATGAAATCATTCTAAGGTGGCCTAATTGAATATGAAAGTAATAGTATTAATTTTGTGCTTGATATTAGTATGTCTATTTTTGTATTTACTGGCACTGGACGTACATTGTGAGCAAGGTACCGTACACGGTGATCAAGGACATGGTCATGGACAATTCGAATTAGGTATTTGTTCTATTACTCGATATTTACCTTTTTGATGAGCATCCTAATCATTTTCCTGCTTACATGTGTGTTAACATACATTCGTGGTATTCATTCTTTGTAAATGATGTTTTAATATCCACCTGATTCTAATTAACAGACTAAATATCGCGTTAAGTCAGGGGATAGCCCAATTATTACAATAATTGAAGTAATTTAGATTCGAAAAATTTTGTGAGAATTGGGAGGCAGGTGGATTTTTTTACGCTACTCAGGTCTAAGAGCAACAAATAAAATGGCTTTTAATGAGACAGGTTCCAAGCATCGCAAAAAGAGGACTAGATGGCAGGACAACAAGAACAACAAACGACGCTTAAGCGTGGTTTAAAAAATAGGCATATTCAGCTTATTGCCCTCGGTGGTGCAGTAGGAACAGGATTATTTCTGGGCATTGCCCAAACGATAAAAATGGCTGGCCCTTCGGTACTTCTCGGATATGCGATTGCTGGATTTATTGCATTTTTGATTATGCGACAGCTAGGGGAGATGGTCGTTGAGGAGCCTGTTGCGGGGTCATTTAGCCATTTTGCTTATAAATACTGGGGAAACTTTGCTGGTTTTCTATCGGGCTGGAATTACTGGGCAATGTTCATTCTGGTCGGCATGGCAGAATTAACCGCCGTTGGTATGTATATCCAATATTGGTGGCCAGAGGTTCCGACATGGGTTTCTGCTGCAATATTCTTTGTACTGATTAACCTTGTTAATCTGATTAATGTTCGGTTATACGGTGAAACCGAATTTTGGTTTTCTATCATCAAAGTTACTGCAATTATCGGCATGATTATCTTTGGAAGCTATTTACTGGTTAGCGGTAATGGCGGTCCACAGGCAAGCATAACCAATTTATGGCAGCAGGGCGGTTTTATGCCAAATGGGGTTACTGGCTTGATTATGGCGATGGCGGTAATCATGTTTTCATTTGGTGGGCTGGAAACCGTGGGAATTACTGCGGCGGAAGCGGAACATCCTGAGAAAAATATACCAAAAGCAACCAATCAGGTTGTTTATCGAATCTTGCTGTTTTATATCGGTTCACTGGCTATTTTGCTTGCACTTTACCCTTGGCAGAACGTAGTAGAAGGTGGTAGCCCATTCGTTTTAATCTTCCATGATATGGATAGCTTTTGGGTAGCGAACATCCTAAACGTGGTGGTACTTACGGCTGCATTATCTGTTTATAACAGTGGTGTGTATTGTAATAGCCGAATGTTATATGGTTTGGCTAAACAAGGTAATGCTCCCCGCATTCTGACAAAAGTTAATAAACGTAGTGTACCTGTCTTGTCCATTGGTTTATCGGCCTTAGCAACATCGATTGGTGTGTTGATTAACTATATTATGCCCGGTAAGGCATTTGAGTTGCTGATGTCATTGGTGGTGACAACGTTGGTCATTAACTGGATTATGATTTGTTTTGCTCACCTGAAATTCCGCGCGGCTAAGAACAAAGAAGGTGTTAAGACCCAATTTCGGGCATTATGGTATCCATTCGGGAACTACCTGTGTCTGGCATTCTTGGCGTTCATTCTCATCATTATTCTGATGATGCCAGCAATTCGTATTTCAGTTATTCTGATGCCATTCTGGATTGGTGTATTGTGGGTGGGTTACTTGGTGGCTAGAGCAAAAAAGCAGACAAACGAGTAAGCTAGCTATTAATCCATTCAGCATGTTTTTCAGCCGGGTATGATATCGATATCCGGCTGATTATTATTGTCAGTACCAATATGACAAACATCAATATAACAAACACGAATATAAAAAACATAGTGATAGATGAAAACCAATTGATTAAGAGAATTTTTGTTATATACCCAATGAATTTCGATATATTAGATATTTACCATTGCCAACGTAACCAGCTAAACAGCACATTACCGTTATTGTATGTACCGGGAATATAGGTTGATTGAAAAGAGAGCCTATTATACTCAATGGAAAAAATCGGTAATGGTATGGGCAAGGGAATATATTGATAATCATGACGTGCTGTAATACTAAATGTAAACCCTCCGCCCACTCTGAAACTATCAAGGCCATTAGGAACCCACATTTTTTGAAACCCGTAGCCAATAATAGGCTCAAGACGATTATGTGAGTCCATAAAAACCATCGCATACAAAGAGTGCCAATCGTTATCTTTATCGTAATGAGATTTGCCGTAACCAAATCCCCAGGGCATTTCGTTGTACCTATCTGTTTTTTCTTTATCATAGGTAAAACGGTTATGCCATGTGATTACGGGTAAATAAATGTCATTATCTGGTGAATTCCATGTTGATGAGATATTACGCCTGAATTTTTCCAATAAGGAAGAATAAATGTATTTATAGCCTTTTTCTGTTTTTCCCTGCGGTACAGTCCCAGGCTCTGGAGTGGTACCTGAATAGGCCATCTCTGATGATATAAATAATGTTATTGGTAGAACATATGACGTGGCTAAATAAAACCTCATTTTAAAACTCCAACCACTCTAATTTCAGTAAGCTGTATGGAATCAGTTTACCATATAGATAGAATAGTCAATTTTTAGCAATTAATATTATAATTGAACAATATTTAATAAAAGATAAACAAAAAGTAATCTGGTTATATGTAGAATAATTATATTGTATGCTTCAATGAATAGGTGCGAATTTAACCATTATTTTATAGTTATCCAAAATGGAACTTCGGGATAACTATAACTCTCTGATCTACCCTATAGTAGGCGTAAAAAACAGCATTATATATTAGATTAATTAAAGTTGTTTCTTGGGTTAAAATTTTCTTTTTGTATTTATTCATGAAGTTATGTAACTTAAAAATTATTGTGTAATTTCAAATCGGTATGGAAGTTAAGTATTTTAAATATGTGCGTTAGCTCCAGCACCTGAAAAAAATGGCTTGCGATTATATAAAGAGTATGTGATAAAACACATGGGTAAACGAAGTTCTGTTTTGTTAATAAATAACAGCAACCAATACTGGTTTGTTTATTTTTATGCCTGTCGGCTAATAAAGTGATTCAAAGGAAATTTTTGAAATGGCAAAAATCACTGGTACCGTGAAGTGGTTCAACGAGTCTAAAGGTTTTGGTTTTATTACTCCAGCTGATGGTAGCAAAGATGTATTTGTACATTTTTCTGCAATTATGAAAGATGGATTTAAAACATTGTCTGAAGGCCAACAAGTTGAGTTTGAAATTCAGGATGGTCCTAAAGGCCCTGCTGCTGCAAACGTCTCAGCTTTATAGTAATAAATTCATTTTGGTTAGTATTTAATTACTGGCTAGATGTATTATTGTCAGTCTGGTTTTACTGTCTGATAATAAACTATTGCAAATATCACTCTATTGGGATACTAATAGAGTGATTTTTATTTTGACTCGGGGCGTTCTTTATTGAGCTGAGAAGTACCCGTATTACCTGATCTGGATAATGCCAGCGTAGGGAAGTCATGGTATCTCCTATTTTGATATCTGCTTTTCTTTGGCTGGTGATAGGAATCACCATAATGAGAACTAACTCACTGACTATCGCAGGGACAGATCCTAGCGGTGGTGCCGGCATTCAGGCCGATTTAAAGACTTTTTCCGCGCTTGGTGCTTATGGCACGGCTGTGATAACCGCACTGGTTGCCCAAAACACAATGGGCGTACAATCAGTTTATGATATCGATCCCCTCTTTGTTGCTTCCCAACTCGAATCTGTACTTTCAGATATCAGAATAGATAGCGCCAAAATTGGCATGTTATCGAATGCTGCTAATGTCGCTATAGTGGCTGAATCATTGCGCCGTTATCCTATTCCTTATATCGTATTGGATACTGTTATGCTGGCAAAAAGTGGTGATCCGCTATTATTACCAGAAGCCGTTACGGCAATGGTAGAACAGCTATTGCCAATTGTTTCTTTGGTCACACCAAACTTACCGGAAGCCGCTGCCATACTGAAATGCGCCCTTGCCAAGACAGAAGCTGATATGTTGCAACAGGGACGTGAATTGCTTTCAATAGGATGTCAGGCGGTTTTATTGAAAGGAGGTCATTTGATCGATAAGGAAAGCCCCGATTGGCTGTTTACTCCTGAAGGCGAATGGCGTTTTACTTCAACCCGGGTGAATACACGGAATACTCATGGTACAGGTTGTACTTTGTCTGCCGCACTTGCTGCATTGCGCCCCCGTTATCCTGATTGGCAAAGCACGTTGCCTGTTGCAAAAATGTATTTGCAGAATGCGCTTGCGCAGGCTGATACCCTCGAAGTTGGCCAGGGAATAGGGCCAGTCCACCATTTTTACCAGTGGTGGTGAATAATGTGGGTGCCCGCTTGTCATTAAATGAAATACTTGTATTAAATAATGGGGATACGAATATCCCCATCTTGAGTATGGAAGGCGAAAAAAGCTGGATTACGCAATTGTGATCTTTTTGTCGAGATAAACATCCTGAACGGAGTGAATTAGCTCAACGCCTTCTTTCATTGATTTCTTGAACGCTTTGCGACCAAGGATCAACCCCATGCCTCCGGCACGTTTGTTGATGACAGCGGTACGGACTGAATCACTCAAATCGTTATCGCCAGAAGCACCACCAGAATTAATTAATCCAGCGCGCCCCATGTAGCAGTTAGCAAGTTGGTAGCGAACGAGATCAATCGGGTGTTCAGTGGTCAAATTGCTATAAACACGTTTATCAGTATGCCCAAACCCAATAGCCGTATAGCCACCATTAGTTTCAGCCATTTTCTGCTTAACGATATCAGCACCAATGGTTGCTGCCAGATGATTTGCTTGGCCCGTTAAGTCGGCGCTGGTATGGTAATCAACTCCATCTTTTTTGAAAGCAGAATTACGCAGATAAGCCCATAACACAGTAACCATGCCTAGTTCATGAGCGCGTTCGAATGCGGCAGAGATTTCTTCGATTTGACGACGTGATTCAGGAGAGCCGTAATAGATTGTTGCACCGACCGCCACTGCACCCATGTTAAATGCCTGTTCGACACTGGCATACAAGGTTTGGTCATATTGAGCTGGATAGGTCAACGTCTCATTATGATTTAGTTTCACTAAGAACGGAATTTTATGGGCATAACGGCGAGAAACCGATGCCAGCACACCATAAGTTGAAGCAACACAGTTACAACCCGCTTCGATCGCCAATTCAACGATATTTTTGGGATCAAAATAGAGCGGGTTGGTGGCAAAAGAAGCACTCGCAGAATGCTCAACGCCCTGATCTACCGGCAAAATTGAGAGATAACCAGTGCCTGCCAGACGACCGTGATTCATTAAGGTCTGCATGGAACGTAAGACAGTATTGGGTCGATTATTTTCGATCATCACCCTATCGACAAAATCGGTGCCGGGGAGATAGAGATTTTCACGTGGAATGGTATTGCAGTGATGTTGTAATAAACTTTCAGCGTCTTTTCCTAACAACTTAGCGATATCAGTCATGATTAACTCCAGTTTGCAAAAGGCGCTGCTGATTGTTGTTGATATTTATATTGATCACAAGGTAAGCAGAGAGGGAAACCGTAGTGGATCGCTTCAGTTAATACAAATGTTGTTAAAATTTAATCATTCTGCATGACAGTAAAGTAAAATAATACTTATTTGGCATGATGATAAATAACCATTAGTCTATTCTGTAATTGAATAAATTGAGCGGTGTTTTCTTAAAGTTTCCTTCATTAAACTGAAGGAAATCAGATGATATTTATTCTATATGGTTTTATTACTCATAATAAATAATGTTACCAATTTCTGATTAATATGTATCCAATTGGAAATTGAAAAACATTAAGCTAATTTATATTTTTAAAGTGAAGGGTTATTTCCCTAATTAATTGAATTTATTGTTGTTTTTTATTTTTTGTATAAAAGAAAAGGCCAGCCCAAGGGAGATTGAGCCGGCCAAGGAGGTGGTTCCTAGTCTTACAGTAAAACTTTTTTAGTTCTTCGTTTTTCAGAGCAGATAATACGAGAAATAAAATGGTATTGATGTGATCTGTTTCTAAAAAAACATAACAATTTCTTTAAAACTTCATTTCGAATTATTTCACTGGAAATTCTTGTGAATGAGGAGCTCTGGTATTGCCGCTCTTTAAATGTCGGACAAGTAAGGCATAATTCAGATCAATTTCTTCAGGAATTGGGAGATAAACGATATGCCCATCACCGGGTGCGACTTCCACTGGCTGACCTTTCTTATTTGTCATGGATTCTAACGTAAAGTTAATATTGCCTGATGGTGTCATGAGCTCCAGTTGATCTCCAACAAGAAACTTATTCTTCACGGCGACTTCGGCCAATCCGTTGATTCGGTTGCCAGTAAGCTCACCAACGAATTGTTGAGTGTCCGATACCGAATAGCCGTATTCATAAGTCTGGTAGGCATCATGGGTATGACGACGCAGGAAACCTTCTGTATAGCCACGGTGTGCCAGACCTTCCAGAGTAGTCATGAGAGTGGGATCGAAAGGTTTTCCGGCAACAGCATCATCAATGGCACGGCGATATACCTGAGCTGTGCGGGCACAATAATAGAAAGATTTTGTACGGCCTTCGATTTTTAATGAGTGAACACCCATGCCGGTCAATCTTTCCACATGCTCAATCGCACGTAAATCTTTAGAGTTCATGATATAAGTGCCATGCTCATCTTCAAATGCTGACATGTATTCGCCCGGACGCTTGGCTTCTTCAATCATGAATACTTTGTCTGTTGGAGTACCCTGGCCCAATGTGGGTTCAACATTCTTGACAGGGATAGGCTCGTGCATATGAACAATATTACCGACAGTATCTTCTTTACCTTCCTGTACATTGTATTCCCAACGGCAGGCGTTAGTGCACGTTCCCTGATTGGGATCGCGTTTATTGATATAGCCCGATAACAGACAACGACCAGAATAAGCCATGCAGAGTGCGCCATGGACAAAAACTTCAAGTTCCATTTCTGGTACTTGCTGACGGATTTCAGCAATTTCTTCCAGTGAAAGTTCACGGGAAAGAATGACACGCGTTAATCCCATTTGTTTCCAGAATTTGACGGTAGCCCAGTTAACCGCGTTTGCCTGAACCGAAAGATGAATGTCTATTTCAGGAAATGCTTCGCGCACCATCATGATTAAACCCGGATCGGACATAATCAGCGCATCAGGCCCCATTTCCACAACAGGTTTCAAATCACGGATAAATGTTTTCAGCTTTGCATTATGTGGTGCGATATTGACGACGACATAAAAACGTTTACCTAATTCGTGGGCTTCTTTAATGCCTTGAGCCAACGTTTCATGGTTAAATTCATTATTGCGGACACGCAGGCTATAGCGGGGTTGGCCGGCATAGATAGCATCTGCACCATAGGCAAATGCGTAACGCATGTTTTTCAAAGAGCCGGCGGGAGAAAGTAATTCTGGAGTAAACATATTGTTAGCATTCTCGGTCTGAGTTCAAGTCAGCCCTTACCCTATCATCTTTATCATTACTAAGGGTAAGGTTAAAGGGAGGGGGATTTTAGCGCTTATTCCGTCATTAGCACAAATATATTATTGTCCCGGAAGGGGGCTAATAAGAGATGATTTCTTCTGAGATTACTTTGGACATCAGAACAAGTCACCCTGCATTGGTTATAAATTGAATTGCCGGATATGGTTAAAGAAAAACGCGCCGCTGATACGGCGCGAGCCATTAATTGTGTTCATTAATTTTATTTGGTCAAATCACGGATACTTTCCGTCGGTCCGGTTTTCATGACCGATTGTATACATTTCTTCATGCTGGCTTCATTAGCATAAGGTTCACTGACACCAATAATCTGATGATTGCGGGCTTTCAGGACAAAATAAGACTTACCTGACTTATTTTTTCTCACTTCATGGCGGGTTTTATCGGGAGAATTGACCCGCACAGAGTTAATACCTTTATTGGCAGCAGCCTTAGTGGTATACATTTCACTGTTCAAAATAATATCACCGCTTGCTGCCACCAGATTGAAGTAAAATTGCCCGTTCTTTGCTTTCTTAAGATCATAATGCCCAGTAGCCATAAGAAATTCTCCTGATTGGGTAATTATCAGCTTAAGTTTAGCTTGAATTTTGTACAGCAAAGAGGTTTGGCAAAAAATTTTTTTGTAGTCTTCCTGAAATCGCAACGACATTTAAGAAAAATCGCGTGAATTGTTGAGACAAAACCGGTTGCTGTGAATATCATCACATCAAACGACAGATCTCGGCTTCCCAACGATAGCCAAGGCCATAAATTGAACGAATAAAAGATTTATCTTCATCCAATTGTTCTAGCTTTCTACGCAAGTTCTTAATATGGCTGTCAATGGTACGATCATTCACGATGCGATGATCATCATAAAGATTATTCAATAGCTGATCACGGGAAAAAACACGCCCCGGTTGGCTGGACATAATCTTAAGCAGACGAAATTCAACGGGTGTCAGTTCAAGCGCCCGTTCAAGATAACGTGCCTGAAAGTGATTTTCATCTATGGTCAGCGCACCTTGTTCGCTGACGATATCTTGCGGGCGATAACAACGGCGCAGGATTGTTTTTACCCTGGCTACCATTTCCCGTGGGCTATACGGTTTGCAGATATAATCATCAGCCCCAATTTCTAATCCGAGAAGCCGATCAATTTCTTCCGTTTTCGCCGTCATTATTACAATCGGGATATCAGAAAACTTACGAATTTCCCGACAGACCGATAACCCATCAAGACCGGGTAGCATCAGGTCAAGTAAGATAATATGGGGTTGGTATCTTTGAACATGATCAATGACTTCATCACCGCGTTTCAGCCATTCAGTTTGATAATCTGCCGATTGCAAATAATCAACCAGCAACCGTCCCAATTTCGGTTCATCTTCAACGATGAGAACGGTATATTGTGTAGAATATATACTCATTGCGTCTTAGGTTCAGAGTGTTTCACGTTCAGGGAATGTCATCAACGGTAATTCTACGTGAATTTTCATACCACCTAAAGGTGATCTTTCTGCATGAATCGTTCCATCGTGCGCTTCGACGATATTATAACAAATTGCCAGCCCTAACCCTGAGCCACCGCTTGCACGATTGCGGGAAGACTCACAGCGATAAAAACGCTCAAAAACATGTTGGCATTGCTCGGCAGTCAGTCCGGGAGCACTGTCTTGTAAATCCAATACCCAACAGTGTTGATTTGAATAAGCTTGAATAATTGTTTTTCCGTGCTCATTGGTATAGCGCAGGCTGTTTTCCAGCAAGTTTTGGAATAGCTGCATCAGTCGATCTGGATCAGCAAACAGAGTTACATTTTCTTTCAGGCTCAACGCCAGGGTGATTTGTTTATCAGCGAAACGACCTTGATAACCTGCCACAGAGAGTTGCAGTAATTCGCTGACCTTAACGGCTTCTTTTCTATAAGTCAGAGAGCCGCGATCGGAAAGCGATAATAAATGCAGGTCGTTGACCAATTTTGTTAAGGTCGTGACTTCCGTGAGTAGAGAATGGATAGTCTCCTGTGTCGGTTGTCGCACACCATCCTGCAAAGCTTCCAGTTCCCCACGCAGTACAGAAAGCGGGGTGCGCAATTCATGGGAAATATCCGCCATATAATCACGTCGCATCTGCTCATTTTTTTCCAGTGTACTGGCGAGCTGATTAAAATCTGACGCCAGCTTACCGATTTCATCTTGACTGGATGGAATAACGCGGACACTAAAATCACCCGCAGCAAGTTTGTGGGTTCCTTCTACCAGACGTTTGACCGGCCTTAAAAAGCCACGGGAGAGAAGAAAAGTCGCAATCAGTGCCAGTAAGGTGGAAAAACCAGCAATAATCCAACTGGTGAATTGTTGCTGGTGGGCGAAACTAATATCGGCCTGACGAGTAATTTTGTCCGAAGTGCTGACAATGACCCAACCGACAACGCCATTTTGATAGGTGACAGGTTCACGGTAACTTTCTGCCGGAATGTCATTGGAATGACCTACCAGACGATTCATTTGAGTATCCACAACCCAGAACTGGGGACGCCAACCGTGGGAAGTTGTTCTTTTATAGATATCACTATTTTGTTCAATGGTACGGATGATTTGAAAAATCATCCGATCATTTTGGGTTAAGAAACGCCAGTCGCCGTATTGCTGGTATTGTTCTGTCAATGCGTCTGCCAGCATCTTTGCGCGCATTTGGCTATTTTGTTTGATATAGCCAATAAAGCCGTGCTGGAAACTGAGGCGGACGCCCCAGTGCATAGTGACCAATACCAACATACAAGTGGCAAAAATCGCCAAAAATAACTTACTGCTGATGCCTGTTTTTATCATGAATTTCCTGCTGATGCCGATGCGTGAGGCTGTTTGGTACGATGTCGCAGCCATTTTTCGCGCAGTCGGTCAAAGAACAAATATACAACGGGGGTGGTGTATAGCGTAAGCAATTGGCTCATCACCAGACCACCGACAATGGTGATACCCAATGGGAAACGCAGTTCAGCGCCGTCGCCGTTGCTCAGAACCAAAGGTAAGGCACCGAACAAAGCAGAAAGTGTTGTCATCATAATCGGCCGGAACCGCAATAAACAGGCTTGAAAGATCGCCTCTTGAGGACTGACATTACCGTTTCGTTGCGCTTCGAGGGCGAAATCCACCATGATGATGGCGTTTTTCTTGACAATACCCACCAGCAACATGATTCCAATCATCGCAATCAGGCTAAATGGCGTATTGAACAACTCCAGTGCTAATAATGCCCCTATTCCCGCAGAGGGCAAGGTAGAAAGAATCGTCAATGGATGAAGATAACTTTCATACAAGACGCCCAGAACCAGATAAACTGTCACAATCGCGGCAAGGATCACAAACAATTGGGAGCGTTCACTCTGTTGGAAATCTTGTGCAGTGCCTGCAAATGAGCTGCGAACTGACGAAGGAACACTGAGTTCTGTCATGGTTCTTTCTATTACAATGATTGCGTCAGACAACGTATAACCCGGCGCAACATCAAAACCGATAGTCGAAGAGGCAGAAAGCCCTTCGTGGTAAACATCTAATGGGGCGTTAGCAGGACGCCAGTGAGCAAAATAGGAAAGCGGGATACGTTCCCCTTTGCTATTAATGACAAACATTTTCTCCAGAGCCGTTGGGTCCTGATTGTATTGCGGTGCAACTTCCATCACCACCTTGTACTGATTTAACGGTTGGTAAATGGTAGAAACTTGCCGTTGTCCAAAGGCATTATAGAGTAATTTATTGGCATCAGAGACATTGATGCCTAAACGTGCCATTACATCACGATCATAGATAATTGCTATTTCTGCCCCTTTAGCCTCTTCGTCTTCATCTGAATTGACATCCACTAATTGCGGCTGTTTTTCCAATGCTTTTTTGACAGTAGGACTCCATTTGCGCAGTTCGCCAAAATCATCAGACAGTAAATTAAACTGATAAGTGGATTTTGAACCGCGACCTCCGGATCTGAGATCCTGAACAGGAACTAAATGAAGACGTGCTCCTGCCTCATTGGTGAGCTTACTTCTTAAACGCGTTATCACTTGTTGGATACTTTCAGAACGCTCTTCCAATGGTTTCAGGGAAATAAACATAACGCCAGTGTTGATGCTATCACCACCGGTAGATCCCACAACATTATCCACTGTCGGATCTTCATCAATGATCTGCATAAAGCGTTTCATTTTTTCACGCATAGCTTGAAATGAAATACTTTGATCCGCAACCACAAAGCCCAATATTTTTCCCGTATCTTGATGCGGGAAAAATGTTTTCGGGATACTGATATAGAGCCAGATATTCAGAGCGATAATACCGACTAATGTAAGTAGTACCCAGCGGGTATGATTGAGTATCCATTTCAGTGAACGGCCATAACTTTGCTGAATTTTCAGCAATACCTTACCGAATCCTTGCTTTTGTCTCTGTGTTTTTATTGGTGATGATTTGAGTAAATATGCGCACATCATTGGAGTCAATGTCAGTGAAACTAACAGAGAAATTCCAATGGCGGTTGCAAGTGTGACAGCGAAATCCCGGAAAAGCCTGCCGAGTAGCTCATCGATCAACACAAGAGGAATGAAGACGGCAATGAGTGACAGACTCATGGCAAGTACTGTGAATCCAACTTCCCTGACACCTTTGAGGGCAGCTTCCATCGGCTTCAACCCGGCATCCAGATGCCGGGAAATATTTTCCAGTACAACAATCGCATCATCGACAACAAATCCGGTGGCAATGGTTAGTGCCATCAGCGAAAGGTTGTTCAAACTGAAACCACATAAATATATAGCAGTAAAAGTGCCAATGAGTGATACCGGAACGGCAATTGCCGGAATCAATGTGGCCCGGCCTGAACGTAAAAACAGGAACACCACCAGAATGACCAAGGCAACCGCAATGGCAAGTGCCCTTTCTACTTCTTGCAGGGAAGCTTGGATAGCTGGTGAGCGATCCTGCGCGATATTTAATTGAATACTGGCAGGCAGAGATTCTTGCAGGATAGGAAGTTGATCACGAATGCGTTGAACAGTTGCGATAATATTCGCACCGGCTTCACGGCGAATAATAATGACAATTGCAGATTTATTGCCGGACATCCCCGCTGCCCGGATATCCTCGATCGAATTTTTAACATCTGCGACATCCTGCAAACGAACCGGAGCGCCATTATTATAATGCACAATAATAGAGCGATAGCTGTCTGCTGTTTTCAGTTCATCATTGGTGTGCAGTTGCCAGTTTTGTTTATCTGAATCAACATAGCCCGTTGGGCGCCGGACATTGGCATCACTGATAGCATTGCTGACATCATTGAGAGAAACACCTTGATTGAAAAGGGCGTTAGGGTTCAATTCAACACGTATAGCAGGTAATGAACTACCGCCGACACTGACCTTGCTGACGCCTTCTACCTGAGAAATTTTTTGAGCCAATCTGGTGGAAGCCAGATCATAGAGTTGCCCTTCACTATAACTGTCTGACGTGAGGGTTAATATCATGATCGGGGCGTCTGATAGATTGGCTTTATAATATACCGGTTTGCTTGGCATACCGGAGGGCAATAAGCTTTGCGCAGCATTGATGGCGGATTGAACGTCCCTTGCTGCGCCATTGATATCCCGATTGAGGTCGAACTCCAAATAAATAAAGGAGGTTCCCAACGAGCTGGTGGACCCCATCTCTTTTACCCCTGCAATCCTGCCTAACGCGCGTTCCAGAGGTGTCGTCACAGAGGACGCCATCGTTTCTGGTGACGCACCGGGCATAGAGGCATGGACTGTTATCACAGGAAAATCCACTTTTGGCAGCGGCGATACAGGCAACAAGATAAAACTGAGCGCACCACACAGAGTGATAGCTAAACTCAGCAATGTCGTGGCAACCGGCCGCTGGATAAATAGGGCGAAAAATTTCACAGCGGCTCCTGATGATTAACAGAGGGTTTATCAAGCCTGGTTTGATTACCTTTCTCAGTCTTCTGGTTCTTATTTTTCCGGTAAGAATGCGCTAACTGATCAAAAAGTAGATAAATGACGGGCGTTGTAAACAAGGTCAGAATCTGGCTCATAATCAAACCGCCCACCATGCTGACACCCAATGGGCGACGCAGTTCCGCACCAATACCGGTGCTGAGCATCAGAGGCAATGCGCCCAATAGCGCCGCCATTGTCGTCATCAATATCGGCCTGAAACGTAACAGACAGGCTTGATAAATAGCCTCATATGGAGACATGCCTTTTTCACGCTCCGCTGCCAGAGCAAAATCGATCATCATGATAGCGTTCTTCTTCACAATGCCGATTAAGAGAATGATCCCAATGATGGCGATAATATCTAATTCATATCCGCCCACCATCAAAGCCAGCAATGCGCCAACACCCGCAGTAGGCAAGGTTGACAAAATGGTAACTGGATGGATAAAACTTTCATACAGTACACCGAGCACAATATACATAGCGACGACCGCAGCCAGAATCAGCCAAAGGGTATTGCTGAGAGCATCCTGGAACGCCAGCGTTGCCCCTTGAAATTGCGTGATAATATCTTTTGGCATTTGAATCGACCGTTCTGTCTCCTTGACGGCATTCACTGCGTCTTCAAGGGAAGCGTTTTTCGTAGTGTTGAACGAAAAAGTGACAGAAGGGAATTGTTGCAAGTGATTGATAGATAAATTCCCAAGCCGTTGTTCAACAGTAGCAATGGCATTAAGTGGCACCATTTTTCCATCATTTCCAGTCAGATAAAGATCGTTGAACGCCTCTAAACCGGATGAATTTTTCGTATCTTGTTCAAGAATGACCCGGTACTGATTTGACTGTGTGTAAATGGTCGAAATCAGGCGTTGGCCGAAAGCGTTATACAGCGCATTATCCACGGCAGCCATGGAGATCCCGAATCGGCTGGCCATATCACGATCCACATTGAGATAAGCGACAAGCCCTTTATCTTGCCAATTGTGACCGATATCTACCAACTCCGGCCGCTGCTTCAGGGCACTTTGCAATTTGGGAACCCAGACAGCGAGTTCATCAAGAGAAGTTGCCTGCAATGTGAATTGGTATTGCGTACGGGATACTTGGGTGTCAATTGTCAAATCTTGTGTCGGTTGCAGATACAATGTGACATCGGGTACTCCGGCAATACGTTTCTGTAATCGAGGGATTACCTCGTCAACCCGGTCGTCACGTTGGCTGAGCGGTTTCAACGTAATCTGGAGACGTGCATTATTCAACGTTGAATTATTACCATCAACGCCGATAAATGTCGTGACATTATCCACCGCAGGATCTTGCAGTAACAGCGTAGTCACTTGCCGTTGTTTATCTGCCATCGCATTGAATGAAATGGATTGTGGAGCTTCCAGTGTGCCCTGAATCAACCCGTTGTCTTGCAAAGGGAAAAAACCTTTGGGGATCATAATATAGAGCAGGGCAGTCAGCGCTAACGTACCAAACGCAACGCTAAGGGTGATCCAAGGATGATTTAACACCCGTTTCAAAAAGACCGCATATATCGCAATCATGCGTTCAAAAAAATGTTCGCAAGCTTGTTCAAAGCGATTGTGTTTAATGTCTGCTTCGGATTTCAACATTCTTGCGCACATCATTGGTGTTAGTGTCAATGACACAACCGCAGAAATTAAAATGGCGACAGCAAGAGTAATAGCGAATTCCCGGAACAGGCGGCCGACGATATCTCCCATAAACAGCAATGGGATCAATACAGCAATTAACGAAAAGGTCAGCGAAATAATAGTAAAGCCAATTTCTCCCGCTCCTTTTAATGCTGCCGCCAGAGGTTTTTCTCCCCGTTCAATATAACGGGAAATATTTTCTATAACGACAATCGCATCATCGACCACAAAGCCGGTTGCGATGGTTAATGCCATCAAGGTGAGGTTATTGACGGAAAAGCCGCAGAAATACATAACGGCGAACGTCCCCACCAATGAAAGCGGTACAGCAATACTGGGAATCAGGGTTGCCGTGGTATTGCGCAAGAACAGATAAATCACCATGACAACCAGCGCAATAGCCAGCAACAGTTCAAATTGAACATCCTTGACTGAACTGCGGATTGTAACAGTACGATCTGTCAGGACTTCCACATTGACTGATTTGGGTAAGCTGCTGATCAGCTCCGGCAGCATGACACGGATATTATCTGTGGTCTCGATAACATTCGCGCCGGGTTGGCGTTGAACATTGATGACAATAGCGGGTTTTTCATTGGCCCATGCGCTGAGTTTGTCATTTTCTGCCCCTTGTTCAATGTTCGCAACATCACTCAGGCGAATAGGGGAGCCATTTTTATAGGCGACGATTAACTTGCGATAATCATCGATAGATTTCATCTGATCATTGGAGGAAATTGTGATAGAACGTGTTGGCCCATCAAAACTGCCTTTTGCGGAATTGACATTGGCTTTCATGATAGCCGAACGAATCGTATCACTGTCCAAACCTTGTGCGGCGATGGCCTGTGCATTCAATTTCACCCGTACCGCAGGACGCTGCCCGCCAGCCAATGTGACCAAACCCACGCCACTGACCTGAGAAATACGCTGAGCTACACGGGTTTCCACCATATCTTGCACTTGCGTCATGGGCAGGGCATCAGACGTTACGGCCAGCGTCAGAATAGGGGGATCAGCCGGGTTGACTTTGCTATAAATGGGGGGATAAGGCAAATCTTCCGGCAGTAGATTGCTGGCTGAATTAATGGCCGCCTGTACATCTTGCTCTGCTACATCCAATGGCAGTGAAAGCTGGAATACCAGCGTGATAACAGAGGCTCCCCCGGAACTTCTGGAAGACATCTGCTTTAAGCCGGACATTTGCCCGAACTGGCGTTCCAGCGGCGCTGTAACGGCAGATGTCATAACATCAGGATTGGCACCGGGATAGAACGTTACCACTTGAATAGTCGGATAATCCACTTGTGGCAACGCAGAAACGGGCAGCATCCGATAACCGATAAACCCGGCCAGCAATATCGCAATCATAAACAGCGTCGTGGCAACAGGACGCAAGATAAACAGGCGGGATGGTCCCCCGCCTGGAATTGGAGAATCAGGTTGCATTAGGAATTCTCCACTTTACCGTTTGATTGCTCTGAGTTTTTTTGAACTTTATCGGTATCAAGTGACTCAACTGTCAAAGGTTTGACAATTTCAACCTTGGTACCTTCGGTCAGTTGGTCAATACCATCGGTGACAACCCGTTCGCCTGCGGACAAACCGCTGTTGATAACCACGAGTTGGCTATTTTGCAGGCCCGCAATGACTTTATGCTTGCTGACTTTATTTTCTTTATCCACTTTCCAGACGAAGTTACCTGAATTGCCCATTTGTAACCCGGCTGTTGGGATCACAACAACATTATCCAGTGTGTCGACTTTTATCTGGATATTGACGAACTGATTAGGAAATAACACGTTGTCCTGATTATTAAATTGAGCTTTCATTTTAATCGTGCCAGTAGCGACATCAATTTGGTTATCAATACTGTGCAGTTTACCTTGCGCCAATTGTTGCTGATTATTGCGATCCCACGCACTGACAGGTACATTTGCGTGATTTTTCTGGGCGTTTAATACCAAGCTGATATCATTTTCAGGCAGAGAAAACAGGACATCAATGGGATCGACTTGTGTAATGACAACAATCGGAGTACCGCCTGCACCAGATATGTAATTACCGATATCAATACGTTTCAAACCAACACGACCGGAAATAGGTGCAGTAATGCGGCTGTAGTTCAATTGTAGTTTAACTTCGTCAATATCTGATTGATCAGCTTTCAGACTGGCTTCGCTCTGACGCACCAAAGAAATTTGCTTATCCAGATCTTGTTGGGAGATAAGTTTATTCTTCACCAATTGTTGAAAGCGGATCAGATCTTGTTTGGCATTCGTTAATGTTGCCTGGTCTTTGGCATATTGCCCTTGTGCTCTTGCTAATTTGACCTGAAGAGGACGCGGATCAATTTCAGCCAGCAAGTCCCCTTTTTTGACATATTGGCCTTCACTGAAATGCAGATTTATTAACTGGCCTTCCACTTGGCTGGTGACCGTCACGGTATTTGCAGCCTGAACCGTCCCTAATCCTCTTAAATAATGGGGGACAGATTTTATTTCAGCCGTTGCTACTTGCACAGGCGATCGGGCTTGCTTCATTTCATTTTGTTCGGTTTCTGGATCCTGAGTCTGATCTGGTGTTGAAGGCGTGTTAAAGTATTTCCACGCAAAGAAAATCACTGCAACGATCACGGCTATAGCCGCAGCGAGTCGGAAAAAGTAGGAACGACTTTTGTTATTCATTTGCTCGACATTCTCTCAATGTTGTGGCGATAATCAATCGTGCCGCATCTTATACCAAATAGATGCAGGATATATTATTAGTGTAACCAGCTAGAATTAGTCAATAATGAAGAAAATATGGAGGTTATGTCAAAAAGATAATGTTTTTGATAGTGATTTTTCATGGAATTTGTGATGGGGCCTCCAAAGGAGGGCAGAGAATTATGTTATGAGCGATAGGCGTTCCTCTTTGCAATTAATTAACATGACCTTGTTCATCAAGTGTTAATGATATGTATTTTTTTCATAGAGTTAATATTTTACTTTATACATTGGTAACAAATATCAGGCTAGTCAGGAGAATGAAATATCTGTATTAAAGTGACATCATTCCATTCACAGAGAAAAAAATGTTAACCATAGTCCAATTGTATTTGTAAAACCACAAGATAAATCATCACCATTATTACTGATGTCAATTTCAGATGATGAAACATTAAATCTGAGATTTGACTCTTATCGCACAGCCCAATCTGGAGCACAGGAATTATATTATTTTATCGAATGTCGTGATGCGACAATTCTTGAGTTATCACCGAACTATCCGCACAGTGTTAACCATGCGGAAGCACAACCAGAAAAATTGGTTCTATTAAATTTAAAGACATTATTTACCGTCACCATATGATATGGCGGGAACTTCTGGATATAGTGTCTGGGAAGACAGAGTATATTAATAATTGAGATAAACGCCGATTAAATCATCGGCGTTTTTACACAGGCCCAATTGTAATGCGTTGGGTAAAATAATATATGTATGAAAGCACTTAAACCAAAAACAGCGTTGCCAACCCCAAAAAGATAAAGAACCCACCAGTATCGGTAATTGCTGTAATCATTACGCTGGAACCAATTGCAGGATCTCTTCCCAATTTCATCATGATAAATGGAATCAACACACCCATCAGGGCTGCCATCAATAGGTTCAGTATCATTGCCATTGTCATCACACCACCCATAGCCAGATCGCTGTAGAGTAAGTAAGTGACAACGCCCATTATTCCACCCCAAATAATACCGTTGATTAAAGCAACGCCAAGTTCCCTTAATAACAAGTAAGAAAAACTACCGGTTTGGATTTGATGGAGTGCCAGCGCCCGGACGATCATCGTAATGGTTTGGTTGCCGGTGTTACCCCCAATCCCCGCCACAATAGGCATTAAAGTTGCGAGGGCAACAAGCTGGGAAATAGTATGTTCGAATAGCCCGATAACACGTGAAGCGACAAAAGCTGTACATAGGTTTATCGCGAGCCATGTCCAGCGAGTTTTGACAGCTTGCCCAACAGGAGCAAAAACGTCCTCTTCCCGGCTCAGGCCTCCCATGCGGCGGATGTTGGTATCCGTTTCTTCACTTAAAGTATCAACAATATCTTCAACGGTCAGACGGCCCATCAAACGCCCATTATTATCGACTACCGCAGCAGAGATTAAGTCATAACGTTCGAACGCACTGGCCGCATCTTCACCTTTTTGTTCTGGCGAGAAAGTCACGGTATCCGTATTCATCACTTCGGAAACCAATCTGTCCGGTGCCTTGGTCAGTAAGGTGGTGAGAGGAAGCTCCCCTTGAAGCCGGTTTTTACGATCAATAACGAAGATCTTATCTGTAGTTTCGGGAATTGAGCCTCTGGAACGTAAAAAGCGTTGAACTGTGCTGAGCGTAATGCTTCCCCGTACTGTTACGAACTCAAAATCCATCATCTGGCCGATGCTGTCTTTATGGTACTGTAATACTTCGCGGATGCGGTTGCGTTGACTCGGCTCCAGATAAGTCAGTAAGCGGCGTGTGGTTTCACGTGGCAGATGTTCCGCAATGTAAGCTTGCTCATCCACATGCAGTGTACCAATAGCGCGCAGCAGCTTGACGTCAGACATATCTTTAATCAAGTTGTCCCAGATCGGGACAGAGGCTTCAACCAGAACTTCACCGCGCTGGTTATTGTCGATCAAACGCCACAAAGCAAGACGCTCATCATAGGGTAACGCTTCCAGAATATCCGCAATGTCGGCAGCATGCAGGTCTGCCAGCAGAATACTGACTTCCTCTATTTTCTCCAGTAACTGTTCGTCGCTGATGGTTGAATGTTCATCAGCCTGGCCCAATAATTTATCGACAAATAGCTTGTCGTTAATGAATAACGAAAGTAAGCGTTGACGGACATGTGCCAGTTTTTGGGAATGCTGGTTGGCAACGGTTGCATTATCAGGTGTAAAGGCCGGTTGTAACATGGTGTACCTTTAAGACAGAAAATAGGGCAAAAAACAGGATAATTACAATAACATAACCATAACATAATCAGGAGCATTGACCTTAAGTTAGCATAGTAACTACTTTGTTTCTGGTCTATTAAGATATTCCACCGATTGCTGTTTTGTTTGCTTTTGCTGGTAATGCTCCAGAGCTGCAACGAATGAATAGATAAAGCGCCCAAATAAAATCAGAAAGCTGATAAGCAGTATCAATTTTGTAATTTGAACAGTTTTCTTTTTCTTCTTCATAACGTGTATCGTTAAGTCGATTCCTCTTTAATGTGTAAATTCCAGCCTGTCACGTCACGCCAGTACTCTTGTTCTTTCTCTAAATCAAGCTGCACGAGGGCATTTTGCGTTAAATAATTGGCTGGCAGATAGAGCGTCCAATGACCATGGTCAGTTTCCAGCCTCAGGGTTTCCGGTGTCGTGGTCGATTGGCGCTGATTATTCAACAGGGTTGCTAACCGCAATATCTTCAGCATAGGAAGATACTGTTTTTTCTTGAACAGATAGAAACGGGGATGCTCATGTACTTTAATCGCCTTGCGATGATAACGTACCAGTGTTGCCAGTAACGATTGCTGTTCTTGATTAAACCCCGGTAGATCGGTATGTTGCAGGATATAAGCGGAATGCCGTTGCAGCCCACTCAAATTGATACTTAAACCGACTTCGTGCAACATGGCAGCCCATAGCAGAATAGACTCCAGTTGTGGGTGCACCCGCTTGGGATTTTGCTCTACCCATTGATCATAAAGGTTTTTGGCGGTGTTCCAGACCCGATCGGCTTGTTCCCGGTCAATATTGTAGTGTTCAGCAAGACTTTTGGCGGTTCTTTGACGAATATCTTGATGGCGGAAACGATCTTCCATTTCGTAAAGTACACCTTCCCTGAGCGCTCCTTGGGATAGACGCAATTCCTGAATAGGCAGGGCGTCGAAAATACCACACAATATTGAAAGGCCGGGAACAAAAGTTCGTTTGCGGTCATCGGAAAGCCCCGGCAGATCCAGCGAATCGAAATTTTTGTGTTTCAGAACCCGTTTTACCAGCATATTAAGGCGTTCTGGGGTAATCAAACCATCTTTTTCACCCAGTTCCACCAATAATTCGTGGATAGCTTTAATGGTTCCCGATGCTCCCAAGGCAAAATCCCAGCCTTTTGTGCGGAATTGCCAAACAAGGTTTTCCAGTTTTTGTGCGGCTTGGAGCCGCGCCTTGCGGAAATTATGCTCGCTGATTACACCATCAGGAAAGAATTGACGGGCAAAACTGACGCAGCCCATGCGACGGCTTTCAATCAGCAGCGGCTCGAAGTCTTCACCAATAACCAATTCCGTTGAGCCGCCACCAATATCAATCACTAATTTTCGGCCTTTTTCTGGTTGAGTATGTTCAACGCCCATAAAAATCAGGCGGGCTTCTTCATGACCAGAAATAATTTCAATCGGGTAGGGAAGAATTTCTTTTGCCCGTTTTAAAAACTCTTGTGCGTTAGTTGCTTCGCGTAAACTATGCGTTCCCACCAAACAGACATTATCTGCGGAAAAACCCTGCAATCGTTCGGCAAACAGAGAAAGGCAGCTCAAACCACGCTGGATAGCTTCTTCGCTTAATTCATTTTTGCTGTTTAAACCATCGGCAAGGTAAACCCGCTTCTTTAAACGTCCGATAACCTGTAATGCCCCGTTTACAATACGGGCAATTACCATATGAAAGCTGTTGGAGCCTAAATCAATAGTCGCAATTTCTTGGGGTTTGGGTACGGGGGTGTCGTGTTTCAACGGCATAAATCAGGCTCTGGGTTCCGGTTGTTCAAGGTGTTTCAGATAATCATAAACAGCAAGTTGCGCACGGATTTTACGCTTATTTCCTCGTGGAACATAGCGGTTGCTCAACTCTTTATCAATATAACGTGCCTTGACGGTATCACTGAACTGTAATTCGAGGATATCCAGAACCTGTTGTTTTAACATGGGTTCCAGCAGGCAAACGGCCACTTCAATGCGATAATCGATATTTCGTGTCATCCAGTCAGCAGAGGAGAGAAATATTTTCTCATCACCTTTATTGGCAAAAACATAAACGCGATCGTGTTCCAGAAAGCGATCGACAATACTGGTGACCTGAATATTTTCACTGAAACCCGGTTGATTGGGAACTAAAGAACACATGCCACGTACCAGAATGCGAACTTTAACACCGGCTTCTGAGGCATCATACAGGCGATCCACCAGTTCCTTATCAACTATGTTATTAATTTTAAGGGTAATTCCGGCTACTTCACCCGCTTTGGCGTTTTCGATTTCTTGCGTAATTAATCGATTGAGCGTTGCCCGTGAGTTTTGTGGCGATACCATTAAATTATCAAATGTAACCGGACGATAAGGGTTTTCAATAAAGTTAAATACCCGGCGAACTTCATTGGTGACTTCGGGTTTTGCGGTCAACAGTGAGTAATCGGTATATAACCGCGCTGTTTTTTCATTGAAATTCCCTGTACCAATATGGGCATAACGGATAATTTCATTTCCCTCAAGGCGCGAAATGATGAATAGCTTGGCGTGAATTTTCAGGCCAGGGGCGGAAAAAATAACATGGACGCCAGCTTCGGTCAGGCGTTTTGCCCAATGAATGTTGGCTTCTTCATCAAAACGTGCCTGTAGCTCTACTACAACAGTGACTTTCTTGCCGTTATGTGCTGCATGGATCATGGAGTCGATAATGCGTGAGTCTTTTGCAACACGGTAGATATTAATTTTGATAGAGATCACGCTGGGATCGAAAGAAGCCTGCCGCAGTAATTCCAGTACGTGTTCAAACGTGTGGTAAGGATAATAGAGCAAGACATCTTTTTCGCGAATAGCATCGAATCCGTTGCGGAAATGGTCGAACCAGGTATGGCGCAGCCGTGGCATGGGTTTGTTCAGTAAATTGCGGTTTCCTTCATTGGGAAATTTAATGAAATCCTTAAAATTATGATAGCGTCCGCCTGCAATGACGGAATCATCATTGGAAAGCCCTAGTTTACTGCGCAGCAAGTCCACCATTTCATCTGGCATATCACGCTGGTAAACAAATCGTACTGGCTCTGCCGTCAACCTCTGTTTAAGCGTGGAGGACATCAATTCCAGAAGGCTGGATTCCATTTCTGTTGCCAAATCATACTCGGAATCGCGAGTCATTTTCATGGAGTAGACATTCAAAGTATCGTAATCGAAGAACCCTTTGAAAATTTCATCCAGCGTGTAACGCAGAATATTATCAAGTAAGATCATTGACTTGCGTCTGCGTGGCATTTCGGGAGGGAGGTTAACGAAACGAGGGACTTTATCCGATGGAATTTCCAGCAGGGCGTATTGCGTTTCTTGACCACGGATAATTTCAACGGCCAAATAGGTATAGTCATCTTTGAGAAACTCAACCAAATTAGTTTCTGGATTGATGACAATTGGCGTAATGTGTGGGCGCAAATGTTGCCGAAAATATTGCCGTAGCCAGATTTGTTGATTCGGCGATATTTGCCGTTCATTGATCAAAAAAATCTGGTTGCGAGCCATTTCCAGTAGCAGCTCGTTATAGAGTTCATCGAACTCTTGATCGATTTTGGCTACTTTAGCCTCAATTTTTTTCAACAATTGGCGGGCGCTGGTGGCTGAACCCCGTTCCTCACTGATAAGAATTCGCCGTTTTACGTCAGCAAAACGAACTTTATAAAACTCATCCAGGTTATTGGAGTAGATCCCTAAGAACCTCATTCTTTCTATCAGCGGGTTACTTTTGTCAGCCGCTTCCTGAAGTACACGTTCGTTGAAAGAGAGCCAGCTCAGTTCTTTTTCGGTATAGAGACGATCGTGGGACATTACTACTCCATTTGGTTTGCCATTTAATCTAATGGTCAGCGTTTAATGGGCCAGGTGTTTAACCGGCTAAGTGTTTAACCGGCCAAGTGGTTAACCGACCAAAATATCGGTCTGTGCTTCACGGGTTTTATTGGCAAAATAGTGGTGTTGGAATGTACACATCCTAATGGCTGTATGATAAGAGCCATTTACAAAAAATTCATCGATTAATTCGCCTTCGGTGTAAAATCCCAATTTATTGTATATGTGAATTGCTTTCGAATTTTCTTTATCAACAATTAAGTACAGCTTGTAAAGATTCAAAACAGCAAAAGCGTACTCCATCGCAAGTTTGGCGGCTACGGCAGCATAGCCTTGCCCTTGGTAGGCCGGGGCAATGATAATCTGAAATTCTGAGCGACGGTGGACATAATCAATTTCGACTAATTCGACTAACCCGACTTTGGAGTTCATGCTTTCGATAATAAAACGGCGCTCACTTTGGTCATGAATGTGCTTGTCATAAAGATCGCATAATTCAACAAAGGCTTCATAAGGCTCTTCAAACCAATAGCGCATGACACTGGCATTATTATCAATTTGATGAACAAAAGGGAGATCTTCCCGCTCAAGGGGGCGCAAATTTACGGATGGTCTTTCTGGATCACTGGACATTGGATACCTCAGTGCTTCTTGCAGATTGTATGAATTCATTCTATACCCTTCAACTTTCTTCAAACGGTCGTCGCGTTGCAAGGTGAAATCTATCGGGTACAAATATAGCTAATAATGTTCGAATAAATAATTATTACAAGATAAATAATTATTGTCGGGCTAATATTTTTAGGTGGATAAACAACCAGATTCTTTAGGCATGGAAGTATAATAGAAGCATAAAGGGATAGAGGCAGAGAAAGAGAAACCAATCCGAAGCGGCAACTTACAGCAAAGTATTATCTTAATTACAGTATATTAATTAAAGTGCGTATTAACACTGAGCTGTAAGTTAGGGGCTAACTATTCTGAAGCATAACCTTGTGGCGGTAAAACGTTGCCATCCATTACCGCTGTATTTCTTTCCATAGCTAAACGACCATTCAGGAACCAACCAATGACCAGAGGATAAATATTATGTTCTTGGGTCTGGACGCGTCCGATAACGTCTTCTTCCTTATCTCCATCAAAAATAGGTACTTTAGCTTGTAGAATGATTGGGCCGCCATCCAGCTCTTCTGTAACAAAATGGATGGAAGTGCCATGTTCTTTATCACCATTTGCAATGGCTTTCTGGTGAGTATGCAGGCCGGGATATTTTGGTAATAGGGAAGGGTGAATATTGAGCAGGCGTCCATGATAATGCCGGACAAAATCAGGCGATAAAATTCTCATATAGCCTGCCAAAACAACTAAATCCGGCTGATATTGATCGATAGCCTTGAGCAGAGCAACATCATAACTGGTGCGATCAGTATATCCTTTTGGGTCAATAAAATGGGCTGGAATATTGGTCTGTTCAGCCCGTTTCAAACCATAGGCATCAGCATTATTACTGAAGACGGCAGAAATACTCCCATTAATCCGGTTTTGTTGGCAGGAATCTATGATGGATTGAAGATTGCTACCATTGCCGGATACTAAAACGACAATTTTTTTCATGGTTTCTCTTAGCTGAAGATTTCATTGACTGATATACCCTTTATCTTGCAAGTTGCAGTTTTATTGACTGCAACTTGCAATTTATTGGGAACAATATTTGTTTCTTTATAATTTATTTATTGATAACAACTGGTTGATCATCAGCGTTGAGTTCGGAAATTGTACCAATTTGCCAGGCATTTTCACCGGATGCTTTCAGATATGAAATTGCCTGTTCTGCCTGAGATTGAGGCAAGGCAATTATCATACCCACCCCGCAGTTAAATGTGCGGTACATCTCATGTTCGCTGACATTGCCGGCTTGCTGTAGCCACGTGAAAATTGATGGCCACTGCCAACTGCCGGCATTGATTTTGGCTTGCATATTTTCTGGCAGAACGCGAGGAATATTCTCCCAAAAACCACCCCCGGTCAGGTGTGCAACTGCATGAACGTCAACTTTTTCAATCAATTCAAGGATTGATTTAACATAAATTTGCGTTGGGGCAAGCAGATGATCTGCGAGTGATTTTCCGTCAAGCTCAGTTGTTTCAGGATTTGCCTGACTGACTTCGAGTATTTTACGGATTAAAGAATAGCCGTTGGAATGTGGGCCACTGGATGCCAGCGCAATCAGTGCATCACCAACCTGAACCTGACTGCCATCAATAATCTCTGCTTTTTCAACGACGCCGACGCAAAAACCAGCGACGTCATAATCTTCACCGTGATACATACCAGGCATTTCTGCTGTTTCACCACCAACCAGCGCACAGCCTGCCTGTTTGCAGCCTTCGGCTATCCCTGTGATAACACTGGCTGCGGTATCCACATCCAATTTGCCTGTAGCATAGTAATCAAGGAAGAAAAGAGGCTCTGCTCCCTGAACAACCAGATCATTGACACACATGGCAACCAGATCAATCCCGATGGTATCATGGCGTTTCAGATCCATGGCAAGGCGCAGCTTAGTACCAACACCATCTGTACCGGAAACCAACACCGGCTCACGATATTTCTGAGGCAGGGCACATAATGCACCGAAACCGCCCAATCCCCCCATCACTTCAGGGCGACGGGTCTGTTTTACGACACCTTTGATACGATTGACTAAGGCATTGCCAGCATCAATATCGACACCGGCATCTTTATAGCTAAGAGAGGTTTTGTTGGTCACTGCGTAGCTCCCAGATGGTTGCATTTTTATGAATAAAACATAACGGCCGCAATTCTAACAGCCTAAGCAAACGTTTGCGATAGCTTTATACAAGATTCCTGCTAAATGAAAATTAAAGAAAAATAGTTGTGGTTGATAAAAATCAATAGATTGATAGTGGCGTGCTGCTGAAAAGGCGGTATAATCCCGCGATTTTTTATCTGCCGGCTATATTAGGAGAAACTCATGAAGATCGTTGAGGTTAAACACCCACTGGTTAGACATAAACTTGGTCTGATGCGAGATCATGATATAAGCACTAAACGCTTTCGTGAATTGGCCTCAGAGGTGGGTAGTCTTCTGACATATGAAGCAACTGCTGATTTAGAAGTTGAGAAAGTAACCATTAATGGATGGTGCGGTCCGGTAGAAATAGACCAGATTAAAGGGAAGAAGATTACAGTAGTCCCTATCCTGCGTGCGGGATTGGGCATGATGGATGGTGTACTGGAAAATATCCCGAGCGCGCGAATCAGTGTCGTCGGGGTATATCGTGACGAAAAAACACTCGAACCTGTGCCTTACTTCCAGAAATTGGTTTCTGACATTAATGAGCGCATGGCATTGGTTGTCGACCCAATGTTGGCAACCGGCGGTTCCATGATCGCCACGATTGATCTGTTGAAAAAAGCAGGATGCCCTGTCATTAAAGTATTGGTTCTGGTGGCTGCTCCAGAAGGTGTCGCTGCACTGGAAAAAGCTCACCCGGATGTTGAACTTTACACGGCTTCAATTGATGAACGCCTCAATGAACATGGGTACATTGTTCCTGGCCTGGGGGATGCAGGCGATAAAATATTTGGTACTAAATAACATTTTTAGCCGGCTGAAAAGCCGGTTTTTTTTGGTTTCTAGCAAGATGAGATAAGAGGATATCAAGCATGACCCGTCGGACTATTGGAGTAGACGAAAGACCGCCTTTGGCACAGACTATTCCATTAAGTTTACAACATCTGTTTGCTATGTTTGGGGCAACCGTTTTGGTTCCCATTTTGTTTAAAGTTAATCCCGCCACGATTTTATTGTTCAATGGTATTGGAACGTTACTCTATTTGGTGATTTGTAAAGGGAGAATTCCCGCTTATTTAGGTTCAAGCTTTGCCTTTATTTCGCCTGTGTTGCTGCTGCTGCCTTTAGGGTATGAATTGGCATTGGGGGGATTTATTGTCTGCGGCTTGTTGTTCTGTCTGGTTGCCCTGATTGTCAAAGTAGCAGGAAGAGGTTGGATCAACGTGATGTTTCCACCTGCCGCGATGGGCGCTATTGTTGCGGTAATCGGCCTGGAATTGGCTGGTGTTGCTGCGGATATGGCGGGTTTGCGCCCAGCGTCAGGTTCGGAAGTTAATATGACCAATTTGACCATATCTATGGTAACGCTGGCTGTAACCATTTTAGGATCTGTCGTATTCCGTGGTTTTATGGCGATTATTCCGATTTTGATTGGTGTGCTGGTGGGTTATGGGCTGTCATTCTTTATGGGCGTTGTAGATTTAACGCCAGTACGTGAAGCCCCATGGTTTGCATTGCCAACTTTCTATACGCCTCGTTTTGAATGGTTTGCCATCATGACGATTTTACCGGCGGCGCTGGTGGTGATCGCGGAACATGTCGGGCATTTGGTGGTGACGGCTAATATCGTACAAAAAGATTTGCTGAAAAATCCGGGTTTGCATCGCTCAATGTTTGCGAATGGCTTTTCAACGATGATTTCGGGGTTCTTCGGTTCAACGCCTAACACAACTTATGGTGAGAACATCGGTGTTATGGCATTGACCCGTGTTTATAGTACATGGGTGATTGGGGGTGCTGCGGTGTTGGCGATATTGCTTTCTTGCGTCGGTAAATTAGCCGCGGCGATACAAATGATCCCTGTTCCCGTTATGGGCGGTGTTTCTTTGTTGCTATATGGTGTCATTGGTGCATCAGGTATTCGAGTTTTGATTGATTCTAAAGTTGATTACAGTAAAGCACAGAATTTGATTCTGACTTCCATTATTTTGATTATTGGTGTCAGCGGAGCGAAAATTCAGATAGGTACAGCGGAATTGAAAGGGATGGCGCTTGCAACTGTCGTCGGTATTGGCCTGAGTCTGCTTTTCAAACTGATCAGCATTATTCGCCCAGAAGAGCAATATATTAACTCTTCTGTAGAATCGATTAAAAAATAATAGAAAATGTGATGCAGTAGAATAAATCATATAATATAAATTAATAAAGTAAGGGCTTTGAAAAAAGCCCTTTTTAATCATTTTATAATGTTATTTTGGTAATCTCTTTCTGTTGAATTTTATCTTTAATTTGTTCTTTTTTTGGTTGCATTCATTTAACTATCTCCATGGTTTAACTTGAAAGATGTCAGGTATCGATATGATTGAATGTTACATTTCTATTATCATTTTTAATATTTATCGTATTTCATCTATATCAGGAAAATCCATATCAAGAAGTTCTTTTTTTTCTATTTCACTGATGTCATATGGGACCTTACATAAATCATTCTTGAATTTATTTAGTGTATTAATATTGCCTTTTCCATCAATAAAAGCTATATATGCTGGTTCAAACTTATCATATGGTAAAATCATATTGTATACTTCTGGTCTTGTAGGGGAAAAAAATCCATCATATTTATTTGTTACAGCATTGGAGTAATTTTTAGAGCTTTCTGTTGCTACGAAAACATTTTCATTTTCCCATTGTTTCATTTTGCTCTTCCATTGAAGAGGGTAATCTTTTCCTTTACAGACAATTTCTGCCCAAGGATCACATATCCATGAATCCGGCAGGATGTGTGAAAATAGTCCTTTTCTGATAGCTAAAAAAACATCACTTTTTAAATGACTTATCGTGATAAAAGCATGATCCTTAGGAAATGTAGTTTCATATATGACGACATATATATTCTTTTCTGGGTTGGGATCTATGGTCTTGTAAAGGTTGAAAATTGCAAATGAATGCTGTTTTATTAGATAATGAAAAGCATAAGTACAATGTTCACTACAATTTCCAACCAAGTTCATTTTGAATTTGATTTCATTAATATATTGATATAGATGAGGAAGTCGTGAATCTCTGATATCGTTAAAACGTGTTTTACTAAGTTTATTTGATTGACTGGAAATAAGATGTTGCAGTTTAAGTGATATAGGATCTCCTTGGTTATCTACCTTATCAAGGTTTCTTGTTTCAAAATGAAATTTGTTGGCAGATCCTCCCATAAAAGCGTTTTTTGTTCTTAGTATCACATCACGTAATATATTTTCCATTAACATATGAACCTCGGAAAATTAAAATTTAAGATAATTGCATTAAAATTAGCCGTATTATATTTTTACATTAGAATATCTGTTTGTCAGATATGAAATAAAATTTATGTTAGTAAAGAGTATCTCTGGTCAACCGAAAAAATGGATTTTATTATAGGCCTTCTGTTATAAGGCTTTTGTTCTGGAACATGTTCTGATACTAATCTTCTGATTACCGGAATACCAATATTAAAAAATAAATTTTTGCCATCCTGTTGGTTGTAAACTATCCATTTTATCGCTCGACTAACATCGACAATAACCCCTTGTTTTAAACAAAGCATTCGTTTCATTTATAGGGACTTTTTGTGGTAGACTTAGCACTGTTCGTTATCCATTCTGTTTGAGGTGCTTCTGAATACACCGTCGCAGCTTTCATTGCCATTATATTTGCCAGATGATGAAACGTTTGCCAGTTTCTTTGCAGGTGAGAATACTTCCTTATTAGCTGCAATAAAATTGGCCATTAGTCAGTCACATGGCAGCTATATCTATTTTTGGTCCCGCGATGGCGGGGGCAAGAGTCATTTGCTTCATGCTGCCTGTGCCGAATTGTCCCAACAGGAAGAAGCAGTAGGATATGTACCACTGGATAAACGCGCCTATTTTGTTCCCGAAGTCCTTGATGGTATGGAACATTTATCATTGGTGTGCATCGACAATATTGAGTGCATTGCGGGTGATCAGGAATGGGAGATGGCTATTTTCAATCTTTACAATCGAATTGTGGAGATTGGCCGGACTTGCCTTTTGATCACAGGCGATCGTCCTCCAAGGCAGATTAACCTGACGTTACCGGATTTGGCATCTCGTCTGGATTGGGGTCAAATTTACAAATTACAGCCTCTGTCTGATGATGAGAAAATCCAGGCATTGCAGTTACGGGCTAAATTACGGGGTTTTGAATTACCGGAGGATGTCGGGCGCTTTGTGTTGAAACGGCTCGACCGGGAAATGCAAACACTGTTTAAAACCTTGGATGAACTTGATCGCGCTTCTATCGTGGCACAACGTAAGCTGACGATCCCGTTTGTAAAAGATATCCTTGAGCTTTAAGTTGATGTTTTGAGTTGATAGAGCGGCAAGTAAACGAGTTCAGAATGTAAAAGTGATCCGAATGTAAAAGTGATAGTGAACGTGTTCCTATCACTTTTTTGTTCGGAATTTCTGAAAATTAATCAGGACAGAATCTCTTTAACTTGCTCCGGTGGCCTCCCCAAGCGCGCTTTATCGCCGACAACAACAATCGGGCGCTCTATCAGTTTTGGGTTTTCAGCCATCGCTTGGATCAATGCTTTTTGCGATAGTGAATCATCACCGAGGTTGAGTTCCTTATAGAGTTCTTCTTTAGTTCTCATTAATTGGCGGGCATCTTTGAAGCCAAGTTGCTTCAATAGTACGGTCAGTTGCTCTGCTGTTGGTGGTGTATCGAGATAGTGGATGATTTCCGGTGTAATACCGAGTTCTTCAACCAGCTTAAGTGTCTCGCGGCTCTTTGAGCAGCGGGAATTGTGATAAAAAGTCACTTGTTGCATAGAAAAATCCCTCATTTTGTATATTGGCTATAACTTTGTTGCAGCTGGCGCAATTGATCAATACGGGCATCATACCGCGCCTGAGCATAACTGCCCAATTTTGCCAATTTACTGGCCTTGCTCAGATAATCGATAGCCAAGTCAAATTTCCCCTGTAATGCCATAAATTCCGCATAAGCGGCGAGTTCTTCATCATTTTTTCCCTGCTTTCCTGCGGTTTTTCTCAATAAATCCCAACCGTTGAGATCGTCAGGGTTATTGAAGGTATAACGGAACAGAAGTTGTGATGCCTGTGAGTATTGCTCCGCGTTAAAGTAGGCATTTGCGAGATTGATTTGCAGTATGGGATTGTTTTTCTGTTTCTTGAGCGCATCTTGCAATCGGGTAATAGCGCTGGCGTAGTGTTTTTGATTGATATCGATATCAGTCATTGCATCAATGAACCAAACATTGTCCGGATGTTTATCCAGAAGTGGAGACAGGATCGCTTTAGCAGCAGCATACTTTTTATCTTCAGAAAGCAAAATAGCCTGTCCATAAGCAGCAGCGAGCTGCTCTTTCGTCGCTCCTTGGCTATATTTGTTCAACAATTGATTAATGTTAGAAGGTTTTTCATTTGAATACATTGTCAAAAGACGAACACGGGCGAACAGAAAATCTTGAGATTCAGGAACAGTTTTAATCGGGTATTGATTTGCTCTATTACGAGCGTCAGCCAACCGACTATCAGGTAATGGGTGAGTATAGAGTATTTCAGGCAGCTTGGAGCTGTAGCGAGATTGATCTACCAGAATTTGCATAAAGTTAGGCATTCCATGTTGATCAAATCCTGCACGGCTGAGAATTCGTATTCCAATGCGATCAGCTTCTTGTTCATTTGACTGGGTAAAACTGATCATATTTTGCTGAAAACCTGCAAATGTACCGCTGAGTGCAGCTATGCCTGCATTCGGATTAGCCATCATCAGCAGAATAGAACCAAGGATACCAGCCCAGGCAAGGGGACCTTTGCGCTGTTGATCTTCCATCAGGCGCGCCAGATGGCGTTGTGTAACATGGGAGATTTCATGAGCCATGACAGAGGCCAGCTCACTCTCATTCCGGCTATGGCGGAACAACGCTGAGTGAAGAACAACATGACCACCGAAAAATGCGTAAGCATTAATATTGGAATTTTCGACCAGATAGAAATGGAAAGGTGTTTTTACGGAGTCTGCGTGGTGAACTAATCTTTGGCCTAGTTTATTTATGTACTGTGTCAGCAACGGATCATAAATCAAAGGAACCTGAGCCCGTATTGAACGTATGTATAAATCACCCATTGCCAATTCTTGATTGATGCTGAGGGTTGCTCCTGCGGTAGTACCGATGTCAGGCAGTGAATCTTCAGCCGGTGCGGAGAATACAGGGGTATTACTCAATAATAACAGGCTTGCAACGATGGCTATCAGGGATTTTTTCGGTATTTTTCTCATAAAGCGATTCTCATAAGACAGTACCCATAAGATAACTCCCATAAAATAATTTCCATAAAGCAATTCCCATAAAACATGCGTTCTAATTAGCTACCAATTTCATGGATATGTGTATGATAGCAAAAGGTACCTGAAAATCCGTTAATCGTAATAATTTTTAATGAAAAATAGTTATTGAGTGTCGTTATCAAGGAGTCGTATTTATGCTGGAAATGATTATGCAGTGGTATCACCGCCGCTTCACTGATCCACAGGTGGTGGCGTTATCAATTATTTTGTTGGCCGGGTTTGGGATTATTTATTTCTTTAATGGAATCCTGGCACCTGTCCTTGCCGCCATTGTTTTGGCTTATTTATTGGAATGGCCAACGGTGAAATTAGAAAAGCTGGGTTGTGGTCGAGTGCTTTCCGTTTCCATTGTATTAACTGTCTTTATGGGAATCAGCGCATTGGTTATCTTGATTATTGCGCCTGCTGTCTGGCAACAGGGATTAAATTTGTTTTCTGATTTGCCCAATATGTTAAATCGTTTCAATGAGTATGCCCATACTTTGCCTTCCCGTTATCCGGCATTAGTCGATGCAGGTATTATTGAAATGATTGCTGATAATTTACGTAGCAAACTCTCTCTGGCTGGTGAATCTGTTTTTAAGTTTTCAGTGGCATCTTTGATTGGTTTGTTGACCCTCGCAATTTATCTGATCCTTGTCCCCTTAATGGTGTTTTTCCTGCTGAAAGACAAAAATCAAATGGTGGTGGCATTACAGCGAGTATTGCCGCGTGATCGCGGTTTGGCAGGAAAAGTATGGCATGAAATGAACCAACAGATTACTAACTATATCCGTGGTAAAGTCACTGAAATGGTTATATTAACCATCTGTACATACGCAGTATTTGCCTTCTTTGGATTGAATTATTCTTTGTTGCTTGCAGTCCTGGTTGGTTTGTCTGTACTCATTCCTTATATTGGTACGGTAATTGTGACTATTCCGGTTATTGTCGTGGCACTGTTTCAATGGGGACTTGGAACGGATTTCTGGACTCTGTTTATTGCCTATTTGGTTGTACAGGGGTTAGATGGCAATCTCCTTGTGCCAATTTTATTTTCGGAAGCAGTCAATCTACATCCTCTTGTCATTATTTTTTCTGTCATTATTTTTGGTGGGTTATGGGGATTCTGGGGCGTTTTCTTTGCTATTCCACTGGCTACACTAATTAAGGCTGTCATTAATGTTTGGCCGGAAGAAAAAATTGAAGGGCAAGAAGAGTAATGGCAAATGCCAATATTAAAGGTGGCTATGGTGAAGGATATTAAGAACAAAATTACTCTGAATATAATAAATTGAAAATAAGGGAAGGAGTAGGTATGCGATCACTGTTGAGTATTGTGCCCTGTATGCTTTTGGGCTGGGGATTATCATTGCTGAGCCTGCCCCTAGCTTATATGTTTGGTGCAATTGCTGCTGTGATTATTGCGTATCGATTTCGGGTTGTCATTGAAGCACCCAAACACGGCTTCACGGTGGTCCAGATAGTATTGGGTGGTTCAGTGGGATTGATGATCAGGGGGTTACAAGCAGAAGAGGCTCAGGATATTTTTTTGTTGCTTCCTGCTTTGCTGATTTGCCTGATATTGCAATTTGTTACTGGTTACCTATGGTTTAACCGGAAAATGGGTTGGAGCCGTGAAGAGTCGGTGCTGGGTGCCGTTCCGGGGGCTATGGCAGCAGTGTTGGCACTGAGTGATCACACACAGACTCAATCCCAGAAAATTGTTATATCCCATGCTATTCGCTTAGTGGTGTTGATTATCATTGCGAGCATTATTGTCGGATTGAATCCACCTCCGGCCACAGATCCAGTTACAGAAATTGTGCCATATATCTATGCGATTAATGCCCATACATTTAGTGTGATTGGCTGGTTGTCAGTGATTGCAGTGGGAGGATATTGGCTGGGACGCTTGTTAGCGCGTATCCATGTTCCTGCTCCTTATATGTTGACTTCATTGGCTGTTGCGGTATTGGTGCATTTACTATCCGAGACAACGCTGGTTATGCCTGATTTTCTTAATTCCTTATCTATGACGTTGATTGGTATGCGAATAGGCATGAATTTTATAGCCTTACCTTTATCTATGCTTATCAGCAATATCTGGTCTTCTATACAGGCCGTCTTTATCAGTCTGGTTGTGACTATTCTGGTGGCCTTGATTACGGCAAAGCTGATAGATTACCCGATGGATCTGCTGATTCTGGCTTGGGCGCCTGGCAGTATGGAAGCGATGTTATTTGCAGCAATAGCAATGAAAGTAAATGTGGGAATTGTGATGTCGAGCCATATTATACGTATGTCACTGCTTCATGTTATACCCGCCATCGTTTTGGCTTTTCAGGCGCGTCGTCACCGGAGTTGATATTGATTCACTCATGTTACTTCACTCCCGTTGTCAGGTTAGACCGCGGGAGTGAATGATGCTATCTGGCTATCATTGGTTATAACTGATTCACGATGAATGCTGTTTCAGGTAATCGAGTACAATTTGATGATGATCACTGGTTTTGAACTTATCAAAAACGTGTTCAATACCGCCTTGTGGATCAATCAAGAAACTGATGCGGTGAATACCATCATAGATTTTTCCCATGAACTGCTTTTCACCCCAAACACCAAATTGCTCAGCAACCTGATGATCAACATCAGAAAGTAGCGTGAAATTCAGCATCTCTTTTTCTGTAAAGCGAGATAGTTTTTCTGGTGCATCTGTGCTGATCCCCAACACTTCGACATTAAGATTTTTTAGTTCATTCATCGTGTCACGCAAACCACATGCCTGAACGGTGCAACCTGGTGTCATTGCTTTGGGATAAAAATAAACTAAAACCCGCTGACCTTTGAAGTCAGACAAATTAATGGTTTCGCCATCTTGGTCAGGAAGGCTGAATTGAGGTGCCTTATCACCGGCTTTCAATGGACTCATCACGCATTCTCCGTTTAATCGTTTTGATTTAAATGATTTTTGTACGATAATACTGCCATATGTTCACACGTTAACATGTATATGTATTAAATGTCATTGGTTTTAACTATTCATATGAATTTAAAGGGTTATTTCTCTCTCCTTGCCTAATGATATTCAACATTGTTCGTATGTATTCATCTTGTTTCATGAAAAATGTGTACATATATCAGGATATGAACTGCATTAAAAGCGGTATTATTTTTGAGAAAATTGATCGGGCAATGACTGAACCATGGTTGTTCTCCATCAGCGGAAAACGCCCTGAAAAAAAATGATTACCAAATCCGATAAGGACGATTTGTCTATTTGTGCTATTCCTAAAGAAAAAATTATATTTAAATTTAGGTATTGCTGGGACAGCAAAAGAGATTGAATTGATATTGGGATCTATCCAACGTCACGAAAAATCATAATAGAAGATTAATCATATAAAAACTAATTATCTTGGGAAAACCAGGGTTATATCTGGTTTTCCCGGAAGTAGTATTATTGTTTATCCCAATAGACTTTTAGTTTTTTCTGCCGGAATAAGGGCGAACATATTTCATGATGCAGTCAAGTTTTTCGCAAGTTTCCTGCCATTCTCTTTCTGGTTTTGAATCTCTGACCAACCCTGCGCCAGCCTGAAGCCAACAGCGTCCTTTATGCTGATAAAGAGAGCGTAATACCAGAGCGGCATCTAATTTACCTGAGCTATCCAATAGCATGACACAACCACTGTAAAGCCGACGTGGATCACCTTCATAGCGGGAAATGGCTTGCAAAGACGGTTTCTTTGGTATCCCGGAAGCCGTTACCGCCGGGAATAAGGCAATGAAAGCATCCCAGCGATTTTTGTCTGTTTGGAGTAATCCTTTTACCCTTGATGCCAAATGTTGTACTGAACCGCGTTCACGAATAGCCATGAATTCTGACACACAAAGCGTTTCAGCCTGACAAATCGGCGCTAGTTCTTCTAAGGCTAATTTAGCAGAAACGGCGTGTTCAGAGATTTCTTTCGGGTCAGAAAGTAAATCTGCCCGTAGCCGTTGATCCTGATCTTTGTCATGTGTCAATGCTCTGGTGCCTGCCAATGGTTGGGTGCTGACCCAACCTGAACCATCTGCTTCAACCACAGTTTCCGGGCTGAAACCGTAAGCAGAGAAATCTTCATCACGTAAGAAGAAAGAGCGGGCGGGTGTGTTGGCTTGACGGCCCAGCCAGTAACTATGTGTCATATCGATATTTGCACCAAGCTCAACTTGGCGTGATAAGATCACTTTTTGGTAGTGACCTGCGGTAATGTCCTTAACCGCATTTGCTACGTTGTCTTGGTAATTTTTTGCGGCGTTTGCTGTGTTGGCAATTGCCATCTCTTTTGTAGTTGGGAAATTTGTAGTTGGGAAATTTGTAGTTGGAAAAGCCGGCGTGCCTAATTGATCAGCTTGGCTGACTTTTTCTCTCAGGATGGCGATCTGAGCTTCTTCAAGTGTCCGTATCAGAACCTGACCTTGAGTTATGCGTAATTCATGCTGTGGAATGATGATTTTTATTAATGATTCGTTTTGTTGTTCTAATGGCAATCCATATGCCATATGGGAAAACTCAAATAATGTTCTCCCATAAGCACGCCAGTCTTTAACCTGAACCGCGTTGAGTGCCTGTTCAAGCTTCTGGCTTAAAGTACTGATATCATATGAATGATAATTACCTTGTGAATCAATCAATTGTCCTGCTGCATCTGCACTGATAGTTGCTGCACAGCCTATTCCCAATGACCATTCACCTTTTGCTTCATAGAGCGTACAAGGTTGTGAATTATTATCTGAAAGCAAATGCGTGATCAGATCTAACGGGGTGCTGGTAATAGCGAGAGTGTGTTCATGATATTGTTGCATAGGGCTTCCGTGCTCTGTTTGTGCCATCTGTACTAACTGGCGTTTGTCGATTTTTCCTACTGTGGTTAAAGGCCAATACGCTACAAACAACCATTGATCAGGGATTTTATGACGCTGAACACCTTTCTGGTGCAAGAATGTCTGCATCTGTGTAGGTTCTGGTTGGTTGCCACTCTTTGGCAGGCAAGCGCAAATTCGCTCACCCAGTAGTTCATCAGGGACAGCGATGACAACTGCATCATCAATGTCAGGATGTTGCAGCAACAGCGTCTCAACTTCTTGTGTCGAAATTTTTTCACCACTGCGGTTGATCTGTTCTTTAATCCGCCCTTCAACGATCAGGTTGCCATCTGAATTCATGCGAACCAGATCGCCGGTACGATAGAATCCATCAGAAGTGAAAGCGACGGCATTATGTTGTTCTGCACGGTAATATCCCGTAATGGTGTAGGGGCCGCGTGTAATCAACTCGCCTACCTCACCGGGTGCAACAGGTTGCAGGCTGGTATCAACAATTTTGATTTCATCCTCTTCCGACAATGGGCGTCCTTGGGTATTAATGATGACCTCATAGGGATCATCCAGCCGGGTATAGCAAAGTAATCCTTCTGCTGTACCAAATACCTGCTGTAAAGGGCCAAGGCGTGCCATGACCTGTTCCGCCAGTTCTGGTGTGAGCCTGCCGCCACCGACTTGTAAGCAGCGCAGGGATGAAAGGTCGCTTTGTTCCCAGTCGCGGGCCTGCTCCCAGAGACGTGCAAGAGCCGGTACTAATGCCAGATGTGTCACTTGATACTGTTCGATCAGCGGCATGGCTTCATCACAGCTAGCGGTATCGCTTAGGAGTACACATCCGCCTTGAGAAAGCGTACCCAGAATACCGGGACTGCCTAAAGTAAAGTTATGGGCAACAGGCAATACCGCTAAATAAACGCTTTCAGGATTTACCGAACACAGGCGGGCAGAAAGCACAAAATCATAGGTATAGGCGTCGTGAGTACGCGGAATTAATTTAGGTGTCCCTGTCGTTCCACCAGAAAGCAGCAGTACAGCAATATCGCCATAACTTGGGCCGGAAATATTGAGTGGTTTATCACCAATGGATGCCAATGCGGTAAATTCTCCGGCTTCTCCATCAACGATAATATGTTTCAGTTCGGGACATGAGGCTGCAATTTCTTGCGCCATTTCCCGGTAATCAAAGCCATGAATACAGTCAGGGATAATATAAGCGACCGGGCGCGCAATTTGGCAAAGGGCATGAATATCATGTGCCCGTTGTGTCGGCATTAATAGCACAGGGTGAGCGCCTAGCCTGAACAAAGCAAAACAGGTGACAACAAAGGAAATGCGGTTAGGCAGTTGTACCATGACATTATCACCACGGCGTATTCCTTTGTGGAATAACCCGCTTGCGAGCCTTTCCGCGGCTTGATGAAGTTCATGATAAGTCAGTTGCTCTTCCTGACAGATCAGCGCCGTTTTATCACCCCAGAGACCAGACCATCCGGCAAGTTGTTGGTCCAGTGTTTTGCCATTCCAAAAATAGTCTGGCGTCATTGTTAGTGCTCTTTCTGGGATTGAAAAAAGTGCCATTATGCGAACTCCTTTGAATAAACATACTGCATAAATTGCGTAATGTAATGAATAAAACTCTGTGGTTTTTGAGTAATGTAAAAATGGTCGCCGGTAATCTCCCGGCAACAATACGAAAGGTTTTGTTTGTCGCCTGCAAGCCAGTGATGCCACTGCTGAACTTCCAGAGCAGAGGCCTCTTTGTCTTCATTGCCATAAAGCAGCAACGTTGGTATTTGCAGTTTCACTGAATCCGGTTGAATGACATGGTGATAATGCTCAGTGGCAAAAAAATCAGCACGCAGCATGGGTAAAAATAGCGCAAGTAATCCCGGATCTTCCTGTAAAATCGGGCTGCAACCACCAATATCAATCAGTTGCTCAATGAATTCATGATCAGATAATCCACTCAACTGGCGGCGGGATTGAAGATGGGGGGCATGACACCCCGAAAGTACCAGCGCCTTGGGAAAACAGCTATGTTGTTCAAGGCGCCGGCAGGTTTCAAAAGCCACCTGAGCCCCCATACTGTGGCCGGCCAGTATTAAGTTCTCTCTTTGTGCAGGCGTGAATGACACGATCAGGTCGAAAAGTGATTGTGCTAATGGTGCAATGCTGGTGACAGCTCGTTCATTCATGCGGCTGTCACGTCCCGGATAAATGACCAGCGAAACCGCGATGTCTGAACTTTCCAGCGTGGACCATTGGCGGAATGCACTGCTGCTGCCCCCGGCAAAGGGGCAGATTAACAGGGTGTATTTGGGTTCATCATGCGTCGTCAGGCACGGACGAATCATCGGGTGTGTAGGGAGTACCCATGTCATCAGCGTTCTTCCTTAGTCAGCATCAGTTGGGTTGGATCAATCCAGACAGGAGCCAATAAATCTTGGGCAACAGGCTCTCCCATAATGCGCAGAATTTGTTGCCATAAACCCGCCAGCCGCAGTTGGTAGCCGCAGGAAAAAGCGGGTGGGCAGAACGCACCATTCAATACAGAACTCAAGGTGTTGAGTAGAAATGCCACACCTTCAGCGCCATCACATTCAAATGCTGTCATCCAGTTTTGGGTTGCCGGACAAAGAATGTGTGATGTTGTCTGGTGCAGATAAGCGCCATCCGGCTGACTGGCACTCAGGTAGAGGCTTTGCTCATTATTCAGATGATCCGGCGCATGAAGAACCGGCGTCCAGACAACCGGGCCATAACTGGCTTCCTGCGTAAGATAACCGGCAGGCCAGATCAGCGTCATTTTATGCATAACCAGGTTGTGCATGTCTGGATCTCTGGGGTCCAGATAGGATTGAACGTTTAACGTTATCGTTGTATCCGCAGTACTGAGTTCAAAGCAATGAAATGCGTTGCTTCGCTGTCCCATATAGACTATCTCCATTTGCTCAGGGCAATGACATGCCTGTAATAACAGATCAAGTGCGGAAAATAGTAACTGGCGGCTGGTGGTCAGATAGCCACTCACCGGACGTTGCTGTGATAATTGATTAATTTGTTGTGCCGCATGTAACCAGCTCCTGCCTGCATGGCATTGACTGTAGAAGCTATTGACCCAAAACATAGCATCATGCTTGTTAGCGACTGATTGGTGCCTTTTGATGGCTTCTGCATCAAGGGGGTGCTCCTGAATGACAGAAATACCCCGTGCCAATAGTGCTTGGGTCAATTGGTCGCCTTTGCCGCCAATAACCTCTGCGCGTATTACGACACAGGCAATATCAATGTCGTTTGGCAATTCATCCAATGAGCGGAATAGTGGCACATTGAAATCACGGGCAAGTTGCTGTGAACGAGGACTTCCTTGCGCCAGAATACCGGCCAGTTCCAGACCTGTCCGAGGTTGTAGAAACGCATTAAGATACAGTTCGCCAAATTTTGAACCGACAATCAGAACCCGCCGTGGCTTTATCATATGTTCTCCTTAACAGGTGCAATAGTTGGGGCTGAACTCAGGATGTCTTTCAGACATGCAACCAGAGAGCCGACATGTTTATGTTGGAATAGACTGTAATGATCACCATCAAGTTGTGTCACATTGACCGGCCCGAAAGCCTGCCAGCCAAGATCAGTTGCGGTGAGTGTTGTTGGATCAAGGTAATCCATAAAATCAGGTAATGCCTGCGCTGCCCGGATAAGGCAGAAAGGTTGTGAAGTTTGCGGTGGGCAGTAGCCAAGCAATGCACTCAGGTTATGGCGCCATACGGCATAAAGTGCGGTCAATGAGCCGTCAATCTGTGCAGATTGCGGCAAGGCTTCGTGCAGAGCCTGAAGGAATGCCTCCGTGTTAGCAGCGATAGCGCTGTTATCCAGCTTCAGGTCAGGGAATTGTCCCTGTAAGTCGAGCAGGAAATGACGATGGCAGAATGTATCGTTCAGAGTCAGGTCAGTGCGTACGTTCGGCGCGAAACTATCAATCAGGATACAGTGAGAAACACTTTCACCCGCAGTTCGTAACTGATGCGCCATTTCATAGGCTACCAAGCCACCGAAAGACCAGCCCGCCAGTGCATAAGGCCCTTTAGGCTGGAAGGTACGGATTTGGTTGATATAGTTAGCGGCCAGCGCTGCAACGGAAGGCTCACCGATATTCAGGCTGTCTGGTGCAAATGCTAACCCAACTATACATTGAGAATTGAAATTAGCTGCTAAATGGCGATACCCCAGTAAGTGCCCGCCAATAGGGTGTACGATGAACAATGCAGGTTGCTCTGTGTTTCCCTTGTTCAGTATCACACTCTGACATGTGTTTTCCGGTTGATGTTCAATGAATTCAGCCAATGACTGTACGGTATCGTAAGTTTGCAGCAGGCTGAGCGGGTATTGGCGATTAAATGCCTGATTGATTTTCACCATTAATCGCACTGCCGCCAGAGAATCTCCACCAAGAGTAAAGAAACTCTCATGTACGTTAATAGCTTGTTGCTCTAATACGGATTCCCAAAGGCTTAATACAGCTTGTCCTGTTGCGTTGAGAGTCGCCGTCAGTGGCACTGAATTAATTTCTTGCGCTTTTTCAACCAGAGTAACTAATGTGCGTCTGTCAATTTTACCGTTGTCTGATACAGGTATCGCATCAAGAATGATAAATCGCTGTGGGCACATCCAAACAGGTAAGGTTTGCTGCAACCAGTGAGGCAGTACCGGTAAAAGTTCTGTAGATACTGGCGTGTCGCCGGTTAAACGCAAGCCTGCGACGAGTTGCAATGCGCCGGTTGACGTAGTATGTGCAAACACTAACGCTTGTTGTATATCAGGGTGTTCGCATAAACGGTGCTCAATTTCGCCCAGCTCAATCCGGTAGCCACGAATTTTAATCTGGTGATCATTGCGTCCCAGAAATTCGATATTGCCGTCCGGCCGCCAGCGGCCTAAGTCGCCAGTGCGGTAAAGTCGCTCACCTGTTTGAGGATGCGTGATAAATGCCTGTTCAGTTTTTTCTGAATCGGCCCAATAACCCTGCGCCAGCCCTTGTCCGCCAATATAAAGTTCACCGGTTACCCAGACCGGGCAAGGTGAAAGTGAGGGATTAAGCACATAGAAAGTCTGATTAGCCAAAGGCTTACCATATGGAATGCTGCGCCAATTTGGATCAACTTGTGCGATAGGATAGGCGATAGACCATATTGATGCTTCGGTGGCACCTCCCAAACTGAGAAGATTTAGCTCAGGGTGGAGAGCATATAATCTTGCCGGCAAATGGGTTGGTACCCAATCACCGCTCATCAAGATCCAGCGCAGACTATTCAGGGAATGCGGATAGCTTCGGGCGTATTCCTCAAGCAGTTGCACAAATGCCGGAACAGAGTTCCAAACTGTCACCGCTTCCTGTTGTAACCATGCCAGTAACTTGTCGGGTTGCCGACTGTCACCAGGAGAAGGCATAACCAGCTTCGCCCCACAACTCAAAGTGCCGAACAGGTCATAAACTGAGAGATCGAAGGTTAACTCTGATATTGCCAGTACGCTATCGTGTTCATTGAGTGCAATGCGTTGGTTAATATCAAGGATAGTGTTGACCGCACCCTGATGATCGATCATCACACCTTTCGGTTTTCCGGTAGAGCCGGAGGTGAAAATCACATAAGCTAAATCTTCAGGATGTGCGAATAAACTCTGCTCGCCAGTATTTACCGGTAAGCCGTTAAGTAATGTTTCATCCAGAGAGATAACTTGTACCGCGTCAGACCCGCTCATCTGTTGAGCAAACTTAGGTTGAGTCAGTACAGTATCAACTTCCCCTGATGTTAATAGCTGATGGATACGTTGTTGCGGATAACTGGCATCAATAGGCAGATAAGCTCGTCCCGCTAATAAAATCGCGAGAACCGCTACAACCTGTTCCCAGCCTTTTTCCATCACCACACCAACCAGAGACGAAGTCTGATTTTCCTGCGCTTGCAGATGAGCAGCCAGTGCCAGGCTTTGTGACCACAAAGTGCGATAATCAATCTGACGAGCGGTATCGACAACGGCAATGTGTTGTGGGTAACGGTTTACTGCCTGTTCAATTAGAGAACAAAGTGTATGTGGTGGAAAACTGTTTTTTGTCGCGTTACTGTTCTGGCACAAAGTGCGATCACTTGCCGGGAGCCAGTCAGGAAGCGGAGCGTTCCATTGATAATCCGGTTCGAGCAGGGCAATGACACTGGCTTGATAATGAGCAAACATATTTTCTGCAACTTGGGGCTGGAACAGTTGCGGCAAAATCGCCCATTGTAGGGTGACGCCACCATCTGAACCGGAAATGAGCATACAGTCGAGATAAACATGGGGCGTTTGCGCACCAAAAAGATTCAGTGTCCCTAATCCTGATGGCCCTTTGCCCGCCGTACCGGTTGTATCGTTGAATACGATTGGCATTCCGGCATTCAGGTTGTGGCGATGCTGATTTTTCTCCCTGAGAACCAGTTGCCCGTCAAACAGCGCATGTTGAAGATCCGCTAGCCATTGTTTTTGTATCCGGCTCACTGCATCACTGAATCCTGCGATATTGCGTAAATCCACTTCCAGCAACGACGTGGTGGACAGATTGCCGACTAACATATCGCAATGCTGTGGCATCAACAGGCGGTTGCCATGCAGAACATTGATAGTGAAATGCTCGTTATTGCTCCATACCGACAAAATATGGGCAAATAGTGTGAGCATTACTTGTGATGGTGATACCCGATGTTCTGCCGCACGTTGTTGCAAACGCTGCCATTGTTGTGGGTTGATGTACCCTGTCAGGCATTGTTGATCAAGTTGCTGTGATTGATGGTCTTTCAGTGGTAACACCGGAGCATCAGGAAGCAAAGGTAAGCGATCAAGCCAGTATTGCCGGCTTTGTTGCCAGGTTTCTCCCACTTTTTCATCTTCCAGTGCTTGAATGTAGTCACCAATAGTTGCGGCTGGTGGCGCTGGTTGCCAGTTAGGTTCCTGATACCAGTGGTGTAAGTCACGCAAGATTAACGTCAGACTTTTCCCATCAGCTACCAGTAGATCGATGGTCAGATGCAATAGATGTGTTCGGTCATCAGTATGATACAACGTTAAATCAAACAGCGGCCAGTTGTCGCTGGGAACGCCCTGAGTACGCAGGATGTCACGGGCATTATCCAACTGTGTCTCACGCTCGTTCGGCATCATGTCACGGCAATCAATGACCGTCGGTGTATAACAGGAAACCTCCGGCAGAATATGATACTGACCATCCTTCACATAACCGCGTAATTGCGCATGATGGTTTATCACCCGGTTCCAGGCAGTGGTGAAACGGGGCAGATCAAGACCGTTGATAGCCAGTTCAGCATAGAAATGGGCGATACCGTTACCAAATTGGAACAGTTCACTTTCTCCCAACCAGTAAGCGTATTGCAGTGCGGTGAGTGGCAAAATCTGCTCTGATGCTGGTTCAGCTGCATGTGATTCAGTTGAATGTGATTCAGTTGAATGTAATGTAGTAAGTGTCGCTGAATTTGTTTCGACTACCTTCAGGGTACGGCAAAATTCACTCAACTTAGGATGTTCGAATAACTGTTGCAGATTGGCTTGTTCATAACCTTGGCGCCGTAGTTGCACCACCATTCGGGTCGCAATTAAGCTATCACCGCCACTTTGGAAAAAGTCACTGTAGCGTTGTATTGGTTGAGGAAGCAGTGAATTCCAGAGTGCAATTACTTGCTGTTCAATATCATGGAGCTGATCATCCTCTGTTTCCGGCTGTGCTGTTTCCGTAGTCAACGGTTGTACCATGCTCTCTTTCGCTGTCACTATCAGCGGTAATGCTGTCAACGGTAACTGCTCTTGCTGTTGAATATGCAATGAATAAGGCAAGGTGGAAAATTGTGCTGCGATTTCACTGATATTAAGCCGTGCTTGTTGTTCAGCCCGCGCCAGAATCAGTTGTTGATGCAGTTCTGGCCCGTCTTGCCCCGGCCATTCCAATGAAACCCGATAACCGGACTTCTCCAGACATTTACGCCAGTCTGTAAGTTCCAGCAACGCGCTATCACCCCGATCGTCACTCCAGGCATTAATGCCTTCAATAAATCCGACACTGGCGAGCTGCATAGCGCTTTCGCGTTTAGTGGATTCAATGATCAATAGCCATCCGCCCGGTTTCAGTAACCGTGACAGACGTTGCAGGGTATTTTTCAGATGGATGGCATCATGTAATACGTTAACCGCCATAATCAGGTCATAACCCGATTCAGGATGCTGGCTGAAATCGATACGCTGGTTAATGTCGAACAGGGCAAATTTTACAGTTTCGCCATAGTGATTGAGTAACTGGCGTGCATCATCCAGAAACAGCGGCGAAACATCAGTAAAGTGATAGCTTGCAATGGATTGTGCATTGTGTTTGAGGACTTTTTCTGATGTGGCTCCCGTTCCTGCCCCCACTTCCAATATGGTGAAATGTTCAGATGTCTGACTTAATTGTTGGATAATTTCAGCCGCAGCTTGGTTCAGGCAACGCAATGCCGGGTTCTCACTGTAGAGGCTGGCTGTCGTCTGTTTATCGGCAAACAGAAGTTCCAGTGCATTGCTTCGTCCGGCAAGCAGGGTGTCATGTTGCTCAATACAGGTTGCAACATATCGGCTGATGGTTTGGCACCACACGGCATCATCCAGTTTTGCTGTAGGAGCAGGCATATGGCTAAGCGGCTGCAAACAGCGGTATCCGTCAGCGGTTTTTTCAATCAATCCGTGATGGGTTAATAACGTCAGCCATTGGGTAAGCAGGCGCCGATACTGTGGTGCAAGTTGCAGGCGTTGTTCGATCTCTTCACGAGCGTGACATTGTTGCGGATAGGTGAATAGGCTATGGCGCAGCAACGTCTGGCTCAGGCCAAATAATGCTTGTTGCTCAATGTGTTGCCAGGAGCGTTCAAACGACTGTTGTTCTGTTAACGTCGGCAGAGGTAATACATCGGTATTGATAATCAGCGGTTCTGGCAGTGATAGCGATAAATTATCTTCTGCAACCAGCCATAAGTTATAGCCTTGTGTCTCGTCCTGATGTGGCCGAATTTCTGCCAATCGTATTTCAGGTTTAGCACGCAGGTTTTGCTCAGCCTGACGCAATTCAGGATGCTGTGGCCAGAAGTCATAGCGTGTATAGCCAGCAGGTGGTATATGCAGGTCATAACATTCCATGTGTTCAGGCTGGCGGCAAATTTGCACTAACAGCGCGTTATAAGCGGCAAACAACGCTTCAATGACACCCGGCTCTAGCACATCATCCATGCAATACCAGTTAAACAGTAAATCACCATCAACTTCCATGACCTGATGATCCAGCCAGACTTGCGGCGTCTGGCTCAGAACAAAGACCGGATCACCGAGTAATTGAGTGATGGATTGTTTGATTGCGACACCTTCCTGTGCCATCCCCAACATACTGGTGAAAACGACCGGCGTCAGTGGTTGTCTGCTTTGAGATTCGCCATTTTGCTGGCGTCCAAGTTCCCGCAATACCTCAACACCATTGACATGGTTATGACTCAACCGTTGCCAGAGCAAAGCCTGTGTTTTTTCCATGCTGGCACGCAAGGAAGTTGTCTTGCGTAAATCAAAATCCATCAGCATGACTGAGGTAAAATCACCGATCAGGTTCTGAACCTCTGGATGGAAAGGCTGCCGGTTAAAGAATGTCAGGTTGAGGGTAAACAGCGGATGGCGGCTGTACCATTCAAGCGTATGGGCAAACAGAGTCAGCAGGCCGGCAGAAGATGTCACACCCCATTTTTTCCAGCTTTGTTTAAGTATCTGCCAGTCAGATTGTGCCAGCCGACCTTCATAAGTCGTGAATTGTGGCTGACTGCGTTGGGGCAGTTGTGGGTTCAACGGCAATTTTGGGGCAGGGGACAGTGAAGGTAATTGCTCCTGCCAGTATGACCATGATGCCCGCCATTCTTTACTTTCACGTTGCGCTTGTTCTGCCATCACGTAGTCACGGAAAGTAAATGCTTGTGGCGCCAGAGGTTGCTGGCGATAAGCAAGTTGCAGATCGTCCATCATGATCCGGAAGCTCTGTACGTCAAACTGCAACAAGTCCAGATTCATATGTAAGCGGCAACGTTCATTGGGGAGCAACGAAATCGAGACTTCAAACAGCGGCCACTGTTCCGCGGGCGGTACTTGATAGGAAAGGGTATGACGACGCTGAGCCAAAGCCTGTTCGCAGGCTGTATCGTCCAGCACTCTCAAATCATCCTGTGATAAAGCATACCACGGTGTTTCAGGCAGAATTCTTTGTTGTCCCTCTTCATCCACTACCATGCGCAACATGCCATGACGCTGAATTAAAGCATTCCATGCTTTCTCAAAGCGCTGGATATCAAAATTATTCAGTGCCAGATCCCATTCAAATAAGACATGACAAGCTACACCGCCAAAATCAATGGCCTGGGTACGACCAATCCAATAAGCGTGTTGAATTGGCGTCAGAGGGAATGGTGCATGACGTTGGGAACTGTCAATAATGAACTCAGGTTGAGAAGAAACCGCCGATTGTTCAGGCAATGCGTCTCCAATAAGTGCATTAAGCCCCTCCAGCGTCATATTCTTATAAGCCTGTTCAGCGGTTAGCCTGATGCCAAATTGCTGGTGGATAACCGTATTCAGATCAAGAAACAGCAGGGAGTCCAAACCGAATTGCAGTAAATCCTGTTGTAGTTTCAGGTGATCAGGCTGTTCTAACCGTAATAATGTCGCGACACGCTGACGTAACCAATTGAGCCGTTGTTCACTATCTTGATATAGCGTGTTATCGGCAGAAGGTGAAGATGCAGATGTTGCAGCCATATGGGTAATATCGGCCTGTAAACGCCGCAAAATATCAGGATGATGTTCATCTAACCGCATTGCCAGATAGCAAGGTGATGTAGTGCGCAAAGACTGGTTGAAATGCCAGATACCCTCATTTACGCTGAACGGTAACATGCCATCTTGTGCCAGTTTTTCCACTAATCGCCGATCGCTGGCCATACCAATACCGCTCCAAACGCCCCAAACCAACGCTTTTACTGTCAACTGATTTGGCGCTGTCAGCGCTAAAGATTCCAAACAAGCATTGGCGATTGCATAAGCGCCTTGTCCTTGAGCACCCAACATTGACGCGGCAGAAGCGTGAAGCAGCAAATATCGTGCATTATGTTGCTGGAGCACGGCTTGCAACGCCGATGCACTGTGGGCTTTTACAGATAACATCTGTGACAGGTGTGGACGCCCAAGTTCTGTCAGCCGGGTATGATCAGCGATACCTGCCGCATGGATCGCTCCGGCGATATCATCCTCTTGTGCCAGTGTTTGCACGGCGTCTAACAAGGCTGGCGTATCAGTAACATCAACGTTAATCCAACGTATTTCACATTCGATACTCAGTGACAACTCTTGTACAAAAGCATCCCAGTCCGTGTTTTTTCGGCGGGCAAACACGGCAACCTTACGCACGCCTTGGGTCAGCAACCAACGGATGGAAATCTGACCGATACCGCCCATACCGCCTGTAACAATATGCCAACCCTGATGGGGAATCGACATAGGTTGTTGCGATAATGCCAATGGCTGACGTTGTAAAACAGGTACAGAGACTTGATTCCCGCGTACTCTCAGCCAGCAATTGTGTTCATGATGGCGTTTATCCAGATAACCAAATGCCAGTGATAAAGCGGCTGCGTCGTTGATATCAGCGATATCAATCGCCTGAATATGGCGATGGGGATACTCTTCAACCGCAACGCGTAGCAACGCCCAAACAGCGTATTGAGCCGGGTTGATATCCGCTTTTGATAACGTGCTTTCTGGTTGTGCGCAGCAGGTTATAACGGTTAAAGTCGCTGTTTCATCACGTTTTAATTCACTAATAACCTGATCACATAATTCAACAACATCATTGCCTTGGAGCAGTAGTATTGTATTCCCGCTTTCAGGCTGTAAATTAATCCCCGCCTGACGCCAATGATGAATAATTTCATCATTCGCAGTTGAAGAGCGGAGGGTATATGCCGTTGAAGATCCCGGTTTATTCGCCGTGTTTATGGTACGCCAATGTAGGGCATAGTGTGTATCAGGGCAGGGCTGTGGCGCAGGAAGCCATGATTTTGTTATGGGTTGGGTTGCCACAACTTGGCGAGGAAGATCAGCACGATCGCTCAACAGAGCGAATAAACGTTCGCCAGCATAAATCAATGCAGGGAAAGCCGCGAGCAAATGGCTCTCTAATGATCGGCGTTTGGCATATGGCAGGGCGCGGAGAGGACGATACATTTTACTTACCGTCGGCCCGAAAACTTCTTGGTAATAACCTTGCTGGACACTATACGTCAATAATTGTTCCAGCAAAAAGCGCCAGCAAGGTTGCAGCCGGCCAGCCCGGATAGTGTCGATAGCACTGAAACCTTGCTCAGCATTACGCCCATGACATTGATATACCAAGGTATCGGTATACAGTGCTCGTAATATTGCCGCATCAGGGTGTTGCTCAATGGCAGGATCAAGCAGGGAATTGACATCAAGCCCCGTATTGATATTGGCTGAATGTTGCACAGATTTATCCACAGGGTAACTGTAATGCTGCTTATCAAATGGATAGAGTGGAGCATGGCATTTACTCCCTGTGAACGGGAAAAGGTGTTGCCAATCAAGATGTGCCCCAGCGCAGTAAAGCTGCATGAGTGCCGTTTGCTGAACGGTCTCTGGAGAGCCTTGGCGATGCGCACTGGCAACCCAGGTTTCCTGTGGCAGACTGACACGCCGCCCGATCCCCGTTAACGGGGCATCAGCGCCGAATTCTACGAATAATGCAACACCTTGCTGGCGGGCAAATTCAATGGCTTGATAATAGCGTACGGTTTGGCGCATATGGTTACGCCAGTAGTCTGGTGAACCCAATTGCTCATAAGTTGCAATATTTGCCGTTAGGGTAGAAATTAGTGGAATTTCTCCCGATGTAGGCTGTAACTGGCGACAACGCAGAGAAAATGTCTCCAGAATGGGATCAAGCATGGCTGAATGGGCTGCACAGGCAATATTAATACGCTGGCAACGAATCTGTTGTTGTTCCAAACGTTGTGCCAGAGTATCAATTTCCGTCTTCGTACCGGCCCAAACCCAGTGTTGTGGGCCATTGCAAACCGCCAGATCCAATGCCAGTGAACGAGTAAAGGGAAGAATATCTTCTTTGTTGGCAAAAACTGCCAGCATCGCTCCTTCTTGAGAGCAGCTTTGCATTAATTTGCCCCGTATCGCGACTAGCGGCATCATTTGTTCAGGCGTGAAGACACCGGCAACAACGGCAGCGGCAAATTCTCCGACAGAGTGCCCCAGTACGTAATCAGGCTTTAATCCAAGGGCCCGCCAATGTGCCGCCAGCGCAATTTGATGGGCCACAATTGCTGGTTGTGCGTATTCAGTAGTCGCTAATGCGGCATCATGTTCTCCGAACATCACTGCCTTTAACGGCAATGCCAATTCGGAGGTACAGGCGGCACAACAACGATCCAACATAGCGGCAAAAACAGGAGAACCGGCATACATAGCCTTTCCCATGCCAGCCCATTGGCAACCCTGACCGCTGAATTGCCAAAGTTGCTTGTTTTCGCTATTGACTTGCCCGCTAAAAATGTTTGGTGTCGGGCTATTGCTCGCAAAAGCGGATAAGCTCGTGGCACTTTGTGGTGTCAATGTAAGTGCTAAACGCCAGGTGAGTGAAAGGTCACGCCCTTGCAATGCAGTCCAGGCCAGATCTGCATAATGTTCTGGCTTAGCATGAAGTGCTGCCGCGTAGCGTTGTGCCAATTGACGCAATGAGACTTCGGAAGCAGCAGAGAGCAATAACGGCGAAATTTGTGGATTATGAACACGGCGATGATGTAATTCTTCTGGCAATGATTGCACCACAATATGACAGTTAGTGCCGCCAATACCGAACGAAGAAACGCCTGCGGTGCGCAATTCTTGCGTCCAGCGCTGTCCTTGCGTTGCTAGCCTGAATGGGCTTTCTTCCAGCCGCAATGCCGGGTTTGGTTGCTGTACATTGATTGTGGGCGGAATGTAACTATGCCAGACAGACAGAACCGTCTTGATCAGGCTGGCAATGCCCGCGGCAGTATCAAGATGGCCTATATTGCTTTTCACTGAACCAAGGTAACAAGGTGGTATTGTCACATTGCGGTCAGAGAATATACTGCGTAACGCGTCAACTTCTATCGGATCGCCAAGAGGCGTTCCTGTACCGTGCGCTTCAATCATGCCGACATCATCAATACTGACATCTGCCAGTTGTAATGCTTCAGTAATCACACGGCGTTGACCATTAACCGAAGGAGCAGTAAAGCCAACTTTTTCGTTGCCATCATTATTAATTGCACTGCCACGTAATACCGCCATGATGGGATCTCCATCGCGTAAAGCATCACTCAGGCGTTTCAGCGTGACAACACCAACGCCATTACCACCGTAGGTGCCATTTGCCTGGCTATCAAAGGGGCGGCAATGTCCGTCAGGCGAGAAGATCATACCGGGTTGATACAAGTAACCGCTTTCTTGTGGGAAAGAAACGGCTACACCACCCGCCAGTGCCATGTCACACTCTCCGGCACGCAGGTTCTCACAAGCCATATGCACGGCAACCAGTGAACTTGAACACGCTGTTTGTACTGTTAGTGCAGGGCCTTTCAGGTTTAATTTATAGGCAGTACGGGTCGCAAGATAATCTTTATCGTTGCTGATTAGTGCCTGTAGTCCTTTAACCTGACCAACATTGGTCATCGTGAATTGTGACCATGAAGGCCAGGTACTAACCCGGCTACTACCGAAAACGCCTGTTTTCAGTCGTACGTTACGTGGCGCATAACCTGCATGTTCAAGAGCATGCCAGGCTGTTTGAAGGAATAGACGCTGTTGGGGATCGAGCATCTCTGCTTCCTGGCGTGAATAGCCAAACAGCGTGGCGTCAAATTGTTCCGCATTCTCCAATATCGCTGCTTGATTGACAAAGTATTCACTATCAATGACTTCAGGAGGGATACCTGCATCCAACAATGTTTGACGGGAGAGTGTGGTAGTACATTCAACCCCGTGTTGCAGGTTATACCAGAAAGTCTCGCTATCTGGTGCCTGTGGAAAGCGGCAGGCAAGGCCAATCACTGCGATGGGATCACAATTATCGTAGTGAGGCGTTAAATCAGTCATTGTGCAGCTCCTTTATGACGTTTTTCCCGTTGTTGCAGACGCTTTTGTTGTTGACGCTGGCGAGGAGTCATCGACGGGTGATTCCCTTCGCAGGAATCTTTTCGGCAGCGTAAGCTGAGTGTCTCTGGTGTTGGATAAGCGAATAAATCAGTAACGGCAAGATGATGAAAACCCGCATGTTGTAATTTGCCGTGTAGTTGAATTAGCTGTAGCGAGTTAGCTCCAGCCTCAAAAAAGTTTTGTTGGGCATTGATAGGATGATTTGTTACAGATAAAAACAGGCGCTGAATTTCACAGCATGTTTCACTGCCTATTATTTGTGGCTCGCATCCTTCCGAACGCGGTGATGGTGTAATAGCAACAGAAACGTTATCTTCAGGCGTCAGGCATTGCTGGCGTGGCATCAGTTGTTCCAACGCTGAATGCCAGCTTTCTGGCTGTGCTGCGAGGGTACGCAATAACGCCATATAGCTGTTGAACATGTTTTGTAACTGATGTGGTTCAAATAATTCTTCGACCGCATCCCAGTTCAGACAAAGCTCATTGTCAGATTCATAAACCTGATGATCCAACCAGATTTGTGGGGTTTGCGAGATGCCCCAAACGGGTTTCATCCATGATGAACGTGAAAGGAATTGCCCTTCATGTGTCCCCAATGCGCTGGTGAAAACGACCGGCATAATGGCTGCATCAGGGCCACGACTCTGTGCCAGCTCACGCATCACTCTGATCGCTGAAATATGGCGGTGATCCAGATCCTGCCATAATTGTTGTTGCAGCCGCCGTGTGCTTGATAACCAATCGTTTTCCGGGTGCCACGCCAGTAGGGACAGTGAAGTAAAATCACCCAGAATATGTTTAATGTCCTCATGCCAGTGCGGGCGATCGAACAGGGTAAGATTGAGGGTTAACTCCGGTCTGGTGCTGAATGCGGACAGAACGGCTGCATAAGCTGCAATTAAGAGCGCAGAAGGGGTTATCTGATGGGGCGCAGCATATTGCTTTAACTGATCCCATTCATGAGCAGATAATCGGTCGCTATAGCGCACAAAACGCGGAGATTGAACGCCTTCCGGTGCAATGCGCAATGGCAATTGCGGTGCCAGCGGCAATGTTCTTACCTGCTCCTGCCAATATTGCAGCGAACTCTGATGCGCTGACGTTTGTTGCTGGCGTAACACACAATCCCGGAATGTGACTTTCAGTGGCGGCAATTCGTGTTGTTCGTCGAGATATAGCTGTTCTAATTCAGCCAGCAATATCTGCATACTCAGCCCATCTAATAACAAATTATCCAGACTGACAAATAGCCGGGAAACAAGCTTGTTGTCTTGTGCAAGCTGAAAATCGAACACTGGCCAGTGGCTGGCATCCAAAACCTGATGTGACAGACGGTCGCGTAATGTGTCTGCCTCACTAATATCAGTAAATTGGTGCTGTTTAACCGAAAATATTGAGACATCTTGCAATATCTGTTGCTGTCCATTGATAACAATCGTTCTAAGCACAGGATGACGCTGGATCAGGTGATTTAACACCCGGTTAAGACGTTGAACGTCTAACTGTTCTATCCGGTATTCGATAAAGAAATGTGCCCCAACACCACTTAGGGCAAAACCAGGATGGCGTCCAACCAGATAGGCTTGCTGAATTTCAGTTAATGGGAACGGCTGATATTCATCCTGTTCTTTTGGTATTGAATAGGGTTCTGATGAAGTTTCAGACAGAGGAACCAGTGTAGCGGCAAATGCAGTCAATTGCGGGTTACGGAAAAGATGCCCAAGTTCGCCTTTGAAACCTTGTTGTGTCAGTTCACCAATCAGACGCGTAGCCAGAAGACTGTCACCGCCAAGTTGAAAGAAGTCACTGTTACGGCCTAACAGCTCTGTATTTAGCAGGCGTAACCAAATATTGGCAACGATTTGTTCCACCGCATTAAATGAGGCCACTTCATGCTGATGTGGCATTTCTGTTTTTGTGACAGGCTGTATGGCTTGCGATAGCGCCTTACGATCAATTTTGCCGTTAGGGGTTAGCGGCAAACGAGGAAGAATATGCAAACGTTGTGGGATCATATATCCCGGCAGATGTTGCGCCAACACAGATTTAATTTTTTCCCGATCAGGGATCATGACGTTGTCACTTACCTGCATCAATAACACACTAAGATTACCGATAGTAATTGGTGTTTCCGTTTGTAGTGGAAGAAGAGGTAACCACTGCGATGCAGAACGTAGTTGAATACCGTGAGGTGAGAGCAGTTCAGTTGTAATCAAAGAGAGGGAGGAAGCTTGTTGCAACTCCATTGCCAATACCAACGCACCTGGTTGTGCCAGGGGGAGCAAAGCGTTAATGCAATTTGCTGGATCTTCCTCACGGTGTAATACATTGTTTAGCAGGATGATATCTGCCTGATGCTGTAGCGACTCAGAAATTTGTTCTGACCAATATTGCACTGATGCGTGAGTATAACCACTTAACCGTGTCTGCATCTGGTTGATCAGTGCCTGAGAACGTTCAAAACCGAGATAAGACAGATGCTGGTCTGTAATATGTTCTGCCAGCCACTGAGCACAGAAACCGCTGCGGGCATCGAATTCCATCAAAGTTACAGGGCGTTGTAATCGTTGGGAGAGAGCAACGATTACCTGTTTTAATCCTGCCAACCATTGCTGGGTTTCTGGCAGTGCGAAGAGCTGTTGTTCCGGTGCGAATTGCGGATCATCGAGCAATGTGACTGCTGTCTGTTGTCCGGTAAGAATACTGTGTAGTACAGAATGCCAGCGTTCGGGGATACATCCTGCTTCACTATTGAATATAGTGGGGGTATTGAATGTAGTGGGGGACACGACGATCTGATATACATGATGTGTGGACTCAGCCAATAGATTACATTGGCAAAGATACGTCAACATACGGGCAAACCAGTTATGGTATTCCGGTTGAGCCTGATAATATTTCAGACAATCGCTGAACGACTGGGGTGAAGTAAACGTCATGCCGTGACGTGACAGATGTTCCAGCAGAAATAGTGCAACTTGTGGCTCACTGTTATCATCGGTTATTGCCCGCGCTGCGGGAAACAGATCACGATAGTTTGTGGGTAATTGTGGGGCACGAGTTACACGTTGGCATAAAGTATCGCCTTCCAACTCAAGGAATGCCACCAGCGATTTCTCTTTTTCGCCATGAGCTAAGGCAACCCCTTTATTGATACCGATTACTTGATTGAGGGCCGCATCAATTTCTCCTAACTCAATTCGGTAGCCACCAATTTTCACCTGGCTATCGCGGCGTCCCATAAATTCAAGCCAGCCTTCGGGATGGTAGCAGCCCAGATCACCCGTACGGTACCAGCGCTCTCCCTGATCAATGACAAATTGGGCGGAAGTGCGTTCTTCATCATTAAAATAGCCTAATGCTACACCGGCACCACCAATCCAAAGTTCACCGACAACCCAGTCAGGACAATCACGGCCATCTTCACCCACTACACGGTAACGTTGGTTAGCCAAAGGATAACCATAAGGAATAGAGCGCCATTGTGCGTTAATCCCTTTGACGATGTATTCATTCGACCAGATAGCGGCTTCCGTTGCACCGCCCATCGCACTTAACACACCATCAGGATTGAACGCACGGTAACGTTCAGGCAGTGACAAGCCGATCCAGTCCCCGGATAACATCACGGTACGAAGAGCTTTCGGCGCATCTACCTCCATCCCTTCGCAATAGGTTAGTAACATATCAAACAATGCCGGCACGCTATTCCATAACGTAACATTGTGCTGCTCGATCAGCATTTCCCAGGTTGATGGGTCGCGGCGCTGGGCTTCGTTAATTAATACCAGCGCCCCTCCGGCACTGAGGATGCCGAAAATATCATAAACGGAGAGGTCGAAATGCAGGGCAGAGAGTGCCAACAATCGGTCACTGCTTTGAACATGATGACGGTGATTGATGTCCAGACAGGTATTAAGTGCGCTTTGATGGCTGATAACCACACCTTTTGGCATTCCGGTTGAACCAGAGGTATAGATGATATAAGCCGGATCAGTCACGGCACGTTCAGCCATGTTTGCTAAAGGCAGTAATTGCTCATTCTGATGCCAGGAAATGCAATGTATATCTTGTGACCAAGAGCTATTTTGTAACCAAGAACTATTTTGTGACCAAGAACTATTCTGTGACCAAGAACTATTCTGTTGTTCAGAGTCAATAATAACAACATTGATCCCGGCACTTTCACAGATAACACGACGTCGGTTTAAGGGTTGATCGAAAGGAACCGGGACGTAAACACCGCCAGCATAAAGTATTGCTAATACAGCGACAATTTGTCCGATACCTTTTTCCATACTAATGGCAACCCGATCTCCCGGCATAACCGACATATTTTGCAGTACAGCGGCTAATCGGCGGGCTGCCAGACTGAGTTCGCCATAACTCATTTTGTTATTATGAGTCACCAAAGCAACAGCATTGGGTGTGCGTTCTGCCTGTATGAACACCTCTTCATGCAGCAGGGCATTGGGTAGTGTTTTAACCGTGTTATTGATTTGGTGCCGCAAATGGGATTGCGATTCGGGCATCAAATCTGGCAGCTTTTGGTTCCACTGCGCCGCGTTTTCCGTCAGGTTTTCAATCAGTTCCTGATAGGCGGTGAATAAGGTATCCATTAAGCCATCAGGAAAGAGTTCATCGTTGCTGTCCCACTGAATATTCAGAGCGTTTTCATGCTCAAATGCAACGAAATCCAGCCATACCTGAGGTGTTTGTGATATTCCCCAACTTGGTTTTCCCAGAACATCACGGGTATTTTCACCATATAAAGGGCGGCCTAAATTGCTGGTAAACACAATGGGTGCGCCGTGTGGATGGTTGCCTCGTTTCTTGAGTTCACGCAGAACTTCTACACCAGACCAGTGACGATGTTCGTAAGCTTCGGCAAATGTTGCCTGTGCATCCTGTGCCAATTGGCAGAACGGTAAATTATCACCAGGAATATCCAACAGCAGAATGTTGGTAAAATCGGCCAGCATGTTATCAACTGCGGTATGCAGCGGAGCCCTGTCAAATAGCGTTAGGTTGAACAACAAGCGTGTTGCACTGCTCCAGCGACATAATAAAGCCGCAAATGCGGTCGCCAATGACATCGTTGGCGTAACCCCATTTTGTTGGGCGAGCTGCTTAAATCGTTCCCAATGTTCTGGCGCTAAACGAAAACGTCTGCGCTGAATCAGGACATTTTTTATTAGGGCAGGGTCTTGAGCCAAAGGCAGTTGAGGAGCAAGTGGCAGAATGTCTAACCGGTTACGCCAGAAGACTTCTGCTTCTTGTCGGGCCTGCTTAAATTGGGTCTGATATTGTGTTAGATAACTGCAAAAATCATAGCCAGAAGGAATTGCAGGCAGGCTACGTTTGGCAATTAATGCTGCCAGTTCGGTAAAGAATAGACTGAAACTGGCAGCATCCATGATCAGTAAATCGATATTGGTATGCAGACGATGTTGATTATCACCAAACAGACTAAGCTGAATATCGAAAGTTTCTCCTTCTTCAACTTGTAATACCCGGTGACTGAGCTGTTCACGTAGGTTGTTCAGCGCTTGTTGCTGTTCACTTACTGCCAGATTACGTAGATCGTGAACAGTGAGTTTTTTCCAGTAAGCACTGGTCATGCCTTGTTGACGGCCATCTGGCAAAAAACGAACGCGCAACATCGGATGCCGTTGAATCAGTACATGAATCGCCGCTTCTAACTGTTCAGGTTTCAGCCCAACACCATCAAATTCCTGATACAGATGGCATCCGACTCCCCCCAAGGTTTGTTCCGGTGAACGTCCAACAAAATAAGCATGTTGGACTGCCGTCAACGGGAATGGATGGGCATCTGCAATCAGTGGCTGTGGAGCTGTATCTTGCGGTACTGTGTGAGCAACAGGTGTCTGGCGTTGTAAAAGCTGGCTCCAGGCATGCAGGGTTGGTTTTTGGTAAAGTTCGCGCAAAGTGACGCGATGCCCTTGACGTCTAAGCTGGTTCAGCAATGCCATTATTTGCATTGAATCCAGCCCCTTGCGAATTAAATCGTCATTATCGTCCACCAGAATATTTTTTTGATTAAACAGACCAGATATGAGCTGGCGCAGCGAATCTAGGGAGAAAAGGTCCGTGTGCATGAAGAAATCCTGTAAAAATGGCGGTTACGTAATAAGTCAGATAATGGGTGGATCACACTTTATTCGGGTGTATTTTGGGGTGTATTTTGGGGTGTAAATGCCAATGCTCTTCTGAACCAAGGTGATTTTTCCAAAGAGATTGGTAAAGTGGACAACGTCTTAGTAATTCGTCATGGGTACCGCTATCACAAAGAGTTCCATGATCCATTACCAATATTTGATCAGCGCGGACTATCGTGCTTAACCGATGGGCAATGACAAAGACGGTTTTATTCTGCGTAAGAGAATCAAACGCTTCTTGTATCAATTGCTCATTTTCGGGGTCCAGTGAAGCTGTGGCTTCATCAAGGAATAAAACAGGAGATTGTTTTAGAAGAGCGCGGGCAATGGCAAGGCGCTGGCGCTCACCGCCAGACAGCGTACCGCCATCCACACCCAAAGGTGTATCGTACCCTTGTGGTAATGCCATAATCGTATCGTGAATATTGGCAAGACGTGCAGCCTTTTCCAGTTCCAACTGAGTCGCATTCGGATCACCCAAACGGAGATTATTAGCGACAGTATCCTGAAATAGTGCCGTTTCCTGGAACACCATTGTAACGGTGTCATACAGTGCCTGAGTCTGGTAATGATGGACAGGGTTTCCACCCAGACGGATCTCACCTTTATCCAGTTGATAGAAAGAGAGCAATAAATAGGCCAGTGTGGATTTACCACTGCCGCTTGGCCCTACAATGGCGGTCATACTGCCTTGTGGCGCATAAAATGAAACATTTTGAATAGCCGGCTGGCTAGTTCCAGGGTAGCTAAATGAGATATTGTCCACTTCAACATCATATTTGGCGGGAGCGGCTAATGGCCCGGAAACTTGCGTTGCGACAGCCTCTATCTCTGCAATATGTGTTTCGCCGACTTGGGTCAGGGCAGTCACATTGATCAGGGGAATAATCCCGCGCAGAGGGGTAATCGTGGCAAACAGCAGAAGAATAGTGGTGAGCATTTCTGGGAGAGTGAGTGCTCCCGGTGTATTAAAGCGCAGGGCACCAGCCAGAATGCCAACGACCACGCTAGTATCAATAATGATGTAAAACAGGCTCAGTAGCGGTATGCTTTTGAATATTCCACGACGGAATGCGACACGTAATTGTTCAATTTCCTGGTCAAAACGTTGTTCTACCGTTGTCGTAGTCGCTGCTGCACGGATAAAGGCCATGCCTTGTGCATACTCTACGATCGCTTCGGATACGCCAGCCATCATAACTGCCCGTCGACGCAGTATCTCATTTAGCTTTTGACGAATAGCGCCCAGAATGAGTAACCCAACCATCAATACCAATAGTGCACTGCCAGCAACAACCCAATCAAACCAGAATAAAGCCAGATAGATGAGGGTCAGCATTATAATCTGACAGACTATCTGTGGGGTGGTATAGGCTGATTGATTTTCCTGCCATTGCACATCTTCAGATAGTGTCAGTGCTATTTTTCCGGCACTCAATCCCCGAATTGTTGCTACAGACATATTAACCAGTCGTTGTAGCAAAGAACGACGAATTTCTATACCTAGTCCATAAGCAGTAATGGTGAGCTTACGTAATGCGCGACTCATAAAAGCGAACCGCAGCAATAATAAAATAACCAATAACGTCAGTGTAATAAGTGGCAGCATATCGTTGCCACTTTCCTTCTGATAAGTTTCTCCCAGATGAGTGATGGCCCAAGCTGCGATAGCAAGTTGAGCAATAATCGCTATGGTATCAAGTTGCTTATATAACAACCCGCTGAACCAAACCCGTTGTAGTTTTGGTGACAGATGTTGCTGGAGGCGATTAAATAATCCCATGATAATTTACTCCTGTTTCGGTATCTTCTCCCCGCCAAGCTGCCCATTGTCTGGCGTATGCGCCTTGCTGTGTGACCAGTTCATCATGGGTTCCTTGCTCAATGATTTGTCCTTGATCCAAGACCAGCATTTGATCAAGATGACGGATAGTTGGCAGCCGATGGGCAATAACAATCACGGTTTTATTGCGGCCTGTCTCAGTGTGACAAAGCGCATTAAGTGCTTGTTGCATCTCTTTTTCACATTCTGGGTCGGCATAGGCTGTGGCTTCATCCAAGACAAGAATTGGCGCATTTTTCAGGATAGCTGCGGCAACGGCGATACGCTGTTTTTCCCCCACAGATAAGCTGATACCGTTGTTCAGCACGGTGTTGTAGCCTTGTGGTAACTGTTGGATAAATTGATGTGCTTGTGCTGCGGTGGCCGCTGCTTCAACTTCAGCTTGTGAAGCATCAGGACGGGCCAGTCGTATGTTATTGGCTATCGTATCGTTGAACAGAAATACCCGTTGGAAAACAAAAGAGATGTTATTGCGCAGGGTTGGTTCATCCATGTTGCGAATATCAATCCCACCAACAGTAATTTTACCTTGTTGCGGGTCCCAAAGACGGGCAATCAGGTTGGCTACCGTGGATTTACCCGAACCACTGGCGCCCACCAGGGCCAGTGAACTTCCGGCAGGTACAGAAAACGAGATGTTATTTAAGACATTATCCTGTTCGTTTTGATAGGTGAAACTGACGTTATGCAGCGTAACACTATGATCGGCAGGCGTTTGGCTCTGAGTACATGGCGCGAGTTCAGGTTGATTCATTAACCAACGATAACGTGTGATCAACGCCTCTTGTTGTTGTAAACGGGTCATTACAGCAAACATGGATGAGGCAATATTGCCGAATGCCATAGCAGCCAGAATAAAGAAAGTGAACTCAAATAAAGCGATTTCTTGTCGGTTAAATAACCAGACTGCCAAAGGAAGTACAAACAACAGATTAGCGCTGGACAACACAAAAAACCGACTGGATTTGACCTGCACTTTCTCAATCCAAACATCAATAACCCGTGTCAGGGCGGTAAAAGCATCTTCGGCTCGCTGTAGTGCAACCTTGCCGCCTGAATAAGTTTTCACCACCGGAATGGCATTTATCACTTCACCCATTGTTGAAGCGATACGGTTTTGGGCTGCATAAAAGCGCTGAGTGGTAGTTTGAACTTTCATCTGAATATAGATGAATAATAAACAAGCTCCCAAAGTTGGGGCGAATGCCGCTAATGCCAATCGCCAATCAATGGCCAACATGACACTCAATGCGATCAGTGGACCAAACAAGGTTGCTGACATTTCTGGAATAATATGGGCAATACCATCCTCAAGCTGTTCGACGTCATCTAACATCATCTTCTTTATTTCAGTGCTGTCAGTCAGCATGAAGAAGCCTAAAGGAACGGATTTCAACTTATTGCTGATGTTACGACGAACATCAGCCTGAACATCGGCGGCAATCAAATGAGCAACAAACGTCGAACCACTGAACGTCAACATGGCGGCAAAAGTGAAACCCAATAACATGATGCCGTAACTCAGTAACGTGTCATATTGCCCGTCATAGATAGATTGGGTAATCAGCCCGGCAACCGCTGCCGGTAGTATTTGCAGCCCTGCGGAAACAATAGCAAGTGCAATAGCAACGTAACTCAGGGTGCGATATGGGCTCATCAGATTCCACAACTCTTTAATGACACCGGCATCAGCAGCGCGCTGCTCTGGTGAGCTCTGAGCAGAAGAGTCATTACTGAGCATATAAGTTTTCCTTTTGGAAATCGCGGCGCTTGTGTAATGTCCAGAACAGGCCTGCGAGGGTGAAGAACGATGCAAGAGCGAAAAGGGAGGCGTAGCTTGCTTTGGTCACAATCAGTCCACCTGCCATTGAACAGATGATTGCAATGCTCATATCTGCGGATTGCATCAACGCAAAATCCACACCAGATTGTGCGCTTGCTGCCAGAGACATCATCTGGGTATACAAGGCAACAAATTTGGCAGCGGTGATTAACGTGATGAAGACGTATGCAGCTGAGAGCAGGGATAGGGGAGCTTCTGGTTGTTGGGCAAGCCAGAAAATACCAACCAGTACCATACATTCAAGCAGCATGAGGCCCAATAATGTTTGAATGGCGCCTGATTTACGTACAATGATGCCGCCAAGCAGGACACCGGATAATCCGGCTAATGCACCACCACTGGCAGCAATGATGCCAAGTTGGGTTAAATCGACTCCACGATCGACCAAAAATGGGGAAAACATGCCAAGTGACAGGCGGGTACCAATCATACATAGCAGTATTAAAACCAGTGCCTGTTTAACCGGAGTACGGCGTAAAGCATTCTTTAGGGATGGTTTTACCGAAGCTTTTGCAACACCCGGCTCTTTCTTTTCCTGAGATCCTCGAATGAACAAAATAGGCAGTGACATCAATAGGATCACGATGACTAACATGCCTGCACCGATATGCCAGCCATACAGTGAAGTAAGATATAGAAACAGGCCGCTGCCGATAATGGCGCCCAGATAACTTCCCCCAACCTGCATGACATTGCTCCAGGGGCGATGCTGTGGTGATAACCGATCGATAGCATGACCATCAGTGGTGGTATCGACTACGGTCAGGACAAGTGTAATCAGAAACAGAGCCGCGATAATCAGCGGCATATGTTCGGCAGGTTTTGCCAATGATATCGAACCAAAAAGCAGGGCAATTAACAGATTACCGCAGAGCATGATGCGGCGGGGATTGGTATCCCCCAAGCCTGATTTGCGATAGCGTTCTACAATAGGAGCCCAGAGAAATTTGAACGCCCAAGGTAACATCAACAGATAAAGTAACCCTATCTTATCCGGGGTGACACCGTGGCTGCGCAGAAATGCAGGCATGCTTTGTAACGTAAACATACCGATGGTGCTTTGGATGGTGTAAACACCAGCCAAAGTCAGAAGTAGCAACGAGATATAACGAGGGGGTAAGAGATTGTCCGTCGAGGTATTGTTTGCCGAGGTATTGTCCGTCGAGGTATTGTTCGTCATAATGCAACGCTCACATCCAGCCCGACATTCAAGCCCTTACTGATCATGTACATATTGTTTCCTAGTTGGAAACCAGAAACACGGTACTTTTTGTTACCCAGATTTTCGCCATAGAGTTTTACACTGACGCCATGGGCCATTTCCAGACTTAATGCAGCGTCATAGAGGGTATATGCTCCTTGTTCAAGGGTATTCGCTTCATTAAAGTAGCTTTTTGAATAGTGGCGGGCACCGGCATTTAAATAGAGATTTCCGGGTAATAATGTTTGATCAATCAGGTAATCGAAACTTGCATTGAGCATGACATCGGGTGCGTAAGGCAGGCGTTTACCGTTATAACTGATGCCAGCTGTTGTATCGGTCGCATGAGTGAAATTGGATTTACCGACATTACCACCAAGCGAAATTCTGAGTCCTTGTATTGGCCTAATCTGGCTGCTCAGCTCAATACCTTTACTTTCCGCTTTGCCAGCATTGCGAATGGACTGCATACCAACAGGGCCAACATAAATCTGTTTGTCTTTAGAGCGAATGTAATAAACAGCACTGTTTAACGTCATCGCATTATCAAAGAACGACGTATGCCAGCCGAGTTCATAATTGTCTGAGGTTTCGGTATCGTAAGGCTTCCTATCATTGGCGGCAGAAACAATGTTATTGAACCCGCCAGGTTTATAACCTTTAGTTGCCGAAACATAGAGACGGTTATCTGGTGTCAACTGCCAACCCAGAGCCGCCTTAGGTGTGAATTCATTGTTGGAAACTTGGTTATTAAAAGCGTCAATCGCCATCACGCCGGAACGGCCTGCATAGGCTATCTGCGATTTTTCATGTGACAAACGACCGCCAAGCGTCAGATCCCATTGAGAAGCAACCGGTAATTTAACTTCACCAAACAGTGCCAGTGATTTTGCTTTTATTGTGTTAGAGGCAGCGCCATAGTAACCGGCATAGCCGCCGATATGGTGTTTATTATTTTCATCAGAAAACCAGCCACCGAGAACACTGGTAATTCCATTTGAATAGCTGGATTTCAGGCGCAGCTCTTGGGTTGTCGCGTGGTGTTTCTCTTTCCATTTACCCCCGATGAAATTACGGGAAAGATCGCGCTCCTGATAGGAAGTGACACTGGTTAATGAATGATCGCCGAAATCATATTCAGCTTTCAGTGCATAACTGTTAACCCGACGCGTTAGATCAGGAATAGGGCCATCGTATTCTTTCCGACGGAATTGTTCGTCGGTTAAATAAAGCTCTTCGTGTGAATTAAGATCTTCATGGGCAAAGCTAAGTTCAGCACTGAAAGGGGAATCTTCTGGAGCAAATGTCAATTGCCCTTTACCGAGCCAGGTTTTGCTGGAGTCAATATTTTTGTCGCCACGATTTGGGGCATCAATTTGTCCGGGCTCTTTTACCCAGCGCAGACTGGCACTACCATAAAGAATGTCGTCAATAAGAGGAATTGATCCGCTGAAAGAACCTCCCTGTTTCAGCTTAGAATAATTACCGGAAAGGTTAAGCCAAGGGCCTTCTTTTGGGGAACGGGTAATAATATTGATAACCCCTGCCTGGGCGTTCCCGCCATATAATGTGCCTTGAGGGCCACGTAATAATTCTACGCGTTCTACATTGATTAATTCTTGTGTCAGAAACTGGTGATCTTGGGGAACGCCATCAACATAAATTCGAACGGAAGGTGAATAGTAATCGGGTGAGCTGATACCCCGAATTGTGGTTGCAGAATAGGCTCGGTTACCGCGGGAGCGGATTTGCAAGCCTGAGAAAGCCCGCTCAAGATCCTGTACTTGGGTAATGCCCGCTTGCTCAAGTTCTTCGCCAGTTTTAACCAAAACACTGCTGTCAATTTTATTTAGTGCTTCTTCTCGTTTATTAGCTGTTACGATCAAAACATCTTCTTTAGCTTCGGGTGAATGTTCCGCCCAAGCCACAGGTGAAATCAGGCAACATAAGACAGATGCTTTAGCATATTTCTTTTTCATATCAGTACTCTTCAAAGCCCTTCCAAATCATGTTTTACAGTGCGTAAAACAAAAACATATAAAGGAGACTATCGAGAGTAGAAAAGTAGAGCTAACGGGATAGGGACAAAAGTAGCGCAATGCGTACTATTGATAATGATTATCATTAATGATAAGTTGCGTTATATTTACATTATGTAATATATATATAAAATAAAAGCATAATGCTTTTTTATACACAACATGTTGTTTTTACAGTGTAAATTGCTTCTGAAATAGTTTCTGATGCTAATTTTACAGGGGATCTCATGAAGACGATCTATAGCGAGAAATTGAGAGTTTTCTCTGCTGGCCATTGCAATTTTATGCACTCACCAGTGGAGGGAAATAATACAAATCCTTCATTGCTCACTGAGGAATTATCTGACGGAATTCACATAAACCGGATTCGTCTAGAGCTCAATAAAGATTTCACAGAATATTGCGAAGGACCACCGACGGTATCAATTGCTTTTGTTCTGAGTGGAAAAGGAAAAATGGCGATTGAGAACGGCGATGTTTTAGATATTAATCCGGGAACAATGATACTTTTTTATTCGCCTAAAATGACACGTGGCATGAATTTCTTTGGCTGCGGGACATGGCATATTCTCGATATCCGTTTTTCTCTGAACGAAATTGAAGCTCAGGAATTGCCATCCTTTGCCAAATTAACGGCGGGTTTTGAAAAAAATGTCAGCTATAGTGATGCCTTAATGATGGCCCGTCCTATCTACCCACCATTTATGCAGATAGTCAATCAGATAGAGGAATGTCAATTAAATGGTAGTGTCAGGAAGGTGTATTTAAAGGCAAAGGCGTTAGAAATACTCGCTTGTGTAACAGCTCAAATTTATGATTGCCAATATAGTGTAATTAATGGCTTGCAGCGCCGGGCTGTTTACAATGCAATAAAAATAATTAACAGCGACTATCATTACCCTTGGACAATAAAATCGTTATCAAAAGCCGTTGGTTTGAATGAACGGAAATTAAAAGAAGGGTTCCGTGCAGTTGTCTTTCGTACTTTCCATCAATATCTGGAAAATGTTCGTATGACCACGGCGGAGGATTTATTGAAGAAAGGAATGAGTGTCATTGAGGTTGCTGCCGCAGTGGGTTATTCCAGTCCAAGCCACTTTTCTAAACGTTTCCGGCAACATTATTTGATCAACCCAAAAGCATGGCAAGTGAAGTATGCGGTGAATCACTCATTACTGACAGAGCATGTTGCAGCGGAAAGTCAGTAAAAGTTCCGGCTGTGAGATTAATGTGTTGATACTTTTATGCTGATGCCTTTATTTGGAAAACATTTAGCGGAAAACGCCATAAACCCTCACCCAATGCGGACGAGGGATATAAGGTGAAGAACTTTATCGGGCTTTTAAAGAGCAATCAATCGTCTCTTTTTTAAACATTTAGATGATTTTGTACGATAATACTGCCTTGTGCATTTAATTCTTTACATAGTTGATAAAACGTTTCTTTAAATATCGTACCATTGTCACTCAATGGGTGATGACCTGTAATTTGGATTTCCAGGCGGGCAGAGTTATTTCCTTCAGCGGGATGGGTTTTTGAGACCAGTTCAGCGATATTAAGATTTTGAGCGGTAAACAGGCTGGTAAAACGTTCAACAATGCCTGGTGAATCATCGATATCTACTTTGACGGTAATGGTCGAAGGAAATTTTGTCTGGATACCACATCGGGTACGTTTCATCACAATGAGTAATTCAAGCGCTGCGCCTTTTTGCGGCAAAGTTGACTCTATCAGGGCAATGGCATTCCAGCTACCAGACAGCAACATGATAAAAGTAAATTCTTCGCCAAACATTGCCAGACGGCTATCTTCAATATTACAACCGCATGTACTGACAAGACGGGTGATAGTATTGACAATGCCGGGACGATCCGTACCCAAAGCTGTGATCACTAAAAAATGTTGTTCTGATGTTGGCAAAGCGATTTTCCTTTTAATTGTAATAGGTGTCTGCTGTGTTGTTGCCTAAACATAAAAAATGATCAAGAGAAGGTCAATCGCATTTGTTGGGGAAGCACGATTATAATCTCTGTTTAATCGACTACACTTGGTATTAACAAAATTCATTGAAATCGAGTGTGTAAGGAGTTTTCTTCTGTATAACAAGGAAGTACCATGAACTTCTCACTTTGCAGTTTAAGGTTTTAATTAAGGGGAAATGGCAATGGTAAGCAATCACTCTGATTTTACAGGCAGTATAGTTGCATTGATAACTCCGATGAATTCAACTGGTCAGATTGATAAGGCCAGTTTGAAAAAATTAGTTGATTATCATATCGCCAGTGGTACATCTGCGATTGTGTCTGTTGGTACAACGGGGGAGTGTGCAACACTTAGTCACGATGAGCACGTTGAAGTCGTACTGACAACGTTAGAAGTGGCTGATGGGCGTATACCTGTGATTGCCGGAACAGGCGCAAATGCTACGGCAGAAGCCATTTCACTGACTGGCCGTTTCGAAAACACAGGCGTTGCGGGTTGCCTGTCTGTGACACCTTATTATAATAGGCCGTCACAGGAAGGCTTATATCTGCATTATAAGGCGATAGCTGAGAATACCGACTTACCACAAATTCTGTATAATGTGCCATCTCGTACCGGATGTGATTTACTGCCATCGACGGTTGCCCGTTTGGCGAAATTGGAAAATATTGTTGCAATTAAGGAAGCGACGGGGAACTTAAGTCGTGTCAGTCAAATCCAAGCATTGGTTAATGATGAAAATTTCATTTTGCTGAGTGGTGATGATGTAAGCTTTGTCGATTTCATGCAGCTTGGTGGAAGAGGGGTTATTTCTGTGACAGCGAACGTTGCAGCGGCAGAAATGGCACGGATATGTGAATTGGCTGAGCAGGGCGAATTTTTGACAGCCCGTGGCTTGAACAGCCAGTTAATGGAATTGCATCATCAATTATTTGTTGAACCCAGCCCGACGCCAGCCAAGTGGGCCTGCCGTCAATTGGGGTTGATTACTGATGATACTCTGCGTTTGCCAATGATTCCGCTAACGCAGGAAGGGCAAATTTCAGTTGGTAACGCCTTGAAAATAGCTGGATTACTGTAAATTTTAGGGAATTTTAATGGCAACATTATTGCAAAAATCGAAGGTCATGAAGGTTGCTGGACTGTCATTGGTAGTTTTTTTGGCAGCCTGCTCCAGCGATCAGCGCTATAAACGTCAGGTAAGCGGGGATGAATCTTATCTCGAAACTCCCCCGTTGAAAGCACTGAATATCCCTGCGGGAATGATATTGCCGTTGCAAAACAGTGAATATAATGTTCCGGCAGTGGTTTCAACAAGTGCAGTGGGTAAAAACCTGGATATTCGCCCGCCATTGCAGGCCCTTGCGTTACTGACGGGGTCCCGCATTGAAAATAGCGCAAAAAGCAGTAAATTGTTGCTTGAAAATAACCCGGAATACAGCAAGTTGTGGTCACAGGTAAACAATCTGTTGACGAAGAAAGGTTATCATATCAGTCAGAAAGATGATGCTGCACAAACGTTGACAACTGATTGGATTACATGGGCACGGGCAGATGAAAATATTCCTTATCAGGGGCGTTACCGTATCTCGGTTACCCAGCAAGGTTATCAAACAGCCCTGTCTGTTTCCAATGAGGGATTGAAACTGGGCGAAAAGGAAGTCACCGATCCGGTAGAAATTCAACGTTACACGGTATTGATGCTTAATGAATTAGCGAGTGATTTAAGTCAGCAGCAGGAAGAGTCAAGTCAAAATAGTGCCAAAGATTCGGGTGCGTTATCCGTACAGAGCGGTAGCGATAATACCGGATTACCAAGAATTATTGTTCGTGCGCCATACAATGTCGTCTGGAACAGATTGCCGTACACATTAGAAAGTGTAGGTATGCAAGTGACGGATCGTACTCGTTCTACAGGAGCGATAGCCGTAACTTACAAAGGTCTCAGTTCTTCTAACTGGAAAGCATTGGGTGTAGAAGCGCCTTCTATCAGCGAAGGAAATTACAAGCTACAGGTAGGTGATTTGGATAACCGAAGCAGCCTGCAATTTATCAGCGAAAAAGGTAAGCCGCTGACTCAATCTGAAAATGATCAATTGGTGGCTGTGCTGGAAGCCGTATTCAGCAAATCCACAAGTAAGTAATATTTAAAGGGGCCTTGGGTCCCTTTAATTTTTGGGTGAAATTTTTCGTTTAATTTTTTACGTTTAAAGAAGTCACATTTCTGGAGTATAAGATGCAGAAAAAAGCTGAGTTGTATCGTGGAAAAGCAAAAACAGTGTACGCCACTGATAATCCTGACCTGCTTGTACTGGAATTCCGTAATGATACATCAGCATTGGATGGTGAACGCATTGAACAGTTTGATCGTAAGGGAATGGTAAATAATAAGTTCAATCATTTCATTATGAATAAACTCGAAGCAGCGGGCATTCCGACGCAAATGGAACAACTTCTGTCAGATAATGAATCCTTAGTGAAAAAGCTGGATATGGTGCCTGTTGAGTGTGTTATTCGTAACCGGGCTGCGGGCTCTCTGGTGAAACGTCTTGGGGTAGAAGAGGGGATGGTACTTAATCCGCCACTGTTTGACCTGTTCTTGAAAGACGATGCTAAACATGATCCGATGGTCAATGAATCCTACTGTGAAACATTTGGGTGGGTTAGCAAAGAACACTTGTCTGAAATGAAACGCCTGAGTTACAAGGCCAATGAAGTACTGAGTAAGCTGTTTGATGATGCCGGCTTGATTCTGGTGGATTTCAAATTGGAGTTTGGTCTGTTCAAAGGCAAAGTCGTATTGGGTGATGAATTTTCACCGGATGGCAGCCGTCTGTGGGATCAACAAACAATGGATAAAATGGACAAAGACCGCTTCCGTCAGAGCCTTGGTGGTTTGATTGAAGCGTATGAAGAGGTTGCACATCGTATTGGCGTTATTTTGGATTAATGACGCAAACGATTACTTAAAGAATATTGCTTAAAATAAAAGGATGCCCTTACTAATTTCAAGGGCATCCTGTCATCATCTTGTGCCTTTAGTCAACGTTAAAGCAGGTATTTGATTTTCTGCTTCCAGCCTTTTTGCTGCATGCAATTATTATAGGTGTTGTTTCTTGAACTCTGATTAACATCGATCACATAGCTTTCAGTCATGGGAATACTCTGAGTGTAATAACCGTCTTTCCCGCATTGGCTTCCATTCGCACAGGGCTGTCGTACTGTCCTGAGTTCTGATCTTTGGGCAACTTCATTTTTTACAGGAAACAGTCTCAATGCCAATTGATTGCATTCTGTAGTCGCTTCATTAAAAGGAGTAGGACTACTTGTTGCAGGTACCCATTGTGTTGTACAACCCGCTAAGGAAATACAGATTAAAATAAAGAATGTCAGTCTTCTCATATCGTTTATACGAACGCTTCCTGTTTGCAAGGCATTCCTTACAACCTTTCTGCATTCACCTTGATAAAAATGTTGGTGTTTATCAGTAAAGCACAATAAGGCCGGCTTGTTACTGACGTTATGAATAAATTGCCCACGTTGTAATATTTTCCGCTACCAAGAAACAAAGTTTCACCTTGATTTGGATGGGTAATTATTTATTAATGTTATTATTTAAGCAAGAATGTTAACAAACTACGCGTCGATATACCATTTACCCAATTTAGTGAATATGAATAATTTTAAGTAAGTGCAGAAATTTTAAGTTATTATCCTGCCGGTGCCAGAATACATATTTTCTGGTTTTAATATAATCAACTCATTGTTTTCTGATTTAAAAATAATCAAATGTTATTTTCTGGGAAATAAATATTTATGGACCATATTGATCCTACTTTGCTGATTTTGCTCGTGTTAGCAGGGCTTGGTATTATCAGTCATAACATGACAGTGACACTTGCCATGTTATTTCTGCTAGTCGTTCGCATTACACCATTGAGTCAATTTTTTCCTTGGGTGGAAAAACACGGTTTGACGATAGGTGTCTTGATTCTGACTATTGGAGTCATGGCGCCTATCGCAAGTGGAAAAATCTCTGCACAGGAAATCTTCAGCTCTTTCTTGAATTGGAAATCCCTGCTGGCGATTGCTGTTGGTATCTTGGTTTCATGGTTAGGAAGCCGGGGTGTTGCTTTAATGTCCGGCCAGCCTTCAACCGTCGCAGGGTTATTGGTTGGTACCGTATTGGGCGTTGCTCTGTTTAGAGGCGTTCCTGTCGGGCCGTTGATTGCTGCCGGTATTCTGTCAATCATGATTGGCAAATCATGATCACTTAGCGACTACGCTGGGATAATTATGTTGGATGATAATTATGTTGAATGATAGTTATGTTGGATAGTGCATGGGACGTGTTGCAGACACAGATGCAACAACAAGGGCAGCGCTGCTTAGTGGTATTGAGTGGTAACCCTCAATGGAGTGAATGGATTGTTAGACAACTAAAAGAACAATTTCAAGGAGATTGGTTAACAGTTTCATCTTGTGGGCCTGATGCTATCGAGCCAACGAAAGCGGTTAGTTTACTTGGACGTGAATTTTTGCATGGCGTTTTTGATGCAACGAATGGTTTTAACGCTGAAGCATTGGCAATATTGGCAGGCACGTTAAAAGCAGGCAGTTGGCTGGTGATGCGTGTACCCGTTTGGTCACAATGGGCAGAATGGCCTGATACAGACAGTATTCGCTGGAATGAATCGGCGGGAGTCATCCCGACACCTAATTTTATCCGGCATATCCAGCGGCAGCTCCTCTCCTGTCCTGACGTATTACTCTGGCAACAAGATACTCCCCTTCAATTACAACCATTGCGTCAGACTGGCTTGTGGCAGATGCCTGATGGAAATCCAACGGTTAGTCAGCAAATGCTTCTTGAAGAATTGTTGCAGTCATCAGGCGGAGTTTGGGTAATCACTGCCCCACGCGGACGAGGAAAGTCTGCTCTGGCCGGAATGTTGGTACGGCATTGGCAAGGTACGTGTTGGCTGTGTGCACCCGCAAAAATCACAACAGAAGTCATTCGATGTTACTCCGGTATTTCAGAGCAAGAGATGCCATTCTGGGCGGTAGATAATTTATTGAAGTATTGTCGATTGAAAAAGGATGGACCGGGAAATAAAAATGACGCTGATTGGTTATTGATTGATGAAGCAGCGGCGATCCCAACACCACAATTGGCCGAATTGATCCGCCACTTTCCTCGAGTGTTGTTAACTTCAACGGTTCAGGGATATGAGGGAACCGGGCGTGGTTTTTTGTTAAAGCTCTGTGCTGCCCTGCCTGATTGCCATGTTCGTGAATTGAAAACACCAATGCGCTGGGCTGAAAATGATCCGTTGGAATCCTGGTTGGATAGCGCGCTATTATTTAATGATAGATTACAGCTTAATGAGCCACCAGCTCACTTTAATATTGAAAAAGATCTGCGCCTTTACCCTATTGAACAACCCATGTGGTTACAACAACCCGCATTATTGCGTCAATTCTATGGGTTATTGACCAGCGCACATTATCGCACATCGCCCCTTGATTTACGCCGATTGTTGGATGGCAATGGGATGACATTTTTGTCTGCCATGTCTGGTTTAGCAGTGAATGAACCCCGATTGGTTGGAGCAATGTGGTTGGTGAATGAAGGTGGTTTATCACAAATACTTGCACACGAAATATGGGCAGGAAGGCGTCGCCCGAGGGGAAATCTGGTCGCTCAATCCTTGGCAGCTCACGGCGGATTTCCACAAGCTGCGGTTATGCGATCACAGAGAATTAGCCGTATTGCCGTGCAAGCACAATATCGCCGCCGTGGCATTGCACAACATTTGATAGCTCATCAGTGTCAGGAAGCGAGAAAACACAAATTGGATTTTCTTTCTGTCAGTTTTGGCTATACCGTCGAGCTTTGGGCACTTTGGCAAAAATGTGGTTTTCGGCTGGTCAGAATGGGAACCCATCGGGAAGCGAGCAGTGGTTGTTATACAGCAATGGCGATCTTACCGTTGAGCGGGCAAGGTAAACGTTTTGCTCAATTGGCACAGCAACAATTATCTCGTGATGCCAGTGGATTGGCGTTGTTACTTGGCTTTGCCTTGCCGATTGAGCACGATAACGATGAACGGCTCAATGCCAGTGACTGGCAGGAGTTGGCTGGTTTTGCATTTGCTCATCGTTCCTTGTCCGCCTCTTATTTTGCATTACAGAGATTATTGTTGACGAGTGATTTGGCTTTGCCCGGATTAAGAAAACATCTTCAGCAGCAGACAGATATTGAACAGTGTGCACACGATTTATCGTTAAGTGGACGCAAGGCGTTATTAAAACTTTGGCGGGAAGAGACGGCTCACGCTTTGGCAAGCATAGATGAAATGCTTGCCAATCAGTGGCGAGATTGGGTTATTTCTTGCGATTCTGTTGAGGCCAATCGTCCTCGTCATCCCATTGATCGTTAAAATCCCGATGGGGCGGTAATTTTGGCTTGTTATCTAAAAAATATTTTTGGTCGACACGCCTCAGCGCTTTTACCGCATTAATGATAATGCCAGCGAGCACTAACAGAATAACCCACCAATAATCTATCAGCCAATACATTGTATTTCCTCCCAAGATATTAAGAGCCTCCTCCATAAGGCTCTTGGAGCCTGATTGGTTATTTTTCTAATCCGCTATTTTGATATATTTTTCAAATAAATAAGACAGATTGGTTCTTAACCAGTCGATGCCGGCAATGTCACGACCTTGCCAAGCGTTCAGTAGCACGTTCCCATCGAACAATTGTTCAGCCTCATGGGATATAGGCCAATAACTGATATGCCATGGCTCATAAGCTACGCCAGCATCATGGCGAATATACGGGCGATAGAAATCATAATGCGACATGTTTTCTGTCAGCCAATGAGTCAATGGCTCAAAGTAGCCTCCGTCTTCATATTCCCAGGGTTCCAGCAATAATTTTTTACCTTGCGGCAGCAGGAACGGATCATACACATCCAGTTCGGTGCCCCAATGATGACGGCTCGCTCCCGGCAAAGCTGACCAACGGAGAATGGCTTCACAAAGCTCACCTTCGCTCATCTCTGAAATGTTAAGAGGTTGGCTATGATCATCTAATACCGGACGTTGACCGCGAAATTTTTCATTCCAGATGGTTTGCTGACGTGTGAAATCACGGAATGAACTGGCAGGTTGTAGCTTAAATCCTGCCTTAACTGCATCTTTCTGCATGGCAAGAAATGCTTTGGTGGCATTGAACTGCAAACGGTGATTGCCAGCAAGGGTTACCAAATGATCTGTGGACAAGCCAGTCAACATTTCAGGTGTCATCATTTGATTAATTTCTCCATGATACGTTGATAAATCAGGCTTAACTCCTGTAAATCCGTCACCTTGACGCATTCATTCGTTTTATGAATAGTCGCATTAATGGGCCCCAGCTCCACAACCTGAGCGCCCATTTTGGCAATAAAACGCCCATCGGATGTACCGCCACTCGTTGATAGCTCCGGTTTATATCCGCAATAATGAGCAACCGATTCAACTGCCGCATCAACGAGGACACCTTTACTGGTCAGGAAAGGCTGGCCCGATAACCACCATTCAAGTTCGTATTTCAGATTATGCCTTTTCAGCATATCTTCTACTTGTTGGCGGATTGCAACGTCTGTTAATTCGGTACTGAAACGGAAATTGAATTGAACCCACAGTTTGCCCGGAATAACGTTATTGCTACCGGTTCCTGCCTGAATATTAGCGACTTGCATGCTTGTGGCAGGGAAAAACTCATTTCCGTTATCCCACCTTGTATTAACCAGTTCTTGTAAAAAGGGTTGTGAACGATGAATAGGGTTATCAGCCAATTGAGGATAGGCGACATGGCCTTGAGTACCCAAAATAGTCAGGTTGGCAGTTAACGAGCCTCTCCGTCCATTCTTGATCATATCTCCCAGACGTTGCTGGCTGGAAGGTTCTCCTATCAGGCAGTAATCCAGGCGCTCATGGCGGGACATTAATGCTTCAACGACTTTGACGGTACCATTTATTGCTTTGGCTTCTTCATCAGAGGTGATTAGAAAAGCAAGGCGGCCTTTATGGGCAGGATACTCCTCGACGAAACGTTCAGCAGCCACAACCATAGCAGCCAGAGAACCTTTCATATCTGCGGCACCACGGCCATAAAGCATCCCATCGCGGATAGCAGGTTCAAAAGGAGGTGTTTGCCATTGTGATGTATCACCAGCAGGAACAACATCGGTATGTCCAGCAAAGGCAAAAGTTTCTCCCGTTCCACGATAAGCCCAGAAATTCAAAGTATCACCAAAAGGCATTCGCTCTATCGTAAAACCGATGTTTTGCAGACGCTGAATGAGAAGCTCCTGACAGCCTTGATCATCAGGACTGACGGAAGGGCGCTGAATTAACTGCTGAGCAAGATCAATTACTGGACAACTCATGATGAGATCCTTATCTAGTCATGCGAGAAAAATTGTTGATACTGTTCGGCCTTGAAACCGATTAAACACTTTTCTATTGTTGAAGCTGCCGTTTTTGAGATCAAGAGAGGCCGTTTTATGATTGCGGGTTGTTCTAGCATGAGTGCTTGAGCAGCCTCTGTATTATTAATGGCAGCTTTTTGCTCATCAGACAACTTTCGCCAAGTTGTACCACGAGTATTCAGCAAAGGCTCCCAGCCGACTTGTTCAATAAATGCCTGGAGTAGCTCAGGAGATAAACCATCAACGCGATAGTCATGAAATTGATAGGGGATCTCTTGGTCTTCTAGCCAGCGACGCGCTTTTTTTATGGTATCGCAGTTTTTGATACCGTAGAGAGTGAATGCTTTATGAGAAGTGGTATCCGACATGATGAGATCCTTGGTTTTGTTTAACGTAGCCGACATAATGCGGGAAATTTGGGATTTTATCCAGACAGAGATAAGGCCCAATTGAAATAGTAAACCAAATAAATAATACCTGTGTTTATTATGTTGGAAATTAATTCACTTTTAAATTAATTTGCTTTTCTTGATAACTCACAATTTCCCTGCTGACAAAACTTAGGGAAATTGTGTTTTATAATGGAGAGGTGGAGAAAGAATCCAATGTTAGATGAACTCTGTTTTCCTATGTTTTAGATAAATGATAGTGGCTTCGAGACGGGAGCGGGATTTAAGTTTTTTCAATAGGTTACGGGTATGTACTTTCACTGTCTCTTCTGAAATAAAAAGGAAGTCAGCAATTTCTTTATTTGTCATTCCTTCTGAAATTTCTTTTAAGACATCTAACTCACGCTTGGTTAATTTTGATAATGGGTCGACATAAAGATGGCGGGTAGATAAATATTGATAAACTTTTTCACTGAACACCGCATGACCATCGGCGGCTTTTTTTATGTTGTTCAACAGAGGAACAAGCTCAGTGCCTTTTAATAAATAGCCATTTGCACCGGCATCAACCGCATCATAAATATCACCACGATGATCAGAATCGGAAAGTACCAAAATATACGAATCAAGGCCTTTGCGACGAAGGGATTTAATCGTATCAACCCCTGAAAGGCCGTGAATTTTCAGATCCATCAAAATAATGTCTGGTTTTATCTGACAAGCGATATTAATCGCATCTTCACCATTGTCAGTTTCAGCCGTTACGATGAGTTCCCGCTCTAATTCAATCAACCCTTTTAAGCCGTGACGGATGATAGGATGATCATCAACTATCATGACCGAATGATTGTGCATGTTCTTTCTCCCATATAGAAATGCAGATTATTATGTTTAATAAAACATAAAAGACAGAGTTCTGCTTTATGTTAAATTGCTGTGTGATTCTTATGGAGTATATTGAATCATCTTTAATGAGATTCTGAAAATATATCCTGATATAAAATTAGAAATATCGCAAACAGGTTTAACCATTCAGGTGAAATAAGATTCACTTTCATAAGAAATGCGTTTCCTTAATTGCTAATAATTTTCCAAATAAATTTGGGCTAATATTTTATAGATTATTTTTTGTTTTTGTAAACTTATTTTAAATGCTGACTTTAAAATACTTCTTTAATTAATTTATCAGTCCGTTAATTGAAGATAAAATACCTCTCTATAGGTATCTCTAGGATAATGTCTATATAATGCTGGTTAACATAAAATCATTATTAGCCTGCTTTTTGATCTTTGGTTTTTGGGCAAGAATAAAATAATGCTGCTGACATCATGATTTAACTTTCCGTAACTATTATACTGAGCAGATTTTCACTTCGATATGACGCGTAAAGGATCTGATGATGGACGAAAAACTAAAACAAAGTGCGCTTGATTTTCACGAGTTTCCACAGCCGGGAAAAATCACGGTTACTCCGACTAAGCCACTGACAACTCAACGTGATTTGGCGCTGGCATACTCGCCGGGTGTTGCGGCTCCTTGCCTTGAAATAGCAGCAGATCCTTTGGCGGCTTACAAATATACTGCTCGTGGTAATCTTGTTGCGGTTATCTCCAATGGGAGTGCTGTCTTAGGGTTGGGTAATATCGGTGCATTAGCCGGTAAACCTGTTATGGAAGGTAAGGGCGTTCTGTTCAAGAAATTCTCTGGCATTGATGTTTTTGACATCGAAGTTGATGAGTCCAACCCTGATAAATTGATTGATATCATTGCGGCTCTGGAACCGACTTTCGGTGGCATTAACCTTGAAGATATTAAAGCGCCGGAGTGCTTCTATATTGAGCAAAAACTCCGTGAGCGAATGAACATTCCTGTATTCCACGATGATCAACACGGAACGGCAATTATCTGTACCGCAGCGGTATTGAATGGCTTGCGGGTGGTTAGCAAAGATATTAGCAATGTGCGCATGGTGGTATCGGGTGCTGGCGCTGCCTCGATTGCCTGCATGAACTTGCTGGTGGCTTTGGGATTGAAACGTGAAAATATTGTCGTTTGTGACTCGAAAGGGGTTATCTATCGTGGTCGCGAAGAGAATATGGAAAAAACCAAAGCAGACTATGCTATTGAGGATAATGGCAGCCGTACATTGGCAGATGTGATCCCTAATGCTGATATTTTCCTCGGCTGCTCTGGGCCGGGTGTATTGACACAAGACATGGTAAAAACCATGGCGAAAGATCCGCTTATTATGGCATTAGCCAACCCGGAGCCGGAAATTCTGCCACCACTGGCAAAAGCTGTTCGCCCTGACGCCATTATCTGTACTGGCCGCTCTGATTTCCCTAATCAGGTGAACAACGTTCTTTGCTTCCCCTTTATTTTCCGTGGCGCATTGGATGTTGGGGCGACAACCATCAATGAAGAAATGAAACTCGCCTGTGTCCGCGCTATTGCAGATTTGGCACTGGCGGAACAAAGTCAGGAAGTGGCTTCTGCCTATGGTGATCAAGACCTGTTCTTTGGCCCTGATTACATTATTCCAAAACCCTTTGATCCTCGCCTGATTGTAAAAATTGCTCCGGCAGTGGCGAAAGCAGCGATGGAATCTGGTGTTGCAACACGGCCTATTACCGATTTCGGGGCATATATTGAGAAACTCAATGAGTTTGTCTATAAAACCAACTTATTCATGAAGCCAATTTTCTCTCAAGCTAAAAAAGAGAAAAAACGCATTGTACTGGCAGAAGGGGAAGATATCCGCGTATTACATGCCACACAAGAACTGGTTTCTCTTGGGTTGGCGTTCCCTATTCTGATTGGCCGCCCTAGCGTTATTGAAATGCGGATTAAAAAACAAGGTCTGCATATCGAAGCCGGGAAAGATTTCGAAGTCGTGAACAACGAGAATGACCCGCGTTTCAAAGAATACTGGCAAGAATATTACCAGATGATGAAACGTCGTGGCGTGTCTCAGGAGCAGGCCCGTCGCGCAGTGATTGGTGATCCAACCTTGATCGGTGCAATCATGGTGCATCGTGGCGAAGCCGATGGCCTGATTTGCGGTACTGTGGGCAGCTACAGCGAGCATTATCGAGTGGTGAAAGATGTCTTTGGCTTCCGTCAGGGAGTACATACCGCAGGCGCCATGAATGCCCTGATGTTGCCAACGGGGAATACGTTTATTGCCGATACTTATGTCAATGAAGATCCAAGCCCGGAAGAACTGGCAGAAATCACATTGATGGCGGCTGAAACCATCCGTCGTTTCGGTATTGAACCTAAAGTAGCGCTATTGTCACGCTCAAGTTTTGGTTCTGCTGATTGTGATTCTGCGCGAAAAATGCGTAAGACACTGGAATTGGTTCAGCAAATAGCCCCATCCCTTGAAATTGATGGTGAAATGCACGGCGATGCTGCACTGATGGAAAGTATTCGCCGCGATATCATGCCGGACAGCCCGCTGAAAGGTTCTGCGAATTTGTTGATCATGCCAAATATGGAAGCTGCCCGTATCAGCTATAACTTACTGCGTGTCACTGGCTCGGATGGGGTAACTGTAGGCCCGGTCCTGATGGGAGTAGCAAAACCTATCCATATTTTGACACCGATTGCTTCCGTGCGTCGTATCGTGAATATGGTGGCATTGGCGGCGGTTGAAGCGCAAACCAATCCTCTCTAAAAAATAGCCATTCATTGTTCTGGTCTGTTCATAAGGCCGGAACAAAATAGAGAGTGACCCTGTTAAGTCTATGCTTAACAGGGTGTTTTTATTTGTAAATAATTCTCATTATCTATAATATGCGGGCAATTTTTCTTTTGATAATGAATAAATATGAAAACATCTGCCTGCATAAAATCGACTTTTCTGGCCTGTTCGTTATTACTTGGTGGTTGTGCCATTGCGCCAAATAATGCTCAAAATACCCCTCAAACGGTACTTCAAGTTCTTCCTGATGAATTAATACAATCCGGGGCAGTACTTGATATGAAAACAGGGAAGGCTATAACCCCTGATGACCTGCTTGAACAACTGGCGAGCTATCCTCGTGTTGTTGTTGGTGAAAAACATGACAATCCCTACCATCACCAGATCGAGTTATGGCTGGTGCAACAACTTGGAAAAAAACGTCCTCACGGTTCCGTCTTACTGGAGATGATTGATCCAAGCCAGCAAGAAAAAGTCAATAAAGTTAAAAGTTGGTTACAAGGGAATCCGATTGTCAGGGGTGAGCGGGTCCAGACATTATTGGCATGGCATCAAGGTTGGCCATGGAAATGGTATGGTGATTTGGTGATGGAGTTAATGAGAGCACCTTACCCATTACTTGCGGCAAATCTGACGCGTAGTGAAATCGATCAGGCGTACAAAGATCACCGGGCCGGAGATAGAACTTCACTGGTTTCTGATGATGTTAAAAAACGCATTGAAGAAACCATCAAAAATTCCCATCGTGGAAATATCGATGAACAACATCTCTCTGCGATGAGCAAAATTCAACAAATGCGTGATCAGAGAATGGCAGAACAGTTGGCCAAGGCACCATCACCAGCGTTGTTATTTGCGGGCGGATATCACGCAGTAAAAGCAATGGGTGCTCCTCAGCATATGAAAAAAATAGCGCCAAATGAAAAAATGGCAGTGTTTGTGATTGCAGAACAAGGCGTTTCTTTGAACAACGATTATGCTGATTTTGTCTGGTTTACCCCAAAAGTGAGCGAAAAAGTAACCAAATAATGTTAAGTATCACAAGGATGTGAATAACTAATAAATAAAAATAGTTTTCATTTATATATTGAATTGATTATCATTCATCTCCATTTATTATTGACATAATGTGCTATGAGAGATGTTGACGTATACCGCTTATCAAAATGCTCACACTGGTCACGTGACAAAATCCTTTCTCGCCGCGATCACACTCCATGCTTTGTTGGTAGGCTGGCTCGTCTACAAACCAAAGGATGTTGATATAGAAGAGTTGTTGCCTCCACCTGCGGTGATGGTGGAACTATCAACACAGACAGAAGCAATACATAAAATACAAAACCAGCCGATTGGCATTGAACAGCAGCTATCTGTTACCAGTAAGCAGCAGGAAAGCAAGGTTGATGAAGTGAATTTGCCCAAGCTGGATGTTAACGAAAATGCTTTGCTTTTAGTCAACAAGCAAAAGAAAAAACAGAAAGAACAAGATACACCGAAAAAAACACAGCCTGTTAAGCGAGTGAAAGCCGAAGAACAGGAAAGTGAAAAGTCGCGCAGCACCGCAGCACCAACAACCAGTAATGCAACGGCGAATAATGTAACCATTCGTACAGCAGCATCCTATGAAAGTAATTCTAATGCCATTGCCGATGCCAGAGCAGTTTGGCAGGCAGAAGTGACCGGGCATTTGAACCGCTACAAAAAATATCCAGAAGATGCCCAGCGAAGAAAGAGAACAGGGCGCCCAATGGTGAAATTTACTGTCAATCAGTTGGGAGCTTTGATTGACAGTGAGTTAACACGACGTTCAGGGACTAACTCTCTGGACAGAGAAGCAAGGATGGTATTGGAAAGGGCGCAGCCTTTACCTGCACCACCTGACGTTATTTTAACCAATGGCAGGGTTACGGTTGAACTGCCAGTGGAGTTTTCTTTATCTCAATAAAAACGCAGGATTGATGGCATGTCACAGTATAAGACGGTACTTTCATCGAATACGAAAAGGCTAACCAAAAGAACAACACACAGTAAAAGAATAATGCTCGGTTTTTTGCTAGGTGGTAGTTTATTGAGTCATAGTTTTACCACTATCGCAATGGAGAAAAGTATGTTGCCGCCTATGGCCACAAAACAGCCGCATAAAATGGAAAATCACGGGGATGCCCGTGTCGATAATTATTATTGGCTGCGTGATGATAACCGTCAGGACAAAAATGTCATTGATTATTTAACGGCGGAAAATCAGTATACCGGGCAGATGCTGAAATCAGGTCAGGAACTGCGTGAAACTCTGTATAAAGAAATGACGGATCGAATGAACAAAGAAGATCAGTCAGTTCCTTATACCTATAACGGGTATGTTTATCGTACCGTTTATGAGGCAGGGAAAGATTTCCCAATCTACCAGCGCAAACCCGTTGATGATTCAACCGATTGGCAGGTCATGGTGGATGGCAATGAGCGGGCAAAGGGCCATAAATTTTATCAAATTGGTGGACTTGCGGTGACGCTGGATAACAAGCGCATCGCTGTGGCAGAAGATATCCAAGGTCGTCGTAACTATCAGGTTTCATTTAAAAATCTTGATGGTGCTGACTGGCAGAACAATGTCATCGAAAACACATCCGGCAATATTTTGTGGGCAAATGATGGCGAGACATTGTTTTATGTACGCAGAGATCCCCAAACGTTGCTGCCTTATCAGTTATTCCGCCATCAATATGGTACTGATACCCGGCAGGATAAAAAGGTCTATCAGGAAGACGATGATCGCTTCTATCTGTCGATTTCAGACAGTACTTCGCGTGATTATATTTTGATCTCGAGTGTCAGTTATTCGACTTCAGAGTATCGCTTGATTGATGCCAATAATCCGCAATCGGAACCGCAGGTTTTCTCTGCCCGTCAGGCGGGGCGTGAGTACGATCTCGACCATTTCCGCGGGCAATTTTATATTCGTTCCAACCATGAAAACCCACTGTTTGGCTTATATCGTACAGAAGCTAGCGATAAGCCGTGGGAAACGGTGATTGCACCACAAGAAAACACGGATCTGGAAAATTTTGAATTATTCAATAACTGGCTGGTGGTACAGGAGCGTACCAGAGGATTGTCATCAATTCGTCAGATTGATTGGAAAACGCAGCAGGAAAAGCGCGTTTCATTTGATGATCCGGCCTATATGGCATCGATAAGTTATAACCCAGAGCCAGATACTCATTTATTGCGCTATAGCTATTCATCCATGACCACGCCAAGTTCAGTGTTCCAGTGGAACATGGAAACAGGTGAACGTGAATTATTGAAGCAGCAGGAAGTTAAAGGGTTCAACAAGGAAAACTATGAAAGCCAGCGTATTTGGGTAAAAGCCCGCGACGGAGTGGAAGTGCCCGTATCTCTGGTATATCGTAAGTCCCTGTTCAAAAAAGGTGAAAACCCGATCTTGATTTACGGTTATGGTTCTTATGGCATCAGCATGGATCCTTATTTTAGTTCAGCATTGCTAAGTTTGCTGGATCGTGGCTTTGTCTATGCTTTAGTGCATGTCCGTGGCGGTGGCGATTTGGGCAAAAACTGGTATCTGCAAGGTAAACTCGAAAACAAGATGAACAGTTTCCACGATTTTATTGATGCTACCAGAAAACTGATTGCTGATGGCTACGGAAATAGCAAGCGGGTTTATGCAGAAGGTGGCAGTGCAGGTGGTTTATTAATGGGTACGGTGATTAACCAGACACCAGAATTATACCGGGGAGTCATTGCGAAAGTACCTTTTGTGGATTCTTTGACAACCATGCTTGATTCATCTATTCCATTGACAACGGGTGAATATGAAGAATGGGGTAATCCAAATAATAAAGAAGATTACTTTCGTATTAAATCTTATAGCCCTTATGACAATATTAAACATCAGCGTTATCCTCATTTATTAGTGACAACAGGTTTGCATGATTCCCAAGTGCAATATTGGGAACCGGCAAAATGGGTTGCGAAATTAAGGGAAATGAAACAAGGCGACAGTCTGGTATTGTTAGAAACTAATATGGATACCGGACATGGTGGAAAACCAGGGCGTTTTAATCGCCTGAATGACATTGCCTTTGATTATAGTTTTCTATTAATGTTAGATAACGCTAAAACATATTTTCCAGAATTAAAAAATTAATAAAAATATTTATAACTTCTGGCGCTGATAATTTTTTACCAGTGCCAGGGGTGTTTTATACACAAACTTACGAACCGATGTAAGCAACAATAAATGTAAGCAGCAATAAATGTAAGCAGCAATAAATGTAAGCAGCAATAAATGTTCTTCTATTTAGGGTGATAGTAATGAAAATTGTGGCAAAAATAGCTGGAGCCAGCGCAGTATTAATCGGGCTTCAAGGAATCGCTTATGCTGAAAATACGAATGACAATAAAAAAGAAAAAGTCATGCGGTTCAGCAGCCTGAAAGTTTCAGGTGCTCAGGATAATAATAATGCTCCCCAGATTGAGGCAATGGAAAAACCAGGTGCTTATAGTTCTGTGGGGGAAGATAATAAACTTGAATCTATGGATAGTGTACTGCGCAGTTTGCCGGGCACTTATACTCAGATGGATGCAAGTCAGGGGCAAGGAGTCGTAAGTGTTAATATTCGTGGGTTAAGTGGCTTCGGGCGCGTTAATATGATGGTGGATGGTGTTAGCCAGAGTTTTTATGGCACATCACCGAGTGAATTTGCACATGGGGGACAACCATATAACCAGTTTGGTGCTTTGGTTGACCCTAACTTTATTATCCGTACGGATATTAATCGTGGGCAGGCTGGTGATGAGGATTCAATTAACGCGTTAGTGGGAAGTGCTAACTTCCGTACTATTGGTGTTGATGATGTGATTTTTGAAAGTAACAAATTTGGAATACGTACTAAATCAACATATGGAAACAATGGAATCGGCCGAAGTGGTATGATGGCTGTTGCAGGAAAAACACAGGCATTCAATTCAGAAGGTTCTTTGGGGGTTCTACTCGCTTTCAGTGGACACAATATTGATGCTCATTATAGAAATGCTGATGGTATTAGTAGTGAGGAATTTGGTACAAGAAATACATTCAAACAAAAACCCAACTCTCAATTGATGAAATTAAATATTAAACCAAATGACTTTCATGATCTAGAGCTATCTGGACGTTTTTATCATAATAGATTTAATATGCGTCATATTGATAGCTATGATTATTATATAAAATATAATTACACACCATTTAGTGAATTGATCGATACGGAAATTTTGCTTAGCACAGGAGAAGGAATTCAAGATTTTCAGGGTAAGGTTTTAAGTGGCTTAGATAGAAGTGAATCACGTAATAAATCTGACTCTATAAATATTAAAAATACAAGCAGATTTGATTATGCCGATATTGATTTTGCATTTACCTTAGGTGGTAAATTGATGAGTACTGAATATACTAAAAAAACAGGTATTGAGCTAGCTGGCGAAAATAAATCTACGGAAAAAAATAATGTCTTTTCACCAAGTGGAAAACAAGACATTACCAGTATCTATAGCAAGTTAAAAATTGAACGGGGGATTTATACTGCTGATTTAGGACTAAGCTATTTGGAATCTAGTTTAAAAGGAATAAAACCAGCTTGTGATGAATTGTTAGATTGTTTTCCTCAGGGGGAAGCATTATTAAATATAAAGTCACGAGGGCTTAACCCAAATATTTTATTATCGGCAGAAATTACACCTGCATTTCAGCCATTCGTAAGTTATACGCACTCAATGAGGGCGCCAAATGCTCAGGAAGTTTTCTATTCTAATGAAGAAGGAGCTTCTGTGAATCCATTCTTGAAAGGAGAGAAAGCGGATACTTATCAAGTTGGTTTTAATAGTTATCGCCCAAATCTGCTTGTAGACGGGGATGAATTCCATCTAAAAGCAGCATATTTTCATACTAAGATTAAAAACTACATCAAAAGTGATTCTTATGTATTATGTGCGACAGGGAAAATATGTTTGGATGATGGTTCCCTAGAACCAAAAGATTATCATAAGAGAAATTTTAATATTTTTATTTATACCAATAGCTTAGCTACGGTCAATATGAGTGGTTATGAATTGTCAGCAAACTATGATGCGGGCGTATTTTATAGTTCATTAGCTTATAGTCAGCAAAAAACGCAGCAGCCAACTTCTAGAGCAACATCTGATTTTGGGGCAAGTCCTGCTTCCCAGTTACCAGAACGATATCTTACACTAGATACAGGTATTCGTTTGTTAGATGAAAAAATGCGTCTTGGGGCTATTGTGACATATACAGGTAAATCTTATCACCAAGATCCTGAAATTGAACTGGATGCAGAGAATGGAAATCAAATAAAGATGATTAAGGATGATAAGATACCGACTGTTATCGATTTATACACAGATTACCAAATTAATAAAAATATATTAGTTAAATTATCTGTGCGAAACTTAACCAATAGAAACTATGCTGACGCATTAAATCGTATGAATTCTTCTGCTTTTATGGGAGATAGTGATGCAACTACCCAAACCGCCCGAGGCAGAACCTACGTTATGGGCGCAGAAATTCGTTTCTAATAGATTTTAAATACCTATAAAATAATAGCGGTGAAAATTCATCGCTATTTTTACAAAATTATTATTATCCTATATTTAATACATCTAATTAAGTAAATAATATGGACACCGACTCAATTCAAACTGGGAAATAAAATTTTCTAACAGCATAGTCGTAAACATGTATTTGGCTTCAACAAGCCCTAATAAAAACCCGCACTCTCTGCCTTCATTACATCTAAAAGAACCCTGATTATGGTAACCTGTTTATGATGCAGGTTACGATGACTTTGTAACGTTTGAACGAAAATAAAGGCCAGTCAGTCATACTAAGCACTATTTAACAAGCCCCGTAATTATATAGAACAGAATAAAAGTGAAACTATCATATTTTCTTTATGGTTTGTTTTTGAGGGGATATGAAATTGAGAAATGAATATTTTCAAGTTTCAGTATGATAAAAAACTATAAATAATAGACAGAGAAGCCATGATTACGCCAGTTTTCAGGAGAAATTACCAACCTGCAAAATAATAACTTAAAACTCCATAAGGATTTTCGTGCTTTTAAGGGTATTTAAGTGGATTCATTAGATAAAATCTGAGTTATTAAAAATAAATAAAGTTCAAACAGAAATGTCCGATTTTTTTATCATATACATCTATAAGAAATTTTCCATAATTACCATCTTGATTCCAACCTTCTATGGAGTTATAAGCAGGTATTATAGGCGGTCAAATTGGCTTATAATATCCAGTATAAAGGTGTGTATTAAATAAAAATGCGTTATAGTTCATAGCAAATGTGGCAATTACGTCATTGGTAGGGAGAATAGCAATGGATAACCTTGGCGTTCTCGAAATTTTCGTCCGTGTCAGTGAAGCACGAAATTTTACTGCGGTAGGTAACCAATTAGGCATATCATCTTCAGCTATCAGCAAAGCAATAGGCCGTCTGGAAGAAAGGTTACAGGTCAGACTTTTTCATCGTTCTACGCGTATAGTGACTTTAACACCGGAAGGAACTCGTTTTCTCAAACGTTGTCGACGCATTCTTGATGAAATAGAGGCAGCAAAAAATGAACTTTCCGAGTCACAATCGCTGCCATATGGAAAACTAAAAGTAAGTATACCGTCAATTGGTATGCTATTTATGCCTCAATTTGTAAAATTCAGTCAGCAGTATCCTAATATTGAATTAGAAATAGATACTACTGACAGTTTGGTTGATTTAATTGAAGAAGGATTTGATGCTGTAATACGTATAGGAGAACTTACTGATTCACGATTAATGGCTCGTGTACTTGGTTCTTATAAAAGGATCCTGGTTGGTTCACCGGATTATTTCTTAAAAGCGGGCATTCCTGAAAAACCAGAAGACCTTATTAAACATACCTGCATAATGTATCGTTATAAAAGTACAGGAAAATTGGATATTTGGCCAACCAGTCAATATAGTCAAATATTACAGACGGAATGGCCTACAAGAATGGTGACTAACACACTTGAGCCATTAATTGCTTGCGCGGAAAATAGTCTTGGTATCGCATGTATTCCTGATTTAGCTGTTCGAAATCAACTAACCACAGGAAAACTTATCACTGTCTTAGATGATTTTAATCACGATATAACAATATGTAGAATACTTTGGCCTTCAGGAAAATATTTATCACCCAAGTTAAGAGTGTTCATTGATTTTATGGTTGAAAATTTATTTAAAAATTAGGCAAATACCAAGGAAGGTATTGACTTTATTGTGTAATCGGGAACAGCAGATCAATAGCATACAGGTAACGACTTGATATTTAATAGGACTTAAGAGAGCTGATATTTCCTGTCTCCAACAACATATATGACATATTTGTCATATATGTTGTTCACTATAGTCTATTTTTCTTCTTTATGTGAATGTGCACCATGTCAAAGTCAGGCTCTGTTAAGGGCTGGAGCTACTCGACTTGAGGAATCTAATTGATGAATAAAACAACTGCATCTGCTCAACACAAGGAAATTGAACGCTTGCCTATAGCAGCACTGCTTGCTTTGGCGATGGCAGCCTTTATCACGCTGCTGACCGAAATCATGCCAGCCGGATTGCTTTCTTCTATTGCAGAAGGCTTGGATGTATCAGAAAGCCTGGCTGGCCAGTTTATCACCGCCTATGCTGTAGGAGCGTTGGTCGCTGCCATTCCGGTGACAGCCCTTACACAAGGCATGCGGCGACGTCCTTTATTATTGATAGCTATTTTCGGCTTCGCTGTTATTAATCTTATCACTGCGCTATCCAATAACTATAATGTCTCACTGGTAGCACGTTTCTTCGCCGGTGTTTTCGGTGGCATCGTCTGGTCACTGCTAGCGGGTTATGCGGTGCGTATGTCACCCTCTCATCTCAGCGGGAGAGCGATTGCAATATCTGGCGCAGGCGCGACCATCGCTCTGGTGCTCGGTGTGCCGCTCGGCTCGTTACTCGGCCGATTCATCGGCTGGCAAGGCGCTTTTGGATTGATGTCTGCCTTGGCACTGTTGCTTATCATGTGGGTGATTGCCATCGTTCCAGATTTTCCTGGCCAAACTAAGGAGCAGCGCCGGTCTCTTGTCGGCGTATTTATGAAAACAGGCATTCCTGCCGTATTATTTGTTGTCTTTACTTTCGTTATCGCTCACAACATTCTCTATATTTATATTGAGCCTTTCCTTGAATCTTCAGGGTTGTCCAAGAGTGTGGATATTATTCTGCTTATCTTTGGACTTGGCTCGATAGTGGGCCTGTGGTTTGTCGGTATAATGGTCGATCGACGACTGCAATTCCTTGCTGTAGCGAGTATCGTGCTCTTTGCTTTTACTGCTCTGCTGCTTGGCCTTTGGGGTGATATGCCACAGATGGTCTATCTGTGTATAGCTGTCTGGGGCCTCGCCTTCGGCGGATTTGCCACTATCACTCAAACAGCATTGGCTCGTTTCGCAGGTGACTCAGTTGATGTTGCACAATCCATTTATACGACAGTCTGGAATACCGCAGTTGCCGGTGGCGGTATCATAGGGGGTATTTTGCTTGATCGAGCAGGTGCAATATCCTTTGCATGGGTAGTGATTGTTCTCCTTATCATCTCTTTGTTGGGCACGATCTTCGCCATGAACAAGTCATTGCTGCGTAAGGGCTAAAAGATACCCTATGAAGACCCTTCGTGGGTCTTCATAGATCCTGTAGCTTTGTGGTGTATGGCTGTACCCTCTTATTTGTGTTTAAAATTACATTAGATAGTGCTGAATAAACGGTTATAGCTAAAGATTCTCTCTATGATAAGGCTATAAAATATAGACTTTGTATCGGAGATACTTTATGAATACTGTTGTAGAAAAATCTAAAGAAGAAATTCAGATAAAAACTGCCACATTGACTGAATGGCTGAATGTAATTGAAATGGGTCGTCAGGAAAAATGGGATCCAGGATTGGGGGACGGACATCTTTTTTTTAATGTCGATAATGAAGGTTTCTTTATTAGTTATTTTCAAGGAAAGCCGATTGCTTCTGTGGCTGTCGTGAATTTTAACGAAAATTATGCAAGTATCGGACATTATATTGTTAAACCTGAATTTCGCGGTAAAGGTATCGGTCTTGCGCTCTGGAGGTTTGCTATTAAACATGCTGGAGAACGCATTATTGCTTTAGATGCTGTGTCAGAGCAGAAAAAAAATTATGCTAAATGGGGATTTAAAACTTATTATCGTACATTTAGGATCCAAGGACGAGCATCAGGTCACCAGGTAAACAGACCGAATATAAATATTGTTGACCAGAGTTCCATCCAATCATTGATAGCGTTTGATGCAAGTATTACTGGATATTCCCGTGACAGGTTACTTACTTCTTGGTTTTTTGGTAATAATCGCAAAGGATTTATTCTCTCAGATAATCAAAATATAAAAGGGCTGATCGGATTGCGTCAATCTAATGATGGGTATAGGATCGGACCGTTTTACGCAAAGGATAAGGATCATATAAAGGATCTGTTTCTGACGGCTATTAGGGAAATACCCAAAAACGCTCTTGTGACGCTAGATGTCCCCGAATATGCACAAACAACTATTAATCTCTTACATTCATTTGGATTTCGTACTCTTTTTCATACCTACAGGATGTATCGCGGAACACCACGGGTAGGTTATACCCAAGGAAATAATGCGCTGGCCTCACTTGAAATAGGTTGAAATTTATTTTTTCACGTATTTCAACTTATTCAGGGGGCAAGGGCGTCACTGTGATCGATTGCTCTTGCCTTCCTGCCTTAATTGACGTACTCATCTGTTCATCGCTGATTTAATAATATTCATCGCTTTTACTGACATTGTTCTTTTGGTTAAATACTAACTGTGCTGATTCCCATTTTGAATTCTGGGCTGAAATGTCTTTGAATTATGTCACCTGTTTATTGTTGAAGTGAGGATATCACCTCTATCACGGTGACCAAAATCAATGTGCCACATCAGTTTTTGGCGAAAGCAATAATACCAAATCATCATGCTGTCTAATAATCTCTCACAAAACGTTAACACTCCCTAATCGAATCCACCGTAAAATAATTTTCTCAAAGAGATCGTGGGATTAGATAAAAGAATTTTATCTATGTTGATTATTTCATCTGTCATTTTTGTTAATTCAAGACTGCTAAAAAGCGATGAATTAGATACCCAACGAAAAGCTCTTTTCGTTGGCTCTATTTGCATTGTCAAAAAAGAATTTATTTTTTCATCTGGCTCAGAATCTATTGGGTTGTCTTCAATATTTTCATAATTGACAACATCAATTCCAAAAATGAATTTGGAATTTAAAAACTCCGATAATTTCAATTTAGGGTAACGGAATCTTATATCTTCAGTAAATGTTTTATGTTTATTTACTGTAGCATATTCAATTGATATAGCACTATATAAATCAAATGCAGTGCCGTCAAGGTTAACATAAAACTCAAAAGGAACAGTATCAGAAAAGAAAATAGAATAATTCAAATTTTTGTTTTTAAATAAATGGGTCTTCCAAGCCAGATGGAAATGTTGAGTGTTATTAGATAATGACAAATATACAGCTAATGCACTTAATATGTGAAACAACCTGTCTTCATTTTTGAACCTGATCATTTCATCATATAAGTTCCACTTATAGTAGATATCAAAAATACAATCTTGATAATGACACTCCTGATTTTCCAAAATAGTCTTTAGCGGTTTACTTGATTCGAGACGTTCAACCCAAAATGATTCACAAGAAACCAAATTTTCATGCTCTTGGGTTATATCGTCACAATCATAATCGCTAAGGGTAGGTAAAATATCTCCCACATTTATATCAAGCTGATAAGCTAAAAAATCAGCTCCAAAATATTCTCCTTTCAATTGCATGAACTCGATTTTAATATCTGTAGTTGCAGTTGTTATCACCCAAAAATCTTGTGATATATCAACTAAAATACCGGGTTTCTCATGTGAGGAGTTAGAAAGTATTTCAAGATTTTTAACTATGCCAACAGTGCTCATTAAATAAAATTTCGGCATACATAGTGGATTGTGATAATGTTCGCCAAAATATAATCCCCGCACCAGAGCTGACAATTCCTCAGCTGTTTTTTTCCATTGCAGACAAGCCAATGAATATGGACGTTTTCGATTTGAAAAAAACTTCCTTTCAGATAAATCTTGTTTTGTATATTCTATATTTTCACTCTTAATAAGAAGTATTAATTTTTTAAACCCTTCAAATGCGGCATAATAACATTTTATATTCAATGAAAAAGCAGTATCTGATGGGGTTATATCTACATTTTTTTGTACAACAATATCTCCAACTTCTTCCTTGAAAACAACTCGATGCCAAGTAATTGAATATTCCTTCTCTAGTGAAAGAATAGCCCATGAGGTAGCATGATATCCAGTGTATTTAGGCAATGGTGCATCATGATAATTAAACGCACCCAACGTAATGTTGTTTAATAATTTAGAGTTAAAAATAAGAGGGCATGATATAGAAAATAACCATTCAACCGAATTATCACAGACGAACAACTCTAATTCACCTATAGAATTAATATGTTTTATTTCCTCTTTCTTAGACCATGAAGTAAAAACTGAGTCTAAAGAGAGAACTGCATCAATATAGAAGCCTGAGTCAATTAGAAATTGACAGCACCTAATAGCTAAAGCACCTTGTCCAATAACCACGCAATGATAATTTTTACGTAATTTCATAATGTTCATTATCTTATTTAGTGACATTTTTATATGATTTGTTTTTAATTTTAACTTGTTCTAGAGAATACATTTCATTCGAGTGGTTAGTATTTTCATATCTGTTAATAGATTTGTAACTCCTAATTCTGTTAATAATTAAAAAAGTATTATTAACTTAGAAAAAATTGTTTTAGGTACTGAATAATATTCACAGGAATAAAAAAGTTCATCAGTAAAGGAAATATTAAAACTACTGATTAGTTGAACATGATTTCAATTTCCGCATATTTAACTGTTTTTTCAATGGCTTGTTTGATATTATTGAATGAATTTGATTTACACCTTATTAAAATGAAATGAATTTATAATATTACATCTTTTTTAAGATGCAGGCTTTAAATCATATTATTTACCATAAGTTAAATGGCTTATATGGTGATATCCTGCATCTTCAATTTTAAAAATTTCCTGATTAGTTAAGATATGAAATTAAAATACCCTGATTCTGAATAATCTTTGCCTACTTGTTTGAATCTTTCATTAGGAAAATTATATCCATTATCTAAATACCTTTTTGCGAAATACAAAGAAGCTTTGTCGTTAATTCCTATGTTTTCCAATGCGTTACGTTGAGCATCAGAAATTTCAAAATCAATACTATTTATATAATCAATCAATGTATTTTTGACTCCACTTCCATCTGGCATTCTGATTTTAGGTCTGTCAACAATATAGCTCGGCAAAATATCTCTAAATGCTTCTCTAAGTATATATTTTTCAACTCCATCTTTTATCTTCAATGATTCATCAAGGCTTAATACATAGTTTACCAGTTTATAATTCATAAAAGGTACTCTTGCTTCTACAGAATGACGCATACTTGCGCGATCAACGCGTTGTAAATCTGTACGATGTAAATTATTTAGCCGATAAAGGGATAATTCATCAATAGAAGGATATGTCTTGAATAGATCATAACCACAAAAAATTTCGTCGCTACCTTCTCCACATAAAGCGACCTTAAAGCCAAGCTTACTAGCGATAAAATAACCAAAGCCTGCTATAATAGAGTCTATAGAATCTATTTTTTCGAAAAACTCTCCATAATACACAGCTTTTTCAATTTCGTTAATTAAATCTTGCTCGGTAAACGTATATATTATTTGACGTATTTTATTTTCTTTGCAAAAGCGCTGCGATATTTTTATATCATTTGAATCAGGTAAACCAAATGTAATGGCTGTAATATTAGAATGGTATTTCTTGGCAAGAGCCAATACAATAGCGCTATCTATTCCGCCACTAAACATTATGGCAATTGGTAAATCAGTATCAACTTGAGATTTAACCGCTGTTTCCATTAGATTACGTACTTTTTGTTTTGCGATAAGGTAGCTATCCTTACTTTTCTCTATTTTTTTGTCATAGCTAATATATTTATACAATCTATTACCATCGTAAAGATTCCCGGGTTCAAGCGTTTTAACCTCAACAGAAAGTCCCAGAAAGGCCTTCATTTCTGAGGCGATATACCAAACATCATCTTTGAAGGCATAGTAAAGTGGTTTAATGCCCACATGATCTCTGCCAAGTAAAAATGTTGAATTTTTATTATCAAATATAACAAATGAAAACATTCCATCCAGCATTTTTACAAATTCTTTACCATATTTAATATATAATTTTAATATTACTTCGGCATCACCACGCCTTTCAAAAACACATCCTTCTTTTATAAGATTTTCTCTTAGTTCCTTATAATTAAAGATTTGTCCATTAAGAATGATATGAATATCTCTTTCTGCATCTGAAACAGGTTGTTTGGCATTATCTCTTTCCAGAATAGCCAAACGGTTAGTTGCCAGCCCGAAATTTTCTCTGACCAGGTTTTCATTAAAAAGAGGTAAATCTCCCCGGTGCTTAATCATTTCGGCCATGGAAATCAATTTTTCATTTATCTGTTCAACTGACTTTTTTTTTGTTGTAAATATTGCAGAAATACCACACATAAAGTTATCTCCTTTACAGAATAATCAATTATATTTAGTCAGTTATTTAATATTTGCCCCTAAGGAGCTAATTTCAGAAAAATATTCTGGGTAAGTTTGTCCAACATGATAAGGTTCTTTTATAACAACAGGTTCACTACAATGAAGTCCTATTGTTGTAAGCCCCATTATTAAACCATGATCATAATGTCCATCTAAAACAACGCCGCCTTTATATCCTTTTGGATTTCCATGAATAATGAGTTGATCTTGTTTTTCATCTGATTTTACACCCAGTTTTGATAATTCTTTTCTAAAATCTGATATTCGGTCAGACTCTTTATATCGTATATGCTCAATGTTATAAAAAATACTTGTACCAGAGGCAAATGCTGCCCTGGCTGCTAAAGCAGGAACAGCATCTGGAGCCAGCGAACCATCAAAGTCAAGAGGTAGGATATCTGTAGTACCACGTATTTTTATTGTTTCATCTTTAATAAATGTTATATCTGTACCAGTATCTATTAAATATTGAATTACAGCTCCATTTCCTAGCTCTTCTTCAAAAAATCCATTCAATTGGACATCTGATTCCAAAGAACTACAAAGTGACAGAATTGCAGCTGTACTTGCTGGATCTGCTCCTACTACAAAATCACTAGGCTGTAATTGGCTGTTACCAGATATGAAAAATTTGCGAAAATCACTATCGTATTCGACTTTAACACCTGCTTTTTTCAAATTATTTATTGTCGTGTGAACCATTGATTTAGCTGTAATATCATCAATGACTTTTATGGTTAAATCATTGTCCATTATTGAACCAAGATATAATAATCCGCTTAGGAATTGTGAACTTTTCCTACAAGATACTTCGGTATAGTTATTTAATCTCTTATTCGATTTTATTGTGATAGGAAGTCGATGCTCTTGACCTGATGCTTCGCATTGAACATTCAGCATCCTAAGAGCACTAATCATCTCAGTTTGTGAACGAACGCCAAGAGAAGAGTGATAGTCTGTTATGAATTTAGTCTCTGGTAAAAAACCAGCTACACCCATTAATAAACGAAGAACTACCCCCGAGTTACCAGGATTAATTTCTAATGGATGATTGATAGAACGTACATCAACTCCATTCACGATCAATTTGTTTCCATTCTCTTTAAAGATAGCACCCAATCTCTCACAATTTGATTTCATTGCTAATGTATTAAATCCAGTAGCAATATTCTTGATACTACTTTCCCCGGAAGTAACAGAAGAAGTTAAAAGAGCTCGAGTTGAAGAGCTTTTAGACGCGGGTAAATTAAGTGTTCCATGCAAATTTTTAGAGAAATTAATTTCGACAAATTGTGTATTATGATCAATTCTTTTAGTCATTTTATATTATCCTATAGATATCCCAACTATTTAACTATAACACCCAAGTCTTTGAGTGTTTCTATATATCCGGGGAAACCGTCGTTTAATTTATGAATATCATATATTGTAGATTCTTTCTCTGCGCCAAGAGATGCTATAATATTAGCAGCACAAACTCGATGATCTTCATAGCTTTTAAGTTCAACACCTCCTTTTGTGGGGCCTTTTCCTTCAATACATATTGAATCAAACATACCTTTTTTATCGAAGATTAAAGAGCTATTTGCTCCCATGGTTCTTATATTTTCATTAACAATAAAAGCTCGTTGGCTCTTATGGTTATTGATGGTATTTAATCCACTGAAAATTTTTTTTCCCTTTAGATTTGAGGTTGCCGCAATGATGTTTACTGCTACTGAGGGGAGTTCTTTTAAGGAAAACTTTCCATCATAAGGCTCAAGTAAGCTTTTATTTATTCTTAATTGCCCAATATCCAAATCATATTTAATTTTTAAGCCTATTTTTTCATAAAGTTTAAATAGATAACGCTCATTTATTGTATCACCAAAATAATAATTTCTTATAAGTACATCACTTTCTCCCTTTGAACTTAATACAGAAGAAGCAATGTAACTTAATGATGTAAAGTCAGAAGGTATTTTTATTTCAATGTTTCCAGAGTCGTACTCAGTGACTTTAATATGATTTTTATCATGTATTACTGTACTTCCTAAAAGTGCCATTGATTTAACGGTCATGTCAATATAACCTATCTTACTGTCATCCATAATTACGGGAACTTGTTTTTGTTGACTGAAAGGGGCAACAAATAAACAAAATGTAATGAACTGAGTACTATTAGTAACAGTTAATGGTTTTTTTATGTTGCTTTTATTTTTGGTGATGATAACCTTTTCACCTTCTATTCTTTCAATGTCAATATCTAAATAATTGCAAAAATCTTCATCAAATATACTTTCTCTGCTGAATAGAGATTCATTGCATTGTATAGTTACTTTACAATTTTCAATCAATGATGCCAAAGCTACACACATTCTGAATAACATTCCAGAACCGCCGGCATATATTTCTCCATGGCATGATAAATCTCTTCCTACACCACGAAGCAATAATGTTGTTTTGTCTTCATATAATATCTCTAATCCAAATTTTTGCAGAGCATTGAGCTGATTTTTTGTCTCCGCATTCCAGGATACATTAACAATCTTAGTTTTACTTTTATTCAGCAAAGCTAATAATAGGGCACGTTGTAAATGAGGTTTAGATGATGGAATAGCAATTTCGCCTGTCAAACCAAGGCTTGGAAAAACAGTAATTCTTCTCATTTCTTTCCTTTTGAAAATTTTCAAACATATAGTAGATATATACTATCTTATAATAATAAGAGCGTTTTTATTTTGTTGGAAAAACATACGATAATTAATCAATGTATTAATTTGCTAATGATGTTCAAGGTGTAAAACAAATTAATATTAGATTAACACAAATTATTAGATAAATGTGCATGAAAGATAAATAGCCTGATATTCACAACTATTATGACAGTTTGGTCATTAATTGATTTTTTGTTACATGAAAATATAGTTAATATATTTAATTTTAACTGTTTGATATGTTATTTATATATGGTTGTGAAAATAATATACTCCATGTGAAATGATTTAGTTAATTTATTAGGAAATTATTCTTATTATAATATTTATATGAGTTTTGACCCAACATCAAGCTCTTTTTGGTATCATTAGTAGTGACCAGATATCCTAAAATTTTCGCCTTATCTTGGTAAACTCTTCGAAGTATTTTTTTATCCATGGCGATGAATGCTCTTCCTTCTTGTGAACAGCATTCGTTGATCTGACTGAATAAGAGCTTGGTTGTAATGGCTTTGAGTTAATATCAGGTTGAATTTGTTCAATAACTGTTAATAAAGTATGTTTCCGTCCTGAGTCTATTATAGACTCACGTGTCACAACACTTATGAAATATAGATCTATTCTCATAAAACAATTTCCTGTGATAGTAATAGATGATATGGCACCATGGTTTTATAAAATATTAAAAATAATATATATCAATGGGTTAAATGTACAGTGCAGCAGTAAAGAAACAGATTCCTAAGAACATAGATAACTATGTGACTGGGAAAAGTAAGCATAGCTAACAAAGTTGTAATTTGAAAAATAACCGTTATCGTGATTTTAACCTTATTGTGTTAGGTGGGTGTTAATGGAAAATATTTACTATCGAAACTTGCCAGTCTTACCACGGGATCCTGAGATAATTAAAGCTATTAAGTACAAGGCAGAAAAATTATGGGAAGAAGTACTCAGGTTAAACATCAAGCTAAATATAGCCAGAGGAAAACCGTCCACCAAACAACTAGAGTTATCTTCATCAATGTTAGAGTGGAATCCAATTAATGATTTTCTTTCTGAAGAAAATATTGACTGTCGAAATTATGGAGAACCGGCAGGAATTTCTGAAATGAAGGCTCTTTTTGCTGGCCTCTTAAATATCGATAAAAGTAATGTAGTTGCTTCAGGAAACTCAAGCCTGGAAATTATGTATCAAGTTATTGCAGCACTCATGATTTATGGCCCGGATGATTCTTCACCTCCATGGTCATCTTATGAAAAGATAAGTTTTATTTGCCCTGTTCCAGGATATGACAGACACTTTAATATCTGTGAAGAAATGGGAATAAATATGATCCCAGTACCGATGAGAGATAATGGTCCAGATATTGATATCATTGAAGAATTGGTATCTAAGGATGCGTCTATTAAAGGTATTTGGTGTGTTCCCAAATATAGTAACCCAACAGGAGTGACATATTCATCAGAAGTCATAAGGCGCCTGGCAGGATTAAAAGCTGCGGCACATGATTTCAGACTATTCTGGGATAATGCGTACGCCGTCCATGACTTGACAAGTAAAGAAATAAAAATTGATGAAATAATATCTGTTTGTTCTTCAGAAGGATATCCTAATCGACCTTATGTTTTTACATCGACATCTAAAATAACTTTACCCAGCTCAGGTATTGCTGTTTTTGCCTCTTCAGAATCGAATATAAAATGGTGGCTGGCAAGATCTGCAATTAGAACTGTCGGTCCAGATAAATTAAATCAGCTTAGACACGTTCGTTTCCTTCAATCTCATGAGAGGATCAAAGCACTTATGATTCAACATCGTGAGATATTGGCTCCAAAATTTTCAACTATCATTAAAGTATTTAAAGAAGAGCTCAGTCAATTTTCAATAGTAAATTGGAGTGAACCACTTGGCGGTTATTTTATTTCATTGGATATTCCAGATGGATGTGCGAAACGTACCGTGAAATTAGCAGCTGACCTTGGTATTGAATTAACACCAGCAGGAGCTACTTTTCCCTATGGGAAAGATCCTCAGGATTCGAATATTCGTATTGCACCTAGTTTCTTATCTACCGATGAAGTTTCACTTGCAGCTAAAGGGATTGTGGCAGCTATTCTCATGGCTGTATCAGAGCGAATATCTTGAATATGAGTGGATTTCAATATGAGGAAGCTTTTTTTTAATTAGTTCCCAGAAGCATATTGCTGATGAAAGATTGCTGACAAAAGTATAAAACAGGCGATATTAAGGATATAGATATGCAATTAAAAGAGTCGAAATACGGCTGGACGAAACTTATGCACGCTAAAGATTTCGAATGGAAAATTATTCCATCCGATACTGTAAACGGTAGTCAAGCGTCCATAAAAACCTGTATTTCACGTAAGTCCGAAGGCGTGATATTCGAGTATTGTAATATCGAAAGCCTTCCTGGGTTCTTTTTCTCCCACGTTTTCAAAACACCAAATAATATTGCTGTAACGTTTGAAGATGAAGCTCTCAGTTATAACGAATTAGCAAACATCGGGCTTCATTTGGCAAATTACCTGCGTTACTTGGGGTGTTCACCAGACGATCGCGTTGGCCTGTTTACAGATCCTTCGCTTGAACAAATGATTGGAATTTGGGGTATTATTTTTTCAGGAAGCGCATATTTACCTTTAACACCCGGATATCCGCCTGAACGGCTAGGTTTCATGATTGAAAATGCTTCTATTAAAATTATTTTCACCCAAGAAAAGTTAAAGAGTGAGCTTGCAAAGTTCATTTCAGAAGAAACCAAGATAATTACACTTGAGGATGTGTATGATTTTTCAATATCGAAAGGTCATATGGCATCAGTGCCTACAGTAATTAAGCTTAATCCCGAGAATCTTGCCTATATTGTTTATACTTCCGGCAGCACAGGAAAACCCAAAGGTGTATTGATTGAACATCGCAGCGTAATTAATCAAATGCGTTGGCTTATGAGAATGGGATATCTGGGAGCCGATAAGACAATAATTCATAAAGCATCCATCAGTTTTGATGCTGCGCAGTGGGAAATGTTGTCAATATGTAGTGGCACTAAATTGGTTATAAGTAATTTCGGGGTTGATAAAAATGTATTCGATCTGATCGATAAAATTGTTTCTAATAAAGTGACATTACTACAATGCGTACCTACTCTTTTGCAGGCACTTGTCAATAAGCCACAATTTTCTGAATGTACCTCGTTGACGCATATTCTATGTGGAGCGGAAAGCTTAACCAAGAAACTTGTACAGCAATGTTTTGATGTGTTGCCAAATTGTATGCTGGTTAATTTATATGGGCCATCAGAATGTACATGTAATGCTTCTTTCTATGAAGTTACTCAAGCGAACCTACATGTTGATGAAAATGCCGGAGTTCCTATTGGCATCCCAGTCGATAATACCAAATTCTATATCTTAGATGATGCGGGTTTACCGGTCCCTGACGGAAACATTGGGGAAATATGCGTCTCAGGTGTACAAGTCGCTCGCGGATATCTCAATCGAAGCGATTTAACCCGTGAGCGTTTTATCGAATATCCTATTGGGAATAATTCCGAACCTATCAGGGTATATAGAACGGGTGATCTTGCGTATTTAGGCAGTGAAGGGGTCTATCATTTTGTTGGAAGGAGTGATACTCAGGTAAAAATAAAGGGAGTGAGGATCGAGCTTGAAGAAGTCAAAATTGTTCTGGAAAGCCTCGATCTGGTAGAAAGTGCAGCAGTTTTGGTTAATGAAGGGCAACATGGGGGCAAGTATCTGGCAGCCTGCATACAAATTAGCGCCAATGAGAGTACGTTTATATTGCAGGAAAAAACGAGTAGAGATGAACTGGTTTCATGCTTCAAGCAAAAACTAAGTGAGTTGATTCCAGATTATATGATCCCAAGTGTTTTTGTTTTTGTTGATTCGATGCCGCATACAGTTAATGGAAAGATTGACATGCGAAAAATAAAAACACTTATAGATGAACGTGATGCCGAAGAATTTATCATTCCAAGGACCCCAACTGAGGAAGCTATTCTTGAAATATGGAAAAGTACTTTAGGGATTGAAACTATCTCTGTCACTGATGATTTCTTTGAGCTAGGTGGTAATTCGCTGAATGCTGTTGATACCATCTCGTCAATCAATATGCGCTTCAATGTTAAGTTGCCGTTTCATATTATTTTTACTGCCTCAAGAATTGAGGAAATCGCAGGAATTATTGACCAAGGACTTACTAAAAAATCTTCTCGATTGGTTTGTCTGCAATCTTCGGGGATGAAAACTCCGATATTTTGCTGGCCAGGATTGGGAGGATATCCCATGAGCTTAAGAATATTAGCCGAAAAAATGGCAAGAGAACGGCCGTTTTATGGAATACAGGCATTCGGAATCAATGAAGATGAGACTCCTTATAGCTCACTTAAAGAAATGGTATCTGCCGATATTGCGGAAATACGTAACATTCAGAAAGAAGGGCCGTACTATCTCTGGGGGTATTCATTTGGAAGTCATTTGGCTTTTGAAGCGGCTTTTCAGCTTGAGGCAATGGGAGAAAAAGTGGAGAAGGTTGTCTTGCTTGCTCCCGGCATGTTGAAAGGATTACTCACAACAAATCCATCTGACGAATACAATAATAAGGAGTTAATTGCTCTGCTCTTTACAGTTTTTTCACGCAATGTTGATGATCCTGATTTGCACGCGTGTCTGGAAGCATCCAGTGATGAAGCTAGCTTTGTTGAATTTGTCTGTCAGAAATATTCAATCGCTAATCCTGATCTGGTCAGGCGAATCTCTAAAGTGGTAATCGAGTCGCGGAGAATTTCACGCGAACTCAGTCGTAAAGCCCAAAAATTTATAGCTGCCCCGACATACATTTTTAGTGCGCTTAACGATGAGCTTTCTATCTTTGAGAAGAATGCAGATTGTTTCCGGGGAGGGGTTGAAATTATAAAACTCGATGTCACTCATTTTGATTTCTTGGTGGAACCCGGCATTAATAATCTTGTGTCACTCATGACCAAACATGTTCCTTCGCTGTGAGCGAATGGAAGTCTTTTATCGCTGGATAAACATACATGATGTTTCTCTTAGAAAATAAGGTAAAAAAATGAGAAACATCATCCCAATGGGATAATTTTTTCCCATTAGGAGCCAGCCATCAGACTGACCCGATATCGCGATATGATATATGAAGAGTTTCTTAAACGCTTTAGCAATCCCCATTTTCAAAGAGTAAATGGGTTTACCCAGAGTATTTACTGTCTGCTTTTTCAGGTATGGCAGATAATATAGTCACTCGAAAGCGCTTCTTTCAGGCTGCTGAAACATTGGTAGGTTGCAGTGCAACATAAAATTTTGCTTATATTTAAACCAATTAACAATAATATCAACCTGTTTTTCATATTCCCCCCAATCATAAATTACTTATGCATTGAAAATCCCTAGCCTTACCGTTGGGCTTTGTGCTACATCTTGAAATTTTCATAATTAAATAATTTACTCCAGATTAAATAAGAAACATTTAACCTAATAAAGAATAAAATAAGTTCACGAATCTAAAATTAAATCTAATATATTTTATATAAATCAATATCTGAGTATAAAAAAAACTTCATAAAAAAAATACACATCAAATGCTTAAATTGTAGTGTATGATAATTTTTATCAACAAAAAGTCTTTTCCTTTATAAAAAGTTTTCCCAGACAAAGATTAATCAAAAAAGAACCAATTATTAATATTATTCAATATGTTAAAAAAACATAAAATTAATTTAAAATAATTGCATGCGTATTTATTTCTTTATGTGTAATTTTCAGATTGGAATATATATTTTGCTAATTTGACTTATTTCTGATGAGTATGTAAAAAGGTTTTTGCGAACATGTTATCGCTGAACAGACAATATTTATTTAAAATAATACAGATATATTGGAGGTTATATGAGTAATTATATCAAATCTGGTGTTCGTCCCGACGCAATGAAATCAGGGGTTCGTCCCGATGCAATGAAAACTGGTGTTCGTCCCGATGCAATGAAAACTGGTGTTCGCCCTGATTCAAATATTTAAAATAGTAGTAGTGTAAGCCAGCAATTATGCTGGCTTATTCTCAAATTTTAATCTTCTTAAAAAGAAAAAGGTAAAACAATGAAAATTAATTTCCACGAAAAAATTTGGGAAGGGTTTGAAGAAAAAACAAATCATGGTAAATCCCCTTTTCTCTTTAAATCAATATTGCCTTTGAATGAAGGATTTTCTAATCATGAAACTGTTCAACAAGCATTTTATAATTTGCGTATAAAATCAAATTTACAAAAAACTGATTGTCGCTTGCGTATTTATGATGGTGAAAAACGTCGTGATGACCTTGTAGAGCAATTATTTTCTGAAGAAATATTACCCAATGAAACAGTTGTAAACTTTATGCAACGTTTAACAGGAAAAGAACGTTTCAGCTTAGTGATTAATAATCTTGAACAATCCAATTCAAAATTAGCTGCTGATTTCGGACTATTTGCACAATCTTTCTTTGCATATAAAGGTTTTCCTATTGGAGGAATTGAACAAGCAGCGTTTTGTGGTAATTATTCAGGGACAGCCTTTGGAATACATGAAGGTTTTGAACATGCCTTTTTGTGTCATTTAGGCCCAGGGATTAAATATTTTTACTGTTGGTCAAGAGAGTTATATTTAGAAATAGCAAATTCACGCGAACCAACATTCTCCGAATCAGAAATTTATGATAAATTAATGGAGAAAGGTACTCTTTATACCCTTGAGCCAGGAGATGCTCTTTATCTACCCGCATCTGTCTATCATGTTGGTCGTCAAGATGAATATTCTGTATCTATTGCATTGCCATTCTATACTTATCCATTATCTCGCTTCATGGCTATAAAGATTATTCCAACTCTTAGCGAGCAATCATTATCGTTTGATCAAGAGGGAATGTCAGAATTAACTCCATTCGATAATGGTCAATTTATAACCAAATCACTTGCTAACCTTTTAACAGAAACAATGAGTAAGTGGACTCAGCAAGATTTACCTAAATTTATGAAATATTATTGGCATAGACTGCGTAGTAATGGTGGCTGGGAATTACCTTCTAGCATAAGCGAAAATCTATTAAAGGAGCCTAATCAAAAAAACAAATTAGCTATTCCCATTAACTCTCAAGTATCTCTACAGTCTCCATTTATTATTAGTTATGAGCATGGATTAGATTGTGAAAATAATGAAATTCGCGTATTTATTGCAACAAAAAGTGTGATATTACCTGCAAGTAAAGAAGTTTTAGATATTTTGTCAAGTCTTAGCAATCATCATACAATTACAGTACTCTCAGGATTAACTCATAATATACTAGAAAAATTATCTTGTACTGGTGGACTAGCTTTAAATTAACTTTGAGGAGACATGAATATGTATAGAAATTTTCCTGCATTGGTAGATGATTACCTAATAAAAAATACTTCCACTGGAAAGTTACTTAATTGCATTATTAGAGAAGGAAAAGAAAAAATTGATGGAAGTGAACTCATCGATAGACACTTTGATCCTATGATTTTAACTCTTTACAATCAAATTAAGGAGCTAATAAATCCTTTAAATCTTGATGAGAATGAAGCGAAATTATATATAGGCGAGCTTTCTATTTTTGCTCGCTACAATTCTACAATGCTCTTAAGAGCAGCTGATAATGTTCGCGGCTTTTGTCCCGAACTAGCACAAGAATTAACACGTAACTTTTTAGAGGAAGGTGGTGAGCGAGGAAAACTGCCAGCACACTACGTTGTTTTTAGTGGAGCATTACTGGCAGATTTAGATTTTCGAATCAATGGTTGGATGCCACGAGTTTCTTCAACTCGTACTCTTATTTCTTTAATCGACATACTCACTTGGTCCCATTGCCCCTCAACATTGTTAGGAATGTATTATGCAACTGAAGCTGTTGCAATTTCGGAAACTTTACTTTTGCAAGATATCACCAATCGCCTAGGACAAATTACGGGGAGAGGAACAGGAGATTCATTGCCAAAACTTGACTTTTATTACCGGATGCACTTGGATGAAACACATAGCGCAGCAACTAACAATGTTGCTGTAGAACGTGGTCACCAAGATGGTATTGCCAAATTTATCAGGGATGCGAATTTATTCCATTTTCAGCAACCTCAGATTGTGGATGGCTTTCTTCAGATGCTCACTCCTTTCGTTGATCAATGGGTTGAAATTCATCATTTAATTTTAAAAAATCGCTTCAACAATCAGTAATTTTCCTAGGTGAATGTAATGAAAAAAAATGAATACTCTGGTGGTTGTCTTTGTGGACATATTCGATTTGTAGTTACAGGGGAGGCTGGTAATCCGCACACATGTTCCTGTTCCATGTGCCAACAACATTCAGGTTCACTGACCCTATGCTGGGTTGAATTTCCTAAAGATGCAGTGCAGTGGAGTGGACCTGGAGGAGTACCCTCATTATTTCGCTCTTCTGACTATTCTAGCCGCGCATTTTGCTCACAATGTGGAAGCTCTCTGGGAGCCATAGACGATGGTCCTACTATCGGCTTATTACTTGGCAATTTTGATAGCAAAAGCAAAAAAAATCTTCGTCCTACTGCTCATTCTTTTAAATCATCCCGTCCACGTTGGTGGTCGATAATCATCGAACCTTAATAGAGAGAATCAGTCAAATGTTGAATTCACCCATTTTGTATAAGGCAGAGTTAATTCGCCGCATACGTACTTTCCTTGATTCCCAAAACTTTATTGAAATTATGACACCGGTCATGCGTCGTTATGCTGGTGATGATTCCCGCCCACGACTCTCTCTTCACAATGGAAGCTGGTTAAGAGAATCCTCGGCGTTTGCTCTTCGTTTTAATATCCAATTCCATGACAGTATCTACGAGATAGGTCCTAGTTTTAGACCCGACGCAGTAGATAATACACATTTGCCAGAATTCACAATGCTTGATTTATATAAAAAAGACTCTACTCTTGATGAAATGCTTAAGCTTGCTAAATTAATAATAGAAATGTTTTATAAAGGGAAAGTTAGTGTATTTTCATTTGCAAAGCATCTTAATCAACAATTTTCTATTGATTTTTTTGAAGACCCTAAAGCTTCCTTAAAACTCATTAATTGTTTAAGGAAAATATACTGTGATACAGCCAGCCCACCTTTGACGTTAGTTGACCGTTATATTGTTGAAAATATTGAACCATTATCTCAGCGATGTTGCATGATAGTAACCGATTTTCCTTTACTTACTGAAATACGCGCAAAAAAAAGAACAGAAACAACAGGAATTGTGGAACGCTTTGAAATTTTGATAGATGGAATAGAAATTGTTCATGGTTATACTGACGAAGATAATGTAGAGCTTTTTGAAAGTCAGGCTAGAGAGCTTAATATGTTTGGATCTGAAGATTCAGTAATATGCTCAATGATAAAAGATAATAAATTATCTTCGTCTAGTTCTGGATTTGCAATTGGCATAGAAAGATTATGTCAAGTAGCACAAGGAGAAAAACAAATATCGATATACTCCCCCTCTCGTCCATTTTCTCCTTTTTAATTTATAATTAACAAAACGCTTATCGGGAAAAATAATGGTCACACTCAACGAATGGTTAATTATGGCCTTTTATATCGCTTTAATTTTAATTACTCCAGGCCCAACAAATACATTGTTATTATCAGCCGGATTACAGAGAGGATTAAACAAATCATTCCATTTTATTTTTGCAGAGGCAATAGGATATATACTAGCTATTTCAATATGGGGTTTCTTTTTATTATCTTTAGAAAAAATATTTCCTTATATATATCAGATTGCTAAGTTATTATCTTCTATTTATGTATTGTGGTTGGCCTCTAAGTTATGGATGCTAAGTTTAAAAATGGATTACTTAACATCCAAAAGCTCTAGCTTAGTAAAGACTTTTTCAGGAAAGCATACAAATTTCGTTGATATAACAATAGCAACACTATTGAACCCTAAAGCGATATTATTCGTAAGCACCATTATTCCGATAAGCGCATTTAACTCTATAAATATATTTTTATCTTCAATTGTTATTTTTTTGACGATTTTAATACCAATAGGAGTATTATGGATATTTTTAGGAAATATAGTTCACTCTAATAAATACTTACGTAAGTATATTGGAGTTTTTCTGCGCATAGCATCTACTATACTCATCTTATTTTCCTTTTTGCTAGTTTATTCAGGTATAGCAAAAGCTGAAAACTCATTAACCTTATATAATTGGCAGAGTTACACTAGCCCAGAGTTACTTAAAAAATTTAAACAAGAATATAATATTGATATATTATTACTGGAGTACAAATCAAATGAGGAAGCGTTGGATGGTGTTAAAAATGGAAAAATTGATGCAGACATTGTCGTTGTTTCTGATAATTTTTTACCTCATTGGATAACAGCGGGGCTATTAAAACCTATTAATGTTAATTCATTGAGTAACTCCAAAAATATCACCGCTTCTTGGCAAAAGCCTTCCTCTGATATTAAGAGAAACTATGGTATTCCTTGGTCTTGGGGTATTGTTGGTATTGCCGTACATACTGATACTTTTAATGGTGATGCCAATACATGGAAAATTATATTAGAGCCACCAAAAGAACTATCTGGAACTATTAATGTAGGTTCAGATATGAATGAACTAATTTATGCAGCCATTCGTTATCATGGTGGAAAAATATGTGATTCACACCCTGAATTACTAGAAAAAGTTAGAAATACTTTACTTAAAGCAAAAAAACATTGGGCAGCAATGGATTATGGTAGTGTGTATATGATGGCTTCAGGGAAGTTTAAAGCGAGTATAGACTGGAATGGTGCAGCAATGCGCCAACGTAAAATTAACCCTCATATTCAGTTTAGTTTCCCTCGTGAGGGGACATTGATCTTTCGTGATAATCTAGTCATCCTCAAAAAATCAAAAAATTATGAAAGTGCCAAATTATTTTTGAATTTTATCATGCAACCTGAGAATGCAGCCCTAAATTCTGCTTTTCATGGATATGATAGTGCAATAGAAGGCGCTAATACTTATTTACCTTCATGGATGCAAAATGCGCCTGAGCTCAACATTCCTGAGCAAGTCTTAAGAAACTCAGATTATTCAATTAATTGTCCTTTTTTTGCCCGTGAAAAATATACTGATATCTGGCAACAACTTTTAGAAAAATAATGATTTTTCATAAAATAAAAATTTTACTTCCAAATAAACAATAAAATCATAACCACCCGTATAACGGGTGGTTTGCTCTTGCCCTATAAGGGCTTGTTACCGACTGCGCCTAAATGACGCTGCTTTCTCTTCGTTCAAGCTAAGTGTCTTTGCTGCTTTGGCCTACCCCTTGAAGGGGTCTACATGCTCTTTACTACTCAATTTATCCGAGATTAAATCCGACTGTTCTTGCTCTCTGATAGACTTTTGAATTGTCGCTTCATTTAGCCCTACCGTACTGACATAGAACCCTTCCGCCCAAAACTTTCTGTTGCCAAATTTATATTTTAAATTGGCGTGTCTATCAAAGATCATCAACGAACTTTTACCCTTCAAATATCCCATAAAGCTTGAAACGCTTAGCTTTGGTGGAATACTCACCAACATATGAACATGATCTGGCATGAGATGACCTTCGATTATTTCCACACCTTTATACTTACAAAGGTCTCTGAGGATCTCTCCCACACTTGAACGAATATTATTAAAAATCACTTTCCGTCTATATTTCGGCGAAAAGACGATAGGGTATTTACACAGCCACTTTGTATGCGCTGAGCTTTGTGCTTTAATGCCCATAAACACCTTTCCTTATTTGAGTTACGAATATTAGCTTGAACATCTATATCGTAACGGAAAGGTGTTTTTCTTGGTATAACCTTTGAACTCCACCCGCAAAGCGGGTGGTTTTATGTTTAAGACGCTAACGCGACTTAAACTGGCTAAAGCCATAATTAAAGGCGTTACCGAAGGTAACGCCTTAGATCAGTAACAAATGCAGAAGCATTTTTCATAGCAGCAATTATTAATGTACCATCAGTGTAGTGTTGAGGTGGCTTAGTTTCCAATTGATTAAGTTCTCCACTTTTTACCTCACACACTTCTCTCTGAGATAACGCAGGTAATCTTTTCGTGAAGTCGGCATCATCAGTTTTTTTCTTCTTCCAAATTTGAGGATAACAGTTTCCATCCTTTAATAACCTCAACATTACCTTTAGAAATAAACAATTTCCCTCCTATATCAAAAGAGATAGTTTCTATATCTGAAATTTATTATTCTTCCAAATTTCAATTATTTGAATTTAAGAGAAGAAAGAATACAAAATAAACGAATTTTAACCCTTGCGTAATAAAAAACAAACTATATTAAAGAGACTTATAGTTTATTGAATGAACTGCTTCTAATTAAATTTATTAATAAGAGGGGGATAAGATGAAAATTTATAGATATTACTATTATGGAAAGATAACTTACTCTCAGAATTTATCTTTATATGAAAAAAATAATCCAGTATATAATTATTCTAGTATGTTATTACTAACGTTTATTATCACATATTACCGCTATATTATCTATTAGAAAATATAGTTACCTTTAATTCCTAAATCCAAGGCCATCATTATCTTTGTTTCCGATAATTTTTCTTGTTAGATCATAACAACACTTTATTTTTTTGCTCACTGAAAATCGGGAAAAAACCTCTAACTCAATAATAGAGTCATCCATTTTATTCGCTTTAATCATATGATGTGTATGAACATTTTCACCATTTTCAGCAATAAATAAAATAGTTACATTCAAGTCAGTTAAAGGCTTTCTTAATAGCTTTATATGAGAAATGAAATCATTAAAGGATATTTAATTAACGCTTACTACTTGAAAATAATCATTTGAGAAAAAACTCTAATACTTGAGGTTTCCAAATCATTATTTTCAAGTATATATTTCAAAGCATTTACTACAATATTAGAACAGGACACTGTATACCCCCATGAAAAAACAGCATCTGATGTTATAGATTGTAGTATCAAATCTAAAGTGCTCGCCGCAGTCTTTGGCTGAGGTACCGCAGCGGAGAGGGGAACGAACAGCCAAAATGAGGAAGCGGAATTTCACCAATTGCTAAGTAGTTACTATCGATCACTTTCATCTGGGCAATGATAACCGTCTAGATCGTAATATCCGTGTTTCAAAGGCTCTATATCAGGCGTTTTAGATAAGACAAACGCTATAATAAAAATAACATTGCTATTATGGCTATGGTGGTGATGATGCTTAAGATAAGTGCCGTCATTACACGCCTTAATTTAATTTTTTCTCTTACTTACTTTTGTAACCTGCGTCACCTGACTCTCAACCCAACCATCCTGCAATCGTGTTTTCACCATATCACCCGCTTTTACCTGCTTAACCTGTTTCAGCAACTTTCCATCAGGTGTTTCACTAATGCTGTAACCACGGTTTAATGTTGCCAACGGGCTCACGGCTTCCATCCGTGAACAGGAAATGACAAACTTTTCCCGACAACGTCCTAATTGTCGTTCAATGGCCTGTTGCAAACGAAAATCAAGTTGTTGGATCGATTGATTATAATGGCGGATTTTCCGTTCGGGATTGGTTTGTAACAGTCTCTGGTTCAACTTCTCATATGAAATTGAATTTTGTTTCAGGTAACGCAATAAACTATCAATCAACTTTTGGCGCAATGCAGCCAAATGATTTTGTTGCCGCGCCAAACGCAAATCAGGGCGCTGTTGTTGAAGCCGATGGGACAACATATTAAACACGCGTTGTTTTTGGGCAAAGAAATAATCCATCGCCATTTCAAGGCGTTGTTGTAAGGATTGAATTTGCCTCAATAACTCTATCTGATTACGACTAACCAGCTCTGCTGCCGCAGAAGGTGTAGGGGCGCGTAAATCAGCAACAAAATCCGCAATTGTCACATCCGTTTCGTGCCCGACAGCGCTAACAATCGGAATACGGCTTTGGAATATCGCACGTGCAACTTGCTCATCATTGAAGCACCACAAATCTTCCAGTGATCCTCCGCCACGTCCGACAATCAGAACATCACATTCTTGTCGCGCATTTGCCAGTTCGATTGCGCGAATAATCTGTAATGGCGCTTCGGCTCCCTGAACTGCGGTGGGATAAATTACAATGGGCAAGGAAGGATCACGCCGTTTCAGTATATTCAGAATATCGTGCAATGCAGCGCCACTTGCCGAGGTGATGACACCGAGCCGCTTTGCCGGTGAAGGCAGGGTTTTTTTATGGGTTTGATCAAATAGGCCTTCTGCGGTGAGCTTTTGCTTCAACATTTCAAACTGTTGTTGTAGCAATCCATCTCCGGCAGGCTGAATACTCTCGACAATCAGTTGATAGTCGCCCCGAGGTTCGTACAGTGTGATTTGTGCCCGTACCAACACTTGCTGACCATTTTGTGGACGAAATGTTGCCCTCAGATTGCTGCTTCGAAACATGGCGGCACGAATTTGTGCTCGTTCATCTTTTAATGTGAAATACCAATGTCCTGACGATGGCTGAGAAAAATTGGACATTTCGGCAGTTAGCCAAATTCTGCCCATTTCCAGCTCCAATAGCTGACGAACTGTCTGATTCAGACGGCTAACAGAAAAAATTCCGGTATTGGTTGGTAGTGACATGTGAGCTAGATCAAATTTTAAAACAAGGACTTAATTAAACGATATTAATCTCCTTACCTGACTAATCAAGAATTTTTTTCAAAAAATGCTGGAGGCAACCGATTTCGGCCTGTATAATGCCGCGGCAATATTTTATCCCTCTTATTGCTCCATAGCCTGGTGAGATATTGCCCATGTTACGAATTAAAAAAGAAGCATTAACTTTTGACGATGTTTTGTTGGTTCCTGCCCATTCTACAGTCCTGCCAAACACAGCAGATCTGTCCACTCAATTAACTTCTACCATTCGCCTGAACGTTCCTATGCTTTCCGCTGCTATGGATACCGTGACGGAATCTTCACTGGCAATTGCACTGGCACAGGAAGGGGGCATTGGCTTCATTCATAAAAATATGTCAATCGAGCGTCAGGCTGAAGAAGTCAGCCGCGTGAAGAAACACGAAAGCGGTGTTGTTACCGATCCTGTTACTGTAACGCCACAAACGACTCTGCGTGAAGTCCATGAATTGACTGAACGTAATGGTTTCGCCGGTTATCCGGTGGTCACCGAAGAGAATGAATTGGTGGGTATCATTACTGGTCGTGATGTCCGTTTTGTTACCGATTTAGATCAGCCGGTAACTGCGGTGATGACGCCGAAAGCGCGTCTGGTGACAGTAAAAGAAGGCGAATCCCGTGAAGTTGTTTTGCAGAAAATGCACGAACAACGTGTTGAGAAGGCATTGGTTGTTGATGATAACTTCCATCTGCTCGGCATGATTACGGTGAAAGATTTCCAGAAAGCAGAGCGTAAACCAAACGCATGTAAAGATGAACAAGGTCGTTTGCGTGTTGGCGCTGCGGTTGGCGCAGGTGCCGGCAATGAAGAACGTGTTGATGCACTGGTCGCGGCGGGTGTAGATGTGCTGCTTATCGACTCTTCTCACGGTCATTCGGAAGGTGTTTTACAACGTATTCGTGAAACCCGCGCTAAATACCCTGATCTACAAATTATCGGCGGTAACGTAGCCACCGGAGAAGGTGCTAAGGCGCTGGTGGAAGCAGGCGTGAATGCGGTTAAAGTAGGTATCGGTCCTGGCTCTATTTGTACAACCCGTATCGTAACGGGTGTGGGGGTTCCTCAAATCACTGCAATTGCAGATGCAGTTGAAGCATTGGAAGGCACGGGTATTCCTGTTATTGCAGATGGTGGTATCCGCTTCTCTGGTGATATCGCCAAAGCGATCGCGGCAGGTGCATCGTGTGTGATGGTCGGTTCAATGCTGGCTGGTACAGAAGAATCTCCGGGTGAAATCGAACTTTATCAAGGTCGTTCATTCAAATCCTACCGTGGTATGGGTTCCTTGGGCGCGATGTCCAAAGGCTCTTCTGATCGTTACTTCCAGACTGATAACGCAGCAGACAAACTTGTGCCGGAAGGCATTGAAGGCCGCGTGGCTTATAAAGGTCTGCTGAAAAGTATCGTGCACCAGCAAATGGGTGGCCTGCGTTCCTGTATGGGCCTGACTGGTTGTGCAACCATTAATGAACTGAGAACTAAAGCAGAATTTGTTCGTATCAGTGGTGCAGGTATTCAGGAAAGCCACGTTCATGACGTGACGATTACCAAAGAATCACCAAACTATCGTTTAGGTCTGTAATCTATTCAGGGTGGCCCGCAATCGGGCCACTGACTTTTTAAACTTTTAATTGCCACTTGTTTTGGAATTCACCTCAAATGACAACTAATATCCATCAGCATCGTATTCTGATCCTTGATTTTGGTTCGCAATACACTCAGCTTATTGCACGCCGCATTCGTGAAATTGGTGTTTATTGTGAACTTTGGACATGGAATGTCACTGAAGAGCAAATCCGCGAATTTAACCCGAATGGTATTATCCTTTCTGGTGGACCGGAGAGTACAACTGAGCACGATAGCCCACGTGCGCCGGAATATGTTTTCAATGCAGGTGTACCAGTATTGGGTGTCTGTTATGGCATGCAAACGATGTCCATGCAGTTGGGTGGTCAGGTTTCCAACTCTAATGAGCGTGAATTTGGTTATGCTCAGGTTGAAATTAAGCAGGATTGTGAATTATTCCGCGATATTCAAGATGCACTGAGTGAAGCCGGTAAACCTCTGCTGGATGTATGGATGAGCCATGGCGACAAAGTGACTGCTATTCCGGCTGATTTCACGACTATTGCCAGCACAGATTCTTGCCCGTTTGCTATCATGGCCAATGATGAAAAACGTTTTTATGGTGTGCAATTCCACCCAGAAGTGACTCACACTCATCAGGGTTTGAATATCCTGAAACGCTTCGTACTGGATATCTGTCAATGTGAAGCGCTGTGGACACCGGCTTCTATCATTGACGATATCGTAGAACGTCTGCGTGCGCAGATTGGTGATGATCAGGTTATTCTGGCCCTGTCTGGCGGTGTGGATTCTTCCGTCACCGCACTGTTGCTGAACCGTGCAATTGGTAAGCGCCTGACTTGTGTTTTTGTAGACAACGGCTTGCTGCGCTTGAACGAAGCAGATCAAGTGATGGAAATGTTCGCCGGTAAATTTGACCTGAACATCGTTCATGTTAAAGCAGAAGATCGCTTCTTGTCTGCGTTGGCGGGAATTAATGATCCAGAAGCCAAACGTAAAACCATTGGTCACGTCTTTATTGATGTGTTTGATGAAGAAGCTTCGAAACAAACTCAAGTTAAATGGCTGGCACAGGGCACGATTTACCCGGACGTTATCGAATCTGCGGCATCTGCAACGGGCAATGCCCATGTGATTAAGTCTCACCACAACGTGGGTGGCTTGCCGGAAGATATGAAACTGGGTCTGGTTGAACCATTAAAAGAGCTGTTCAAAGACGAAGTTCGTCGTATCGGTCTGGAATTAGGACTGCCATATGAGATGTTATATCGCCATCCATTCCCGGGTCCGGGCCTTGGTGTTCGCGTATTAGGCGAAGTGAAGAAAGAGTACTGTGACTTACTGCGCCGTGCTGATGCTATTTTTATCGAAGAACTGCATAAAGCCGATCTGTACCATAAAGTGAGTCAGGCATTTACCGTATTCCTGCCAGTCCGTTCTGTAGGCGTTATGGGTGATGGTCGTAAATACGACTGGGTTGTTTCCCTGCGTGCGGTAGAAACCATTGACTTTATGACTGCTCACTGGGCACATTTGCCATATGATTTCTTGGGTCGTGTATCGAACAGGATCATTAATGAAGTCGCTGGTATTTCGCGGGTGGTCTATGATATTAGCGGTAAGCCACCAGCGACGATTGAATGGGAATGATTTAACGTCTCCCCAAGCCCCACCAAATTGTCATGATTTTCTAATTAACGCCCTGATTTCAGGGCGTTTTTTCTCTGTGTTTCACCAAATTCCCGCATTCGTGTACATTCGTGTTTATATTGATACTGCCAAATGGTATCCAATAAGTTGGTATGTTCCATGATTCGAAATGGTCAGGAGATCCTGATGATCTATTCATTGGTGAGCGATGATATTACGGTGAAATGGCGTAATAGTTTTGCTGCATTTCTCAATTTCCCTACATTCGCTAACGTAAAGAAGTCATCTATAATTTAATCTCCACCAGTGCTAAATAAGGAAGCTTTCATGGCTATGCTGAAAGAGAGACAGCTTATGATTATTCGAGCTATGAGTGATCAAAATCGCTTAATGCAACCTATCAGTGAAGAGAAATTTCAGTTCCTTGGGGAGACGCTTGGATGGGATCAATTAGCTGACGACATAAACTACTTAATAAAAATTGGGCTGGTTAATCATGATGCAATCCTTTTTGATATTGATGGTGGTTATGATTTTAATCCAGAAGCAATGACGCTTACCTCTGCGGGTGTTGATTACGTTAATACGGACATAATAGGTAATGAAATTAATACGGTTATTATCAATATCCATAAAAATACACTGGAACAGATTGAAACAATAATTAATGCTGCGAACCTGTCTGATATTGAAAAGAAAACCCTTTTACAGTTAGTGAAAGAGAAAGGTACAGAATTTGTGGTTGGTAAGTGCGTAGATACCTTATTTACTCATACTGATCTGGCTACTGCTGTGCTTTCAAAGGTAGTAAAAAGAGCTTTTTGATTCTCGTTGATAAGCCGGACTCCCGGCTTAAACTCTCACAATCTTTTCTATAAATTAACCCGAATTCTGCTTAAGCCATCACTGGAAGATCTTCTTCTGAGTAGAAAACTTTAAGTGATGGTTTTTTCAATTTAAGGCAGTAAGCAATGACTGCCCCTAAAACAGTCAAGAGAAATCCTTTTATACTTCGATGGCGCGAATGTTCTATTTGAGACAAGGTTTTTAATTGCCCATTAATCGTTTCAATGATAAAACGCCTTGATAACATTATCTTATCCCACTCAGCTTGCAGGCGGGCTTTCATGTTTCGGCGCTTTTGGGTGATGAAAGTGACACCGGTTTTACCTAAATCGTCGGCCAGTTCCTGACTGAGATAACCTTTATCGCCGTACAGAGAACCCGTTAATCCTGTTGTTAATTCGCGCACAGGTTCCCGATCATCGACATTACCGGCAGTGACTTTAAGCGCCAAAATTTCCCCCTGATGATTGACAACCAGGTGTAATTTGAAACCGTAAAACCATATATGGACGCCCCCGGTTGTGCAAGCATTGAGTCGATACGGTTTGCTACCATATATCCGGCGTCATAAAGGACTTATTTGCCCGCGCCATGATGT
>NZ_NITZ01000030.1 GCF_002632615.1 Xenorhabdus miraniensis
CGCCCGCACCCGCAGAACGGCCGCCCGCCGCCCAGACAAGCTGGTCAGCGTCCAGCCGTTGCCGACAATCCTGAAAGTGTACCTCGGCGTTTTGGGTTCTCAGCCGTTAACGGAACAGGTAAAAGCCGTTCTTTAATGGCATGATATTGAAAGAAAAAATGACGTAAAAAAGTATGACCGCACCCGGACTCGTCTGAGGATGGCCTCAACGAGATTGACGGTGAACGTATTTACCAGAAAGGGCACCGGTTACGCCAGCTGGGCCAGCACCTGTTGGAGTATGATGATGCCGGGCGGATGACCGCCATGCAGTTATGGCAGGAGGGGCATCGGCCGCAACTGACCAAGTTCCGCTGGAACAGCCAGAACCAGCTGACCGGGGTGCAGACGCCGGGCGGCCAGCAGTGGGACTATCGCTACGATGCCTTCGGGCGGCGCACGGAAAAAGTGTGCGAACGGGCGGGGCTGCGCACCACCTACCTGTGGGACGGCGATGTGCCGGCCGAAATCCGCGAATACCGGCACAACCGGCTGTACAGCATCCGCCATCTGGTGTTTGACGGCTGGCAGTTGCTGGCGCAGCAGGTGCAGTTTTTCACGCTGAACCCGGAAAACCGCCATGAACTGCTGGCCGGGGAGATTCAGACGCAGTACGCGGTGTGTGCGCCGACGGGCGAGCCGCTGGCGCTGTTTGATGAAGCCGGGCACCGGGTCTGGCGCCAGCCGCCGCACAGCCTGTACGGACTGTGCCTCGGTGTTCTGGGTGAAAACCCTGAACTGAATCCGGGATTAAAATTCGCCGGGCAGTGGCTGGATGAGGAGAGCGGGCTGGTCTACAATCGGTTCCGGTATTACTCGCCTGTGGCCAGTTGTTATCTGACGCCTGATCCGATTGGTCTACATGGTGGTCTTAATCTCTATGCTTATGTTAAGAATCCGACGAGTTGGGTTGATCCTTTAGGCTTATCAAGTCTTAATGCTTTTGAACTGGCACAAAGAAAAGCCAGAGAAACGAGAGAATTATGTAAGACAAATGGCATTAGGAGACCAACAGCTACGACAGTTGTTAAAAACGTCAGAACAGGTGATGTTTTCTATGGTTTCAGTGGCACTAAACCACAAAATATCTCAGCAAGGCTTGGTGTTGAAATGCCTCTGAAGAGTTTGGAACCGTGGTCTGTGAATAACTGTGGTGAGATTGATGCTGTAAATAAGGCATTAAAAAAAGGTTCTTCTCTTCATGATTTAGAAATGGCGACAGTGCGCACTGGAGATGGAAGTGCATTTCCAAAATGTAAAAACTGTATATATACGTTTAAGCGATTAGGCATCAAAGTATTAACAGGATAGAACATGTGTTATTCATTTAATAATGCAATAAAGGAACAGCTGCTTATAAGTGGTTGGTTTCCAAATAGGTCAATAAATATTGATAAGTATTTATCTGTACTAGAAGTAAAAGGTTATCACATTCATCATTATGCCTTGAATTTTTTGCGTAATTTAGGTGGGCTACAAATTGAACATGAAGCTTATGCTGATCCTACAGATATAGATGTAAGTAACTTTACACCTATTAAACCGGCTGATTGGTTAGATCCATTGTGGGTAGAACACTATGAAAACATAATCGAAAAGAGATTGTGTCCAATAGGTATAGGTTTCTCTGAACACATGACATTTTTCCTATCTGAGTCAGGTGGTTTTTATGGTGGATATGATGATTATTTTTGTTTAATAGGGAATGATATTGAATCGGCTCTGCAAAATTTATTCTTTGAGCATGATTTTACACAGCTAGAAAAATAAATTTCATTCTTACGTTAGATATGGCTACTTTTAAAATTAAAGGTAGCCATATCTATATGTTGGTAGTGGAACGTTTTTTATTATCCTGCCTGATAATCCCCAATCAGTTCCCGCATTCGCAGCTTGATCTCACTGAGCTGGTCTTGCTGGCGCTGGTACTGTTGCCGGATGGTGCGGGTGTCGGCGCTATCGGGAATGAGCACCAGACAGCCCTCCATAATCTTGACGGTGAGTGTGCCGCCAATCTCAAACCCGGCCTGTTTAAGCCACCTGCCCGTCAAATTTATCGCGGGTCGGGGGTTCGGCCTGCCATTTTGCGGGACGTATCCCACGGTGTAATAACGTTCTGTTTTGGCGGCTTTATTTTGCACCGCGTTTTGCTTAGAATGCGCCTTAGCCATCATTAACTACCTCGTAGAGTTGGTTGTGGTTAGCGGTGTCGGGATGTTCTCAGCATCCCAATACCGCGTGAGTTCTGCCTCTTCTTTAGTTGCTCTTCACTGTCCAGCGTTTAGCATCGTGCATATGTAAAATGCTGTTAATCACTGTCTCAACAGCCTCCCGCTCTTTCTCATCTAGCTGTGAAAGCGCTTCAAACTGGAGTTTAAGCCGATCATCAGGACCACGTTCATCCGGTTCGAAAAGAAGCATATCCGCACTGACATTCAACGCTAATGCAATCCGTCTGCATACATCAATCGTGGGCTGAGAAGTGCCCGCCTCATAGCGCTTGTACTGTGAAACGTGCATCCCAATCTTGTCCGCCATCTGCTGTTGTGTGAAACCCAGCTCTTTACGGGAGGCGGCTAATTTATCAGAAAAGCTCATAGGAAATTCCAAAGTTGCTGTAACTGACATCACTATAAGCCTCCCTTCGTGAACGCAGGTAACCCAAATCCTGCGGGGAGTGCCGTAGTAAGAACAACAGCAAATTAAAAAGTGGCGCTAAATTCCAGGTGGCAGGTCTTCCTGGCGGTAAACTTTTTAAGCCTTCCAGCCCATACAGCGTAAACCAATTTACCCAACGATTAACCGAAGAACGTGAACAATGAAGGGTTCTGGAGACATCAGAAACGGTCTTGCCTTCATGTAACATTAAGAGTGCCATGAGCCGGCGTGCATAATCTTTGTCCCGGGTTTTATGAATAAATTTTTTCATCTGACGTCGTTCATTTCGGGGTATTGGTGCTATGATTGGCATCGCTCAGTCCATTTTGGGATTTTTTTGATTTGGCGATTAATCAGATCGCAAAAACCGGACTGAGTTCCCTTCCCGTGATCTACTATTTTGAAAGCTTATTTAGGTGATCAATCAATGACAGGATCAACCTATTGGCAAATTGTGTGATATGAAAGGTGAGGACTCATGAATACATTCCTTGTGCTATTTAGCATGACATAAATGCGAACCGCTTCCCAAAATGAAAATATTGCTGTCAGTTGCCGGAAGGCCGTTCGCTGGCTGTGTTCAGATTTTATCTTTTTTTCCAATAAAACAGATAATTAAGAATTCCCCCTCAGCCCTGTTTTATTGAGTCTGCCAGGAAATTGTCGCAGCCAATGGGCGACAGCGATATCATCCCATTCACCTTCATTCGGCTTTTCAGGCAGAGCCAGAGTTCATGAAAGTTTTGGCGGTAATGATAAGACAACCGGGCATCACACTGATTTTTAACGGATCATTGATGGAAAATCTGGCCTCAAGCAGCCATTTTCCACTTAAATTAATGGCGGGCGTGGCGCGGTTGGGTCATTTGGGGCGGTAAACGACTTTTTGATACCGTTCCGGCTGAGAAATTTTGTAAATGCGGGTGTCTGCATTAGAATGCGTGTTAGCCATGATAACTAGTCCGAAGTAGTTGTTGTGGTTAGCGGTGTTATCGTGCTGGTAACACGGTAAAGCCGCGTTCAAATTTCATTGCTTACCTTATCGCCACTCTGTGTAACTTTCCATCATCAAAATCAGCCTTTGCGAAGCGTCTCGCAAAATAAATACTGGATATAAATCCAGTTAAAGTGGGCGTGTTAAGTCACTCAGTAAACCCGGTTTTCGTCAAAAATGCCATCATTTTTAATCACAATGGCAGCATGTTTAGTACCTATCACCATATTATCTGTCAGAGCCAGCAAGTCATTCGCCTGGCCTTCCACAGCCAGTTTCCGCCTTATCTGATCATGACCGAAACTGACCTGTTGTACGGCTTTGAAGCGATGTACCAGTCACTGGATCGCAAACTGCGTGACGAGATTCTCGGGGTGACATTCAGCCTGAATAACTGTGATGAAAAAGAGTGGCGCAATGAGCTGGAACTTATTATCTTAAAACATAAAGGAAATGAGAATAATGTGTTTTATCACTTTATGTCTGCTACACCAAGATACACAGAAAGACAGTATGGGATATTTGAAATAAATAAAGCGAGTGGAGAAACTAAGCTAATACAGCTGGCAGACTATGATGAAAAAAGAGCTTTTATAGTCTATATATCAATATGTAACGATTAGCGTATCTGTTAGTTAAAAACATTGGAGGGTTAAATGATGCGGAAAGTATCTTTGTGGTTTTCGGTTGTGGTGTTTATTGTATTTCCGCATATAACATTTTCAGCTTATACTTCTTTATTTAAAACAAAAGATTATGATATTGCTATTAGTGTGCGTTGCCCTGAGGGGAATGTAAGCTGTGATAACGTTGTTTCTATTGTAACTGATAAGAAAAATTATATCTCTTTGGTCATGAAGGGGAAAACACTTAACAGAGATTGCAAAATAGGAAGTTGTGATTTTTATGGATATGAATTTAAGAATAAGGAAATGACATATACAATTTATCAATATGGTAAGTTGAAAATTTCGAAAAAAGGTAAGGTCATCCTTTCTGAAGATGGATCTTTTAAAGAGGAAATAAGGCTCAATGGTCATTAAATGAGAGATTGTTATAGCTTTATGGGAAAATTAACCAAAGACCTTGATAAGGGCAAGGTTAGAGGGTATTTGAATCTATCAATATAGATGATATTACATATTTGTTTGAATATTCTATCAAGAAATTAAATGAAAAATATCTTGTTTATATACTTTCTATTGATGAATCAAAAATGGTTATCTATGAAGATCATGTAAATAGAGAAGTAATAGAGTCTTATACGCTTGGGGAAAGCTATCAATGATTTGGAACTAAAAGGTATAAATACACAAAAGATGACAGGAATTTCACCATTTTAAAAATCGAGGAATTTTTACATCAATCACACTAATGTGTATATATTACCAGTGTTTTTCTTAAAAATCCTACAAACTTGATCCCGTCAAAACTATCAATAAATCACGTAAGCAATCATTTTCTTCATTTATTATTTGTTAACCATATTTTTCTATTTGAAATCAAAAAAATCGCTAGTACACTTACTATACTTTTTCGCTATCCAGAGTCTTTTTTATCGCGCTCTTGAAGATTGAAAAACAGTAATAAATGTTAGTTCTTATCTTGTAAAACCGCACTTAAGATACCAAGTAGCAATTGTAAAACAGTTGCTTATAAGTGATGTGGAGCTGTCTCCACAATTCAAGATATACCTTTGTGACATAATGTAAACTCTGGAAAATATCAGCCTGCTGCTAAAAGGCTGAGGGGAGTTTTTTCTGGTTATGTTTGTCACGATGTCATAACAGAAGGGAGTAGTGATAACTGATGTTGCAAATCTAGCAAGTTAATTAGTTGATTTTCAAGGTTAAAATTCCATAGCCGTTTTCTCATATCAGATTTGATTATGAAGGGGGGAATGATGTTTTTCCATGTTGTCAACAAAAATAAGATAATCTTATTTGCTTTAATATTGGGAATTGCCATTTTATTTTTATCTTTTAATAACAGTCGATTAGGGATTATTGGTTACGCTGATAAACATTGCCAGAAGAATACCGCCTGTTTGATTGATATCAACAAAATTACCCCCTTTGACTGGGATAAAATGTACATCATTGATAAGGGCATGAAGCCTGAGGATATTGAAAATATCATCGGTGCGACATTTAATGAGAAGGCCAGTCTTTTTTATAAAATTATCTTTGTCAGAGATAAAAAGGTAGTTTATTCAGATGAATATCGTCCTTCGGATGAATCTTACGAGAAAAAGTTTATCAAGCCTAATTTTCATTATCCAGTTGAAAGAAAGGGGGATTATTTTAGTCACTATGCTGTCTCGAAAAATAATTCTATTCTTTCAGTAGAAATTGAACATAAGCCACTTGTGAGTGATAAAGTTTACTACAAAATTTCTCCTTCTAATGTGCAGCAAGTTAAGGGAAGGGATACGTAATTTTATCCGGCTTCTTTAGTAAAATGAGCAAAGTTACAAGATGAGGTGCAGGTCTGCTATTTCTGTTTGGCCTGCACTTTTTTTCCTGTCTTTATTGTACTGTTTTTAGTGGATTTGCGGGGTGTTTTTTTGTTGTTTTTCCGCTTTAATGGCGCAGTGTTATCAGCCAAATTATCTTTTACTGCTTCAGATTTATTAATTTTATCTTTTAGGCGTTTTTCCAAAGCACACATGGCTTTTATATTTTCTAAAGTTCGGGTTAATCCTTTTATCAAGTGCTCGTCTTTATCTGCCTGAGCATATTGAAGCCGCTTTTCCAATGTTTGCTTTTTTATCTCACATCCTGCTTTATTTGGGGCTGCATAGGCAACACTCATACAGAAAACAATCAACACAAATATGATCAATGTTTTCGACATCATGAATTATTCCCAAGGTTATTGAGAGCGTTTATTCGAAATTTTATACTCTGATCTCGATTTGATCCTGAAAATTCAGCTGAGTCTACACTTCGGGAGTGGCAGGAGGAGGCTTTTATCTTTTTTGTTGAGAATGAGGCTATAATGCCCCCCTTTAGTAGTTGTCTGGTAGGGCATCAGGCAAGTTATCAATATTCTGCTCTCGGGGTTAAATTGAATGTTAAGTTATCGTCACCAATGAGATTTAGCGTTCTGATGCTACTCCATATGTATATAATTAGCTTATATATCAATATATTAGATTAAATTTTGATACTGTATGTTGTTCCAGTGTTTATTGACGTTTTTCCACTTTTGCGCCACACTGTGGGGTAATCGGTGGGGTAACAAATATCTTGAATTAGAGATCCAAATGACTACTGGAATAAATCGATTATCAGATAAGAAGCTCAAATCGTTAATGGGAACTCGCTCTGACAAGGTGCGAAAGATATCTGATGGTGCTGGGTTGATGATTCGCATCACAAAGGCAGGTTCCATAACTTGGATTTATAAGTATCGGCTAGGTGGTAGGAGTACAGAAGCAAAGCTACTTACTCTTGGAAAATATCCTGATTTGTCTTTAGCTAAAGCCAGAGAGATGCGTACTCAATGCCGAACATGGCTAGCGGAGAGCAAAGATCCCCAGCGAATGATAAAGCTGGATAGGGAAGAAACATTAAAACCTGTCACGGTTCAAGACGCTATTGAATATTGGCTAACCGAATATGTTGATAATCACATAGTAAATGCTGATAGATACAGAGAGCGCTTTAATAAACATTTATTTCCTTGTATCGGAGATATGGCGCTTGCTGATTGCAATACGCATTATTGGCTCAGATGTTTTTCACAAGTAAAAAAAATAGCCCCTAGTGTTGCAGGTGCGCTTTTACAAATGTCTCAACAGGCGTTGAAATTTTGTCGAGTCCATAGATTTGCTATATCCCATGTTTTAGAAGGAATTTCAAAACAAGATATAGGTGTTAAGCAAAATAAAAGAAAAAGGTTTTTAACAGAAAAAGAATTATCGGAGTTTTTAGAGGCTATAAATGGTGATTATTTTATTCCCTATTATCAGAATATTTTTTATTTATTAATTGTATTTGGGGCAAGAACAATTGAAGTCCGTATGTCAAAGATGGATGAGTGGGATTTAGAGCAAAAATTATGGACTGTACCAGAACGTAATAGTAAAACGAGAGAGAAAATAATTAGACCAATCCCTGACGCAATGCTTGAAAAAATAAAAATGATAAAGCATCAAAATAGAAATTCTGAGTATTTATTAGGTGAGTTAAAAGATTACACAACAGTTAGTATGGCTGGTTGTCGAGTATGGCAAAGGCTAAAACATAATGAAAAATGGGGGCTTCATGATTTACGACGCACATTTGCAACAATGTTAAGTGATATGGGGATTGCTCCACACATCGTTGAGTTACTGCTAGGACATACTTTAGGCGGCGTTCTGGCTGTTTATAATCGGAGTCAATACCTGCCAGAGAAGTTGGACGCTTTAAACAAGTGGTGTGAGAGACTGGATGTATTGGCGGGTAATTATGAGAATGTGGTTATATTAAAAGCAGCTCAATAATGAGGTTTGATGGTGAGCATGATAATTGTGATATATATGTGACAATTGTTGCTTTCTTTTGCGATTATTTCATTTTGGTAAAATACCCTCACAAAAACAATTAAACAGCGAGGGTAACATGACCATGCAGTACAGTACTCCTACACCAGAAGAACGCCGCGCTATCCTTTCAGAATATGGTGAGCCTTATGATCGTCTGATACGTGAAAAAGAACGCCAGCACATCACTTCCATTTCCAGAACGTCAGCATGGAAACTGGAGAATGAAGGTCGTTTCCCTGCCCGTAAGCCATTAGGCCGCAATTCCTGTGCTTGGTTGCTTAGTGATTTGCTGCATTGGGTACGCAATCCGCCCACAGTAGAAAATATAAATAATCCCTATAGCCGCAAACCTGCCAATTAAAAAATAGCGTCATGGAAAAGTTAACTGCCTTAAGTGGCAGCGGTCAGACTCATCCTAAAAACAGCTTAATTTGGAGGAATAGGTAGTGTGATGGTCGATATTAGCTATAGAGATTCTTTGAGATTAAGCAATCACAAATTTGATAGACAACCCTCTTTAAGAGGGTTAGTTGGTTATTCTTGCTCAGATGATGCTTTGGCTTTGCGCTGGCGACGTTTGATTTCCGTTTTGGCTGCTGTAACCAAAAATCCGGCTGTACTTTCGTCTTTCTCTTTAACTTGCTCAATTAATTCTAAGTCTTCAAGCGGAAGTCTTACAGAAACTTGTAGAGACTTATTATTACGTCTACCCGTTGCCATTACTGAATCTCCTTTTATTAGGTGGTGTTCAGTATGCACTGGAAATTATTTATTTCAAGTGTTGACGTGGTGTGCACCTGTGGATATATTGGTGGTGTTCACCTTGATTAAGTTAAGGCAGAAAAAACAACAACGCCCCGATGTGCTTGGAACCACTATCGAGGCGTCTAACCAAATACCGTTATATGAGGTAACGATTATGGCTGATACACAGTCTAACCAAACTCGCCTTAAATTTACACTCCTAATTGCATCCGGCACTCAGCGGCTGGCTGGTATGTCCTCTCTGATATTCGTATCTCGTCAGGGGGCACACCATGGGCAATAAACCAATCTCCTTAAAACAGGCGTTATATCGTGCAGGTCTGGGCGCTTCACTCTTCACGTTCATTAGCAAAAAAGCTAAAGATGAATGCGAAACCAATTTAAATAATCTGATTGCACTGGCGCATGACATTCATCAGGAGGTTCACCGCGCCCTGTTGAAACATGCTCCGCAGCCACCGATGAATAAATTATTAAATTGCATTGTATACAGGAAATCTGACCCATTAGGTCAGGCTTCATTTCGTGCGGGATTATGTACCTCTTTATATGAGGTCATTCTTGAACAGGCCAGCCAACACTGTTCAGAAGAGTTACACGATTTGCTTTCGCTGGCCTGTGATATCAATCAGGAAGTCTACTATTCACTTTATGCAGCGGTTAATGGCGAGGACGAGTGATCATGAGTCAGGAAAATAATAACTCAAAAAGCCGCCCACTAGACGTTATTCGTGCGGTGAAGCAATCCGCCGCTAATCACTGGCAACTTTTGTTGCCTGCCTGTGGTATTGACGTTCCGTTAAAGGGTAAGCATGGTGCTTGCCCGATATGCGGCGGTACTGACCGCTTTCATTTTATCGATGATAACCATAATGGCGACTGGCATTGTCGACAATGCGAGGAACCTAATCACGGTGACGGTTTGGATTTAGTCGCAAGAACCAACGGGATCACTATCTTTGCCGCCGCTAAGCTGGTGGCGGATGCGTTGGCACTTCCTTTACCTGAACCCAAGCTCGCCAAAGAGCAGCATCGGACAGTTAAACCTATTGCTGAACGCATCGCAACAATGCTTGCTACAGCTATTACGGGCGAATCTCAATATCTGATTAAAAAGGGGCTTCAATGCCCCAATCAACGGTTATTGAAAGAGGGTTCGTTATTGCTGGTCACTCAGACACTGGATGGCACAATCACGGGCGCACAGACCATCAAGCCTAATGGTGAAAAACGCCTTGTCTCAGGGACTCAGAAGAAAGGCAGTTTTATTCCTGTCTCAGAGATTACCGGAACACCAGACACTTTCATCATCACCGAAGGTTACGCCACAGCGTTAACGGTCAGCCAGTTACATGAGGGCGTGGTATTGGCAGCCATTGATGAAAGCAATTTATTCACCATTGCCGAACAGGTCAGAACACAGTGGCCTAATGCAAAAATCATCCTTGCCGCTGATAACGATTGGCACGAACCGGAAGAGCGGGATAAAAACGGCAGGTTAAAAAAGAATGTCGGCAAGATAGCGGCAGAAAAGGCCGCTATAGCGATTAATGGTTGGGTAACATTACCGCCTACGGCATTGAAATCTGACTGGGACGATTATCGCCAGCATCACGGCATTGAGACAGCAAAGCAGGCATTTAAGAACGGGTTATATCAGGTTGGGGAGAAAAAACTCATGGAAGTAGAAGCGGTGATTATCCACGAAACAAAGCCCAAAAAGGCCAATAACAATCTGGCACAAATGGCAGCCAGTCAGCGCGGGGCACTATTGGTTGAGCGATACGGCAAAGTAGCGGTTAATCCTGATAGCGAAATGGTTTACCACTATAACGGTACAACATGGGAAACCGTGTCGGATAATGAGCTGCGCCGCGCAATGGTGGCAATTTTTGACAAGCACGAAACCCCTTACAGCCCGAATGGGATCAATAACGCTATCTATGCCATGAAATTACAAGTGCCGGTTATCGGCGAACAACGGCAGGATTTAATTGGGTTCCGTAATGGCGTGTATGATTTATCGACTCAACAGTTTACCCCGCACCAGCCGGAACATTGGCTAATGAACCATAACAGCATTGAATTCACTCCGCCTGCTGTCGGTGAAAACTTGCCGGATCATGCCCCTGACTTCTATCGTTGGTTATCCCATGCAGCAGGTAACAATGAAAACAAGATGAATCGTATTAAAGCCGCTCTGTTTATGATCCTGGCAAACCGTTATGACTGGCAGCTATTTATTGAAGTCACAGGCGAAGGGGGTAGCGGCAAAAGCATCTTTACGTATATTGCGACCTTATTGGCGGGAGAACACAATACCGCCAGTGGCAACATGCGAGCATTGGATGAAGCGAGAGGCCGTTATCAGTTTGTCGGGAAAAGCCTGATTACGCTGCCCGATCAGGTTAAATATGTCGGTGAGGGTGCTGGCATTAAGGCGATTACTGGCGGTGATTTAATCGAAGTTGACGGGAAATACGAGAAGCAATTTTCTACGGTCATTAAGGCGGTGGTATTAGCCACCAATAACGAACCGATGAGCTTTACCGAACGTAATGGCGGTATTGCACGGCGGCGGGTGATATTCCCGTTTAACATTCCGGTCAAAGAGTCAGAGAAAGATCCATACTTGCCGGAGAAAATCAGCCGGGAACTGCCGGTCATTATCCGCCATTTATTAAACGAATTTGCCGACCAGAACAAAGCTAAAAAGCTGCTACAGGCACAACGCGATTCTAACGAAGCATTAACGGTGAAAAGCAATTCCGATCCATTGTATCGTTTCTGCGGTTATCTGATAACTGTCAATGAGGCAACTGGGATGAAGATGGGCACTAAGAATATCAGCCCACGGGCACCGAGGCTGTATCTGTATCATGCTTATCTTTCTTTTATGGAAGCGCACGGCTTTGAACGCCCGCTGACACTGACCAAGTTCGGCGAATCGCTGCCTAAAATTATGCTGGAGTACAAAAAGGAATATCGGAAAATGCGAACCAAGAAAGGTTACTCTTATAACGTTGAGTTGTCGGAAGAGGCTGAAGAGTGGTTGCCGTCTGTGCCTGAGTGCCGGGATTTTAAATTCCCGCTATAAACTTTTTGGGCTTAAGTCTGCATTCCATACATCATTTTAAATATCTACCTGTATTTAAAAGAAAATAATAGATGTATAGTTATTTCTTAGCTATACATCAAATATACATTCTCTTCATTCGAGTAAAAAAGGGGTGAACAGAGGATACAGTCAGTGAATATCATATTAATTACTGCAAACCCAGATTTAGCAAGGCGTTGAGAAGAATGTGCAGAGGGTGCATAACTGAGAGGGTGAAAAAGATTTATAGGGGGTATCTTTGGTAGGAGAAACTAAGATTCTATCATTAGCGTTTAACACACGGGAAGTTTTTAATATAGAAAAAGTCATTCCCGTGGTTGTTAGTACTTTTATTGTATTGGTGTAATATACACTGACACAGAAACACCATTTATTTCTTTAGTTAAATCATTCTCAATGCCACGGGGATTCGCTACGCGTCCTTCTGGATCATAAACAAAACATATTAATTGACCGCAATCGGGATGTGCTTGGTAGCGTTGGGAATCAATAATTAGTTGTTCACCAATCTCTTTGGCACCTAAGCCTTTTCGTGTTTTCTTAATTTCAATAACTAGCTGTTCTTGTTTAAGAAGAAAATCAACTCGGGAAGCTGCACCTGCATAACTTGGTGTGTATTCCTCAGCTCTTACATCATCAAAATAAATTTTTAATAACGCATGAAATAAGTCTTGAACATCATATTCATCTTCTATTTCAATAGTGGGTCTGTCTGAATGTCTTGCTCGTAGTTGACGTGAAACTTGGTGAAAGCGGGTAATAATGAGTTTAACCTTATCAACAGCCTCTAGTTCAACTGTCTGGATTGCTGGTTCTTCTTCCGTCCAGTACTCTTCGATTTCATTGATAAATGAATCAATAACTGTTATTGCAGTATTGATGCCTCGTTGATAAGACTCTTGAAATTTGGAGTCTGGCATGCCGCTAAAAAAAACATTAAGAGAGTATTGTATTTTTTTGAAATCCTGAGAATGTCGTGTATCAGTGCCGAAAACGTGTTCTATTGCTACCTCAGTATCTCTATGCCATTTTTTGAAATCTTGGCTACCACGTGGCATGTCCTGAAGATATTCGGCTCTATCCTTCAATATTTCTAATTTATTTATTGCCTCATTTTTTTTCATTTTCAAAGTATCTAATCTCCATAGGTTTTTATTATGATCCTGAATCAGTGAATTCATAAGAAAGTTAAGATGATTCATCATATCCTTTCCAACTAATAATACTCACCATAATCACTATCTAGCCAGTCTTCTATTTTAGTATCTCTTAATAAATTTATATTTATTTCTTCTATTAAATAATATTCAGGAAATGTACGCTCTTCATCCAATTCAATAATTTTATTTAGTCTTTTTGTTTCTTGTATTGCGGTATCCTTATTACTAAATAATAGAAATGAGTCGCGATAAATTTGACCAAATCCCTCCGCATACATAGATGCAACATAGCCAATTGAATTTAACTTAAAGTCACTCTTAATTAATTGTATTTCTATACCTTCTCGTAATATATCGTCTTTGTCAGCATGACTCATTATGTCAGAATATTCTTTTTGTGCTTGTTCTGCTATTTCTTCAGTTTCAAATATACCAAGAATAAAACATGGACCTTGATAACCTGATATATTTAAAATTAAAAAATAATAATTAACATCATTCATTATAAATCCACCTTAATATTATTAATTCAATCGATTAGCATAACCAGTAACCATTTAAAATGGAATGATTTTTACAATTTGATAGGTAATCTTTCTATAAAATAAATTGTCATTATAAATTTTAAGCACAGAAATAATTTTAAGGTGAAAATTTTTGTGTTTTGTATGTTCGAACATCATAGTTAGATCCCTTTCTTATTATTTTCATGATGTTAAAAATTGTTTACTGAAACAATAACGATTCTGAAAAATGCTATGAAAAAACTACTCGAATTACGCCAACAAAAAGCCGATTTAACCCACCAAATGCGTTCGTTGCTAACCAAAGCTGAAGACGAAAAGCGCTCACTGTCTACCGATGAAGCCAAACAGTTCGACGAGCTGCGCAGCCAGTCCGACACGCTGAATACTGAAATTGCCCGTTATGAGGCTTTATCTAATGAAGAGCGCAATCAGGCAAAGAACCAGCCAACTAGTAAAAAACTCAGTAATGACGAGCTACGCCACTATATTCTGACTGGTGAAGCCCGTTCCCTGTCTACAGGCGTTTCCACAGACGGCGGTTATACCGTTATCCCAGAGCTGAATAAACAAATCATGCAGCAACTGGCTGATGAGTCTGTCATGCGCCAAATCTGTACGATTAAGACCACGCGCAGCAACGAATACAAACAGCTTGTTTCGGTCGGTGGCGCAGCCGTGGCACACGGGGAAGAAGGCAAGGCACGCGGTGAGACTGCCACACCGAAGATGGAAGAAGTCAGCATCAAACTGTTCCCGATTTACGCTTACCCCAAAACGACCCAAGAAATCATTGACTTTAGCGATGTGGATATTCTGGGCTGGCTGACCTCAGAGATTGCCGACACGTTTGTGGATACCGAAGAAACGGATCTGGTGAGCGGTGACGGCAGCAAAAAAGCAAAAGGCTTTCTGTCTTATCCCCGTGATACCCAAGCCGACAAAGTACGTGCGTTCGGCACGTTGCAAAAACTGGAAGCGACCAAACTTGAAGCCGATAGCCTGATTGACCTGAAATTCTTGCTCAGGAATAAATACCGTAAGAATGCGGTGTGGGTGATGAATTCCACGACCGCCGCCAAAGTGCAAAAGCTGAAAAACGGCAATGGGGATTATATCTGGCGCGAACGTTTACAGGCAGGTGATCCCGATATGTTACTGGGCTTGCCTGTCCATTATCTTGAACTTATGCCGGATGAGGTGATCGGTCTGGGTGACTTCAAACGCGGTTACTTCATCGTTGACCATCAAACGGGCACCCGTACCCGCCCTGACAATATCACCGAGCCAGGATTTTATAAGGTACATACCGATAAGTATTTGGGCGGTGGGCTAGTGGACTCCAACGCCATCAAGGTACTGGAAGTCAAAGCCTCCAGTAAATAAGAGAGAGGGGCACAACGCCCCTTTTTAGTCTTGGAGTCCATAGATGAAAAATGATTTTGAAATCCGCACCGCCTCACTGTCTGCCAGTGATAAAAAACTGACCGGTTATGTGATTAAGTGGAACAGCCGATCCCAAATCCTGTGGGATGAATTTGTCGAGCAATTCGCCCCGAATGCGTTTAGTGCCAGCTTAACGGCAGGTGCCGATGTCAGGGCACTTTATGAACATGATCACATGAACCTGTTAGGCCGTACCACGTCTGGCACATTGCAATTGAGTGAGGATGCCACTGGATTACGTTTCGAGTTAACCCCGCCTGATACCCAATTAGGGCGTGATGTACTGGCGCTGGTTGAGCGTGGTGATATTTCCGGTATGTCCTTTGGGTTTAGGGCAATAAAGGATCAGTGGGATATTGGTCAAGAACCCTATATCAGGACAGTATTAGAAGCGGAACTACGGGAAATCACTGTCACCAGCTTGCCCGCTTATCCTGAAAGTGGGGTAGAGATTGCCAAACGTTCCCTGAATGCAGTTAAGCCCTGTGATACTGATTTGCGTCGCTACTGGCTGCAATTGTCCGAGGTGTAACCATGTGGCCTTTTAAGCGAAAACCCCCTGAGACTCGCAGCATCACGATTGATGAGTTTCTTTCTCTGGCAGGCATGTCTAACACCAAATCGGGCGAGCATGTTTCACCGTCTACAGCGGAAGGCTTACCTGCGGTGATGAATGCCGTCACGGTGATTAGTGAAGCCGTGGCGACCATGCCTTGTTACCTTTATCGGGTTCAGCACCAGAACGGCAAAGAATCCCGCGAATGGTTGAGTGATCATCCGGTAGATTATCTGCTTAATGAATGCCCGAACGATTGCCAGACCCCATTTCAGTTTAAGCGAACGCTGATGCGCCATTGCTTACTCAATGGTAATGCGTATGCCGTGATTGTCTGGGGGCGGGATGGTCAGCCGCAATCGCTGCACCCTTACCCATCGTCAACGGTTGTCCCTCAGCGGTTATCCGATCACCGATTTGCTTACACCATCACCGAACCCTATAGCGGCAAGGTCAACACCTATCTGCAAGAAGAAGTGTTGCATTTACGTTATGCCACCGAAGACGGCTTTCTTGGGCGATCACCTGTCACCATTTGCCGCGAAACACTGGGCTTGGGACTGGCACAACAACGCCACGGCGCCAGTATCATGAAAGACGGCATGATGGCGGCGGGTGTGATCAAAGCCGCTGACTGGTTAGATGGCGTCAAAGGCAATAAGGCACTGGAAGCCCTCGAACGTTATAAAGGTGCCCGCAATGCAGGCAAAACGCCCATTCTTGAGGGCGGGATGGACTACCAGCAATTAGGCATGAGTAATCAGGATGCGGAGTGGCTGGCTTCCCGTCGCTTCACGATTGATGATATCGCCCGGATGTTCAATATCAGTCCAATCTTTCTGCAAGAGTATTCAAACAGCACTTACAGTAACTTTAGCGAAGCCTCCCGCGCTTTTCTGACGATCACCATGCGCCCTTGGCTTGCCAACTTTGAGCAACAAATCAAATCGGCCTTGCTGATGGCTTCCCCGAAACGGGGCATTCGCTACCAAGTTGAGTTCGATACTGCTGACTTACTGCGTGCCAATCCCAAAGAACGCTTTCAGAGTTATGAAACGGCGATTAAATCCGGCGTCATGTGCCCGAATGAAGCCCGCGAACGGGAAGGACTATCGCCCCGTGAAGGCGGTGATGAATTCAGTCAGGCATGGAAACAGACTTTTGAGGTGAAGAAAGTCAATGAACCGGAGGGCAAGGAATGAGAGCAGGCAGATTACGGCATCGAGTGACAATTCGAAAAAATGAAGCCAGTCGGGGTAAATTTGGTGAAGTACTCAACAACTGGGTAGATTTAGCCACGGTCTGGGCAGAAGTGAAAGCGATTAGCGGGCGGGAGCTGGTGGCCTCCGGCGCCGTGTTCTCAGAAGCCACCGTGCGTATCTGGCTGCGTTATCGTGCTGATGTGACCACAGCGAACAGCATTACCTTTCACGGAGCGAACACGACGGGCACAGCTTTTAGCATTATGGCGGTCATCCCCGATGCGAAATACACCCGCCTAGAGTTGCTTTGCAAGGGAGGGATATTTCGATGAGCCAGATTGAAATTCCCCTGAATGAAATCAAACAACATTGCCGATTGGATGAGAGCGATACCCTTGATGATGCCTTACTCATGGGCTATGCCGCCGCCGCGTTTGAAGTCTGTCAGCAACATATCGGTAAGCGGTTTGGGGATGATCTGGCTTTTACTCCGGCGATTAAAGTTGGTTGCCTGTTGTATATCGGTTTGTTGTATGAAAATCGGGAAATGGCAACAGACGCAGAGCTGAAAGAAGTGCCTTTCACCATCAAATCACTGTGGTCTGTCTATCGTGATGTGGGGATCTACTGATGCCGTGGCAACCGTTAAGACGTTGTAGCTATCCAAGTTGTAAGCAACGGGTAAAGTCTGGTCGCTGTGAGGAACATCGGCGGGAACAGAACAGGCAGCGCGGTACACGTACCGAACGTGGCTACAGTAACCGATGGAGCAGATACAGATTGATGTATCTCAAAACGCATCCCTTATGTGTGCATTGCCTCAAGCTGAACTGCTACATGCCTGCAACCATTGTGGATCATATCATCCCGATACAAGGTGAAGCGGATGTGCTGTTTTGGCCTGCATCCAATCATCAAGCACTATGCCATGCCTGCCACAACCGTAAGACTGTCCAGACAGACCCCATCACCAAAGCCAAGCGCAAACAGGGAAGCTATCAGGAACAGGAAGCAGAAGCGGCACGATTGGTTAACTTCGGAATAATAACAAACTGAAATAACGGGGTAGGGTAGCAAAAATGACAAACGCCCCTCTGAGCGGAACCGCCCCCTCCTTCAATTTTTACGCACGGCAATTTTTTTGAAAATAAAATCACAAGGAACAGCGAACATTATGGCAAGAGCACCCAAACCGCCCACTTATTTAAATGAGATTGCCGCCAGTCAATGGAAAGCCAAAAGCAAAACCTTAAGCGAACGGGAAGATTTGAACGCCGCCGACTGGAACAACTTAGAGCTGTACTGCGTCAATTACGCCATTTACCGAAAAGCGGTGGCAGACATTGATATCCGAGGCTTTAGCATCGTCAACAGTCAGGGCAGTGAAAGCCGTAATCCCTCATTGAGCGCCAAAGCGGACGCTGAAAAAATCATGATAAAAATGTCTTCATTACTGGGTTTTGATCCGGTATCACGGCGGAAAAATCCGGTGGAAACAGAGAAAGAAGACGAGCTAGACCGACTATGAACGCATGGGATCAGTATGCTTTTGATATCGAAAATGGCACAATTCCGGCCTGTAAACGGGTAAAACAGGCCGTGAAACGCTACCTTAACGATCTGAATAACCCGCTTTATGTGTTTGATGCTGAAATTGTAGAACGATTTATCGCGTTCTCTCGCCATTGTCCGCACGTTAAAGGCCACTTACGCGGTAAACCGATTATCTTGGAGCCGTGGCAGCAATTTGCCTTTGCGAATCTGTTCGGCTTCAAAGTCAAAGCGACCGGACGCCGGAAATATCGCAGCGCTTACATTCAGGTGCCGCGCAAAAATGCCAAGTCCACCGTAGCGGCAATACTGGCGAACTGGTTTTTGGTGATGGAATCAGGTCAGCAGGATATTTACACCGCCGCCGTCAGTCGTGATCAGGCGCGTATTGTGTTTGATGATGCCCGCCAGATGTGTCTGCTATCTAAACCCCTCAAGAAACGGGTAGCGATTCAGCAACACAAAGTGACTTATGCAAAGAGTAACAGCCTGTTAAAACCACTGGCAGCGAAAGCCGCCACGATTGAGGGAACAAATCCCAGTCTGGCAATTGTCGATGAGTACCATTTGCACCCTGATAACGCGGTTTATTCTGCTCTTGAACTGGGGATGGGCGCACGTCCCGAAGGACTTCTGTTTGCCATTACCACGGCGGGCAGTAACATAATCTCTGCCTGTAAACAGCATTATGATTATTGTTGCCAGATACTGGAGGGTGAAGAGCAAAACGAATCGCTGTTTGCCCTGATTTACGAACTGGACGACGAGCACGAGATTGATGATGAAGCCCTTTGGATAAAGGCCAATCCCAATCTGAATGTGTCGGTAGATGCTGATGCTTTGCATGACACGATACAAAAAGCCCGTGGTATTCCCTCACAATGGACGGAGATGTTAACCAAGCGCTTTAATATCTGGTGCCAGGGTGAAACGCCGTGGATGGGGGAAGGGGCTTGGAAAGCCTGCCAGACAGATTATGATGAAAATGACCTGAAAGGCTTAGAATGTTACGCCGGACTGGATTTATCCTCAACGGGCGATATCACCAGTATCTGCTACACGTTCCCCGTAGATAACGAACTGTTATTACTGACCCGCCACTATTTGCCAGAGGCTCAGTTGCAGAATCCCGCTAATAAGAACCGGGCAGTGTATCGTCAATGGATGCAAATGGGCTGGATACGTACCACCACAGGCGATTGCATTGATTATGATCGTATCCGTGATGACATTCTCAAAGACAGCCAGCACTTTGATATCAAACTAGTCGGCTTTGATACATGGAACGCCACGCACCTACGAACACAATTACAGGGTGCGGGGCTGGATGTTGAACCCTTCCCGCAAACCTATATGCGCTTTAGCCCTGTGGCTAAATCCGCTGAGGTCTTCGTTAATCGCAAGGTCATTCGTCACAATGGCGATCCAGTGCTGGCATGGGCAATGTCTAATGTAGTGATGGAAACGGATGCGAACGCTAATATTAAACCGAACAAGAAGAAATCCGCCAACAAGATAGATCCCGCAATCGCGTTCCTGATGAGCTTTGGCACATGGCAGAGTGAGCATGAAGAGTTTGCGTTTACCTTAAGTACGGAACAGCAACAGCGCCTTAAGACGTTTAATGGAATATAACACAAAAAGGTAAGCACTTTTACTGATTCGCTTATTGAGTCAGATAAACCAATCGGTTAAAGTAGTTCCGCCATTGGCAAAATCCAATGGTCAAGGATTCTCAGCCTTGTAAAGAACGATCCACTGGTAGGAAATTTCTGCCAGTGTGTCTGCTATCGCCCTTTCAATGGCGGTTCAGGCAGGGGAGGTTTCGGCCTCACCGGATGATCGTTCCCGGTACTGAGAACCCTGTTTGAATCGCCACCATCAATGTTCAATTAATGGAAAGGGTAGCAGGAATGAATAATATTAGAAATGACTGGCATCAAGCCGATATTATTGCTGCGTTACGTAAGCGTGGTACAACCTTAGCGGCTGTCTCCCGTGGAGCAGGACTCAGTTCATCTACATTGGCAAATACTCTTAGCCGTCCGTGGCCGAAAGGCGAATGGATTATTGCCAACTATCTTGAAATACATCCCTCAGAAATCTGGCCTAGTCGTTATTTTAATAAACGCGGTCAGCTTATTGAACGTAAGGTTCGCAAAGCCTCCACTGAATAGCAGGGCGAGATATCACACTTTCACCATGGTCATTATGTATAAAAATCACTATATTTGAGTTAAATATACAGAGCAGATAACAAAACTTATCAATAAAATCGTATTGAATGTGAAAAATTATCAATATCCGTATGGTGATTAATTTTTATCCAAAATGGAATCCCGTCCTGACTGAATAGTTTGATATTAGTAAAATAGGCCATGAGAGAAAATGATATTTTTAGTTATTAATTTGATACTCATGGCTTATAATCATCTCTCAACCAAAAAACACCGGATGGTTCTAAATTTTCAGAAATTAATGATAAATTCATCTGTATTTTTATTTAAAATTAATATTCTGTTTTGTTTTGTGTTAGCCAATTGATTGAATGTGTGGTTAATATTTTATAATTGATATGATTTTTATCATATGTTTTAAAGATGTATTTTTGTTCTTTTCTTTCTTTTGATTTTATTTATTCAATGATATATTAAATTTCATTGTGGTATTTTTTCTTTTTTATTGCTGGAACTTCATGTGAAGATTTGGCAGGATGTTTCTTTTGACAAGAAATAAATATTTTTTAGTTTACCAATGGAGAATATATTAGAAATGGCAAATGTTATTTACTTAGAAATTAAAGGTGATAATCAAGGGTTGATATCACAAGGGTGTTCTACTACAGATTCTATCTGTAATAAATATCAAAAAGGACATGAAAATGAAATTTTAGTTTATGAATTCTCATCCGATATGTCAAGAGACCAAAATGTCAATTATCAACCTATTGACATCAGAAAACCAATTGATAAGTCATCTCCTTTATTATCTCAAGCCTTGACTAAAAATGAAAAGTTGACATGTATTTTCCATTTCTATAGGACATCAATGCAAGGTGGATTGGAGCTTTATTATAAAGTAAAGCTGACAGGAGCTACATTAGTTAGATTAAATTGTTTTTATCCAAATTCAGTTACTCATAACGATGTTCAGCCACAGGAAAGCGTATCTATAAAATATGAATCTATAACTTGGGAACATGTGATGGCAGGAACCAGTGCGTACAGCATTTGGGAAGATCGAGTATATTGAGATTATCATGCCTAAATATATTGTATATACATTAGATGATTTTAATACTTATGCGTCTAAGCTGAGAAGAACAACTGATCTTGCCGCTCGATATATATTAGATGATCCTGGCGTTAAGGCTAGATATCGTAAAGAAATAAACGATGTAATTGAAGATATAAGAAGGGATTATAATAATAGCCAAGGAAATATAGAAAAGAAGAGAGAATTAGTTAGAGAGATTAAGTACGAATACGAAAGTGAAGAAGAGGCATATCAACAAGCTAGACGACTTGATTATGGAAAATATAAATTAACAGAACTTTTTGAAGACACGGGAGTAATAAAATATGCTAAAACAACAGGAAAGATTTTAGGTGGTGTAGTTCAAATAGTGGGTGGGCATTATGTTTTTAAAGTTGGAAAGGCTTTAGGTCCAGCAGGTACATATTTAAATATGAAAAGGATAGGTATGCTTGCTATGGCTACAGGAGTAAGTAATACAGTTGAAGCAATTTCTCCTATTGTATACGAATATAGTAATGGGAAGTATAATCTTGGAAATCCTTTAAAAGATCTTACTGAATATGCATTTGTAAGTTTGGGCGCTAATGAAGGAATGGGAGAGTTCTCATATGATATTGTAGACTTTGGGGTAAGTTCCTATTTAACTTTCGGATCATATAGAAGAATAAATGCTTCTAGAAGACTTCTTAATAGTTGGATTGATGGTAATTCATCTAATAGGTTATTTAGGGCGATAAGACAAGATTATAAGCGGAAATGGGAGACAATGAATAAACCTATGTTTTTTTTACAAGGAGCAAATACCATACGTAAATTTAATTTGATTATAAGTAAAGATGAAGAGAAGTGATCCAATCGTTTGTGTATATTATATTTTAAACGTAGGTTATGATTGGCTTTTAGATAGATGTTTAGATAATATTTAAGGAATGATAATTTAAGCTTTGAAATAGGCCATTGTAAAAATGGCCTATAGTTCAAAGGGTTTTTATCTTAATTTGAAAATAAGATAATTTTATGCAGGTGATGAGATTACAACCTGCTAGGCGATAGTTTGAAAATATAAAAGTTAAAATGCTAAGAGGTAACATAAGTATCAAGAAAACAATAACAATATAATATAATGCATCAGGGTTTTGTATTATGGTTGCTATAAAAACAATAAACATGCAGATTAACGTTGCTCTTAATGATGAACAAGAATCATCGGATGTTTTCATTATCCAAGCAAGAAAATTTCCATCAGTTGCTTCTCTTTCAAAAGAGAAATTTCTAATTAAAGCCAATTGTTCTTTAAGTGTGAACGTTTTTATAATTAACTTTCTTAGTTTAGGGTTTTTCTCTATATAGATTTTCTTCCTTTTTTTATTTATCGGTTTACTAGGATTATGTTCTGAGCTAGGTTCAAAAAATATTCTGTTAGTGAGAGCGAACAAAAACAGTTTTATACCTATGGAATAACTGTAACCGATGATTTTAGCTTTATCTAATATTCTCAAAAAGGAAACAGATAAATAGATAAAGAAAAGGTAATTGAACCAATTAACTTTGGAGGTCATTATATATAATGCAATGGCGATTATAATAAAAAATAGAGTGGCTCGTTTTACAGATTCCATATTTTCATAGGCCAGCCATTTTATCCAAGCGGTAAAATCATCGGATGTTTCATTTTTTACTAATGTAAAGCTTTTGAGTAGGGTAATTTGTTCTGTAAATGTAAATAATTTAATTATTGATTTCCTAATTTTTTTGTCATGAGTTAATCGCATAGTTATCCCAAATTTATCAGATTAAATCGTAATTTATTTTTAATTCAGCATAATATAATAGAATGAATAGTAGTGATTACTCAAGTATCACAATTAGATGAACTTAAAAACAGGATTTGGTCACGTATTAAATCCATTGATTAGCATACTGACCTCATTTCATCCCCGTGGGGTAATCTGTTACCCCACGCTATCAGCCCTTTTCGAATACATTTACTCTTTTTAAGATGCTATGACAGCATGTACTTTGTTACTATGCTTTGTTGTGTTTTAGTGCTCGTGCAATGACTTGTGGGGTAACGCGTGGGGTAATAAAATGAATTTTTCACCTTGTGTAGAACTAAAACTTATTAAAATTCAATAGGAAATAAATTTATGTTAAGTTATCGTCACAGCTTCCATGCCGGCAACCATGCTGATGTGCTTAAGCACACGGTGCAAAGCCTTATCATTGAGTCACTTAAAACAAAAGAAAAACCTTTCCTGTATCTGGATACGCACGCGGGCGCAGGCCGTTATCAATTGAGTGGAGAACATGCCGAGCGTACAGGGGAGTATCTGGAAGGTATTGCCCGTATTTGGCAGCGTAATGATATTCCTGAGGAATTGTCGGCTTACATTAAGGCAGTGAAGGCACTGAACCAAAATGGTTCGCTACGCTATTATCCAGGTTCTCCGTTGATTGCCCGTCATTTATTGCGTGAATATGATGAGCTTAATCTGAGTGAATTGCATCCCAGTGATTTTCCTTTGTTACGCACAGAATTTTCCCGTGACAATCGTACCCGTGTCCTGAAGGAAGATGGTTTTCAACAGCTGAAATCAAAATTGCCACCAAGAAGCCGTCGCGGCTTTGTGCTGATTGACCCGCCTTATGAACTGAAATCGGATTATAAAAATGTCGTTTATGGCATTCAGGAAGGGTATAAGCGCTTTGCTACAGGTACTTATGCACTGTGGTATCCCGTTGTACTGCGCCAGCAGATTAAACGCTTAGTGAAGGATCTGGAAGCGACAGGTATCCGCAAGATTTTACAAATTGAACTTGGTGTGCGCCCTGACAGTGATCAACGTGGCATGACGGCTTCAGGCATGATTGTTATTAACCCACCATGGAAATTAGAACAGCAGATGAAGGCAGTATTGCCGTGGCTGCATCAGGTACTGGTTCCTGAAGGTATAGGACACACCTTAGTGGAGTGGATAGTACCTGAATAAGGGAAAGTTCAACGTGGCGTTATGACTCCAATAGCCGTGGCCTATGGCAGTGAAAGCTAGAATCGTCCACAGACAGTGATAGTTTTTTGTCATAATAGGCGTCAGGTTGAACTTAGCAGTAACTTAATTGATTAGACGGAAGTGACCTAAGATGAGTAAACATTACGATTATATTGCAATTGGTGGCGGCAGTGGCGGCATTGCTTCCATTAACCGTGCAGCCATGTATGGGCAGACATGTGCCCTGATTGAAGCAAAAGCATTAGGTGGAACATGTGTTAATGTGGGTTGTGTGCCGAAGAAAGTGATGTGGCATGCTGCGCAAATTGCCGAATCTATTCATCAATATGGTCCCGACTATGGTTTTGATACTACCGTTAATCATTTTGATTGGAAAAAACTGATTGCCAGCCGCACTGCTTATATTGATCGCATTCATCAGTCATATGAGCGTGTATTGGGCAACAATAAGGTAGATGTCATTCAAGGTTTTGCTCGTTTCATTGATGCGCACGCTGTTGAAGTTAATGGTGAAAAAATTACGGCTGACCATATCCTGATTGCAACAGGTGGTCGCCCGATGCGTCCGAATATTCCCGGTGCGGAATACGGTATTGATTCAGATGGTTTCTTCGAGCTGGATGAGATGCCGAAACGTGTTGCTGTGGTGGGCGCTGGTTATATCGCCGTTGAAATCGCGGGTGTTTTGAATGCGCTGGGTAGCGAAACTCACCTGTTTGTTCGTAAACATGCCCCGCTGCGCTCTTTCGACCCTATGATTGTGGATACTTTGCTGGAAGTCATCAAAAACGAGGGGCCGACACTGCATACGGATGCAATATTAAAATCCGTGATGAAAAACAGTGATGGCAGCCTGACCGTTCAGTTACAGGATGGCAGAGAGCAGACGGTTGATACGTTGATTTGGGCGATTGGGCGTGAACCGATGACGGATAATCTGAATCTGGCTGCAACAGGTGTTGAGCTGAATGAGAAAGGTTATATCCAGGTCGATAAATATCAGAATACCAATGTTAATGGCATTTATGCCGTTGGCGATAACACTGGCGCGATAGAATTGACCCCAGTCGCTATCGCGGCAGGGCGTCGTTTATCCGAACGTTTGTTTAATAATAAATCGGAAGAGCATCTGGATTACACCAATGTGCCAACGGTGGTCTTCAGTCATCCGCCAATCGGTGTTGTCGGTTTGACGGAGCCGCAGGCAAAGGCGCAGTATGGTGACGATCAGGTTAAGGTTTATACATCGTCCTTTACCGCAATGTATACGGCTGTGACGCAACACCGCCAGCCATGCCGCATGAAGTTAGTGTGTGCGGGTGAAGATGAGAAGATTGTGGGTATCCATGGTATCGGTTTTGGTATGGATGAGATCCTGCAAGGCTTTGCAGTTGCGCTGAAAATGGGGGCAACGAAAAAGGATTTTGATAATACGGTTGCTATCCATCCGACCGCGGCGGAAGAGTTTGTTACTATGACACGTTAGTGTAGAAATCTCACTTCCACATGTTTTTACCGCTGGAAAATACATACTAGGCCAGCATGAATTGGCCTAGTATGACTATAGCCCAATTTTGAAGGTTACTATTCCCCTATAAAAATACGTCATAATTTGAGTAATGGAATAAGATCAATAGCTTGAATGAAGTTGTTAGAACACCGACCCATGTTGTTCCGTATCAGATTCAGGTATGATTGCGATGATATCTTGTAATGCCTTTCGAATTATTCTCTCTTCTCCACTTCTTTTCGTCGGAAACCGTAATAATGGAACGCCTAACTTAAGCAAGATACTATTTTTTATCAGATCTCTCTGTCTCTGCTCAGGATCGAGTGCATGTGTTTGATAACCATCAACTTCTATTGCAAGCACAGGAAGCTTATCTAGCTTATTGAAAATTAAAAAATCTATGTGGCTATTCAGATGTTGACCGAATCTCTTTTCTCTTTCCGTTAAGACTTCAAAATCACTTATCAATAAGCTCAGTGGGTAATTATGCTTGTACGTAAATGAAGTAAAAATCTCATCGACAAGAATATCATTTAATAGTGTAGCCATTAAGTTTTCAGATAAGTAGTCAGATGTATTTACAGTACGCATTTTAAAATCTTGCAAAACAGGTGAGTACTCACTGTATAAGCAGTCGAATATTGAGATAGTTTTACTTTCAAAAATGTTAGGTGACATCGATTGATATTCTATATGGCGTATTAAGTCACCAATATTCGTTCCTTGCTGTTTAAATAAGTTGGCTGACATTACCATAATAAATTGCGCTTTTGCTCGTGAAACTGCAACATTGATCAAATTTGGACTGTCGTTAAATTTGTCTGACCAGCTCGCCGTTGGGCTGTATATAATAATGTCTTTTTCACGTCCTTGAAATTTGTGTGCGGTATCTATTTTTATACGTTTTTTATCAATAATGTGGTTAGCGTTCATAACTTGGGCACGATAAGGCGTGACGATCCCGATTTTTTCTGGCTCTATATTAGCAAGGTGTGCTTCAAGCAATTCCTCTTTAATAACTTCTAACTCACGGAAGTTGATTTGGCTTTTGCCACTGGGGTCTTTGCAAGTGTGGTGACCAGGAGCAGTCTTAAAAATTTTAAATGGCTCAGTATCTGAATTAGTCATGATAACAAGCTGGTTGTCATAATACTTCTGATTGCAGAAGTCGATGATCCTAGGATGGCAACGATAGTGCTCTTTAAGTAGCGTGGAAGGTGCCCCCTTAGCAAACACCTTGTTTACAGATGACAATAGACTTTCAGTTAGATAACTATACTCAGCTTGAATACCGAAGTGTTCATCAATATCGGGATGGGTGGCAATGAGCGACTTACTTGGAATATGAGGTATCTGCCTCAAATCGCCGACGACAATCATGTTTTTGGCACACGCCATAGCGAGCACTCCAGTGAGGAGGTTTACTTGCGATGCTTCATCTACAATGAGATAGTCAAATAGTTCATTGTCGCCTTTATTGTTAATGATTGAATCTGTTGTGCTTAGTACGACAGGAAAGCGCTTAACAAAATTGCCGAAAAATTTTTTGTAGGACCGATTATTAAACTTAATTTGATCCATTTTGTGGTGCGTTGAGAAAATATGGTGTTTTAAAACAGCCATCGAGTTATCTGTATATTGCCTTAACAAATCTTCGAAATTGTGTTGGTTTAGCTTTTGATCAATTGAGAATTTACTCTCTACAAGTTCTGTTTTTTTTCTTCGATAGTACTCAGAGGCAAGTCCTTTGAACAAGCGGCTAGAAAGGGATTTGACATCCTTGAACTTATAAATCCCGTATTTAAATAGCCACTTAAACCTTAGTGGCCAAGACAGCTTTTCATTTATCGAGAAATACTCGACCTCAGCCATAAATCTCATTAAATTTGGTGTTGACCATTTGTTGCCAAAAGACCACTTAGATGGATTTATCGGATCTACAGAGAAATGCTTATCAAAATACTTATTCTCGATCTCAAGCCTGCTTATTAATTCTCGGGTTCTTGCTTGCTCATTTTTAAGTTCAAGTAACTCAGAAATCAGATTGTCAATGGAAGTAATTTCTTGTCTGGTTTGATGTAATTCCCTTGCAGAAAGCTCCCAATGAGTAACTTCAGGAATGTTATTTTCTTTCGCAAAGAACACTTTTTGTAAGTCTGCCTTTCCAAGGCTGGCAGCAATAAAAGCAAATCCTTCCTTTTCCAATTTTTCATAAATATTATTCGTTGCCTCATTATTCCCAGCAACCACTGAAACTGTCTTATTTTGGCAGACCAAGTTTGCAATTATGTTGAGTATGGTTTGTGTTTTTCCTGTTCCAGGGGGACCTTGAATAAGGCTTATTTGTGATGTTAACGCATTTATAACTGCCTCACGCTGCGATGGATTCACACCGAAAGGAAAAATAGTTGATGACAGGGCCTTACTCCTTGGTGGGGAGCTTTTTACAAAATTGCTTAGTACAGAATCATCTCTGATCTGATTTAATTTATTCTCATAATAGTATTTTACATGAGGAGTCGATTCTTTCAAAAAAGCAGCAATGTATCTGTAATAGTCAATAAGATGTTTGGTTTCGTTCTGCTTAGCTATATTTGATATTATTTTCACATCAGAGACAGGATAAACTTCACTATTTTCCCCCGAGAAAAAAACCATATATTCATTACCAAAAATGAATGCCTCATCATAATTTTCATTTTTTACGTTTTCTAATACAACAATGGAATCTTCGATATTAAGGACTTCTGGGTTATCAAAAAAACGGACGTTTTTTTTATTGTAGGTAAAAGTTTTTCCACCTAGGAAAGTGACAAAGATTTTGTCATCAGATGGAGTGACTTCAACAACTCTCCCAGTCGTATTTTTGAATTCACTTTGTTTACTTCTGGTCAGAACTAAGAACTTCCTCTCATCCATGTATCAATAATCTCATTTTCAGATAAAACAACACAGGGCGGTATTCTAACTTAAAACATCCGAAGTTCCATACTAATGGCAGTGAGTTCAGGGCCTAGGCTCGCCCTAAAGCCTCATTCATATATCATCAATAACCACTAAATAACCTCAGCTTCGTTTAAGAATAGCGATATCATTATCCCGTAAATTCAAGCTCGGTTTTTTAGGTTGGAATGTATAGGCAATGAGGCCTGCGGCGATTTCCAGCAGAAAACCAAGCTGACTACGATGTCTTGAATGCTCGATCTGAGAAATATTTTTGAGCTGATCAATGACCGTTTCTATCAAAAATCGTCTTCTTAACATCAGCCTATCCCAGAGAGATAACGTTTTGGCTTTCATGTTGCTACGGACATTAGTGATTAACGTAACACCTTCTGCTTCCAACTCATCGCATAAAGCCTGTGATAAATACCCTTTATCGCCATATAAACATCCCGTTAACCCTTTTGCCAGCGCTTTGACAGGGTGACGATCATCCTTGTTTCCTGCGGTTAATTTCACGGCCAAAAGTTCACCACAATCATTGATAACCAGATGAAGCTTAAAGCCATAAAACCATATATGGACGCCCCCGGTTGTGCAAGCATTGAGTCGATACGGTTTGCTACCATATATCCGGCGTCATAAAGGACTTATTTGCCCGCGC
>NZ_NITZ01000031.1:0-25081 GCF_002632615.1 Xenorhabdus miraniensis
ACTGCCAGAAGGCGTAGAGATGGTAATGCCAGGTGACAACATCAACATGGTAGTTAACCTGATTGCGCCAATCGCAATGGACGAAGGTCTGCGTTTCGCGATCCGTGAAGGCGGCCGTACTGTAGGTGCTGGTGTTGTTGCTAAAGTTATTGCTTAATCTTTGATTATCAAAAGATTATAACGAAAGAGGGGCCTTGGCTCCTCTTTTCTATTTTTAGCCACCATAATTGGTGGCTTTGTTTTATCTCAAGGCAGAACAAAAACAATAATTGAAATGAGATTTATTTCTATTTACTATACCCTTGTATCGTTTATTTTATAAACGTAACCAACTTTAAGTGTAGCTATTTTATCTGACCTAAATAGTTATCAAGAGTGTAATGTAAATAGCTAGAAGAGTGCTTCCATGTATGTCTGTCTCTGTAATGCAATAAGTGATAAAACCATACGCAACGCTGTTCATCAGCAACATGTTCGTTCTATCAGAGAGCTGAGGGACTTTGTTCCTGTAGGAAGTGATTGCGGAAAATGCATACGTCAGGCACGTGAAATCATAAATGAGGAGATTGCCCTCCTGCCCCCAATAAATAATGTTGCTTAAAATAGATCCAATTTTCTTGCAATTACTCTGCTAAACGAGTACTACACTATAGTTACTGGAAGCGGAGGAAATTGTTATGAAAGGTGATAAAAAAATAATTGCACATTTGAACAAACTTCTTGGTAATGAGCTTGTCGCTATTAATCAGTATTTTTTACATGCCCGAATGTTTAAAAATTGGGGATTGGTGCGATTAAATAACGTTGAGTACCACGAATCTATTGACGAAATGAAGCATGCAGATAAGTTTATCGAGCGCATTCTCTTTCTGGAGGGGATACCAAATCTACAAGATTTGGGCAAACTCAATATAGGTGAAGATGTAGAAGAGATGCTACGTTCTGACCTGGAATTAGAATTACGTGGTGCAAAAGATCTGAGAGAAGCAATCGCATATGCTGATTCAGTTCATGATTATGTCAGCCGGGACTTGATGATAGAGATACTTACGGATGAAGAAAATCATATAGACTGGCTGGAAACTCAATTTGAACTCATATCTAGAATTGGTATACAAAATTACATTCAATCTCAGCTTGCTGAAGAAGAATAGCTATAATTTGCCGCCCTATAACTATAATTTACTGTATATAGGGCGCTTTTCCTTTTTCCCCCTTCCGATGTGTATTTTTTGAATAGATTTCATCCTTAATCTTGCTTTGTGAGTAAATTCACGTATAATGCGCGAGCTTACCTACGTAGTAGGACTGATTTTATCAGTAATGAGCGGTGAATTACCGCCATTTAAAATACTCCCGATATGGGAGTTACACATTGAACGATTACACTCCCCCATCAATCGAAATGGGTGCGAGGAGTAATTATTTACGTTTATAAAATAGTTGGAGCTCTGGTCTCATGCAGAACCAAAGAATCCGTATCCGCCTGAAAGCATTTGATCATCGCTTGATCGATCAATCAACTGCGGAAATCGTAGAGACCGCTAAGCGCACTGGTGCGCAGGTTCGTGGTCCGATCCCGCTGCCGACTCGTAAAGAGCGTTTTACCGTTCTGATTTCTCCGCACGTTAACAAAGATGCGCGTGATCAGTACGAAATTCGCACTCACAAACGTCTGGTTGACATCGTTGAGCCAACCGAGAAAACCGTTGATGCTCTGATGCGTCTGGATCTGGCTGCCGGTGTAGACGTGCAGATCAGCCTGGGTTAATCAGGTCATTGAACGATTGAGAGGTTGAAACAATGATTGGTTTAGTCGGTAAAAAAGTGGGTATGACTCGCGTCTTCACAGAAGATGGCGTTTCAATCCCTGTAACTGTTATCGAAATCGAAGATAACCGTGTTACTCAAGTTAAAAGCAACGAGACTGACGGTTATCGTGCAATTCAGGTAACGACTGGTAGCAAAAAAGCTAACCGCGTTAATAAAGCTGAAGCAGGTCATTTCGCTAAAGCTGGCGTTGAAGCTGGTCGCATCCTGCGTGAATTCCGTCTGTCAAAAGGCGACGCAGAGTTCACTGTAGGCCAAAGCATTAGCGTTGAAATTTTCGCTGACGTTAAAAAAGTCGACGTTACTGGTACATCTAAAGGTAAAGGTTTCGCGGGTACTGTTAAACGCTGGAACTTCCGTACTCAGGATGCTACCCATGGTAACTCCTTGTCCCACCGTGTTCCGGGTTCTATCGGTCAGAACCAGACTCCGGGCAAGGTATTTAAAGGCAAGAAAATGGCAGGCCAACTGGGTAATGAGCGTGTAACCGTTCAGAGCCTAGATGTAGTACGTGTTGACGCTGAGCGTAACCTGCTGCTGGTCAAAGGTGCTGTTCCAGGTGCAACGAACAGTAACCTGATCGTAAAACCGGCTGTCAAGGCGTAACGTCGAGGAGATAGGAATGGAATTGGTAATGAAAGACGCGCAAAGCGCGCTGACTGTTTCCGAAACTACCTTCGGGCGTGATTTCAATGAAGCGCTTGTGCATCAAGTAGTTGTTGCGTATGCAGCTGGTGCTCGTCAAGGTACTCGTGCTCAGAAAACTCGTGCTGAAGTTTCTGGTTCAGGTAAAAAACCATGGCGTCAGAAAGGCACTGGCCGTGCGCGTTCTGGTTCTATTAAGAGCCCAATTTGGCGCTCTGGTGGTGTAACTTTCGCAGCGAAGCCACAGGACCACAGTCAAAAAGTTAATAAAAAGATGTACCGCGGTGCTCTGAAAAGCATCCTGTCTGAACTGGTACGTCAAGATCGTCTGATCGTTGTCGAGAAGTTCTCTGTTGAAGCACCTAAAACTAAGTTGCTGGTACAGAAACTGAAAGAAATGGCTCTGGAAGACGTGCTGATCGTCACTGGTGAAGTTGATGAGAACCTGTTCTTAGCAGCTCGTAACCTGTATAAGGTTGACGTTCGTGATGCCGCAGGTATCGACCCAGTAAGCCTGATCGCCTTCGACAAAGTGGTTATGACTGCTGAAGCTGTGAAGCAAGTTGAGGAGATGCTGGCATGATCCGTGAAGAACGTCTGCTGAAAGTACTGCGCGCGCCGCACGTATCTGAAAAAGCTTCTACAGCGATGGAAAAAAGCAACACCATCGTTCTCAAAGTTGCGAAAGACGCGACTAAAGCAGAGATCAAAGCTGCCGTACAGAAACTGTTTGAAGTTGAAGTTGAAGGTGTAAACACTTTGCTGGTTAAAGGTAAAGTTAAACGCCACGGTCAGCGTATTGGTCGTCGTAGCGACTGGAAAAAAGCTTACGTCACCCTGAAAGAAGGCCAGAATCTGGACTTCGTTGGCGGCGCTGAGTAAGTCGGAGGAGTAAAGAACAATGGCAATTGTTAAATGTAAACCTACGTCTCCGGGCCGTCGCCACGTTGTTAAAGTGGTTAACCCTGAGCTGCATAAGGGTAAGCCTTATGCTCCGTTGTTGGAAAAAAACAACAAAACTGGTGGTCGTAACAACAATGGTCGCATTACCACTCGTCACATCGGTGGTGGCCATAAGCAGCATTATCGTCTGATTGACTTCAAACGTAACAAAGATGGTATCCCTGCTGTTGTTGAGCGTCTGGAATATGATCCAAACCGCTCAGCAAACATTGCACTGGTTCTGTATAAAGACGGTGAGCGTCGTTACATCCTTGCGCCTAAGGGCCTGAAAGCAGGTGACCAGATCCAGTCTGGTGCTGATTCAGCAATCAAGGCGGGTAACGCTCTGCCAATGCGCAACATCCCGGTTGGTTCTACTGTTCACAACATAGAAATGAAACCAGGTAAAGGTGGCCAGCTGGCTCGTTCAGCAGGTGCTTATGCTCAGATCGTTGCACGTGATGGTGCTTATGTAACCCTGCGTCTGCGTTCTGGTGAAATGCGTAAAGTGCTGTCTGACTGCCGTGCTACCTTAGGTGAAGTTGGTAACGCAGAACATATGCTGCGCGTTCTGGGTAAAGCTGGTGCAAGCCGCTGGCGTGGTATCCGTCCTACCGTTCGCGGTACGGCGATGAACCCAGTAGACCATCCACATGGTGGTGGTGAAGGTCGTAACTTTGGTAAACACCCTGTAACTCCATGGGGCATTCAGACCAAAGGTAAGAAGACCCGTAGCAACAAACGTACTGATCAATACATCGTACGTCGCCGTTCTAAAAAATAATTAGAGGATAAGCCATGCCACGTTCTCTCAAGAAAGGTCCATTTATTGACCTGCACTTGCTGAAGAAGGTAGAGAAAGCGGTGGAAAGCGGAGACAAAAAGCCTATTAAGACTTGGTCCCGTCGTTCAACGATCTTTCCTAACATGATCGGTTTGACCATCGCTGTCCATAATGGTCGTCAGCATGTTCCAGTTTTTGTTTCCGACGAAATGGTTGGTCACAAACTGGGTGAATTCGCGCCGACCCGTACTTATCGCGGCCATGCGGCCGATAAAAAGGCTAAAAAGCGCTAAGGTAGGAGGAAGAGATGGAAACTATCGCTAAACATCGCCACGCTCGTTCTTCTGCTCAGAAGGTTCGCCTTGTGGCTGACCTGATCCGCGGTAAGAAAGTGTCGCAAGCTCTGGAAACTCTGACCTATACCAACAAGAAAGCTGCTGGTTTAGTGAAGAAAGTACTTGAGTCTGCTATTGCTAACGCAGAACACAACGATGGCGCTGACATCGATGATCTGAAAGTCACGAAAATTTTCGTAGACGAAGGCCCAACTATGAAGCGTATTATGCCTCGTGCCAAAGGCCGCGCAGATCGTATCCTGAAGCGCACCAGCCACATTACTGTGGTTGTGTCCGATCGCTGAGACTCTGGAGACTAGCAATGGGTCAGAAAGTACATCCTAATGGTATTCGTCTGGGGATTGTCAAACCTTGGAACTCTACCTGGTATGCGAATACTAAAGAATTCGCTGACAACCTAGACAGCGACTTTAAAGTTCGCCAGTACTTGAACAAAGAACTGGCTAAAGCATCTATTTCACGTATCGTTATCGAACGTCCTGCGAAAAGCATCCGTGTGACCATTCACACTGCTCGTCCAGGCATTGTAATCGGTAAAAAAGGTGAAGACGTTGAAAAACTGCGTAAGGCTGTAGCGGATATCGCTGGCGTTCCTGCGCAGATTAATATTGCCGAAGTGCGTAAACCTGAACTGGACGCAAAATTGGTTGCTGACAGCATCAGCTCACAGCTGGAACGTCGTGTTATGTTCCGTCGTGCTATGAAGCGTGCTGTACAGAACGCAATGCGTCTGGGCGCTAAAGGTATCAAAGTGGAAGTAAGCGGCCGTTTGGGCGGTGCTGAAATCGCGCGTACTGAATGGTATCGTGAAGGTCGTGTACCTCTGCATACTCTGCGTGCGGACATCGACTACAATACTTCTGAAGCGCACACCACTTATGGTGTAATCGGCGTTAAGGTATGGATCTTCAAAGGTGAGATCCTGGGTGGTATGGCTGCAGTTGAACAGGCGGAAAAACCGGCTGCTCAACCTAAAAAGCAGCAGCGTAAAGGCCGCAAGTAAGGAGAGTCGCTGATGTTACAACCAAAGCGTACGAAATTCCGTAAAGTGCACAAAGGCCGTAACCGCGGTCTGGCTGCAGGTGCGGATGTTAGCTTCGGCACTTTCGGTCTGAAAGCTGTGGGCCGTGGTCGTCTGACTGCTCGTCAGATCGAAGCGGCACGTCGTGCTATGACCCGTGCAATTAAGCGTCAAGGTAAAATCTGGATCCGTGTGTTCCCAGACAAACCTATCACCGAAAAGCCACTCGAAGTGCGTATGGGTAAAGGTAAAGGTAACGTAGAATACTGGGTTGCCTTGATCCAGCCCGGTAAAGTCCTGTATGAAATGGACGGTGTACCTGAAGAGCTGGCTCGTGAAGCATTCAAGCTGGCAGCAGCGAAACTGCCTATCAAAACCACCTTTGTAACTAAGACGGTGATGTAATGAAAGCACAAGAGCTGCGCGAAAAAAGCGTTGAAGAGCTGAACACTGAGCTGCTGAACCTGTTACGCGAACAATTTAATCTGCGTATGCAGGCGGCGAGTGGCCAGCTGCAACAGTCTCACCTGTTGAAACAAGTGCGTCGTAATATTGCACGCGTTAAGACTTTACTGACTGAGAAGGCGGGTGCGTAATGACCGATAAAATCCGTACTCTGCAAGGTCGTGTTGTTAGCGACAAAATGGAAAAATCCATTGTTGTTGCTATTGAACGTAAGGTGAAACACCCTCTGTATGGTAAATTCATCAAACGTACGACCAAACTGCACGTACATGACGAGAACAATGAATGTGGAATTGGTGATGTAGTGGAAATCCGCGAAACCCGTCCACTGTCTAAGACTAAATCTTGGACCTTAGTTCGCGTTGTAGAGAAAGCGGTTCTATAATAGATCGCTGTATCGTACGAAATAAACGGCTCAGAAAAACAGGGCCGTTTATTTTTCTGTCCATCGCGAAGATGTGGTGTTATAATGCCGCGCCCTCGTAGTATGGGATATTGAAACGGCCTCTTTAAAAATAAAGTGGCTCAGTAGTAGTTGACATTTAGCGGAGCACTAAAATGATCCAAGAACAGACTATGCTGAACGTGGCCGACAACTCCGGTGCACGTCGCGTAATGTGTATCAAGGTTCTAGGTGGCTCGCACCGTCGCTACGCAGACGTCGGTGATATCATCAAGATCACAATCAAGGAAGCAATTCCTCGTGGTAAAGTGAAAAAAGGTGATGTCCTGAAAGCGGTAGTGGTGCGCACCAAGAAGGGTGTTCGTCGCCCGGACGGTTCTGTCATTCGCTTCGATAGCAACGCTTGCGTATTGTTGAACAACAATAGTGAGCAGGTTATCGGTACGCGTATTTTTGGGCCGGTAACTCGTGAACTTCGTAATGAAAAGTTCATGAAAATTATCTCTCTGGCACCTGAAGTACTCTAAGGAGCAGACAATGGCAGCGAAAATCCGTCGTGATGACGAAATTATCGTGCTGACCGGTAAAGACAAAGGTAAGCGCGGTAAAGTAAAACAGGTTCTTTCTTCTGGTAAGGTCATTGTTGAAGGTATCAATCTGGTTAAAAAACATCAGAAGCCAGTTCCGGCTCTGAATCAACCAGGTGGCATCGTTGAAAAAGAAGCAGCAATTAATGTTTCTAACGTTGCAATCTTTAACGCAGCAACCGGCAAGGCTGACCGTGTAGGTTTTAGATTCGAAGATGGCAAAAAAGTCCGTTTCTTCAAATCTAATAGCGAAACTATCAAGTAATTTGGAGTATACGATGGCGAAACTGCATGATTACTACAAAGACGAGGTAGTCCAGAAACTGATGACTCAGTTTGGTTACCATTCTGTCATGCAAGTCCCTCGGGTCGAGAAGATCACCCTGAACATGGGTGTTGGTGAAGCAATCGCTGACAAAAAACTGCTGGATAACGCAGCAGCTGATTTGGCAGCAATCTCTGGTCAAAAACCATTGATCACCAAAGCTCGCAAGTCAGTTGCAGGCTTCAAAATCCGTCAGGGCTATCCAATCGGCTGTAAAGTAACCCTGCGTGGAAAACGCATGTGGGAGTTCTTTGAGCGCCTGATTTCTATTGCTGTACCACGTATCCGTGACTTCCGTGGTTTGTCCGCTAAATCATTTGATGGACGTGGTAACTACAGCATGGGTGTTCGTGAGCAAATCATCTTCCCTGAAATCGATTACGATAAAGTGGATCGTGTACGTGGTTTAGATATTACTATCACCACTACTGCGAAATCTGATGATGAAGGCCGCGCACTGTTGGCTGCGTTTAACTTCCCGTTCCGCAAGTAAGGCAGGGTACTCATGGCTAAGCAATCAATGAAAGCACGTGATGTAAAACGTGCGAAATTAGCTGAGAAATTCTTCGCAAAACGCGTTGAGCTGAAAGCGATCATCTCTGATGTAAACGCATCTGATGAAGACCGTTGGAATGCTGTTCTCAAGCTGCAAACACTGCCACGTGATTCCAGCCCTTGCCGTCAGCGTAACCGCTGCCGTCAAACTGGGCGTCCGCATGCGTTCTTGCGGAAGTTTGGGTTGAGCCGTATTAAAGTCCGTGAAGCCGCTATGCGCGGTGAAATCCCGGGCCTTAAAAAGGCTAGCTGGTAATTGTCACCAATTGAATCACGGGAGTAAAGACAGATGAGCATGCAAGATCCGATCGCGGATATGCTGACCCGTATCCGTAACGGTCAGGCCGCGAATAAAGTTGCGGTCACCATGCCTTCCTCCAAGCTGAAAGTGGCAATTGCCAAAGTGCTGAAGGAAGAAGGTTACATTGAAGATTTTAAAATCGAAGGCGACACCAAGCCAGAACTGGAAATAACACTGAAATATTTCCAAGGTAAGGCTGTTGTAGAAAGTATTCAGCGTGTAAGCCGCCCAAGTCTGCGCATCTATAAGAAAAAAGATGAGCTGCCACAAGTTATGGCTGGTTTGGGTATCGCTGTTGTTTCTACCTCTAAAGGTGTAATGACTGATCGTGCAGCTCGCCAGGCTGGTCTGGGTGGCGAGATTCTCTGCTACGTAGCTTAATTCGGGAGGAAAGAATGTCTCGTGTTGCAAAAGCACCCGTCGTCATTCCTGCCGGCGTAGAGGTTAAACTCAACGGTCAGGTTATTTCGATTAAGGGTAAAAACGGCGAGCTAAGTCGTACAATCCACAACGCAGTTGAAGTTAAACATGCGGATAACCAACTGACTTTCGCACCTCGCGAAGGTTTTGCTGATGCTTGGGCACAGGCGGGTACTACTCGTTCTTTGCTGAATGCAATGGTTATTGGTGTTAACGAAGGTTTCACTAAGAAACTCCAACTGGTGGGTGTTGGTTACCGTGCAGCAGTTAAAGGCAATGCAGTTAGCTTGTCTTTAGGCTTCTCGCATCCGGTTGAGCATCAACTACCAGCAGGCATAACTGCGGAATGCCCATCACAAACTGAAATCGTACTGAAAGGTGCTGATAAGCAGGTGATTGGTCAGGTTGCGGCAGATCTGCGTGCCTATCGTCGTCCTGAGCCATATAAAGGCAAGGGTGTTCGTTACGCCGATGAAGTCGTGCGTACCAAAGAGGCTAAGAAGAAGTAAGGTAACACTATGGATAAGAAAGCAGCTCGTATCCGTCGTGCGACCCGCGCACGCCGCAAGCTCCAGGAACTGGGTGCAACTCGCCTGGTGGTACACCGTACCCCTCGCCATATTTATGCGCAGGTTATCGCACCAAATGGTTCTGAAACTCTGGTGGCCGCTTCTACAACAGAAAAAGCTATCAGTGAACAACTGAAATTTACTGGAAACAAAGAAGCCGCAGCATTAGTTGGTAAAATTGTTGCTGAACGTGCTCTGGAAAAAGGCATTAAAGATGTGTCCTTTGACCGTTCTGGTTTCCAATATCATGGTAGAGTCCAGGCACTGGCAGATGCTGCCCGTGAAGCTGGCCTTCAGTTCTAAGGTAGAGGTGTAAGATGGCTCACATCGAAAAACAAGCTGGCGAACTGCAGGAAAAGCTGATCGCGGTAAACCGCGTATCTAAAACCGTTAAAGGTGGCCGCATTTTCAGCTTTACAGCACTGACTGTAGTTGGTGATGGTAACGGTCGCGTTGGTTTTGGCTACGGCAAAGCACGCGAAGTTCCGGCAGCAATCCAGAAAGCGATGGAAAAAGCTCGTCGCAATATGAAAAATGTCGCACTTAACGGCGGCACTCTGTACCACCCAGTGAAAGGCTCACACACCGGTTCTCGCGTGTTCATGCAGCCTGCACACGAAGGTACAGGTATCATCGCCGGTGGTGCGATGCGTGCTGTTCTGGAAGTGGCTGGAGTTCGTAACGTACTGGCTAAAACCTATGGTTCCACTAACCCAATCAATGTGGTTCGTGCAACTCTGGATGCATTAGACAGCATGAAGTCTCCAGAAATGGTCGCAGCTAAGCGTGGCAAATCCGTCGAAGAAATTCAGGGGTAATGACCATGGCTAAGACTATTAAAATCACTCAGGTTCGCAGTTCAATTGGTCGTTTGCCTAAACACAAGGCAACTCTGACTGGTTTAGGCCTGCGTCGCATTGGTCATACAGTTGAACGTGAAGATACACCAGCTGTTCGCGGTATGGTCAACTTGGTTTCCTATATGGTTAAAGTTGAGGAGTAACAGATGCGCTTAAATACTCTGTCTCCGGCTGAAGGTGCCAAGCACGCACCTAAACGTGTAGGTCGTGGTATTGGTTCTGGTCTGGGTAAAACCGGTGGCCGTGGTCACAAAGGTCAGAAGTCTCGTTCTGGCGGTGGCGTTCGTCGCGGTTTTGAAGGCGGCCAGATGCCTCTGTATCGTCGTCTGCCAAAATTTGGTTTTACTTCACGTAAGGCAATGATCACTGCAGAAATTCGTCTGTCTGATTTTGCTCGTGTTGAAGGCGATGTTATCGATCTGAATGCACTGAAAGCTGCTAACATCATCGGCCCTCAAATTGAATTCGCTAAAGTAATGCTTTCTGGCGAAGTCAATCGCGCAGTAACTGTGCGTGGCTTGCGTGTTACTAAAGGCGCCCGCGCTGCTATTGAAGCTGCTGGCGGTAAAATTGAGGAATAAGTAACAGATGGCTAAACAACCAGGATTAGATTTTCAAAGTGCCAAAGGCGGATTAGGCGAGTTAAAACGCAGACTTTTGTTTGTCATTGGAGCTCTAATTGTTTTCCGTATTGGCTCTTTTATTCCAATCCCTGGTATTGATGCCACTGTGCTTGCCAAATTGCTCGAGCAGCAAAGAGGCACCATCATTGAAATGTTTAACATGTTCTCTGGTGGTGCTTTAAGCCGTGCTTCTATCTTTGCACTGGGTATAATGCCATATATTTCGGCGTCTATTATTATCCAGTTGCTAACTGTGGTTAACCCCCGTTTAGCAGAGATTAAGAAGGAAGGGGAAGCTGGTCGTCGTAAGATCAGTCAGTACACCCGTTATGGCACATTAGTGCTGGCAATATTCCAGTCAATCGGTATTGCTACTGGGTTGCCAAATATGCCTGGAATGCAAGGCTTAGTGATTAATCCTGGTTTTGCGTTCTATTTCACGGCTGTTGTAAGTCTGGTCACGGGAACCATGTTCTTGATGTGGCTGGGTGAGCAGATTACTGAACGAGGTATCGGTAACGGTATTTCGATCATAATCTTTGCTGGTATCGTTGCGGGTTTACCGCCTGCGATTGGTCACACCATCGAGCAAGCTCGGCAAGGCGACTTGCACTTCCTCCTGTTGCTGTTGGTTGCAGTATTAGTGTTTGCCGTAACTTTCTTTGTTGTTTTCATGGAGCGTGGTCAACGTCGTATCGTTGTTAACTATGCTAAACGTCAACAAGGTCGTAAAGTTTTCGCGGCACAAAGTACACATTTACCGTTGAAAGTGAATATGGCTGGGGTTATCCCTGCAATTTTTGCTTCCAGTATTATTTTGTTCCCTGGTACCATAGCCTCTTGGTTTGGTGGTGGAACAGGCTGGAGCTGGTTGACAACTATTTCTATGTATTTGCAGCCAGGTCAACCGCTTTATGTGTTATTATACGCGTCTGCAATCATCTTCTTCTGTTTCTTCTACACGGCTTTGGTATTCAATCCAAGAGAAACAGCAGATAACCTGAAGAAGTCCGGTGCATTTGTACCAGGAATTCGTCCGGGAGAGCAAACGGCTAAGTACATCGATAAAGTAATGACTCGTTTAACCCTAGTTGGTGCGTTATATATTACTTTTATCTGCTTAATCCCGGAGTTCATGCGTGATGCAATGAAAGTTCCATTCTATTTTGGTGGTACTTCCCTACTGATTGTAGTTGTCGTCATCATGGACTTTATGGCTCAAGTGCAAACTTTAATGATGTCGAGTCAGTATGAGTCTGCATTGAAGAAGGCAAACCTGAAAGGGTATAACCGCTAATAGGTTTGCTTGAGAAGTTACGGAGAGTAAAAATGAAAGTTCGTGCTTCCGTCAAGAAATTATGCCGCAACTGCAAAATCGTTAAACGTAACGGTATCGTTCGTGTGATTTGCAGTGCAGAGCCTAAGCACAAACAGCGCCAAGGCTAATTAATCGCATATTTTTCTTGCAAAGTTGGGTTGAGCTGGCTAAATTAGCCAGCCAATCTTTTTTATCTGACAGCAACATTGTTTGAGTATCCTGAAAACGGGCTTTTCAGAATGATGTTGCAGTGAATAAATATTGTAGGAGTGCATAGTGGCCCGTATAGCAGGCATTAACATTCCTGATCAGAAACATACCGTAATCGCGTTAACCTCGATCTACGGCATCGGTAAAACCCGCTCACAAGCAATCTGTGCAGCAGCGGGCATTGCTGAAAATGTTAAGATCAGTGAGCTGTCTGAAGAGCAAATTGACAAGCTGCGTGACGAAGTTGCTAAATACGTTGTAGAAGGTGATTTGCGTCGTGAAGTGACCCTGAGTATCAAACGTCTGATGGATCTTGGTTGCTATCGTGGTTTGCGTCATCGTCGTGGTCTGCCAGTTCGCGGTCAGCGTACTAAGACCAATGCACGTACCCGTAAGGGTCCGCGTAAACCGATCAAGAAATAATCGGGGTATTGAATAATGGCAAAAGCACCTATTCGTGCACGTAAGCGTGTAAGAAAACAAGTCTCTGACGGTGTGGCTCATATCCATGCTTCTTTCAACAACACCATCGTTACTATTACTGATCGTCAGGGTAACGCATTGGGTTGGGCAACTGCTGGTGGTTCCGGTTTCCGTGGTTCTCGTAAATCTACTCCGTTTGCGGCTCAGGTTGCAGCAGAGCGCTGTGCCGAAGCAGTAAAAGAATACGGAATTAAGAACCTGGAAGTTATGGTTAAAGGACCTGGTCCTGGCCGTGAGTCAACTATCCGCGCATTAAACGCGGCTGGTTTCCGCATCACTAATATTACTGATGTGACTCCGATCCCTCATAACGGTTGTCGTCCACCGAAAAAACGTCGCGTTTAATGCGTCTTCGTTTTTAGGATTGTTGGAGAAAGAAAATGGCAAGATATTTGGGTCCTAAGCTCAAGCTGAGCCGTCGCGAGGGTACAGACCTTTTCCTGAAGTCTGGCGTTCGCGCGATTGACACCAAGTGTAAATTAGAACAGGCACCAGGCCAGCACGGCGCACGTAAACCGCGTCTGTCTGACTATGGTGTACAGTTACGTGAAAAACAAAAAGTTCGTCGTATTTACGGTGTTCTGGAACGTCAATTCCGTAACTACTATAAAGAAGCGACCCGTCTGAAAGGCAACACAGGTGAAAACCTGCTGAATTTGCTGGAAAGTCGCTTGGATAACGTCGTTTATCGTATGGGCTTTGGCGCGACTCGTGCTGAATCACGTCAGATGGTAAGCCACAAGGCTATCATGGTAAATGGTCGCGTTGTTAACATCGCTTCTTATCAGGTATCCCCGAATGACGTAGTCAGCGTTCGTGAAAAAGCGAAGAAGCAGGCTCGCATTAAAGCAGCCTTAGAGCTGGCTGAGCAGCGTGAGAAACCAACTTGGTTGGAAGTTGATGCTGCGAAGATGGAAGGTGTGTTCAAACGTATTCCTGAACGTACTGATCTATCCGCTGACATTAACGAACACCTGATCGTCGAGCTTTACTCTAAGTAAAGCTTAGCACCAAAGAGAGGACACAATGCAGGGTTCTGTGACAGAGTTTCTAAAACCGCGCCTGGTAGATATCGAGCAAGTCAGTTCGACGCACGCCAAGGTGACCCTTGAGCCATTAGAGCGTGGCTTTGGCCATACTCTTGGCAACGCACTGCGCCGTATTCTGCTTTCGTCTATGCCGGGTTGTGCGGTGACTGAGGTTGAGATTGATGGTGTACTGCATGAGTACAGCACCAAAGAAGGTGTACAGGAAGATATCCTGGAGATTCTCCTCAATCTGAAAGGGCTGGCGGTGAAAGTTCAGGGTAAAGATGAAGTTATCCTTACCTTGAATAAATCTGGCATTGGCCCTGTGACTGCAGCCGACATCATCCATGATGGTGATGTCGAAATCGTCAAGCCGCAGCACGTAATCTGCCATCTGACTGATGAAAGCGCTTCCATTAGTATGCGTATTAAAGTTCAGCGCGGTCGTGGTTATGTGCCGGCTTCTGCCCGAATTCATTCGGAAGAAGATGAGCGCCCTATCGGTCGTTTGTTAGTAGATGCTTGCTATAGCCCAGTAGAGCGTATCGCCTACAATGTTGAAGCAGCTCGTGTAGAACAGCGTACTGACCTGGATAAGCTGGTTATCGAGATGGAGACTAACGGTACAATCGATCCTGAAGAAGCGATTCGCCGTGCAGCTACCATTCTGGCTGAGCAACTGGAAGCTTTTGTTGACTTACGTGACGTACGTCAACCAGAAGTTAAAGAAGAGAAGCCAGAGTTTGATCCGATCCTGCTGCGCCCTGTTGACGATCTGGAATTGACTGTCCGCTCTGCTAACTGCCTTAAAGCAGAAGCTATCCACTACATCGGTGATCTGGTACAGCGTACCGAGGTTGAGTTACTTAAGACACCTAACCTGGGTAAAAAATCTCTTACTGAGATTAAAGACGTACTGGCTTCGCGTGGACTTTCTCTGGGCATGCGTCTGGAAAACTGGCCACCAGCAAGTATTGCTGATGAATAACTAGATCACAGGTTAAGGTTTTACTGAGAAGGATAAGGTCATGCGCCATCGTAAGAGTGGTCGTCAATTGAACCGCAACAGCAGCCATCGCCAAGCTATGTTCCGTAACATGGCAGGTTCTTTGGTTCGTCATGAAATCATCAAGACGACTCTGCCTAAAGCGAAAGAACTGCGTCGCGTCGTTGAGCCGCTGATTACTCTTGCCAAGACCGACAACGTAGCTAATCGTCGTCTGGCATTCGCCCGTACTCGTGACAACGAGATCGTGGCAAAACTGTTTAATGAACTGGGCCCGCGTTTTGCGAGCCGCGCAGGTGGTTACACTCGTATTCTGAAGTGTGGCTTCCGTGCTGGTGACAATGCACCGATGGCATACATCGAGCTTGTTGACCGCGCAGCTGAGTCTCAGACAGAAACAGCATCTGCAGAGTAATCTGTAGAAGCGTAAAAAACCGGGTATTATCCCGGTTTTTTATTGCTCCTTAATTCTCTTCCAATCATCATTATCTTGTTTCTTATCAAATAACCTGTAAATTCTCTCTGTATAGGTGACCTCTTAGACTATTCTGATAAAATTATTTCTACTTTCTATTTGATGGGAGTATCTCTGATGTATCGTATTGGCCAGTTGGCTAAATTAGCAAGTGTTACACCAGACACTATCCGTTTTTATGAAAAACAGGGACTGATGGTTCATGGAGAAAGAACAGAAGGTGGTTATAGACTTTATACAAAACAAGATCTACAGAGATTACGTTTTATCCGTTATGCAAAACAATTGGGTTTCACGTTAGAAGCGATTGTAGAATTATTATCTATTCGGGTGGATCCTGAGCATCACACATGTCAGGAATCGAAACATATCGTTGATTCAAGATTACAGGAAGTTGAAGAAAAATTATTGGAAATGCAAAAAATGCGTGATTCTCTGAAAATGTTAAGTGATGCGTGTTGTGGTAGCGCACATGTAAGTACATATTGTTCTATATTGGAAATTTTGGAGGAGGGTGCAACGAATAAATAATTTTTCTTTATTATTCCGAATACTAAGAGTACAATTGCCTTGTTTTTAATCAAATAATTATTTCAATTAATTAATCATTTCTTAAATTAACTTTTCTTAGAGGTCATTATGACAACTTATCACCATAAAAAAGGTGTGATCAAAGATAATGCTATAGAAGCCTTACTGCATGATCCTTTATTTAGACAGAGAGTAGAAAAAAACAAAAAAGGTAAAGGAAGTTATAATCGTAAAGCAAAACACGGCAAAAATAGTGGTTGGGAGGCCAATGATAATAATTTTTTCAAGTTGTTATCATTGGCCTTCTAACTTATTAAGTGACGATACCCGTTTAATAAAGCTGAGGCAGGTGTCTTTAAAGGAAGAAAGGGCTTGGCTGGAAAAGTTTTTCCACTTCAGGAACGAATTTTTTATCAGTAATAAACATGATTACATGGTCACCTTGCTGAATGATACTGTAATCATTAGCAATAATGACTTCTTCATTGCGGACAATAGCACCAATTGTTGTTCCTGGCGGCAGTTTAATATCACCTATTTTGCGCCCAACAACTTTTGATGTATGCTCATCACCATGAGCAATGGCTTCGATCGCTTCAGCAACACCACGCCTTAATGAAAATACACTCACAATATCGGCTTTACGAACATGACCAAGTAATGCTGAAACTGTTGCCTGTTGAGGTGAGATGGCAATATCAATGACTCCACCTTGTACTAAATCAACATATGCACTGCGTTGAATGAGAACCATCGCTTTTTTCGCTCCCATTCGTTTTGCAAGCATCGCTGACATAATGTTGGCTTCATCATCATTTGTTAATGCGATAAAAACATCAACTTGTTCAATATGCTCTTCAGCTAGCAGTTCTTGATCAGAAGCATCTCCATAGAACACAATGGTATCATGTAGTAATTCTGCAAGTTCTGTTGCTCTTTCTTGGTTATGCTCAATTAGTTTGACGCTATAATCTTTTTCAAGCCGTAAGGCTAAGCCTGCACCAACATTGCCTCCACCAACGATCATGATGCGTTTATATGGTTTTTCAAGACGTTGTAATTCACTCATTACAGCTCTGATATGTTGCGATGCGGCAACGAAAAAAACTTCATCCCCTGCTTCAATAATTGTTGAGCCTTGTGGCCTAATTGGACGGTCTTGGCGGAATATTGCAGCAACTTTGCTATCAATATGTGGCATATGCTCCCGAAGTGAAGATAAAGCATTTCCTACTAGCGAGCCTCCATAATAGGCTTTGACTGCAACAATACTGACTCGGCCTTCCGCGAAATTAACAACTTGCAATGCGCCGGGGTATTGGATCAGTTTATAAATGTAATCAATGACCAGTTGCTCAGGAGATATCAGATAATCAATTGGAATATGATCAGGTTGGAATAGTTTTTCTGATTCACGGATATACTCTGATGATCGTATTCTAGCGACTTTATTGGGGGTATTGAATAGAGAGTAAGCAATCTGGCATGCAATCATATTGGTTTCATCGGAGTTTGTCACAGCGACCAACATATCAGCATCTTCAGCCCCTGCTTCTCTTAATACTCTAGGATGAGAACCATGACCATTTACAACCCTCAGATCAAATTTATCCTGCAACTGACGTAAACGATCTGTATCGGTATCAACGATAGTAATATCATTGTTTTCATCAACCAAATTTTCGGCTAATGTTCCGCCAACCTGGCCTGCACCTAGAATAATTATCTTCATAGCACTCTCTTCTTGATTAGAAGCTGTTTTCCTATTCTTGATATTTTAGCAAAATGGTAAAATTCTCTCGTTCCAATAGAACGAGAGAAAAATATTACTGCTTAGTTAGCCGAGCATAAAAGAAACCGTCACCACCTGTTATTTCTGGAATGATTTGTGTTCCTGGTTTTTCCTGTGTGCCTGTTTCTGATGATAACTCAGCATCTGAATGGCGTTTCAAAAATGCTTTAATTTGATCACTATTTTCCTGAGGCAAAATTGAGCAGGTAGCATAAACTAGGGTGCCATTTTTCTTTAAATATGGCCAGATAGCATCAAGAATTTCAGATTGTAATGTGGCTAATTGCTCAATATCATCACTTCTGCGTAGCCATTTTATGTCAGGATGACGGCGAATAACTCCAGTTGCCGAGCACGGTGCATCAAGGAGAATACGATCAAATTGTTCATCTGTAGCCCACTTATGTGGAAGACGACCATCACCTGTTTTTACGACGGCATGTAAATTAAGTCTCTGTAAATTTTCATTCACCCGCTTAATTCTTTGCTCATCAATATCGATAGCTAGTACTTTCGATTTTGGCGCTATCTCGAGGATATGAGTGGTTTTTCCTCCGGGAGCCGCACAAAGATCGAGTATAGATTCTTCGTTACATGGAGTTAAAAGCTCGGCACATCCTTGGGCAGAGCGATCTTGAATAGTTACCCACCCTTTATCAAATCCGGGTAGGGTATTTACAGGACGAGGGATTAGTAAGCGAATAGCATTAGGATGGTCCTTATCCAATTCTGCTTCTATATTTGCCTCTTCTAATAGAGCGAGATATTCATTAGCCGTATGATGGAATTGGTTCACCCGTAGCCACATTGGAGGTTTTTGGTTGTTGGCATCCACTATATTTTGCCAATTGTGTGGATAAGCTTTTTGTATACGTTCTAACAGCCACTTAGGATGTAAATATTGGCTGATATGATTATTTGCTCGTTCGATTAATTCTTGTTGTTGGCGCTGAAATTGGCGAAGGACGCCATTGATTAACCCTTTTAGTTGCGGTCGTTTTAAGGTAATCGCACCATTGACGGTTTCGGCAAGTACAGCATGTGCAGGAATGCGTGTATAAATAAGCTGATAAATTCCAACCATGATTAAGTAGTGGAAAATACGTTGTTTTCCTTTTAATGGTTTTTCCATTAATTGATTAATAAACCATTCAAGTTGAGGTAATACCCTCATAACTCCAAAGCAGAGTTCTTGCAGCAGAGCCTTGTCTTTGTCAGAAATTCTTTGTTGCATTTCAGGTATAACGGTGCTGAGAGATTGCCCTTGCTCAAGTACTTGGGTGATCGCTTTTGCAGCGATGCTTCGCAGGTTGTATGTATTTTTCATGGTATGGTTAAAAAGCTGGCTGTCGTCAGCATCATAAAATAGGAAGACGCCTATATGCTAAGAGCATACAGGCAAATTAGTATTAGTTGATTTTATTGCCTGGTGTAAACCATTCACGTTTGGAATTTAAGAGATCGGCAGCGGACATTGCTTTTTTACCAGGAGGCTGCAACTGAGTGATATTTAGTATTCCATCGGCAGTCGCAATTTGGATTCCTTTTTTATCTGCGCTGATAATTGTTCCAGGGGCTTGGATGGTTTGCTCTGCGATGACATCTGCTTGCCAGATCTTAATGGGGTGATCATCTATTAAGAAGAAGCTCATCGGCCAAGGGTTGAAAGCACGAACACAACGTTCAAGCTGGATTGCTGATAAATTCCAGTCCATTTTTGCTTCATCTTTGCTCAGTTTTTCGGCGTATGTCGCAAGAGAACTATCTTGAGTTTCAGGTTGGCATTTTCCCGATGTGATTAAATTTAAGGTATCGAGTAAAGCTTTTGGACCAATATTGGCAAGTTTTTCATATAAGCTGGCACTAGTGTCTTCATTTTTAATTGGGCAAATGGCTTTCAACAGCATATCACCAGTATCAAGCCCAGCATCCATTTGCATGATCGTCACGCCAGTTTCTTGGTCTCCTGCCCAAATTGAGCGTTGGATAGGAGCAGCTCCACGCCAGCTAGGCAACAATGAACCGTGAACATTCAGGCATCCCAAACGAGGAATATCTAATACGATTTGGGGAAGAATCAGCCCATATGCAACAACAATCATAATATCGGCTTTCTGTTCTATGACCCATTGTTGGCTTTCTTCTGTACGTAAGGTTGTTGGCTGGAAAACAGGAATACCCTGTTTTTCAGCCAATACCTTTACAGGACTTGGTGTCAGTTTCTTACCTCTTCCTGCCGGCTTATCTGGTCGAGTGAGTACTCCAACAACTTGATGTTGAGAGCTTAATAAAGCAGTCAAATGGCGGGCCGCGAAATCAGGGGTTCCGGCAAAAATAATACGTAAAGAATCAGACACTGTTATTTCCTGCAATGATAAAATTTATTTGCTTTTGGCTCTCAGACGGTCAATTTTTTCAACTTTCTGACGGATGCGTTGGCGTTTCAATGGGGAGAGATAATCGACAAAAAGTTTACCGACTAAGTGATCCATTTCATGTTGAATACAAATTGCCAACAGACCATCTGCTTCTAATTCAAATGCCTGGCCGTTATAATCTAGAGCCTTAATTCTTACTTTCTCAAAACGTGGTACAAATCCACGCTGTTCAGGAACTGATAGACAACCTTCTTCTATTCCTGTTTCACCAGACTCATCAACTAACTCTGGGTTAATAAGAACAAGACGTTGCTCACGATCCTCAGAGACATCAATGACAATAATTCTTTGATGAATATCGACTTGTGTTGCCGCTAAACCAATACCTTCTTCTGCATACATCGTTTCGAACATATCATCAATGATACGTTGGATTTCTGCATCGACTTTTTCTACTGGCTTTGCAATTGTGCGAAGTCGTTCGTCTGGATAATGTAATACTTGTAAAACTGACATATGTGTTTAGAACTGCATCCAAAAAGTGAGTAATAATTGCTGCCTATTCTAGACATTTCCCGTTTAGATTGACAGCATTGAACATAAAATAATCATGCAGAAGTTACCTTCAATTAGGTCAGGATGACGATATGGAAACAATGGAAATGTGGTTGCGAATGAAAATGGTCACTCATCTTTCAGCAGCAAAGGCGGTATTCATTATGGATCGCCTGTTACACGCGAAGAATTGCAGCACTACTTTTCTTAAAGAATGTGGTTTGTCACCTACGCAATGTTTGCAATTTATGAAGGCTAACTCTGCCACATTGATATCGGCTTTCAATTGGTTAGAACAACCGAATAACCATTTATTGACTTTATCTCATCCTGGATATCCTCCTTTATTAAAACAGATACATTCACCACCTCTTGTACTTTTTGTCACGGGTGATGTATCGCTCCTGTCCCAAAAACAAATTTCCATGGTTGGCAGCAGAACAGCAACTTTCTATGGTGAAAAATGGGGTAAGACCTTTGCTAGTGAATTAGCTAGAAACAATCTGATCATAACTAGTGGCTTGGCGATTGGTATTGATGGTATTTGCCATCAGGCAACATTAGATTCAGGTGGAAAAACTATTGCTGTACTTGGTAGTGGGCTTAACAATATTTATCCCACTCGTCATCAGGCACTGGCTCATCGTATTAAAGAAAATGGCGCATTGGTCTCTGAATTTTTTCCTGATACGCCGCCCAAAGCGAAAAATTTTCCAAGACGAAATCGGATTATTAGTGGATTGAGTTTGGCTCTTCTTATTGTGGAGGCTCATAAAAACAGTGGATCACTAATTACAGCACGCTGTGCTCTTGAACAAGGGAGGGATATTTTTGCATTACCCGGCCCGCTAGGTACTCCTTCAAATGAGGGCAACCATTGGTTAATTAAGCAAGGGGCTTATCTGGCAACAAGTGTGATGGATATAATGGAACATATTAATTCGTCGTTTCAATGGATTAATTTTGAAGGAAAAGTGGAAGAAAAGGATAGTGAACAATTTGCACAAACAGAGTTGCCATTTGCGGATGTGCTGGTTAACGTAGGTAACGATGTTACACCTATTGATGTGATCGCTCAGCGTTCTTCCCTTCCTATTACAGAAGTCATGACCAAGTTATTGGATTTAGAGCTTATGGGAAAAGTTGCCGTTGTTGCTGGTGGATATGTCCGAACCAATTAATCTATTTAATTTGTATTTTTTCCAACGTTATGATGGCTGGTATTTAGCGAGTGAAATATGCCTAAGAAAGTTCCCTTTGCTATAAAAGAAACAGAATACTGCCCTGAGTGTGGTGCTGAGTTAGTCATCCGTAATGGATCACATGGTCTATTTTATGCGTGTTCTGGTTACCCATCCTGCAATTATCTTCGTCCTTTGAAATCACAGGGTGATGGGCATATTGTAAAAGAATTGGATGGACAGATCTGCCCAGCATGTGGTTTTACTTTGGTCTTACGGCAAGGACGTTATGGCATGTTTATTGGCTGTAGTCACTATCCTGAATGTGAGCATACAGAATTGATTGATAAACCAGACGATACATCAATTAATTGTCCTCAATGCCAACAAGGACAGTTATTTCAGCGTAAATCTCGTTTTGGAAAAACATTTCATTCCTGTAGTCGTTATCCCGATTGCCAATTTGCGCTTAACAATAAACCTGTGCCGGGAGAATGTATGTTTTGCCACTATCCATTGTTAATGGAAAAACGCGCTTACCAAGGCATAAAATTGTTTTGTGCCAGTAAATTGTGTAGTAAGCAACAATTCAATGAAATTGAGAAAGAAAATGAGTAATGAAATCCCACCTGCATTTGATGCAATTATCACGGCCTTAAAAGAAGAAAAAGTCATTGCCTATCCAACAGAGGCTGTTTTTGGATTAGGGTGTGATCCCGATAGTGAGAACGCAGTACAAGAGCTTTTAGCGTTGAAAAACCGGTCTTGGGAAAAAGGCCTAATTCTTATTGCTGATAATTATGAGCGGCTATGTCCTTATATTGACGATGAGCAATTGAGCGATATACAAAAGGAAACCATATTTTCCTCTTGGCCTGGTCCTGTTACATGGGTTATACCAGCGAAAAAAACAACACCAAAATGGTTAACAGGTAAGTTTTCAACGTTGGCGGTTCGAGTCACTACCCATCCTTTGGTTAAGCAATTATGTTCTGGTTATGAAAAACCACTTGTGTCGACCAGTGCTAATCTAAGCGGATTAGAACCATGCCGGAGTGTGGAAGAAGTGCGCCAGCAATTTGGGAATCGTGTCCCGATTTTGGAAGGAGAAGTAGGGGGGCGTAAAAATCCATCGGAAATCAGAGACGCTTTAACGGGTAAGTTATATCGGCAAGGGTAAAAATAATGGATAAATTCGCGGTTTTTGGTAACCCAATTGAACATAGTAAGTCCCCTTATATTCATCGATTATTTGCTGAACAGACTGGCATTGAACATCAATATGGGAAAATATTTGCACCAATAGAAAGCTTTGAACAAACTTTAGCTCATTTTTTTGCACAAGGTGGTTTGGGAGCTAATATCACCGTCCCTTTCAAAGAAAGAGCTTACCGATGCTCAGATGAGTTGACTGAGCGGGCAAGGATTAGTGGAGCTGTCAATACATTAAAATTGGTCGGCGGAAATCAACTTATTGGTGATAATACTGATGGGATTGGGTTACTGGTGGATCTACAGCGGCTTAACTTCATTGCCCCGGGACAAAGGATTTTGATTATTGGTGCGGGTGGGGCTGCGAAGGGAGTAATCTCTCCTTTGCTCTCATTGGGATGCTCCGTCACTATCACTAATCGTACTTTTGAGCGGGCTCAACTAATTGCGAATAAATTTTCTCTATTAGGTGATATCCGGGTTGTTGAGATGGAGGCACTTATTTCTCCAGACTTTGATATCGTCATTAATGCAACGGCTTCCGGCCTTGATGGAGAAATTCCTGCGATATCACCGTTACTTTTTCAAAACAATAGCGTTTGTTATGACATGTATTATCAGTATGGATTAACACCTTTCCTCAGCTTTGCTCATCAAAATGGAGCTTCACGTTTAGCTGATGGTTTGGGAATGTTGGTAGGGCAAGCTGCGCACGCTTTTGAATTGTGGCATGGGGTATTTCCTGAAATAGGATCTGTTTTAACTGCTTTAAGGCGAGAATTACACTCATGAATCAATCAATTCAATTTCCTGATCGTGAAGAATGGGATGAAAACGGGAATAAAGTGATATTTCCAGCAATGGTAGATGGTTTGCTGGTGGAATGTGTGATTAGTGCTGATGAGATTATTGCGCGTTATGGTCAAGCTCATCACCCACTCGTTCTGTTTCGTCAACACCGCTGGGATCTAGAAGAGGAGTTTGAAACGGTTATTTTGAGTGGGCATGATGATCAGTTTGGGCGTTATTCTTTGCTTTCAGATTGTGTCGCTAAATAATTGTCTTTCCAGTTGGCGTAATTATTAGCAGAATAAAGCAGCCCTTCTAATTCTTCAGGTTTGAGTTTTCTCACTTGTTTTGCTGGGCTACCTACGTACAGATATCCTCTTTCTAGCCTTTTTCCTGGGGGAATTAGGCTGCCAGCTCCGATGATTACATCATCTTCAATAATGGCACCATCAAGCACAATAGTTCCCATACCAACTAATACTCGATTTCCTATCTTACATCCATGCAGCATTGCTTTATGGCCCACAGTGACATCTTCTCCAATTATTAGTGGGTAACCATCAGGGTTATCATTAGATTTGTGAGTTACGTGCAAAACAGAGCCATCTTGAATATTTGTGCGAGAACCAATGGAGACATAATTCACATCTCCACGGATAACTACCAGAGGCCAGATACTTACATCTTCTGCCAATCTGACATCTCCAATCACAACAGAAGAAGGATCTAAAAGAACTTTTTGACCAATTTGAGGATAAAAATTTAAGTATTGACGCAAAACAGTGGACATAAAAGACCTCAACAGTAAGAACGAATAACAATTAGTAGAAATGTTATTGAGGAAAATATCACCACGCAATCAAAAAATTTGTTTTAATATTAGGCTAATTGAGTGGTTTTTATATCAAAAAGAGCAAAAAATACTCGATCGAAAATAAAATTCAAAAAAACTATTGTCAGCGCCGTAAAACTCCCTATAATGCGCCACCACTGACCGACGCTGAGCTGAGACACGCCGCTGAGGGAAGTGAGAGAAAAGCGAAAATAACCGCTTGACTCCGGAGGCGAAAAGCGTAAGATACTCAGCCTCGCAACCCGGAAGAGACTTTCGGTTGCACCGCTCTTTAACAAATTAATCAGACAATCTGTGTGGGCACTCGCAAGACACTATCTGCGCCGGAAGGCGAAAAAGATTAAAAAAGTCTTGAAGAGTGACTAAAACAGTTAATTCATTATGAACTAACAGTAACAATTCTTTGAGCATCAAACACTTTAATTGAAGAGTTTGATCATGGCTCAGATTGAACGCTGGCGGCAGGCCTAACACATGCAAGTCGGGCGGCAGCGGGAAGAAGCTTGCTTCTTTGCCGGCGAGCGGCGGACGGGTGAGTAATGTCTGGGGATCTGCCCGATGGAGGGGGATAACCACTGGAAACG
>NZ_NITZ01000031.1:25181-28159 GCF_002632615.1 Xenorhabdus miraniensis
TGATGAGTCTCTCAACCCTGCAATCTGAAGACACCTTCGGGTTGTGAGGTTAAGCGAATAAGCGTACACGGTGGATGCCTAGGCAGTCAGAGGCGATGAAGGGCGTGCTAATCTGCGAAAAGCGCCGGTCAGGTGATAGGAACCGCAATACCCGGCGATACCCGAATGGGGAAACCCAGTGCAATCCGTTGCACTATCATTCACTGAATCCATAGGTGAATGAGGCGAACCGGGGGAACTGAAACATCTCAGTACCCCGAGGAAAAGAAATCAACCGAGATTCCCCCAGTAGCGGCGAGCGAACGGGGAACAGCCCAGAGCCAGCATCAGCATCAGCGCCAGGAGAACGGTCTGGAAAGGCCGGCAGTAAAGGGTGATAGCCCCGTATCCGAAGACGCTGGTATTGTGAGCTCGAAGAGTAGGGCGGGACACGTGGTATCCTGTCTGAATAGGGGGGGACCATCCTCCAAGGCTAAATACTCCTGACTGACCGATAGTGAACCAGTACCGTGAGGGAAAGGCGAAAAGAACCCCGGCGAGGGGAGTGAAAGAGAACCTGAAACCGTGTACGTACAAGCAGTGGGAGCACCCTTTGCGGGTGTGACTGCGTACCTTTTGTATAATGGGTCAGCGACTTATATTCTGTAGCAAGGTTAACCGTTTAGGGGAGCCGCAGGGAAACCGAGTCTTAACTGGGCGTTAAGTTGCAGGGTATAGACCCGAAACCCGGTGATCTAGCCATGGGCAGGTTGAAGGTTGGGTAACACTAACTGGAGGACCGAACCGACTAATGTTGAAAAATTAGCGGATGACTTGTGGCTGGGGGTGAAAGGCCAATCAAACCGGGAGATAGCTGGTTCTCCCCGAAAGCTATTTAGGTAGCGCCTCGTGAACTCATCTTCGGGGGTAGAGCACTGTTTCGGCTAGGGGGTCATCCCGACTTACCAACCCGATGCAAACTGCGAATACCGGAGAATGTTATCACGGGAGACACACGGCGGGTGCTAACGTCCGTCGTGAAGAGGGAAACAACCCAGACCGCCAGCTAAGGTCCCCAAGTCATGGTTAAGTGGGAAACGAAGTGGGAAGGCTCAGACAGCCAGGATGTTGGCTTAGAAGCAGCCATCATTTAAAGAAAGCGTAATAGCTCACTGGTCGAGTCGGCCTGCGCGGAAGATGTAACGGGGCTAAACCATGCACCGAAGCTGCGGCAGCGGCACGAATGTGTTGTTGGGTAGGGGAGCGTTCTGTAAGCCTGCGAAGGTGTGCCGTGAGGCATGCTGGAGGTATCAGAAGTGCGAATGCTGACATAAGTAACGATAAAGCGGGTGAAAAACCCGCTCGCCGGAAGACCAAGGGTTCCTGTCCAACGTTAATCGGGGCAGGGTGAGTCGACCCCTAAGGCGAGGCCGACAGGCGTAGTCGATGGGAAACAGGTTAATATTCCTGTACTCGGTGTTACTGCGAAGGGGGGACGGAGAAGGCTAGGCCAGCCGGGCGACGGTCGTCCCGGTTTAAGCGTGTAGGTGTGTGCTCCTGGCAAATCCGGAGTACTGCAACACTGAGGCGTAATGACGAGGCACTACGGTGCTGAAGTGGTTGATGCCCTGCTTCCAGGAAAAGCCTCTAAGCACCAGGTAACACTGAATCGTACCCCAAACCGACACAGGTGGTCAGGTAGAGAATACTCAGGCGCTTGAGAGAACTCGGGTGAAGGAACTAGGCAAAATGGTGCCGTAACTTCGGGAGAAGGCACGCTGGCATTAGGTGAAGAGACATGCGCTCGGAGCTGAAGCCAGTCGCAGATACCAGCTGGCTGCAACTGTTTAATAAAAACACAGCACTGTGCAAACACGAAAGTGGACGTATACGGTGTGACGCCTGCCCGGTGCTGGAAGGTTAATTGATGGGGTCAGCCGCAAGGCGAAGCTCTTGATCGAAGCCCCAGTAAACGGCGGCCGTAACTATAACGGTCCTAAGGTAGCGAAATTCCTTGTCGGGTAAGTTCCGACCTGCACGAATGGCGTAATGATGGCCAGGCTGTCTCCACCCGAGACTCAGTGAAATTGAACTCGCTGTGAAGATGCAGTGTACCCGCGGCAAGACGGAAAGACCCCGTGAACCTTTACTATAGCTTGACACTGAACCTTGAGCCTTGATGTGTAGGATAGGTGGGAGGCTTTGAAGTGTGGACGCCAGTCTGCATGGAGCCATCCTTGAAATACCACCCTTGAATGTTTGATGTTCTAACGTAGGCCCGTGACCCGGGCTGCGGACAGTGTCTGGTGGGTAGTTTGACTGGGGCGGTCTCCTCCCAAAGCGTAACGGAGGAGCACGAAGGTTAGCTAATCACGGTCGGACATCGTGAGGTTAGTGCAAAGGCATAAGCTGGCTTGACTGCGAGAGTGACGGCTCGAGCAGGTACGAAAGTAGGTCTTAGTGATCCGGTGGTTCTGCATGGAAGGGCCATCGCTCAACGGATAAAAGGTACTCCGGGGATAACAGGCTGATACCGCCCAAGAGTTCATATCGACGGCGGTGTTTGGCACCTCGATGTCGGCTCATCACATCCTGGGGCTGAAGTAGGTCCCAAGGGTATGGCTGTTCGCCATTTAAAGTGGTACGCGAGCTGGGTTTAGAACGTCGTGAGACAGTTCGGTCCCTATCTGCCGTGGGCGCTGGAAGATTGAAAGGGGCTGCTCCTAGTACGAGAGGACCGGAGTGGACGCACCACTGGTGTTCGGGTTGTCATGCCAATGGCATTGCCCGGTAGCTAAGTGCGGCAGAGATAACCGCTGAAAGCATCTAAGCGGGAAACTTGCCTTGAGATGAGTCTTCCCTTGTCCCTTGAGGACACTGAAGGAACGTCCGAGACGAGGACGTGGATAGGCTGGGTGTGTAAGCGTTGCGAGACGTTGAGCTAACCAGTACTAATGAACCGTGCGGCTTAACCTGACAACACCGAAGGTGTTTTGGGT
>NZ_NITZ01000032.1 GCF_002632615.1 Xenorhabdus miraniensis
GGGTGATTGCTTACTGCCTTAAATGGAAGAAGCCATCACTGAAAGTGTTCTACTCAGAAGACGATTTTCCAATGACGGCTTAAACGGAATTCGGGTTAATTATCATCATCGTGATGGTGGTTAATATTTTTAGCTGGCTGGAACCACAGTTAATTTTGGAAAAATATGGATTAGAAATTTCGTTGACCGGAAGAATATTATCTAACTTTGATCATGATGCTTTGAGTACATGGAAATTAACCGGGGGAATATTGATTTCGACAATACCACTATTGTCGCTGAGTGGCAGCTTTTGGGCTTTCCATCGATTGTTTGGCAATTACAGAAAAGGTGATTATTTTTCCAAGCGCACCGTTAAATATTTGGAATATGCTGGCTGGGGAGTCATTCTATGGAGTGTCTTGGATATTCTTTGTGAGCCTTTATTAACACTATGGTTAACAATGGGAGCACCAGTCGGTGAACGTTTCTTCTCGTTGAGTTTAACTTCGAGTCATTTTGTCGCTATTTTCATTTCAGTTTGCCTGGCTATCATTTCACGTATTCTTTACCAAGCATGTGATATATACGATGAAAATCAGAGCATAATATAGGAGATACCATGGCAATTCTCATGAATTTGGATGTGATTATGGCGAAACGGAAAGTTAAATCCAAAGAGTTAGCACAGGCTATTGGTATTACTGAACAGAATCTTTCTTTACTAAAGACCGGAAAAATTAAAGGAATTCGGTTTTCTACTCTGAATGCTATTTGTCAATATTTGGAGTGCCAACCTGGGGATATATTGGAATTCAAAGAGGATTAATCAGTTATTGAACTATATTGGGTTATTAATTCAACATAAACAGTGAGGAAAAAGATGAAAAGTTTTTCATATGTTTTGCTTTTGGGTATGTTTTATATTCCGACTTCGTTTGCGGATATATCAGCAACAAATGGTATTCAAAAAAATAGTAACCAAGAAATAACAGTTCAAAAGTCTTCTCATTCGGGAGAGTTGAGAAAGTGCACAGATTTATTACCAGCCGGCCATAAATATACCATTAGCATTATTGGCACATCGGATAAAACAACTCAAAGTGCAGAAGGAAAATTTACTGGGGAGTTTAAAGTGTCTAATGACGTTAAACAAGACGTCAACAAGAAAGCGGCCGAAGAGATCAAACCTTTTGTGCAATGTGTAACAGAGAGGGTTTTATAATTAATATTGGAATTAAAGTGCAAATTCAATGATCTGGGTCAGAATGCCTGTTTGGGATTTAATCGCCTGAACAGGCATTCTGAGTTAAAATGTGATTCATGCTAAAAAATGATAATTTTCGCTAAGAAAGTTTTAATGAAATGTTATGTTTTTTGTAGGCAAGCAGAAAGTCTCCTCCTATAATCAACGCCTATTTTTATTCCTGTGAGATACAGGGTAGATTTGCCCCTCAGTTTGACCTGGGGCATAAAAATTAAAATGAATCATCGCTGAAGGTGCCAAAGAGGTTATCCAATGACAATTGAACGTACTTTTTCCATTATCAAGCCCAATGCAGTGAAGAAAGATGTTATCGGCTCTATCTATGCTCGTTTTGAAAGCGCAGGGTTTAAAATCATCGCGGCCAAAATGCTGCATCTGACTCGTGAACAAGCAGAAGGTTTTTATGCTGAACACAAAGGCCGCCCTTTCTTTGATGGTCTGGTAGAGTTCATGACCTCTGGCCCAATTATGGTACAGGTTCTGGAAGGCGAAAATGCAGTACAGCGTCACCGTGATCTGATGGGTGCAACCAACCCTGACAACGCACTGGCAGGAACGTTGCGCGCAGACTATGCGGACAGCTTTACTGAAAATGCGGTTCATGGCTCAGATTCCATTGAGTCTGCAAACCGTGAAATTGCTTATTTCTTTAGTGATGACGAGATCTTCCCTCGCCACTGAGTCTTCAGTTACTCGTAGCATCTAAACAGTAAAGTTTGTACAATGACGCGCCCCACTGATTTGATTTAGTGGGGCGTTTATTATTTTTATTTCAATGTTCGTTCTCTATTTCTGGAATTTTATAATGACGGGAATTTGAGATTGCCAGAATGGAATGTTCATTGAATTGGCAGTCACCGCATGAAAACTTAGTGCTGAGATGAAATCGGCACAGAGCCGAAAGTGTAACAACGAGGCGATGTAAAAAATGTCCCAACTAAACGAAACCGTACCACCTTCAACCTCCGCCGTATCTGTCACGCCTGAAAAGAAAAACGGTAAAGTCAATCTACTCGACCTTAACCGTAAACAAATGCGTCAATTCTTTGTCGATATGGGAGAAAAACCTTTTCGTGCCGATCAGGTTATGAAATGGATTTACCATTATTGCTATGACGACTTTGAGCAGATGACAGATATCAACAAAGTCCTCAGGGCTAAATTGCAACAAGTTGCTGAAATCAAAGCACCGGAAGTTGCAGAAGAACAACGCTCCTCTGATGGCACCATAAAATGGGCGATTACTGTTGGTGATCAACAGGTTGAAACGGTTTATATCCCGGAAGATGATCGGGCGACACTATGTGTTTCATCTCAAGTGGGATGTGCTCTGGAGTGTAAATTCTGTTCTACGGCTCAGCAGGGTTTTAACCGTAACCTGCGGGTATCTGAAATTATTGGTCAGGTTTGGCGCGCCGCTAAGATCATTGGTTCGCTGAAATCCAGTGGCCGCCGGCCCATCACCAATGTGGTGATGATGGGAATGGGGGAACCATTACTCAATTTGAATAATGTTGTACCCGCAATGGAAATCATGATGGATGATTTCGGTTTTGGCCTGTCAAAACGTCGCGTGACATTATCAACGTCTGGCGTTGTCCCTGCATTGGATAAATTGGGCGATATGATTGATGTTGCATTGGCAATTTCTTTGCACGCACCTACCGATGACATTCGTGATGAAATCGTGCCAATTAACCGAAAATACAACATTGAAGAATTTTTGGCCGGGGTACGTCGTTATCTGACAAAATCCAATGCCAATCAGGGGCGTGTCACGGTGGAATATGTGATGCTTGATCACGTTAATGACAGCGTTGAACAGGCTCACCAGTTGGCGGAATGCCTGAAAGATACGCCAAGTAAGATCAACCTGATCCCTTGGAACCCGTTCCCCGGTGCACCTTATGGCCGCAGTTCCAATAGCCGAATCGATCGTTTTTCCAAAGTTCTGATGGAGTATGGTTTCACAACCATCGTGCGTAAAACGAGAGGAGACGACATTGATGCTGCCTGTGGACAGCTTGCGGGTGATGTCATTGACAGAACAAAACGGACACTGAAAAAACGTCTGGCAGGTGAACCTATTCAGGTAAAAACAGTCTAATTTTCTGTTTAATATCGATTAATGGCTAAAAATCTGGCGAAGTTTGACATATTCTTATAAATGAAAATGGTATGATACGGAAATCAATAATTTGGTCTATAGTTTGTTTTGGCTTGTCAGCGGGGTGCGCAGAACACGCAACGCATCGTGCTTCTCAGGTTGTTGCCATAGATACACGATTACAGCTAGGGAAGGCTTATTTGGTGGAACGGAATTTACCGGCTGCCAAATATCATTTTCAGAAGGTCTTGCTGGCGGAGCCTCGTCATCCAGAGGCACATTTAGGTATGGCATTGCATGAACAATATGCTGGCCGACCTGAAGCCGCCAGCCAGCATTATGGAATAGCCATGCAGCAGACGGCAGGACGTGATACTGTAATACGTCATTATCATGCTTTCCTCTGTGGACAAAAGCGGTTTGAAGAGGCTAAGCAATTGCTCACGGAAAATAGGGAAAGCAACATAAACCGTTACCGCTGTGATAGATAATTTTCTGCGTTCAACGCAGTGCAAGATGATTTCGCGGCACAAATTAGTTTAAATTAATTTGCGTAAATTCTTTAACCCAGAACAGTACCAGTGTCCTTAGCTAATGAAGACTGAAACTTACCCAGAAGAAGCCAATCTGACAACAGGTCAGATTCTGCGTCAGGCTCGTGAAAAACTTGAGCTTTCTCAGCAAACTGTGGCAGATCGCTTGTGTCTTAAACTGTCCACTGTTCGTGATATTGAAGAAGACAATACTCCATCAAATATTACACTAACATTCTTTCGTGGATACATTCGCGCTTATGCGAAACTGGTTCAAGTGCCTGAATCTGAGATCTTGAGCATTTTAGATAAACAAATGCCAGCCAAAACCATGAAAGTTTCTCCAATGCAAAGTTTTTCCTCGAGGAAAAAACGTAAAAAGAGTGATGGTTGGTTAATGAAAATAACATGGGCTATCATCATCCTGCTACTTGGTATGACTGGCCTATGGTGGTGGCAAAACTACAAGGTGCAACAAAAAGAATTGTCTTCAATGGCAGCACAATCCAGCGTCCAAAGTGCCCATGTCCAGGGCGCTGAAAATAGCCCGGCTGCTTCAACCGCAATAGCGGATAATAAAATAGCGGATAACAAGATAGCGAATAATGTATCCGCACCTCTGAAAGAAAATCAATCTGCGGCGGTTTCTCAAGAGAAAGCGTCTCCGGAGCAGGTGAATGGCACAGGAATAAAAAACAGTGCTTCAACCGCTTCCAATACACAAATGTCCATGGCAACAGAGCCAAAAACAGTGCCTAATCCAGCGGCAGCAAATGAGACTTCAGAAAACCCCAGCGTAACGACTAATACAGGCACGGAAAATCCTGTTGTCAGTACATCATCAATTGACGTGAACAATATTAGCGCTATAAGCAGCAATGAGTTGGTCATGGACTTCAACGGGGAATGTTGGTTAGAAATCAAGGATGCTAAAGGTAAGATACTGTTTAGTGGTACGAAAAAGAAAGGTGATAACCTGAAACTTTCCGGCGTATTGCCTTACTCTTTGAACATTGGTGCACCTTCACAGGTTAAGGTTCAGTTCCAGGGGAAACCGGTGGATCTGAATTCCTTTATTAAGAAAGGCGTGACTGCCAAACTGAAGCTGAAATAAACTCATCGACAGAGTTTTGGCAAATTTGTCTTGAAAAGAATTTGGGCGAACATTGAATAAGTATTCATGTTCGCCTGTGTGTATTATTCACCACAGCATAGTTGTAATTTTTATAAACAAAATACAGGGATGTAGGGGAGTAATGTAAAAATGCATAATGAATCACCGATAAAAAGACGTAAATCCACACGTATTTATGTCGGTAATGTGCCCATAGGGGATGACGCACCCATCGCGGTGCAATCAATGACTAACTCACGGACAACTGATATTGAGGCAACAGTCAATCAAATCAAAGCATTAGAAAGAGTTGGTGTTGATATCGTTCGTGTTTCTGTTCCGACCATGGATGCGGCTGAAGCGTTCAAATCCATCAAACAGAAGGTCAATGTTCCCCTTGTTGCTGACATCCATTTCGATTACCGCATTGCATTGAAAGTAGCCGAATATGGTGTGGACTGCTTGCGCATTAATCCCGGCAATATTGGTAACGAGGAACGCATCCGTCAGGTTGTGGATTGTGCTCGTTACAATAACATCCCGATTCGTATCGGGGTCAATGGTGGATCGCTGGAAAAAGATCTACAGGAAAAATATGGCGAACCGACACCGGAAGCGCTGGTTGAATCAGCAATGCGCCATGTGGATATCCTTGATCGCCTTAACTTTGACCAATTCAAAGTGAGTGTCAAAGCCTCTGACGTTTTCTTGGCCGTTGGCGCTTATCGCTTGCTGGCACAGAAAATTGATCAACCCCTACATCTGGGCATCACCGAAGCAGGTGGCGCTCGCGCAGGTGCGGTGAAGTCTTCAATTGGTCTGGGCATTTTATTGTCAGAAGGCATTGGCGACACATTGCGTATCTCTTTGGCCGCAGATCCGGTAGAAGAAGTTAAAGTCGGCTTCGATATATTGAAAGCATTGCGCATTCGTTCAAGAGGCATCAACTTCATTGCCTGCCCGACTTGTTCACGTCAGGAATTTGATGTTATCGGCACTGTTAATGCGCTTGAGCAGCGTCTTGAAGATCTCATTACGCCGATGGATGTTTCTATCATTGGCTGTGTCGTGAATGGCCCGGGAGAAGCAGAAGTTTCAACGCTTGGTGTAACAGGAGCTAAAACGAAAAGCGGCTTTTATGAAGATGGCATTCGTCAGAGAGAGCGTCTTGATAATAAAGATCTGATTGATCAGCTTGAAGCGAAGATCCGGGCTAAAGCTGCGATCCTTGATGCTAATAACCGGATCAGCATTAATCAGCTTGATGAGTAATATGCCTGATGCTGGTTCATGTTATCATGCGCCAGCTCTGCTTTTTATCTTGGTATCTATTGGATAAATGAGCATATAGTGAGAATTTTGTTTGCTGATTGAACCTGACAAGTATTCGCTTTTATAATCGATGCCATTGTATAAATATTAATAAGAGATAAAACGTGACAAAAAATATTCCAGCTATTCGTGGCATGAACGATTGTCTTCCTGCTGAAACGGCCATCTGGCAACGAGTTGAATCTACGGTAAAGCGTGTGCTGTCAGGTTATGGTTTCAGCGAAATTCGGACACCGATTGTAGAGCAGACCCCGTTATTTAAACGTGCGATTGGGGAAGTCACCGATGTTGTCGAAAAAGAAATGTACACTTTTGACGACCGCAATGGAGAAAGCTTGACCCTACGCCCGGAAAATACCGCAGGGTGTGTCCGTGCCGGTATTCAACATGGTCTGCTGTACAATCAGGAACAGCGCTTATGGTATATCGGGCCTATGTTCCGATATGAGCGTCCACAAAAAGGCCGTTACCGCCAATTTCATCAATTGGGTGCTGAAGTTTTTGGTCTGCAAGGGCCGGATATCGATGCTGAACTCATTCTAATGACAGCACGCTGGTGGCGTGAGCTGGGCATTGCTGACCACGTTACGCTCGAATTGAACTCCATTGGTTCACTGGAAGCGCGTGCAGATTATCGTGAAGCACTGGTTGAGTTCCTTGAACAGCATAAAGAAAAGCTGGATGAAGACTGCCAGCGTCGTATGTATACCAACCCTCTGCGTGTATTGGATTCCAAAAATCCTGAAATTCAGCAACTTCTTAATGATGCACCGGAACTGTTTGATTATCTTGATGCCGAATCAAAAGAACATTTTGATGGATTGTGTCAGATACTTGATAACGCGGGTATCAAATATCGCATTAACCAGCGTCTGGTTCGCGGTCTTGATTATTACAATCGTACTGTCTTTGAATGGGTAACCTCTGCATTGGGGGCACAGGGAACTGTCTGTGCGGGTGGGCGTTACGATGGCCTGGTTGAGCAATTAGGTGGAAAAGCAACACCGGCAGTGGGTTTCGCCATGGGCATGGAACGTATGGTTCTGTTAGTGCAGGAAATCAATCCTGACTTCGTTGCCGATTTGACGGTTGCTGATGTTTATCTCTCTTCCTTTGGTGAAGGCAGTCAACAAGCCGCATTGATTCTGGCAGAAAAAATCCGTGATCAACTGCCGGAATTGCGCCTGATGACCAACCACGGTGGAGGTAATTTTAAGAAACAATTGACTCGTGCGGGCAAGCATGGCGCTAAAGTTGCCTTGATCCTCGGAGAAGATGAAATTCAGGCTGGCAACGTAACAGTAAAAGATTTACGTAACGGTGAACAAGAAACGTTGTCACAACAAATGGTCGCGGCACGTTTGAGCGAATTGTTAGGCTAAGGAGAGACTCTGTGCAAGTCTATACCACTGAAACTGAACAAGTTGACGCGATAAAGCGTTTTTTCGTCACCAACGGTAAATACCTTGCTGTTGGTTTAGTTCTGGGCATTGGCGCGTTGGTTGGCTGGCGTTACTGGCAGACTCATCAAACAAACCAATTACATGAAACGGCAGCAAAGTTTGAGAAATTGAACAAATCTCTGGCGTTGGGGTCGAAAGAGGATGTTGCTGCCGCAGATAAATTCGCGAATGAAACAAATAATATCTACGGTGTCATGGCTGATCTGGAACTGGCAAAACATGCTATCGGGAAGAATGACTTGGCTCAGGCTGAGAAAAATTTGCTGGCGGCATCAGGTAAAGCCACAGATGAAGATATGAAAACGTTATCCAACCTTCGTTTGGCCCGGGTTCAATTGGCAGAAGATAAAACGGATGCTGCATTGAAAACGTTAGAATTGGTCAAGGGAAAAGGCTGGTTGGTTGTTGCTGAGGATATCCGTGGAGATATTCTGGCGAAAAAAGGTGATATAGCCGGTGCTCGTGCTGCATATTCCAAAGGGCTTGAATCTGATGGCCCTCAGTCGATGAAAGATTTCATTAAAATTAAACTTAATAATTTATCCAACTAAGGGAGTCAACTTCTAATGCAACTGCGAAAAACACTCTTGGTTGGGCTGGTTGCTTCTGTTTTGCTGGCGGGTTGTTCAAGCGAACAGGATACGGTAACAATGTCACCGCTGCCGAAGGTTGAAAATCAATTCAAGCCTCGTATTGTCTGGGATAAATCCGTTGGCAACGGTGTTGGGCACTACTATTCTCACTTGTCACCGGTTTGGCAGGGCTCAACGGTTTATGCTGCTGACCGAAATGGTGTTGTCAAAGCGTTTGATATAGATAGTGGCAAGGAGTTGTGGGCAACGGACTTATCAGAGAAAGCCGGTCTTCTGTCATCTCGTTTGCCAGCACTGCTGTCAGGGGGATTGACTGTTTCCGGTGATCGTCTCTATGTCGGCACAGAAAAAGCAAAAGTCATCGCGTTGGATGCAACAAACGGTAAAGTTGAATGGGATTCAACAGTTGCCGGCGAAGCGTTATCGCGTCCGGTGGTAAGTGATGGTTTTGTCTTGATTCACACTGGCAATGGTATGTTGCAGGCACTGAATGAAGGTGATGGTAGTATCGCCTGGTCAGTTAACATGGATACACCTCCGTTGTCGGTTCGTGGTGAATCCGCTCCTGCCGTGGCCTATGGTGCCGCAGTTGTGGGTGGTGACAATGGGCGTGTCAGTGCTGTTTTGTTGTCTCAAGGGCAATTAATTTGGCAGCAGCGCATTTCTCAGGTGACGGGAGCCACTGAAATCGATCGCCTGAATGACGTTGATATGACTCCGGTCATTTCTAACAATGTTATTTATGCCATTGCTTATAACGGTAACTTAGTTGCAATGGATATGCGTTCGGGTCAGATCATCTGGAAACGTGATCTGGGTTCGGTGAATGATATGGTCGTAACTGATGATAATATTTTCATTGTTGATCAGGATGACCGCATTTTATCCTTGCGTAAGAGCGATGGGGTTACATTGTGGGCGCAAAGTGATCTCTTGCATCGTAACTTGACTGCACCTGAAATGTATAACGGCTATCTGGTTGTTGGAGACAGCGAAGGTTATTTGCATTGGTTGAATATGGCTGATGGCAAATTTGTGGCTCAGAATAAGGTTGATGGTTCAGGTCTATTGAGTCGCCCTGTTGTTGTCAGCGATAAACTGATGGTACAAGCGAAGGACGGGACAGTTTACCTGTATACTCGCTAATTCCAGAACGTGTTTTAACGTTATATGTAACACTATACGAAATAACACGAAACTATACGGCTCCTGTGCTGAAAGTAACAGGGGCCGTTTCGTCTTTTTAGTATCTTGTAGTAGTGAGCAACTAGTAGTGAGCAACATTGGTTGGATCATTTCTAGCAGGATATCGATTTAAATCTAGTCATGAGGCATCAAAAAAATGATACCTGTCGTTGCGCTGGTTGGGCGCCCCAATGTTGGAAAATCCACCTTATTTAACCGATTAACCCGAACCAGAGATGCGCTGGTAGCGGATTTCCCTGGCTTAACCCGTGATCGTAAATATGGACGGGCAGAGGTTGAAGGGCAGGAGTTCATCATCATTGATACGGGAGGTATCGATGGTACGGAAGAAGGCGTAGAAACACATATGGCTACGCAATCTTTGATGGCTATCGAAGAGGCTGATATTGTTCTCTTTATGGTTGATGCCAGATCAGGGTTGATGCCGGCCGATCATGCGATTGCCAAGCACTTGCGCAGTCGTGAAAAAGCAACCTTTTTGGTAGCAAACAAGACTGATGGCATTGATATTGACACTTCCATTGCAGAATTCTACTCATTGGGATTAGGCGATATTTATTCTATTGCCGCTTCCCACGGTCGTGGCGTGACGCAGTTGATTGAACGTGCCCTGCTGCCTTTTTCTGAGAAAGAGGAAACAGAAGAAGTCGAATTAACGGAAGAAGAAGCTAACGCTGCTTATTGGGCAGAGATGGAACAGGCTGAACTTGATGCTTCTGTTGAACAGGAAGAAGAGGAAGCGTTTGATCCTACTGCTTTGCCTCTAAAACTTGCGATTGTTGGTCGTCCAAATGTAGGTAAATCCACATTAACTAACCGTATTCTGGGGGAAGAGCGGGTTGTCGTTTATGATATGCCAGGCACAACCCGTGACAGTATTTATATTCCGATGGAGCGTGATGAGCGCGAATATATCCTGATTGATACTGCGGGTGTTCGTAAACGCGGTAAGATCACAGAAACCGTTGAAAAATTCTCCGTTATTAAAACACTTCAGGCCATTGAAGATGCTAATGTCGTGTTATTGGTGGTAGATGCCCGCGAAGGTATTTCTGATCAGGATCTCTCTTTGCTCGGCTTTATTCTTAATAGCGGTCGCTCGCTGGTTATTGCCGTCAACAAATGGGATGGCATGAGTCAGGAAGATAAAGATCACGTCAAGGATATGCTGGATCTGCGTTTGGGCTTTGTTGATTTTGCCCGTGTTCACTTTATTTCTGCACTGCATGGTAGTGGTGTTGGTAATTTATTTGAGTCAATTCAGGAAGCTTATGAAAGCGCAACCCGCCGTGTGAACACTTCCTTACTGACCCGTATCATGCGCATGGCGGAAGATGATCATCAGCCACCGATGATCCGTGGTCGTAGGGTTAAAATGAAATACGCTCATGCGGGAGGTTATAACCCACCGATTGTTGTGATCCATGGTAATCAGGTAACAGACTTACCCGATTCTTATAAGCGTTATTTGATGAATTACTTCCGTCGCTCTTTAAAAGTGATGGGAACACCTATTCGTATCCAGTTTAAAGAGGGGGCTAACCCTTATGCTGGTAAGAAAAATACATTAACAGCAACCCAGCTTCGTAAGCGTAAACGTTTAATGGAGCATTTGAAAAAACGTTAATTATTGTAAAAATACAATAAATAAAGGGCTGTTTTCAGCCCTTTATTATTAAGGGGTGTGCATTTCCATTCGTAATCATAATCTAAAATAAATTGTTTCTAAGTGTTTTATTCTGAAAAATAAAGATAGCAGTTGTAACTGCTTTCTATATATTTTATAAAAAATATTTTATAGGTAGCAATAAATTTTATAGATAGTAACAAAAGTTTTATTATTGGTGGGAATAAATTATTAATAGAAATAATAGCTAAACTTAGCTGGAATTCTATATGGTAAAGATAATCTATTTATTCCCGATGCTATAATGGAATCCATAAATATGATGAATGTCAAAGCAATCAATTAACTCAGTCATCCGTGGCCATTTGTGATGGCTTTGGTGCTTAGCGTTAAAGAAATATTTCCCGATAGTAAATAATTATTTTATTATTCGGGTAGTGTTTTGTTTTTATGTGGTAATGAATTATCTTCATTGGTATGAGGCTTATTTTCTCTGGGTGAATGTTTCATTAATTGATTTACATGCTCTAAAGTTTTCAATATAAATTCTTTATCATCAGTATCACAATTTTTCGCAATACATTCCAACAAATAAGGAGGAATTATATTTTTCTTGTTTATCTGGTTGCTATTCATAATAATACCCTATTCTATGTGTTTTTCATGTCTGAGTATATTTAGCCTAGTCGTAATATTAGCCAAACTAACCATGTTAGTCACTACTAAAAATGTAAATTTTTGACAGTGTGAGATTAATAAGTAAAATGTTTGAAATGGTGAAGGGAAAAATGAATTTTTATTGATAGGGGTTACGCTTGGAAGATTAATTTTTTGATTCTGAAAGTATCAGGGGAATAAAAAAGTATAATGATCAAGGCCTTCCTTAGCCATTTATTATCACAGATATAGTTAATATCAGAGCAAAGCTCCCACTTGCTTCCATGAATGAGTTACAATATCTGAAATTTTTTTACCAAATAATTTTTCTGCATTGTCGATGGTTAATGTCGCGAAATCATTAAAGCTTGCTTTATGAGATAAGCGTTTGTCCAACAATGTCTCGTACCAAATCTTTCCTGCCTGTTCCCATGAATAGCCGCCTAACTCGATCGCCAATAAATAGAATGCCTTATTGGGAATACCAGAATATTTGTGGACTCCTCCTTGGTCATCTCTAACGGACAGATCTTGATATTGATTCATATGGCCAACTTGGTTGTCTTTTGGATTTGCACTTCCGGGGTTTTTGAATGAACGTAAAGCAATGTTGGGATCATTGTTTGGATTAAGTGCATAACCCAATATCCCTTGACCTATTAACCAATCAGATTCGCTTGCCTGTTGATTTTTTACATACTGCTTCACCATAATACCAAATACATCTGCGATGGATTCATTTAGTGCGCCAGATTGATAGGCATAGTCAAGATTTGCTTCACTTTCAATAACACCATGAGTTAATTCATGTGCAGTAATATCAATACAGGAGGTGAAGCGATTAAAATAGGGGGCATAACCATCACCAAAAACCATTTGGTTATTATCCCAAAAAGCATTCATATAATTTTTCTGGTAATGTACGCTAGCAACTAGCTTGAGGCCCTGGTTATCAATCGAATTGCGGCCAAAAACGTTTTTATAAAACTCATAAGTTTTACCCAGATACTCATAAGCTTCATTGGCTGATATATCGCCGCTCATAGTTGTTATTTCATCTAAAATTAATATTTTTCCTGGATATTGATCATTATATTGAGCATCATAAACTGTTCTATCTAATTTATTATAATTTCCAGGCTGATATTCATGAGTGAGAATATCCAACTCAGCAGAGCTATTCATTAAATTATAAACATGATTTAATGTTTTTAATATATATGCTTTATCACTTTGACCACAAATTTTTACAACGTATTCCAATAGAGAAGGCGGAATTATACCAGTTTTATTTAATTTAATTTGATGGTTGCGCATAATAATACCCCCGCTTTTTAGATATTGTGTTTATTTTAATCCCTAGGAACCTTAATTAAGTATTAATCTAAATAGTGGTATTCGCTACTAATGAGAAAGGTTTTTTTGTACTTAATAATATTAATTTATAAATATAATAAAGGATTATCCTTAATCCTTTATTATTTATTTTAGCGTTATCTTAATGTTACTGATTTTAACCTAGATTGATATTGTATTAATATTGGATTAATCCTTTTCAGGAAGTAAAATACCAACCTGTTTCCAACAATTACTAACAATGTCTGAAATTTCCTTATCAAATAATTTTTCAGCATTTTCAATTGTCAGTTTGGCAAAATCCTCAAAATCCGCATCAGGATACAAGCGTTTATCCAGCAAAGTTTGATACCATATTTTGCCTGCTCGCTCCCAGGTATATCCACCTAACTCAGTCGCTACTAAATAAAATGCCTTGTTAGGAATTCCTGAATATATATGAACACCGCCATTGTCTATGGTGAAGGGAAGTTCTTTATATTGATCCATATGAGCAACTTGTCTATCTCCGGAAAAAGCTTTTCCTGGATGAATAAAGCTGCGTAAGGCAACATCAGGCTTATTTTCTGGATTAAACCTAGGCCCCAACAAACCTTGCCCTAATAACCAATCAGACTCATTTGTCTTTTGATTTTTTACATATTGCTTCACCATAATACCAAACACATCTGCGATGGATTCATTTAGTGCACCGGATTGGTAGGCATAATCAAGATCTGCTTCGCTTTCGATCACACCATGAGTAAGCTCATGTGCTATAACATCAATAGCGGAAGTAAAACGATTAAAGTATTTTCCATCTCCATCGCCGAATATCATTTGTTTTCTGGACCAAAACGCATTTAAGTAATTTTCACCATAATGCACTGTGGCAACTAGTTTTAGCCCTTTGTTATCGAGCGAGTTGCGGCCAAAAATGTTTTTATAAAACTCATGGGTTTTACCCAGATACTCATAAGCTTCATTGACAGCAACATCTTTGTCTTCAGGCATGCCTTCACTTCGGGACAGTTTTTCTCCGGGGAATTCCTCTTTGTTTTTGGCATCATAAATTGTGCGATTTAATTTATCATCTGATTCTATTTTATCTTCTTGATGAAGGCGTTCCTCTTCAACGGTTGCGTTCATTAAGTGATAAACATGATCTAATGTCTTTGATACATATTGATTAGTACATTCATCGCAATCATTAGATATTTGTTCCAAAACAAATGGAGGAATTAAGCTGTATTTGTTGATTTGATTATTGCTCATGGTAAACCCCTCTATTTTTATTAGATGTTGTTTTTGCTTTTCGGGCCCGGATTGCATACTAACTGTAATTAGAGAGTGAGTCATTAGGGGAAATATTGATTTTTTATGGCAGGGTATTGCTAATGAAAAACCATGAACAATTTTATTAATGCTCTGATAATTATCCGATCTATTTAATAGACGATTTCGGAAGTGAAAATATAAAACAGGAATACAGAGGTGATCCTATATTCCTGTTCTTAATTGTTAAACCCAATCTTTTTTTATCAGAAATGAATTATATAATTCAGATTCTGGAGAATTAGGTTCCGGAGTATAACCATATTCCCAACGTACCAACGGCGGCATAGACATTAATATTGATTCAGTTCTTCCACCGCTTTGCAGGCCAAAGAGAGTTCCTCTATCCCAAACTAAATTGAATTCAACATAGCGGCTTCGACGATATAACTGAAATTGTCTTTCACGATCACCCCAAGCCATATTTTTTCTTCGTTCTACAATCGGTAAATAAGCAGGTAAGAACCCGTTGCCGACAGATTGTGTAAAATTAAAACAAGTATCAAAATCAGGTGTATTTAAATCATCGTAAAACAAGCCGCCAATGCCACGCGGTTCATTTCGATGTTTTATAAAAAAGTAATCATCACACCATTCTTTATATTTTGGATAAATATCATCACCAAACGGTTGGCATAAAGTCTTGGCAACGCTATGCCAGTGGATAACATCTTCTTTGAAACCATAATAAGGGGTGAGATCAAACCCACCGCCAAACCACCATAGAGGCGTTTCTCCTTCTTTTTCTGCAATAAAAAAGCGCACATTCGCATGGCTGGTTGGGATATAGGGATTTAGCGGATGGATAACAAGGGAAACTCCCATGGCTTGATAGCTGCGACCGGCTAATTCTGGACGATGAGCTGTGGCAGAGGCCGGCATTGATTTTCCCATGACATGTGAAAAATTTACGCCGGCTTGTTCAAAAATACCGCCAGCGGTTAACACACGACTGCGTCCACCGCCACCTTCTTCCCGTTGCCAGCAGTCTTCTATGAATGTTGAGTGACCATCAATTTGCTCCAGTTGCTTACAGATTTGATCCTGTAATGAGAGGAAAAAATCTTTAACTTGAGATATATTAGGTATATTCATGATTTAAACATAACCATTTGATATTTAATAAATAATTCTCATTTTTCAACGAGATTGTTTTTGTTTGTTTATATAAATATTTATACATAGAATGCTGAACGAACCTATAAACAAAGCATAAGATAAGAACAATGTGAAAGAAAAGAAAGAATAAGAGTGTATTTGGGATCAATAAAAAGAGGTCAGTATGCTGAATGCTCCGACCTTATGAAGAAGGTGTGGTGCATTTCGTCAAAAGCTATTGAGGTGGTAATTACGAATGTTACTGCTAGTGAGAAGATACCCCGTTACGGCTATCTTCCCGATGATTTTCAAATTGTGGATTGGCTATTTTTACGACTTATTGCGAGCCTTACGCTCAATGAGTTGACCGTTCATATCAAAATAGCGACTAGGCCAGATTTCAGAGGGATGTACTTCAAGGTAATCAGCGATAATCCATTCACCCTTCGGCCAAGGGCGTGACAACGTATTTGCTAATGTAGAAGAACTGAGTCCCGCTTCACGAGAGACAGCCGCTAAGGTTGTACCACGTTTACGTAATGCAGCAATAATATCGGCTTGATGCCAATCATTTCTAACGTTATTCATTCCTGCTACCCCTTCCATTAATTGAGAAAATTGATGGTGGCGATTCAAGCAAGGTTCGCATTACCGGGCTAAGATTCCGGTGAGGCCGAAGCCTCCCCTGCCTGAATCACCATTGAAAGGGTGAACGAGGTCACTGGTAGAAACATCCTACCAGTGTTCTTAGCTCAGGGATGCGAAGCCCTGACCACTGGATTTTGCCAGTGGCGGAGCTACTTTAACTGATTGGTTTATCGGACTCAATAAGCGAATCAGTATAAGCGCTTAACTTTTTGCGTTATATGCTGTCCAGTTGAGATCTGATACCCTTGCGACTGAGTTCAAACAAATATAACAATCGGCTTTGCTTAAAGAATAAAAAGCTTGTCGAATGTCTCAAAGCGTGAAGTGGACGTTATCTCTGGTGTGACTTTTACTGCTTTTTCAGTTGAATGGCGATGTTCCAACACTTTAATTTGAGTCTGTTTAAGACAGTATTTTTGTGTTTCCCGATTTCTTTTTAATTCACGACTAGTTGTTGAGGGATTGTGTTTGAGAGACTTGGCAATCTAACGTTGTGTAAAATCCGCTTTTTTTAAGCTAATAATCTGATATATTTCTGATTTCGGTCTGTTGTTTATAGGTCGTAATGCATGTTCCCTTGGCGAGAAAGATGTCTACTATAGCAACTGACCGCCTTTTTCAGAAATTGCGCTTATCATGTGAATCCAAGCCTTAAATCCAAAGAAAGGAGATATTATGGCTAATTATACTGTTGTGAGTTTTGACATCTCTACCAAAACTAATCCAAAGGGGTTTGATTATATAGAGCTGTCATTGGACCTGCTAAATTCATCTAACAATTCTAAAAAAGTGACCTATGAGCTGCATAATGATACAAGGCATACTTTAACTGACATAAACATTGTATTGCATGACAGTTTAAACCTCGCAATATCAAATCACATAAAAATTGGGATTAGTGAGTTTTTAGAAAGAATGTATATTTTTATTAAACTCCCTGTAATTCAAAGTGACGGAAAAATAACAAAAGAGCAATATCAGTATACCGCTCATAAGATTTAGTTGTGAACGAGGGCTATTCCCAATAGCCCTATAGTTTCAACTTAACCTGATAGATATCTGTGTAAATAATCAGTAACTGTCAGGTCGAGCTTGAGCTAATACACAAAACACTCGCTCCTCGCTCATAACTGAATGTCAGATAGAGCAGTGACTAATCCAAATAACTATATGATATTTAACCTTCCGATCATTTGATTTCATTAACTCTTACCCTGTATAGGCATTAAAAAATCAATTGGTTATCTAAATCCCATCAAAGCTATCCAGTCTCTGCTGTTGCCTTTCACTCAGGCTAAACGCAAACTCGTCATGCTCTGCCTGCCATGTGCCAAAACTCATCAAAAACGCAATAGCCGGGTCGATTTTGTTCGCAGACTTCTTTTTGTTCGGTTTGATATTGGCGTTCGCGTCGGTTTCCATCACCACATTGGACATCGCCCACGCGAGCACCGGATCGCCGTGGTGACGAATCACCTTGCGATTCACGAACACTTCGGCAGATTTAGCCACCGGGCTAAAGCGCATATAGGTTTGCGGGAAGGGTTCAACGTCCAAGCCTGCGCCCTGTAATTGGGTGCGTAGGTGGGTGGCGTTCCATGTGTCAAAACCTACCAGCCTGATATCAAAGTGCTGGCTGTCTTTGAGAATGTCATCACGGATACGGTCATAATCAATGCAGTCGCCTTGTGTGGTACGTATCCAGCCCGATTGTGCCCATTGACGATATACCGCCCGATTCTTATTGGCGGGGTTCTGTAACTGGGCTTCGGGCAGGTAATGGCGGGTCAGCAATAACAGTTCATTGTCTACGGGGAATGTGTAACAAAGGCTGGTGATATCGCCCGTTGAGGATAAATCCAGTCCGGCGTAACACTCCAGCCCTTTGAGGTCGTTTTCATCGTATTCTGTCTGGCAGGCTTTCCATGCGCCGTCACCCATCCACGGCGTTTCACCCTGGCACCAGATATTAAAGCGTTTGGTGAGCATTTCCGTCCATTGCGAGGGAATGCCACGGGCTTTCTGGATAGTGTCATGCAAGGCATTAGCGTCTACCGATATATTCAGGTTCGGATTGGCCTTTATCCAAAGGCTTTCATCATCAATCTCGTGCTCGTCGTCCAGTTCGTAGATCAGGGCAAACAGGGATTCATTTTGCTCTTCCCCGTCCAGTATCTGGCAGCAATAATCGTAGTGCTGTTTACAGGCGGAGATCACGTTACTGCCCGCCGTGGTAATGGCAAACAGGAGTCCTTCGGGACGGGCACCCATGCCTAACTCAAGGGCAGAGTAGACGGCGTTATCAGGGTGCAAATGGTACTCATCGACAATCGCCAGACTGGGATTGGTGCCCTCAATGGTGGCGGCTTTGGCGGCCAGTGGCTTTAACAGGCTGTTACTCTTTGGATAGGTCACTTTGTGTTGCTGGATAGCGACCCGTTTCTTGAACGGCTTGGATAGCAGGCACATCTGACGGGCATCATCAAACACAATGCGCGCCTGATCCCGACTCACGGCGGCGGTGTAGATATCCTGCTGGCCTGACTCCATCACGAGGAACCAGTTAGCCAGTATTGCGGCCACGGTGGACTTGGCATTTTTGCGCGGCACCTGAATGTACGCACTGCGGTATTTTCGGCGTCCGGTTGCTTTGACTTTAAAACCGAACAAGTTGGCAAAGGCGAACTGCTGCCACGGCTCCAGAATAATCGGTTTGCCCCGCAAATGGCCTTTGACGTGCGGACAGTAGCGAGAGAACGCAATAAAACGATCTACCACCTCCGAATCAAACACATAAAGTGGGTTATTCAGGTCATTAAGATAACGTTTTACCGCCTGTTTTACCCATTTACAGGCCGGAATTGTGCCGTTCTCAATATCAAAAGCGTATTGCTCCCATGCGTTCATAGCCGGTCTAACTCGTCCTCTTCCTCAGTCTCCACTGGATTTTTACGCCGTGATACCGGATCAAAACCCAGCAGCGAGGACATTTTTATCATGATTTTTTCGGCGTCCGCTTTGGCGCTCAGTGACGGATTGCGGCTTTCACTGCCTTGGCTGTTAACAATGCTAAAGCCCCTGATATCAAGGTCTGCCACCGCTTTTCGGTAAATCGCGTAATTGACGCAGTACAGTTCTAAATTGTTCCAGTCGGCGGCGGTCAGATCTTCCCGCTCGCTTAAGGTTTTTGCCTTGGCTTTCCACTGGCTGGCAGCAATCTCATTCAGATACGTCGGGGGTTTGGGTGCTCTTGCCATAATATTCTGTTTTCCTTGTGATTTTATTTTCAAAAAAAGTGCCGTGCATAAAAATTGGAGGAGGCGGCGGTTCCTTTTAGCAGGGTATTTGTCATTTTTGATACCCCCACCCCTCTATTTCATTGGGTTATTATTCCGCAACTCACCAACCTTGCCGCTTCTGCTTCTTGCTTCCGATACTCACCGTTCTTGCGCTTCTGTTTGGTGATCGGGTCTGCCTGTACGGTCTTACGGTTATGGCAGGCGTGGCATAAAGATTGATGGTTGGATTCAGGCCAGAACAACACATCACTATCACCCTCTATCGGGATAATGTGATCGACGATGGTTGCGGGTGTGTAGATATTGGCTTTCAGGCAAATCACACATAAGGGGTTCGCCTTGAGATACATCAGTCTGTACTTGCCCCATCGGTTACTGTAGCCACGCTCGGTACGGGTGCCCCTTTGTTTATCCTGCTGTCGGCTGATTTCTCGTCTGTGCTGCTCACAGCGTCCTGACTTCACCCGCTGGTTACAACCCGGATAATGACAGCGTCTTAACGGTTGCCACGGCATCTAATACACTCCGGCATCACGGTAGACAGACCACAATGATTTAATGGTGAACGGGATTTCTTTCAGTTCCTTATCTGCGACCATTGCCCGGTTCTCATACAGCAAGCCGATATAGAGCAGACAACCGACTTTGATCGCAGGACTGAATACCAAGCCCTCAGCAAAGCGCTTGCCAATATGTTGCTGGCAGACTTCCAATGCCGCATCAGCATAACCTTGAAGCAGGGCATCCTCTAAATCATTGCCCTCATCTATCCGGCAATGCTGCTTGATTTCACTCAGGGGGATTTCAATATCAGGCATATTTCACGCCTCCCTTGCAAAGCAGCTCTAAGTAAGTCCGTTTCGGATCGGGAATAACGGCAACGATGGCAAAAGCCTGACTGTGGGGATTATCACCCTGATAGATAATCCGGTGTGTGGTGGTGATATCGTTCCGATAACGCAACCAGATACGTACTGTGGCTTCGGAAAGCATCCGTCCGGAGGCCACCAGTTCCCGACCACCGATAAATCTCACTTCTGCCCAGACGGCGGCAACGTCCACCCAATGCTTAATCATCGTGCCGTATTCACCACGGGTCGGTTCATTCTTTTGAATCATCACCCGATGTCGTAATCTGCCTGCCCTCATGCCTTGCCCTCCGGTTGTTGCTTGATTTCCACCGTTTGCTTCCATGCCTGACTGAACTCATCACCGCCCTCACGGGGGGATAATCCCTCCCGTTCACGGGCTTCATTCGGGCACATCACACCGGATTTAATCGCCGTCTCATAACTCTGGAAGCGTTCTTTCGGATTGGCACGCAGCAGGTCAGCAGTGTCGAACTCCACTTGGTAACGAATGCCCCGTTTTGGGGACGCCAGCAGCAAGGCCGATTTGATTTGCTGCTCAAAGTTAGCCAGCCACGGGCGCATGGTGATGGTCAGAAAAGCACGGGACGCCTCGCTAAAGTTGCTGTAGGTGCTGTTCGAATACTCTTGCAGGAAGATCGGGCTGACGTTGAACATGCGGGCAATATCGTCAATCGTGAAACGGCGGGACGCCAGCCATTCCGCATCCTGATTGCTCATCCCTAATTGCTGGTAGTCCATTCCACCTTCAAGAATGGGCGTTTTCCCCGCATTGCGGGCGCCCTTGTAACGTTCGAGGGCTTCCAGTGCCTTATTGCCCTTGACGCCATCCAGCCAGTCAGTGGACTTAATCACGCCCGCCGCCATCATGCCGTCTTTCATGATGCTGGCACCGTGGCGCTGTTGTGCCAGCCCCAAGCCCAGCGTTTCACGGCAAATGGTGACAGGTGAGCGCCCCAGAAAGCCGTCTTCGGTGGCATAGCGCAGATGCAACACTTCTTCCTGTAGGTAGGTTTTCACCTTGCCGCTGTACGGTTCTGTGATGGTGTAGGCGAAGCGGTGATCGGATAAGCGTTGTGCTACCACCGCTGACGGCGGGTAAGGGTGCAAGGATTGCGGCTGGCCGTCTTTACCCCAGACAATCACGGCATAGGCATTGCCATTCAGCAGGCAATGACGCATCAGGGTGCGCTTGAACTGAAACGGCGTCTGGCAGTCATTCGGGCATTCATTGAGTAAATAATCCACGGGGTGATCACTGAGCCATTCGCGGGATTCTTTACTGTTCTGGTGCTGCACCCGATAGAGGTAACAAGGCATGGTAGCAACGGCTTCACTGATCACCGTGACCGCATTCATCACCGCAGGCAAACCCTCCGCCGTGGACGGGGAAACATGCTCACCTGATTTGGTGTTAGCCATGCCCGCCAGAGAAAGAAACTCATCCATCGTCATGCTACGGGTTTCAGGCGATTTTCGCTTAAAAGGCCACATGGTTACACCTCGGACAGTTGCAGCCAGTAATGACGCAAATCGGCATCACAAGGTTTGGCGGCATTCAGGGAACGTTTGGCAATCTCCACGCTGCTTGTCGGATAGGCCGGAATACTGGTCAGACTGATTTCCCGTAACTCTGCCTCTAAGACGGTTCTGACATAGGGGTCTTGACCCACATCCCATTGATCTTTAATGGCACGAAAGCCGAAACTAACACCTTCAATATCGCCCCGATCAATCATGGTGAGTGCGTCACGTCCTAATTGAGTATCTGGTAATAACAATTCAAAGCGTAAACCCGTATCATCTTCACTCACGGTCAGGGTTTTAGATGACGTTCTACCCAATAGAGAAGCATGTTCGTGTTCCCACAAGAAACGAATATCAGCGTCATTTTTTAAACAGGTTGCAAAGGCGCTTTTATCGAAACGTTCAATAAATTCACCAAACAGCAATTGTGAATTATCCATCCAACGCACGGCATAACCGGTGATCTTTTTCTCATTAAGTGAAAAGTCAGCCGTTCTTAATTCAATATCATTCATTTGAGAGACTCCAAGACAAAAAAGGGGCGCTGTGCCCCTCTCACTTATTTGCTGGCTGCTTTCACTTCCAGCACCTTGATTGCATTGGAGTCCACCAAGCCGCCGCCCAGATATTTATCTGTACAAACCTTATAAAATCCCGGCTCGGTGATATTGTCGGGACGGGTACGGGTGCCTGTTTGATGGTCAACGATGAAGTAGCCGCGTTTGAAGTCACCCAGACCGATCACCCCTTCCGGCATAAATTCAAGATAGTGAACCGGCAAGCCCAGCAACATGTCAGGATCACCCGCCTGTAAACGTTCCCGCCAGATATAATCGCCATTGCCGTTTTTCAGCTTCTGTACTTTGGCGGCGGTCGTGGAGTTCATCACCCACACGGCATTCTTGCGGTATTTGTTCCTGAGCAGGAATTTCAGGTCAATCAGGCTATCGGCTTCAAGGCTGGCGACTTCCAGCTTTTGCAGCGTGCCGAAAGCGCGTACCTTGTCAGCTTGGGGATCACGGGGATAAGACAGGAAGCCTTTCGCTTTCTTGCTGCCATCTCCGCTCACAAGGTCGGTTTCTTCGGTATCGACAAACGTATCTGCAATCTCTGAGGTCAGCCAGCCCAAGATATCCACATCGCTAAAGTCGATGATTTCTTGGGTTGTTTTGGGGTAAGCATAGATAGGAAACAGCTTAATGCTGACTTCTTCCATCTTCGGCGTCGTCGTTTCACTACGCGCCTTGCCTTCTTCCCCGTGGGCGACGGCTGCGCCACCCACCGAAACAAGCTGTTTATATTCGTTGCTGCGAGTGGTCTTGATGGTACAGATCCGGCGCATGACCGATTCATCAGCCAATTGCTGCATGATCTGCTTATTCAGTTCGGGGATAACGGTATAGCCACCGTCTGACGGGACGCCTGTAGACAAGGTGCGGGTTTCTCCGGTCAGAAGATAATGGCGCAGTTCGTCATTGCTGAGTGTGTCACTGGTTGGCTGGGTTTTACCTGCCTGACTGCGTTCTTCATCAGACAGCGCCTCATAACGGGCAATTTCGGTATTCAGGGCGTCGGACTGGCTGCGCAGTGTGTCAAACTGTTTGGCTTCATCTTCGGTCAGTGAGCGCTTTTCAGTTTCGGCTTTGGTGAGCAGCGAGCGCATTTGTTCGGTGAAAGTTGCTTTCTGCTGGCGTAATTCAAGTAATTTCTTCATGGTGTTTTTGCGTTATTTGTTTATTTAAATACTATTTAACACGATGAAAAATAATAAAGAAGCCTCTGGAATTCAGAGGCTAAACAAGAGAAAACATGAAGACAAAATATTTACAAAAAATAATTTTAAATGGCGATTTAACTCGCCATTTTTTATTAATACCTATTTACTCACTTTTATAATGTATATCTTTTCAAAATCATTTGCTCCATTTAGCATTGTCCCGTAAATTGCCCCAGCTACCTTTATTCGTATTTCTCCAGCATGTGTAGGAGTGCCTTGTATTTTTATACGGCTGTAATCCTTTGCTGTTACTGGTTTTACAGGGACAGTATAATCACTAGGACTCCATGTTAAACCCGAGTTTTCAGGTGTTATTTCTGCGCCAAAACTCTTATCTATAACACCAGGTATTCTTATTAATTCATTATATGGTGTACCAATCTTAGCATCTGTTAGATAATTTCCATCAGGATAGATATGAACAGCTTGCTTTGAACAAGCGGAAATAAACAAAAAAGATATAATTAAAATAAATCTACTCATTGCTTATTTTATTGGCTTGAAAACCAACCCTCCAAATGTATGTTTAAGAAAATAATTCAAATTATTACCCCCTTTAACTTGTTGATAAATTTTACCCCAAGAAAACATATTTAAATTAACCATATTGTCATTATTTATCTCATTTGAATTTATTGGTATCCCTTTTGAACTAACTTCGCCTTCCCATACAACCCAATGATTTTTCATTGAAGTGTCACCAGTGATACTATCTAGCATTCCGGCTGATATTAAACTTACAACTCGATATCCTTTTTTTATATATTGATTTAAATTTATTATATCGTTCACATTACTATGTGAGAATACACTTATGTTGTCAAAAACCTTTTCATATCCAGCTTTTTCAAACCACTCTGTTAATTTTTCCCACATGGTAATACCAGCCACTTGATCTGAAATTTCATCGTAGTTCATAATCGTATTTTCTGAATCTCTTAAACTGGCTAATGTCAACCAATCTAATCCTGAAATCCTTTCACCATACTGATTATAAAAAGATCCTTTAGGATGCCGGCAACCATCGCCCGGCTTGATTTCTAATTCACCTATTTTAGTCTTACCATATCGCCATAATTCACGGGCAGCTTGCTCATAAATATCAGGTCTGTCCATCTGCAAACAATAAAAAAATGCTGCTGGTCCACATAAACTAGCCCCATTTTGATCTGGATAAGTTCTTTTAGATAACCTCTCCTGAATTTGTGATTCAATTTTACTTTTCTCAAACGGATCATCTTTATGACCAATTGGATATTCTTTAGCAATAAAAGGTCTTTCCGGCACAGAGATCTTTAACTCAACGGTATTATCTCCGTCGCTGACAGGTTTTGTTTCAATCGTGCTTTCAAAATAACACGCATTCTCCCGTTTTTTATCCGAATAGGCTTTACCTGAGACAAACTCACCCAGTGTATACATCTTCTTAAAAGGGGCTTGCAGTGCCTGAATCGTATTTGAACCATGCTTGCGATAAAGCATGATTTGCATAATATACATCACGGAAAGATCATCATCTGTTTCCTGCGTGACATGCCGTTGAGTTTCATAATTACTCTGTAATTTCGCCTGAAAAACATCGAGCAATATATGATGATTTCCTTTTGCGTCTTTACGATAAATAATGAAGTCATAAAGCAGATTTTCAGGAGGTACATTTGATTCTATTTTTGTGTAAACGGTATACGTTGGCATGGTATTAATCCTTTAAAATATGAAATTCAAGTTTCTTTTTGTCATCAGTGAGATGCCATTGGGTATAACCTTGTTTATCCGTCTTTCCTTCTTTTATCTGACCATCCGGCAGGCAAACCCGATACTTGCGTTCGGTTAAAAGATTACCGTCATCATCCACACAACGATAACGAGCATGATGTTTAGCGGGTTTTACCGGAGTCTCTTCAACCCGCGGCTTCTTCAGTGGCTTAACATTCGAGAATCCAGACAAAAGCGGCCTTTCTTCTTCACGTCCAACTAATTGCGAAATACTGTAACCCGACGTTCCGGCGGCGAGGTGACTGCATGAAATAGATTTGTAATCCAGCATCACCACTTCATGC
>NZ_NITZ01000033.1 GCF_002632615.1 Xenorhabdus miraniensis
AGCGCTCCAGCATTAAAAACAGATCAGATTCTGCCGCACCATCAATAATGGCGTAGAGTTTTTCCTGACTCATTCGGGCTTCTCCTTTTCTTTCATTGGGCAGTGAGCGACAAACATGGCGCCTTCGCTGGCTGCGGCCAGCAGGATGGCGGGGTTAGCGGGTGCCAGTAAATCACCGGGGCTGCCACCGGAGTTCAGGTTAATCGCCGCACCTTTGATATCAATTCCGCCTGCATGCAGCACAATAAAATTTCCACCGACACTTAATGTGATTTTGCTGCCGCTTTGCAGGGTAAGATCGCCCTGCGCATCCACACTAACCACACCCTGAATTTTTTCAGCCAGATCACCTTTGAGCTGTAACGAGCGGTCACCGTCAATCTGCTCAATATAATTGCCGGTGGTTTTATGCTCCTGCTGGCCTTCTACAGTGACCTTACGGTTATTGGCTATCACCAGTTCATCGTCATGACCGATGCTGGTTGTACGGTCATAGTTAATGCGTTCCCCGCGTGAATTGCGCACCTGAATAGCAAGATTTTTCTGGGCGTGAATAAAGACCTCTTCGCGATCTTTTTCATCCTCAAAGCGCAGTTCATTAAACCCTTCGCCTTTATGGGTTTTCGAGCGGATCGACATCTGGGTCTTCGCCATTGGCAGGCGGTTTGGCGGGATGTTGTTGGCGTGATAAGCCCGTCCGACAATAATCGGTTGATCAGGATCGCCGTGGACAAAATCCACCAAAACTTCGTGACCAACACGGGGAATGGCAATCATGCCCATTAATTGCCCTGCCCACGCCTGACTGACACGAACCCAACAAGAACTGCGATCATTGAATTCACCGTACCTGTCCCAGTCAAACTGGATACGGACGCGCCCATGCTCATCACAGAAGATTTCTTCGCCTTCCGGCCCGACGACAGTAGCAATATGCGGGCCTTCCATTTGGGGTTTTGGGTAGGGGGAAGGACGATAAGAATTTTTTCGGGTGGTGAAGGTAAATTGGTTAGACAACCATGTGCCGCCATCGCCGGACTGGGTTTCATCGGCTTGTGGCTGACGGCCGGAATGGGTTATCTGAATGAGTTGCCATTGGTCGTTAAACATCTCTCTGGGGTGGTCGGTCAGGTCAAACAACTGTCCCGGCCACATGGCAAAACAGTCACCGTGACCGTTGCCAAGCTGGGTATCCCGGCGCAGGTATTCCAGACGATACTGGCTTGCCCGCTGTCCTGACTCATCATCTTTATAACGGCTGGGGAAATCGTAATAGTGATAGCTGTTCAGTCTTCGCTGATTGTCAAGATTACGGCCTTCATACCAGAACTCCCGGTTCCAGCGCGGATTCTTAAAGGTACGATCTTTGGTCGTGATATTGGCAACGCCAACCTGTTCTGACCAGCTAAACTGACGGATACAGGTTGTTGCGCCTGTCACATCGGTTTCCGGACGATAAGGGACGGAAATAACCTGATTGAGGGACAGGCAGGAATCGTGAAAAACGATACGTTGCTCGTGTTGCTCCTGATCGAAAGTGAAATAGTAAAAAATCCCTTCATCCGCCAGTAAACGCTGAATAAAGGCCAGATCACTTTCATCGTACTGAACACAAAATTCCCGTGGCGGGTGTTTGTAACCGAGCGCAAAGAAAAAACTCCGCACCCCATTTTCCCTGAGCAGGCTTTCCACAATATCCACAACGGACACCATAAACAGCGCTGCCAACACCCGATCAGATTTGTTCTCGCAGTTGGCTGTCGCCCGATTGAGCCAATGCCAAAAATGTGGGGCATGGTTTTGCAGGGTTTCCCCCGAAACGGGGGAATTGAACTCGACATCATTGGCAGGCAATAACCAATCATGTTTACGATGAGGCCGGGAATCGGCAGGTTTTCAGGTCAAATACCCCATTACTGAACCCGATTAAATGGCATTCTGGTGACTGCATTATGGGAAGCTGTAGTTTCAGGGCATCCACGGCAGCGTTAATGCCATGCGGTGAGTACGGTAGTTTCTCTTCCATAAAAGCAACGACCATTTCCCGCCGTAAATCGCGGTCACTGACCGGACGCCAGATTATACCGTCATAATGATGAACGGTTTCCGAAGCACCTTCCAGTGCCAAATCACCGTCATAACGCGCCAGTAACACTTCCCCGCGCTGGCTGGCTCCCATCTGGCATAGTGTCAGTTTGGAAAGTTCAGTATCACTGGGTTGAATAGCTGATTTTTTCTCGGTTGATGCTGGTTGATAGAGCCCCTGAGCAAAGGCCAGCTTTGCCATTTCCACACCGTTTTGTTGTCAGTAGTCGTCCCAGTCAGCTTTATGCTCTGTAGGCGGCAACATGACCCAACCATTCACCTCCCGGACTGCTTTTTCTGCCGAGATCTTGCCAATATTCACTTTGGGTTTACCGTTCTTATTCAATTCGCCGAGGCTATGCCAGTCATTATCCGCAGTCAGAATGATTTTCGTGTCCGGTCAGTGCTGTAGCGTAACCTTCGGTAATGATCACCGTGTCGGGGGCTCTTCCAGCGCTGACACGGCAATAAACGAACCTGTCTTTTTGCTGCCAGACAATAATTTTTTCGTTCCATCCGGTTTGATAATCTGCGCACCTGTAATTTTTTTATCCAGTGCTGTCAGCGCCAGCATTGATGCAGTATCGAACAGTAGTCGCTGATGAGGACAATGCGGTCCCTTTACAGTCAGATAGGGAGATTGCCCGGCGACAGTTTGTGCCATCGCTTTTTGGCTTCATCCCGTTTAGCGCGGGCATCGGCTAACGATACTGCCGGATAGACGCCAAATGCCAAACGATCTTCTTTCTTATCGGTCGGGCGGTAATATTTCATGCGCCAGTATTTTGAGCCACGTGACGAGACTTCTAAATAAAGACCACCACCATCGGCGAGTTTGTAGGTTTTTTTTTGGGCTTTGCAGTTTCGATTTGTCGTGCGTTTAGTTTCATTATTAAGGGCATTCCTGCAATCGAACGGTAAGTGCCCCGAATTATGCCCTTCGCTGCTTGTTGATTACAACAGGCGAAACTAGACGTAGAAATAGATAAGATTGTTGATTTTACTGGATTTGATACGAATTGTTTTACTAGGCTGGACTTCACTGGAAGTTGAAGTGGTGCCCGGAGGCGGAATCGAACCACCGACACGGGGATTTTCAATCCCATCGTAAGTTAACTTAATGTAAAATTCCCTAATTTGACAATTTGTACACTTAACTTATTGAGTGTACTAATGAAAATACTCCCCATCATTTCCCCCAAAGGCGGCGAAGGTAAATCCACCCATGCCGCAAATCTGGCTGGTTTTTTTGCTGATGCCGGTCTACAGACCCTCCTGATTGACGCCGATTATTCACAACCCACCTCCAGCAGTATTTTTATCCTGGACTATGAAGCCCCGGCCGGGCTGTATGAATTGCTGATGCAGACGGTGGATCTGAATCAGGCAGACGCGATCATTTCCCGTTCGGCGATTGGCAATCTCGATATTATTGTTTCCAATGATCCTGATGAGCTTCTGCCGACGGCCATGCTGCATGCCCCTGATGGGCGTCTCCGTCTGCGCAATATCCTGCAACACCCGCGTTTTCATCAGTACGACGTCATTATTATTGACTCCAAGGGGGCGACCGGGGGTGATGACCGAACTGGTAGTACTGACTGCAACTCAGTCTGTGCTGGGGATAATCAAACCCATCCTGCCCGATGTGCGTGAATTTCTGCGCGGGACGTTGCGGATGCTGACCCGCCTCAGGCCATTTGAAAATTACGGCATCCGGCTTCCGCTTATTCAGATCCTGGCGAACAGCATTGAAGGTACCAATCTGGATCGCGATACGCTCAATGAACTGACCGGTATTATCGGACAGCAACGCTACGATACGTCAGCGTTGGGTGGCAGAAAGATTTATCAGTTGCTGCGCACCCGCATTGATCTGCTGGATATCTACAAACTGGGGCATGTCCGTGCCCAGCCTGTTCATCGCCTGGAATACAAAACCGTCCGCAAAAGCCCGGCAGCGGCGCAGACGATGCACAGTCTGGCCTGTGAATTGTTTCCCGAATGGGCTGCAAAATTTGATGCGGTCCTGGTCAGTCAACCGACGGGAGACGCGCAATGAATGTTATCTGGCGGGCTGTCTGCTTTTGTTACGACAATGCGGAACTGCCGTTTACGGATGTGCAGGATGAGTGGTTTGTGTTTGTCGATGCGCCGGATCGTAAAACGGCGCTGGCAAAATTTCAGGCATTATTACCCGTTATTTGGGCTGTTTCGCCTGAACTCGTTGAGCATTTTAGTCCCCGCAGTGAAGAAGAGTTACGTGCACTGTCACTGATGCCCGGGACACCGGATGATGTGGCTCTGCTGGAATGTGGCTGGGAGAAGGGTAAACCGCAGTATTTAACCGCCAATGAAGTGCTGTTCTGGGTTTCTTCGCCCGGTCTGCAACAGCGGTTAGTACGTGCGCTTACTATTGTCAACAGGGAGGTGGAGAATGGATATGGATCATGATTTCTTACAGGCGGTCAGCAAAGAGCAGCCCAGTAATGGTTATGCAGAAGTTGCCGTGATTGGCGGGCTGGTGCTGGACAATGATCGCTGGGATGATCTTGTTCAGCTGCTGATGCCGGAAGATTTTTTCTTCCCGGCACACCGGATAATGTATCAGGCGATAGCGGAGCTGACAGAAAAAAATACGCCGTATGATTTGATCACCCTGACTGATTTGCTGTCACATCAGGGGCGTCTGGACTGTGTGGGTGGCTTTGCCTACGTCGCGGAAGTGTGTAAGAACACGCCCAGTGCCGCCAATATTGTGGAATACGCCCGCATGGTGGCAGAAAAAAGCCGCTTACGTCAGTTGCTGGCGCTGGGTAAATCCCTCAGTGTGGATGTTTTTCAACCCCATGTTCAGGCCGTTACTCTGGCTGAACAGGCGGAAAGCCAGCTGTTCAGTCTGGCAGAAAAAGGGGCGGCCAGACAACAGCAGGAAGTCACTCTGCTGCAAGGGGCGGAAGCGCTGATTTCCCATCTGGAACACATTCAGGGCAGTAACGGGATCACCGGGACACCGACAGGGTTTCAGATGCTGGATGAAATGACCTGTGGCTTACAGTCTGGCGATCTCATTCTGCTGGCTGCCCGTCCTTCAATGGGGAAAACCGCACTGGGTCTGGCCTGCTGCCTCGGTGCCCTGCGGCATCAAGACAATGCGGTGGTACAGATTTTCAGTCTGGAAATGCCGACGTCACAACTCATGCTGCGTCTGTCTGCAATGGAAGGCGGGGTTGCCTTAAGCGCCCTGCGCAGCGGGATACTGGATGACGAGCAGTGGGGACGCATCAGCCAGAGTCTGGCGCAGTTCAGCCAGTGGGATCAGCGCCTGATTATTGATGATTGCAGTTATCAGACCCCAGCTTTATTGCGTGCCCGGGCCCGCCGCTATACCCGTAAATACGGCAAACCTGCCCTGATTATGGTGGATTACCTTCAGCTGATGTGCGCGCCCGGACAGGAAAACCGGACACTGGAAATTGCCGAAATCTCCCGCAGTCTGAAAGCGTTGGGCAAAGAGCTGGACTGCCCGGTGCTGGCGCTGTCTCAGCTGAACCGGCAGGTGGAAAACCGCCCGGATAAACGCCCCAACAATGGTGATCTGCGTGATTCCGGTTCGCTGGAGCAGGACGCCGATTTGATCCTGCATCTGTACCGCGATGAAGTCTATCACGAGGACACGCCGGATGTGGGGATGGCCGAAATCATTATCGGCAAACAACGACAGGGACCGACTGGCACGGTGCGTGTGCGGTTTGACGGCCGGTATACCCGTTTTTCGGACTTAGAGAGCAGCGGGAGGTAAGTTATGGGACGCAATAACCTGAATTTAGGCAAGGCCTTGTTACAGCAGGGACGGCAGGCGGTGGCTACCCTCAATGACAGCCCGCCAATGGCAGAAATGCCGATGGTACTGACACTGGATCAACTTCGCCCGAATCCGGATAACCCCCGCACCAGCCGCAATCCACGCTATGACGATATCAAAGCCTCAATAAAAATGCGCGGACTGGATACGGTGCCGAAAGTCACCCGCGATCCGGACGGTGACGAAGTTTATATCTTCAGTGATGGCGGGAATACACGCTACCAGATACTGTCCGAGCTGTGGCAGGAAACCGGCGATGAGCGCTTCTATCGGATACATTGTTTGTTTAAACCGTGGCCGGGGCGTTTACAATGTGTGATCGGGCATCTGGCGGAAAACGAGCTGCGGGGTGACCTCAGCTTTATTGAAAAAGCGTTAGGCGTCTGCAAAACCCGAACCCTGTATGAAGCGCAGAAACAGCAGAAAATCACCCAAAGTGAGTTATCAGTGCTACTGGGTGAAGCGGGTTTTCCTGTCAGTCGCAGTTATATCAGCCGGATGGAAGATACCGTGCAGTACCTGTACCCGTGGATGCCGAACCTGCTGAATTCGGGATTGAATGTGCCACAAATCCGGGGGTTACTGGCCTTACGGCAGGATGCTGAGGCGGTCTGGCAACAGCATGTTTTCAGTATAAACCCGGAACCCGTCCTGACATTTAATGAAGTTTTTGGTTTCTGTTGTCGTAAATTTGATGCGCTGGAAGACTGGTCGCCGGCGATGTTCCGCGATGAACTGATCGGCGATTTATTACAGGCTCTGCCCCACCCGCAGCTCAATTATGACCGCTGGATACTGGAATTAGATCCGAAGGAAAGCAACCGCCGCCAACTCTTTGGCGAGCAGGCGACGACATTTGATGTGGCATCGATACCGGAAGCCACTGAGCCGGATAATGTCAGCCGGGTTCGGGTGCATAACCGGGAATCGAACTCACGAATAATTGCTCAACCTGACACTGAGACAACACACGCCCCGGCCGATAAGGCACAAGTACCTGCCACGTCCCCTCGAAAAAATCCGGTGATTCCGTCTTATCAGCCGGAGAGCGCTGATAACCTGCCTGAGTCTGTCTTGCCCGTCCCTGAGGCGGAATATCTGCATTTTGCCCAGACTGGGTTGGAGCCGGTCAGTTCGGTCTGGGATATTTCCCCGATGCAGGATGATATTGAACATCTGCAAAGCATGGCGTTCCGGCTGGCGTTTGAACTGGCGGAAGTGATGGGCTGTGACCGCGATTTACTGCCGGTGTCGGATGAGGGGGCGGCAGGCTTTTATCTGATGAATGCGCAGGAAGCGCATCCCTTTTCGCATTTATTGCTGTCGCTGACCGGGGAAATGACGACTGACAACAGTGCACTGACACTGACAGCCGTTCTGCTCGGCACCGCCGGACGGGAGGACATGCCGTTACTGGATGATACCCAGACCGTGAAGTTCCTGCGTCTTATCCGGGTACTCCGGCGTTTACGTGAACTTCAGCGTGCGGTCGCACCGGAGACGTTGACGATGTCGTGATACCGATAGGGTGCCTGCTTTTCCGTGTGTTGTTCATTCATGGTGTTTTGACTGGCCTGATAGTGGAGGAAGTAGATGAATCATTTATCGCAAGCAACCAACAGCCTGCTGATGCAGTTGGTGATGGATTTGAAGAACGGCTATATCCGCCGTTGTGAGGCACTGGGATTAGCACCCGGTGAAATGCTGATGTTGCAGCGCCTGACGATTGAGGATTTGCATTATCTGGGCAACAGCCCGGTGTCAGTGCTGAGCGTTCATATTCATCACGCCAATCTGGCCCGCATCTTACATCAGGCGCGGATTGAACAGCAGCGGATGCAACGTATTGACCGGGCACTGGAATTAGGCGGTTCGATTGAACTGATGCACTATTTTTTCGGCCTGTCGAGTCTGGAAATTGCTGCCCGGCGACGCATTGCCGGCATGACGGTGCGGCCGGGGCGGGGTTCACCCCTGACGGAAGCGGAAAACCGTGACCTGTGGCAGCGCTGGCAGGCGGCAAAGATTGCCGATGCGGACAGTGCCGACGGGCTGGATGTGATGCTGGAGATGGCCGCGCATCATCAGATTTCGCTGACCGCCGTCTGGCATGCAGTGAAGGACTGGCAGCACAGCGAAGTACCGGAACAGGCCTGACAGCCCTCGGTTAACCCTCAACAGAACAGGAAACGATGTCAGCAAAATTAACAGAAATCATGCCCGGCCTGCATGTGCCCCTGACGACACCCTTGTCACTGCGCCGCAAGGCACAACATCAGGTGAGCAGCTATCAGCGGGGCGAGCGCAATTATGTCCGGCTGAAAGAAAAGAACACCGGGTATCTGAAAATCAACGTGGGGTTGTTCTGGCGGCTGTTAAGCCGGGATAACGGGCAATCGTGGGAGCTGATGCTCCATGAACGCTATAACAATGCAATTCGTAAATAGTCCGTATTGAAGTCGTGTCATGCTGCATCTTGTTCAAGGTAACAGGGTGCAGTCCTGACATTATTTTTACCGACTCAATTTAAAAGCAAAGGCCGGAGATCAAGGATCATGATAAACCTGTCAGCAGACAGCATCATTACACACACGATTGCCAAGATGAAAATGCGTCTGGAACACCGTGCAGACGATGACATTTCACAACTTCGCAGTGGTCTGCTGTTTATGGGCAATATTCAGGATGCCTATCCCCGCCGCCTGTTACTGGATGATCGCTTGTCGCCGCTGGATAAAACCGGCTGGATGATGATCCGGCTGTATGCGTTGAATAATGAAGGTGCGGTGTTTCCCAGCTATGACGAATTGCAGGTCCTGCTGGCGTCACCCTATAAAGGCAAGGCCTCGCGTGAAACCGTCAGCCGGGTATTACTGATGCTGCGAATCACCGGCTGGCTGAGTTTATGCAAGCGTATCCGCGATGAGCAGGGTCGGGTGCGGGGCAATATCTATGCGCAACACGATGAGCCGCTGACCGGCCGTGATGCCGAAATCCTCGATCCTCACTGGCTGGATACGGTGGCAGAAGCCTGTCACAGCAAAAACCGCACTATCAGCCAGACAGCCTGGGACGTGCTGACCGACATCAAAGACGATCCGATGATGCGCCATCGTCACAGCCATCTCCGTTTGCTGGAAGAGCGGCTGAATGCCGTGCAGACGCCACAGCAACGGGTGTTGCGCCAGTCGCTTCAACAAGGCAAACAGCAAACCGAACTCAGGGAAATTAAGCCGGGTTCGGCAACTGAATCCTGTCTTCCAAAGGGGCAGAATACACTGAATTCGGATGCCGAACTCAGTCTGAAATCAACGCCTTATAGTGGTTCAGCTAAACCGAACCGTTATGTACGTTCTTTCACACACTGTGTGAATAAAAAAACCTACGTAGCACCCCAATCCGCGATTTTTCTGCCGGAAGGACTTTGCCGACAGCTGGAGCCGGACGATGTGACGATGCTGACCAGTCAGTTGCAGGCGCTGCCCGCGGAACAGGCACAGACTGTACTGAGCTGTCTGGACAAAGCGTTACGGGCCGGAAAAATCGGCAACCCGGTCGGCTGGTTGCTGACGATGATGAAACGGGCACGGGACGGGAAATTATACGGGCAGGCTGAAACTGCGGCTACCACGCCGGCTTCTGCGAAGGTACCTGTTGAATTTACTCAACCTGTTGAGCGGCCTGCTTCACCTTCCTCACAAGCCCATGTGCGCAGTGTCGTGAAAGACATCCGTCAGCGACTGACAATGGCGAAATACAGCAGTGATAATATTGATTGAAAAGTATGCGACTGTGCCCGTGGCACACAAGGATAAAAAACAGACAGTGTTGACCCGCATAACGGAGACAGAAAACCTGGCAGTGTCACCTGAACTAATAATGATTAAAAATTATACGGGTGTGCCCGTGGCACACAAGGTTAAAAAATCATCACTTCTTCTGACAACGAATAAAACCAACATTTTTCCTTTTTCCCGTAACTGGTTATTCATTGAGTTACAGCCTGTTTAGCCTTGATAGTTTGACTGACTTATCAAGGCTAAACAGGAATTTTTGTGCATGTCAGATTTGGAAGAAAAACCCGTATCCCAACCGCAGCGGCGCGCCGGCGTATTAACCTCCTCATTAACAATTGAACTGCATACCCACTACGCTATCCGGCTGTGGACCGGGCGCCGGCGGGAAGAGATCAGCAAGACACAGCCGGTGACAGAAATCCTCGGGATGCCGCAGGTGATCAAACGGGCCGGTCACATCAGTGTGGATGCCGCTGCCGATAATCCGTATGCCGATGTCTGGCTGGTGAAGCTGGAACAGGCGTTGGAAACCGCATCGGCCAATCTCAGGCAGAATCTGGCTATTTTGCAGGATACCCTGAATGCCATCCCACCGCAGATCACCTTATCCGCCGTTTCCTCTGTCGAACCGCTAAATATCGGGGTTTACAGTCATTCGCCATTAGGTTACCGCTGTGTCTGGTTGCTGGTCGGTTATGACCAGCTCGCCATGAAAACCTTTCAGGCTTTTCATTACGGGCTGATTTCACGCGCAGAACGGGATGCCTTTCTGCACAATGGCAGCCGTGTCATTCGCCAGATTTACGGTCTGGTGCGCTCTTACCGTTCACTGGCGGTCACCCGGCAGGATATTGCAGAGAAAACCCCGGCAGGGCTGGACGCCATTAAACTATTGGGTGAACCGCATCCCGATATTCTGTCAGGCAAGCAGCGTTCCGCGTTCGCCTCCCCGTTACGTTCCGAAGCGCAAGGTTAATGGAGGTGGAAAGATGCAGCTTTATTTGTGTGAAAAACCGTCTCAGGCCAAAGACATCGCCCGCGTTCTGGGCGTGAAACAGCGCGGGCAGGGCTGTCTCTTTGGTGTCGGTATCACGGTGACCTGGGCCATCGGGCATTTGCTGGAGGTGGCGGCCCCCGAACAGTATGGCGAGCAGTTTGGTCCGCCGTGGCGGCTGGAGGTGTTGCCAGTACTGCCCGTGCAGTGGCAGTGGTCGGTGAAGGCCGCGACAGCGGGACAGTTTGCCGTTATCGAACACCTGTTGAAACAGGCTGATGAGGTGATTATTGCCACCGATGCCGACCGCGAGGGAGAAGTGATTGCGCGGGAGTTGCTGGAGTATTGCCGTTTCACCGGTCCGGTCCGGCGCTTGTGGCTGTCGGCGCTGGATGAAACCAGTATCCGGCAGGCACTGGCCACCATTCTACCGGGGGAGCAGACGGAAGCTCTCTATCAGGCCGGGCTGGGAAGGGCAAGAGCCGACTGGCTGACAGGCATCAACCTGACCCGCCTGTATACCCTGAAAGCACAGGCGCTGGGCTTTGGGGAAGTGTTATCCATCGGACGGGTGCAGACCCCGGCACTGGCACTGGTAGTGAACCGGGATAAGGAAATCAGTCAGTTTGTGCCAAAACCTTACTGGCAGGTCATGGCGAAGCTGGAAAAAGACACTATCTGCTTTCAGGCTAAATGGCTGCCTGCCACGGAGGAGGGGGATGACGAAAACCGCTGTATCCGCGAGGCCGTGGCGCAGGCGGTACAGCAACATTGTCAGCAGGTCACACAGGCCACAGTGATGGCAGTCAGCAAAAAACGGGAGAAAACCCCGCCACCGCTCTGTTTTGATTTGGGGACCTTGCAGCAGACGGCGTCCCGTCTCTGGGGAATGGGCGCCAGTCAGGTGCTGGCGATTGCCCAGTCGTTGTATGAAACCCATAAAGCGACGACTTATCCGCGCACGGATTGCGGGTATCTGCCCGTCTCCATGCAGGCGGATATTCCGATCGTGTTAACCGCATTGGCGCGAACTGACCCGGCCATGACCACCATTATCAGTTCGCTGGATACACAATTAGTGTCGCGTGTCTGGAATGATAAAAAAATCACCGCCCACCATGCCATTATCCCCACACGTCACGCATTCGATCTCACTCGGTTAACAGCCGACGAGCTAAAGGTTTATCAGCTTATCCGCCAACATTATCTGGCACAATTTCTGCCGGCGCAGGAAACGGATGTGACTGACGTGACACTGGATATCGGCGGGCAACACTTCCGGGCGAAAGGGCGGGTCAATGTGATGACAGGCTGGAAAGCACTGTTTACTGATGAAACCGAAGAAGGAGCAGAAAAAGAAGCCGATTTGTCCTTACCCGTGCTGCATCAGGGTGACCGATGTCAGATAGTTGAAGCCAAAACCCAATCACTACAGGCCAAACCGCCGGTCCCGTTTACCGAAGGTACGCTGATTGCGGCGATGAAAAATGCCGCCAGCCTGGTCAGTGATCCACAATTAAAGCAGGTTTTGCGTGAGAGTGCCGGATTAGGCACGGAAGCGACCCGTGCAGGCATTCTGGATACGTTGTTTAAACGTCAGCTGATTGAGAGAAAAAAGAAAGCCATCCATGCGACGCCACTGGCGCAGGAGCTGATTGCCAGGCTGCCTGAAGTGCTGACCAGTCCGGGCATGACCGCGTTATGGGAGCAGTCACTGGATGATATTGCGCAGGGCAAGGTATCGCTGGCGGTATTTATGCAAAAACAGGCGCAATGGCTGCTGCATTTAGTGGAACGGGGTAAAGCGCAACCCTTTCATCTGACATTATCGAAAACGCCGGAATGCCTGAACTGTGGTGGCCGGATGCGACAACGGCAGGGGAAAACCTCACCATTCTGGGGCTGTGTGAACTATCCGGCCTGCAAGGGGATGCTGAATGACAAAGCGGTAACACAATCGCGTAAAGCCCGGCGGAAAAATCAGAACGCATGAAGATCTGATTGTTGATTGACGCGCTGACGGGATGTCTGAAAAATCAGTCTGTTTCCTGAAGATCGATGAGCCTGCAACGATCGCCTCCGGGTGGCTGCCAAACTCCCGTAGCCTGCAAGGGAGCGCTTTAACGCGGTACATCTGCACACCTTTGGAAGCAGATATTGCCGGTTCAAGGCAATGAAGGTTTTTTTATTCTTTATCAGAACGTCAGCAACGTATGCGCCTGACATCCGGCGGGAAAAAATCTTCCCGTCAGGGGAGAAGGTTTTCTCCGTCACATCGTATTTTACCTCCATGGAGAACATCGTATGTCTGAGAACACCACATCTTTAACCAAAAACGACTATTTCAACCTGAATATCAAGGGACTGGGCTATCTGAATAATATCCGCCATGTCAGCACCGCCAGTGGCACGTTCCTGAGCTGTGTGATCAATGCGTTAAATGGCCCGGGTGATAATCCGGTCTATGTGCGTTTTGATATTACCGTGGTCGGCAAGGAGGCGACCAGTCTGGTCGGTCGTTGCCAGAAAGCGGTGGACGAAGATAAAAAAGTGTTGCTGGGCTTTACCCTAAGTAACCCTTCTACCGATATTTTTACCCTGAAACGCGGCGATCATGCCGGTGAACAGCGCGTCAGCCTGAAAGCCCGTCTGATTAAAGTGGACTGGATTAAAATCGGTCAGGAGAAAGTGTATCAGGCCGAACAGTCCGACTCACTGCCGCCTCAGAACGGTATCACGCAAAAAGAATATGCAGAAAATTCATTCTGATATTCTTTCATTATCCATCCGGCCTGCTCTGAATCACCGTATTCAGGGCAGGCTCTTTTATCACAGAACAGGATACCGTTATGAATGTTGCACCGATTGGTGTGCTGGCACTGCAATATTGCCATAAGCAGTTACCGTTAGCTGTCTTACAAAGTCGTGCGGGATTTTATATCGGCACGATGGAGGCGGGAGTGCCGTGCTCCCGTGAATCAACCGAATATTTTGCCAGCCGGGAGCAGGCAGAATTGGCCCTGCAACAAGGGCGCTGGACACAACGTCAGTCAGCATAACAGGAGGAAAATAGCATGTCTTCACGTGGGATCAATAAGGTCATTTTAGTAGGTTATCTGGGGCAAGATCCGGAGATCCGTTACCTGCCAACCGGTGGCACTGTGGCAACGCTGTCACTGGCCACGTCAGACAATTGGCGGGATAAACAAACCGGCGAAATCCGGGAGAAAACCGAATGGCACCAGGTGGTGATCTTCGGCAAATTAGCAGAAATCGCAGCGGAGTACCTGAAAAAAGGGGCTCAGGTCTACATTGAAGGTCAGTTGCAAACACGCAAGTGGCAAGACAACCAGGGACAAGATCGCTATTCAACGGAAGTGGTGGTCAATATGAACGGCACGATGCAGATGCTGGGCAGCCGTGGTGATACAAAGCCAGTAGCTAAGCAACAGATCGCACCGAAACCCGTCCAGAAGCCACAACCTTCTCAACCGGCTAAGGCTAAAAAGGAGCGCGCGCCAACACAAATGGCACAGCTTTCAGCTTTGCCGGAAGAAACGGAGGAAATGGAGTGGGATGAAATTCCATTCTGAGTGTTTTTTTATTATTATCAACAGATCGCCCTGTTTTAACAGGGCTTGTTTATTTATCAAGCTAATGGTTTTTTTTATCCATAATAACTATATAAAAAAGGTGAGATCCTGATCTGACTCATTTAAGACGTTGATAGGATTTTAATGTATTATTAATGCCTTGCATTTATTTGTTTTTTATTTATGCCTTGTTGATTTGTAATTAAGTACACTTTCTAGGTTTTTTAATTAGGAAATTTAAAAGTGAAAGGTGCATGATGGTTGATTATATTCTTTTTTTTTTTGGTTTTTATTTATTTTCATCATTGATATTATTGTTTACATAAGAATAGATTACACACCTGATAAATATAATCGTCATTGGAAAAATAACTTTTTTAATTTCTTGTTGACAAGAATAGTATCTCTTTTATTCATAGTTCCTGTTGTTTTTTATGCAAGCCACCATCCTTTAACACATGTATTATCTTATACTGGAGATACTTCATCTTTATTAGATGTTTTTATAGGCGTTATCATCCTTGACCTGTCAGGTTACATATTTCATCGCATGAGTCATAAAAATAAATTTATGTGGAGATTCCATGAAATTCATCATCTTGATGAGGTTTTAGATGCCACAACAGGGCTGAGGGTTCATTTTGTAGAGTTAATCTTACATATGTTTTTTAATTTGGTAATAATTTTCCTATTAGGAATATCGTTAGAAACCATTTTAGTTCATTCTGTTTTTGGATACATTATTGCTATTTTTCATCACTCAAGAATTAGGTTGCCCATTAAATCAGAAAAATTACTATCTTATTTAATTACAACACCAAGATTTCATGAGGTTCATCATGATAAAGGGTACAAAAATAGCAATACAAATTATTCATTTATATTTACTGCCTGGGATAGGTTATTGAATACTTATCATAGTAAAACTTTTAAGAAAAATTGGAATTATGGTTTAGCCTACCAAAGAGATGTGGATACGATCGAATCCATATTAAGACCTTTAAAGAAATATTGATTTCACAATGGTGACTTTATGAAAAAAATATCCACCCCAATTAAGATACCACTCTATTATGTCAGAGGTGGAACTTCCACCGGTATCGTTTTGCTACAGAAACATTTACCAGAAGAGAAAGAAGTAAAAGAAGAAATTATTAGACATATAATGGGAGTGCCTTTAGATGGAGCAATTAAAAATAATAAACAACTACATGGATTAGGTAGAGAAAAAACAACAAGTAATAAAGTTTTTATCATTGATATAGATTATCAGTCTAAAAAGGTGATTAGCACTTTTGCACAACTTGAAAAAGACAGTAATACAGTGTCATGGGATATTAATTGTGGGAATATGACCTCATCCATCCCATTGGTTATAAGAGATTTACTCGAAGATAAATTGCTAATGCCTGATGGTAAGTTGAATATTTATAACACAAATACGCATAAGAATATTTTATGTACAATGCCTGATGTATCTCCTAAATACCAATTAACAGATATGCCTGGTGTTATTGGTGATTTTCCCGAAGTTAACGTCTCCTTTAAAGATCCTGCATGTTCAAAGACAAAATCTCTTTTTCCTACAGGGAATTTAATTGACTCATTTAATAATATTCTAATTACTTGTATAGACGTTGTTGTGCCGATGATCATTATCAATGCAGAAAGTTTAGGGATCACTGGTTACGAAAATGCCTATGAAATTGAAAATAATAAGGCATTACAAGATAAGATTATGGAAGTAAGGCTTAGCATGGGTGTTAAGATGGGGATTACTAAGAAAGACGGGACAGTGATGAGTGAAACGGATCTAAAACAGTCTATAACTCAGCCTAAAATTGCCATTATTTCTCCTCCCCTAGATAGAGGCGACATTAACATCAGATATCTTACTCCCAAAAGTGTACATTCATCTATTGCGGTATCTGGTGGTTGTTGTTTAGCGGCTGCCTGTTGTTTTTCTGGAACTGTTGCAAGTCACATATATCATTCTTATAACGATAATTCTATAGTAAATATTGAACACTTATCTGGGATATCTGAATTTAGCATCACTCGTAATGGTAAGCATATAGAATATACCGGCGTACAGAGAAATGCTCAGATTCTGATGAAAGGCGAATTCTTTATTTATAATCCTAGTCTTGAGCTTGACAGCGCTATGAGAAATTTTACTTAATGAAATTCGTATAGGCCATTTTTTTATTTTATCTGACTTTTTAAACTAAATTCAAAACTGGATTTTGCATTTTTGTATGGTTAGTATTTTTTGTTGATTATAAATGAAATTGATTTCTTCAGCTTAAGTAATCGTTATACATAAACAAACCGACTTTGTGCTATGATTTATTCATTACGTATAAGATCCAATAATTCTCATTCATATTTTCACATAGTCGGTAAGTTAAAACTTAAAACTAAAGTATTTGAATTACAAATTACACTTTGATAATCTTTTTTGCATTGGGATAACGTCCAGTGCTCGATTCTGGGTGATATTTCACCAAATCATTTTGTTGATATGTATCAATTTCATCATGAAGTTCTTCTTTTCTTCCAAAAAATATCGCCTTATCTTTTTTGCTTTTTATTAAGATGTGATTATCCGAAATATGAACAATTTCTCCGGTATGAGAAGAGTCTAAAATGACTAATTTTCTCCAATCTTTATTGATTTGCAGTGATGATATTCCTTCAGGAAGTTGTTTATTTTTCCAGAGTGAGTGAAGGCTGCATAACTCTGCCATTTTCTGGTTATTTTCAATAATATCTAATAGCTTAAGATTGGAAGGGTTTATCCAATAAATAATTTTTAAACAACGTTCGTAATGCTCAATCACTTTATTGATAATATCTTCAACCTGATACGCTTTTTGATCACGCCACAAAGGTTCATGATGAGAGAGCCGGTTACGAATTTTGTTAATTTCTTTTAGCTCATTACCAATGCTGTTAATCGATAGTGGGCGGCCTGTTTGTGTATTCAATGCGTTTGGGAAAACTGAACCTCGTAAATGAGGCCAAAGTACTAAGTAAGGTTTTTTTTGAATATCAAAATCATTTCTGACCATAGAAACCCAGAAACCAAAGGTCAGTTTGGCGATAATATTTTCAGGCGTATGAGGTTTTTTCTCTTTCTCTAACTGACTTATGGCTGCCTGAATGCCTTTATAAGCACCGGGGTTATTCCGTTGTGTGAACGCAGTGACGAACCAATGGTGGTCTATTTTGGATTTTTTCTCTGCCCAAACATGGCTGGCAAAATTGCGTTCAATCCGTTCTTCTTCATATTGAATATAAGACTGATAGAGGGCGTTGCGTAATGAAACTTCAATGACTTGTAACGTAGGTAAGAAAACACTGGCCAGTTGTTTATTCCATAAATAAACACCTAAACATTGTTCAGGGGATTTCCCACCAAGAACAGGTGACTGATAAGTGGCAAATCTGGAGGCGGAAAGTGATTGGGTAATTGCTTCAATAGTCATTATCTTACGGCGTCCTTTGTGAGTTTGGCACAGTATACCGTTTGTTTTATTCAGATTTACAGAACCGATCACATACATTGACGTGTTTTATTGCGTGTTATATAATCTGCAACCAGAGGAAACTCTACTTGTGTAAGCACCCGCCCCTACTCGTTGTGATGGTCGGAGTGTGAAGAATATCTTTCAAAAAAGGCTCCTGAAGGGGCCTTTTTTGATCCTGATGAGTAGTATGGGAATAACCATTAATAAATATTTTTTCGTTTGCCATCTTGAATATCAGGATAATATGTAAAATCTATGATATTGATATTTAAGTTTTTTTCAATATTGGTTATTTCACTTACCCAATTTACTTATTGGACTTACCTGTTCGATTATTGAATTAGATAACGTAATTCGTTAAAGTAGAAACGCTATCAGCAAAATCTGATAGTCAGGGATTAGCAACCCTGAAAGGTCAATCCACTGGTAGGTAGTTTCTACCAGTGTGCCTGCTGTCGCCCTTTCAATGGCGGTTCAGGCAGGGGAGACTCACGTCTCGCCGGATCGATTGACCTCCGGTATTGCTAACCCTGTCTGAACCACCACCAATAATCCACAGAAGGGGAAGCAGGTATGACTCACACTCACCAAGACTGGCACCCAGCCGAAATTATTTGTGCATTACGCAAACGTGGTACGACACTCGCCGCTTTATCCCGCGAATCGGGACTCAGTTCTTCTACCCTGGCAAATACCTTATCCCGCTCATGGCCCAAAGGGGAACTGATCATCGCCACCCGTTTGGGCATGGAACCCGCTGAAATCTGGCCCAGTCGTTATTTCGATGACTACGGCAATTTTATTGAACGAAAAATCCGTCAGCCGGTTGATGAAAGCCAGCCAGTGGCTGAATAACGCGCTGATAAAAACCATCACATTGACACATAATAATGTCTGTTTCAGCATATTAATTTTCAGCAAATACAGTTGAGTTGTTCATTGAATAAATTACCGGGTTTCCTGCATAGTCGGTGCTATTGATGACTGAGCAGGAACCTGACCGGAATGAAAATAAATGTGTTAATGAGCCTGATAGCGCTCATGCTGACCGGATGCACAGCTTGTGTAAAACCCCCGCCTCAACCTCCAGAAGAAATTTTTCCTTCCGTTACGCGGACACAAAACATGCAAACTGTTTTACCGGATATTTATCAGAAAACACCCGAAGTTGTCCGCTACGGTCGTTATGTACTGGTGAGTATCGATCCGACAGCAGCACAGCGTGATCCGCTTTCCCAACTGATTGATATTCAGCTCCCCACATCCCAGAATCCCACGGTGGCTGATGCCATGCGTTATGCACTGCGTCAATCCGGCTACACACTGTGTATGCCTGAAAATACCAATAACATCTTATACCGTCAGCCGCTGCCGTCAGTGCATGCCCAGTTAGGCCCCCTCCGGTTACGCACGGGATTGCAGGTGATGGCGGGTCCGGCCTGGCAACTGGAGGTGGATGCGGTGCAGCGCAAAGTTTGTCACCATTTGCGACAGGGCTATCAATTACCGGATCCAGCTAAACAATCTCAACAGGAACAAACATCATGAGATTGAACCGGACCGTGCTCTTGATGTGGATGCTGCTGAGTCATTCTGTGTGGGCAGCCACACCGGCACCGTTAACTTCACAGCAGACACACACGACAGAAAGCCAGCCGCAACCCCTGAACCATCAGGCTGAACAGTGGCAGTTAAGTGCCGATGAATATCAGCGTTATCAGCACCTGATGAACGGGCCACGGGGTATCCAGTCGCCGGGGCTTGACCCGTTGACAACATTAGGCATTGAAGCCCAAAGCGATACTGAACGTCGTCATTATGCTGAACAGTGGGTTAAATCAGAGTTTGCCCGTACCGAAAAAGAACTGCGTTTCCAGCGGGAAGTGGATGCGGCCTGGCAGCGGTTGTTTCCGGATGTACTGCCGGTCAATATGGAAAAATCACGTGAAACAAGTGGCCGGCTGGCGTTGTTTGTCAGAGCCAAAGATTGTCCATCATGTGAAACCCGTTTAGCCGACGTGCTGGCGGCAAAGCAGCCGGTGGATATCTATCTGATGGACAGTCAGGGCAATGACGACACGCTGCGGCAGTGGGCTAAAGCGCATCGCATTCCGGTTGAACAGGTACGCAACCGGCAAATCACCCTGAATCATGATGCAGGGTACTGGTTCCGGTTCGGCAAGGGGTTGATGCCGGTATTACTGCGACAAGGAGAACAGGGATGGCATATCACGTCATTACCATGAAATGGCTGAGTCTGTTGCCCATTATCAGCCTGTTATGGATCAATACCTGCCAGGCTGAACTCAATGTCATTGCTGATTTAGGCGGCAAAGATGCCACGCCCTTTTACGAAGGTATCAATGCTCAGCAAAGCAGTCAATCTTTGCCATTGGTACAGCATTCCGCACCAGAGATGGCGGGGGAAGCAGCCATGTTGCCTGTCAACACACCAGAACTGACACCGGGAACAGTCGCAAACCGATCGCTGCAATTGCCGGGGGTTGGGGCGTTATTTCTGATTGGCGATGATCCTGAATCACGTCAGTGGCTAAGCCAGCATGCTGAGCGGCTTAAGCAATTACATGCCGTGGGACTGGTCGTCAATGTCAGTACGATAACAGGATTACAGTCATTGCGGGCATTAGTGCCGGATTTGCTGCTCTCACCGGCTTCCGGCACAGAGCTGGCTCGTCGTTTGCAGTTACAACATTATCCGGTGCTAATCACTGAAAACACACTTACGCAGCAGCCTTCACTATGAGCCGTCGTTATGTGGTTGAAGCCCTGTTACGCCCGGCTGTCGAGCTGAATACGGCAGTGGTCTCAGCCGTTGCTGCGTTTATCTGCATCCGGGCACCCTGGGCCATCGCGCTGGCTCCTTCAGTCAGTTATGTCATGGCCAGCGGTTTTGCGGTATTAGCAATGATACGCACATGGCAGGGCATTCAGGTTATCCGTTATCGCAAAAATCTGCGCCGCTTGCCGCGTTATCAGATGAGCACAAAACAGATCCCCATCAGTCACCTACGTTTATTTCTGGGTAAGGGCTTTCGCTGGCAGCAGAAGCATACCCAGCGTTTGCAGGATACGCGGCGACCCGAAGTCGAGCGGTTTGTGCAGCCGTCCCGGTTCTATCAGCTTGCCCGTGCACTGGAACACCATACCGAATACCGGTGGCCTGAGCTATCTGCGCTGTTACGCCAGGATTCGCCGTTAAATCCGGTACGTCCGCTACCGCCTGTTGGCGGTAATTCTGTGATCCACGGTATTGAGCCACAGGAAGCGGACGTGTTTATGGATCTGCGTGAGCGGGTCGGACATACCCTGGTGATGGGCACCACCCGTGTGGGAAAAACCCGGCTGGCTGAACTGCTGATAACCCAGGATATCCGGCGCGGTGAAGTGGTGATTGTCTTCGATCCCAAAGGCGATGCCGACCTGTTAAGACGCATCTGGGCAGAAGCGCACCGGGCCGGACGTGGCAGTGAACTGTCCCTGTTTCATCTGGGCTGGCCGGAAATTTCGGCCCGTTATAATGCGGTCGGGAGGTTTGGCCGGGTTTCGGAGGTGGCGTCCCGTCTGGCTGGGCAGTTGAGTGGCGAAGGGAACAGTGCGGCGTTTCGTGAATTTGCCTGGCGGTTTGTCAATATTGTTGCCCGTGCATTGGTGGCACTGGGGCACCGGCCGGATTACACGCTGATCACGCGTTACGTCAATAACATCAGTGAACTGTATCAGCTCTATGCCACCAAAGTGATGACAGACAGGCAACCTGCTCTGTTGGAGCAAATCAATCAGTTCCTCGGCAAGCTGAAAGAAAAAGATATCCCGCGCAATATGCAGGGGCAGCCGGATTCGTTCCGGCTCTGGGCAATGGAAGTGACGCTGAGTTCAGACGCAGGTAAGCAACTCTATGACCCGATCCTGGACGGGTTACGTTCTGCCGTGCGTTATGACCGCACCTATTTTGATAAAATTGTCGCCTCCCTGCTGCCTTTATTGGAAAAACTGACCACCGGCAAAATTTCAGAACTGTTATCACCGGATTATCTCAATATGGCCGATTTACGCCCGATTTTCGACTGGGAGCAGGTGATCCGCAAGAACGGGATTGTCTATATCGGGCTGGATGCACTGTCTGACAGCGATGTGGCCTCGGCAGTGGGTAACAGCATGTTTGCGGATTTGGTTAGTGTCGCCGGGCAGATTTATAAATACGGTATGAATGCAGGATTACCGGTACGTCAGGACGGGAAGCTCGCGATTAACCTGCATTGTGACGAATTCAACGAACTGATGGGCGATGAATTTATTCCGCTGATTAATAAAGGCGGCGGTGCCGGTATGCAGGTCACGGCCTATACCCAGACCTCCTCCGATATCGAAGCCCGCATCGGTAGCCCGGCCAAAACGGCGCAGGTGATTGGGAACTTCAATACCCTGATTATGCTGCGGGTGCGGGATAACCGGACGGCAGAACTGCTCACCAGCCAGCTGCCCGAAGTGGAAATCTACAGTAAGACCCTGGTCTCCGGGCATTCCGATATTGCCGATGTCGAACAGGGGCAGGATTTTACCTCGTCCACGCAGGACCGGGTCGGCACCGTCAAAACTCCGCTGGTGACGCCGGCTGAGATGATTAATTTGCCGAAAGGACAGGCATTTGCACTACTGGAAGGCGGGCAGTTGTGGAAAATTCGTATGCCGTTGCCCACCGGTGATGACGATGATGACCTGATGCCGGCCAATTTGCAGAAAATCGCTGAGCATATGCGGCGGCACTACCGCACCAGTGAAAACTGGTGGGAAGAGAAGGGGTAATTTCACGTCATGGCACAGTCAGAAAACCCGTCCCGAGCCGCTTCCCAACCGCCCCGCAAGCATGGCCTGTTGTATCGTGTGTTATGGGAATGGCCGTGGCAACTTATTGGATTTATTGTGATGTCGTGGCTATTCAGTCTGTTACTGGAATACCTCGGCATGACTTTTGTCTGGCCGGACGAGGGCACAGCTCACAGCCAGACGATGATGAAAACGGAACTGCAATTTTTATCCACGGAATTTACCCGGAGCCTGTTGTTATCAAATCCCGCACAAATGGTTTCTGACTGGCTGACACAAGCCTATCAATGGTTGTTTGTCGACAGTGGTTTTATGCACTGGATACAGGGGCAGCGGCACTATCAGCTCAATATCCGCAATGATTTTATGCGTGAATTCAATGCGGTATTACATGGGGTATCGGGTTATTTGCGGGAATATTGTCTGGCTACCGTGTTTATCACGATGGTGACGCTGATCCGGTTGGCTATTTTGGTGCTATCCATTCCACTGTTTGTGATGGTGGTTTTGGTCGCGCTGGTTGACGGGCTGGGACGACGGGATTTACGCCGGTATGGCGCAGGCTATGAATCGAGTTTTGTTTACCATCATGCCAAGCGGGGCATTAAACCCGCCTGCACGATCCCCTGTGTGCTGTATTTATCCTGGCCGGATGTGGTGTATCCCACGGTGATATTGTTGCCTGCGGCACTCTTGCTGGGGATGGCGGTGATGATCACCACATCGATGTTTAAGAAATACATTTAATACTCAGGGTAATAGAATACAAATATTGTAGTAGCGATTTAATCATAATGTTTCTTGGATTCACATATTAAGCGCAACACCATAATGAACGAAGTAAATGAGCTTGTGTTCCTTTAAATAACTCATTCGGTGTTCTGTAATCACGTGTTTTACGAGGACGATTGTTTAAACGGTTTGCGACCAAGTTAATCTCTAGCTCCGATACCTTATTAAAATCGGTTCCTTTTGGAAAGTAATCTCTGATTAATCCATTCGTGTTCTCATTTATTCCTCTCTCCCAAGGGGAATAGGGGTGAGCAAAATAAATTTTTGTCTCTAAATTTTTACTTATACGTTCGTGTTCGGCAAATTCGAGACCATTATCAAAACTGATTGTTTTAAATTTATTTTTTATCCGTGATAAGTGTTTCGTTACTGCTTTTGCGACACCTTCTGCTGTTTTATCTTTAAGCTTAATGATGATAGTAAATAACGATTTCCGTTCAACTAAGGTCAATAACGCACTTTTATGATCTTTGCCCACAATAGTATCGCCTTCCCAATCACCAATACGTTGCTTTTTATCCATACATTTTGGGCGTTTTTCAATGCTGATTCTGTTTTTGATTTTACCTCTACACTCATGGCTTCCATAGCGTTTACGATACGGTTTTTTAGCCATCCTGAGATGCTGCCATAAATCACCACCATTAATTTTATCCTTGTAAATCAATCTATAAATTGTTTCATGATGTAAAGATATTATCTTTTCCCTTTTTAGGTAACCGACTGTTTGTTCAGGACTTAAATCTTGCCAAATTAACTGTTTAATCAACTTTGTTATCTCGGATGTCACTTTTACTGCTTTTATCGCAGTATGGCGGCGCTCTGAGGTTTTAAGCTGAGCCTGTTTAGGGCAGTATTTTTGTGCTTTTCTGTTTCGTTTCAACTCTCTACTAATTGTTGATGGAGCGCGATTTAGTGATGTTGCAATAAAGCGTTGTGTAAAACCGGCTTTTTTTAAACTAAAAATCTGATATCTTTCTATTTCGGTCAGTTGTGTATAGGTCATAGTGCATTTTCCTTTGGCGAGAAAGATGCCTACTATAGCAACTGACCGCCTTTCTTAGAAATTGCACTTATTAGGCGAATCCAAGTTTTACTAATATTTATTTATTGCCTAGTATTTTGTTATGTGGAAATACTTGGTTATCTCTGATGAGGTTTTTATTCTATGTTGGTTTCTTCTTATGATTTTTACCCATGTTTATCAGTTATTAAAATCCTGCCTTCTTGGATAAAGCAAAATGGTAGTACTAAGCTATTTGAAAAATGGCAGAAATCTTTTGTTTCTTTCTTTGCTAAAGACGAATTTAGCATGAAGAGTGCATCACTTATTGGCAGCGGTTTTTTATATATGCTTGATGGGAAACATCCTTGTATTGTTACAGCTGCACATGTAGTACATGACTTGCAAAAATGCTCAGTGCCTTTTTTTTCCATTGAGGGGGATAAATATATTTTTCATAAATTAAACGTTCTTTATAATGATAAGAAAGATTATGCGATAATCCCTTTTTCTGAAGAAATGCTCGCCCTTGAAAAGAGTTGGCTTTTTTTTAGTTCTGATGAAAGACCATTAATGAATAAAACTTCGTCTTTTGTCATAATGGGGTATCCATCATCAAAAAATGCTCTTCATATTGATAGGACTAATAAAGGATTATATCCTTACAATATTACATTTCATAGTTTTCAATATAATAAAGAAAATGAAGATGTATATTTTTGGCTTGATGAAAAGGCTAAAAACAAAAATATAATATTTGAAGAGAGAAGTATTTCAAAATCTTTACCATTACCCTCTTGGCGAGGAATGAGCGGCTGTGTTATTGCTCAAATTATGGAACATCAGATTACAGGAGATTTTACACTTAGGGCTGTGGGTATACTTAAAGAGCATAAGAAAAGACTCAAAGATAAATATTTAGTTGGCTGCACATTTGTTCCTTTTGCTGACGAAGTTAACACTTACATTAGAAAGTACATATAAAGAATCTAATATAAGTTGATCAGATAAACTATCTGCATTGGTGTTATAATCGTTAATCTGATGACTTTCCGACTGTTCTTATGAAATCGAATATCACGCTGTCTGAACCT
>NZ_NITZ01000034.1:0-21559 GCF_002632615.1 Xenorhabdus miraniensis
ACTGGCGAATGGCAATGAGTCGTTTTATTATTGAGTTTGGTGATCGCCTTGACGGTCATTACTAAGAAATGGCACTTACACAAAATGGTGGACAGGCTCTAATGGGATCATCTACAGCAGAAGAAGTGAAACATTTTCGGACAGTATTAGGGCTGACACCCTCCGAATCCCTGAAAATGCAAGTTTTCAGGGATTTTTTTTATGTATGCTCGCTCATATCTTTAAAAGAACAAATTACAATCAATATACCTGTCGTCTTTCAAGTTACCGCTTTGTTGGCTGCACTTATTCACCCCAGCCAACGTAGTTATGAACATAGAGTTATCTATGCTCCTGGGGTGAGTGAAAATAGCTTCTCCCTTTGAATTTACTGGGCTGTATAACCGCCATCAATTGCGTAAAAAGCCCCAGTCGTAAATGAACTTTCGTCTGACAGCAAGAATGCTACCATTTTCGCCACTTCTTCTCTCGTTGCCATACGCTTCATCGGATGGGTATTTGCCATCCATTCCCTGACTTCTGCGGGTAACGTTTGCATATGCGGCGTATTAACATAACCCGGCCCAACCGCATTGATTCGGACACCTTTATCTGCAAACTCTAAAGCAGCTGAACGTGTTAAGCCAAGTACACCATGTTTAGTGGCTGTGTAAGGCGCTATGCCGGGAATACCTACAATGCCATTGGATGAAGAAAGGTTAACAATAGCCCCTCCCCCACTTCGGATGATGGCAGGAATACCATATTTCAGTCCGAAAAAGGTTCCGCTAAGATTGGTGTTAATCACATCATTCCAGTCATCAATGGAATAATCACAAATATTGATGCCATGCGGCCCTGTAATGCCAGCATTATTAACCAGCATATGCAATCCACCGAACCGTTCTACGGTATTGTCAATCAACGCCTTGATTGAAAGATGATCCCTGACATCTGTTTCCATTGGGATAACATATCGCCCTGTCGGATCTATCCTCCGGGCTGTCTGTCTGGCGCGGAAAAATTGACGTCCGGTAATAATAACCACCGCTCCCCGATGGAATAATTCCTCAGCAATGCCTTCTCCTACGCCCGTTGTCGCCCCCGTTACAATTGCAATTTTTCCGTCAAAATAGTTCATTATGATTCCCCCGCGTCAATAACGTTTGATCCATTAAATATGGCAAAACCAGATAATTAATTTCAGCTAATCACGTGAGATATTAAAGCGATGCAATAAGTAATGAAGAGACTCATATCACTCCTTAACAATAACGAGTGCAGAAGTTTTTGCTAAAAAATGAGGGGATGCTTTAACGATTAGGATTTTTCAACGGCTTTACCAGCGAATCCAAACCTTCAATCTTTATCGCAAGGGTCATTTCCATTAATGCGCCCAGTTTTCCCTGCGGAAATTCCCCTTTTCGGGCAAACCAAAGTAAATACTCCTCTGGCAAATCAATCAGCATTCTCCCCTTGTATTTGCCAAATGGCATAGCCGTATTCGCTATCTCCAACAGATCTTCTTTGTTCATGATGTCGGCCTCGTTTTCTTGCTGTCAAAAAGAACTCTACATAAAAAAAGTGGCATCTGCCAAGACGCCACTTTCAATGAGTTTTATCAAATCCAGCTATGGAATTGATTAGATACTTAAAATCAGCCCAGTAATTGCCGCGGATAGAAAACTCACCAACGTTGAACCGAACAGTAATTTCAGGCCAAAACGTGCAACGGTATTACCTTGTTTTTCATTCAGTCCCTTAATGGCACCAGCAACAATCCCAATGGATGAGAAGTTAGCAAAGGAAACCAAAAATACGGACAGAATACCTTTTGAGCGCTCACTCAATTGGGCTGCGATTTCTTGCAAACTCTGCATCGCAACAAATTCGTTAGAAACCAGCTTAGTAGCCATGATACTGCCCACTTTCAACGCTTCATCGCTTGGGATGCCAATGATCCATGCCAGTGGATAGAACACATACCCCAAACACTCCTGGAAAGTAATACCAAATGCTAAGTGGAAAATTGCATTGATACCCGCAATCAGGGCGATAAAACCGATCAGCATCGCAGAGACAATCAAAGCAACTTTGAAACCTGCCAGAATATATTCGCCCAACATTTCAAAGAAACTTTGCCCCTCGTGGAGGTTGCTCATATGGATTTCTTCTTCACTCTCAATAGAGTAAGGGTTAATGAGCGACAATATGATGAAAGTACTAAACATATTGAGGATCAGGGCTGCTACAACGTATTTTGCATCCAACATCGTCATATAAGCGCCAACGATAGACATTGATACCGTCGACATAGCCGTCGCTGCCATTGTATACATCCTGCGCTCAGACATTTTGCCCAGCACATCTTTGTAAGCAATGAAGTTCTCTGATTGTCCCAGAACCAATGAGCTAACCGCATTAAAGGATTCCAGTTTGCCCATGCCGTTGACTTTAGACAGTACTGTACCTATCGCACGAATGATAATCGGCAGTACTTTGATGTGTTGCAAAATACCAATCAGGGCAGAGATGAAAATGATAGGGCACAATACATTCAGGAAGAAGAACGCCAGATTTGCTTCTATCATGCCCCCGAAAACAAAGCTGGTACCTTTTGCTGCATAAGACAATAAATGGACGAATAAGTTATCAAATCCCTTAACAATTCCCAAACCCGCATTAGAGTTCAAGAAGAACCAAGCAAGGAAAAGTTCAATGATAAGCATCTGAATAATATAACGAATCCGAATATCCTTCCGATTGTTACTCGCCAAAATCGCCAAGCCGCCAATCACAACCAATGCGAGACAAAAATGAAAAATATGAGACATAAAAAGAACTCCGAACATGATGCTGCGCAAATTTATCACTGTATTTTATGCAACGCATAATAGTAAATTATGCTGATTATCACATTAATTTACCATCTAAACGGCTACAAATTCCTATTTAGCCAACTCGATCACACTTTCTCAGTCATACTTTTGAGTGAAAAGTATATTATTCACCCAATAAACGAAGCATGTCCTCTTCATCAATAACAGGAATTCCCAACTCATTAGCTTTAACTAATTTAGAACCCGCCGCTTCACCGGCAATAACCAGATCGGTTTTCTTAGAAACACTACCGGTTACTTTCGCACCTAAAGCGACCAACTTATCTTTGGCTGCATCTCTGGATAGACGGCTTAATGAGCCAGTCAATACAACAATCTTACCGGCAAATGGGCTGTCAACTTCATCTACGCGCGAGCTTTCAGCCGATTCCCAATGGATACCGATATTATTGACCAAATCATCAATGACTATCTGATTGTGCTCTTCGCTGAAGAAATTCACGACATGGCTGGCAACAACACTTCCGACATCCTGAACCGCAATAAGTGCCTCGGTATCTGCTGCACGCAGTTTTTCCAATGTGCCAAAGTGCGAAACGAGATTAGCAGCCGTTGCTTCACCAACTTCACGAATGCCCAAAGAATAAATAAAGCGGGCAAAGGTGGTTTTTTTGGATTTTTCCAAGGCATTAATCACATTTTGCGCAGATTTAGGCCCCATGCGTTCAAGGCCAGCGAGCGTTCCGGCAGTCAAACGGAAAAGATCAGCCGGTGTTTTGACATACTCTTTATCTACGAGCTGCTCAATGATTTTTTCACCCATGCCATCTACATCCATAGCCCGACGGGAAACAAAATGTTTCAACGCTTCTTTGCGTTGAGCTCCGCAGAACAAGCCTCCGGTACAACGAGCCACTGCCTCACCTTCAATTCGTTCGATATCCGAACCACAAACCGGACAATGTTCCGGGAAGATGACTTCCTGACTTTCTGTTGGCCTGCTCTCATGCACAACACCGACAACTTGTGGGATAACATCTCCAGCCCGGCGAATCACCACAGTATCACCAATACGCAGACCCAAACGTTCAATTTCATCCGCATTGTGCAATGTCGCATTACTGACTGTCACACCAGCCACTAATACAGGCTCCAAACGGGCAACTGGTGTAATCGCACCTGTACGCCCTACTTGAAACTCAACGCCACGTACAATAGTCATCTGTTCTTGAGCCGGAAATTTAAAGGCTGTCGCCCAGCGTGGCGCTCTGGCCACAAATCCCAATGTTTCCTGTAACTCAAGGGAATCAACTTTAACGACAACACCATCAATATCAAAACCTAGCGTCGGGCGCTGTTTTTCAATGCTATGGTAAAAATCCATCACTTGCTGAGTGCCCTGACACAATTTTATTTTGTCACTGACGGGCAATCCCCAATTTTTGAACTGCATCAAACGTTCATAATGACTTGCTGGCAATTCCCCACCTTCCAGTACCCCGATACCATAACAATAGAAAGTGAGCGGACGTTTGGCGGTAATTCTCGGATCAAGCTGGCGTAAAGATCCGGCTGCTGCATTGCGGGGATTGGCGAATACTTTATTACCTGTGCGACGTGCTTCTTCGTTGAGTTTTTCGAACCCTGCCTGCTTGATGAATACTTCACCACGGATTTCAACACAGGCAGGGATATTTTCCCCTTTCAAGCGCAAAGGAATGGCATGAATGGTACGAACATTCGCAGTGATGTTCTCTCCTGTTGTGCCGTCTCCACGAGTTGCAGCCTGAACCAGTTCCCCATTTTCATACAGCAAACTAACGGCCAAACCATCGAGTTTCAGTTCACAGCAAAATACCAAATCCCGACTATCTTTCAGGCGATCGCGAACACGTTTGTCAAACGCCAGATAACTCTCTTCATCAAATACGTTATCCAAAGACAACATAGGTATTTCATGACGCACCTGCTCAAATACCGTTAATGGGGCTGCACCAACACGTTGGGTGGGGGAATCTGCTGTAATCAGCGCAGGATGCTGTTCTTCCAGCGCTTTTAATTCCCGCATTAAACGATCATATTCTGCATCTGGGATCTCTGGCGCATCCATGACATGATACAAATATTCATGATGACGCAATGTTGTTCTTAGTTTGTTGATTTTTCCAATAATATTTTCCATGACTTCTCACCAGAGATGAAAAACCCCCGACTAGCGGGGGCTTGATACTAAAAAGAAGGAATTATTCACCGGCATTAAGCGTGTTACGGATACGCGTTTTATAGAGCTCAATCATCTGTGGTGTCAGCATTTTACGTTCACTATCCAGAACCACGCCTCCCACATCTGCTGCTATACGCTGTGCTGCCTGTAACATCAGTTTAAAATTCTGATTGGAATCACCATATGAAGGCACAAGCATAAACATGGAAATTCCGGGAGTAGTAAAATCTGTCATTCGATCGGGATCAAACGAACCGGGCTTTACCATATTAGCCAAACTGAACAATACAGCACCACTGCCCGATGGGTTCAAATGACGATGGAAGATATTCATGTCACCAAACCGGAAGCCTGCCTGCAAAATGCTTTGAAATAGCACTTCACCGTTCAGTTCCTGCCCATGATGCGCAGCAACATGCAATACCAGCACAGTCTCTTTCTTGGTTTGCCCGGATTCAACCGCCCCTTCACTTTCAGGTAGCTTTGGCTGCCCTTCAATGGATTGCCCTTCAACGATCCCGGCTATCGGTTCCGCTGCTCCTGCAACTTTTTGTTCAACCGGGTCAAACAACCCAAGTTGCGGCTCTTCCTGTTGTCTATCGGCAACCTTTTCTTTTGCTGCTGGTACATCAGGATGATGCCTTGCAAGTAAAGGATCGGAACCATCATCAGACATTGCTGCTGATGACTCAGGCTCACGACGTTCAATAACAGGCTCAGCACGATGTTCAGTGTGCGGTTTTACCGACTCCTGAGCATGTGATTTCGGCGAATTATCAAACAGTTCATTGCCATCATTATCTTCCAGCTCTTCCTGGCGCTCCTGTTTATGACGTTTAACTGGGCGATCACGAAAGAGTGATGAACGCTCTTTACGGCTGGTCCACAACCCATGTAATAGCAAAGCTATTATGGCTATCGCACCAACAACGATTAATATCAGACGCAAATCCTGCATCATTGCTATCTCTGTTGTTTAAAGTCTGTTGATTAAAGTAAGTGCCACTACGGCGGAATATTCTTTAGATAAGAGTATTTGTCAAATAAGACAAGTGCAAGTCTCTACATACTTTTCTTACCATAAAGAGATATATCCGCTGTTTTTTCGGATGTTTTTTACACACAAAACTACTGGTCAGTAGAAAATCCTGCCTATATCATACCGTCTCAATCATCTGGGAGAGAATAAGAAAATATGACGAATTCGACAAAATTGCCAAAACGTCTGAGTGGATTTCATTATATTGCACAAGGTTGGCAACTGATAACCCGTCCTGGCATTAAGAGATTCGTTTTATTACCCTTACTGGCCAATATCTTATTGTTAGGTGGCTCATTTTGGTGGCTGTATCAGAAACTAGACGGCTGGGTACAATGGGCTCTTGATAAAATACCAGACTGGATGCAATGGTTAAGTTATTTGATTTGGCCGCTTGCTGTTATTTCCATCTTATTGGTTTTTACTTATCTCTTCAGCACACTGGCTAATTTTATCGCCTCACCATTCAATGGATTGCTGGCAGAAAAATTGGAAGCAAACCTGACAGGCATACCTGCACCTGATACGGGTGTTATCGATTTACTCAAAGATACCCCCCGTATTTTAAAACGTGAAGTAGTAAAAATTCTTTACTATATTCCCCGTGCGGTTGTTCTATTGTTGCTTTACTTTATTCCAGGGGTCGGTCAAACCGTTGCGCCCATCCTTTGGTTTATTTTTAGTGCGTGGATGCTGACGATCCAATACTGTGATTATCCATTTGATAACCATAAAGTTAGTTTTTCCACCATGCGCAATGCGCTGCGGCAAGACAAAATTGATAATCTCCAATTTGGTGCGGCGGTAAGCGTACTGACCATGATCCCTATCGTGAATTTATTTATTATGCCAGTCGCCGTCTGTGGTGCTACTGCTATGTGGGTTGATCGTTACCGCGCTCAGCACGCCCTGAATCATAGGCCATAAAACTTAATTAATTCAGTCTATTAACCACAAAACACCCTGATAATTCTTACTATGTCAGGGTTGTTTATCATAATTTTCATCTTCTTCCACTTCCGCAGAAGTCACTATTTTTAGCCACAAAATGCAACAAAAATACTACAATTAGTGATATAAATTATAAATAACCTAAATAACATAAAATAGCTATCTAATATTCTTTTATATAATAAGAATAGATTGAAACTTTATTTCCATAAATAAGATGTTAGCGTATGGTTAATCTGTATCTAACGGTATTTTAGGGGCAATCGAATAATGAGCAAAATTTATGAAGATAATTCGTTAACTATTGGTCACACTCCGCTGGTACGTCTAAAAAATTTCACTAATGGCCGCATTTTGGCGAAGGTAGAATCTCGTAATCCCAGTTTCAGTGTAAAATGTCGCATTGGTGCCAATATGATTTGGGATGCTGAGAAACGCGGTACTTTGACCAAAGATAAAGAACTTATTGAACCCACCAGTGGCAACACTGGGATTGCACTTGCCTATGTTGCAGCAGCTCGTGGTTATAAGCTGACATTGACCATGCCCGAAACGATGAGCCTTGAGCGCCGTAAGCTCCTGAAAGCATTGGGAGCCAAACTGGTGTTGACCGAAGGTGCAAAAGGCATGAAAGGTGCCATTGAAAAAGCCAACGAAATCCATGACAGCGATCCCAACCGTTACATACTCCTGCAACAATTCAGTAATCCAGCCAATCCAGAAATCCACGAAAAAACCACTGGCCCTGAAATTTGGGATGATACCGACGGTAATATAGATGTTTTTGTTGCGGGTGTAGGAACTGGCGGTACTATCACCGGAGTTGCTCGTTACCTGAAAAACACTCGTGGCAAACCCGTGACCATCGTCGCAGTAGAACCAGAAGATTCACCTGTTATCAGTCAGAAATTGGCCGGTGAAGAACTTAAACCAGGCCCACATAAAATTCAGGGGATCGGCGCTGGTTTCATCCCTGATAACTTAGATTTAACATTAGTTGACCGTGTTTTTAAAATCAGCAATGAAGAAGCTATTCAGGTAGCTCGCGAAGTTACTGAAAAAGAAGGCATTCTTGCCGGCATTTCTTCTGGCGCCGCTGTTGCAGCAGCAATCAAGTTATCACAAGAAGATGAATACAAAGACAAAAATATTGTGGTGATTTTACCTTCTTCGGCTGAACGTTATCTGAGTACGGTATTGTTTGCTGATTTATCTAGTGATTGAAAATCACACAGTAATATTTTCCATTACATTGACAAAAAGGCACCTTAAGGGTGCTTTTTTGTGCATCAGATCAAACTTTAAAGCTTTCCTAGATGATTTATTCAAGTAGCTTTAGTATTTAACCAGTAATTATTTTGATGCACGAAATTAATCGCCAAGCCGACAGCTAAAAGATTATTCAATCCCGCTATGACTCGAATAGTGTGTATTAACACCAATTCAACAATTGAAGGCATCAAGTGTGTTAATTTTTTGATAATGATTAATATACATTCGATAAATTTCAAGTTGTATTCAATCGAACCACAATTTGAGAGATGAAAGGTATACACCTTATTTCATTATCAATTTAACGGTTGTACAAGTCTAAGGGAATTCAGCTACACTAGCTTTAGAATTCTCTTAGCTTATCAACGAATATTTAAGTTATTGAGGAAATACTATGTTCCAGCAAGAAGTTACTATTACTGCACCAAACGGCCTCCACACTCGCCCTGCTGCACAGTTCGTCAAAGAAGCAAAAGGCTTTTCTTCTGACATCACCCTAACTTCTGGAGGCAAGTCTGCCAGCGCAAAAAGCTTGTTTAAACTACAAACACTGGGATTGACTCAAGGTACAATTGTAACGATTGCTGCTGAAGGCGATGATGCGCAACAAGCTGTTGCACATTTAGTTAAGCTGATGGGTGAATTGGAATAATCGTCCACTTATCGAACCAATTTATTTCATTCAGTTTATCCCCGGGTTGATAAAATCCGGGGATATTTAGAGCCTCCCCCCTGAAGGCTCAATGAAAGGTAATCATCTGCAGTAAGGTCATATAGTATGATTTCAGGCATCTTAGTATCACCAGGCATTGCTTTCGGTAAGGCATTATTGCTGAAAGAAGATCCGATCATTATCAACCATAAAAAAATTATCCCTGAACAAGTCGAACAAGAAATTTCCCTCTTTAAACAAGGCCGCGACAAATCTTCCGCACAGCTAGAAATAATCAGAGAAACAGCCGAAAAAAACTTGGGTGCAGAAAAGGCCGAGATTTTCGAAGGCCATATTATGTTGCTGGAAGATGAAGAGTTAGAGCAGGAAATTGTTACTCTTATCAAGAAAAACCTGGCAACCGCAGATGCTGCTGTTTATTCCGTCATTGAAGATCAGGCTAAGGCGCTGGAAGAACTGGATGATGAATATTTGAAAGAACGTGCGGCCGATGTTCGTGATATCGGTAAGCGTTTGCTGAAAAATATTCTGGATATGCCAATTATCGACTTAGGTTCGATTGATGAAGAAGTGATTCTGGTTGCCAGTGACTTAACACCATCAGAAACCGCGCAACTCAATCTGGATAAAGTACTCGGTTTCATTACTGATCTGGGCGGCCGCACTTCCCACACCTCCATCATGGCCCGCTCTTTAGAATTACCAGCCATTGTTGGGACAACCAACGCAACCAAACAAATCAAAAATGGCAGTTATCTAATTCTTGATGCGGTTAACAACCAAATTTATGTGAACCCATCTGATGCTGAAACCGAACAACTGAAAACCGCAAAAAGCGAATACCTGACAGAAAAAGCCGAGCTGGCAAAACTGAAAGATTTACCTGCCATCACATTGGATGGGCATCAAGTTGAGGTGTGCGCCAACATTGGTACAGTTCGTGATGTCATGGGAGCTGAGCGCAATGGTGCGGAAGGTGTCGGTTTATATCGTACCGAATTCCTGTTTATGGATCGCGATGCCCTGCCAACTGAAAACGAACAATTTGAAGCCTATAAAGCGGTGGCGGAAGCAGTTGGCAATCAAGCCATCATTATTCGCACGATGGACATCGGTGGCGATAAAGATCTGCCTTACATGAATCTGCCAAAAGAAGAAAATCCATTCCTTGGCTGGCGGGCAATCCGTATTTGCCTTGATCGTAAAGAGATCTTACATTCTCAATTACGTGCTATTCTGAGGGCTTCTGCATTTGGTAAACTTCGCATTATGTTCCCGATGATCATTTCAGTCGAAGAGATTCGGGACTTGAAAGCTGAGCTGACATTGCTCAAAGAGCAATTACGCGATGAAAACAAGGCATATGATGAATCGATTGAAGTGGGCATCATGGTGGAAACACCTGCTGCTGCAACCATTGCTCATCATCTTGCAAAAGAAGTTGACTTTTTTAGTATTGGGACGAACGATCTAACTCAGTATACTCTTGCGGTAGACCGTGGTAATGAGCTGATTTCTCATCTTTACAACCCAATGTCGCCAGCAGTGTTGAACCTAATCAAGCAGGTTATCGATGCCTCACACGCAGAAGGTAAATGGACTGGGATGTGCGGAGAACTTGCCGGTGACGAGCGCGCCACACTGTTGCTTTTGGGCATGGGTTTGGATGAATTCAGCATGAGTGCGATATCAATTCCACGCATTAAAAAGATCATCCGTAATACCAATTACGATGATGCTAAGGCCCTGGCAGAACAAGCTTTAGTTCAGCCAACAGCACAGGAATTGATGGATTTGGTTGACACTTTTACCAGAGAAAAAACACTCTGCTAAACACATTAGCCAGAACATGGTCCCATTAAAACAATTAGGAGAAGATTCATGGGTCTGCTTGATAAATTGAAATCTCTGGTTTCAGACGATAAAAAAAACAGCGGCAGTATTGAAATTATCGCCCCATTGTCAGGTGAGATAGTCAATATCGAAGATGTTCCAGATGTTGTTTTTGCCGAGAAAATTGTGGGTGATGGCATCGCCATTAAACCGACCGGCAATAAAATTGTTGCTCCTGTTGATGGCACCATTGGTAAGATCTTCGAAACTAATCATGCTTTTTCTATCGAGTCCGATAGTGGCATTGAGCTATTCGTACATTTTGGTATTGATACCGTTGAACTAAAAGGCGAAGGTTTTAAGCGCATTGCTGAAGAAGGTCAACGAGTACAGAAAGGTGATTTGGTTCTAGAGTTTGATTTGGCATTTCTGGAAGAAAGAGCTAAATCAACCTTAACTCCTGTTGTTATTTCCAACATGGACGAAATTAAAGAGTTATCTAAGGTCAGTGGATCAGTTATCGTTGGTGAATCCGTCATCATGCGCATCAAAAAATAACCGAGCATCTTAGTTTTTGGATGGTTCGTGAATCGCCACTGTTTTGTCAGGTATTTTACTCATTTAACCTGATAATACAGAGGCGATTTTTTTATGCTAATCTCAATGGATTCCAACATACAGCATGATGACAAAGGGAAAAAATCCCTTGAAGCAGGACTCAGTTATCCGAATAAACATCCGTCAGTTATTCACATTGGGAGAAACCCATTCCCACTTACCAAACGTAGAAATTCCCTCCAACGAAAAACGCTTAATTGAATACCCCTGTAGATAAATATCTATCACCGCGATCACAAATAATTGCCACAATAACGGCGTCAGGGTTTTCAGCCGCAATACGAAGTGCCCCAGAAACTGCGCCACCAGAGCTAACACCACAGAAAATACCTTCTTTCTGTGCCAATAAACGCATTGTCGTTTCAGCTTCCAACTGCGTGATATCCAAAATTTGATCCACCAACTCTTTCTGGTAAATACCTGGCATATAAGCCGGAGACCAACGACGAATACCGGGGATATGGCTATTTTCTGCGGGTTGTAATCCTGTAATTTGCACTTTGTCTGATTGAGATTTCAGGTAGCGACTCACACCTGTAATCGTGCCGGTTGTTCCCATACTGGAAACAAAATGTGTCACCCGGCCTTGTGTCTGTTGCCAAATTTCCGGGCCAGTGGTTTTAAAATGTGCCAGTGAGTTATCCGTGTTATTAAACTGATCGAGAACCTTTCCTTCTCCCTTTTTCTCCATTTCTTGTGCCAAATCTCGCGCACCTTCCATTCCCAGCTCTTTACTAACCAAAATTAATTCCGCACCATAAGCCCGCATTGATGCCTGCCGTTCAAGGCTCATATTTTCAGGCATCAGAAGTTTTAAACGATACCCCTTTACTGCCGCGATCATAGCCAGTGCAATGCCAGTATTCCCGCTCGTTGCTTCAATCAGAACATCACCGGGGGTAATTTCTCCACGCAATTCTGCCTGCTGGATCATTGAAAGTGCAGCCCGGTCTTTTACAGAACCTGCCGGATTATTACCTTCCAGCTTTACCCAAATTTCCGCATCAACACCTTCTGTGATCTGCTGCAATTTTACCAGCGGTGTATTACCTATAAAGTCTTCCAAGCTTGCCACAGTATTACCTAGTTCATATGAGGATGGGTAACCAACTAATCATATTCAGAATACGGTAGCAAGATATTAAGCAAAAAATCCCGGTTTCCCCGTTATAAAAGGGAAGCAAGGATTAATAATAAAAATGTATCAAATCAGGCCGATTCAGCTAGCCTTAAGACTTTTAACGGTAAATCTTCCGTATATAAGCGAGCACCTGTTCCTCCAATAAAATAATAATCGCCTCTGACCGGAATAGATGAATTATCCTCCCAGACAACTGAGAGTAGTTCATCTCCCCATCCTATTGGTTGGACAGATAAGAGAGAAAAATGCCCGCGCGGGCTAGCCTCCACGATTTGAATTGGCAAGGGACAAGAAGCTGTTTGCTGTTTACTGAGTGTCATATCCCATGGCCGGAAAAAGACATCAACTTTCCCCTGATGCAAGGGAGTGATATCCAATGGGAAAACTCTCCCGCCAACCCAGAGCTGTGAGCCTTTAATTTCACCACGAAATTTATTGATTTCCCCCATGAACTCGAGCACAAAGCGGCTCCCCGGTTCACTCCACACTTGCTGTGGTGTTCCAACCTGCTCAATGTGCCCGTGATTCATCAGTACCACTCTATCCGCCACTTCCATTGCCTCTTCCTGATCATGGGTGACAAACACGCTGGTAAATTTCAATTCTTCATGAAGCTGACGCAACCAACGGCGTAATTCCATTCGTACCTGTGCATCCAATGCACCAAAAGGCTCATCCAACAAAAGGATTTGTGGTTCTACGGCCAATGCCCTTGCCAGTGCCACCCGTTGTTTTTGCCCGCCAGAGAGCTGTGATGGATAACGGTCAGCCAAATGGGCTAACTGCACCATATCGAGCAATGCCATGACCTTACTACGCAACACCTCGCTACCGGGGCGCTGGCGACGAGGAAGTACAGTCAGGCCAAAAGCCACATTGTCAAACACCGTCATATGACGAAATAAGGCGTAATGTTGGAAGACAAACCCGACACGCCGATCTTTCGCATGTACCCGGCTGACATCCTGCCCATGAAATTTCAATTGACCTGAATTTTGCTGTTCAAGCCCTGCAATAATCCGCAACAATGTCGTTTTGCCAGAACCTGACGGCCCGAGCAAGGCGATCATCTCACCGGATTCAATATCCAGTGAAATTTCATTCAGTATCTGAGAACGACCAAAAGATTTACTGATTTTAGTGATTTCAATACTCATATTCTGCCCCCATAGCCTACCCTTGCTGACGGCTCAAACGCCATTGCAACGCACTTTTGACAATCAGGGTAATAATCGCCATGACTGCCAATAAGGCTGCTGCCGTAAATGCGCCAACTGTGTTGTAATCCTGATAAAGAAGTTCAACCTGCAAAGGCAACGTATAGGTTTCTCCCCGAATCGATCCCGATACGACGGACACAGCGCCAAATTCCCCTATTGCCCGAGCGTTAGTCAAAACAACTCCATACAACAATGCCCAACGAATATTTGGTAATGTCACATGCCAGAACATCGTCCAACCGGAAGCACCCAACAATATAGCTGCCTCATCTTCCTGACTGCCCTGACTCAACATCACTGGCACCAATTCCCGGACAACAAACGGGCATGTTACGAATACGGTTACCAGTACCATTCCCGGCCATGAAAACATTAATTGAATGCCATAGTCACCTAACCAACTTCCCAACCAGCCATTGGCACCATAAAACAGGAGATAAAGCAGCCCTGCGACAACCGGCGAAACCGCAAACGGAATATCAATTAATGTCAGTAATAGTTGTCTGCCGGGGAATTGGAAACGCGTTACTAACCATGCCACCATCACACCAAAAACCAAATTGATGGGAACAGTGATAAGTGCAATCATCACTGTTAACCAAATAGCATGCAGCATATCGGAATCGAAAAGGTTCTGGGTAACGATGTCCAGCCCTTTGGAAAAGGCAGTCAGAAAAATCCACGCTATCGGAATCACCAGCAACAGAACCGAAAAAAGTATACCTGTGCCAATCAGCAACCATTTTCCCCAATTTATCGGGGGATGTTGTGCCACTGTGTATTCGGAAAACTCAGTCATCAATGTCCTCCTATCCGTTTCCCAAAGCGGCTTTGCAATACATTGACACTAAACAAGAGTAGTAATGACGTGGCAAGAATGACTGAAGCAATTGCACTGGCTGCCGGATAATCAAATTCTTGCAAGCGAACAAAGATCATTAAAGAGACAACCTCGGTTTGCCAGGCAATATTGCCTGCAATGAAAATTACAGCACCAAACTCCCCCAGACTGCGGGTAAAAGAGAGCACGGTCCCTGCAATCAATGCCGGTGAAACCTCCGGCAAAATAACCCGCTGAAAAGTTTGCCAGCGACTTGCTCCTAATGTCTGTGCGGCTTCCTCATATTCAGGCCCCAGTTCTTCAAGTACTGGCTGCACAGTACGAACGACAAAAGGCAAACTGGTAAATGCCATTGCTACCGCAATACCCAGCCAAGTATTCGTGACTTTGATATCAACATGACCAAGCCAGGCACCATACCATCCGGTTGCAGAAAACAACGTTGCCAACGTTAAACCAGCAACTGCCGTCGGTAAAGCAAACGGCAAATCCATCAAACCATCAAGTAAACTGCGCCCCGGAAATTGGTAGCGCGTTAATATCCATGCCATCAACATGCCAAAAACCATATTGAACAGACTGGCAACCGCAGCCGCCAACAATGTCACCTTATAAGCGGCAACAACTTGTGGGTTGGCAATCACCTGCCAGTATTGCTCCCATGTCATACTGGAAAGCTGTACTACCAAGGCACTTAATGGCAATAACAAGATAAGGCAGGTATAAAACAGACTACAGCCCAAACTCAGCCCAAATCCGGGCAAGACACGTTTACTGAATCCCCACATCATTTACGCCCTTCCATCAATAATTGATCAAGCGTTCCATCAGTGCCGAAATGCGTTTTCATCACTTGGGGCCAGCTACCGAATTGTTCTTCCAGACGAAACAATTTGGTTGCAGGAAAACGGGGTTGCCGAGCTTCCATAACATCTTTATCAACTACACGATAATTAAAATCGGCGATGATTTTTTGTGCTGCCGGACTATACAGATAATTTAAATATGCTTTGGCTACAGCTTCCGTACCGTTTCTCTGGACATTTTTGTCTACCCAGGCCACGGGGAACTCAGCCAAAATATTCACTGGAGGCACAACCACTTGATAATTATCTTCACCATATTGTTTGCGGATATTATTGACCTCAGATTCAAAACTAATCAGAACATCCCCTAACCTACGCTCAATAAACGAAGTGGTTGCTCCACGCCCGCCAGTATCAAACACTTCTACATTTTGCAAAAAGCGTTGCATTTGTTGGCGTACTTTCTCTGTCTCATGTGGATTTTGCTTTTGAAAAGCGCCCCATGCCGCTAAATAGGTATAACGACCATTACCTGAGGTTTTGGGGTTTGGAAAAATTAATTTCACATCATTGCGCACTAAATCATCCCAATTCTGAATATGCTTAGGGTTATTTTTGCGTACCAAGAAGGCCATTGTGGAATAATAGGGTGAACTGTTATTTGGTAAGCGCTGCTGCCAGTTGGCGGGAATCAAATTGCCACGATCATGTAGTATCTGGATATCCGTGACTTGGTTATAAGTGACTACATCCGCTCGCAATCCATGCAAAATAGCCAGCGCCTGTTTAGAAGAACCTGCATGTGATTGTTTAATAGTTAATTTTTCCTGAGGATGCTGTTCATTCCAATGTTTCTCAAATACAGGATTCAAGCCTGAAAATAATTCTCGCCCAATGTCGTAGGAACTATTCAGCAATTCGACAGCCAAGGCGTTGGTGCTATAAGCACTGAGACTGACCCAAAATGATATGGCAGCCAACCTGCTTAATAATTTAATTTTTATTGTCATTATCTTCATCTAACACCTTACCCATCACGCAATTAGACAACAATTTCTTCTACACCCAATAGATTTCAAGTTGCAGAGCGACGGCAAGAAAAGCAAATCCTCAGAAGGATAGCTGGCTCTATGTTTATAGCTACATGTTTATAACTACATATTTATAACCACATGTTTATAACTACGTAACCGAAGGTGAGTGAACGTAGCCAACAAAGCAGCAACTTGAAAGATGAAAGGTATACTGTATCCAGAATATTTATAACAGGATAGCTAACTATCTACTGTTTTATATACCAAGTTCTTATGAGAAATGATGAAACGAGATAAGGTACAGGGAATGTAAGGTTACTCATTTAGGATGATAATAGTAAAATACAGGTAATAACGATTTTGGCTGTTTCCCTTCATATACAGGTGGAAAACAGGTGGAAAAAAGAGAGTTTAACTTTAATAAAAACTCTCTTTGAGATTTTATCAGCGTTTCCAGATAATACGCGAAATCTTCCAATCTTTCAGAACATCATCAGAAGGCAATAATCCTTCAGGACCATCCCAAATTCCGGTAAAAACATAACTGACATGCGAACTTTGCGGAGCACGGCAGATAACTGTAGGTTGCATGGTGAAATCATTGGATCGCTGGCATGCACCAAATGCCTTGCCATACAGCTCAGAGAAAGGGGTTCCTATTTTCGTTCCCCAGACCGTTTTAATTCCCTCATCCAATACATCAATACGATTAACCTTTCCATTGACGAGACCATAAAATTCGAGTTTTACCTGATCGCCTTCCATTCCCTGAATCACGCTAATTAATTGCCCCCCTTGCGTTTCCATACCACTACGCAGGCGATATTTATCTCCCAAGCCTTGTTCAATTGCGGATTGAGTCATGTCTGTCTGTGTATTAATTTCTCCAACCCCTTGTTCAGAGACATTCAGAGAACTGCCAAACCAGTTTAAAGGTGATAAAGAAGACCATGAAAACCCCGCTGTCCCGGCACAAGCGGTTAACAAAAATGAGCACCCAACTAAACTACTGAGTGTAATGCTCCGTTGTTTAGGCAGGAAATTGAATACAAAAAATTTATCCATCACTATTTTTTACCTTGAAGTCTCTATGACAATGGCTTGACCTCTATCAGACCACATTTTCAAAAAAACATTCCCTTATTAAAACCATTCATCAATAGAAATGTAAAATTGATGTTAACAACACATTAATAACATGACATTGCCGATCTATTTAAAAAACAAACAGTACTGTAAGTCAATGTTCACAAAAATACAGTGCAGGAGAAAACAATGGATCTGCCTGGAGAACAATATATTGATTACCGGTTGGACTCTAACTGGCATGTATTAGAAGGAAAATCTGAAACTTCGATTCCTGAAAAGTATTATATCCTTAAAGATAAAGATGGACACATTCAGGCTAAAATTATATTTGATACAGATAATAAAACGCCGAACTTGTCAAAGGATCTCCTTGTTACAAAAAACAAATACATGAGAAAACTGACTCATTCTATAAAAGTCATAGTAAAAAAAATAATGGCTGAATAACATATATAGTACTCAGCCATTTTATATTTTAATCAATAATCAATCGTTTACTAAAAATGGCACTTTCCTGCCCCAAATAATCATATTCCATCTTTTCACACATACAAATTGTTGCATCATTTTCTTCTGGCACCATGATCAAAATACTCGGACAACCTCTTGCCAATAATTTCTTTTCTAAACGAGCAATCAACGCATTAGCAATTCCCCTGCCCCTGAATTCAGGATGAACGCCCAAATAATACGCATGCCCCCGATGCCCATCGTAGCCACCCATAACTGTACCAACTACTTCCCCGGCAACTTCAGCAACCAAAAACAAATCAGCATCATGGGTTAATTTACGCTCAATATCTATTTCTGGATCATCACCAGAATTAATCAAATCGCAGCGTTCCCAAAGTGTGATGACGGCTTCAAAGTCGTCTTGCCGAAATACCCGAATTTCCATAGTTAGTAAGCCTATCTAATAAGCAATTGAATCAACGTTAATTATCACTGCTTTTATTTTGGAATCAATATGAAAATGCGTTTATTGATACTAACAGGTATACTGCTAATATTCATAAACTAACCAAAATGAAAGCAGAAATGAATATACCTAATATATATTAGTTTAATGTTTTGATGTTTGTCCATGATTATAATTTTTATATTAAAATCAGACAATTAATTATTTCCCTACCTGTGCATTGTTCCAGTGCTTATTGACGTTTTCCCACTCTTGCAGCACACTGCATATAAACATTTGTATAAATATCTTAGGTGATCATGGCTGCCGAACTAAACAAGCTCAGTGACAAAAAACTTAAAACCCTACACGGAAAAGAAAGGAACAATATTGAGTTTTTTGCCGATGGTGCTGGATTGAGTGCAAAAGCATCTAAAGTTGGTGGTATTAGTTGGGTCTTTACCTACCGACTTGATGGCAAGAAATTAAACCGCCTTACCCTTGGGCGCTATCCTGATATGCCCCTCAAACAAGCTCGTGAAACACGGGATAAATGCCGTAACTGGTTGGCATCCGGTAAAGATCCAAAGCTCCAATTTAACTTAACGATGCAAGAATCATTAAAACCAGTCACTGTAAAAGACGCTATCGAATATTGGATAGAACACTATGGCAGAGAAAACCGAGTCAATATTGATAGCCTCATTCGTCAATTAGAAAAACATATTTATCCCTATATTGGTGAAATGGCATTGTCTGACTGTGAAATAATATATTGGCTGCAATGCTTTGACAGAATGAAAAAGGAAGCTCCAGTGGCTTCTGGTGGTATTCTTCAATTGTGCAAACAAGCCCTGAAATTTTGCCGGGTAAGAAGGTATGCAATAAGCCATGTATTGGATGATTTAACTATTCAGGATGTTGGGAAAAAACAGAAAAAAGGTCAGCGGTATTTAGAAGATGATGAACTTGGGCAATTATGGGAGTCCATAAACGCAGGTGTCTATCTACCTTATTATAATAATTTATTGAAAGTTTTGGTTGTTTTTGGTTGTCGGACACGAGAGATCAGATTATCGAAATGTTCAGAATGGAATTTTAATTCCATGCTATGGACTGTCCCAAAAGAAAATAGCAAGACAGGTGAAAGAATTATTCGCCCTATACCGGAATGTATGAAGTCGTTCTTAGAAAGACTTATTTATCAAAATCATAAAAGTGATTACCTATTAGGCGAGTTAAAAAGCACCGAAACAGTATCAGAGTATGGAACTAAGATATGGAAAAAATTAGGTTATGCGGATAAATGGTCGCTACATGATTTAAGACGAACTTTTTCCACAAATTTAAATGATATGGGAATAGCTCCACATATTGTTGACCAGCTTTTAGGCCATATCTTACCGGGTGTCATGGCTATCTACAACAAGAGCCAATACCTACCAGAGAAACTAGACGCTTTAAACAAGTGGTGTGAGCGGCTAGATGTATTGACGGGTCATTATGAGAATGTGGTTATATTAAAGGCAGCTCAATAGTGGGAATTAATGAGTTTAATGATGAGCATGATAATTGTGATATATACGTAACAAATATCGCTTCCTTCCGTAATGATTTCTTTTAAGTAAAATACCCTCACAAAAACAATTAAACAGTGAGGGTAACATGACCATTCAATACAGCATTCCTACACCTGAAGAACGCCGCTCTATCCTTTCTGAATATGGCGAACCTTATGATCGTCTTATACGTGAAAAGGAACGCCAACACATTACCTCTATTTCCAGAACGTCAGCATGGAAACTGGAAAATGAAGGCCGTTTCCCTGCCCGTAAGCCACTAGGCCGCAATTCTTGCGCTTGGTTGCTTAGTGATCTGCTGCATTGGGTACGTAATCCGCCAACAGTAGAAAACATCAATAACCCGTATAGCCGTAAATCTGCCAATTAATACATGACATCATGAAAAAATCAACTGTCTTAATTGGCAGCGATCTAACTCACTCTAAAACTGGGAATAATTGGTGTGATGGTAGATATTAGCGATAGAGATTCTTTGAGATTAAGTAATTATCAATTTGATAGACAACCCTCTTTAAGAGGGTTAGTTAGAAATCGAAGCTCTTACTGGTTTGTTCATATTTTAGGCGCAACACCTAAAGCCAGAAGTTTTTCACGGCAGGCATCTTTGACCCATGAACTGAAATTACCTTTATCAGCAACTTCTTCAATTTGCTTAAGTAGCTCATCTTCAAAGCGAATTGTCCGGCGTGTACTGTTATTTCGCTCATATGGTTTTTTGCTTTTTTCATCTTGCATTGGTTCGAACCATTATGGTAGTTTATTAAACATTGGTGCGAACCATTATAAAGATGAGCACCATAAAAAAGCAATGCCCCGTAGTGGTGGAACACTGACGAGGCATCTGACCAAACCGTTAATAGAGGTAACGATTATGGCTGGTACACAGTCTAACCAAACTCGCCTTAAATTTACATTCCTAATTGTATCAGGCAATCAACGACTGATAGCTATTCATTCCATGTGTCCTATCTCCATTCAGGAGGTAAGCCATGTTTAAGATCATTATCACCACCACAAATCAGCGTACAGGCAAGGTAAAAAAAGCCACTGTCCGCTACAAATACAAGACATTGCGTGGTGCTGAAAAAGCCGCCAAAGGTATTCGTAGTTCTTGTATGCCAGATGATGAATCCCTCAATGTTGAAATAGTCAGAATATACGAGCGCAGAACGCCTATTTCACTGTCTCAAGCCATGCACAATACAAAGCTGGCGACTTCTTTATTCTACGTCATTCTTGAAAAAGCCAAGGATGAATGTTCTATCGATTTAAATAACCTGATTGCGTTGGCCTGTGATATCAATCAGGGCGTTTATCATGCGCTTCAAGCGGCTGTTTATGAGGAATAAATCATGAAGAAAACCTCATCACATGGAGATAACCGCCACCAAAGTAGTGAAAACATCCGCCCGATAGACCTTATCCATACCGTGAAGAACGCGGCCATAAATCACTGGCAAAGCCTGTTACCTGCCTGTGGTGTTGATGTTCCAACGCGGGGCAAACATAGTGCTTGCC
>NZ_NITZ01000034.1:21659-25027 GCF_002632615.1 Xenorhabdus miraniensis
TTATCCATACCGTGAAGAACGCGGCCATAAATCACTGGCAAAGCCTGTTACCTGCCTGTGGTGTTGATGTTCCAACGCGGGGCAAACATAGTGCTTGCCCAATATGCGGCGGAACTGACCGTTTCCACTTCATTGATGATCACCATAACGGTGACTGGCATTGTCGCCAGTGTGATGAGCCGAATCACGGTGACGGGCTGGATTTAGTGGCAAGGGCGAAAGGGATCACGATTTTTGAAGCCGCTAAGTTAGTTTCTGGTGCGCTGGCGCTTCCCTTGCCAGAATTCAAGCCCGCCAAAGAAAAGCCCCGAACAGTAAAATCCATTGCGGAACGCATCGCGGCGCTGGTTGCAACTTCTGTCACGGGTGAATCTCAATATCTGGCTAAAAAGGGGCTGCAATGCCCCAATCAGCGGTTATTGAAAGACGGCGCTTTATTGCTGGTTACTCAAACTCTGGACGGCACAATCACAGGCGCACAGATCATCAAGCCCAACGGTGAAAAGCGCCTTGTCTCTGGTACGCAGAAAAAAGGCAGTTTTATCCCCGTATCCGAGATTACCGGAACGCCGGACACAATCATCATTACCGAAGGTTATGCAACGGCACTCACTGTCAGCCAGTTACATGAAGGTCGGGTACTGGCGGCGATTGATGAGGGAAATTTATCCGTCGTGGCCGGACTGGTGAGAGAACGGTGGTCAGACGTGAAAATTATCCTTGCTGCTGATAATGACTGGCATGAATCGGGGGAACTGGACAACAACGGCAAGCCGAAGAAGAACGTCGGCAAAATGGCGGCAGAAAAGACCGCTAAAGCGATTACCGGATGGGTCACGTTACCGCCTACGGCATTGAAAGCCGACTGGGACGATTATCGCCAGCATCACGGTATTGAGGCAGCAAAGCAGGCATTTAATCACGGATTATATCAGGTCGGAGGAAAAGCCCCCGTGGACGTAATAGAAGAAGTGGCAGTGATCCACGAAGTGAAGACCAAAAAGGCCAATAACAATCTGGCACAAATGGCTGCCAGTCAGCGCGGGGCACTGCTGGCTGAGCGCTACGGCAAGGTGGCGGTAAGCCTTGAAAGCGAAATGGTTTACCAATATAACGGCGCGATATGGGAAACCGTGTCGGATAACGCGCTGCGCCGCGCAATGGTAGCCATCTTCGACCAACACGAAACCCCTTACAGCCCGAACGGGATCAATAACGCTATTTGTGCCATGAAACTACAAGTGCCGGTTATCGGCGAACAACGGCAGGATTTAATTGGGTTTTGTAATGGGGTGTATGATTTATCAACCAAGCAGTTTTATTCTCACCAGCCGGAACATTGGTTAATGAACCATAACGGCATTGAATTTACCCCACCCACAACCGATGAGAACCTACAGGCTCATGCCCCCGATTTTTATCGCTGGCTGTCCCATGCGGCGGGACGCAATGAAAATAAAATGAATCGAATCAAAGCCGCCCTGTTTATGATTTTGGCAAACCGTTATGACTGGCAGCTATTTATTGAAGTGACGGGCGAAGGTGGCAGCGGTAAAAGCATCTTTACCTATATCGCCACGTTATTAGCGGGTGAGCACAATACCGCCAGTGGCAATATGAGAGCCTTGGACGAAGCACGGGGGCGTTATCAGTTTGTCGGAAAAAGCCTGATTACGCTGCCCGATCAGGTTAAATATGTCGGTGAGGGAGCAGGCATCAAAGCCATTACAGGCGGTGACCTGATTGAAGTTGACGGGAAGTACGAAAAGCAATTTTCTACGGTCATCAAGGCGGTGGTATTAGCCACCAATAACGAACCCATGAGCTTTACCGAACGCAACGGCGGTATTGCACGGCGGCGGGTGATATTCCCGTTTAACCATCCGGTCAAAGAGTCAGAAAAAGATCCGCAATTGGCGGAGAAAATCAGCCGGGAACTGCCTGTCATTATCCGCCATTTATTAAACGAATTTGCCGACCAGAACAAGGCTAAAAAGCGGCTACAAGCGCAACGCGATTCCAACGAAGCGTTAACGGTGAAAAGCCATTCCGATCCGTTATATCGCTTTTGTGGTTATCTGGTTTCCGTCAATGAGGCGACTGGCATGAAGATGGGAAATAAAAATATCAGCCCACGGGCACCGAGAATGTATTTGTATCATGCCTATCTTTCTTTTATGGAAGCGCACGGCTTTGAACGCCCGTTAACCCTGACAAAATTTGGTGAATCGATACCGAAGATTATGCAGGAATACCGGAAGGAATATCGGAAAGTGCGAACCAAGAAAGGCTACATTTATAACGTTGAGCTGTCAGACGAAGCGGAAGAGTGGCTGCCCTCTGTGCCTGAATGCAGGGGCTTTAAATCCCCTGTATAAACTTCTTGAGTTTAAGTCTGCACTCCATGCACCATTTCGAATATCTGACTGTATTTAAAAGAAAATAATAGGTGTATAGTTATTTTTTAACTATACATCAACTCTACATTCTCTTCATTTAGTGTAAAAAAGGGGTGAACAGGGGACACAGTCAGTGAATATCCTATTAATCACGACCAACCCAGAGGTAGCAAGGCTTTCAGGAAATTGTGCACAGGGTGCATAACTGAGAGGGTAAAAAAGATTTTCAGGGGGGTATCTCTGGCAGGAAAATAAAAGCCGGACAAACCAGAAAAGGAAAGCTATCACGTCAACATGATTTTATTTAGGGTATTACCTGAAATTTAAAATAGGTAATTATCTGATTTTGTTTAAGAGGAGACGTTAATCACAAACTTATTGATGTTCTTTTATCCATGCTGGAATCGATAAGAATAACTGTTATATCCTGCTTCATGAAATGCCTTATTGCGCATTGATTGGACATCATGTTACAGGAGAAACACGCATGTCATACCTCATTTACTTGTCGTTAAAAGGCAAGAAGCAAGGTCTTATTTCTGCGGGCTGTTCAACACCCGAATCTATCGGCAACCGGTATCAGGTAGGACGGGAAGATCAGATACAGGTATTAAGCCTCAGTCACGCGATGAGCCGAGACCAGAACGTCAATCATCACCCTGTCAGCTTTGTGAAGCCCCTCGATAAATCCTCTCCCCTGTTAGCGATGGCAATAAACGGTAACGAGTTGTTGGAGGCGAAATTTATGTGTTACCGGATCAATCCAATGGGACAGTTGGAATTTTTTTATGAAATCAAACTGACAGGCGCGAGCATTGTTGATGTTTCCTATCATTATCCGCATTCCATCGACGACAACGGCGCCATGCCGCATGAAGTGGTGATGCTGGATTACAAATCTATTTCATGCAGTCACCTCGCCGCCGGAACGTCGGGTTACAGTATTTCGCAATTAGTTGGACGTGAAGA
>NZ_NITZ01000035.1 GCF_002632615.1 Xenorhabdus miraniensis
GCTCTGTTGGGGAAGGGGCGGTATTGCGGCAGGGAACATACTCCTGCCTTCGTCCATTCTGGATAACCAGCCCGCAACATTCATTGGGGTATTCGGCCTTGGCGTGAGTCATGATGGCGTTAATTATCGATTTTCGCAGTATATCCATATCATCGCCTCAATAGTGCAGAACCGGGAAAACCACCAAATGGCAATTGAGACTCTTCACCATATCGAGCTTTACAATCACTCATTAGTCCACCACACACATCCCGCGACGGATCATTGACCGGATTACCGTCTTCATCAAAATACCGGGTTCCGGTGTAGTTGCAGGGTGACTTTCTATACAGTCCACGAATACACCAAGTACAAAGACTGTGTATCTGTCGGGTGGGGATTTGTATTCCCTGTAAATCAGCCGGGGAAGACAAGGCAAACTGGACGCTTTCATTGTCTTCATGTGTCTTGCTGTCAATATAGAAAACGTCAATTTTTTCCTGTGTAGGGTCGGCCTCTGGGTTGCCCTCGGGAAAATTGCGGGCGTCCAGATAATGGGCAAAGGTCATATGAATAGTCACCTTAGCCTGAGCCATGTTTTGATACGCTAGACACAGCGCGCTGATAGCCCCATCCAGATTGGCAACACTGAGCGTAGGTGATACCGTTCTGCCATCGCCGTTGACTTCCATCCCCTCAATTTGTACGGGCCACGGCTTATACTCCACCCCCTGCCACCAAATGGATTTAATCGGCAAGTCGTCAGGGTCTTCTAATTCCGCTTCTGTGTAAGGAACGGGAAAATTGTGAAAATACAATTCTGGCCCACCAAAATCTGAGCCATCAACTGAGAACAATAAAACCTTGCCCCCGGGTTCAAGACGTTGTAGATCTGCGTTAATAGTCATGCACTGAATGCCTGTTCAAAAGTTGCTGATATTTTCATAACTCCGCTGGCAAAAGGGGTCATAGTTATTGAGTCGGCTTTTACCCGGTATAACCCCTTCTCTCCGAATGGCGGTGTCCAGACAAATGATTTCGCCGTGTGACGGCGGATAAACTTAAATATTGGCATCACCTCTTCCTTGCACCCCATATAAGAGTACGGCCATGATTGAGTTTCGGAATTAATTCCATCAGTGACGACTTGCTTGTAGCCATCACCAAACTCAATTGATTTGACTCGATGTTTAAATTCACCATTAGGCGAATCTTGGATTTGAGTTCGCCATTTAAACTCTTCAGTAGCCATATAAGCTCCTATAAAAGAAAACCTCGCTTCGGCGGGGTTATTTCAATAAAAAACCGCACTAGGCGGCAGATAGAGAAAAGGCCACGCCATGCGCAGTCTTGATAAATTGGTTATTGAGCCTAAAATTAGAATGATTTCCAGCCAACACAGGTATTCCTATGAACACTAACGTACACATCCTGATAGGGCGTGCTGTCTGTCAATTGTTAGCTAAAAACACCCCGATATATGAAACAACAATCGCCGATGCAATAGCAGAGATTTTTAATTCGGAATATTCAGGCACCTATGACGCAGATCGCGCGGCGACACTCAACGCTGCCCTGAAATTATTGACAAATAATTCATCGACAGGGTTGTGATTTGGGTATAAAAAAAACCCGCTGAAGCGGGCGGGTTTAGGCTATTTTTGATTTGGTCATTTCTGTGATTTTTTCGAATACTTTTTTGCTTGTGGTTATTGCCACTCTTGCATCCGTTTCATTCATATCGTGAGATAACTTGTAATCTGATAATATCCTGTTGTCTTTCAAAGATTGAAGCATATAGCCTAGCGCTATCAGATCGGTTTTATTGTAAATTTCATTACCTTTCCAAGAGTCGGTTTTTAAATAATCAATCAGGCCTTGATGATTATCTTTTGGACCTCCTTGCATGGCAGGATACACATTATGATAGGCTGCATAATAAGCTCTGGAGATTGCATTTCTATATCCAACCTCATCATTTCTGGAAGAGCAATCCTCAGCAAAATTTAGCAAGTCCTGACATGTTATAGACAAAGCTCAATCTCCCTCTCCTCGTGCCTATCCCCTCTGATCAAAGCACTAAATTTTTTATCCAACAACTCATCATATTCTGCCAGCTTATACGAAAGCTCAAGGTTCATAGTAGTCAAAAGTTCAGCATCATCCGTATAAACAGACAAACTATACATGTTAACTTTTTCTTCATGACCTATGGTGGAAAGAATCTCTATTCCAGAAACTTTAACTTTATGAGTATCAATAACATCAATAATGTTATTTGCTATTATGGCAACCTGATCTCTGTTTAGGCCGGAGCCATCTAAAAAGTCCTGTAACATCGTTTTAGCCCCCTGAAAATTTTTAATAACAGGTTCGCTTTCCTTTTCTTGGCTGAGTTTCAAGTATTTTTCATAAAATTCACTGGCGCTGCATACATCGCCATGAAAGATATTTACCTGATAAGCCATAAAGCAAAAAGAAGGAGATTCATATTGGCGCGCTAATTTCTGGGATAGTTCTCTTCGCTCAGAGAAAAGTCCACGTTGATGGATATAGGCCAAGTAATTGCCAGCATAAACAATATTGGGGATTTGCAATGCTATCTCAAAATACTCAATCGCTTTACCTTTCTTATTAGCCAAGCCGTTAGCAAGCGCTTTCAGATATGCCAATTCAATGCCAGAACTATATTTTTCGATGTCATTTAGATAGCGGCGAAGTTTAAACTCTGTAATAGAATCACCACGCATCAATGCATCAGTTAATTCATCCGCCAATGCATCCTTTTTGAGTAGCGGCTGTGTCATTTGATATCCTTTATATTGAATTGGTTAAGCGCCATTGTTATCTCAGTCAGGTATTAGTGGCAAGCAGGACGATAGTTCCGAATAAAATCACAAATAGCTGTTTCAATGTTGCTGCTTATTGAAGGAAAGCTGTCTTCCAAGTCAGGATATTGCTGAGTTGGTTTAACAAGGTACCTTATCTTATTTCTACATATAGTAAGTTCAGCAAACGGGACAACATAGAATTTATCACTCTTATTATCATTACTTATCGTTACGATAAATATTTGCCGATTAGGATCGTGCCTGAAACTTAATCGCCTAACGGAGAATTCCTTCTGTGACCGTTCATCAAAGAAAGAATCAATAACTTCTGTCGAGTGGCTAATAGTCTGTATAGATCTGGTATGCTCAGTTCTCATATAGCCCCCTAACGTTATGAAATTAAAAGAAGAGCCTATTTTGCATTTAGCTCATTGATAAATATAACTGAGGTAATATTAGACCGTTTGAACTTAAGGTTCAACAAGAAAACTTGTTTCTTTGTTGTTCTATTGATGATTAAAATTTGTCAAACTGCACCGATTTTTAGCCCTCCATGGCTTGATCTTAAGCGTTGAACTTACCTTCCAATGCTTTCATCATCGGTTGCATATCTTCTTTATGTATCAGTAGATAACCAGCTCGCTGAGCTATTTCCATAAAGTCGTTTAAGGTTGATACATGGTGACTGGGTGTTAGCGCCTGAGAATAAAGTATCTCGCCGCGTTCAAGTTCCATCAGCAATCTGCCAGTAAAACCAGAGTAATTATTAGGGATTGGTAGCTCCTCTTTACCTAAAAACTCACCTTCAATCGCTTTAGTCGCCAGATACTCTATTGCTGAGGGAAGCTGGTCATTATTTAGCTCATCAATATGATTAACACCGAACTCATGATGAACCATCTGGAACAGCTTTTTACTATTTAGCCCGTACTTACCCATTAGGGTATTAACCAGACCACGAAGAGGTGTCCGATCTTGGACTGTGGTTTTAGTTACAGTCGGGTTATTTTCAACTTCCCTATCCAATATATCCAGAACCCATCTGCGAAACTCTTTAGCAACACTCGTCTTAGAAAACATAGCGACCAGATGAGCACCACGAAGAGAGAAGACTCTAACCAATTTTTTACGTAAGCTATTGTTTATCCCATTGACCCTCAAATTGAGGGTCATTGTCATGGCTGAGGTAAATTCATCCGAATTGCGGTCGTAAATCTGTGTTATCGCATCTGTTTTCTTGTACTGTAACGCTTTGGCTAACTCAGGAGCAGTGAGCCAAATGTCATTAGCATGAGACACTGGATTAAAAACGTTACTGCGGAAAGTTAACTGATTAGTGTTATTCGTTTTGCTAATTGCTATAATGGTCATGTCTATTTTCCTTGGAATGGTATTAGACGATTTAGAGGCCCCCTGACTATTGCACTAGCTGGGGGCTTCGCCGTTTTAGAGCGGTACTATTTATTACGTTACTGTAACGTTTTGTAAAGGTGATTAACCGCGAATTGCGATATACTTCGAATATTCAGCTAATTACACTCGTATATAAGGTAAACATTCATTGTTAACACCAAAAATTACTGATAAATTAGTCAATCCTATTAAAAAGATTATTGTTTAATCTGCCTTCCTTGGCTCAAATCCTTAAGCTACTTCAACACCGTGAATCAGATGCCTAAGCGCCTTGATACCGTTCTCGTTATAACGGAATGCTTCGACTTGTTTATCTGAGTGCGCTGATTTGTCCAAAAAGAACTTCCCATATTGTTCATTTTTGAGGTTGTTCTTGTTGGCAACTCTTCCGATTTTGTTCGCCGACACTTCCAACATCTCACCCACTTCACCAGCTGTGTAGTATTTCTCCTCCAGTACAGGAAGAGGAACAGCCTCAAAGCCGACAATAGGGTTAACAATATTAGCTGCTGCGCACTGTTTCGCTTCATTGCTCAAGTTTGGCATCAGGTCAAACAGACTACTGATCGCATCAACCGACATTTTCAGCGTTCTGGCTTTCCTGAACTCAGGTAAGCCTGACTGACTCTGTTTGATAGAATAGCTTCCTGTTTCCATAATGGATGGAAGCACAGACTCAAACACCCAATCTTGGAAACGCTCAGCAGAGGGTAAATTACTGCGCATTATCAATCTGAACACATCTGATTGACCAACAAGAATGATACCTTTGGGTCTAAACCCCAATCCTAATTGTTCCGTATCAGCACAATTAAGTTTAATCAAAGACTTACAGTGGTCATTTAGAGCCTTAGCCGGCTGCGCATAGCCTAACGCCTCAGCCAACTTTACAGCTAAGAACACCGGCTGGCCTTTATATTTCAGCCCAGAAATGGTTACTAATTGGTCGTTGCTTGACTTGAACTCAAAATGTTTGATAATTGACTTCATATATCTCTCTCCAGTGATATACCTATGGATACCAGTAACGGCAAAATACTGGTTTTCACTCTTAGAACACCTGCAAGTGCTCTAGTAAATAGGATGGTCATTCGTTACAATGGCTACGTTGTTTATCTCACGTGGTAAATAACACTCAGAGGCCCTAGTTGTTCGTGCAACTGGGGCTTCGTTGTTATTGTACTGCATGTCCTTTTTCCTCTCTCAAACACTTTGCTAATCGCATTACGATTGCTGAATTCAAAGAAATAAAATCCATCCCTGCTTTTTCCTCTAATTCCTTTCGCATTGAATCTGGCAATCTCAAGCTGAATTGGGTGCTTTTGTTCTGGCTGTGTAATTCGCTACTCATGTAATATCTCCTTATCAAAACCAATTTGGAACTAAAACCAACTTGGAACTAGAACCAATTTAGCATCATTTATATTAATGTCAAGTTGGTGCTATGATGAATTCATCATAACTTGAGGTGAACCATGACTAAGAAATACCCTAGCCAAGAAATGGATAGATTTAATGTCCGTATGCCTGCTGGCATGAGGGATGAGATAACGAAGATTGCAGAAAAAAACGGGCGCTCTATGAACACCGAGATCGTTATGATGCTCCAAGAGGCTATTGATAGCGCGCGCAATGCTGACTCCTCTCATCAGAACGTCACATTAGTTAATGGAAGTGATACTGCATCAACCATCAGTATTAATATTGATAAAGAGAAGTACAATGCAGCTATCAATAAGGCAGTCACATTACTTATAGCTGAAGAGTTATTAAACGATGATGGCAATACAGATAATGATGAGTTCAAAGAATTCTTTATGAAGATAGCAGAAAATGTTAATAAAAAACTGAACAAATAACATACCAAAAATAATTAATAATATTAATTTGTTATAATAGAAAAAATCATTTCTTGACCAACAAGAGCCTGTTCACCAACAAAAAAGCCCCGTAGGGGCGATTCTGCACCTTAATCGGTTAGTGTCCAACTTTTGGGGTGCAGCGCATGAATGGGGCTGTTATTTCCTATGACTATTTGACAATTCACTATCCCAGTATTTTATTTTTCTAATGAATGTTTCATGAATCTCACTAGGTAGAGTACGTTTTATTATGGCGATTTCATCTTCAAAGTCTCTATAGATGCCAGTTGAATCCGGTGATTGAGCGAAAAATGCTTCAACTAACTTTTTCACTCCATCATCATTTATCATGAAGCCGTCTCTTTTCTTTATAAGAAGATCTTCTGTGTTAACCGCTTTTTTTGCAGCTTCCACAATAGGGTCTACCTTGACCAAATCAATGCTGTGAAGCCAGTATACATACCTGTCTTGAAATTGTTTCTGAATTGCTTTTGGCAACCCTTTATTAAGGCTCTCTATTTCCGATTGATAATGAAGCTCTATCTCTTGAGTGTCCTTGTCTATGTTTGCTTTTATCAACGTTTCTGATAACTCCTTAACCCTGTCATCTATTAACTCTATCCCATCCTTCCTTCTTTTATAAAAAAACTCAGGAGGGACATTAGATGGCTTAAATTTCTTAAGGGTTATTTCTTCTATTTTTTCCTGAACATCACTGCCGCAATGCTTGCATTTAAGCGCTTCCGCCTTAATCATTTCTGCACAATAAGGGCATTTAACATAACTATCACTGGATTCTGTAGAGTCTATCCTCTTTCGCCCTAAAATGGCCATCAAGAGGCCACAGAGAATTATGAGACAGCTAATCAGTATGAAATTTTGTCGCTGACCCATTAATCCGATATTGTTAACTCTATTGCCGTAACCTGTCGCCACACTTACATCCATGTTAAGAGATGCGAACATAGAAATGACTCCTATAATAATTAGAAATATACCAAATTTTTTCATCTTTTCCCCATGATCAATCAGTAGTTATATAATGGTGAAAATCTTGCGTCTACCAACAAAAAGCCGCGCAGGGCTTGGCTAGCTATTCCGTGACCTCATCAACCCACTTCACTGCTGTATATTGGATTCCTGTTGTAACATCTTTATATTTTCTGCCAACATAAACATAGTATCTTGTTTTATAGCCTGTATACCCGCCGTAACTATTTTTAGCGTTGATCTCTACTGGTACAACATAAGCTACATTTCTTGAAGCGGGGGTATAAGCTAGTCTGGCATCATGAAACTTGTACTTTGCTGAATCAGGATCTTTCAGTGTGTTAGCTATTATACTCCTCAGTGTTTCTTGATAGTTAGCTGGTAAATCATCATATTTAGCGTTTCCGATCTCCTGCTTTGTCATGGGACTGACGCAACCAGTAACTAGAAACATACCGCCTATAATTAAAACAACTAACTTTTTCATTACTACCCCTCATTGTTAAATTTTATTCATAGTACCAACCAATGAGGGGAAACACCCAAAAAAAAGGTTTAATTATTTACCATCAGCACTGAATGCTTTTTTAATCCCTTTCATCCCTTCATTGAAAGCATTGGTGGCTAATATCGTTAATTTTTGACAGCTGTACTCATCCATGTTGCGCTGGCAACTAAATGATGGGCTGATCTCTTTTTCTCTATTATTTACTGGAACTATTTTAGCAGAACCACCTAAAAACCGATTGCCCGATGGCGAATATGTAGCAATATAGATATCAGATACCGTATCAACACGCACTCTTGTGATTAGTTCTAGCTTTTCAGGTACATTAGCCCACATAGAGCGGCATTCAGAATCGCTATAACAGCGCTGATTTTCTACAGTCAATTTGGGTAGTGGCTTTTTTTCCTTGGATGGAACTGCGCATCCACTCAAAACCAATGCAGCAGTTAATCCAACAACTAACCTTTTCATCTTCATCTCCTTTAAATAGATACATGAATCTTAATCAAAGTATGATGCAAAATGAAGCAAAGCAAACTGGAATCCATTCCGATATATCCTAAATCCCCCTTTCACCGACGCCCTTTAATGGTCTGATATAAGGCAGACGCGGGATTGTTAAGCATTCGATTAACACCCACTTCGACCATTTGCAGAAACTCACGCCTAACCGCTGCATCATTACCGCTAGAAGATTGCTGCTGTTGCTGCTGACCGCTGCTAATATTGATATCACCGCTCATTACCAAAGTAACACCACCAGCAGAAGCGGGTTGCATTCCGTACATCTTGGACGACGGAGTGTTTATTACCATAGGCTGAGAACTACCAACATGGCCACCAGTAGCATAGCCTCGTTTAGTATTGTTCATTAGCCTATATAGGTTTTCGACGCCTAAACGCTGTGTCGCTTCTTTGGTGAATACGAATTCGCCACCATGAACAACACCTTTTGGTTCGTATTTACCACCATTTCCAGTATAACCTCCGCCAGCGTAGCCAAACCATGTCTTACCAAATTCAGTACCACCAAATGCCGTTTTCATGGCTTGTAGTATAGCCATTTGTATCAGCATCTTAGTAATCATACTAAGTATTGATTTAGTAAAATCTGCAAAGTTAGCCTTGCCAGTGAGAAGGAAATCAGACAGTGTATTACTCATACCTGCGAAAGTTGCTTGTGAGATTTGGGCAACATTAGCGTAGGTGTTGGTGGCTTGATCTTGGAAGTCGATAAACCCTTTTTTAATACCAGCCTCCCAATTCCCTCTTAACGAATCTTCCTCAGCATAATAGAGTCTTAGAGCTTCCTCCTCCTCTGGCGACTTCGCCTTTTCTAGCGAGACGCCTCGTTGATAATCCTTATCTGTTTTTCCGGAGCTATCAATTAATGCCCTTGTTCGCGCATTAATTTCATCAATCCTTTTCTTTTGCTGATCTAACTCTCTATTCTTTTGCTTCTGTAATTCAACCTCATCACCTACGACAGCTAATGCACGCTGAGAAGCAAGAATGGTGTCTTTTTGCAGTAGGAGTGACTTTTCTCCCTCAGTGAGCTTTCTCTTCCCTTGGGCTTCTTCCAGAATGGCAATTTGGGCTTCCATATCCCACAATTTTTTACGCTCAGAACTGATAACGTCATTGACGGTCTTGTGCTCTTTGAGGACTCTTAACTGAGCTTGCAAGGAAAGTAATGCTTGATTTGCAGCTTCATCTGCGCGAGTACCGGCATCAACTTTAAATTTAGACTCTTTGCGTAGTTTTTTACCCGTACCGGGCATTTGGCGGTCACGGTGCTTATAGTTGATTTGCTTCTTATACTCTTCGTACTTTTCCTGCGTTAAAGCATATTTTTCAGCTTCTAGTTTCGCCAATTCCTCATCACGTTTGGTTTTCCAGCTGGCATAACTGTTATGCCATTTTTGGCGAATTTTGAATTTTTCAATTTCTATCTGTTCATTATTCTTTTTGGCTTGCTCTTGCGCGTTCTTGAGATCAATTTGGAACTTTTCTTCTTTAAGAGCTGCTATATCAGCGTTTAGCCCGTCAATCCTGTACTGTGGAGTGATGAATAAATTACTAAGACTTTTAAGTAACTCTTCTTTTTCGCGTATTTGTTCCTCTAGGGTGTTTTTTCTGCCTTTATTGAGCATGGAGTCCCAAGCGCCTTTAGCTGCATTTTGCACTCCTACCCATGCAGACTCTAGATACCCCAGATTACTGACTATATCGTTCGCCCCATCATTGATAGATTGAGCATAGGCATCAATAGCGATTCTGGCCGCCGCCGTTGTATTCCCCTGTAACTCTAATGTTCTAATCTGCTCCAATTGCGCAGCGGTCAAATGATGGTTGGCTTTTTCCAGTTCCAGTGACATTTTTAACGGCTCATCCTGCAACCGTTGAAATTGGTTTATCGTCGTCTCAACTGCCTGACCCGTAATATAATTCATCTGCGCCGCTGCTTTAGCGATACGGGATATTTCATTGTCTCTAAATAACCCTGTACCGACTACGCTAGCAATAGATGCAGCCATTTCAGACCGAGTTATGCCATTACCTGACATCACACGAGCCATTTCGTTGAGCTGTGAGGCGGTTTTATTAGCGTAATTCCCTGTCAAAATGAGCTGCTTATTGAATTGGGTAAACTCCTGCTCTGCTTCATAAGCAACTTTGACAATACTTCCTATCCCTGTAATGACTGCACCAATCGCTCCACCACGCAATAGCCCACCCATGCCTATTGAGCTGGCAATGTTTTTAAGCCCATTAATAACTGATTTATTTTTTCCGCTTAAGTTGCCAGTTTCCTTACTTGTTTCTTTTAGCTTATTGATGTAAATATCTGCCGCAGAGCTAACGCCTAATTGCGCTGCCCTGTGTTTCAGCAATTCATTACGGCTGAGGTTTTGTGTTGCGAGCTGATCTTTTAATCTGGCAAGAAACATTTGACCCGCCGCAGACCGTTTCGCGTCCACTTCTGCTTGTTTCGCATCGACCTCTACCATTTGTTTCTTTTTGCCAACAATGTCAGAAATAATGTTGCGATAGGATTCAAGGTCTAGTTTTTCCGCTTGCCGGGCTTTTCTGGCATCGGCATGAATCTTGGTTAACTGTTCTGTGGCGGTAGCATTACGTTTAACAGCATCGATTTGTTTAAAGAACGCCTCTGCCACTTTATCCTGTTCTGCTGCGAGGTTTTTTGAGATTGGTGCAGCTTTCCGCTCTTCTGCTGCTAACTCCGCAATACTTCTGTGCATCCTGTCAATTTCTTTAGCCATTGCCGCAGAAGCCGCAGCGTTCTTTTCTGACTGACTGGACAGCTTGTTTGTGGAGCTACTCGCTTTATCAGCAGCATCGCTAAATGAGTTTAGTTTTTGCTCACCCCTTTCAAGGTCGGCGGTGTTAACCTTTAATGAAATAGTTGCTACATCAGTCATTTTTGTTTCCTTCGGGTATAAAAAAACCTCCCGAAGGAGGTATTACTTCTTGTGCATGACTTCGAGTGACTTAATTTCCATCACCCGAATATCGTTAAATACGGTCGCCCTGTCGTTGATGTTGAGATAATCCATGACCTGATTTAATGGCGAGTAATCCAGCCCCGTAGCACCATTCATACCCACCCGCCATTGCGTTCTCATTGCGCCAAAGACCAGATACGAATTCCACACATCAGGCCAGACCTCAACATCACATTCATCTGGAAGGAAGCCAAAGGCTCGCTCAAATTCGGCGGCATCTTTTTTGCTCATGCCTCCATATAATGCCTCAGCGACCGCGATTAGTTTTTTTCGCGATTACCCAATAGTTCGTTGTAATAGGTTGTAGTGATTGCCGTTGCTGCTGACGGATAGTTATCAAGCAACAGTTTTAAGTTGTTAGAATTGTAGGGTTCCTCTATCGCCCAATCAGCGATAATTTTTTCAAAAAAGTCCACCGCAGGCATTTCACGCATTTCTTCAAGGGCGCTGATTGGTTGATGGTGAAAAGTGAATGTGACCACCTCCGACTCTTCTTTTCCAGCGACTGGAATTGATACGTTTGCTTTGAACTTAGGATTAGGAACGAGTGAAAAATTAGCCATTTAAAAAATCCTCAAAAGAAAGCCCCAATTAAGGGGCAATTATTATGCTGCGTTGGTATAAATCTGCATTTCAGATTTGAGAGAGAAACGAGCGGTTACGTTTTCCACTTCGTTCATAGCTGTATTGGGTACGCGCTGGAACGACACGGACGCTGTGTAATAGCGGTCTTCTGCTGCACGTTTATTGAAGAAACGAATGGCAGTGATCTGCTTGCTATCATCCAGTTTCATTAGCAACTGGCGAATAGGCAATTTCGCATCGTGAGCAAATGTATAAACCTGCACAACACCGTTTTTATAGGTGTCGATAGTCTCCGCCTGCTCATCTTCCAAGAACTGCACTTCTTGCGTTTGCTGCTCACCGCCTTCTGTAGAGAGCGTCATGACCTGCGGCATTACTTCCCATGCTAGTACCTTTCTCAATGAGCCTGCACCGCCACCAGCAGGGAATGTGTTCTTATCCGTGGTGTCCAAACTGTCCAGCGTGATACTTTTTTCCGTTACCGCCTTGACGAGATATGCACCAGACGCTTTTTTCCAGCCAGAGCTGACATGAACAACGTCCCCTCTGGAAATGTCTGTAACTGATTCAACCGTCAGTACAACCTCTTCGGTGTTAGACGCAGATGTGATTTTGATTTCCGCCCCATACTGGCTTGCAATATAGACACGGGAACCGTTAGGGATGTTATAGGCCATCGTTACCTCTTTTATGCATAAAAAAACGCCCGTAGGCGCTGTGTTATCTGATTGAATCACATCGGTATGATGTGCGTATGGGGATAGTGTAATTGGCACCATCCTGAATGACTGGAAAGATATTCGGCTCATCATTGAGGTATAAATCATCGGTCAATGACAGCCCGTTCTGTAGGGATTCAGTTACTCGATCAGCAATACCCATCAGAGTTGAATCACCGGAACCGGACTTACCTATTACATTCACCTGAATCACACCCCGGAAGACCGGCATATCCAGCGATAACCCGATGTTCTGCGTCGTTGCGGGCATAATATGTAATTGCAGATACGGATCGTTGATGTCATCAAATGGCATATTCGGCCATGACACTTTTAAACCTTCCTGTTTGGCAAACTTAGCAATCAGAGAGCGAATGGCCGCATTTATCATAGACTGATTCATGATTTAGTCTCCGTAACGGCATCACTAAAGAATTTCTGAAACTCCTGCGCTGTTACGGCAATCATGCCATTGGGTGCCTGTTTTGAATGCCCCATCTCCAGACGGTAGGCATACGGCACAATGTTTGAGAAATAGACCGCTTTCACACCTACCTTGAACTGCCCAATAACCAAATCACCCACGGCCTTAGTCATATTGCCGCTTTTATCAATGCGCCCTGTTTCTTCGGTGGGAATTTCATCAAATGAAACTTGCCAGTTACCACGGAATCGACCGCCCGTGTATCCCGGTGGCGCTTTGATATCCATAGAATCGGTGATGCGAGCGCGTTTTTTCAGTTGTCGCCTTTTAGAGGTCAGGTTCTTGGGATCTGACTGTTGCTGCTCATTCCAATCATGTACCGCCTGATTATATTCTCTCGCTGTTTTGTTAGCTGCCCACAACTCGGGGTTGCCAACGGGTGACATAATGACCAATCGTGACAATATCTTGATAAACAAGCCCCTTGATGCAGCTTCAATATTGTCTTTAGCTTTATTCACAAACGCATCAATGGAGGCCATAAATGAATCTGCCATATCACGCCCTCAATTGAGATTGGTAACAGAGTACGATATCAGCAGGTTTTATTGGGTTAGGCTCAACAACACGTAACCAAACACCATCTACCCGCACCAGATCGCCTTTCTGGATCTCAACGCCCGGAGAAAAGACCATTTTGATATCCGTTGAAAGAATAAGAGAGCCGTCAATTTCATTAGGGTTATATCTGGTCTTTACACCGATCGCGTTAAGCCGTTTCTCCGATTCGTGATGCTCCTTGCCCTCATCATCGACCCAGTGTCGCCCTTTTCGTTTTACCTGAAATTCGGCGCCATACTTTTTTAGCAATCGTTCAGACGTTTTTTGCATTCTCGGGTAGAATTTCGCCATGATTACCCCCTGAATACCTTAAATGTAGCGCCGCCACCAGACAGAAAATCCCGCAACGTAGAATAAAACCACGACATATTGGGTTTGCCTGAGTTGGTGCCCTCTGCATACGTTACCGAAACTGCTCCACTGACAGCCTCAGACACGACTTCACCACCGACTGTGGGGGTCAAGTCGAATTCCAGTGAGTCAATAGCCAGTCTGCACTGTGCCTGAATTATCGGTTTAGGGATAACGTCATCTGACACTAACTCACCATCGGCATATGTTCCCTTTCTTGGGAATGCCAGTGACTGACCTTTGTTAGCTTTTCTTCCTTTCCACTGTTTGGTAGACAGGTAATCCATAGCCTGAAACAACAGAGGCGATAGATCGCCATCAGGCAGAGAGTAACCACGCTGAACAGCAAATTGCGTTAAGTCTTCAACACTGGCGTAGCTATTGAATGTTGGCGAGTTTTTATCTGAATCAATCATGCTCACCTCATAAAAAAGGGGCATTTAAGCCCCTGTTGATTACTCGTTACTTGCCTGAGTCTTGCTTTTTGTACTGCCAGATACCGCCTTTCCACTCAATACCGCAGCAAACGGTACATTCTTGCGGTCAAACTTACGCTGCCAGTTAGCCGCCTGAGCGATATCATCAATGGATGGGGTCTTATTGGGATCTTCCTCTCCCAACCAGCTAAAACCAGCAGGTTGTAAGATGAACGTTTTACGTTCCCATAACACCTCAGCACCGCCGCCATTACCGCCTGACGCCTTGCGGTCCAATTCAACCGGAGTATGTGGATTGCCGCTACCATAACCAAACGCACCACCACCAAAGAAGACAGTTAGATAGCGCCCGTCCTGGTACTTCAAGCTGTCATCCATGAAGATAGGTTTACCCAGATATGTTTGCAGAATGACACGGCCTTCTGAATCACGGATCGTCTCAATCAGGTTCTTGGTCGCCATTTGTTTCATGACAACAGAGTGGACGCCGATAGCACTGAATGTATCGGCAGCGTCACCCGCGGTAAATGCCGCGTCAATCAGGTTGTTAGCTGAAATTTCATCTCCCCCCTGAATCACCATGTCACTGTCATTATTTATGATGTTATTGCCAATAATCCCACGCGCCGTACCGATCAGGTAGCGCTGCCACTGACGAGTCCAGTAAGTGCCAAATCGGTTACGGATATGAGCCATTGGTTCACTGTTTGCTAACTCCGCAGCCAAATCAGCAACGCCATAGCCTTTGTTCAGGAACAATACGCGAGATTTCAGGCTGGATTGAGAGGCTTTCCCTACCTTACCAATTTGATCAGGATCATCTGAGGTTGCATTAGGCGCTTCGTTCGCGTCTAAGTCATTCCAGTAGTTAATCGTTGCCGTACCCTGACCATCAGATGCGATGGTGTCTAACTGAGGTAGGCGGATGATAATACCTGACTCAAATACGGCAGTCTTTTCTGGGCTATTCAGTGGTGCGATAGCTTGGTAATAATCACCACGGAAAATATCGGATAAACGGGTTGTTGCCATTTAATTCATGCTCCTGTTACTGTGTTTTTACGAGGCGTTTAAATTCCTCAGGATCTTCTTCAAGTAAACGGATGCGTTCTGCTTCCGTATAGTCGTGCCAAGTTTTACCGCCACCTCTGGTAACAGTTTGACGCTGACCTTCACCACCGGTTCCGGTCGCTTTACTGCCGATAACAACAGGCGCAAACAGCTTGTTGCTACGGAATTCTTTTTCTAAATCGTCGATTGTCAGTGCAGACGGCTTACCTTCGCTATCAACTACGCGAGTTTTACCTTCTTCAACAATAAGACGTGACTTGATATGAGGCAGAAGCAACGCTGCACTGTCACCCGCCAGTTTTGCCGCCAATGATTGAGCGACGTTATCCACCAGCAGCGTGCGCAAATTACTGTCTTTGTCTTCGAGTTGGGTCAACAGCTCTTTTTCACGGGCAGTGAGTTTCTCAGACCAGCTTTTTTCCAGTGCTTCAATATCACCATTTTTACGGGCTTGTTCATCAGCGGCTTTTTTCGCAGCCTCCTCCGCCTGACGGCGCTTTTCCTGCTCCGATTTCTTCTCAGAAAGCAGCTCATCCACTTTCTTTTGCAGACCGGAAACGTCGGGAATTTCTGGCATACCTTCAATCTGTAACTGATATTTATCACCTTGCTCTTTGTACAAGGTTTTTTGTTCATCAGTCAGCGCTTCAAATTCTTCTTTTGTTAATAAAAATTTAAACATCGTAAACCTCGGGTTTTGATGATGTAGTCACCGACTACAGGTAATAAAAAAGGCCACCGAAGTGACCTTGTAAATTTCTTGCTTGGTTATTCGTAACCGGCTTCAATAAATGCTTTTTCGTCAATCTCTTTGAGTTTATCCAGTGAAATAAACTCGCCTCTATCTGTATAGAACTGCGAGGGGTGCATGCCGCCATCTTTCATCAGCCGGAAACGAGTTTCACCAAACACTTGTCTCTGCCTCCACTCCGGCTGGCGCTGAATCCACTCTAAAAACGTTGTATTTGCTGGTACTTGTCCATCCATTGACGCTCGCGTGCCTTCACTCATTTCATCAATATCAATACCGAGTTCACGCCATGATTTCACCACCAGCGTTTCTATTGAGCGACAATTGAAATGGATTTTTCCGGGACCTTGCAAATACGGGATTTTGTGCCCGATAGGTTTACCCTCCAGTGTGTATTTCAATCCGTCGCGCACGATACAATCATTGGAGGTTTTATTATCCAGCGTTGATATCCAGCGCTTGCAGTCAAGGATATCCCGATTAGCTTTAACGAATTGCTCCCTCGCCACTGCCTGTAGATGGCTGACGGCTGTCTTGGCGATGGTGGTTGCATTAGCCCTACTCATTTGCAGAGCGCCGTCTTTATATCCCTGATTGGCGTGTCCTCTGATCTTCCTGCCTATCTCAACCGCACTATCACCATTCAGATATCCGGCACGAACCGCGTTACTAATGCGAGCCATTCGGTCTTTTTCCAATCCGTCAGCCCATTCTGATAACAGCTTTCCCTGAAACGGACGAGCCATCACAGAGGAATACAGCATCTCTTCTGTAATTCCCACCAGCGGGTATTGTCTCAGAACGATGTCAGGTAATAGATAATCAAACAGTGATGGATAATATCCAATCTCATACCGTGCATGTTCCAGCATTTGACTGGACAACACAGAAAACGCGCTCTCAACGGCGTTTTTATTAATGGCTCTCACACTGAATAACAGCGATTCTAATCGCCGCACCGTGAAGCTGTTTGCGTCAATACTGGTATCATCTAATGCAACAATTAAAGATGCCGCTAACTCTGCGTCAAACGTGTTCAGAGTCTTAACCATCCTGCGAGCAACACCAGTGCTATAGCGACCAGAAAACAAGGAGTGCGCAATCAACTCGTCCATTATCATTTCGTTGATGGATTTCATTTATCACTCCAGCATTTCAGGGGGTTTATTTCTCAATTCATCCTCAATATCTTCTGGCCTCTCATCCTGAGGAACGATATTAACGCCTTGCATATACCGGATAAAATCAACCTTGCGCATTTCGCCAGACTGGACAGCAGACAATAGTGTGGAAATGGCCGCAGAATCAAGCTGCGCGATTTCATAGGTTTTATTCAATTCAATCGTAGCTTCACCCGCTCCGGCAAACTGAATGCAGAATTGTAATGCCCGATTGAATGCCTGTTCCACGTTACCGGCACACAATGACAGGATAGAATTATCTGTCTGCGCCTCATTCTGCGCCTGTGTTGCTGTTCTCGCAGATGTACCACGCTCAATCAATTTAGCACCCAGCATTGCCATTTGCTTTTCGCGACGCTCTGCGACCGTTATTTGAATATTGCGCTCTTCCGGTTGAGCGAATTTCATATCGGCGTTTTGAGGCAGAAGAACACCAGAGCGTGAGCCAACAGTAAACCCATCAGAGAAATATTTATCCGCCCATTCATCAGTGAGGCCTGTTAACGCGACCATCGGCTGCCCGACTGTGTGCGCTGACTCTGCGATGTCAGCCTCAGCCTGATAGTGTTTGATATTCACATAAGCAATGTCTGCAAGCGGTGGCGCATCTGGCGTATGATCATTATTCGACGCCCCAACCCACGACCACGGCAATTCAGGCAATGGATGACCAAACGAGTCTTTAAGCTCAACCCAATCCTCAGCGATTAAGTCACCATCCTGATACCAATTTCGCGAATGCGCCTTACCATCAATGAGACGCAATTCAATCCAACGGTCAATCATCTGTAAATCAAAATAGTCTGATTCTTTGGGTTCTTGATAATGAACGACAACCAATGATGTTTTGCCATTAGTGACTCGCCAGTTGATGATCTGCTTTGCTGTGAACAGTTGAATATACGGTCGCCCTTTGTTTGCTTCTGATTGAATGCCTGCGCCTGAAAAATCTGTCAGCAACCCCGCCCGCCCACGCTGTAACACCTGTGATAAGGCATCGCGTATCATTTGTGTCAGCGGCTGTCCTTCACCATTGATATCTGTTTCCAGATACTCAATGCCACCAGCAATATCAAATTTAACGGGCTTATTAAATGCGATACCTAACAACCCCAACAATGTTCGCCCCGTGGCATTAATGAACGACGCACGGAGCAAATAGCGCTTATAACGTTCATTATGAGGGTCATCTTTGGCTTTTTTATCTGCCGGATGTGGCAAATATTTTTCACCCCGACTCTTAACAACCCGTTCGCCGTCAACACAATCGCCGATCATGTTCCACTCAGACAGAAATTCATTGTATGCCGGATGTCTGTAATCAACGTTTGTATTCATGTTAGTTCCAGTTGAAATTGATTGATTTGGTTAGGCGTTTTTGATTACGCTGACTGACAGCAAAGTAACGAAATCCATCAGCGTCATGTGACGCATAGTCATGCAGCGGTTTATCTTTCCAGCAGCCGCGCTTGTCGTCCCACTCTTTGCGATAACTTTCCAGATGAACTATCCCCTCACTGCATTTTTCTTCATCAAATACGCAGTTAGGCAGGATTTCACGCACTGCTTCGATACCTTCATCAATAGAGAGCTTAGGCACCACATTGAACCTGATAGAATAGACTTCACCATCAATCATGTAGCCCTCTCTTGCCAGTTCTCGGCGTGATTTCGCGTCTGAACCAAATTCACGGTTGTCGATATCATGTGGCCCGTTGTGACTGGCATAGGTGTAACCTTTGTCTTTCAGTACCTTCATGTAGTGCCGCAAACCTTCGCCACTGTTTGAGTAATGATCGACAATGTGGAGCTCTTTGCCCACCTCACGCACGAACCAGATAGCGGTCGAATCCCCCACACCGATATCCCAGAAGGTATGAACGGGCAGGTGTGAATTATCCGGCAATTTACCAATGCGTTTATTTTCATACAGCCAGCGGAACTGCTTAGCGTAGTAAGCGCCCTCGACTGATTGTTGAAATGCCTCGGCTGGGATCGACGGATATTCCCGTTTCATGTCATCGCCTAATGTCTTCTCTTTGGCGAGATACCACGCTTGTTGGCGTTCTGTCAGGTTGATCCCATGTTTTGCCTTAATCTCGGCAAAATAGTCAGCCAGTCGCTGTGGTATTGGTTCTACCGGGTCAATTGCATAGAGTGGGTTCTTCCACCACGAGAAGAAAAAGAATTTCCAATCGAGGTTAGACAACTGTTTGCCTTGTATCTGTGCTTTCTCTGCCGTCTGGCAATAGTCAAAGAAGTAACCGGCTCGCCCTTCCGCTGTACTTTCAATCGTCGTGAAACAATCGGTTGATACCGCTTCAAATGCACCAGTAACTATCTCACGCGCCTTATCGGGAAACTTGGCGCATATCTTCCCGAACTCAGAGACATGCAGATAACGCAATGTGCCACCACGGAATGAGGTTGATACATAGAGTGACCCGCCTTTACGAAAGACCAGCTCACCCGCCGCATCATTGCTGGCAGGGTTGGCCGCTTTAATCTCATCGGGTAGGCGGTCGTAGGCATATTTGACCTTCTCACGGAATAAACGCTTGGCATCGTTCAACGTGTGGGCTATCAGGGCGCATTTGGCTGATTCAAATAACGCGGCATCGAGCTGGATAATGCAGACCTCAGTTGTAAACCCCAATTGACGGGCTTTGAGAATAATATTGCGGGTGTGAATCCCTTCAAAGTATTCCAACTGCTCTGGGGTCATTTTGAATCTGACAGGCAACCCTTCCTTGTTGGTTATCCAATACAGATTATTGAGCCGCCAGAGCTTATCGCGCAGTAACGCTAAATGTTCCGGCTTCATATTATCCCTTAGACAGTTCGTCCATCAGATCGGATAGCGTTCCGACAACATCATGCTCATTTTTGACCTGCTCACGGAATGCCTGAACGCTGATATGTTTGCCTAGCAACTCTAAGTTCTTCACCTTATCCGGCCACTTGATCTTCTTGAGTAAGGCAGCGGTATCTTGTGATCCTGTCTCAACCACCTCCAGCCCAGATAGCGTGGTGCGCCATACTTTAGGCCAGTCTTTCACGGGCTTGAGTTCTCCACTATCAGTGAGAATGTCGAGCACGTCCATTTGGTCAATCTCGACCAGTCGTTTCAGGACGTAGTCAGCATTGATTTGATTGCGCTCATTTCTGTCCAATTTTAATTCGTGGATTCTATTTTGAATGTTAACATTTATTAACAGGCGGCTAGCCTGTGCTGCGGCTGTGCTTTCGCTGTATCCCGCCCGAATAGCCGCCTGTGTGGCGTTAAGGTCTTTTAAGTACTCTTGGCAAAATACCTCTTGCTTTGGTGTGAGCTGTTTCAATTCACACCTCCGAAACATTGCTCCAGCTTTTATAATTTACAATTTCTGAAATCATGGACACTGATACTCCATATTTGACAGAAAAACTCTTTAGTCCCAAATCCTTACTATCGCGAACATAGCCCCGCCTAATTGCTAATACGTCTTTTGCTTTCAACTTGGCTCTGCTATTGCGTTCACCTGAGCGATCAACATTTGAATTACGCCCCCTTCTAGATCTATCATTGTTGTTGTCTGCCACGGTTCCAATGGTGAGGTGTTCAGAATTAACGCATGATGGGTTGTCGCATTTATGACGAACCACTTTCCCTTCAATTTGAGAAAGATTTATTCCGCGACTTTCACAGTAAGCAATGCGGTGAGCATAAAAAGGCTTGCGATTGATGTGCTTTTGACCATAGCCCTTTTTGTTTATATACCCTTCGTAAATTATGCACTCTCCGTCATATACATCATCAGGATGCTTAGCCATATTCTTTCCTTACTTTAATCATTCAGAATAATTAGAGTGGTAGTTTTGGGGCAGCCTTGTTTGCGACAGGCTCGGGGGATACGGGGTGGCATATCACCACACCCCACGATAGAGGGAAGCGTGATACAGTTTCCCGCCGGG
>NZ_NITZ01000036.1:0-9648 GCF_002632615.1 Xenorhabdus miraniensis
AGCGCTCCAGCATTAAAAACAGATCAGATTCTGCCGCACCATCAATAATGGCGTAGAGTTTTTCCTGACTCATTCGGGCTTCTCCTTTTCTTTCATTGGACAGTGAGCGACAAACATGGCGCCTTCGCTGGCTGCGGCCAGCAGGATGGCGGGGTTAGCGGGCGCCAGTAAATCACCGGGGCTACCACCGGAGTTCAGGTTAATCGCCGCGCCTTTGATATCAATTCCGCCTGCATGCAGCACAACAAAATTTCCACCGACATTCAGGGTGATTTTGCTGCCGCTTTGCAGGGTAAGATCTCCCTGCGCATCCACACTGACTACCCCCTGAATTTTTTCAGCCAGATCGCCTTTGAGCTGTAACGCACGGTCACCATCAATCTGTTCAATATAATTGCCGGTGGTTTTATGCTCCTGCTGGCCTTCTACGGTCACCTTGCGATTGTTGGCTATCACCAGTTCATCGTCATGACCGATGCTGGTTGTGCGGTCATAGTTAATGCGTTCCCCGCGTGAATTGCGCACTTGAATAGCAAGATTTTTCTGGGCGTGAATAAAGACCTCTTCGCGATCTTTCTCATCCTCAAAGCGCAGTTCATTAAACCCTTCGCCTTTATGGGTTTTCGAGCGGATCGACATCTGGGTTTTCGCCATAGGCAGGCGGTTTGGCGGGATGTTGTTGGCGTGATAAGCCCGTCCGACAATAATCGGTTGATCAGGATCGCCGTGGACAAAATCCACCAAAACTTCGTGACCAACACGGGGAATGGCAATCATGCCCATTAATTGCCCTGCCCACGCCTGACTGACACGAACCCAACAAGAACTGCGATCATTGAATTCACCGTACCTGTCCCAGTCAAACTGGATACGAACGCGTCCATGCTCATCACAGAAAATTTCTTCGCCTTCCGGCCCGACAACCGTCGCGATATGCGGGCCTGCCATTTGGGGTTTCGGGTAGGGGGAAGGACGATAAGCATTTTTTCGGGTGGTGAAGGTAAATTGGTTAGACAGCCATGTGCCGCCATCGCCGGACTGAGTTTCATCTGCCTGTGGCTGACAGCCGGAATGGATTATCTGAATGAGTTGCCACTGGTCGTTAAACGTCTCTTTGGGGTAGTCGGTCAGGTCAAACAACTGCCCCGGCCACATAGCAAAACAGTCACCGTGACCGTTGCCAAGCTGAGTATCCCGGCGCAGGTATTCTAGACGATACTGGCTTGCCCGCTGTCCTAACTCATCATCTTTATAACGGCTGGGGAAATCGTAATAGTGATAACTGTTCAGTCTTCGCTGATTGTCAAGATTACGTCCTTCGTACCAGAACTCCCGATTCCAGCGAGGGTTTTTAAACGTTCTGTCTTTAGTCGTGATATTGGCAACGCCAACCTGTTCTGACCAGCTAAACTGACGGATACAGGTTGTTGTGCCTGTTACATCCGTTTCCGGACGATAAGGGACCGTAATCACTTTATTGAGCGACAGGCAGGAATCATGGAAAATGATACGTTGCTCGTGTTGTTCCTGATCAAAAGTAAAATAGTAAAAAATCCCTTCATCCGCCAGTAAACGCTGAATAAAGGCCAGATCGCTTTCATCATACTGAACGCAAAATTCCCGTGGCGGGTGTTTATAACCGAGCGCAAAGAAAAAACTACGCACCCCATTTTCCCTGAGCAGGCTTTCCACAATATCCACAACAGACTGATTTTGGAAAATCCGGCTATTGACCCGTAAGGATGCGCGCCATAAGGGCGGCTGAAGGGTGATACGGTAGTGGCTTTGATGGCGCCCGGTTGATTGCAGTGAAAAATGTGTCACCATTCCCGTGACTTGCCGTTCAATTTGCCCGTTACGATGTACAGCAAAAGCGGCGCTGCTGTCCAAAACATCGGCAAAGTTAATTTCCGGGGTTTTACAGGTCAGTGTGGCTTCCAACCGAAAGGGGGAAGACAGTGATTCGTGAAGTGAAAAATCGACGACAGCGAAAGTTTGTTCAGGTAAATTTTCTGTAATCAGCGTAAATACCAAACCTGAGCGATCAAGGAGTTGATTGATTTTATCCATTACCCTGCTCATTTGTGCTCTCCGTAATCTTTTGGTGTATCAATCCTTATTTACTGCTTGAATAGTAAAAATAATTTAAAAATTAAACTATTATTGCATGCTTTTGGTACAGCACGGTGCAGAATATAATAGAATTGTTTATGCATACAACTATGAAGAAAAGCCCATCAGGCAAATTGTGATTAACTTCTCTTCTAAAATAAAATCAGGCAATTACCTAACTGTAATTTCACGTAACACAATAGATTCAAATTACACTGACGCGCTACGCTTGTCTTCTATGGGTTATCTGGTTAATACATTAACCAGATAACCCATAGAATCTGAAAAATATTATTCCTGCCAGAAAAACTATTTTTCACAATCCTACCCTATTAAAGAATTAGCAATAAAACTGTTCACCCTGTTCACCTTTGATAATTTTCATTTAAATTCATATTGTTAAATGATGATGACTTGAAATCAGACTCATCACCACTCTTCACCTACCGTTCACCTTCAAATCAGGATAAGGTGAATAGTGATGAAGACTTGTGAACAGTTTAAAAATAACTATTCACCCTATAATGTATTGATATATTTAGTTTAAATTATAGGGTGAATAGTGGTGAACACTTTTTTATATTTCTTTGAAAAATGTCTGTAATGAAGAAATTATTCTTCTGGCAGGTTATCCCTTGCCAGTTTTGGCATCCACTCAATGGCGGTATCGATATTCAGATTCAGATTGCTGCGAATGCCGTATTTGCTTTTCTTGCGTAGGTAATGCTGGCCGTATTCTGCCAGTGCGCCCGGCATATCCATACCAAAACGGGTCACGGAAACAGGTTTATTCAAATTATTACCTTTCATATAGGCAAGGTAGGCATGATAAAGGTACTTACGGGGATTGAACGGCACAATCTCCGCATTGCCGATTAACAAGCCGTCAGTTTCATTAGACGCAATCAGGTAGCCGCAGAAATCGACTAATGGATCGGTGCCACGTTTGATATCCAGTGCTTCTGCGGACTTTTGTTGCTCTGCCAGTAAACACCTTGCTGCTTGTGGGTCAGCAAACCTATGCAGCAGATGTCGGATAATCACGGGCAATTCTGCCGCGATTTTATCCCGCAGAAGTGGATCACGTTCATTTTCGGGCACAACTTCGGAAAAGTTGAAAATCACTCTACGCCGTGATACGCCACCACTGCGATCACTGAAACTCATGGCATTATTGTTTACCGCCAAGACCACCGCAGGAATACGGGTTGAATAGGGTTGTTTGTGCTTCGGGTCAATGGCTACTTCATCCCCGCCTGTAATGGCCTTAATGCCGGAACCATCGCCCACATAACGAGTCTGGTCCGGCAGGATAATCAACGAATAACCGACAATTAGCGCCCGTTCTCGTGGGTTTTCCAGTGCCGCCATACTCGCAGAAACAGTGTTGCCTTTGCCTGCCAGCATTGAACAGATTTCAGCAAAGATGCTTTTACCACTGCCTCCGGCACCGGTGATTTCCAGAAACAACTGCCAGTCGTAACGGTTTGCCAACACCATAAACAGGGCTGCCAGTACGCGATCAAACTTATTCTCACAATTGGCCGTTGCTCGATTGAGCCAACGCCAAAAATACGGAGCATGGTCTTTCAGCGTTTCCCCCGAAGCAGGGGAATTGAACACAACATCATTGGCAAGCAGCAACCAGTCACTTTTACGATGAGGTCGGAACTGGCAGGCTTTCAGGTCAAACACGCCGTTACTGAATCCGATTAAGTGGCGTTCTGGCGGTTGCATCATAGGAAGCTGCAATTTCAGGGCATCCACCGCAGAACTAACACCATGTGGTGAGTACGGCAGTTTCTCTTCCATAAAGGCAACCACCATTTCCCGCTTTAAATCGCGGTCACTGATCGGATGCCAGACAATACCGTCATAGTGATGGACGGTTTCCGAAGCGCCATCCAGCGCTAAATCACCGTCATAGCGTGCCAGTAATACTTCCCCACGCTGGCTGGCTCCCATCTGACATAATGTCAGTTTAGAAGGCTCGGTATCATTGGGCTTAATAACTGCTTTTTTCTTGTTTGATGTTGGTTGATAAAGCCCCTGAGCAAAGGCCTGCTTTGCTCTTTCCACGCCGTGTTTCTGTCGGTAATCATCCCAATCAGCTTTATGCTTTGTAGGCGGCAATGTAACCCAACCATTAACCGCTAGAGCTGCTTTTTCTGCTGAGATCTTGCCGATATTGACTTTGGGTTTGCCGTGCTTATCCAGTTCATCAGAGTAATGCCAGTCATTATCTGCGGCAATAATGATTTTTGTGTCTGCCCAGCGTTCCCGAACAGCGTTGGCAACAGATAATAAATTGCCCGCATCCAACGCCGCCAGAACGGTGCCAGTATAAAGTTGGTTAACGGTCAGTGCCGTGGCGTAACCTTCGGTAATGATCACCGTATCGGGGTGTTCTTCCTGTGCTGACAAGGCAATAAACGAACCTGTCTTTTTGCTGCCAGACAGTAATTTTTTCGTTCCATCCTGTTTAATAATCTGCGCACCGGTGATTTTTTTATCCAATGTTGCCAGAGGCAATAAAGTCGAATTATTGAGCAAAAGCCGCTGATTAGGGCAGTGCAACCCTTTTGCGATCAAATAGGGAGATTGTCCGGCGACAGTCTGCTTCATCAGTGCCGCGACGCTTTCGGCAATGGGCTGTGTCGGATAAGTGATTTCTCTGGCTGGCTTGGGTACAGGCAAAGGCAATGCCAATGCCAGTACATCCGCGACAACTTTGGCTGCTTCCGTAATTGTGATCCGGTTGGTTTTTGCCACTAAATCCAGCCCGTCACCGTAGTTCGGGGCATCACATTGGCGGCAGTGCCAGTTGCCGTGATGATGGTCGTCGATAAAGTGAAAACGGTCGGTGCCGCCACAGACAGGGCAGGCACCATGTTTTCCTTTTGCCGGAATATCAATACCGCAAGCGGGCAGTAGATTTTGCCAGGAATACATCGCGGATGTTTTTACGGTCTGGATCAGATCAAGTAGTTTTTGACTGCCCGCTGTTTTTTGAACTGTAAATTCAGGGCGAGTTTGGGTATGCTGTGTATCAGCCATCATTTTTACCTTGCTTAATGGTTGTTGGTGAAACGCCTCAGATGTGTCCGACCACTCTGGGGCGTTGTGTTTTATGTTCTGTTTTTTATGTCATCGTCTTTTCTGTGTTATGCCGCTCGTGATTCGGCGATCCGTTGTGCAATCCAGCCATCAACCTCTGTTTCAATAAAGGCCACGGAACGCGGACCAATCTTGACCTGCTTCGGGAATTCACCATCACTAATCAGTTTGTAGATCTACGCTTTGCTGTAACCCGTCCTGCGTTGTACTTCCGGCAAACGGATCAGGCTTGTTTTTAATGCTGTCATTGTCATTCTCCTGTTACCGAGTCCTTGAGCGCTCCCCGTGGACGTTGTTTGATGACAGACGGATTATTTAAAAAACAAGACTTAATGAACAACGTTAACTCTTTTTCTCCCGATACGAATTAATTTTTATGTTGCATTAACGGTTTTTTCTGTCGCGCAGCGGTTTGGCGAAGTCATAGGGTGTGATGGATTTTTCCCGGTTTGCGTCCAGATAATCCGCCCACCACTGCATCATCAGCCGCCGTTCATCCAGATGTTTAGACGTGTGGATATACGCTGCCCTAACGCTGTTTCGTTCGATATGGCTGAGCTGGCGCTCGATGGCGTCATCGCTCCAAAGACCTGATTCCCCCATTGCCCCGCGTGCCATTGTGCGGAATCCGTGTCCACATACCTCGGTTTGAGTGTCGTAGCCTATGTTGCGTAAAACTCTGTTAACCGTTGTTGCATCCATGACTTTCGTGGAATGATAAGCGCCGGGAAACATCACATCACTGTTACCGCTCAGTTTGTGCAGGGTTTTGATAAGCCGAGCTGCCTGATGGCTTAAAGGCACAATGTGATCAGTTTTCATTTTCATACCGCGTTCAGAAAAGGGAACACCATTGATGGGGGATCGTGTGGCAGGAATTTTCCACAGGGCATTTTCAAGATCGATTTCCTGCCAGCGGGCGAATCTTAATTCGCTCGCGCGGACAAATGTTAATAGTGTCAGCTCTACGGCTATTTTGAATGTTAAGTGTCCACGGTAGGTGGATAAGCGTCTCAGGAAATCAGGTAAATCTTCATGGGACAGAGCCGGGCGGTGGTGACATTTTGCGGTAGTCAATGCGCCTGCCATGTCGTTAGCCGGATTGTATTCCAGAATGTCATTCTGGACGGCGTAACGCATAATCGACGTGATGCGTTGGCATAAACGTTGAGCGGTATCATGCTTGCCTTGTTCATCAATGGCTTTGACCGGAGCTAAAAGTTGGCTAGTGCGTAATGTGGTAATATCACGTGTGCCAATGCAGGGGAAAATATGTTGTTCAAGGCTACGTAGTATTATCTGACGATAATGTTCATCCCAGCGCTTATTACTGGCATGCCAAACACGGGCGACTTGTTCAAAGGTATTCACTTTGGCCGGAGAAGATGTATTTTTTTTCTCTGCTTTAGGGTCAATGCCCTGTGCCATCAGCTTCTTAACTTCATCGCGTTTGACACGAGCTTCGGCTAATGACACGGCTGGGTAGACACCAAACGCCATCCGGTTTTCTTTTTTATCAGTGGGGCGATGGTACTTCATGCGCCAATATTTAGATCCGCGTGGCGTGATCTCTAGATAGAGGCCTCCACCATCGGCAAGTTTGTAGGTTTTTTCTTTGGGTTTTGCGGTTTCGACTTGTCGTGCGTTTAGTTTCATTATTAGGGCATCTCTATAATCGAATAGTCATCATCAAATGGTAAGTGCCCCAGATTATGCCCCTCACTACATCTTGATTGCAACAGACTAAACTAGACGTAAAAACAAGAGATCATACTGATTTTGTTGTAGTTTATAAAAATTATTTTACTTCGCTAGACCTCACTGGAAGTTGACATGGTTCCAGTATCAGCAAACAACTGCTATCGTGACAGTCATGATGATCCCCCTCTGAAAAAGTATAATAATATCAAATTAACGCTTTGGAGTTATGAAAAAAGAATTCAAGCAGCCTTTATTACAGGCTGCTTGGGATATACAGAGGAATGCCGACAGGCACAATCATGTGCACTATCAGTGGGGGCATTAATTTAAATATGTGCTTTTAAATGTTTGTAACATCAATAAACATTGCTTCATCAATGTTCGTTGATGATACGACCGCTTCGTTAAACGCATACTCTTCTCTTTCTCCCTCGCGGGACAATGGCAGGTTAACAAAGTCGAAAAGCGTTCTATCGGCTAATTGGCTTGGGCTGACATTTTGCAGGGATTTGAAAATACTTTCTACTCTGCCCGGTGTTTTCTTGTCCCAATCCACCAACATTGCCTTGATTGCCTTGCGCTGTAGGTTTTCTTGGGAACCACATAAATTGCAAGGAATGATTGGGAATTCTTTGTGTTCCGCATACTTAATCAGATCTTTTTCCCGGCAATATGCCAGCGGCCTTATGACGACATTACGGCTATCATCAGAACGCAGCTTTGGCGGCATTGCTTTCATTCGTGAACCGTGAAACATATTAAGAAACAGGGTCTCAACAATGTCATCTAAATGATGTCCAAGTGCAATTTTCGTCGCCCCAATTTTTTCTGCAAAAGAATAGAGCGTGCCCCGGCGCAATCTTGAACACAAGCCACATGTGGTTTTGCCTTCCGGTACTTTTTCTTTCACCACTGAGTACGTGTCTTTGTCGACTATGTAGTAGGGAATATCCAGGCTTTCAAAATATTGAGGTAAGATGTACTCAGGAAAACCAGGCTGTTTCTGATCAAGGTTTACTGCAACGACTTCAAATTTTATTGGCGCAGCCTTTTGCAGATTCAATAGAATATCTAACATCGCAAATGAATCTTTGCCGCCACTGATACATGCCATTACAACATCATTATCTTCAATCATATTGTAATCAATAATAGCATTACCAACACTTCTCCTCAGGCGTTTCTGGAGCTTGTTGAATTCAAGTGTTTCTTTTCTCGTATCTTTCTGATTCATTGCGACTTCTCACCATTGCCGATCGTATCGACGATAGATTTCTTATAGGGATTCTTTGCAGGGGGTGGATTATACGGATTTTTCTTTTTGTTTGAAACAGATCTGTGTCTAATCAAGCCCAGTCCGGTTATGAAGGAACACCAGTTACCACCATTGCCTGTGATATTGCTATGCCATGGTGAAGACCTAACTTAACCCCATCATCAGACGAAGGTTGTTGCAAAGCTGGATAATCGCTCAAATTATCAACTAAAGTTAATTCTATTGGAGATTGCGCAAACAAAGTTTTTTGATCAAAAAGAGGTAAGAAAATATGAGGCCAGCAAAACTGGCCTCATTAATCGTAAGCAAATTAACTTATATTATCTCTAATTGATAACGTGTTGATTATTTCTGTGCTGATAATGGAAACGGCTTCAATAATATTCTCATGATAAAAATCATCAACCAATGTAATTACTAATGGATTGACTGTGAATTGAGAAATATTATTATCCGGGATTTTCCTTGTTAATTGCCTAAGCTCAAATCCAACGCCTTCTTTATAATATGGGTTTGTTCTGCCCGCTTTAAATAAGGTGATGTTGGTATGTGTCAACTTCCCACTTAAATTACCATTAGCTATGTTAAGTTCAAACGGCATTGCTCCCAATACTGTATTGATATAAGCCTCGCTTACCCCCATTTCCTGCAATTTTTGGGTGGCTTTCTTATATTCACTTGGCATATCCATTTTATTCCTAAGATCTTTTATCTCATCGTTATTGATAACAGTATCTAATAAGAACAAATGAATCTCTTTTGCGCCTAGCTGCTCTAATTGAAATGCAATTTCTATAGCTAATTGCCCTCCCAATGACCAACCTAAAATGCGAATAGGTTTATCAATAGAAGTTTCTGTCAGGATTAACTCCATGTAGATTTGAGTTATCTTCTGTAGAGAATCTATTTGATTATCCATACAGTGATTATAGTTATTGATGCCTATGCAGTTATACGCATCAGATAATGTATTTGCCAGAGAAGCATATACTTCACTACCGCTATTAGCCGGATGAACCATAAACAGTTTATTGGTTGCCGTTGATTCTGGTGTTAAGAAATTAAGTAAATCAGGTTTAACACTGCCTATTTCCAACCATTGAGCTAACAAAGCAATACATTTGTAGCTAAACAAAATAGTTAAAGGAATATCAATGTCTATTTCATTGCGTATTGCTGCGGTCAGTTTAATCGCTGTTAAGGAATTGCCACCAATGCGGAAGAAGTTATCTTCAATGCCAACCTGCTCCAATCCCAATATTTCTTGCCAGATAGCACACAGTTGGGTTTCCAGTGCATTGCGGGGAGCGACATAATTGTCTTGGTTTTCCCATGCCGGTTCTGGCAAGGCGCGGCGATCCAGCTTGCCGTTCAGGGTCAGCGGCACAGATGCAATGCGGGTAAAGCTGGCCGGCAGCATATAATCCGGTAAACGGCCGAAG
>NZ_NITZ01000036.1:9748-20484 GCF_002632615.1 Xenorhabdus miraniensis
TGTTGAGTGCGGCGATATCCTTCTGTATGTCTTGTAAAACCGCAGAGATATTGTCCGCCTGAGTCCACTGCACCATCAACGGCAGGGTATTAATATACAGGCCAACACTGGACTCGATTCCATCCACTGGAACATCACGCCCGGATACAGTCGTGCCGACAATGGTCTGTTCATCTCCGCTGTAATTGTGTAGCAATTTATGCCAGGCAAATTGCAGGACCACATTGAGAGTAACACCTTGTTCACGACACATTTCCTTAAGCTGATGGTAAGCGTTTCCTTGTAGGGTAATCGCTTTACCCGCTGGTTTTTCAATCGCTTTTATTTGCGTTAAATCAATGTCGTGACTTAACAGCGCCGAAAGATCATTGGCTCTGTGGAATTGTGTTTTGCGTTCATCCCAATAAGCCTCAGATTCTGCTTTATGATTCAGATAGTATTGTTGGGTTGCCAGATAGGCTTTATCTACCACTACTTGGGGGATGCGCCCCTGCGTGAGTTCGTTGTAATACTCATGTACGGTCTGCAATAAAATCGGGTTACTCCAGCCGTCGATAATACAGTGGTGTTGTGTAATCAGCACGGTTACCAGATTTTCATGCTGTTTAATTAAGGTAAAACGGATTAATCCGGGCTGACTAAAATCAAAAGGCAGGGTACGGTCATGCTGCTGGATTGCGTCAATTGCGTTATTCTGTTCTTCTTCTGGTAAGTGACTGATATCTTTGATCTTGAAATTCTCCGCACTAATACTTGCGCCTTCAGTTGCAATTTGCAAAACTTCCTCTTCCCAGTTAAATGCCGTTCTAAGGATGGGGAAGCGCAGTGAAGCCAGAACCCAAGACTGCTGGTAGGTAGCAGGGTCAAGTTGTGTGTGATAATCCAACAGGTGTTGCACCCGATAGGCATCATCTTGCGGCTGAGTCAAATGGTGATAAATGAATCCCTGCTGCAAGCTGGTCGCAGGGTACAGCCCTTCAATCTGGTACATCTGCTGAAGATGGCACAAGAGCTTAATTGAAATCCCTTTAACACCATAATCACTGGGCGTTTTTATCCCGCCCGATTGAGCCTGTTTTTGACTCGTTGTGATAACAGAGTAGAGTGCCTGCTCAAATGCTGTGATAAACACTTTTGTCTGAACTTTTGACAAGCGGGAACTGACACTGAATTGCAGCTTGCCCGCTTGAATCAGGCCATTAATGTTCAGCAGCAAATGGCTATGATTATCGTCTGCCACTACGGCTCCGTAATCATCGCTGGTCAGTGACCAGTTTTGTTCGGTTTCCCCGCCTAATTGGCCAAGGTAGTTGAAACTGATCGTCGGCAAATCCCCGGTCAAGTATCCTGTCTGACGTAGTGTGCCATAACCAATACCTTTGTTTGGCACAGCACGGAGCATCTCTTTGGTATGAATAATAGTTTCTGCAATATCAGCCTGCATTGCCAGACGAACAGGATACACGGTTGTAAACCAGCCGACGGTTTCGGAAACATCCAGTGTATTGTCGATAGTTTCCCGACCATGTCCCTCAAGTATGATGTGGTTAACCGGTTTTGATAAAACAACAGGTAATGCCAGTGTGAGGGCACTGATCAATAAGTCATTGATTTCAGTCTGATAACCGGCATTAGATTCACGTAGCAGAATGTCAGTTAATTCAGTGGAAATGCCCAGCATGTGGTGATTGATTTCATCGGAAATAGGATGAGTATGACTGTCTGTCACCACTTGTTGCCAGTAAGGGACTTCCTGTTGATGATGTTCTACGTAGTGATGAACAGCATTAACCCATTGCCGATAACTACTGGTCTTCGCTGGCAATGTTTTACCTTGCAACAATCTGCTCATATCTTCAGCAATAATTCGCCAGGATACTACGTCAATAATCAGATGATGAAACGCAAAGAACAGCCGGGCACTGCCATCAGCGTATCCGGTCAGGTGACCAGCCTGCCATAATGGCCCGTTATGGTAATCAAACCCGTTTTGCCATCGGGTCAATTGTTGATGTAATTCAGCGTCTGAGAACTGACTGACATCACAGTGCAGTAATGCAGGTAGCCAGGATGGCATTTCTGCGGGATAACATTGGCGATGACCCTGTTCAGTGTCGACAAAATAGACACGTAACATATCATGCCGCTCAGTCAGGATGGTCAGAGCCTGTTCAATTGCGGCATAACTGATATCGCCGGGCAATCGGAGTATAAATGCCTGATTCCAATAATGTGGACTTGATAAATTCCAGTCAAAGAAAGTCTGCTGGATAGGCAATAAACCAAATTCCCCGCTTAGTAATCCCTGCTCTGCAATGACTTTTGTTGTCGATGATGACAATGTCAGCAGTTGGGCTAACCGGGCCACCGTTGGCGCCTCAAAAATCGATTTAACCTGAAGGGAAAAGCCAGCCTGACGCAGTTTGGAAACGAGCTGGATACTGACAATCGAATCACCACCAATGCGGAAAAAGTTATCTTCAATGCCGATGTGTTCCAGCCCCAATACCGCCTGCCAAATGGCACACAGCCGGGTTTCCAGTTCATTACGGGGAGCAACATAGTTGTCCCTGTTTTCCCAGATTGGCTCTGGCAGGGCGTGGCGATCCACTTTACCGTTCCGGGTCAGGGGCATGGATTGAATGCGGGTAAAGCTGGCCGGCAGCATATATTCCGGCAGGCGGGAGGAGAGATACCTAATCAGGATATCATCAGACAGGGCACTCTCTGTGACCAGATACGCGGCCAGTACTTTATTCCCGTTATGTTCATGGACAACCACCACCGCTTGTCTGACTTGCGGGTGGGAAGCAAGGGCATTTTCGATTTCCCCCAGCTCAATGCGGAAACCGCGGATTTTGACCTGAAAATCATTGCGCCCAAGGTATTCGATATTGCCGTCCGGCAGCCAGCGACCGAGATCCCCGGTCTTGTACATGCGGGCATCCGGATCCGGGAAGAAGGGATCGGGCAGGAAACGCTCTTTCGTCAGTTCAGGGCGGTTCAGATAGCCACGGGCGACACCCGTTCCACCGATATGAATTTCACCCATTGCCCCCACCGGAACAAGTTGCCCGTGAGGATCAAGCAAATAAATCCGGGTATTGCCAATGGGCCGGCCAATCGGGATTGACTGGCTCACATCGACAAGGGAAGTCATGGCATATGTTGTGGCAAAGGTTGTCGTTTCTGTCGGGCCATAGCCGTTAATCAGATGTACAGGCGGGGTGTCAGCTAATTGCACTTGCCTTATCTTCTGTGGATTGAGCACATCCCCCCCGACAAGCAGGTAGCGCAGTTGCCCGAACACCGGAAGAAGCGTATCAAGGTACTCGTTAAACAAACCAACGGTTAACCATAACGCGGTGACTTTTCCCTTGATTAAGGTATGACGGAAACGTATCGGTTCGAGTAACACTGACGATGGAACAATATACAGGCATCCGCCGTTGAGCAGGGCAGACCAAATCTCCCATGTGGCGGCATCGAATGATGTATTGGCACAATGGGCAATGCAGTCAGCGGGACCCACGTCGGCGAAGCCACTATTGATAATCAGGCGCAGCACATTGCGGTGCTCGACCATTACCCCCTTGGGCAGGCCGGTAGAACCAGAGGTGTAGATCACATAGGCCAGATGGCGTGAGGTCAGCCCCAGAGCCGGTGTGTCCGGATTATTGTCCGGCAGGGTGTTATTATCTAATACAGTTTCAAAGAGTGGAGCCGGACTATCGAGCAATACTGTGTTATCGATTAACGCCATGGGAACGTCGCGGGTCAGTTTCCCGGCCTGGGCTGTCTGGGTCAGCAAAGCCACTGGTTTGGCATCTTCCAGCATATAGGCCAGCCTTTCAGCCGGATAAGTCGGATCGAGTGGCACATAAGCGCCGCCCGCCTTGAGGATAGCGAGCAACCCCACCACCATGTCCGGACTGCGCTCAAGACAAATGGCAACCAAATCATCCGGACGTACTCCCAATGCAATCAAATGATGCGCCAGACGATTGGCGCGTCGGTTGAGTTCGCCATAGCTCATGCTTTGATCTTCAAATATGATGGCAGTGGCATCAGGATGCTGGGATGCCTGTGCTTCAAACACCTGTTGCAGGGTTTTGTCCTGCGGGTAGGAAACATCGGTCTGGTTCCAGGTGTGCAGCAGGGTATGGCGCTCTTCTTCACTGAGGAGTGTTACTGACGTATGAGACTGGTGTGGATTACATGCTACAGCGCGCAGAATACATTCAAGCTGGCAAAGCAGGCGTTGTACCTGTTTTTCCGTCAGCCAGTCTTCACCATAACTTAATTTTATGATTAAACGGTTATCTTGCTCATAGGCCATTAATAACACCGGATAATCTACTTTTTCGACAGCATGTCGGAATGTCAGGGTATGTTCTATGCCTTCCTTGTTTTCGCTCAGCGCTGGGGCAGGGTAGTTTTCAAAAACCAGCAGGCTATGGAATAACCGTTCTCCATCTGGCTGCAAGCTGGCGAGTGATACGGCACTGTGGCTGTTGAGTGCGGCGATATTTTTTTGGATGTCTTGTAAGACAGCAGCCACACTGCTTGTCGACTCCCATTGCACCATCAACGGCAATGTATTGATATACAGTCCCACACTGGACTCAATACCCTCTATGGGAACATCGCGACCAGACACGGTGGTGCCAACAATGGTTTGCTTATCGCCAGTATAACTGTGCAATAATTTATGCCAGGCAAATTGCAGGACCACATTGAGCGTAACGCCTTGTGTCCGGCACGTGTCTTTTAGCTGTTCATAAATGCTTCCCTGTATAGTGAGTATCTGTTCAGCAGGCTTTTCAACGGCTTTTATCTGCGTTAAGTCAGTGTGATGACTTAACAGCGCTGAAAGATCATTAGCTCTCTGAAATTGTGCTTTGCATTCATCCCAATAGGCTTCTGATTCGGTTTTATGATCAAGATGGTATTGTTGGGTTGCCAGATAAGCCTGTTCCACTACAACTTGTGGTATTTGTCCCTTTATCAGTTGGTTGTAATACTCATGCACAGCCTGTAATAAAATCGGGTAACTCCAGCCATCTACAATGCAGTGATGCAGAGTGATTAACACTGTTATTAGCTGTTCATCCTGTTTGATGAATGTGAAACGGATTAATCCGGGCTGATTTAAATCAAAAGGCAGATTGCGGTCATTTTGTTGGATCGCTTCAATGGCTTTGTTGCGATCTTCTTCTGATAATTGAGTGATATTCAGGGAAGTAAAATTCGTTGGGCCAATACTGGAACCCGCTGTGATTATCTGTAATATCTCTCCCTCCCAATCAAATGCGGTTCTGAGGATGGGAAAACGGAGCGAAGCCAGTGACCATGCTTCTTGATAGGCAGCAAGATCAACATTGGTGTGATAATCCACCAGCAATTGTACACGATAGGCATCATCCTGTGGCTGAGCCAGATAATGGTATACAAATCCCTGTTGCAAACTGTTGGCAGGAAATATCGCTTCAATTTTGTTTCTGGGAGATGGGACAGAATCATTCAATCCAGCATGATTTTCACTGAAAATAAAACTTTTGAATTCTTCTTCAGAGAAGATATTTTTCTCGTTTAGGAAATCTAATACGTCCTCTCTTCTCTGCTTAACCTTATCAATAAGTTGAGCAGGGGGATTATCCCCTGTAAATGCCAGCTTCAACTTATTCTCACAAACCCATACTGATACATGATTTTTGTTAAGTTCTTTAAATAGCATCAACATTTTTTACAAGTCCAAAATTGTTTTCTTTTGTGGTTGGAGGTGCGGATTTTCATTATTCACTTGAGCAAAACGATGCGTGAGCTGGTTTAGCTGCTCCATCGAAACGCCCTTGATTCCGTAATCACTGGAGGTTTTTATTCCTCCTGCCTGAGCCTGTTTTTGACCCGTCGCGGTGATGTTAATGAGTGCTTGTTCAAATGCCTTGATAAACACCGCGGTCTGGGATTGTGGCAGACGGGAATCCACACTAAATTGCAGTTTTCCTGCCTGAACTGCGCCGTTGATGCCCAACAGTAAGTGGCTGTCGTTTTCGCTGGCGATCATATCCCCACAACCATCACTGGTTATGAGCCAGTCTTGATGGCTGGCTCCTCCTAATTGCCCGAGGTAGTTGAAACTGATGGCTGGCAAATCGCCTGTCAGATATCCCGCTTGATGTAATGCGCCGTAGCCAATACCTTTGTTTGGTATGCCCCGAAGCATCTCTTTGGTGTGAATAATGGTTTCTGCAATATCAGCCTGCATTGCCAGACGAACGGGGTACATGGTTGTAAACCAACCGACGGTTTCGGAAAGATCCAATGTTTTATCAATGGGTTCCCGACCGTGTCCTTCCAGAAGGATGTAGTTTACGTCTTGTGAGAAAGTTTCCTGCAAGGCCAGTGCCAGTGCGCTCAGCAGTAAGTCGTTAATTTCCGTGTGGTAACCGATGTTGGCTTCGTGTAGCAGGATGTTCGTCATCTCAGCAGAAATGCTTAACCCGTGCTGGGTGATGCTATCCAGCGCTGGTTTGATGGTTTTTCCGGCTACTGTTTGTTGGGCCATCATCCGTTGCCAGTAGGGCACTTCATCTTGATGTTGTTCTGCATAATGATGGACAGCGGCCACCCATTGCCGGTAACTGCTGGTCTTCGCTGGTAACGCCATGCCCTGCAATAACAGACGCATATCTTCAGTAATAATGCGCCACGACACTGCGTCAATAATTAGATGATGAAACGCAAAGAACAGCCGGGCACTGCCATCAGCGTATCCGGTCAGGTGACCAGCCTGCCATAATGGCTCGTTATGGTAATCAAACCCGTTTTGCCATTGGGTCAATTGTTGATGTAGTTCAGCGTCTGAGAACTGACTGACATCACAGTGCAGTAATGCTGGCAGACAGAGAGCGGTTTCCGCAGAATAACACTGGCGGTAGCCATTTTCAGTGTGGGCAAAATGGGTACGTAACATATCATGCCGCTCAGTCAGGCTGATTAAAGCTTGCTCAATATCCGCATGTTTGATGTATCCGGGAAGCTGGAGCATAAATGCCTGATTCCAATGGTGCGGATTCGATAAGCTCCAGTCGAAGAAAGTCTGCTGGATAGGCAATAAACCAAATTCCCCGTTTAATAATCCCTGCTCTGCAATGACTTTTGCTGTCGATGATGACAATGTCAGCAGTTGGGCTAACCGGGCCACCGTTGGCGCTTCAAAAATCGATTTAACCTGAAGGGAAAAGCCTGCCTGACGCAGTTTGGAAACGAGCTGGATACTGACAATCGAATCACCACCAATGCGGAAAAAGTTATCTTCAATGCCGATGTGTTCCAGCCCCAATACCGCCTGCCAAATGGCACACAGCCGGGTTTCCAGTTCATTACGGGGAGCAACATAGTTGTCCCTGTTTTCCCAGATTGGCTCTGGCAGGGCATGGCGATCCACTTTACCGTTCCGGGTCAGGGGCATGGATTGAATGCGGGTAAAGCTGGCCGGCAGCATATATTCCGGCAGGCGGGAGGAGAGATACCTAATCAGGATATCATCAGACAGGGCACTCTCTGTGACCAGATACGCGGCCAGTACTTTATTCCCGTTATGTTCATGGACAACCACCACCGCTTGTCTGACTTGCGGGTGGGAAGCAAGGGCATTTTCGATTTCCCCCAGCTCAATGCGGAAACCGCGGATTTTGACCTGAAAATCATTGCGCCCAAGGTATTCGATATTGCCGTCCGGCAGCCAGCGACCGAGATCCCCGGTCTTGTACATGCGGGCATCCGGATCCGGGAAGAAGGGATCGGGCAGGAAACGCTCTTTCGTCAGTTCAGGGCGGTTCAGATAGCCACGGGCGACACCCGTTCCACCGATATGAATTTCACCCATTGCCCCCACCGGAACAAGTTGCCCGTGAGGATCAAGCAAATAAATCCGGGTATTGCCAATGGGCCGGCCAATCGGGATTGACTGGCTCACATCGACAAGGGAAGTCATGGCATATGTTGTGGCAAAGGTTGTCGTTTCTGTCGGGCCATAGCCGTTAATCAGATGTACAGGCGGGGTGTCAGCTAATTGCACTTGCCTTATCTTCTGTGGATTGAGCACATCCCCCCCGACAAGCAGGTAGCGCAGTTGCCCGAACACCGGAAGAAGCGTATCAAGGTACTCGTTAAACAAACCAACGGTTAACCATAACGCGGTGACTTTTCCCTTGATTAAGGTATGACGGAAACGTATCGGTTCGAGTAACACTGACGATGGAACAATATACAGGCATCCGCCGTTGAGCAGGGCAGACCAAATCTCCCATGTGGCGGCATCGAATGATGTATTGGCACAATGGGCAATGCAGTCAGCGGGACCCACGTCGGCGAAGCCACTATTGATAATCAGGCGCAGCACATTGCGGTGCTCGACCATTACCCCCTTGGGCAGGCCGGTAGAACCAGAGGTGTAGATCACATAGGCCAGATGGCGTGAGGTCAGCCCCAGAGCCGGTGTGTCCGGATTATTGTCCGGCAGGGTGTTATTATCTAATACAGTTTCAAAGAGTGGAGCCGGACTATCGAGCAATACTGTGTTATCGATTAACGCCATGGGAACGTCGCGGGTCAGTTTCCCGGCCTGGGCTGTCTGGGTCAGCAAAGCCACTGGTTTGGCATCTTCCAGCATATAGGCCAGCCTTTCAGCCGGATAAGTCGGATCGAGTGGCACATAAGCGCCGCCCGCCTTGAGGATAGCGAGCAACCCCACCACCATGTCCGGACTGCGCTCAAGACAAATGGCAACCAAATCATCCGGACGTACTCCCAATGCAATCAAATGATGCGCCAGACGATTGGCGCGTCGGTTGAGTTCGCCATAGCTCATGCTTTGATCTTCAAATATGATGGCAGTGGCATCAGGATGCTGGGATGCCTGTGCTTCAAACACCTGTTGCAGGGTTTTGTCCTGCGGGTAGGAAACATCGGTCTGGTTCCAGGTGTGCAGCAGGGTATGACGGTCTTGTGCGGGCAGGATATCAAGCTCAGACAGGGATTGTTTCTGATTTGCCACTAATGCAGCCAGCACCCGTTGGTAGATAGCCACCAACCGCACGATGGTTTCCTCGTCAAACAGGCTGACCGCGTAATTCAGACAACCCGTAATATTGGCCTGCCTGTCGGACAAAAACAGGCTCAGATCAAACTTAGCGGGACTATCTGGAGAGTCGTCCAGTGTAACCGGATTAAATGGCAGGGGGGTTCTGTTTGGCAGGTTCTCACCAAAACTTTGTAAGCTGAACATCACCTGAAAAATCGGGTGGCGGGAGGTATCACGTTCAATTCCCAGTGTTTCAACCAGATGTTCAAACGGCATATCCTGATAGTTCTTGGCTTCGGTCACCATCTTATGGGTCTGTTTAATCAGGCTTTCCACACTGGCAGTTTGTTGAATCTGTGCTCTTAAGACCAGTGAGTTGACGAACATACCAATCAGGGACTGAGTTTGTGCATGATGTCGGTTATCGGTAGGCGTCCCCAGTACGATATCATCCTGTCCGGATAATTTTGCCAGCGTGACATAAAGGCCACTGAGCAGCACAGTATATAAGGTGGTTTCCTGAGCCTTAGCCAATGTTCTTAGCTGCGCAGACAGCGCTGTATCCAGCGTAAAATTGAAATCCCGCCCTTGATAATTGACCTGGGCGGGTCTGGGGTGATCTGTTGGTAAAGCCAGGGGTTCGTAGCCGGCCAAGGTTTTCTGCCAGTAGGCAAGCTGGCGTTCACGCACTTCACCCTGTAAATATTCCCGTTGCCATGCAGCGTAATCGCCATAGGTGATCTCCAGAGGCACTAGCTGGCTGTCACGGCCTTCTGACAAGGAGTGATAAATCTCTGCCAGTTCATCCATAAAAATATCAATGGACCAGCCATCAATGGCAATGTGGTGCCACAACATTAACAGGTAATGTTTATCGGTCACTTGCTTATTGGTCAATTGATTATCGAACAATTGATAATGACACAAACGCAGGCTCGGTTCGGTAGCCAGATCAAAGGGTGTGGCTATTTCAGCGTGAACCATGCTCAAGAGAGTGCCAAGATCTCCACAGGATTGTGACTGGATAATTAAATCATCGCCCGACATTTGTGGGTAAATCTGTCCCTGATTATTATTGGGATAGACCATCTTCATCACGGAATGACGTTCAACCAGCCGGTTAATGGCAGTTTCTAACAAGGGCAGACAGGCGTCGTTATCCAGCTCAACCAGATAAGGGATGTGGTAGGCGCTAGTGCCTTGTTCAAACTGCTCGATAAATAACATCCGCTCCTGAGCAAACGATAAAGGGTAATGTTCCAGTGCAAGGTGAGGGATGATCGTATAAGCCTGCTGTCCTATATGAGTGACTAAGCCAGCGATGGTTTTCAGCTCAAACAATTGCGCCAGTGAGACTTCCATTGCCAAGGCTCGGCGAATAGCTGCCGTGAGCTTAATCGCCGTAAGGGAGTTACCACCGATGCGGAAGAAGTTATCTTCGATGCCAACCTGCTCCAACCCCAATATTTCTTGCCAGATAGCACACAGTTGGGTTTCCAGTGCATTGCGGGGAGCGACATAACTGTCTTGGTTTTCCCATGCCGGTTCCGGCAAGGCGCGGCGATCCAGCTTGCCGTTCAGGGTCAGCGGCACAGATGCAATGCGGGTAAAGCTGGCCGGCAGCATATAATCCGGTAAACGGCCGAAG
>NZ_NITZ01000037.1 GCF_002632615.1 Xenorhabdus miraniensis
CAGCCCAGAGCTGAATCTGATTGAAATTGTCTGGAGGCAGGCTAAATACCACTGGCGACGTTTTATGACCTGGACTCAGGAAACAATGGAATATGAGCTAAATACGTTATTGGCCGATTATGGCGACGAATTTGCAATTAATTTCTCTTGAGGACTTAATAGAGATGCTACACTATGGCATGCAAAACGGTTTTCTGTTTTGTATGCCATAGTGTAGCAGACAAGCCGCATGGCGGCGCGTCAGTTTTTCAGGTTAATGCGGGTATTTTGGTGGTACATTTACTACCTGCGTCATCCATTCAAACCAGTCACACGCTTTACAGAGACGGTTATCTTGTTTCGGATCAAAATGATAGTGATGATGTGAGATATCTTCACAATACCCCACAAAGGGCTGATCAATACGGTGAAGCTGGATGGCTGCCGCTTGCGCTTTGGAAGCCGGGAAAAATGCCCCACCAACTTCCGCAAACATGTCGGTATCATCTTGCTGTGTGCCACAGTGTTCGCAATAGTTTATCCAGTGCTGTCTGCGCAGCCGTTGGCTGACCGCTTTGCGCAGGGTGTGGTGAAAACCGGGCAGCACGCTACGCACAATAGTGGGAATATCGGCGATATAAAACAAAAACGCAGGGTTATCTTGCTCAGAGTAGTCCACCTCAGTGCCGGATTCATCGCCGTTATCCGCTTCCAGTAGCTGGTGTCCGGCAGGTAGCATAAATGCCGTTACCGTGGTGAGTTCATGACAGTGCAGACAGGCCGTCCGGGTCTGGGCGAGATACCAGAATTCAGCATGCACATTGTAGAACGGCAGCCAGTTTTTAAACGGTGCCGGGTCAAAATTTTCGTCGATATACCAGATTTGGGTGATGGCATCCCAGTGTGCGCCCAGCTTCCGCACCTGTTCATACTCATCGTCGGGGACGTGTAAATCAATCCGCAGCATGTCACTTCCTTACATTGCTAAGTTTTGGCTGAATAAATTAGTCAGACTATTTAGCTAATTTTCACTAAAGCATAAAGAGTTTATTGCTGATCAGAGTTAAAAAACCCCGCATCCTCGGCATACTGAAATCCATGACGAGGTGAGTGTTTATGCGCTGTTACTTTTCCCTGTCCCGTTCTGCCTGTCTGCTGGGGCTGGCTGTGTTGTGTATGCCGCAAGCGCAAGCGGCCGAAAAAGACGAACTGGCGAATGCAATGCGTCTGATTGAGCAGGTACAAATGGCACTGGAGCGAGCGAATATCACAGAAAAGCAATCTGATACCTCAAAACGCCCTCGTTATGACTTTGATTATCAGAGCATTAAAGCTGATCTCAACACCATCAAAGCCGGTATCGATCATTACCTCACGCCTTCCCGCGACCAGCCACATGAATCCGGCTTATTATCCGGCCATTACTGTCAGGAAAACCCGCAATGACGCAGGCGCAACGCAATGCCTTTGAAGTGGCATCGGGACACTTTGATATCACTTTTTTATATCTGGTGTGTGTCGGGTTTTTCTTAGCCACGCTGTTTCTCTGGGCCGCCTGGGCCGCAGTAGATGTCTGGAATGGCTGGGCGAATGAAAAAGTGCGCAATCAGACCTTCAGCCAGTTTGCCCTTCGAACCGCAGTATTGCTGGTTGTGGCTGTCTGGATGTTTGCCAGTTAATGCGACTAACACAATGAAAAGGAATAGGGGACATGAAGCATATTTTTAAATTCTGTTGTCGTATCAGCACAAACCTGATGACACGGGTCAGTACATTCATTCTGTTATTCGGGCTTTCCTGTGCATCAGCCCGGGCCGATTTACCGGCTATCGAACCACCCAAAAGTGGTGGCGGAGGCGGATTGCTGGGACAGGCGAAAGGGTACGCGCAGGATGGCATTGTGATTGGCGGGTTGATCCTCTCAGCGGTGGCCTTTTTTAAAGTCGCTTCGGCTGCCGTCGAAACCTTTTCCGAAGTGCGGGATGGCAAATCGACCTGGACTCAATTTGGCGCCATCGTTGTGGTCGGCGTGGTGCTGTTGGTTGCCGTGATTTGGCTGCTGTCGAAATCGGCCAGCATTATTTTTTAAGGTAGCTACCATGCAGACGATCTCTTTCTTACCCGACCGCTTAAACGCTGAGCCGGTCGTCTTTCGTGGATTCACCACGCCGGAGCTGGGACTGGCCGCATTGAGTGGTCTGGCGCTGGGGCTGATGGTCAGCCTTCCCCTCATTCCGTTCGCCGGTTGGGTCATGCTGCCGACCGGGATGCTGCTGATGCCCTTGTTACTGATGAGCGCTGGCGGGCGCTGGCTCGCCCGGCTTAAACGAGGCAAGCCGGAAAATTATCTCTGGCTGAAACTGGCTGAGCAGAAACGCCGGCTGGGTATCGGTGACCCGGCGTTGATTATTGCGGCACAGGGCTGGTCGTTACGCCGCAGCAGGAGAACGGGATGAGTCGCTTTCGTCATGCGGTCAGAAATCGGGACCAGCATATTCTGACCCTCCGGATGGCCTGTGGCATTCTGGTACTGACTCTGCTGCTGAGTCTGCTGGGCTGGATGGCTTCCCCGCGCAATCTGACCATCCATAATCCGCCGGATTTACGCAGTGGCAGCACCCGTCCGTGGTGGGAGGTACCGGCACCCAGTGTTTACAGCTTTGCTTTCTATCTCTTCCAGCAGCTGAATGCCTGGCCGAAAAACGGGGCGCAGGATTATCCGGCCAAAATTGAGGCCTTGTCCCCTTATCTGACACCCGCGTGTCAGGATTTTCTGCGCGAGGATGCCCGAACCCGGGCTGACAGTGGTGAACTGCTCGACCGGGTGCGGGTGGTGTATGAAATCCCCGGCCGGGGCTATGAGACGCGCAGCGTGACGGTGCGTGACCGCGATAACTGGGTGGTGCGGCTGGATTTGGTGGCGGATGAATATTATCACGCCGAACCGGTCAAACGGGCACTGGTGCGCTATCCGCTGAACGTGGTGCGCTGGGAAGGAGATGCGGAGCGTAATCCTTTTGGTCTGGCGCTGGATTGCTACGACGGCGTGCCACAGCGGCTGGAAGCGCTGCCACCGCCAGCAGAAGAGAAAAAAGGCGTATTTCAATGAGAAAACATTCATTTGACTGGCGCGGTGTCGGGCTAGGACTGCTCAGCCTCCTGCTGTTCAGCGTTGGCACAAAGGCCGATGAGTTGCTGACATGGGAGCGGATCCCGTTATCGATTAAGCTTAAGGTCGGGCAGGAGCGGATTATTTTTGCGGACCGGAATGTGCGTGTCGGTTTTCCGCCCTCACTGAATGATAAATTACGGGTACAGAGCACCGGCGGGGCGGTTTACCTGAAAGCCCGTCAGGCGTTCCCGTCAACCCGGCTGCAATTGCAGGACAGTGAGAATGGCGAAATTATCTTACTGGATGTGACAGCCGGAAAAACCGGGGCCACTGAGCCGGTACGCATTATTTATCCGAATGAAAAATCAACCGATTCAGACGATAAATCAAACGCCCAGAGCAAACCCACACAATCTGCGCCCATTCCGGTGCTGTTAACCCGCTACGCCGCACAGCAACTGTATGCACCACTACGCACTGTTGAGCCGGTTATGGGAATTCAGCCGGTGAACCTGCATCTGGCTTCATCCATCACCACGCTTTATCCGTCAGAACCGATTGAAATTACGCCGCTGGCCGGCTGGAAACTGCATCATCACACGGTCGTGGCGCTGAAACTGCGCAATACCGCTAAACGTACTGTCACGCTTGACCCCCGTGCCTTGCAGGGACAATTTGTCACAGCCTCATTCCAGCACCGCTGGCTGGGGAAAGCCGGAACTGCGGAAGATACCACGGTACTCTATCTCGTCACACAAGGTCTGCCGGATAACGCGTTGATCCCTGAGCCGATATCAGTGCAAGCGGGAGGCCGCGATGCAGATTAAATCCAACAGTATGGTGAAAATACTGGTGCCGACGGTACTGGTTGTCGGCGGGTTTATCGGTATTAAAAGTTGCAGCTCAACAGAAAATACCGTGCCGGATAAACCGCAGAATAACGCGCTGGCGACCCTCTCCCCGGAAGAGTTACAGGCATTGGGGGTCGGCGGGGATACGCCGGAAGATACCCTGCGCACGCTGGTCGGGACCCTCAATACCGTACGGGCAGAGCAGAAACGCTTAGACCAGCAGAATGCCGCGATGCGAAAAGAAAATGACCAGTTAAAAGGTCAGCATCAGGATGTGGCCGGTCAGATAGACGCCGCCGTGGCCGCTATCCGGCAGGATGATGAACAGCGCCAGCGCACGTTACAGGATGAACAGCAGGGATTGCTGGCGCAGATTGATTTGCTCACCGAACGGTTAAATTCAACGCCGTTGCCGGCACCGGATAATCAGATACCGCTGGGCAACGGGCTGACCGGTAGTGCCTATTCTGCCGGAATAATCAGAGGACAGGATGACCTTATCTGGGTTACCCCGGCCGATGAAAAACCGGCGGATATGCAAACGATGGGCAATGGAAAAACCGCTACCCAATTTCCCACCTCATTTTTAAGTGAACAACCGGCCGCCGGGGAAAATAATCCTCAACATTCATCGGGTAAGGCAGACAACGAAAAACCGGTCTACACCCTGCCGGAAAATGCCACTCTGGTAGGCAGTCAGGCGATGACCGCGTTGTTAGGCCGGGTACCGGTTAATGGCACGGTCACTGACCCCTATCCGTTTAAAATTCTTATCGGTAAAGACAACCTGACCACTAACGGTATTGAACTGCCGGAGGTGGAAGGCGCCGTGGTATCGGGTTCCGCCAGTGGCGACTGGACACTGTCCTGTGTGCGCGGTCAGGTCAATTCCATCACCTTTGTGTTTCAGGATGGTACGGTGCGCACCTTGCCGGGCCGCGGACAGAATCCGCAGGGTATCGGCTGGTTGTCAGATGAACATGGCATTCCCTGCATCAGCGGTGAGCGCAAATCCAATGCCGGCACCTACCTGCCGACCCTGTTTGCCCTGTCCGCCATGAATTCCGCCGGGGAGGCACTGAATGAAAGCCAGCAAACCGCGCAAACCAACGGCACGGGGGGCATCACCTCCGCGTTAACCGGCAATGCGGGGCAGGCGGCGCTGGGCAAAGCGATGTCCGGCGGCATGAAGGACATGAGTGAATGGCTCAGACAACGCTACAGCCAGACCTTCGATGCCATTTACGTCCCACCCGGTGCGAAGTTAGTGGTGCATATTACCCAATCGCTGGCGATTGATTACGAGACGACAGGCCGTAAAGTGCGCTACGGTGCGAATGAACCCATCGAAAGTGACACTCAGGAAGCCTTAGATTAATGGAAATTTCTTCTTTTCAAGGGCTGTTCTGTGCCGGTCAGCCCTATTGTCTGCAAATCAAGATCACGGCCCACACTGAACCCCTGTCCGTTCAGCTTGACTGGCGGTCTGACCGCAACAAAGCGCGGCAGCTCTGTCTTTCTTTCGGTAAGACATGCCACCGGCTGGATGACGGAGATGTGACGGTTTTTCGTCTGACCGATACCCAGTGGCAGGCGATGGTGGAAAATAGAGCCAGCGCTGAGCCTGAACAGTGGGCGCGGCAACCGTTTACCTTATCCGAACTGGCGGTACACCCTGAATTTGCCACGTTTACGGCCATTAACACCCCGGAGACCCAGGTATGCAGAAAATAACATTATCGATGGCGTTGTGTCTGGCCGGGCTGCTGGCCGGCTGTTCGACGTCGAAAGAGGCGTTACTGCCGGCCGGCGAACAGACGGTGCTGGCCATGTGGCAGGGAAATCAGGCGGGGCAGAGCACAACACAGGCAAGGCAAACCCTGCGCCGGGCACTCACTCCGGCCGAACGACGCAGAGCATGGGAAGAACCCAACCATTACAGCCGTTCGGCCGAGCAGGAAATCAGCCAGCAGTTTCCCCGACTCCCCAATCCCGATATGGTGATGTATGTCTACCCGCATCTGGTGGTGGGCAAGACTCCGGTACCGGGCTACAGCACGGTATTCCCGTTTTATCAGCAGGTGCAGTATGCCCTGCCGGGTGAACACACGGAGGCACAGTAATGGATAATTTCAAGGCATTGCCTCGCCCCGGCAACCTGAGCGAAGCGGATGAAGCGGCGATTTACCGGGCGAACCCGTCCATTATCGATTACCTGCCCTGGGTGGAATATCTGGACGATGGACAATGTTTATTGCTCGATGATGGCGTCTCCGTCGGCGCGTTCTACCGGATTGAACCGATGGCGACCGAAGGGCGGCCGGCTGAGCGGTTGATTGAAATCCGTGACCAACTGGAAGATGCCATTCAGGACAGTCTGGACGAGGAGGATATTTCCCCGTGGGTGGTGCAGTTTTTTTGTCAGGATGACGATGACCCGGCCGGTTATCTCACCACCCTGCGGGACTATGTCAAACCGTGGGCGCAGGGCACCGCCTTTACTGACGCTTTTCTGGCGGAATCAGCACGTCACCTGAACAGCATTGCCCGGCCGGAGGGGATATTTCAGGACAGCTTAATCACCGGGCAGCCGTGGCGGGGGCAGCAGCGCCAGACACGGATGGTGGTCTACCGTTGGTTGTCTGCGCATAAATCGAAGGCACACCCTCAGACCTTATTCTCAGTCGCTGCACTCAATCAGGTCTGCGAGCGACTGGTCTCCGCACTGGCCTCGGCGGGGATTGTGGCAACCCGGCAGGATGGCGGGCAGATCCACAGTTGGTTGCTGCGTCATTTTAATCCGGCGCCGGACTGGGGCATGGCAAAAGCCGATTTTTACCGAGCGGTGCGTTATGACCCCCCCACACCGCCGGATCTCCCGGTGAATAATGATTTTGCCGAAAGCCTGTGGTTTACCCCACCGGTGTCGGATCCCGAGAACGGCGTCTGGTGGTTTGACGGCCTGCCGCATAAGGCGGTGCCGGTCGAACGCCTGCGCCGCCCGCCGGAGCCGGGCACCCTGACGGGAGAAGTGAAACGGGGGGATCATATCAATACCCTGATGGATATGCTGCCGGAAGGCACTGTGGTCACGCTGACCATTGTGGCGCAGGCACAGGATACCCTGGAAGACGATTTTACCCGGCTGGCAAAAAATGCGGTGGGGGAAAATACCGAATCCCTGCGTGTCCGCCAGGATGTACAGGCCGTGAAGGAATTACTAGGACGACGGCATAAACTGTACCGCAGTGCATTGACTTTTCTGGTGCGCGGTCAGGATTTGGGTAATCTGAATCACCAAGTTCATCAGCTCTCCTCCACATTGCTGAGTGCCGGATTACAGCCTGTGCGGCCGGAATTCAGTGTGTCACCGCTGAATGCCTACTTACGCGCCCTGCCGATGGGCTTTAATCCGCAGAAAGATAAAAAACACTGGTACAGCCGCCTGACGTGGGTTCAGCATCTGGCGGGACTCCTGCCGGTAACAGGGCGCTCAACCGGTACCGGGCATCCGGGTTTCAGCTTCTTTAACCGTGGCGGAGCCCCGCTGACCTTTGATCCACTGAACAAGGGGGATCGCACCCAGAATGCCCACTTATTGCTGTTCGGTCCGACCGGCGCAGGCAAATCCGCGACCCTGTGTGCCTCGCTCATCCAACTGATGGCGATCCATCGACCCCGTTTGTTTATTGTGGAAGCGGGGAACAGTTTTGGTTTGCTGGCCGATTACTATGAAAGTCTGGGGCTGACAGTCAATAAAATCGGCATCAGACCGGGCTGCTGTGTCAGTCTGGCCCTGTTTGCCGATGCGCATCAACTGCTGCAACTCAGCCCTAAACAATTGCGCATTGATGAAGCCGATATTCCGGAGACCGATGAAGCGCAGGAAGACGGCGATGAACAGCGTGATATTCTGGGGGAGATGGAAATTGCCGCCCGGCTGATGATCACCGGTGGTGAGAAAAAAGAAGAAGAGCGTCTGACCCGTTCTGACCGGGGGTTGATCCGTGAAGCCATTATGCTGGCTGCACAGACCAGCTATGAGGCCGGGCGTCAGATGGTGGCTTCAGATTTACAGAATGCCCTCTATACCATCGCCCGCAATCACCGGCAGGATGAACATGGCCAGCCGCTAATCACCGCACACCGCCGGGCACGGGCCGATGAAATGGCCGGGGCCATGTCGATGTTTACGCAGGGTTTTGAAGGGGAACTGTTTAACCGACCCGGTACGCCGTGGCCGGAAGTGGATGTGACCCTGATTGATTTGGGCACACTGGCGCGCGAGAACTACTCGGCACAGATGGCACTGGCGATGGTGTCACTGATTAACCAAGTCAATAATCTGGCCGAACGCGACCAGTATCAGGACAGAGAGCTGCAACTGGTGATTGACGAAGGCCATATCACCACCACCAACCCGCTGCTTTCCCCTTATATGACTAAAGTCGTCAAGATGTGGCGTAAACTGGGGGCCTGGCTGTGGCTGGCGACACAAAACCTGGCCGATTACCCGGATACGGCTGAAAAAATGCTGAATATGGCCGAATGGTGGCTGTGCCTGACCATGCCCCCGGATGAAGTGGAGCAAATCGCCCGGTTCAAAAAACTGACCGAAGAGCAAAAAGCGGTGCTGCTCTCTGCCAGTAAATTGCCCCGTTGCTATACCGAAGGGGTGGTGTTGGCGAAAAAAATCGAAGCGCTGTTCCGGGTCGTGCCCCCGAGTCTCTATCTGGCACTGGGGATGACGGAAAAAGAAGAAAAAGCCGAACGGCGGGCGTTAATGCGTGAGCATCAGTGCAGTGAACTGGAAGCGGCGGTGTTGGTTGCCAGAAAAATGGATGTTGAGCGGGGATTACGGATTGATCCTGATTTTGCATGAATGCTGACAGTAATCACTGACAAAATATCTCGAAGTATTGGTGCGATATTGGAATATATGTTACGCGAAAACTATTTTTAGTTACTGCTACAATACCGCATAAACTTAGGAAAATATTTTTAAGTAGTAATAATTGCTGGGTCTCCTTTATTTATTTCCAATGAAAAAATTAACGCGTATGTTTGGTTGTTAATACAAATCATCTTAATTTATTCTTTTTGAAAATAAATTAAAATATCCAATAGATATTTTTATTAAATATCAAACCGTCATGAAAATATTATTAAGGTGAGAAAATGGATTATAAATTTGAAAAAAAACGTAAGCGTGAAGAAGATATGAAACGTTTTGAAGAGATTACAGAACTAGGATATCCTGAGATATTGATTGCCATTGATGAGGAGATAAAATACAACGAAAAAAACATCAGGGATATTACTGTTTATTTGGAAAATAATAAAAACACCTTAATAGAGGATGTAATCGATTCTGAGCTATTAGAAATAGAGTACAACCGTGATTGTATAGAATTCAATAAAATTGCTAAAGAACTCAAATATTGTCTACAAATAAAAAAAGCCACTCCTGAAGATCGTAAGATTTGTGCTGAGATTTTAGATGAATATAATAAATGGTATGATGTTAAAATTAAGAAATTTGTAGAAACTTTATTTTTGGAAAAAATCATATCAGAAAAACAAGGAAAAAAAAGTGACTTATATTCAAAATTTCCAACGGAAGAAGAAATACGTTTTGTATTAAGTCATCCAATTACAGCTAAAGCAATTGGAGAATTTAAACGTGGAGAGAAGAATATTACAACCAATGCAATACGCTTTTCAACACAAGGAAAAGGCGATTATATATTGGCTCCCAAATTCCGTGCTATTTTTGAAGCCAGAGGTAGCGAGGTAAATGCCTTCCGTCATGCTGTTTGGATATCAACTATCGCGGCTCAATATGGTGAAGAAATAGCGCAACACATAGGTAACGCACATGAAGGATTATGGGGAAAAATGCCTGAGAAATTTTATAAAAAGATTGATTTAAATAAGAGAATTTTTGATGACATGGAACAAGCAGACAGTGCAGTTGATATTCTTAATAATCAAATAGCACGCGAGCTCGGAGCGAAAGCTGGTTCAAAATCAATGAAACAACTTTCGCTGGGGGCACTAGATTATTTTTATCATCACGGCTTATATGTTTTCACTAATTATGAATTAGACCTAGAAAATAGCGATGAAAACGATGTTGCTTACTCGATAGAGATAGGAAAACGAAAAATCACCGATAAGCAATATAATTATATGAGAAATTTGTTTAACCAATTAGATGATAACGGAATGTTACCTTCAGGATTTGAATTAGATTCTACAGGTAAAATAACTCCGATTAAATAAAATGGTCTATCGCATTTAATCAAAGTGGGCGACTGTTAGATCAAGTTTGAATTACCACATATAACTCTAATATAATAAGATAAGTGGCTATTTATACAGCCACTTTAATTAACTGGTAAATATAAAGTAAATAGGAAATTAAATTTCCTGAATATCTGGATCGGCGAATTGACGAAGAATGTCGAGGTGAATGTGCATATCTAATTTACTGACATTTTCAAGTTTGATTTCGCCGCCTAAAATAATGGCAGGTTCAAAACCAAATATTTCGTTCTCACCTAATGGTCCATATTTATCAACGGCGCGAGAAAAAATACTTGCTTTTGTACCACCTTTTAAATCAAAATTATCAGGTGATTTTATTCCAAAGAAAGAGGATATTTCTTGGTCTAGCTTTTTCTTTTCTTTCTTGTATGCTCTTTTTTTAGAGTAATTGATAGAGTTAAAAATACAAGATATTGTTAAATTAATTCCGGTTTGTTCGCCGCAAAGATAAAGTTTACCAAAACCACTTCTGGCGATGACGTGGTAAGAATCCATGGATTCGAATGGGGTATCTTCCAGCCAGATATCAACGATATCTTCATAGTCATCGGGGTTGACAATACTAAATAACCCATCTTTATAGCTGTTCCAGCCTTCATGTTTCCAATAATATAATAATTGCCCAGGCAGTTTTCCCAGCCATTTATCTATGGCTTCGTCAGGGACTGCTCTGTGTTGAGTGGCCTCTCCCATTTTTTCAATATAATACTCAAAAAACTCGTCACGCATTATTTTTCCCCTTACCACGGCACAATTCAAATATAAAAAAAGTGGCTATTTAGACAACCACTTTAATCAATAGGTAAATATAAAATAAATAGAAAGTTAAATTTCAAAAATATCAGGATCAGATAATTGTCGTAAGATATCAAGGTGGATATGCATATCCAATTTTCTAACATTTTCAAGTTTAATTTCGCCACCTAAAACAATGGCAGGTTCAAAACCAAATATTTCGTGCTCTCCTAATAGGCCGTATTTTTCTACAGCCTTGGCAAAAATACCTGTTTTTGTGTTGCCTTTTAAATCAATATCGGCGATTGATTTCACAGCAAAAAAAGAAGATATGTCGCGATCTAATTCTTTCTTTTCTTTTTTTAAAGCTCTTTTTGGAGAATAAAAAAAGGTATTAAAAACACAATCAAGTGTTAAATTAATTCCGGTTTGTTCGCCACAGAGGTAAAGTTTACCAAAACCACTTCTGGCAATGGCATGGTAAGTATCTGTTGATTCAAATGGGGTATCTTCTAACCACATATCAACAATATCTTCATAATCATCGGGATTGACAATACTAAACATACCATCTTGATAACTATTCCAGCCTTCATTTTTCCAATAATATAATAATTGCCCTGGGACTTTCCCCCCCCATTTATCTATAGATTCAGATGATACAGGCCTATGTTGGGTTGCTTCTCCCAAATCATCAATGAAGCACTCAAAAAATTCGTCTCGCATTATTTTTTCCCCTTACCCCGACATAACTCTAATTGAACGTTCATTTTAGCGTCACCTAACCCGCTGTCAATTGCCTCTTTAGCAGCATTATCTAATGATTTTATTCGTTTTCCTCTCCAACTACCTCCTATGGCACTATTAATTCCAGTATCACCCATCTTCTTAGGTGCATATTGACCATAACCACCTGCGACCATATCTGGTTCGTGCAATGCAGCCAATCCATCGAATATCTCGTCTGCTTTGTTTTGTGATATTTTTTTAGCTTCTTTTACTGAGGTTCCTTTTTTTATCTGGCTGTTAAATATATTTATTTTTATTTCACCTTTCGCACTGTCTCTAAAATCTTCTTGTGCTTTCCCAGCCAAACTATTTCGCTTATTCTTCTTATAAGAATCTCGTGCGAATTTGAACTCTTCAGGCGACATATTATTAATCGCATCCTGCTGTCTGCGCAGTTGTGCAGAATATTCTTTCAAAAATGCCTGACGCTCTTTTTCTGTTTTTAATCGCTTATAGCGTTTGCTGTTATAAGGACTAAAACACGGGACTTTAGTTTTTTTAGCGCCCTTAACTTTCCCACCTTTTTGCTCTGGCTCGTTAGGCTTGCCTGTGCTTTCTTTCGATTTTTCAACCTTATTAACCGTTTTTTTCTTTCCCTCTTTAGCGGTCACTTTTTCAATGGCTTTCCCGATATTCTTAACGCCCCCGACGATCCCTTTAACGACACTTTTAACCGCTCCTTTCGGGTTCAAATCAGCCAGTAATGCACCGGTCTCCTGATCTGAATTGTCTAATGTCACCCGGAGGTCATCAAACTTGTCGGTGGCAGTACTTTTTCTGGTTTCTTCCGCGGCTTCCGATAACACCCTGGCCTGTTCTTTATTGCCAAGAATATCATGCCATCTGGCTGCATCTTCCATATCACGCGCTGCTTCCATTTTGGCCGCAGGGTATGCAAGTTCCGCAAGATCCACCCCAAAATTCCAGGTATCTTTTGCTGCACCTTTCCCCATTTCAACGGCGCTTTCATACACCTGGTCGGCAAAACTCTGTTCGTTCTGTGTGCCGGATTTGAGTACCGGACTCGCTTCAGCAGGGACTGTAGTAACCTGTGGTGGCTGACCGACAATTTCACCGAGGGTATTGCCTTCTCCCGTTGCCGCATCATTGCGTGCCTTTTTTTCCAGCAAAGGCTTATCGCTCACCGTCAGCGGTGTTTTTTGGTTTTTTTTGGCCATCGCCGTTTCCTTATGCGCCGTTCATCCAGAATTTATCCCCATGCCGCAGCAGCAGTTTGTTGCCTGCCCGGACACTTTTTGAGTGTTCTTTCGGGTGGCACTTGCCTCCCACGGTGCCGCTTTTGATGCCATTAGCAACGCCGGGCTGATCGCCCAGTGTCTGTGGCACAAAACTTTGGGCGAAGACCACCACAGGTTTGCCATTTGCCCGCACGGATTTGATTGGTACAGAGCTGTCTGCCAGTTTGGCCACCACCGGATAGGGAATGGGTGGCGTTGATGAACCCATCGGCGTTTTGCACACGTCAGGTACAATACTGACGACCATCCATTGCGTTGCTGTCCGGGCGAAATAGTTATCAGCCATAATGCACCTCCCTGCCATCACCCAAATCGACCCTGACCAGAGGTGCAGCCGGATCCATCTCAAACCGGGCCTCCATCACCCGGATGTTGTCGTCAATCTCGGCGTGGTAGCGGTAGGTCATGGAGAGCGTGAGGGCTTCGCTGTCGATAATTAAGGTATCCGGATACATCAGATCAGGTAACATTTCGCCATTCAGCATTCTCAGCAGCATAAAGGGGCGATGTCCCGGTAGCTGCACCCGCAGTGTGCCCTCACGGGTTAAATGAAACAGGCTGATACGGATATTATTATCCGGATGGTCGATTTGCTGATCTTCCGGCGCGTTATTCCAGTAGCTGAAATCAAAATCATCGGGGAGATACGGATGGCGTTCTTTCAGCCAGGTGTTATCGTAAGTGCCGGCTTTTGTGCGGCGGGGCAACCAGGGGCGGCCAATCATACCGAAACCCGCCGGCGGGCAGTCATGGTCTGTCATGGCAGCCGATTGCTCTGCGCATTGGGTAATGTGTTCCCCGGTGACAGGGGCACCAAAGTATTCAATACGTGGGGCTGGATAGCGGGAAAGGGTTTTCGCTTCCACATACCACGGTGTGACAAATCCCGTACCAATCGGATTGTATTCGAAAGTGGCATGGGCAATGGGAGGCGTCTCTTTTTCCGGATGCTGTGCCCGTTGCTCATCGGACAGCCTGAATTCATCCGCCACCGCAGCGGCTGCTTCATCGTTTTCATAGATCTTACACTGACCGCCGAAGGCATACCGGTAGTCTATCGGCAACTCCGTAAATTTTTGCGGCGGTGTCAGCTGCCATTTACCTTCTGAGGAACGTTGAAACTCGCGTTCTCCCCACACCAGTAAGGTTTTGTCGATAAGGGGTTGCCGATCTGCTGTCGTGACGAGTAGCCGGATAGGGACTTTTTCAGCCGGAATGCCCGCAGGCGCATAGGCCACTCCGTTGACAATCACATCACACTTCGGTTTTAACGGTGCCAGGTCACTTTCCAGCCGGACAGAGGACTGGTTAAGTTCACCGCAGAATTCATCCTGCAATGCCAGCTCCCCGAACGGCTCGGCTAATACAGCCTGATAATACGGCCCATTTCCGATAGGCCGGAGCTGATAGACGATTTTCATCGCGACAACATGATATTCTTCGTCTTCGGTATCCAGCATCTTGTAGTGCATGACCGAAAACGGCGTCAGATTTTTAAATTCCATCGCAAAGCTCCTTAGTTCAGGTCAATATCCTGTGCGCTGATTTGAATGGCATCACTGGCCTGGAACAGGAAGTTATTTCCCTGAATCGTAACATTGCCCAGTTTGTCCATGCGCAGGACGCTGCTGCCACAGCGCAGCTCAATCACCGTGCCGGCGGTAATGGATAAGGATTCACCCACATCCAGCGTATCTGTCAGGCCAATGGTTTCTTCCCGGTGTTCATAAACATCAATGGTCTGGTTTTTCTCGACCGTCTCACTGTGGTTCGCCAGCACATGGGTATTACGGTCATTGAGCACTTTAGTGTTCATGTCTTTTTGGGCGTGAATAAACACTTCTTCACTGCCTTTCGCATCCTCAAAGCGCAGTTCATTAAAACCTTTGCCTTTATGAGTCTTGGTTCTGAAGGTGGTACGGGTTTTCTGGGCCGGTAAATCCAGTGGCGGACGGTTCAGGCCGTTATAGACACAACCCGTCACAATCGGCCGGTCAATATCCCCGTTGAGATAGGAAATGATCACTTCCTGTCCGATACGTGGGATGGCCATAAAGCCAAAGCCGTTGCCATTCCAGCCCTGTGCCACCCGGACCCAGCAGGAAGCCCCGTCATCCGCCTTGTCATAGCGGTTCCAGTGGAAATGCACTTTGATTGCACCGTCTTTGTTGACGAAGATCTCTTCCCCCTCAGGCCCAACGACAGTGGCGGTTTCATCCCCATCGGCCTGTGGCCTGTAATGGAACGGCGGGCGCCAGTCGGCGAGGCCATCAATAAAGCTGAAGTGATTACTGAGCGTTGTGCCATCATCACCACTATCGCCCAGTGCCTGCGGGCAGCGGCCGTGATGGCTGATACCGACAATCTGCCAGCGGGCATTGAGCGGCAGGTGTGGGTGACTGATGATTTCGAAGATTTTGCCCGGCATCAGTTTGATACAGTTGCTGCTACCGCTGCCGGTCTGTTTCTGATTATCCAGCGCGTCATGGCGGTATTTGAGAAACGGTTTAGCGGCAGCATCTTTCTGAAAACGCCCGTAACTTTCAAACACGGTATAGGGGGTCTGGGTACCAAAATCGCGAAAACCCTCGCTGCTTTGCATATGGGAGAGGTGATAGCGTGGATTATCGCAGTTAAAATCTTTGTGGAGGCTGCGTTGTGGACTCATTCCGACACCCAGGCGCACCTGATAAATCGTATCTGTGCCCAGCGCGGTTTCCGGTTGCGGACTGTAAGTCAGCGGCAACCCCGCCGTCATGCCTAAATGGCTGTCACTGAAAAACGCCGTTTCATCCTCGAACCAGAAGCTGATGCCTTCTTCTGCCGCCAGCCGGCTGAAAAAGGCATAATCCGATTCCCGTTTCTGGGTAACATATTCTCTGTCCTGATGGGGATCGTAGAGTTTCGAGTCAGCCCGGACTTTATGTTTTTTCAACAGACCATTCAGAATGGCCGGCACATTCTGCTGATGGAAAATACGGCTCTCCTGATTCAGCGTCAGACGCCAGAGTGCCGGACGAACGGTGACGCTATAGAGCGTCTTATTGCCATCGGTGCCGATCCAGTCCGCGTGGGAGATGATCCCGGTGATTTTGCGCTGCAACAATGGGCCGTGAAAAATTTGCAATACCGCTTCCTGCATCAGCAGCGACGCTAACTTAATCTCGGTCAGTGGCTTAAACGGATTCAGATTGCCGGCCCTGACCAGTGTCAGGTTCAGGGTAAACATCTCGGATAACCCTTCCTGAAGGGAAAACTCCCCCACGCTGAATGTCTCTTCGGGCAATCCTGCTATCTGAAAAGTAAAGCGTAATCCACTTTTAGCAGTGGGTAGCATCTCCATGATATTTTTCATTTTTTGTTGTATTCCTTGTTGTTATGGGGTGAGGGTTTACATTTCTGCGCGCGTTCCGTCGACTTCCCGGAACGCCCACAGAACATCGCTGCTGTCCGGGGTGTAAACATCCAGTTTGACGAAGGTGGACTGGCTGATAAAACACGCCATGGCATCATTGACTAACCGGCAGAAACGGTACATTTCCCCCGGATTGTGATAACAGTCGGGATTGAGCGTGAGTCCTACCCGATGCCCCCGGACAGGACGGCCGCGTTTCAGGCGATCGGTCAGGTGTTCTTCTACCCGGATAATACCGTCGATATGCTGTCGGATATGGCGGCTCAGCGGGCGATTGACTTCGGTGTGGGGATCAAACAGGCGGAGAAAATGTTTCAGGCTTTCTGTGGCGAATAACAGTGCCGGCGGGCTGGAAAGACAGGAAATCAGCGCCCAGCCGACGTTGTCCTGCAACAGCGGAGGGTAATCGGGAAAGACAGGGAGAATATTGCGTACGCGGAGATGGGCCGGGGAATCTTCTTGTGTGACGGTAATTTCGCCTTGTTTCAAGGTCATAGTCTGGGTGTGGTAGCCCAGAAAATCGCCAACAACGCTCAGCGGGGGCAGGCACTCAGCCGGTTTGCCGGTCAGGTCAAAAAAATGCAATTGGTGCGTGAGCCTGCCCAGTAAATCACAATCACGCTGGTACAGGTAGTAAAACGTTTCAGGCTCGTCGTCTTCTGCCAGCCAGGGGGATGACGGTGTAAACTGTTCGATGGGCAGATAGCGGGAGGGTCTTCCCCGTTGTTGTGTTGCATCGGGCTGCTGAACTACCTGTATATCGCGCAGCCGGAACAATTGCACGGACTCGCCAAGGGACAGGGGATAACGGTGATTTCCTTCATCCAGTGGCAGGGGAGAGCTGGTCAGGGTTTCAAGATGCAGGGCAGGCACACAACCGAGCATAAAGGCATCGTCAATATTTTCCAGTGGTAATTCACCCTGAAAACGAAAAATTAGGTCAAAGGTGCCGTCGGCATTGAGCGGGACTTCAGGGCAACTGTTACTGATATCGACCACCATAAAATTATACAGATGGGGCAGGGCATAATATTCCATCAGTAATTGCAGGCCGGCATACGTGCGTTTTCCCGTCGGCAGGAGAGGATTATCGAACAGGTTGTGCCAGCCATAAGGAAAACTGTTCAGTTTTCGCTGCGTTCCCTGTACGTTCAGACGCATCTCACAGATATGTTGATCCAGCCACAGGCTTAACTGGGCTGCCCGTTCACTGTCTGAGCCAAGGAAAAAAGACAGAGCCCCGCTTTGCCAGACGGGAGAAGGGGTGCCCGTCTGGCAAAGCGTCAGCACTATCTCACTGTGTGTGCCGGTTTTTTTCACGACCCGGTTCAACACAATCAGGGGTTCAATATGCAGAGGACGGCAGGTGTTAAAAGTGAGTAACTGCCCGTTGACATCGGCAGAAATTGGCGTACCTGCCGGAATATCAACTACGCCCTGATGCTCGCCATCGGTGGGATGAAACTGCATGAGCGTGGTCGGTGGGATGGGACTCAGGGTGGATGGCCAAATGCGGGACAGGATACCATGGGTAATTTCAGGAAAATCATCCTCGACTTTATCCCGTAAGTGGGCAATCAACAGGGCAAAGGCTTCGAAAATCCGTTGAATATCCGGATCATGAGAAGCGGTCAGAAAATCAGCTAAATGGGGAGCATCGTTTGCCACGCGTCGGGCCAGTTCCCGCAGGTAGGCCAGTTCTTGCAGATACAGCGATTCCTTTCTGTTTTTCATCTGTGTTTCTCTAATGTGTCGGTTCATTATTGATCGGCACTTTGGGTGGAAAGTTTATATTAAATGAGTGCGTTATAAGAAAATGCAGCTTATTGTATCTTCATATTGATTAATGTAATTAATGTCATGCTTTTTTTATGATCGCCGCACAGCCGGAAAGAAAAGAGTGACCGCGTAAGAAAGTGAGGAATATTTTTTTATCTCACGCAAAAAAGAATTGTTTGCTGATTTTTCTGTTTTTTTTCCGCACGCTTCCCGTCTGTGTTCAGCAATGGGAAGGTAGGAATGAGAAAGTGCTATACCGTATTATTCGGGTTGGGATGGCTGGTCGCCTCAGTGAGTCAGGCCAAAACAGTGGTGTATACCGACCGTCAACACATACCCACTCACCTTTCCCCTGAAACACAGGTCGTCTGGCTGGATGCAGCTGAACAACAGCAAAAGCAAATCTTCTCTCAGCTTTCTACTGATCCACAGCAAGCCGCTGTTCAGGCACAGGCAATACTGCAATCGTCTCACTGGCATCAGCAGGAGCAGAAACTTATCAAGGCTTATCGTGCTGTGGTGCAGGCCTGGCAATCAGGCGTAAAAAAGTATCCGGCCGTGGTCTTTGATGACCGGGAGGTGGTGTACGGCACAGCGGATGGGGCAAAAGCCCGCGCACTCAGGGAGCAACATCAGCCATGAGTCTTCAACGTGTGACGTTTCCTGCGCTCATTACCCTGATAGTGGCATTTACTCCGGTGACACAGGCCTCAATCAATACGGCCCAGATTGTCGCCAGCAGTCTTTCGCCCGCCTGTATTCAGTGGCGGGTCAGTGGCATCTGTTACTGGCTGCTCTGTGGTCTGCACGGCTGTACCGTGAAAACCTCGGTTAAGGTGACCCATTATCTTCCCGAAGTGGTGGTGTCTACCTATCAGGCTCCCGGTGGCAATCCATGGACAGAAATGGCG
>NZ_NITZ01000038.1 GCF_002632615.1 Xenorhabdus miraniensis
CAAACTTCTACGAACGGTTATTTTTTGTTAATGTTGATAATTGAGGGGTTTTGCGAACTATTAGGAACTGCGGCGAACTGTAGATTGGCGTCCCCTGCAAACTTTAAACATGTTATTTATATTATTGATATACAATGTAATTTATTTGTGTGGTAATTCTTTTTACCCAGTTTTTTACCCAATTCATTCTAACAGCAGTCTGTTTTTAAATTCTAGGTGAACAGAGTATCTCCAACGAGAACGGCCATGGATTTTATGTGGTTTTTCTAAAGTTCCATCTTTGATTCTTTCATAGATGAATGTTTTCTTAAAGCCAGTATCAGCCATGATGAATTTCAAATCAACCCACGAATCTGGCTGCAAATTCTTATTTTCCATCCTTCATCTCCTTCCGAATCACTCTCACATAATACGCCAGCACGGATTTAGCACTGAATCGCATATGGTTGAGCGGTTTAAATTTGGGTGTGTATTTATCGAGAATTGCGGTGACTAATTTGTCGTCATATTTGGGCAGGTTGTTTAATTCATTCAGGCATTCCCTTGCCACCTGTCGTCGTCCATTCTCGAATTCACTAGTCATGAACAATAACGGTGATATCGTCCATTGTTATTTCCTGAAATCCGGCTCGCGTTAAAATAGTTTTGATGTCACCACGGATTAATTCTGGATATTCAGATTCAGGGACGGGGTAATCGCTGTTAACATATTCCATGACTGATTTTCTGGTAATATCAATTTTCACTTTCATTTCACTCATGCTATTTTCCTTATTTGTTCGTTTCCGATGCTAGTTAAATAGTCTCGGTCTACAGTTGTTATTATTCTGCGTGGGGTTGTGAACGGCCTCCAGATTAACAATAAACTGCCTTTGTTATTTCCATTCACTGGCTTTTGTGTTCCTGCATTAATAAATGAAATCCTGCCACCTGTTATCAACCTGACTTCATCTACAGTTTCCGTTGCCAATTTAAACCAGCCTACAGCAGTGTCAGCAGGGACTAGCATCACGATTGACTGGCGTTGTTTTCTGCACTCAATAGCCGCTTTCTCTACCCACGGCGAAATATCGCTATAGGGTGGATTGCACCAAATAGAACCGTAGCTCGCCCAATCACATTCCAGTGCATTATCTCGTTCCGTGAGATAATGGGCGCACAGGGTATTTTGAGCATTGGCGGCTGCATCTAAATAAAAACCGAATTCTAAATCGAGTGCCAGAAATAATGGTAGTGGAGTTTGCCAGAGGTTTTTTAATTCTGGTGGGGTATTACTGCCTCCGAAATCGCTCATAATCCTCCCCACACTCCCGACTACAGAATGCACCGTGTGTTGCTGGCTCAGTTTCACACCATCGGCACATACCGTTGATGCTGGTTAATGGTGGCTTCCGGTTTTGGAGAGCATGGGATAACCTCAGCTCAACGAGGTCGTTAGCTGTATCTGCGATGTCCATGTTATCCCTCACGCAACTTTCTTTATTTTCTTTGGGTGAGGGGTCGCCTTATTAACAGTAGTTGGCTTGGTGATTAGATGGGAAAGTGTTTCATGAGTTACAAACGATGCTCCGCAATTAATATTGCGGCATTGATGATAGCGCTCTTTTGTTTCCTCCGTTTGCCAGAAACTACTGCGAGCATGAGCTGTCGATTTGCATAGGGGACAATTGTACATAATGATTCTCGTTATTTGTTGGGGTGACGATAGAGGGGAACGATATTTGCATCTTTATTATTTGACCATCTATCAGCAGTGCTGGCTGAATCAGTATAAAATATACTGCCACGCAACTGGCACATCCACGCCACAGGCTCCATGTTTTCATACTCCGCGAGTTTCTTTGCAGCTTCCTCCAATAATTTTTTAATTTTTTCGACGGACGGAGTTTCGGAATGAATAATTTCCAGCGCAGAATGGTAACTTATTTCATCTTTCGTCCGATTACTAAACCAGCTATTTAAATCACTAGCATTTTCTTCCACCTCAGATAAAAAATCTTCATCCGTCCAATCAAGAAGTCCTTCCATCCACGCCATTGCCTCTTCTTTATCTCCTTTGCCTAACAAATAAAGGGCAATTGAATTAGTCAGCATTAATCTTTCTATCATCCATGAATTACACAATTCCATTGCTGCTTTCATTTGTAATTTTTCTATTTCATTTGCCAACTCAATCACATCAATGTTCATATTTGGTTCTCCTGATATGCTTTCCATCCAGCTTGAAATGCCTCCCAATAAATCTGAGCTGGCATGTTGAAATATTTCCCATCGTTATCCTTCTCTAAGGCATTTTCAAAATAACGAAACTCAGTTAATAAGAATTTTTCAAACGCCTCTCTACATATATCTGAATTATTCATTGTATTAATTCATCCGTGTTGCTGAAAATACATGGTCATATTTCAATTTAATACTGAATGTCCCGATAGATTCACCATCATTAAATACAGTTATTTCAATAGGCCAATAATCCTCCCATCCATCGTGATTGGCATAATAATCATTGGCGCACTCCTCAGCCAAATAATCAGGATATGAATCATCCCACGTTGGATTTTCTAATTCATATCGGTCTGTTGGGTCAGACAAATCATTAACGCCTGTTACTGCGTATTCTGTTTTCATTTAATTCTCCTGACGCTTGAAGCCAGCGTTTATAAAAAATCCAACCCTTCTTGATACATATTTTTTAATTCAACTGATTCTGGTTCGATTGCATAGTCAGTTGACCGCTCATTCATACTGTCCAATCTTTTTGAAAGAATATTCATCAATGCAACTTCAATATATTCCCTGCGTTCTTCGAGTAACTCTGGTTCAGCTTCGTTCATGTAAAAATCAAGCTCTTCGCGCATAGTTCCCATTATTTAAAACTCCTGCATATACTCGCTGCTCTATTACACATATCAGTATCAAACCAGCCGAAATGGCATTCGTTGAAACTGATACCTAATTGACTGGCTAACCATCTGTACGCGTCCGTGCGATCCAAATTACGACTCCTGACTACATCATCGAAATACCGATGAGCCGATGCTCTGGCTCTTCGTGTCGGTTTATCGGCCAGTGACCCCATTGGGATATCCGTTCCCGGGTGAATGTTGACACGCGCACCACATGTCCAGCAGTGGTATAACCACGGCCAGCGGCTGTTATCGTGGATACGTTTAAATACATTCAGATGATGCGCAATCATCACGTGTCTGCCACAATATCGGCAGTGTGTCGGAATGGGGTAGGGGTCATTAACTCGCTGGATTGCTCTTGGGCTGGGGTTCCATGGGGTGAACATGTAACATCCTCCTTCATGAATGCCACCCAGTGCGTATTTGCACGTTTTCCTAACGGGTGGCCAAACAATGGTGATTGCGATGTCAGTGCTAATACCTCTCTCCATGTTTTATTCATTCAATGTTTTTACCTCATTTGCATTAAAATTCGTTTTCCAATCCAGGCCATTACCGGCACGGCCATTGAATTACCGATTGCCCGGTAGCGATGACCATCAGGGCAATCTGCTGCTGCCTTTCCATTCCACGGAATTTGGGTATGGTGATCAGGAAAACCCTGTAGCCGTTCGCATTCGACTGGCGTTAACCGTCTCACGGCATCAGAAGTGGCTATCAGATCAGTGGCGCTTTTATCATCTCGTGATCTGAGCGTTGATGAAATATCATCCGTTCGGTACTCACCAAACGAAAGCAGCCGATAGGTGGATACCAGCCCACTGCCACGTTGCGAAAATATTTCCTGATTGCTCATCCCAATACCGCCAACGTTATGGCTCTGGTTTAACGTCGGGTGCGGGTTCAGCTCTGAATCCCAGTGACTACCGATAACAGCGCGGCTTCCAGCATTTCCGGCATGCGCTTTCCCCGCCGTTCTGCACGGTTCAAAATGCCGGCGCACGCTGTCTGGCTCAAAAAGTACCGTTGCGGGACAGAAGTCGGTTCGAGCACTTGCGACAACAAACACACGGCGGCGTCGTTGGGCCACTCCGAAATATTGAGCGTCGAGTATTCGCCAGGCGACACGCCTTTGTGGCCCAGACACATAACCCGCGTTTGTCCATTTTTGCCCTGACGGCTGCAATGGATCATCCCCTCCGGCAAGTCCTGCAAGAAAGCAGCCGAAGGCGTTGTCTTTACTGGATAAGACGCCGGGCACGTTTTCCCAGACGAGAATAGAGGGCTGTTCGCCGTTTGCTGCTCTGACTGAATCAATGACATTTGCCAACTCCACGAATGATAAGGTTAATTTTCCTCGTTCATCGCCCAGTCCGTTACGCAGACCTGCGATGCTGAACGCCTGACAGGGTGTCCCGCCGACCAGAATATCCGGTGCATCGGCCTGATTTTCGGCAATCATGGCGGCAATTCCGGTCATATCCCCCAGATTGCGGACATAAGGCCAGTGAGATTGCAGTACCGAACTGGGGAACTTTTCGATTTCACTGAACCATGCCGGAAACAGGCCGAGGGGTTCCCATGCCACACTCGCTGCCTCAATGCCGGAACAGACAGATCCGAAACGCATCATTGTTTTTTGCACAATAGTTCTCCTCGCTGTTAATAGCGTGAGTGGTGGGTTGATGGGGTTAGATATTTCTATTTGGATTGCCGAGCACGGTTACTCGGTGCTGAAAATCGGTGGTGGGACATGCTCTTGTTTTTTCTTTCTTCGGCGGTTTATCTTTTACATACTTACCTTGATTCTCATTTGCACATATCCGCCGACATACAACACACCTGCGATTTTGCGTGTATCTCAACGTGTGCCCATATGGGCATGGTTTTCCGTGAAAATATTTACTCGGTTCCGTGGTCATTTACACCACCGTTATTCATTAGCTCGTCTTTACGGATTTGGTAGACATCTGTTGCTTTTTCCAGATGCTCGGCGTGATTAGCTAAAAATTTCGCGCTGTACTTATAGAACTTATCGAGTTCTTCTGTGCTTTTGGCGCAATTAGCCGCCTCGGTAAAATCACAAAGCAATTCGTCTGGCGTACGCTCCTCGGTCTTCTTTTCTTCCTGCTGAGGCTTGCTGTTAATGAGATTGTTCAGAGACTGTTTCGTTGTTTTTGGTGTAATATCACGCGCTGCGCGGGGTTCTGAATCAAACTCGTCAGGAGTGTAGACGCCTAAAATCACTTCTGGACAATAAAGCCGCGCCCAATATTTCACAGCCAGATACGCGATCTGCTGCTTTGGTGCTGTCTTCCAAAGCGGGGAATTTCTTGTCGTAATATCAAAAAGATAAAGCGGTTCGCCCCAAGTGATTTCTTCTTCACCATGAAGAACTGCGCCAACCTGAACAAACAAACCTATTTCGTCTGATTTGTTCTTAGTGCTGGTTATCTTTCCCCAGTCTCCTCCATATTTGTAATGGAATCTGCCAGTTACAGCTTTAGAACTCGTGACCACGGCATTAACGAGTTGCGCTTCGTAACCTAAGACGCCATTAACAAGATGTGTCTTTTGTGCCACAGCATAGGGATTCATCCGCCATTGAGCAGCTTGCAAAGCCACCGCCAGGCAATCCGCTGGTTTACCCGCTAAGTGCTTCGGAACGGTCGCCACTCCCTGAGCCATGATTTCAGCAAACGCTTGCAACTTTTGTAATCCGGTTGGGCTAAAAATTGCAGTGGAAGTATCCGCTTCTGAATTTATGGTAGTAATTTCTTGAGACATATTAATCCCTCCGTTTAGCCCAGTCAGGGCGTGAGATTGGTTCTATGCCGCCCCAATCATCATTGATACGACACTCATGGAATGTTTTTAGGTTCTGCTTAAATAACTTAAATCCGACATCAACATCTTCAGAATTCAATTCGTAGACACGAACCGGATAACGGGCGCAATCAACAGTTTCACTGACGGCGATAAATAGGAAAACAGGCAGTTCATTGAAATGACGCAAATAACCTTCCTGATACATTGCGTTTTGTACATGGTAGCGAAATTCTTCGACATGGCGTGAAAATCTATCCATGTCTGCAACTTTTTTCACATCAAGAATGACGGGTTGGTTAGCTAAAAACTTATCGGGTCTAATCCTGCATAACTCATCCGTGTCTGAGTCATTCCAGTAAATTGATGCTTCACAATATCCTTCAGCTTCCAAGAAATATCTCGCCGCATGGTGCGCCATCACGCTTTCGCACATAATTTTCAGCTTCCTGTGCTGCTCATAGTCCATGATAGTTTTCCCTGTGTTTTTGCACTCTTCCAAAAACTGCTTTTCTTCTTCCTTTCCTGCATTGGTGCGACGGTTAAATTGCGGTGCGGAAATAAATCTTTTTGGGAACTCATTTGGTTCCAGCAACAGGCAATGCAGAGCGGTTCCCATATCCAGCGCTGTTAACTTCTCCGTGTCGATAGGGGCATTTTTCTTCCATTTATAAAATGCCGGGTTTATTGCGATATCATCCAACTGCGACTTACTCACCCCCGCGCCGTTATGATAGTCCTCGTTGGATATGTCATAATAGATGCCGGGGTTCATGCTGTTCTCACCTTAAGCTGACATAGTTTGTAGAGTAGTGCGTGAGTTTCCTCATCCGCTTCGCCGCCTGTATCGAACATATCACCGAAAATTTCATTCATCCGTGGTGAGAAAATAGAGCATGTTCCCTCTGGCAGTTTGTTGTATAGTCGTAGAGCATCATCTCCCTGACGCTCTAGAACTGCGTCCTCATATGCCGCCTCTTCGCATTCGCGATCATCCTGTGCGTCATGTTCAGCATAGGGATTGCTGTAATGTCTCATGCTGCCTCCCGTTGCTGCTTGTTCAGTTCCATTGCAATTTTTCGACCCATCCCTGATTTGATGATTGCCTCAACCAAACTGACCTCATCACTGTTATTGACGATGTGAGCGATCATTTCGCTGTGGTCTGGGTTACTCCGCTTGGCGAACTCCGAGAATGGCATATCAATGTGCAGGTCTGCGGGATTGGTGAATGTTGTTTGCGTACGTCCGTGCAGCGTTCTACTAGTAATTTCCGCGTAGGTATAACTGAGCGTGATTGGATACATAGCTACCTCCTAAACCGGAATAAATACGATTGTTGAGATGATGAGTAATGCAATGCGGCGCTTCCATGCGCGCCTGTTCCTGATTGCCTGTGGTTGTGTTGGCACGACTGCCATTGCGTCGTGGACGTTATTACGCATGTAACAGCCCCTCGCTAGTGAAAACGATTAATGATTTTTCGGTGTTGGGGTTATTTCTGGGTCAGAGCGATGAGCGCCTTGGCGTGTATTTTAGCGGATTCGCGGTCGAGGTGAATTAGTCTGCGTGCGAGCATTTCATTGTCGTAATCGGCATCATCCCATTCAAACATCTCATACATATCGATTGTTCTATCTATTCTAGGAATATAATATTTTGCGTCATATCCTAACGGCTCCCTCACAGGTTCCGGTACATCTATTAATCCAATCCGAATAGTGCGGGGTTTTAGGCGGTATCCAAAAACATGATCAAAACCGCATTCACATGTTAAGGCCTGCCAATCGTTCCCACCATAGTTGACCTCGAAATATTCCCACGGCGTATCCGTCTCCTGCGCCAATTTCGCATACGCCATCATTAAATCGGCGTGAATATGTTTAGCCATTGTTATTCTCCTGTCGGTGGTTCGGGTAATGGCATCCAATAACTAATTTCTGGTTCATATAATTGCGCACCTCCACCGGGGGTTACGTACCATGTATCAATCAGTTCATCGCTATAAATACCCCTAGTAACACCACAGAATGTCACTACTGAGTGGTTGTATTCTTTTGATGAATTTCGGTACAGTACCAAATATTTACCATATGGAGGCCTATTGTCGCTGAGCTTAATCCAACCCATGTTTTTTTCATTCTCATTTTCATATTTTAAAATGAATTCTTCCATTTTTTTATCAGATTCATCACTCATTATCATTTTCCTATTATTCAGGTAATAAAAAGCCCCACATTGGCGAGGCTGTTATTCGTTTATTGAAGCTCGTATTTCATTAATAATTTCTTGGCATTTGTCGAGGGAAAATAATAATGATTCTTTATCTTCACATATCAGAGTTGATTTTTCCCCGTCATCAACAAAATCAAATGCAGTTACCTCGTCAAAACCACTTTCAAAAATACCTTCAATCCACATTTTTAAATGTAATTCCATTGAGAATCTCCAATTGTTAATCAACTCACCCCAGCCACTCGGAAATGAGCTGGAGTTAGTTAACAACCATAAATAGCCATTAATTCACGAATAGAACGACGTTTATTTAACGCCGCTTGAACGCAATGTTTACGCAAAAATGAATCATGGCGAAAACGAATGGCAGACTGACGGTCGCGTTTCATTAATGCGCGAACTTCATTAATAAATTCGATATTCATTTTGCACCTTAAAATTGAATGCCTAACGCTTGCTTTATGCGGGTTGGTGAGTGCTTATATGTTGCTAAAACCGTATCACAGAAATTGCATTGTGCTCTGTAATATTCGAGCATGTATTTATCCATCAATTTAGGGTCATGAGCCACTGCACGAGGATTAATACCGCGTTCGGTCAGATACAAAATAAATTCGTTGATTCTATTTTTCATACTCACCTCGCAGTAACATTACCCGACTCCAGACGACGGCGGGTCTTGGATTTGGTTGAGTAGAGTGCCACTTCACTCATGCAGCAATTATTGAAACTTGGTGTTGGATCTTGTTGCTCGTCATTCTCTATGACCCGAACAATTAAATTGGCTATTGCGTTGGCGCTGTCATTTTGTTGTCTGTGCTTGAGTGTTAATACCTTGCGCGGCTCCGTTTCTACTCCGAACGCCTGATCAATAATATTTTCCAACGCTTTTATTTCAGACTGACGGATATTTTCTTCCAGACGATGACGGGTCATTAAATTGCCACGCTCTATATGACGGCGCATTTTAGAACTTAATTGACTACCTTTAGGTAAAACAGTAATGCTTTCCATTTGATTACCCCTGATTAGTAATTTTTGGGGCGCAGTTAATGCACTGGGTGACTGTTTTAAATTTGCGCGTCGCTAAAAGATATGCGCAAACTTTCCAGCGACTCTTTGTGTCTATCCTTAGACTCTGCTAACCACGCCCCAAAAATCACTTTGGGTAGGGACTCTCCACACGGGCGGAGCATTCATTGTAAGAGTTAGAACTTCCTGTTCTGATTTGCTGCTGTCCTTTCGTTGATATTAAAATTACAAGAAAGTTTGTATTTTGTAAACAAGCAAATTTGTATTTTTTCTTGTTTTTAAATTAACCGTTTGATTTAAAAAGAAATAAATTTTTCTTCTTGTTCTGAGTTGTGATTTAGATCACTGATTGGTGATTAAATGTATGGATTGAGTGGGGGTTTATGCAGGGATACAAAAAAGAAAGGCACAAAAAAGCCCTCGTGGAGGGCTGAAGTTAATTAATTGATAGACGGTGATTGATTTTTCTTGCGATTGAAGTCATATCTGACATATCGGGAACAATATCATTAGCAGCAAACATTAATCTGTTTATGTCCTTTTTAGGTAGTTCGGAAACGTTAGAACAGATAGCCATTGAATCAAAATTATCTTTATTGGCTGCTAAGTGTTGTAGGGTAATAGTAGTTAGTCTTGCTTTATCTTTATTCCCTATCCCAAAGATATACAGCGGCCTTTTTGTGCTTGTTTTTACCATAAAATCAATAGGATAATCTTCTTTGTTAGGAACTTCCGCAAGGTAAGTCTCTACAAGGTTTTCTTCGCCTACTATGCTTATGAGGGCTTCTTTCAAATCATCATAAAAGCTGGATTCTGTTCTGGAAGATGACCATAATCCTAAATCATAAACTCTAGTAATTCCTTGACCGAACATAAACAAACTTCTCATGAGGTTTTTGGTATCTGTTAGTATATACAGTTCACCATCATCATCGTGCAAACCTGATTCATTTAACAATGATTGGTATAGATTGCCTCTAGTACCAGTTAAAATTCTATTTAAATCAGATTCATAACTTAATCTCATCATTGTGGTTGCCATATCAGAAATCTTCCAACCACCCAAATCAGGTTTTAGGTACGCAACTATTCCATCTCCATCTCTGGCTGACATAGGGAGATTGACCGCTATCATTCCATGACGCTGAGTAACATGCACAGAGCCACATAAGCTCGTGCATATCTCTCTTTCGATCGCGTCAAGGTTAGTCGTCATAAAACATATCTCTCGTCATGTCTATATCAGGTAATTTTAGTCCAACTACATTACAATCGTTAACTAAGCAATGTAAAGCCCCTTCCCAGCAATTATAGCGTTCTGTCACTTCAGCATAATGTTCAGCCTTTCTACCGACACTCATATACTTTTCTGTTGCTTTATGAATATGAAATCTGTAACTAACATCTTCATCTTCAAGTATATTTATGTGCGGATGGTCACAGCCATTATATCGAACCAATGTTATCGATTCATTACCTGGAATCTCAATTATCAATCCACAAGAGAAATTATCAGGAAGGATAATATTTTGCCTAATGAATAATGTGTACTTTCTATTACCATCCGCAGATACCAGATTGTAATTTTTCCGCTGTGATTTTCTCTGTTCTTTCCATTTCGCTTTTGGATTTAACACAACTTTTTCTTCGCTTAGAAACTCTGATATTTGTGAATCTGTATAAACAATATTTGTCATATGGTTATCACTATATACCATGCCAGTACTGGATAATTTCTGATAGTTTGAAGTTTGTGTGCTGAACCTTACATCACCTCCGCTAATATTTTGATCAGAAATTGCTTAATTTGTGAGGTTAGGCAGGAGGCCGCTAGGTGCGGCCTGTATTAAAATTTATGACATAGTTAACATTTCGTTTAGTTACTGTTTACTGATGGTATGTCTTTTGCTAACCTGTTTTAATGCCACGTTTTGCCATCATTTCGGCGAAAATCGCATTAAAATGTGCTGATTTTGTTTTTAATTCACGTAGAAAACGAGAGGCTTCTTCTGCGGGTAAACTATCGAATAAATCCAACAGTTCCTCTTGTTCTTTGGTTAATTTTCTATAATTTGAAGGAATTAATCCATTAGTAGACTGAATTGAAACTTGGGGTTGTGTTGCTTCTTCCACATTGGGATCACCAGTTCCATATTGCAACCACTCCAATGAGCATTTCAAAGCCTTCGATAACTCAAGCAAAAATCGTGGTCTCTTTGTCATGCCACTTTCTAGTTGCTGAATTGATTGTTGCTTAACGCCAGCGAGAGCGGCTACCTCCACTTGAGTTAGATTCAGCTCAACTCTTCGATTTCTGACGCGCTCTGAAATTGACATTATGTACTCCTGTGTTCAATTCCTAATTCTCACAAGAAAAGTTGTATTTGACAAACAAGCAACTTTGTTCTTAAATACAAGAAATTTTGTATAGGAGGTACAATGGAAACATTATCGGAACGAATAAAGGCCAGACGTTCAGAAATGAACATGACTCAATCCGAGCTTGCGATAATTGTCGGCATTCGGCAACAAGCGATTCAGCAAATAGAATCAGGTCTAATTAAGAGACCTCGATTTATTCTGGAAATTGCTAACGCTCTCAGATGTGATCCATCATGGCTCATCAACGGTAATCACAACAAAATTGTATGATCTGCGCGATAGCGCAAAACCTTCACAATGAATGCCCCGCCCTTGTGGGGAGTCCCTATCACCTTGGTAGGCTAAATCACAACCAACCCGAAACTATCGGGTAGCCTTAACTGAACCTCTTAAAGAGGGGCGGTCTTTACCCCAAACTATACCCATCATCTATCTCAGGATAGTTGATATCCCTGTATTTTTATTAAACAAAACTAAACAAACAACCATAAATTTAACTTTAGGAACTTTACCAAATGGAAGTTGCAAAAACTCGCAAAAATACACGTGTCACGTGTAATGCCCAATATCTGGAGAGTTATTTTCTCAAATCAGCTCTGGAGTTTGGAAATAATGATCTGGCACGTGAAATGGGTATTCACCCGTCTGCGTTGAGTCGGGATAAAAACCGGATAGCAAAACTCGCCAGTAAATTGATCGTGGAATTGGGATTACCAGAGGGAAGTGTCGCCGCCCCCGGATGTGAAGCGAATATTGTTCTGACAGGGGTTGAGGCCAGCAAATTGTTATCAATGCTGGATGAACTCAGATACCCAAAAAGAAAAACCCCAGTTGCGCTAACAACTGAGGCTTCTGAAATGCAACTTGAGATGTCTCTTTAGTCGATAAGCAAGGTATGCAAGCCCCTTATCGACAACATTTCACAGGAGTAATTATACATGAAAAATAGATTTAATCACATCGCTGTGCATAAAAATATCAGGCGCGATAGATTGGCCCGTTCGGTTACCGAACAGGGATGTAAAAAACTGCGTGACGCTCTGGAAGATGCGAAGTTGCGTCTGGAACATCGCGAGGAATTGACCGGAGGGAAACGCCATGAGTAATGTTGCATACGCTGATTTTGGGGCTAAAAACAGGCAAGAGAGGCCAACGGTGGCAAGCATTGAAGATGGATACGCCCGTCTGTCAAACATGCTGTTGGAAGAGTACGCAGGGGCGGATTTGAACAAGCGTCATTTCAAAGTGCTGCTTGCTGTTCTCAGACTGACCTACGGGTGGAATAAAAAAATGGATCGTATCAGCGATTCACAGATTGCAGAGATTGCCAAGTTACCGGTTAAACGCTGCAACGAAGCAAAGCTGGAACTGGTTCGGATGAATATTTTAATCCAGCAAGGAAACCGATTCGGACCAAATAAAAATGTTGATGAATGGGTAATCCCTCAAAATAGGGGAAAATCCCTCAAAACAGGGGATTCTGAATCCCTCAATTTAGGGGATAGCTATCCCCCAAAACAGGGGGACACCAAAGACATTATTCCAAATACAATTAAAAACAATAATACACCCCTAACCCCTCACGAGGGGAATGACGGTGAGGTTGCTAAACCGAAAAAGCGAAAACCTACCCCAAAAATCAACTACGACGACTATCTCAATGCCTACAACGAAGAGGTCGGTGACAGGCTACCACACGCTGTAGAGGCCAATACCAAGCGGCAACGGGCGTTCCAGAAATTAATCCCTAAGCTGTTGACCCCAAACGTTGATGGATTCCGGTCATATGTTCGGGCATTCGTTGGCATGGCTAGGCCGTTTTACTTTGGTGACAACGATCGGGGTTGGACAGCAAGTATTGATTATTTACTCAGAGAAACAACGCTAACCGGCGTTCGTGAGGGAAATTTGTAGGAAGAGACCATGAATGATTACATCGATAACAGTTATGAATTTGAGTCCAGCGTGATTGGTGGATTGCTGGTTAGCGGCCTGACACAGGACGCTAACGATGTACTGGCAACTCTGGAGCATGAGGCATTTGGATCACCATTCTACCGAGACACATTCAAAACTATTCGCTCACAAGCTAAAAACAGAGGAATGATTGATCCCCTCATGGTTGCGGATGCGATGGGTGAAGATAATTTTGCTAATGTCATGTGGGCTGCTAAAAACTGTCCCAGCGCCGCTAACCTTAAGGGCTATGCGAACATGGTCTCTGCAAACTATGAACGCAGACGCATGATTGAGTTGATGGACGAGGCCAGAGTGCTCATCCAGAACGGGACGATTGAGAGCGCCGCTGAGTCTATGGATTGGTTCATTTCCCAAGTTTCAGAAGTCCGCAAGCCCCGTGATGAGATCCGTCCGTTGCATGTTTCTGAGTTACTGGAAGATTACACTGAGGTTTTGGAGAAACGTCTCAAAAATGGTGAGCAGTCAGACACATTGAAGACGGGCATAGACGAATTGGACGAGATCACAGGTGGTATCAACCCAGTCGATTTGGTGGTTGTTGCTGCGCGTCCGGGCATGGGTAAAACAGAATTCTCGCTGAAAGTGGCTGAGGGTGTTGCCAGCCAGACCATCACAGGAACCGACCAGCAGCGCGGCGTACTGATCTTCTCAATGGAAATGGACTCACAACAGATTATCGAGCGTCAATTGGCTGGAGCCTCTAATCTGGCAGTCTCATCACTGCGAAACCCTGCCAGAATGGACGATGAAGGCTGGGGGCGTGTGGCTGGCGGTATTGGCAGGCTGCAAGGGTTAGATGTTTGGGTTGTCGATGCCAGTAAGCTGAGTGTTGAGCAAATTGCAGCAATTTCAAGACGTCACAAAAAGGCGCATCCAGCTCTATCGCTCATCATGGTTGATTATCTGGGGCTGATTGATAAGCCAAAGGCAGAGCGAAATGATCTGGCAGTCGCGCATATTTCTTCCAGCCTGAAACGGTTGGCGAAAGACCTAAAGACGCCGGTTATGTCCCTGAGCCAATTGTCCCGTGATGTTGAAAAACGCACCAACAAACGCCCTGTAAACGCAGATCTGCGCGATTCCGGCAGTGTTGAGCAAGATGCGGACAGCATCATCATGTTATATCGCGATGCGGTGTACAATGAGAATTCCCCCGCAGCGCCATATGCTGAAATTATTGTAACGAAAAATAGGTTCGGGCAGCTAGGGACGGTCTACCAGAGGTTCAAAAACGGGCACTTTCTTCCAGTGGATCAGGACGAGGCCGCCAGAGTTTGTCAGAGCAGTGATAACAAGCCACATAAACGCTTTGCTAAAGGTGCAAATGTTTAACCCCACAGGAAGGACTTTTGAGATGAAAACAGTAAAAACAGTAAACGTCGATTGGCTAGGTGATTGTGAAAAATGCGGCATGGACAGCGCATTAGTTGAGACAAACGGAAACGAAAACTGGCTGTATGAAGCGGATAGCGTGACATGTTGTGGTTGTGGACATACTGGTCATGTTGAGATTTTGCCATGTGAACCAGTTGCCTATGCGGTATGGGACGAATTACCGGAGACAGAATGAAAATCAAAACAAGTGAACTAACGGGACGGGCGTTGGACTGGGCGGTTGCAATGGCTCTCGGAGCAGAGATTAATGGTGAAGGGTTCCTAGAATTACCTAGCGGACATTTTGTAAATAAAAAAAGCAGATATTATTCATTTAAGCCATCTACCGATTGGGCGCAGTGCGGGCAATTGATTGATGAATATCTCGGTGATGTAACTCGCATGGAGTTTACGGATACTCATTGGGTGGCATCGTGTAGGGCATTAACAGTAGACGATTTTTCTATTTTTAAAGTACAAAAAGGCGAAACCCCACAAATTGCCATCTGCCGCGCTGTAGTGGCTGCGAAATTAGGGGAAGAAGTTGATATTCCTGATGAGCTGGTGGAGGTGGAAGCATGACCGTAGAACTCAAACCATGCCCATTTTGTGGCAGCAATGATTTATGTCCAGATTATGAGGATAGAGGCACCTCAGATGAATATGCAGCATGGATTAACTGCGGAGGTTGTGGAGTTGATGGGCCAGTAACAGTATGGAAGTCTAGCTATAAAGATGCAGAACGTGCCGCGTGGGAATTATGGAATAAAAGAGAGGGCAAATAACGGAGGTTAGATGGAATACAACTTTCTATTCCATGAATCAACTAAAAACGCCGCTTGGCAACATCTCAAAGAAGTTCTCGCAACAAACCAGCCTCACCGAATCATCATCAAACCGTGGAAAAACCAACGCTCACTATCTCAGAACGCTACTGCGCATATGTGGTTCGGCGAGATTAGTCGTTATCTGAAATCTAACGGGGCGAAATTTTCACCAGATGAAGTCAAGGAGATGTTCAAGCACACATTTCTGGGCTATGAGGTGGTTGACCGGATTGATGTCAGAACGCAGGAGGTTGAGCACGTCAGGACGTTGAAACAGACGTCCAAATTAGACACTGGCGAGATGTTTCGATTTATGGAACAGGTTGAACAGTGGTCGGCGGGTATCGGTTGTTTTGTGACAATACCGCACGACAGCGAGTACATGAAACTCAAACAGGAGCAGGAACGGTGAATAAAAAATTTGAATCAATGATCCGTCGTCTGTATGGCAACCGATACAGCTTGGTGCGTGATATCGAGGGTTGCTACGCCAGCGTCGTGGTCAAGCGTATGTTTGAAGTGTGGCGTGAGGCTAAGGGGCTGAAATGAAATACCTCACATACGTACTCTTTTGGATAGCAGCCATGCTGATGATGGGATTTGTGTTAGGGGGATAGAGTGAGAAAACGGAAATGCAGGGAATGTAGTTCATGGTACGAACCGGAACGACAATTACAAAATACATGCTCAATACAATGCGCAATAACCAGAGCGAAAAAGCAGGAACAGAAAAAACGAGAGGAATTAGAGCGACAACGAAAGAAAGATAACACCATCAAGCAAAAGTTAGCCCGCGATAAACTCAAAGCCAGACGCCTAGCAGTAAAACCCCGCAGTTACTGGATTCAACAAGCCCAGCGAGCAGTAAACGCCTATATCAGAGAACGAGACAGAAACCTGCCCTGCGTTTCCTGTGGCACGTTCACCTCTGCTCAATGGGATGCCGGTCATTACCGGACAACGACAGCAGCACCGCAATTGAGATTTGATGAACGGAATATTCATAAACAGTGCATTGTCTGCAATCAGCACAAATCAGGCAATTTGGTTCCGTATCGGGTGGAGTTAATCCGGCGCATTGGGCTGGCAGAGGTTGAGTCTATCGAATGCAACCATGAACGCCACCGATGGACGATTGAGGAGTGTAAATCAATTAAATCCGAGTTTCAGGAGAAATTAAAAATATTGAGACAGGAGGCAGCATGACGTTTGAAATAACATCAATTCCCGAGTTACTCATAAAACACCGGGGGAATCAAACCCAGTTAGCCCATGAGTTAGGCATCAACCGGATGACAGTAGGTAAATTCGCCCGTGATTTTGAATGTCAGTATCACATTGTCTGCAATGGGACATTGATGACAAAAACAAAGCTAAAAGGGAACCAGAGGAAATGAGGGCTAAAGAAGCATTCCCATTGCTGGCCTATGTTGCCAATAAAAAAGATTTGCGTCGGGTATGGGGTCAAGGCCGGAAAACCATTACACCAATTCAACGCGTTTGGGTTAGGTATTTAATGATGATTTGGGGTAAACAATACGGAGGGAATGAATATCCCGGTGAAGAATGTAGTGTCATAGGCCGATTAATGACTCGTGAAGATTGGACTGATGCCGAAGGTGAGCGGATCGTTAAGGTGGTTAAAGACCTGCATAAACTAGGCTATGGCGGCGAGGAGTTATTCCAGAAAGCCCACGAGGTTCTGAACCCCAAGCAATCATTAAGCGACATCATCGCTCTCGCCAAAGAATCAGATGATGCCGCATTCGTTGAAATGGTTCTGAATAAGACATTTAAGCGGGGCAGCCCTATTCGGGATATCGCTATTAAACGATATTGCGAACGCAAATACCCGCAAAAGATCGCTCGTGAATTATCAAAATTGACTGGCTGTGATGTTCAATGGGCCAGAAAACGCTCCGAGTGGTCAGAGGAACTACTGGAGGAGGAAATGTATTACGCTATCAAGCGAGAAATTAGAAAAGAAAACTGCGAAACATATCACTAAATATAAATATAAATATTTTCTAAATTTCCTTGATTTTGGGAAATTCACATGTATATTTTGTGTTATGCTCGGGCAGTAAAACCGAAAGTAGTTAAAGCCTCACTAACCCAGTGGGGCTTTTTCACATCTACCCGCAATTAACTTAGCGTTGACAACTCACCCTCGTTCATCACGGATAACACTATTTTGATAACGGATAACGCTATTTGATCACGGATAGCGGTTGTTTGATCACGGATAACGAATTCAAGGCTGCACTTTGGTGTGGCCTTTTTGTTTTGTCATCATAAAGTCAGGAAACCAGAAATGAAAAAGTTAACAGTCACCCTTTTAGGTCTAAATGAGAATAACACTGCTGGTTCT
>NZ_NITZ01000039.1 GCF_002632615.1 Xenorhabdus miraniensis
ATGGCGCGGGCAAATAAGTCCTTTATGACGCCGGATATATGGTAGCAAACCGTATCGACTCAATGCTTGCACAACCGGGGGCGTCCATATATGGTTTTACGGTTTCAAATTACATTTGATTGTTAACCATCAGGGCGAAATTCTGGCACTGAAAGTCACTGCGGGTAATGTGGATGATAGGGAATCGGTTCGCGAATGAGCAAAAGAATTAATGGGTATTCTTACTGTCACCATACGTTGCTGAATGCGACGGAAGCGCAAGCGTATCTGTCCAAACGGCGGCTCAATCATCCTGAGCTGGTCAGTCATTTTAAACTGGGTTTTGCCAACCGAACACTGGCTTACCGCCTGCCGCCCAGTAAGCAAAAGGCCGGGGCGGAGATCCGCCGCCGTCTGCAAGCGGTTGGCGTGCTGCGGGAGAACGGGCGGGAGCACCTGCGCGGTTCGCTGGTTGTGCCGGTGATGGATGCGCAGGGGCAAATCCACGAACTGTATGGACGCATGATCAGTGATGATCTGCGGGCGTCGGTTGTCCGCCATCTGTACCTGCCGGGCACCCATCAAGGGGTCTGGAATGCCGCGGCGCTGGGGGTGTCCAAGACGCTGATCCTGTGTGAATCATTGATCGATGCGATGTCGTTCTGGGTGACGGGGCAGAGAAATGTCACGGCGGCCTATGGTGTGCATGGCGTCACAGCTGATCACTGGCAGGTCTTTGAGCAGCACGGCATTAAGCAGGTGCTGATCGCCTTTGATAATGATACGGCAGGCAATGATGCGGCCGTGAAACTGGCGGCAGCGCTGGTTGCCAAAGGGATCACGCCGCTGCGTGTGGTGTTCCCGCCGGGCATGGATGCCAATAGCTATCTGTGTCAGGTTGCTGAGCCAGAAGCTGCCTTTGCCCTGCTGCTTGAGAGTGCCGTACCGATGCAGGATGCCGCAGATATGGTGGCACTTGAGCGCCAGACACCTGAGCCGGATACCGCGCCAGAACCCGCTTCCCCTTTAGCCGCTGAACCCGCGCCCAGCGTGACGCCGAATGTGGTGTGTGAGTCCGGTGATCATGGCGAGCTGCTTATCTCAGTCGGGACACTGCAATGGTGTCTGCGTGGGCTGGGCGCGGTGAAAGCGGGATCGGTCGCCATGAAGATCAATGCACAGGTACTGGACACGCAAAGCGGCGTGTTGTTCGCCGACGGGGTTGATCTGATGAGCGGGCGTTCACGCAACAGTTACGCCCGCATGGCCGCCGCTGAGCTGGGCTTGACCGAAGGTGACCTCCGGCGGGCACTGAGTCAGGTGTTACTGGCGGTCGAGCAGTGGCAGCAGCAGGGCGGCGCGGCCTCCGTCGTCAACGCACCGAAAATGAGCGACACCGAACAGGCAGCAGCACTGGCCTTGCTGCAAGATCCGACTCTGACGGTGCGTATTACCGCTGATCTAGCGGCCTGTGGGGTTGTCGGTGAATCCACTAACTTACTGGCAGGCTTTTTGGCGGCAGTGAGCCGCAAACTGCCCAAACCCTTAGCCGTCCTGATCCAGAGCAGCAGCGCCGCCGGAAAATCTTCGCTGATGGATGCCGTACTGAACCTGATGCCGGAAGAAGAGCGTATCCAGTACAGCGCCATGACCGGGCAAAGCCTGTTCTATCTGGGTGAAACCAATCTCCAGCACAAGATATTAGCTATTGCCGAAGAAGAAGGGGTGCGGCAGGCCGCCTATGCGCTCAAGCTGTTGCAGTCAGACGGCGAGCTGACAATGGCGAGCACGGGCAAGGATGAAGCGACCGGAAACCTCGTGACCAAAAGTTACACCGTGAAAGGCCCGGTAATGCTGATGCTCACCACGACGGCTATCGATGTGGATGAAGAACTGCTGAACCGTTGTCTGGTGCTGGCGGTGAACGAGTCGCGCGAACAAACCGAAGCGATCCATGCCTTACAACGCCAGAAGCAGACACTTGAAGGCTTACTGGCTGAGAACGAGCGCGATTACCTGACCCAGCTTCACCAGAACGCCCAGCGGTTGCTGAAACCACTGAATGTGGTGAATCCGTATGCGCACCAACTGACCTTTATGTCAGACAAAACCCGTACCCGCCGTGACCACATGAAATATCTCACCCTGATCCAGAGTATTGCCCTGTTGCACCAGTATCAGCGGGAAATCAAAACAGCGGAACATCGCGGGAAAACGTTGGAATATATCGAAGTGACCCAAGATGATATCCGGCTCGCTAATCAGTTGGCGCATGAGATCTTAGGCCGGACGCTGGACGAGATGCCGCCGCAGACACGCAAACTGTTATTGCTGATCCAGCAGATGGCGAACGACATGGCAGAGACCGGGCAGCAAACGTTACGGGAAGTTCGCTTTACCCGGCGGGATATCCGTGCTTACACGAACTGGAGCGATAGCCAACTTAAGCTGCATTGCCAGCGCCTGAGTGACATGGAGTATCTGCTGATCCACGGCGGCAGTCGCGGGCATCTGTTGCAATACGAACTGCTCTGGGATGGTGACGGCGACAGTGCATACTTAAGCGGCCTGATCGTCCCTGTATGATCCTCGCAAGTCTGGGCAGAACGGATGTAAGTCTATACCAAGTCTGCCCCAAGTCGGGGCCAAGTCTGGACAGTCAAAACAGCCCTAAAGCCCCAACCAGACAGGGTTAAGCACCCGCAAGTCTGACAAAACGAAAAATCACTGTTCCGGCAACACAATAAAACCCCCTCTCATACCGTACTGCTGGATAACGCCCACGACTGAAAGGAAAATCCGAATGACGACCTCACACGACAGCACGCTTATGACACTGAGCCAGCAACTGGAAGCCTGGCTGGACGTCCGGGCATTGCAGGGAAGCAGCCCCAAAACACTGGAAACCTATCGTGCTCAACTGCGCCCCTTCATCGAATGGTGCGAACAGCGGGCAGTTCACTATGCCCCACAGGTCTCCCTGCCCCTGCTGGAGAGCTGGCAGCGTTATCTGCGCAGTTACCGTAAACCGGATGGGCAACTTTACAGCAATAACAGCCAGCGCGAGCGGTTGAGCACATTGCGGCTATGGTTCCGCCACTTATTACAGCGCCATCACATTCTCTACAATCCGGCGGAATTACTGGTATTACCCAAAGAAGAGAAACGCCTGCCCGCACAGGTTTTAAGCGAAAGTGAAACGGAGCAGGTGCTGGAAAGTCTGGATACGCAGACGCCGCTGGGCTTGCGTAACCGGGCAATACTGGAAATCCTCTGGAGCAGTGGCATCCGGCGCGGGGAGCTGCGCCATCTGCGGCTGAACGATATCGACTTCGGACGGGGTGCCGTGATGGTGCGGCAGGGTAAAGGCCACAAAGACAGGGTTATTCCCATCGGGGAGCGGGCGCTGGGCTGGCTGGAACGTTATCTTGCGAATGCGCGGTCACAGTTAACAATCCGTTACGACAGCGGACACTTGTTCATCACGAAATGGGGCAAACCCATTAGTCCGGGGATGTTGACGCAAATCGCCGCAGAAGCCATCCGGGAGCAGGCACAGCTTGACAAACCGGGCGTATGTCACCTGTTCCGGCACTCAATGGCTACGCAAATGCTGGACAACGGGGCAGATATCCGCCATATCCAGGCGATGCTGGGACATGAGAAGCTCAATACGACACAGATCTATACGCGGGTCGCCATCAAACAGCTCAAACAGGTGCACAGCCAGACACATCCGGCAGAGCGTGACTCTCAGAAAATAGCAACATCGTCGCATCAGAAAGCTGCTCAGGCCGTGCCAGCGGAGAGCTTAACATCGAACGAACCCTCAGAACACCGGACAGCCTGACAGTCCCCGTTGAGTCTGCTGGGATCGGAGTGGGGGCAGACCGTGGCCGGACTGCCCGTCAGCCTCGGTGTCTGCGGGGGTACGTGGGCAATGGCCGGCCTGAGCCATCGTGTCCCCGTTAACAATGTGCCGGCCGCCCAAAGCCCACTCAACATAATGTAAGGGAATTATACGCCCCTCACCGGGCGGCTCCGCTGCCCGAATCAACCCCGTACAGCGGTTCCCTGTTATGGCGCCGTTTGGATGATTAACGCGAAAAACACCGTGTTTATCACTGTAGAATGCCAGAGGTTTTCCATGCTTTTCAATGTATTCCCGCGTTGCCAACATATAATCAAAGGCTGATTCTGTCTCACCAAAGCGCAGGTGCATTAAGCGCCCAGTCGCATCATCAACAAACACCAGTAAGCAACATTTTGGCGCTCGACCTTCAAACCAATCATGGTGAGAGCCGTCTAGCTGGATCAGTTCTCCAAGGCAATCACGACGACTACGAGGCTGATAAACACGAGGTTTTCGCCGAACATAAGGGACCCAGAGACCATCGGCAATCATCCATTTTCTGATGGTTTCAACAGAAACAATAATATTATATTTTTCATGAAGTTTTTCGGCTGCGAGTGTTGGTCCAAAATCACTGTAATTCTGATGAAGTAGCGCCATAACACGAAGTTTAAAAGCGTCAGGAAAGCAGTGATTGCCTTGTTTTCCACGCTGTGCATGAGCCAGCCCTGAAATACCCAATTCGCGATACCGGTTAACAAGCCGTTGTATCTGTCGCTCGGTCAAATTGAGTTGAGATGCGGCGTCGCGGCGTCGTAATCGTTTTTCACAAACAGCTTGAATAACATTGATCCTACTTAATTCTTTATCCGACATAGTCACTAACATCCGAATGTCCTTATCGAAACAAAAGGTTTTATCCTTTATGCCTCAAAAAGTGACATTTCTAAATTGCTAAAAAGTGACATTACTATATTGGTGTAATACGGATTACACGCTGATCACGCGTTATGTTAATAATATCAGTGAACTGTATCAGTTGTATGCCACCAAAGTGATGGCAGACCGGCAGCCCGCCCTGCTGGAACAAATCAATCAATATCTCGGTAAACTGAAAGAAAAAGACATCCCGCGCAATATGCAGGGACAGCCGGATGCGTTCCGGCTCTGGGCGATAGAAGTGACGCTGAGTTCAGACGCAGGCAAGCAACTCTATGACCCGATCCTGGATGGATTACGTTCTGCCGTGCGTTATGACCGTACCTATTTTGATAAAATTGTCGTCTCCCTGCTGCCTTTATTGGAAAAACTGACCACCGGCAAAATTTCAGAACTGTTATCACCGGATTATCTCAATATGGCCGATTTACGCCCGATTTTCGACTGGGAGCAGGTGATCCGTAAGAACGGGATTGTTTATATCGGGCTGGATGCGTTATCTGACAGTGATGTGGCTTCAGCAGTAGGCAACAGCATGTTTGCCGATTTGGTCAGTGTGGCCGGGCAGATTTATAAATACGGCATGAATGCCGGATTGCCGGTTCGCCATGACGGGGAGCTCGCGATTAACCTGCACTGTGACGAATTCAACGAGCTGATGGGGGATGAATTTATCCCGCTGATCAATAAAGGTGGCGGCGCGGGCATGCAGGTGACGGCCTATACCCAAACCTCCTCCGATATCGAAGCCCGTATCGGCAGCCCGGCCAAAACCGCACAGGTGATAGGTAACTTCAATACCCTGATTATGCTGCGGGTACGGGATAACCGGACGGCAGAGTTGCTCACCAGCCAATTGCCCGAAGTGGAAATCTACAGTAAGACACTGGTCTCCGGGCATTCCGATATTGCCGATGTCGAACAGGGACAGGATTTTACCTCGTCCACGCAGGACCGGGTCGGCACAGTCAAAACACCGCTGGTGACGCCGGCTGAAATGATTAACTTACCGAAAGGGCAGGCGTTTGCACTCTTGGAGGGCGGGCAGTTGTGGAAAATTCGCATGCCGTTGCCAACCGGGGATGACGATGATGCCCTGATGCCGGCCAATTTGCAGAAAATCGCCGAGCATATGCGGCGGCACTACCGCACCCGTGAAAACTGGTGGGAAGAGAAGGGGTAATTTCACGTCATAGCACAGTCAGAAAATCAATCCCGCCCCGCTTCCCAACCGCCCCGCAAGCATGGATTACTGTATCGTGTACTATGGGAATGGCCGTGGCAGCTTATTGGGTTTGTTGTTATGTCGTGGCTATTCAGTCTGTTACTGGAATACCTCGGCATGACTTTTGTTTGGCCGGAACAGGGCGCCTCTCACAGTCAGAACATGATGAAAACGGAGCTGCAATTTTTATCCACGGAATTTACCCAGAGCCTGCTGTTGTCAGAACCTACCCAAACGGTCTCTGACGGTCTGGCGCAGGCGTATCAATGGATTTTTGTCGACAGTGGTTTTATGCCCTGGATACAGGGGCAGCAACGCTATCAGCTCAATAGCCGTAATGATTTCATGCGAGAATTCAATACGGTATTACAGGAGGTATCGGGTTATTTGCGGGAATATGGGCTGGCAACCGTGTTTATCACGATGGTGACGTTAATCCGGTTAGCCATTCTGGTGTTATCCGTTCCGCTGTTTGTGATGGTGGTGTTAGTTGCGCTGGTTGACGGGCTGGGACGGCGGGATTTACGCCGTTATGGCGCAGGGTATGAATCGAGTTTTGTTTATCACCATGCCAAACGGGGGATTAAACCCGCCTGTACTGTTCCCTATAGTAGTTTACTTGCTTTTCACACCAAAATCCACAACCGCTATGTTGCGCAACGTATACCACTGAGCGTGACGTTCCCGTAACCAATTCACTTCTTAACTACCCGATCATTACTCCATATAGGGTATTGTAATTCGAATAGGGGTTTATTAAAAATAGTGGTTTCTTTAATTATTTTACAATATAACTGTCATATGGAGTTAATATGCATGGATTGGCTACATCACGAGATTGGGTATACAGGTCACCCGAGACTAGGAAAGTCGAAAGAATAGAAGCTTATTTTTTAAATCATGCCTATTCCCCTCACAGACACGACACCTATGCAATTGGAAAAACCTTGTTTGGGGTCCAAAGTTTTCACTATCGTGGGCGCATGCAACACAGCCTTCCAGGTAACACTATTGTATTACATCCTGATGAAATTCATGATGGCGAGGCTGGGACGAGTGCTGGTTTCCATTATCAAATGGTATATATCGAACCATCAATGATACAAGAAATAATAAAGGGAAAGCCATTGCCATTTATAAAAAATGGAATAACCAAAGATCCTAATATTTTTAGAGCAACACACGCATTACTACAAAATATGGATTTCAAAATAGATCCCATGGAGGAAGATGATGCTCTTTATGATTTGGTTATCTCATTAGTTGAATCAAGTGGAACTCCTTTAAATAGAAAGAGAAATTTTGATTATTTCGCTGCGGAAAGAGCAAGAGAGTATATTCATTCAAATTTAGATAAAAATGTAACATTAGATGAACTTGAACGCAACACAAATCGTGATCGCTGGAGTCTTTCGAGAGATTTCAGGTTACTATTCGGAACCAGTCCTCATAGATATATGACAATGCGAAGGTTAGATGTAGTAAAATCCTGTCTAATTGTTGGAGAGTCCATTACTGATGCTGCATTGATCGCTGGCTTCTTCGATCAAAGTCATATGGCAAAACATTTCACAAAAACATTTGGAATAACACCGTCACATTGGAAAAATTTAAATAAAGCGAAGTATATTTAAATAAATTAATTTGCGCCCTTTTTTTGACAGGGCGCTTTAGAATCATTACTCCAATAAAGATAAAAACAAAATACAACTGAACACCATAAGAATAACAGAAGCGATTCTATATATTATGAACAATAAATTTTTAGATGATTGTTTCCTTATAGCCCCACCTAATGAAATCCATAAGAAACCGATAGGAATCACAATCATGATAAATAGCAATATGAAAAAAGCGAATTCATTTATACTATCAAATGAGTATTTCGGTATAAATAAACTAACAAACAAAATAGCTTTTGGATTTAGCGCTGAAGCTAAGACCATCTGTAGGAATGAGATTTTATGTTCATAATATGAAGTCCGACCATATGACCATACCTTAGTTGCCAAATAAAATATATAAAATGAACATAAAACCTTAATGATTTCTGGAATCCAATGCACACCTTTAGGGATAGTAGATAGAGATATCCCCCAAATTCCGATTGCCGTAATATAACCAAAAACCTCAGCAATAATTAAAGGTGATGCTTTAACAACACCATTTTTCAACCCTGAAACCAATAGCAATGTATTAGTTGGACCAGGAATTAAAAGAACAAAACTAATTCCTGTTATCATTGTTAAAGTAGAATTTACCAAAATCATATTCAGCTCCACATCTAACTTAGTTTTGCCTTTTCAAATGAAACAATATCATTCAATAATCCATAAAATTCAATAGGGTTTTCATTCATGAAGAAATGCCCCCCGGGCAAGATAAAAGACTTAAACTCACCACTTGTACATCTCTTCCATCCTTGCAACTTTTCAATTGAAACAGAAGGGTCAGCATTCCCACCAATAGCATAGATAGGGATATTTACCATTTTATCTTCAGGCTCAATAATGCTTGAAGATAAAATAAAATCGCTACGCAGTAATTTTAAAGCCATTGCGCGAATTTCAGAATCATTAAAGGTAGTACGTGAAACACCTCCTAAAGAAAGAATATATTCAATGAAGTCTTTCTCAGATAAATGAGTAAGAGATTCATTATCAATTTTTTTGCTAGGAGGAGTTCTAGCACAACATATTAGAGATAAAATTTTATTATCCCTGACAATTTTTGAACATTCTACTATAGTTTTATATGCTAATGCTGCACCTAAGCTATATCCAAAAAAGATAGAAGGGCAATTAAGTAATGGTAACAATTCTGGTAATAAATCACTGATTAAAATATCTGCATCTAAGCATGGTTCTTCACCATATCTACTTTCTCGACCAGGTAAGTGAACTGGGCAAATTTCAACATCGGAATCAAAGAGTTCGTGCCACAAACGATATGATGAAGCGCCTCCACCTCCAAATGGAAAACAAATAATTCGAAGTCGAATTTTTTTAACATCATCAAAATGTGAAATCCATTTTTTTTTCTGCATCATTATTTGGAACCATTCTTTGTTGATGAAAAATAATAATTCCCTGTTGGAAGTTTCCAATCTTCACGTGTAGGAGTAAAAATATCGAAGTCAATTGTGTCTTCAATACATGTTGCATTATGTGGAATATTAGCAGGTAAATGTAAAACATCACCTAACTTTAAATCAACCACATGCTCTAAATTTTCACCATACTGAAACCGAATGTGACCAGTTAATATCCAAGTAAATTGTTCATTTGGATGAGAGTGTGTTTGAACACAAGCACCGGATTTCATATAAAGTTTAACAATAGTTAATTCGTCACCATGAATAACTTGTCTTTCTATAGATTCTGAAACATTCTCTCTTGGTATATCATCCCAATTAACCAAGAAATTTTTAAAGATGGAGGACATGATGCACATACCTTATATTAAGTTAACGCCGACAAAAAAATCATATGCCATAAAAATGGCAACAATAGCCAGCAGAGCACCCATTACTTTATTTAGAAGATTAAGCCAAGAATCACTTTTTATCTGTTTACCAATAACTGCTCCAAAGAATGAGTAAAGTCCAGGTGCTCCTGCTCCACCAATTGAAATCAATACCGATACTAAAAATATCATTGATCCTGTAACATGAGCAGCAGGATACATAACCGTAGTGACAGGTAAGACTACAAGTACACCTTTGGGATTTAATGCTTGAATTAAAAAACCATTCCAAAACGTGAGGGTTCTATCAGATCCTGCGCTTCCCTCTCCTTTATTCAACTGTATATTAGATGTCACCATTTTAAATGAAAGGTAAAATGTATATAAAGCCCCAAGCAACGAAATATAAGGAAGATACTTATGAGAGACAATAGCTTCTCCTGCATATCCCAACAATATAAATAATGTTAACATTGCACAACCCACACCAATAAAAAAACCAATTGTTTTTTTAAATTGACCTATTAGACCTGCATTCATGCCCATAAAGTTAACAGGGCCAGGGCTATACATTACACCAAGCGTATAAAGAAATATTTCCATAAAACCTCTCTAAGTTAACAAATCAAATAAATAACATTTAATTTATAAATAGAATACTACCCAGAAAAAAATTGCAACTTGCATGTGTGTTGAGCATGACAAGCCGCAATTTTCATGCATTATTTTATGTGGTTATATAAACTTTCCACTGTCAAATACCTGAATAAACTATCCATCGGAACATCTAAATTCAATTCTGATATAAATCTTTTTCTTATCTTAGTCATAATTAAAGAGTGTCCTCCAACATAATAAAAATCGTCTTGCTCTGTTAATTCTGGATAATTGAGTTCTTCCGAATATATTTTTTTAATTTTATCTTTCATGATTTAACCTTTTATTAATCTAAAATTTAGCGCCACGATTATTAGTAGTTCTGATTTTATTGTGTTCGTATCGATCCTCACCACTGACTAAAACTGTTGCATAGTTTTCAAGATTGAACGTTTCACCGTGAGCATTATAAGAATCTAGATTTGGATAAACTCTGACATGTGTAGGTACATATCGGCCAGAAATTGCCAAACGAGTTTCCCTGTCAGTAATATTAGGATGAGATGCATGAGCACATGATGCTGTAAAAATAACGCATTCACCTGCATTAAGTTCCATATCGACGGGGTTAGCACCTTCTGGGTCCCAGGAGGGATCAACCTTAAACTCGGAAAAATCATAACCAAAGAAACCCGTATCTGTTTCCATATGGCTATAGTCACCTGAGCGACCAGTTTGTACATTCTTTTTCTCATCATAATAATACTTATAATGAGAACCTGGCAAAAATCGCATGCAAGCAGTTTCGATTTTTGCTGGAGTAAATGCAGTCCAAACCGTTAAATCAATAAATGCGTTCCAACTAGTTTCTGTAGGTACAATTAGAGGATTACCATCAGTATAACTATAGTCACGAACTTGGTGCCATTCGGTTCCAGTTGCACCAGGGAACTTTGCAAACCATTCAGAACGCCAGCAAAGAAGATCTGGACCAAGAATAGCCTTTAAATATTTAACAATTGTTGGATGCATGATATGTTTTGATAGCTCAGGAATATCAAAATGCCTATCATAATTCATATTGTTGTCATACAAAATATGAGAACGGTCATGATTAGCCAATCTGAGTGCTCGTAGAATTTCTCCCGCCTCTTCCGGTTCATAAAGTTTTATTGGTCCAATAAAACCATATTTTTCAAATTTAATGATATCATCTTTAATATCTTCTGGAATTTCTGCATTTTTCGCTAGACCAGTTGTTGAGGCAAAATTATTACTATTCATTATATTTTTCCATTGGTTAGGTTGTCTTAATTTCAAATTATTAAATTCGATAGTGCGATTCTGTTCACTTTCCCATTTGTAGTCAAAGGAAATGAGTCAATCCATTTAAATTTATTTGGAAACATGTGCTTTGGTAATCTATTAATGATGCTATTTTTTATTTTTTTTATTTCCGGCCTTAATGATTCATCCATATCCGTATAAAGAAAAATGCACAATTTTATGTCTGATTCATTTTCATGATATGGAACAACTATGGCTTCTTTAATTTCATTGTTACATGATTTCACGACACTTTCAATATCTGATAAATTTGTAAGGATACCTCTTATCTTTACCTGGTTATCCTTTCTACCAATGCAAATAATTTCTCCATCACACCTTATTCTTGCGAAATCTCCAGTGCGATATGCATTGACGAATTTTGAGTGAATTTTAATTTTTACAAATCTCTCTGAATTTAATTCACTATTATTTACGTAACCAGCACCAATACCATCTCCAGTAATCACCAACTCACCAATATCTCCAATATTAACTGGATTTAGTTCTTCGTCTAAAACATGTATATTACAGTTAGATATCGGTTCACCTAAAGGTATTCCATTCTTCAAGTAAGAACTAAAGTTATTCATAGTATATGACATTGCTACATCGGTACATTCTGCAACACCATATTGGTGAATAAAATTGCAAATTCGGTTTTCATTTTCAGCCCAACTTGAAATTCGAGGAACAGAGAGAGCCTCGCCTCCAATAAATAGATAGCGTAAGGATGGCAAACTATTAATATCCTCCCAAGCTTCAATAATAGAATAAAGAGAACTTGGTGCAAGATGTAATGTTTTTGCATGGTGCTTATTAATCAACTCACCTATTAATATAGGATCAAAGTGTTTACTCTCACTAATAATAAGAGTTGAACCTACATAAAGTGAAGATAACATGCTTCGTTGAGAAATATCAAAGCCAAATGAACTGACTAGTACATTCACAGATTCGCTATCTAACTTGTATTTTTTCTCAAACCAATTTAAAAGATTCGCCCAACCACTATGTTTTACAGTAACAGCTTTAGGTGTACCAGTTGTTCCTGAAGTAAATACAATATAACAGATGTTATCCTCATCCACATTGATAGCCGGATTTTCATTAGAACAACTTTTAATACGGCTAAACAAATCATCTATCAATATGATTTGTTTTTTATCTGACCCAAAGTAATCATACGTTTCGGAATTAGTAATAATATACCTTAAGTTATCTAATTGATTGCTAATAAGAGCTAATCTTTCAGATGGATTCATGGGGTCGAAAGGAACATATGCCGCACCAATTTTTAATATAGCAAGGATGCATACCAACGTATTTATACAAGGATAAAAACAAATTCCAATACTATCGCCTTTTTCAACACCTAAGGCTAGTAGATGATGAGACAATTTATTGGATAATTCATTTAATTCTCTATAAGAGATCGACTCATTACCACGTATTACTGCATTCCTATGTGGCGTCTTAAGAGCTTGCTCCTCAAACATCAAATGAACTAACTTTGGTTGGGAAAAATCTATAGTCATTATTATACTCTTTACTCAATTTTCAGATAGATACTAAAATTTAATATTCGAGAGTTTTATTGCCTCTTCTATGATTATATCTTCCTGACCTGCAATTAAATTTCGCCCTGATAAAGAACGATATAAATCAAATTCGTTTACGTTAAATTCTTTTGCTGCACGTTGAACATGGGGTACATAACCTGAGAATAGCCCATATAATCCACTTGCAATATTAGAAAATTTAATATAAGGAGTTTCATGAGATATAATTTTAATTGCATCAGGTAGTGTTTTAGTAATTATTTCAAATGAGGTGTTTATATCAAAGTGATAACGTTCCAAAACAGCAATTAAATTTTCAAGCTGTGTATTACCAGCTCCAGCGCCAAATCCCATAATACAAGCATCGATAATAGACGCTCCCTCTTCTGCTGCTGCTAAAGAGTTTGCTACAGCCAGGCCTAAATTATTATGAGCATGAAAACCAACCTGTACATTTAAATGGTTAACTAATGCCCTAATTCTTTCCTTGACCATTGTCGGAATATAATACCCAGCACTGTCCATCAAAATAATCCCATCGGCTCCGTACTTTTCCATTAAAGAAGCCTGTTCGATAAGAATTTCGGTGGTAGCCATGTGGGACATCATTAAGACGCCAAAAACCAGTTTGTTATTACTCTTACCCTGTTCTATATATCGCAATGTGGTATTTGCTTCGGTACAATGACTAGCAATTCTTAGAACATCTACTCCAACCGATACAGCATCATCTATGTCAGATGATTTTCCAAAACCAGGGATAAAATGAATTCCTAAAAGTGTTTTTTTTAGCTGACTACGTGCTGCAGCTAACATATCAAGATCACATTCTGCAGAATGACCAAGTAAACTTGATGAGGCCCCTAAGCCATTGCCATGACCAACTTCTACTATATCTAAATGAGATTCTTCAGCTTTCCTTGCATATGCTTTTATCTGTTCGGTTGTCAACTGATGGCGTACAGCATGGTTGCCATCGCGTAAAGTCGAGTCACTGATTAATATCTTCATAAGCAGACCTCATTTTTTAGGTTGAGCTTATATTCTGCAACAGAAATAGCTGCACAATTTATAATGTCTAAATTACCTGCATAAGATGGTAAGTAATCACCACTACCTCTGACACTAACATTAATTATGATTTCATCATTACGAATTATTGGTTCGTACTCCAACTGATAGCCTGGGATATAAGATTGGACAGACTTTATTATTTTTTTTACCTCTTCACTTATTTTTGAAAAACAACCATACTTTGCTTTTACGTATAAAGTCGTTTGCATATATATTTCTGGTTTTGCGGGGTTAATATTCAATATAGCTTTAACTGTTTTAGCACCTGAGAATTTTTTTAATGCCCACTCTGTTGTTGTTATATATTCATCAATATTCTGTCTTGTAGCGAGACCTGCACTTTTGGCAGCAATAGTAGATACGACTTCTATATAATCAATATATTGAGAAAATTTTGATATTGCCCAAGCTATAGGTAAACTGGACTGTCCTCCACAAGTGATTAAATTTATGTTTTGTGCGCTTTTAGTTTCATTTAAATTAATTGCCGGGACGCATAATTTGCCGATTTTTGCTGGGGTTAAATCTATTGCAAATTTATTGTGCTCTGAAAATGTTTTGTTGTGATAGCTATGAGAAATAGCTGATGTTGCATCAAATACTAAATCAAAGTAATCAATATTTTCCTTTATAAATTCAATCCCGTCATATGAAACCTCAACACCTTCGTTTCGAGCTATTTTTATCCCTTCGCTATTCTTATTCCTTCCAACAACGAATGCAATTTCAAATTTGTTATTTTTTTTATTTTATACATTAAGTCTAGTCCAATACTACCGGGGCCGACTATTGCTATCCTTGGTTTTTTCGTTTCTTTATTCATCGAATGGGATATCCTTTAAAAAACTCAAATAACCACTGTTTTTTACAAACCATTTACAGTGGGGGTAGTTCATTTTTTATAATGTTAAACCTCTTCTTTTTATGTGTATTGTATGTTTGTGCAAAGTTGATTAATTGTTAATCTAATGTAGGGAATAACTGGTTTTATTATGCATTTAAATAAGAAAAATTTTAATTTAATACATTGGGTTTTATTTCAATAAAATTTTTTGACTAAATAGAACTTTTGCCAGATTACAAGAGGTTTTGTCGCATGGTCATGCTCGGGTATCGCCATATAAACATCCCGATAACCCTTTTGCTAAAGCCTTGACAAGGTGCCGATCATCCTTGTTTCCTGCGGTTAATTTCACGGCCAAAAGTTCACCGTAATCATTGATAACCAGATGAAGTTTAAAACCATATATGGACGCCCCCGGTTGTGCAAGCATTGAGTCGATACGGTTTGCTACCATATATCCGGCGTCATAAAGGACTTATTTGCCCGCGCCAT
>NZ_NITZ01000004.1:0-196976 GCF_002632615.1 Xenorhabdus miraniensis
GCGGGAGAAAGAAATTCGGTGGTGCGGTAGTTCAGTTGGTTAGAATACCGGCCTGTCACGCCGGGGGTCGCGGGTTCGAGTCCCGTCCGCACCGCCACCTTATTTCGAGAAAAACCCTGAGAGAAATCTCAGGGTTTTTTCTTATCTGCAATAATTATCTGTTGTAATAAATTGCTTTGATTGTTAACCGCTTTCAATGGCTATATTCTGAATTCTGATAAATCTCGTGTATGAATATTGGACTGATTTTACTAACCTGAATCAGCAATTTCATTGTCCTTCTGATAAACCATATGGGTATAAACAACCTCGTTCAGCCCCTCCAGCGTCTATTTCACGACCAGCTTTGTTGCCGGAGAGAGTGTGAGGTACTGCACCGGCCAGCAAGATTTCTGTACCGAAAGAGGCAAGAGAAATTTCTGCAATTACTCCTGCTTTTTTGTTTTGAATTTGTTCAATATGATTCATTTTATTTCCCCTTTGATCAACAGGATTGTAAAGACTTCTCACTTATTTGGATAAGATAGCCTTGATTTTTTCTTTTACTCTTATTCTGACATAACTACTTTTATCATCATTTACTAAGCTAATGAGATCACTAATATCGTCCTTGTTATATGAACATTCAGCAGCGTCTAATATAGCCTCAAAGGCAATAGCACGTATTTCATCTCTGCTGTGATTACGGGCTACTTGCAAAGCGAGCTGACGACTTTTTTCGTTACCTAATTTTAATAATCCGTGGAATAGTGACTCTTGGGCGTGATAGCTTTCTTTCCTCCCTTTTTTTATATGTGCAATAACTTGTTGGTTTTCTGTTGGTTTTTCTTCATTATCTAAAATTAGTTTATTTTGGCTCACTTTTGTTTCTGGCTGCACTATCAAATTTAACGATACGCAAAAATCTTTTGGTGGGTATTGGATATGTACGTCTTTGTTTCGTCTATAAAACATGACATTGCCCGCAGATAACAATCGATCACCGGAAAAATTCAATGTTACTGATTCACCCTCTGTGCCGTTTATGTCATTGTCGTTGTAGTCATATAGGCTAGTTTTATAGCCATTCCCAAAGAAATTAACAGTCCAGAAATCAAAATCATGATCATGTGCTTTTCCATAAGGAAGTGGTACAAAATCGAACTGATTTTTCAACGGCAGCCAAACAACCATCCTGATAGAGATTCTTTTATCTTTGTAAATCAAGTAAGTAGGTGCTTGCATATCATTTTCTTTCTGAAACTGTGTTGGATCTCTGAGATCTGAACAAATAAAAGAAATGATTTCTTCTTTATTGGCGGCATAAGAATACAGCCATTCAGCGACTTGATTAATTTCTTCTTCTATATAAATCCTTTTATTTATATGAGAGATGACATCTGAGCTTTTTAACAATGCAAGAAATTTTTTAAGATCCAGTACATTTTTGACTGTTGGGGTGCTATCTATCGTCATATTCTGTTTCTCCTGAACTGGCAATGACATTTTTAACAATTTTTTGCCATTGTCATTTCTAGGCTATGTATAGCAGCTTGTTTAAGTATTGGATCTTGGTCATTCTCCGCCAGTATTTTAAGAATTTTTAGGCAATTGGATGGCGCTATTTTGGAAAGGCTCTGTACTGCTTCCCAGCGTACAAAGTTTGCGTAATTGGATGTTGCTAAATTTTCAATACATTGAATAGCTTGGGATGCCTTCATCTCTCCTAATAGCCTGACATATAATAGAATTCTGGATGCCTGCAAATTTGTACAGATACTTTGTATTGGCTCTAATGTTTCTCTGTTATAAACCCATGTAATCCACCCTTTCGGATCAGAATGTACAATCAATACGAAATTATTAGGAGAAGATTCAACATCAAAATCTAAGATATATTTATAAGCTTCAAAGTAATAAACTTTATTTGGTTTAAAATGACAATCTTCAACTCTTTTTATGGGTTTTGGTTTTTGGAGTATATTTTGTTCTGAACAAAACTCATAGCAAGGGACTATTATTTCCGTATTTGTCGGATTGATGACAAAAATATCAAATTCATTTGTATAAAGTGTATCTTGCTCACTATCACCAATAAGCCTGATTAATAAATTAAAATTATTTTGTCTATGTAGATAAATATGATCTTCAGATACCCCTTCATAATTTGAGGTAATTTCTCTTTTTTCCAGAATATCATTTAATATATCTACAATATCTTCCTGTTTTAGTGATGATAATATAGAGGCTATATTCAAAAAATCTGGATTATCTCCATTCATAACCTCATCGACGGCTTTTTGTAAGTCCGCTAATGCCTTAATTGAAGGTAGCATTGATGAAGTAAATTGGGAATGATACGCATCAATATTATTCAACTCATCTTGTTCGAAAATATTTTTTGGCATATTCAGTTCCTTCATACTTTGATTTCAACATGCTGGTTGTATGACAGTCATCAAATGAAACAGTATCTTTACGTTATTATTTCGTCAAGTAAAATTATATTATTGAATGCGCAATTTTATATTTATTAGATCTTAATATTAATTTTTTATAAATAATTGTAATAACTCATATTGTTAATCTATTCTCTCATCGTTGAGCCATTTTTTTGTGCATAGGAGATTGAAATCAATAATGTGTATGTCATATTAAGTAGCGAATGGGGTGGCGTATGGCGGAGGTAAGCTTGGAAAGAAAAAGCTACGCGAGAAGGCTGTATGAAAGAAAGCTTGTAAATATGAGGATGAGATATGCGAAAAAAAATTATGCTATGCGATATGTCGCGGGTCAGCCTGTAGAACAAGTTTTTCCTACTTCTAAGCAACTATTAGAAGAAGCCGCGTTGCCACGTGGGGAACCGATTCTTGCCAGCAATAACGAACTTTCTATCGCTATTTGGAATATCTATAAGCAGCAACGTCCATTATGGAAAAGTGTTCTGACCTCTTTAGCCGAGAAGAGCGACCTTATCTTACTGCAAGAAGCGCAAACGACCCCGGATTTATTGAAATTCATTACAGCCAGTGGCTTGGTTGCAGATCAAGTTCCTGCATTTGTCATACCTCAGCATCCATCGGGTGTAATGACATTGGCATCTTCTTCACCTGTTTATTGCTGCCCACTTCGCGAAAAAGAACCGATACTCAGGCTATCTAAGTCCTCATTAATCACGATTTACCCACTACCCGATGAACGCCAATTGATGGTGATAAATGTGCATGCCATTAACTTCAGTCTTGGTGTCGATGTTTATAGCAGGCAGCTGGACAATCTTGGTATCCACATAGGACTGCATGACGGCCCCGTTATTTTTGCCGGAGACTTTAATGCGTGGAGTCGCCAGAGATTAAAAGTTCTGGCGCGTTTTGCACATCGTATGCAACTTGAAGAAGTGTATTTCGATGATGATCACAGAACGATTGTTTTTGGTAAGCCGTTGGATTTCGTTTTTTATCGTGGATTAAAAGTCCTGAATGCAACGGTTTTAACGACAGTCGCTTCTGATCACAACCCATTGATTGTGAACTTCTCTCTATAACTGATAAAGAAAATAACTGGTGATTATTGATTGAAGGAATAAAAAAGCGCCGAAATTTATCGACGCTTTTTTTAACTTATTGATTTGAGGAGCGTGTTGTTGATTGCTTCTTTTTCACACTGAAGAGGTAGGCCAGCGTGAGCAAAATTACCCAACCTATTCCAACGTATAAAGCATCTCTCGTTTGTTCAAAATAACCTAACAATGCGATGACGCTGATCATGAAAATGATCGTAATAGCCGGGGCAATTGGCCACATTGGAATGGGGAATTTTAACGTCCTGATTTCTTCTGCACTCATTTTGCGGCGCATGGCAACATGGGAAAGCAAGATCATCAACCATACCCAAACCGTTGCAAATGTAGCGACAGAGGCGATAAGAATGAAAATTTCTGTAGGGATAAGATAATTCAGAACCACGCCCAGTAACAGAACTGATATCATGACAAGGACGGTCATCCATGGTACGCCATTACGAGTCAGTTTCTTGAATGATTTAGGTGCTTGCCCTTCTTGGGCCATACCGTACATCATCCTGCCTGCACCAAAAATATCACTATTAATAGCGGAAATGGCCGCGGTAATCACCACGACATTCAGAATATTCGCGGCTGAATTAATCCCCAGATTGGAAAAAATTTGTACGAATGGGCTTCCTTCCTGACCAATTTGATTCCATGGATAGATACACATCAGGATACACAGGGTCAGGACATAGAAGATCAAGATACGAAATGGAACAGCATTGATTGCTTTAGGGATTGTCTTTTCGGGATTTTTCGCTTCACTCGCGGTGATGCCAATGACTTCTATACCACCGAAAGCGAACATCACAATGGCAAAGGACGCTATCACCCCACCGATGCCATTTGGCATAAAACCACCGTGCTCCCATAAGTTGGAAAACCCGGTAGCATGTTCAGTTGTTTGCCCGAAACCGTAAAACATAATGGCAATACCACCTACAATCATGGCAATGATGGCGGTGACTTTGATGATAGAAAGCCAGAATTCCATTTCACCGAAGATCTTTACATGGCATAGATTGAGGGCACCAATAAAGCATACAATTCCCAATACCCAAATCCACTGATCAACATGAGGGAACCAAAGCTTCATATATGTGCCGAATGCGGTAATATCAGCCAGACAAACAAAGAGCATTTCAAGAATATAGATCCAACCCGTCAGAAAACCGGCCAAAGGCCCCAGATAATGGCTGGCATATTGTGAAAAAGAACCGGAGACGGGATGATGAACGGCCATTTCGCCAAGTGCTCTCATCACAATAAATACGGCAGCACCGCCGATTAAATAGGCCAGCAACACAGCGGGGCCAGCTTGCTGAATTGCTGCTGCTGAGCCGTAAAACAGCCCCGTGCCTATTGCAGAGCCTAAAGCCATAAAGCGGATGTGCCGCACGCTTAGGCCCTGTTTAAGCTGATTTTCATTATTTTGCATTCGTTATTCCCATCTATCCTTTCATGCCAGAGAGTATTTTAGGCATACGATGCCCTGTCTGGTTTGAGATGCCAGCAAAAGCAACCCAATACCATACCATAAAGATGGATGTTCGCGGGATAGATATCTGTAATAATAACGGGCAGTTTAGTAAAACCAGAGTTTTTTTATGATTTACCCAATAAATGAAATTTTTCAAACTTTACAGGGAGAAGGGGTGTTTACCGGTGTTCCTTCGGTCTTCATCCGCTTACAAGGATGTCCGGTAGGGTGTAGTTGGTGTGATACCAAGCATACATGGGAAAAAGAGGCTGATAAACAGCAGCCCATGGAAAACATCTTACTGAAATCGCAAGACAGCGATACCTGGGGTATGGCGACAGCGAAGCAGCTACTTGGCATATTCACTCGTCAAGGCTACAGCGCACGTCATATCGTGATTACCGGAGGCGAACCATGCTTATATGATCTGCGTCCTCTGACTGAAACACTGGAAAATGAAGGTTATCAATGCCAGATAGAGACAAGTGGTACACACGAAATTCAGTGCTCTGAAAAAACGTGGGTGACAGTTTCGCCAAAAGTAAAAATGCGTGGTGGATATCGAGTTTTGCCTGAGGCCATGAAACGAGCAAATGAAATTAAACATCCTGTTGGGCGGGAGCGCGATATTGAAGCATTGGATGAATTGCTGACGATGCTTGATGGCAGTTCCGCCCCGATAATTGCTTTACAACCCATCAGTCAGAAAGAAGAAGCGACCCGCCTGTGCATTGAAACGTGTATTGCCCGAAACTGGCGTTTTTCGATGCAGACCCATAAATACTTAAATATCGCCTGAAATTCATTCAGCACCAGATTCTGGTGCTGAATCTTTACTCACCTCGATAGATACAACCTGCGCTACAGGTTTCTTTCACCATTACGGCACTGAGTTGGGATAATATCGGTTTCAGCCGTTCCCATATCCACTTGGCCAGGACTTCACTGGTTGGATTTTCAAGCCCGGGAATTTCATTGAGATAGTGGTGATCAAGCTGTTCCCAAATGGGTTTAAAAGCAGTTTTTACATCGGCAAAGTCCATAAGCCAGCCGCTGAGGGGATCGACTTCTCCGGTAAGCTCCACGCGTACCATAAATGAATGTCCATGCAGGCGTCCACATTTATGCCCCTCAGGAACATGTGGGAGATGATGTGCTGCTTCAAATTGAAAATCTTTAAAGATAGTTGTAATCATGATGCGTTCCCCGATTTCAAAAGGCCGGCTATTCTACCTGAACTTTGTGCGCTTAACGTGATTTTTCTGGAGGAATAAAACACAGCGCTTAACAACTTTATCGATATATTAAATCTGTAAATAAAGTTAGGCATTTTGGTTATGAGATATTGCGATCCTTTCTTTAATTACTCATCCTATTTTGGGATAACCTGATAATTAATCCATGTTTATGATAGTTGTACTTTATTTATTCTCCCTGCATGGATATTCGCTATAGCAAAGGGCACTGGACAATGACCGCAAAACCACCTTCAACTGTATTATTACCTGTTTCTCCAGAACAGCTATCACGCCTGCAATCAGCAACGAGTGATTTTTCATCACACCAATTAGCTTGGTTATCTGGCTATTTTTGGGGAATGGTGAATCACCAGCCGCAAACGGAGATGGAGACGCCTGTTGTATCTATGCAGGAAACAGTAACCTTACTCTCTGCTTCACAAACAGGTAATGCCCGTCGTTTAGCCGAACAACTTAGAGATTCATTATTGGCTGCAAATCTCAATGTGAACTTGATTAACGCAGGTGATTATAAGTTTAAGCAAATTTCCCAAGAACGGATACTGATTATTATTGCTTCGACGCAAGGTGAAGGTGAACCAGCAGAAGAGGCGGTAGCGCTCTATAAGTATCTCTATTCCAAAAAAGCGCCATCAATGAAAGATACGGTTTATGCGGTATTTGGCTTGGGAGACACTTCGTATGAAAATTTCTGTCAGGCAGGAAAAGATTTTGATAACCGTCTGAATGAGCTTGGCGCACAGCGCTTATTGGATCGTGTTGACGCTGATGTGGAGTATCAAGCGCTGGCCGATCAATGGCGCCGACAAATCACAGATATTTTACAACTGCGCCTGTCAGTACAGGCAAAATCAGCCACCTCTGCTCAATCTGTTTCAACTCAGGCAATATCAACTGCACAAACGGATTCAGTGAGTGCGATGTATACCAAGGAAACGCCCTTGGCTGCATCGCTGTTGTCCAACCAAAAAATCACGGGACGTGGTTCTGACAAAGATGTTCGCCACGTTGAAATTGATCTGGGGGATTCAGGGCTGACTTATCAGCCGGGGGATGCCCTTGGAGTTTGGTTTGAAAACGATCCCGCTTTGGTGGATGAATTAATAGCCCTGCTTTGGTTGGAAGGTTCAGAACAAGTTAATGTGAATGGCAAGTTACTTCCACTGCGTGAGGCGCTGATAAGTCATCTAGAGCTGACTCAAAACACCGGCATGATTGTTGAGAAATATACCGCATTGGCGAAGGATGAAAAGCTGCTGGCATTAGTGGCTGATAAACAGGCATTGCAGCAATATGCTCAGTCAACACCAATTGTGGATATGGTCAGAAACGTCGCTGCACATCCTGAAGCTCAACAATTTGTTGATTTACTGCGCCCACTGACACCCCGGCTCTATTCCATTTCTTCTTCACAATCTGAAGTTGAAAATGAAGTCCACATTACCGTAGGGGTGGTTCGCTACGACATTGAAGGGCGAGCGCGTACTGGAGGTACATCAGGTTATTTGGCTGATCGCTTGCAGGAAGATGATGGCATCCGCGTTTTCATCGAAAAGAATAATAATTTTCGCTTGCCCGCTGATCCCAATACGCCTGTCATTATGATTGGGCCGGGAACGGGCATTGCTCCATTCAGGGCATTTTTGCAAGAGCGTGATAGTCAGGGGACAGAAGGTAAAAACTGGCTGTTTTTTGGCAATCCACATTTTGTTGAGGATTTTCTGTATCAGGTTGAATTCCAGCGTTATGTGAAAGAGGGTTTGTTGACTCGCATTGATTTGGCATGGTCACGGGATCAGCAACATAAAGTATATGTACAAGACAAACTATATGAGCAAGGCGAAGAAGTCTGGCGTTGGATTCAGGATGGTGCGCATCTGTATGTTTGTGGCGATGCTAATCGCATGGCAAAAGACGTAGAACAAGCCCTATTGGACATTATTTCACAACATGGTGGTATGGATGCCGAGCAGGCTGATGAATTCTTGAGTGAATTGCGCCTTGAGCGCCGTTATCAGAGAGATGTTTACTAACATGAGCAATGTGAGCAAAGAAAAACAAGGGCCTTTGATCGTTGAAGGTAAACTTGCAGATAGTGAGCGTATGAAGCTGGACAGCAATTACCTGCGGGGAACCATCAGCGAAGATTTAAAAAATGGGCTGACAGGTGGGTTTGAGGGAGATAATTTCCTGCTTATCCGCTTTCACGGCATGTATCAGCAAGATGATCGTGATATCCGGACTGAGCGCGCAGAACAAAAACTCGAACCGCGCCATGCCATGATGCTGCGTTGCCGTTTGCCGGGGGGGATTATTACCCCCAAACAGTGGCTGGGCATTGATCGTTTTGCGACAGAAAATACGCTGTACGGCAGCATTCGATTGACCAATCGGCAGACATTTCAGTTTCATGGCATTCTGAAAAATAATCTTAAACCTGCGCATCAACTGCTGGCATTGATGGGGCTGGATTCACTGGCGACAGCCAATGACGTTAATCGCAATGTACTGTGCACATCTAATCCCGTGCAATCTGTTTTACACCAACAGGCTTATGAATGGGCTAAAAAGATATCGGAACATCTGTTGCCACGGACTAACGCGTATGCTGAAATCTGGCTGGATAAAGAAAAAATCGCGACAACCGATGAAGAGCCGATCCTTGGCAAAACTTATTTGCCCCGTAAATTCAAAACCTCAGTAGTGATCCCGCCACAAAATGACGTTGATCTGCATGCCAACGATATGAACTTTGTTGCTATTGCAGAAAATGATCAACTGATCGGCTTTAATGTGTTGGTCGGTGGTGGATTAGCCATGACTCACGGTGATAAGAAAACATTCCCCCGTTTGGCGAGTGAATTTGGTTATATTCCACTAGAACATACATTGGCGATTGCAGAAGCCATCGTGACAACCCAGCGAGATTGGGGTAACCGAACTGATCGTAAAAATGCGAAAACCAAATATACCCTTGAGCGTGTGGGTGTAGAAACGTTCAAACAGGAAGTTGAAAAGCGTGCTGGTGTGAAATTTGAAACGGTCCGACCCTATGAATTCACCAGTCGGGGAGATCAAATGGGTTGGTTAAAAGGCATTGATGATCAATGGCACCTAACCTTATTTATCGAAAATGGGCGTTTACTGGATTATCCTGAGAAACCGTTAAAAACAGGGATCGCAGAAATTGCAAAAATCCATCAAGGCGATTTTCGTCTGACTGCCAATCAAAACCTGATTGTAGCGGGAATACCGGAAAGTGAAAAATCTCGGATTGAGCAAATTGCCCGTGCTCATGGCTTAATTGATGATGGTGTGACGACTTTACGTCATCATTCTATGGCCTGCGTTTCATTTCCGACTTGTCCATTGGCAATGGCCGAAGCTGAACGTTTCTTGCCGGCCTTTGTTGACCATATTGATACATTGATGGAAAAGCACGGTGTTGCTGATGAAGAGATCATTTTGCGTGTCACTGGCTGCCCCAATGGATGCGGCAGGGCAATGCTGGCAGAAATAGGGCTGGTGGGTAAAGCGCTTGATCGTTATAACCTGCATTTGGGAGGAAACCGCATTGGTAACCGAATTCCCCGCATGTACAGGGAAAATATCACATCAGCAGAGATCATTGAGATACTGGATACATTAATTGGTCGTTGGGCATCAGAGCGTCATGCCAATGAATGTTTTGGCGACTTCCTGATCCGCGCCGATATCATTAAGCCAGTATTGAATTCAGCAGTCGATTTTTACGACTGGCAGGAGGCTGTATGAGCCGATTGAATCTCCCGGAGCTGGCGGCACTGACACCAGAACAGCAAACCACGGCGCTGGCTGACATCAATCAACAATTAGAGTTGTTGGATGCCCATGATCGCGTGAAATGGGCGCTGGAACATTTGCCCGGCGAATTTGTGCTTTCCTCTAGTTTTGGTATTCAGGCGGCAGTTTGCTTACATCTTGTGACACGGGAGTACCCTGATATTCCCGTCGTGCTTACCGATACGGGGTACTTATTTCCCGAAACTTATCAATTTATCGATAGGCTGACCGAAAAACTCAACTTGAACCTGAAGGTTTTTCGTGCAGAGCACTCCTCAGTTTGGCAAGAAACGCGTTATGGCAAATTATGGGAGCAGGGAATAGAAGGCATTGAACGTTATAATCAGATCAACAAAGTTGAGCCGATGAACCGTGCATTGAAAGAATTGAAAGCACAGAGTTGGTTTGCAGGTTTGCGTCGTCAGCAATCAGAAAGCCGCGCTAATTTGCCTGTACTGGCAATTCAACGAGATGTTTTCAAAATCCTGCCAATGATTGATTGGGATAATCGGCGCGTACATCAATACCTGACTCAGCATGGCCTTGAGTACCATCCATTGTGGGAAGAAGGCTATCTCTCTGTGGGGGATACCCATACGACGCAAAAATGGGAACCGGGTATGAGTGAAGAACAAACTCGTTTTTTTGGCCTGAAACGTGAGTGCGGTTTGCACGAAGGTTGAATTTGTTCCTGAATTCTTATAGAAGTGGCCGTTTACTCAGGCCACCTCTAAACTAAAATTTGATTACATAAAACATAATCAGAAGCATTAATTCCACTAAAAATCAATGTGTAAAACAAAAAACTCGTTGGTAAGGCGAGATTTTTTTGTGCAGTAAAGCTGGCGTTTATTAATGAAATATTCTCAGATACTGCTGTTAACTTAGCATTGTGTAGTTGTTATGCTAAAAATCAGTTCTCACAATGCCCTTCCTTTGCAAGATGAACACCTGCCTTAGATATCACTCTTTTCCCTTCATCTTCAGTTGATACACTCAAACCCGCACCGCCAACAAAAACGCCCATTTTTATGTATTGTCTTATGAAGTAATTTTTTCCAGATTCAGTAAAAATGAGCAGGTCATTAGGGGAGAATTCTGATTCAGTAGATATTTTGTGATTTTGATCACCTGATACTTGTGTGTAGAAAAAAGTTTTATCCGCTGTTTCTCCAATACACTTCCCATCAACATAAATATCTTTTTTTAGAGCCTTACCGACAAAGCTATCGCGGTAGATATATAAACCAGATCTGCCTTTCTCTGGCGCAGAGAAGCTTTTAGCTTTCGATGATTCTTGTTCAGTTGCAAGAGGTACGCTGGCACAACCACTAAGAAATAACGCGCTAAAAAGAGAAATTGATAAAAGTAATTTTTTGGTATTCATCATAAAAAATAGAACCTTTTGTATAAAAGTAAAAGAACTTGCTCAATCCAGATGAAGTCGTCGTCATCCAAGAATAAATAATAGCCATCCATCACCTATATTGCGAATATTTGGTATTTAAACTTTCAAGAGGCACTGAGTATTCGTATTTTCCTGTTTAAAATGTATTATTTTACAGGTTTTCGGTCAGTGAAGTTAGATAGATACGCTTGCACGTTGAATGCACCAGATTTAAAATCTACTACTTGGGAATAACTTAGATAAAATATCTTTATAATATTTTTCTTTTTCTCTGGGTTTAAGTTTTGAATTTAATTTGCAAAAATTAAAATTTAATCAATAAATATTAGCGCACAAAAGCATTCTAATAGGGATTATGATGTTCACGTCCTTTAAGCAATATGTCCAGTATTCCGGTGGGATATCTCATTTTGTATTGGGTGATTTACAAAAATAAGAATGGTAAAGCCGAGGTGGATTTTATTTGTAACCTGAAGGGATCATCTAAATAAGTCGATGAAATAAACGTAAGGTGTGATAATAAACAGCATTTTTATAACCTTAAAATGTGATTCATATCACAAAATAACCTCTTTCAGCAAAGAGGCGGTACACAATAAAAAAGCAGGAGTTTTTCCTGAATATTTCACATGTTGCAATTTCATAACCCATTAAAAAACTGACCTTATGCAATTCAGGAACTAATAATTACTTTTTGTCATTTCATAACCTCGTCACAGCTTCATATATTCATCCTTTAGATAATTATTAAAAAATTAAACACTGGATGGCATGTCACTGTGGACTATTTACCCTTATTTGTTGAGCTCAAAGCCCGAAAAGTATTGCTGGTGGGAGGTGGAGAAATTGCTTCCCGCAAGGCAAGTTTGTTACTGCGTACTGGTGCAGCGTTAACAGTTGTTGCACCTGAATTACATGCAGAACTGCAACAGCGTCATCAAAAGGGAGAGTTTGAGTGGTTACAGGGAACGTTTAAAACCGAATATCTTAATGGCGTATTTTTAGTGATTGCCGCGACTGACGATCACAATCTCAACCAATCTATTTTTGAAGAAGCCAATAACTGGGCAATTCTGGTTAATGTTGTGGATAACCAACCACTTTGCTCCGCTATTTTTCCATCCATCATTGATCGTTCTCCGATTATGGTCGCTATTTCATCGGCCGGAAAATCTCCGGTATTGACAAAATTATTGCGGGAAAAGTTGGAGTCCTTACTGCCATTTCATCTTGGTTCAATGGCAGACATTGCAGGCCGCTGGCGTGAACGCGTAAAACAGCGGTTTGCTTCCATGCGTCAGCGACGTCATTTTTGGGAAAAGGCATTTAGTGGGCGTTTTGCCACTTTGGTTGCTAATGGACAATTACAACAAGCAGAAGAACAACTCGAACAACAATTCACTCAGGATAATTCTCGCATCCAAGGAGAATTGGCGTTGGTAGGAGCAGGGCCGGGAGATCCGGGTTTACTGACATTAAAAGGTTTGCAGGTGCTCCAGCAGGCTGATGTCGTCCTCTATGACCATTTGGTTAGTGACGAGATTCTGGAATTAGTGCGCCGTGATGCAGACAAAATCTGCGTTGGAAAAAGAGCGGGTAATCATTCTGTTGTTCAGGAAGAAACGAATGCGCTTATCGTTAAACTGGCAAACCAAGGGAAAAAAGTTGTGCGCCTGAAAGGAGGCGATCCCTTTATTTTTGGTCGTGGCGGAGAAGAATTACAAATTGCGGCAGAGGCTGGTATTCCTTTTCAGGTTGTGCCCGGTATTACCGCTGCCGTTGGTGCTTCTGCGTATGCAGGTATTCCTTTGACACATCGAGAACATTCTCAAAGCGTCACTTTTATTACAGGTCATTGCCGTGAAAACGGTAATGAATTGGATTGGCCTGCATTAGCGCGGGGCAATCAAACACTGGCAATTTACATGGGCATCATGAAATCTGCCTTAATCAGTCAAAAACTGATTTCACACGGGCGGGATGCCGATACTCCCGTTGCCGTCATTGGTTGTGGCACTCGTCAAGAACAGCAAGTGTTGACCGGAACCTTATCCGAACTGGAACGGTTGGCACAGGAAGCTCCATCTCCTGCTTTGCTGGTAGTGGGAGAAGTGGCTCAACTCCATCATCAGATAGCGTGGTTTGGGCAGCAATCCGTTGATCAAAATCCATTGACTGATCAAGAAAAAACGGTTGCTCAAGTAAATCATCCAGCTGTTATTGATTTTGAATAAGGAGTGGTCAATGGACAAAAAAAGACTGACACATTTACAGCAACTTGAAGCTGAAAGTATCCATATCATACGGGAAGTCGCGGCTGAATTTGCCAACCCTGTGATGCTCTATTCGATAGGTAAAGATTCTTCAGTCATGCTGCACCTCGCACGTAAGGCTTTTTATCCGGGAAAGGTTCCTTTTCCTTTACTGCACGTGGATACAGGCTGGAAATTTCGGGACATGTATGATTTCCGCGATCGTACTGTGGAAGAGTATGGTCTTGAATTGCTGGTTTACCGCAATCCACAAGGGGATGAACTGGGAATTAATCCTTTTATTCATGGCAGCGCAAAACATACCGACATCATGAAGACAGAGGGATTGAAACAGGCGCTGAATAAATATGGTTTTGATGCTGCATTTGGTGGGGCGCGGCGTGATGAAGAAAAATCGCGGGCGAAAGAACGGATTTACTCATTCCGTGATCGCGTTCATCGCTGGGATCCCAAAAACCAGCGCCCAGAACTCTGGCGCAACTATAACGGCCAGATTAACAAAGGGGAAAGCATCCGCGTATTCCCGTTATCCAACTGGACTGAATTGGACATCTGGCAATACATCTATTTAGAACAGATTGACATTGTTCCCCTTTATTTCGCTAAACATCGTCCGGTTATTCAGCGCGACGGAACATGGATTATGGTTGACGATGATCGCATTGATCTGAAAACTGGAGAAGTTATCAGTCAGCGTAAAGTTCGTTTCAGAACATTGGGTTGTTGGCCGCTGACAGGTGCTGTGGAGTCGGATGCAGGGACATTACCGGAAATCATAGAAGAAATGTTGATATCGACTACCAGTGAACGGCAGGGACGGCTGATTGATAGTGATCAATCCGGTTCGATGGAGCTGAAAAAGCGTCAGGGTTATTTTTAAGGAGACCAGAAATGCCAGCACTTGCATATAATGAAACCATCGCCAGCCAGATCAAACAGCAAGGAGGCGTTGAAGCTTACCTGCGGGGACAGCAAGAAAAGGGATTATTGCGCTTTTTAACCTGTGGTAGCGTGGATGATGGCAAAAGTACACTAATAGGCCGTTTACTGCATGACACCCGCCAAATTTATGAAGATCAGCTTGCAACATTACAAAGCGACAGCAAGCGGATAGGGACTCAAGGCGAAAAGCTGGATTTGGCATTATTAGTCGATGGATTGGCTGCGGAACGGGAGCAGGGCATTACCATTGACGTTGCATACCGTTATTTTTCTACAGAAAAGCGCAAATTCATCATTGCGGATACACCGGGGCATGAACAATATACCCGCAATATGGCCACTGGCGCTTCAACCAGTAATCTCTCCATTTTGCTGATAGATGCACGAAAAGGTGTCCAGGAGCAAACACGCCGACACAGTTTTATCAGCACCCTGCTGGGTATTCGCCATCTGGTGGTAGCCGTGAATAAAATGGATCTGCTCGAATACCGACAAGATATATTTGAACAGATCAAACAGGATTACTTGGATTTTGCAGCTCAATTGCCTGCTGACCTGAATATTCATTTCGTGCCAATTTCAGCATTGGAAGGGGATAACATTGTCACCCGCAGCGAAAAAATGGCCTGGCATACAGGGAAAACTTTACTGGATATCCTTGAATCCGTGGATGTACAGACCAAAGCGACAGAACAGCCTCTGCGCTTTCCGGTGCAATATGTAAACCGCCCCGATCTCGATTTTCGTGGATACAGTGGGACATTATCGTCAGGGGTTTTGCGCCAAGGCCAGAAAATTAAAGTGATGCCATCAGGGGTTGTTTCGACGGTAGAGAGAATAGTGACTTTTAATGGTGATCTGCCATTTGCTGTACCTGGAGAAGCCATTACCGTTGTACTAAAAGATGAAATTGATATCAGTCGTGGCGATCTATTGGTTGCTGTTGAGGATCAAATGATTGCAGTCCGCCATGCTTTGGTTGATGTTGTATGGATGTCGGAAAAGCCATTGATTCAGGGGCAAAGTCTGGATATCAAAGTTGCGGGTAAAAAAAGCCGGGGCAAAGTCGATAATTTCCAATATCAGGTAGATATTAACAATTTGACCCAGAAAGTTGCGGTTGAGCTCTCTTTGAATGCAATTGGGCTGGTGGAATTCTCATTTGATGAGCCGTTACTGCTCGACAGTTATGCACAAAATGCGGATACAGGCGGCATCATTCTGATTGATCGTCTGACCAACGTTACTGTGGGAGCCGGGCTGGTGCGGGAAATTCAGACTGATGTTTATGAAGAGCCTAAAGAATACAGTGAGTTTGAACTGGAGTTCAATCGGTTAGTCCGTCGCCACTTCCCGCATTGGGGAGCGCGTGACTTATTGGGAGGGAAATAAGTGTCTCAGAATAAGGCATCTGGCTCCCGCTCACCGGTTTCACAAAATATCGTCTGGCATTCACATGCACTGGATAGGAAACAGCGGGAAACAGTAAATGGGCATCCTGCCTTAGTAGTTTGGTTCACGGGATTATCTGGCTCAGGAAAATCCACTCTTGCGGGGGCATTGGAACAAGCGTTGTTTTCGCAAGGAATCAAAACCTACTTACTGGACGGTGATAATCTGCGCCATGGTTTGTGCAGTGATTTAGGATTTTCTGACACTGACAGGCAGGAAAATATTCGACGAGTCGGAGAAGTCTCAAAATTGATGGTTGATGCCGGGCTGGTGGTGCTGACCGCGTTTATTTCCCCCAACAAAACAGAGCGGCAAAAAATACGTGAACTCATGGAAGTGGGGCAATTTATTGAAGTGCATGTTGATACACCTCTTGAAATATGTGAGGCTCGTGATCCCAAAGGGTTATATAAAAAAGCACGAGCGGGAGAATTGCCCCATTTCACGGGAATTAGTGCAGTTTATGAAGCACCGGAGCATCCTGATATTTATTTGAATGGCTCACAACCCGTGGAAACTTCGATTGAAAAATTGCTTTTAGTTCTGCAAAGTTACGGTATCCAGCCAGCTTAATTCCCTCGTTAAATAAACCGCGGTGAAACACATTATTATTGATAGTGGAATAATGTGTTTCTACACTCATCTAACTCAATATGTGCTTATTACATCACGTGGTCATATTTTGTGGCCGTATTTTAGATCAGTTTTGCGATAGTAAATAGATAGTAAATAGTCAGTGGCGTGATGCTTTCAGTTGTGGGATGATTAGCGGGTTTTCAGGGGGGGAGATGGGCAAACTAACGCTACTATTACTGATTCTGCTTGGCTGGTTGCAGTATTCGCTGTGGCTCGGCAAAAATGGTATTCATGATTACGTTCGGGTTAAGTCTGAGGTTGATAAGCAAGAAGTCGATAATCTCAAACTTAAAGCGCGTAATGATCAGCTATTTGCTGAAATCAAGGATCTTAAAGTAGGAAATGAGGCGATTGAAGAACGTGCTCGTAATGAACTGGGCATGATTAAGCCGGGAGAATCCTTTTACCGTATGGTGCCAGATACCTCTAAACAAAACGCGCCGCAATCTTTAAACCAGAACAGCAACTAATTTACTAATCGAAATGAATAATTCAGGGTTTCATTCTCCTATTGACCATACTCTTATTGACACTCCTCTTACTGAAATAGTCGCATTGATCCCGGCTGCGGGCATTGGTAGCCGGATGAAATCCGATTGCCCAAAGCAGTACCTCAACGTTGCGGGGAAAACGATCCTTGAACATACCTTGGCTGCATTACTTGAGCATCCCCGTATACAGCGCATTATTGTTGCACTGAATCCTGCTGATACTCAATTTGAGCAGTTGGATATCGCCTCAGATCCCAGAATTACCACCGTTATCGGTGGTGAAGAGCGGGCAGACTCAGTATTGGCAGGGTTAAATTATTTGTCTGGCTTGCCGGCCGAAAGAGCAATTTGGGTTTTGGTACACGATGCCGCTCGCCCTTGTCTTCATCGGGACGATTTAGATAATTTGCTATGTCTTATTGAGAAACGTGTCGATTCTCCTGACGTATGTGGCGGGCTTCTGGCCTCTCCCGTGAGGGATACCATGAAACGCATGGTATCGCAGTCAGTAAAAGAATCACCCTCAACCAAACATTATACAGTGATTGATCATACCGTTGATCGCAACGGACTTTGGCATGCCCTGACCCCGCAGTTATTCCCTTTACAGCTATTGCGTGATTGCTTGAGCAAAGCACTTGCAGAACAAGCCTGCATTACGGATGAATCTTCGGCACTGGAATATTGTGGTTACCGCCCTGTATTGGTCAATGGGCGGGCGGATAATATTAAAGTTACCCAACCTGAAGATTTAGCATTGGCTGAGTTTTATCTATCCCGAAAATCTAAGGAATCTATCGTATGAGAATTGGACACGGTTTTGATGTGCATAAATTTGGCGGAGAAGGCCCATTGATCATTGGCGGTGTCCGTATTCCTTATGAACAAGGACTAATCGCTCATTCAGATGGCGATGTTGCGTTACATGCTGCTACAGATGCTTTGTTGGGCGCGGCGGCATTAGGTGATATCGGTAAATTATTCCCTGATACTGACCCTGCCTTTAAAGGTGCGGATAGCCGGGAACTGCTGAAAGAAGCTTATCGCCGTATCCGGGCAAAGGGTTATCGGATCGGGAATTTGGATATCACCATCATTGCGCAGGCACCGAAAATGCTGCCTCATATTCCTCAGATGCGGGTTAATTTGGCAGAGGATCTTGAATGTCATATGGATGATATTAACGTTAAGGCGACAACCACAGAAAAACTGGGATTTGTTGGCCGTAAAGAAGGCATTGCCTGCGAAGCGGTGGCTTTGCTGGTAAAGGAATAAGTATGACGTTGAGTGAATTACATTGGCTTTATGGCCGACCGGAAGCGACGGGTGTTGTCAAAGCCGCACCAGAAGACTTTATTGTTCGTGAAGATTTAGGCTTTTCTCCTGATGGAGAAGGTGAACACTTGATGGTACACATCCGTAAGACAGGATGTAACACCCAATTTGTGGCAGATAATCTTGCTCGTTTTGCCAAAATACCGTCTCGTTCTGTCAGTTATGCAGGGTTAAAAGATCGCAATGCGGTCACGGAACAGTGGTTTTGTTTACATCTTCCGGGAAAACAAGATCCGGATTTAACCGCCTTTCAACTTGAAGGTTGTGAAGTGCTGGCAACCTCCCGCCAGAAACGAAAACTACGGATTGGTGCATTGAAAGGTAATGATTTTACTCTGGTATTGAGAGAAATATCTGATCGGCAGTCCGTGGAAAACCGCTTACAGCAGATATCACAAACAGGTGTACCTAATTATTTTGGTGAGCAACGTTTCGGGCGTGATGGTCAAAATCTGGTGCAGGCGCAGCGCTGGGCGGCGAACGAAATTCAAGTCAGAGAACGTAATCGCCGCAGCTTTTACCTTTCTGCCTGCCGTAGTGCCATGTTTAATGCGATTGCCAGCATACGTATCGCCCAGAATACACATCAGCAGGTGTTGAATGGCGATGCTTTGCAGTTAACAGGACGTGGTAGCTGGTTTGTGGCTGATGAGTCTGAATTAGCCGTGTTGCAGCAGCGAGTCATGGACGGAGAATTACAGATAACGGCGCCTTTGCCGGGCGATAAGTCATTGGGTACACAGCATCAAGCCCTGGATTTTGAACAACAATGCTTACTGAAATATGAATCACTTTGGGAATTAGCCAAACGTGAGCGAGTGGAGAGCGCCCGCCGCGCAATATTGGTGAAGCCACTTAACTTGCGCTGGGAATGGAAGGATGATCAAATCGTTACTCTCTATTTCTCTCTGCCATCGGGGAGTTTTGCCACCAGCGTTGTCAGGGAGCTGATTAATCAAGAGCAAAATAATACTGCGGATATTGCGGAGTAAGAGTTTGATTAAGAGCCTAATGGAATAGGCTCTTAATCCATATTTATATCTAATACCCATCACACCCCATAATGGCCGCCTTACCACGATACATAAAAACGGGCGAATCGTGTTGGCTGTGTTCATTCATTATATTCCCTGATTTTTTATTATCTAACCCTTTATTATCACTTGTAGACAGTCATTCCATGTTTGATGCTCTACCGGGACATTTGCACTAATTACTTCGTAAAATTTGTATTTATTTAATAAAGCAAGATAAGTGAGTATAGTGTGTTTACAATTTATTGTATCAGTGATTTTCACATCGTCTCTCGGAGGCAGTTCATTGACATTGGGTAGTTGTTCAGAAAAAGGAGGAATTTTAGTTATCCAATCATATATATAATTATGAACGACATTATCCTTGAAATGCTCACTAACATATGTAACAAATTCATAATTTCCTACTCTTGGGCTGGCAAATAGGCAAGCCCTGCCGTGAGGGGCTTTATTATAGATATCTCTCATAAGATAAGTTCCCATTGCAGCACCAAGGCTATGACCTGATATTGTGTAATAGCCATTTACTCCGATAAATTGTGTGATGGCATCTGCTAGTTTGAGTTGGGAGTAATTAATACCTGTTGTATTATCAGGAACAATCAGATTCAGAGATTGATACATTGAATGAAAACCATCAAAAACTGCTTGATCTGGTGTATCAGGCCAGGGATGTATATAGTGTATATCAAAGTCTTTTATTTTTTCTGCAGAGGTTTTGGTCCCTCGGAGAGCAATAACGTATTCTCCTGGGTTTTTTATTCTCTCAACAATATATCCATGGTTAGCTCTTTTATCGGGAAATATTAATTCTTTTTTATTTTCTTTGGCATTTTCACAAATAATACATTCTATTCCTGATATATAACATTTCAGTTTCCAGCCATCTTTTTCTATGCGTGGATCTGGAGGGGGCATCAGGTTATCCGGATATTGATCATACATCGTTGCTGCATATAGAACTAATGATGCAAAACTATCGAAGTAATTTTCTGTGAACATATCTATCTCCCTATGTTGTTATTATAAAAAACCAAATAGATAACTAAAGTATATTTGGTTTTTTAAATATTGCCTGAAATTCAGGTGAATATTTTGTTTTTTTATTTATTTATATGTTATTTGTTTTAATTAAAATCAGGAGGCTAATTCTAATTGGTAAAAATAATTGTTTAATTAATAAATGAATCAAAAAATAATCATATACATTAATATATGATTAAATAAGCGAATTTTTCAGTTATATATCGTGTTTCCATCTGGGAAACTGCTCCAGAACAAAGTGATAATCCGTAACAAACTCACCGCTTTCATTGCTCAACAGCCGCCGTCAATTCAGACACTTCGACCATGAAGTAAAAAATAGTGTTCATCGGGATACTTTGATTCACTGAGATTTTCTTTTTTTAGCAGGCAGAAAATCAAAGAGATATTTCTTGTGGCGGCTGTTTTCATTTACTCAGCTTGAACGTAAAGCACTCTACAAAACAGGTAGCGTCATGCTAAGATCAAACGATTTTCTGACAGCTTTAATATTGTTCAATCGTAAGTCACGCCAGACAAATAGGATTACAGACAGGATAAGTTACAGTATTAAGCTATGTTTCACTTAATAAATCAATGAGATACTTACATGCTGCGGATATTGCTGAGTAACGATGATGGTGTTACCGCACCGGGTATTCAAACCTTAGCGGCTACATTGCGGGAACACTATCATGTTCAGGTGGTTGCACCTGATCGTAACCGTAGCGGTGCGTCGAACGCCTTAACACTAGATCGCCCCTTGCGCATTCATACACTGAATAATGGTGACATTGCCGTTCAGGAGGGAACACCGACGGATTGCGTCTATTTAGGTGTGAATAAACTGGTTCGCCCCCGTCCTGACATTGTTGTTTCAGGAATTAACTGTGGCCCCAATCTCGGGGATGATGTGATTTATTCCGGCACGGTTGCGGCTGCGATGGAAGGGCGCCATCTGGGGTTACCTGCACTGGCGGTATCACTCAATGGCGATAAACATTATGAAACAGCAGCAGAAGTAACAGTACGCTTATTAACGTTGTTGCAAAAGTTTCCATTGAGAGCGGGCAATATTCTGAATATCAATGTGCCTGATATCCCTATTGAGCAAATTAAAGGGTTCCGGGTAACCCGATGTGGCAGCCGCTGCGCTGCTGAAGAAGTTTATGCTTTGGAAGACCCCAAAGGCAATATGCTCTACTGGATAGGCCCTCCGGGAGAAAAAAATGACTTTGGGCCTGAAACGGATTTTGCAGCAGTGGAGGAAGGGTTTGTCTCCATTACTCCTTTACAGGTGGATTTGACGGCTTATAAAGCTCAGGAATTGATAAGCGATTGGTTGGCAAAAGTCGGAGATATTGACGAATGTTAATCCGGTCAATGAAAAATTTGCTGGCGCAATTGCGCCAGCAAGGAATACACAATGAGCATCTGTTGGAAATTATAGCCAAAGTACCCAGGGAATGTTTCGTTGATGAAGCCCTGGCGCACAAGGCTTATGAGAATACAGCCCTGCCGATTGGGCATGGGCAGACCATATCCCAGCCTTATATTGTTGCTCGCATGACAGAATTGCTGAATGTAACGCCAGAATCCAATGTATTGGAAATAGGCACCGGCTCCGGTTATCAGACTGCTATACTTGCTCATTTAGCCAAACATGTTTTCTCTGTGGAACGTATAAAGGGATTACAGTGGCAGGCCAAACGCAGATTGAAACAACTGGACTTACATAATATCTCAACTCGTCACGGTGATGGTTGGCATGGATGGCCATCAAAAGGGCCGTTTGATGCCATCATTGTTACCGCTGCACCACCAGAAGTTCCACAGGCTTTGCTCCATCAACTTGCCGATGGCGGTGTGATGGTTTTGCCTGTCGGTGAGCGTTCTCAGTCGTTGAAAGTGGTACATCGTTATGGGAATGATTTTCATAGTGAAGTTATCGAATCAGTCCGTTTTGTGCCCCTAATTCAAGGCGAGCTAGCATAATCAGCTAATTTTTTGTGGCTATGACTTTTAAATTAGCTGTCATTTTTTCTGAAATTAAGCAAAATATTTCGCTTTAAATCTTTTGTAATTCTAAATTTCTTTATAAATCATTATTCTTTGCTCTTATATTGCCTTTATGAGGGGATAAGGTATGAATTCAGGAAACCCAGTGAAAAAAATAAAGTGGATAATTACCAGTACTGTTATGGGAATCATGCTGGTAGGTTGTAGCAATACACCGGATCGCCCGGCACCAATAGTGAATATTGATAATAAGGAGAAAAATGGAGAAATATTCTCTAAACCGTCATCAATTTCGGCTCCATTGCCATCTTCTCCTCCTGTGATTTCAACTCATCGCGTATCAGATAATCATGCTGCCAAAAACCGTCAGTTAGTGAATCATGCTACCGAAAATGGTTCATATTCAGGAAAGATTGTCTATAACCGTAACTACGAAAACATTCCCAAGGGAAGCTACAGCGGGAGTACCTACACGGTCAAACATGGCGATACTTTGTTTTATATAGCCTGGATTACAGGTAATGATTTTCGTGATCTATCTCAAAGAAACGGCATTTCAGAACCTTATGGCTTAAATGTTGGGCAAGTCCTGAAAATAGATAATGTAAACTCCAAGAATGGTGTATTAATAGCATCAAATAGTACTCAATCTAAAATTAAGCAGGTTGATTTTCAAAAAATTAATGCGTATCCTGCAAATATTGATAGACCAAGCTCAGGAAAGATGTTGCCAAGAGTAACTATTTCTGGTAGTGAAAATGCCGCTCAAAAAGTATCTACAGCAACAGATACAGATGTAAATAACACTATTAGCAGTGCTGGCATTGGCACTATTAATAGTTGGAGATGGCCGGCAGAAGGCAAAATTCTTGAAGGCTTTTCTGATTCTCAGGGAGGAAATAAAGGCGTTGATATTGCGGGCAATCGTGGCCAACCCGTATTCTCAACAGCCAGTGGGAAAGTCGTTTATGCCGGTAATGCGTTACGTGGATATGGAAATTTAATAATTATAAAACATAACGATGACTACCTGAGCGCCTATGCTCATAACGATACTATGTTAGTTCGTGAGCAGCAGGATGTTCAAGCGGGGCAAAAAATTGCCACCATGGGTAGTACCGGAACAAGTTCCGTAAGATTGCATTTTGAAATTCGCTATAAGGGAAAATCCGTAAACCCGCTGCGTTATCTTCCGCAGCGATAAACCGGGGCAGGATCTGAAATTCCTGCCCGCATTATCATGGGTAGGAGCAGCTGATGAGCCAAAGTACGCTTAAAGTTAATAAGTTGTATGATGATGCGGATTTAGACGAAAATCGCATGGAAGCTGATGACTTTGATGAAGCGTTGCTGAAAGATGAGGATGATGTAGCCAATCTTGATGAAGATTTGGATTTGTTGCAAGGGGTAAACCAACGTGTTCTTGATGCAACACAGCTATATCTTGGAGAGATTGGTTTTTCTCCTCTGCTGACCGCAGAGGAAGAGGTTCTTTTCGCGAGACGGGCACTTCGAGGAGATATGGCTGCACGCCAACGCATGATTGAAAGTAACTTGCGGTTGGTTGTTAAAATATCTCGCCGATATAGCAATCGGGGATTAGCTTTGCTGGATCTGATTGAAGAAGGCAACCTTGGGCTTATTCGTGCGGTAGAAAAATTTGATCCTGAAAGGGGATTCCGTTTTTCTACTTATGCAACATGGTGGATACGTCAAACAATCGAACGTGCCATCATGAACCAAACTCGCACAATTCGTCTGCCTATTCACATAGTCAAAGAGTTAAATGTCTATTTACGTACTGCAAGAGAACTGGCACACAAATTGGATCACGAACCCAGTGTCGAAGAAATTGCGGAGAAACTGGATAAACCCGTTGAAGACGTGAGCCGTATGATGCGGCTTAACGAGCGCATTACTTCTGTCGATACGCCAATTAGTGGCGATTCAGATAAAGCATTATTGGATATTTTATCTGATGAAAACGACTCAGGGCCGGAAACAACAATCCAAGATGATGATATGAAACAGAGTATCGTTAAGTGGTTGTTTGAACTGAATGCAAAACAGCGTGAAGTTCTGGCCAGACGTTTCGGTTTGCTTGGGTATGAAGCGGAAACATTAGAGGATGTTGGGCGAGAAATAGGTTTAACAAGAGAGAGAGTTCGTCAAATTCAGGTTGAGGGATTGCGTCGTCTTAGAGATATACTGCATACCCAAGGCTTGAATATAGAATCATTATTCCGTACTTAATTATATTTATATCCATTTGATTTCAATTTACTGCGAGGTGAAAAGTAAACAAATTTCCAGAGGCAGAAGTGACTGTATGCCTGGAATGCGTGGCTGTGATCTTCAAATTGGTAACTGAAAGTTAAAGAGATATATTTGGTGGTAACCCAAAGGTGGGCTAAATAAGCCCATCTTTTATTTCTCTTTCACTTACCTATTTATTCACTTATTTATATTTTTATTATCACTTAGTCTTCTATTTATCTATTTTCGATAATAGGAACACCACTGTGAAATTTAAAATCATGATCCAGTGTTTGAATAAGTTCTGCTTCAATTCGGCCGAAATAATTCACCCTTTCTGCAATATCTTCTTTAGATATCAATTGAGCCAGTGACAAATAATCTTGATAGTGGCGGGCTTCTGATCGCAGCAGAGAAATATAAAACTTACCTAATTCTTCATCTAAGTGAGGCGCCAGTTTTGCGAAACGTTCACATGAGCGCGCCTCAATATAAGCACCAATAATCAGCTTATCCACCAACGTATAAGGTTCATGGTTGGTAATATGTTGAAACAGGGATTTGGCATAGCGACTGGCAGTGATACTGTCATAGCTTATCCCTCTGGCATCCATGATTTCCAGTACCTGATAAAAGTGATGGAGTTCTTCCTTAATCAACATCACCATTTTATCAATTAAATCCTGACCATACGGTGATTTTGACCGAGCAGTAATTTGCTTGGTAGCCTGACTTTTTCCCTTTAGTGAATGGATGTCACCTATTTTTTTATAAGCAAAATCTTCATAGGGCTGAAACCATGCCAATAAGGTGTCAGCACTTTCGGGGTCAACGGCATATTTGCGAATTAAGAACATGGCGCTTTGCGCCGCTTTCAATTCGCACAATAGATGATCACGCAGTAAAACCGGCAGATTTTCGGGCTGCCGGGCTTTTTCTACCCACTGTTCAGGTGTTTCGCACTGTAAGAACTGATAAATGGGGACTAACAAGCTGGCATCAAACTTTATTGCTGTTCCGCTTTTTTCTACCCCATTTATTGCTACGTCATTCATTGCTATACCATATCCTTTAAGCGATAGATCCATTCCAGTGCCTGGCGTGGTGTTAACGTATCTGGATTCAGGTTTTCCAATGCTTCTACTGCCGGAGAAGTTTCTTCTGTCAGCAGAGTCAACTGCGGCGTATCAACATGGCTTGCCGTCGCATGATTGGAGAGCGATTCCAGTTCCTTCAGTTTCTGCCGCGCCCGCTTAATGACATCACGGGGAACACCCGCTAAAGAAGCAACCGCCAGCCCATAGCTCTTGCTTGCTGCGCCTTCCTGCACACTGTGCATGAAAGCAATCGTATCGCCATGTTCGACGGCATCCAGATGAATATTGACAACACCTTCCAGTTTTTCTGGCAGGGTTGTCAGCTCGAAATAGTGAGTTGCAAACAGTGTCATCGCTTTGATGCGGTTAGCCAAACTTTCAGCGCAGGACCAGGCAAGGGATAAACCATCATATGTAGACGTGCCGCGACCGATTTCATCCATTAATACTAAACTGTATTCGGTAGCATTATGCAGAATATTGGCGGTTTCGGTCATTTCCACCATAAAGGTAGAACGCCCTGACGCGAGATCATCAGATGCACCTACACGAGTGAAAATACGGTCTACGGGGCCAATAATCGCTTTCTCGGCAGGGACAAAGCTCCCAATATAGGCCAGCAGCGTAATCAGGGCCGCCTGACGCATATAGGTACTTTTACCCCCCATATTCGGCCCTGTAATAATCAGCAAACGGCGCTGTGATGAGAGCGTTAATGGGTTAGAAATAAATGGCTCACTCAATACCTGCTCAACAACGGGATGGCGACCGCCAGTGATTTGAATACCGGCTTTATCTGTCAGTATCGGACAAGTGTAATTCAGTGTTTCAGCACGTTCAGCAAGATTTGCCAGCACATCCAGTTCTGCCAGCGCTTCCGCACTGGCCTGCAACTCCGCCAGATGAGGCAACAACAAATCAAACAATTCTTCATACAGCGCTTTCTCAATGGCAAGTGCTTTGCCTTTGGAAGTCAGCACCTTGTCTTCATATTCCTTTAATTCAGGAATGATATAGCGTTCTGCATTTTTAAGCGTCTGACGACGAACATAATGGATCGGCACTAAATGGCTTTGCCCGCGGCTGACTTGAATATAGTATCCATGCACCGCATTGAAGCCGACTTTCAGGGTATCTATGCCGAGCTTTTCACGTTCACGGATCTCCAGTCTGTCCAGATAATCACTGGCACCCTCGGCCAATGCTCTCCACTCGTCCAATTCAGCATTATAGCCAGTCGCAATGACACCGCCGTCACGTACTAAAACAGGCGGTGTTTCGACAACCGCATTTTCCAACAGCGTTTGTAGTTCATCAAAATGCCCCACGCGTTGCTGTAATGCCTGAATATAAGGAAAATCGGAAGATGCCATGATCTGATGAATGTCCGGCAATTGCTGGAAAGCGTGACGCATTCTGGCCAGATCACGGGGACGGGCAGAGCGAAGTGCAAGGCGGGCAAGTACACGCTCTAAGTCACCGACCTGACGTAAAAATGGTTGTAACTCATAGCCAATTTCCTGTAATGCGGAAATGGCTTGCTGGCGGTTTTCCAGTATGCCTTTATTGCGAATCGGCGTATGCAGCCAGCGTTTTAGCATTCGGCTGCCCATTGGTGTTACACACTGATCGAGTACCGAAGCCAGCGTGTTCTCCGTACCACCGGATAGATTTAACGTCAGCTCAAGATTACGGCGGGTTGCGGCATCCATAATGACCGTTTCCTGTTGACGTTCCATCGTAAGGCTACGGATATGGGGGAGGGCGGTGCGTTGAGTATCTTTAACATATTGCAGCAAACAACCCGCAGCACGCAGAGCAAGCGTCGATTTTTCCACGCCGAAGCCAATCAGGTCACGAGTGCTGAATTGCAGATTCAGTTGTTGCTTTGCGGTTTCCAGTTCAAATTCCCACATTGGGCGGCGGCGTAAACCATGACAGCGCTCGATCAGCGCCATCGGCCCGAATGTTTCAGGATAAAGCAATTCAGCGGGTCGTGTGCGTTGCAATTCTGCGGCAATAGTATCTTCATCGGCCATTTCAGACACGCGGAAACGGCCGGAAGTGATATCCAATGTTGCATAACCAAAGCCCTGACTGTCATGCCAGATAGCCGCCAGAAGATTATCCTGACGCTCTTGCAGCAAAGCCTCATCAGTCACTGTACCGGGTGTGACAATACGTACAACTTTGCGCTCAACAGGGCCTTTGCTGCTTGCTGGATCACCGACTTGCTCACAGAGCGCTGCGGATTCACCGAGTTGTACCAGTTTTGCCAAGTAGTTTTCGATTGCGTGATAAGGAACGCCCGCCATAGGAATAGGCTGACCCGCCGATTGCCCGCGTTTGGTCAGAGAAATATCCAGTAGCTTCGCCGCTTTTTTGGCATCGTCATAGAACAACTCATAAAAATCCCCCATCCGATAAAGCAGTAGAATATCTGGGTGCTGTGCTTTCAGTCGCAGATACTGCTGCATCATGGGAGTATGGCTATCTATATCCTTTGCTGGGGATTCTTTCGTATTGATGTTATTCAATTTCATTAATTCCTGTTGACTCAGTTGGGCCATCGACGCTCAGTCAACCCATCTAAATGACAAAACCTAAATATGATCAGCTAAGGATGGAACGTTAATGAACCTCATCCTGGGCGAAAAAGCTATCTTATCACTGATAATCTGTGTGATTCACCTATGGATTAGATTAGGAAGATTTTGGTGCTAGGTTAGCAGGATTACTCGCAGGAATGTATCAGATTTTTTCATTATTCAGCAGGATTGCGAAGCGGCTCGACTTAATCCCTTTCACTATTACCGACTTCTCTGCCATAAATATTATGCTTCTTAATCTAAGCTTTTCGGAAGTTAATTCTAAATTCATGAGGGTGATAATCATTGTTGTTCACATTGCTATTTGTTGTTGCCCATTATTGAAGTTTACGTAAAAAGATATTATTTTTAACCAGTTACAACAAATTAGCTCGTTTTAAAGTTTCCAATTTAACCGCTTGTGTTTGAGTCAGCCCCTATTATTAGCTTATTCTCTCAAATAACAGAAAATATAGATGACAGGAAAATAGATGATAAGAAATAGTGCCTTGTTCCTTTATCTTATTGAGTTTATAAGTATTGCAAAGAAATCAATGTACCATTGAGAATCGAACGGATTGAAGAGGAAATTATCGTGGCTGTTTACCAACCCCCTTACACTATTACACCAATCATGCTGAATCGCGTGGCAGAAATAGCTGAATTATTGGGGCGTTGGTCTATGAGTGCGGAGTGCTCTTCGCCTTTGTTACGTAAAGAAAATCGCATTCGTACTATACAAGCATCATTGGCGATTGAGCATAATAGTTTGTCTACTGAACAAGTCACGGCAATTATTGATGGAAAACGAGTATTGGCGCCTGCAAAGGATATTCAGGAAGTGCGTAATGCTATATTGGCTTACGAGAAGTTACCGGATTGGTGTAGCTCTCGTTTGACGGATCTTTTGGCTGCACACCGGTTACTAATGGTTGGATTGGTTGATTTTCCGGGGCAGTTACGTCAGGGGGATGTGGGTATCTATCGAGAAAACCAGTTAATCCATATGGCTCCACCTGCTAATCAAATATTGCGATTAATCGGGGATCTTCTGATGTGGTTGAAACACACGGATATTCATCCGTTAATTGCCAGCTCGATCTTTCATTATGAATTCGAGTTTATTCATCCATTTACTGATGGAAATGGCCGCATGGGGCGCCTATGGCAAACGTTGATTCTGAGTGAATGGCGCCCGGAGTTGATGTGGTTACCCGTAGAAACCCTGATTCATCACCAGCAACAGGCCTATTATCAGGTTCTTAGGGAATGTGATCGAACAGGCGACTGTACGTTATTTATCGATTTTATGTTAGAAAAATTAGCCGAAGCGCTTAGGGAAAGCCTGAATGCGTATCAACAGGACTCTGTCGCAATGTCGGTAGAAATGTCGGTAGAAAATTTACAGCCACTCAATGCTACCTCGCAGAAAATCTTATCAGTTATTGCACTTCATCCTGCCATTACCATCACTCAATTGGCTGATGAGTTAGGTGTAAACCGCCGCACAATCGAGCGGAATATAAAGATATTGCAAGATAATGGCTATCTGGTTCGTGTTGGCGCGAAGAAAGGGGGATATTGGCGGGTTAGCTGACTCGGTAATACCCTAAAATTGGGATATTCAAACTGCCTGCAACAAAAAAACGCCTATTGAGAAAGTCCTAATAGAATTAGGACTCATAAAATGGCAAGAATAATGAAGCAGTTATTTTAAAATATAGTTATCTGAGAATATAGTTATTAGAAAATATAGCTATCCGAATAGTGATAAATAGCGATCTCTTGACCAGCGATAATATAAGGCCAGCATATTGTTTACTTCTTCTATATTAAATTTTTCAGGGGAAAAAGCGGTATCAGGGGAAATATCGGATTTTCCATTAACCCATGCAAACATTTCCTGATAATCTTTATGTGTTGGTTTATTAAGGATATCAACCAGTTCCATATAGCCATATATTCCACCACAATCTTCTGGCGGGCAGGCTCTTTGACCTTCACAGCAGAAAATAGGCATAGGGAGTTCATGAGGAGAATAATTACTGTTTTCAAGTACAATTTCATGTTCCCAGTAATCACCGAAATCATAAAGATAAGTGAATTTGCTCCCTTTTCTTTTGAGTAATGAACCCAGCCTTACTTTTCTCTCTTCTTTACCCTCTTCAGGTTCTTCAGGCATTTCAGTGAATCGTTTGATACCAAAAGAAAATTCATGTAAATGGCTGTCATTCCAACCCATCACGATTTGTATTATATCGTGTAATCTATCCAATGAAATATTGGATGGAACGACAAAACGACGCCATATGCTTGGATTAGTTTCTATAAGTGTTATTTTCAACAGGTAAAACTTTTCCATTTATCGTCCTTCTAACTTGATGAGTTGGTAGAAAAATCAGTGTATGTTTACTTATTCCAGTCATAGTATGGTGTGGTTTGAATTGAAATACGAACTATTTTTGTACCCATAAAATAGTTAGTTACCACCCACTTGATTTAACAGATGTTTTTTCTTTCCATGTTGAGATTTGTGATAAATTCTTAGGTGCGACATAAACCGCTTCTCTGCCATCTTTATGTGTTTTTAATAAACCTAGTTTTTCCAATTGGTTAAGATCATTTCGCGCTGTATTGTCTGATACCCTCATTCTGCCGCGAATTTCTGCCACAGTGAAAATATTTCCCGGTCTGGCAAACGCAATATTTAGCAATGCGCGCTGTCTGGCATTCAATTCAGCGATGATGTTTGATTCGTAAAGGAATGTTTCTACTTCAGTCCGGGTTTTTATAATATGTTTTATATAATTAAGATATTCTTCGATTGCCCGCTCAACAATTTGACACTGATAATCAACAAAATAAGTGAGATCAAACTGGTCAGTCTCTGTATAACAGTATGCCTTTACATAAGCCGTTGAGGATTTTTTCAATAGCTTACTGATGGAGATGTATTTAAATGCAGTATAACCACAACGCAGCATGTACCAGTAAAATAAGGCTCTTGCCGTTCTGCCATTTCCGTCATTAAAGGGATGAATAAATCCCATCATAAAATGGAGAACAATAGCTTTTATTAATGGGTGTAAATAATCAATACCAGCCTGTCGTTCATGGGCGGTATTTGCCCAAAGACAGAGTTCTTCTATCCTCTGTCCGATTTCTTTGTAGGAAGGTGGAGTGTGTATAATTTCACCGTCTACGCCTGCAACAACAACATCATTGGTTGTGCGGAATCGGGCTGGTTTATATTTATCATCGTTAATTCCTTCAACTGCAATAGCATGAATTTCTCTGATGAAAGCAGGAGTAAGCTTATCATTGCAGTGCTCTGTAATATACGCCATCATCCGGTGATTACCCATAATCATACGCTCACTTTCGTCTCTCGGAGGGCGTTGGATTTTGAGCATTTCTAAAGCAACTTGGCTGGTTGTCGCTGCACCTTCCAACTGGCTGGATGAAATTGACTCTTCAGCAATGAGTTCATCAAATAAATACTTTGAAGCATTGAGCGATTCCAACAATTCAGCTTGCCCGGCTGAGGATGTTACTCGGTCTATTTTAGAACAAATTTGTTTAATTATTGGTGTTGTGAACAACTTGGCCAGTTGATCCGGATTATCACCTGTCAATGACAGTTGTTGGATATTTTTATTACGCAGAAAACGCACAATTGACCAGTAGGCAATGGGGTCTGCTCCTACAGGTAGTCGATGACGTAATTTATCCCAGGGAAGATAGCGACCTTCATCATCAATGGCTTTTGCGTTGGATATATTGATGGAAAAGACAGATGGGGCCATTTCTGCGATATCTGTAAGTGCAGGGGGACGCTTAATTTTCATCTTTCACCGCAAAATTAGAGAAATTTGAGATAAATGTTGGCTTGAGTTGTGTACTAATGCAAGTGCATTATTAAAACGGAACCTACATAATTTGAATTAAGAGAAGAACACATGACAAAAAGCAACGGAATATTGATAAAGAATGCGGAAGAGATAAAGAAAATGGAAATTGCGGGGCGTTTGACAGGTCAGGTACTTGAAGCGGTTCGCCCGATTATCGCACCAGGTATAACGACTCTGGAAATCGATTCATTTTGCCATGATTACATCGTTAATACCCTTGATGCGATACCCGGCAGTTTGGGGCAATACGGCTTCCCTTATACAGTCAATACTTCAGTGAATCACGTTGTTTGTCATGGCTGGCCTTCTGAGAAGAGGCTGAAAAATGGAGATATTGTTAACGTAGATGTGACGGTTAAAAAAGAAGGATATTATGGCGACAGCAGTATTACATTTTGTGTCGGTGACGTACCATCCCATGCCAAGCGTTTGGTCAATGTGACCCAAGAATGTCTATACAAGGCGATTAAGATCGTTAAGCCGGGTGTCACGTTGGGGGATATCGGCCACACGATACAACAACATGCTGAAGCCAATAATTACTCTGTGGTGCGTGAATATTGTGGGCATGGCATTGGCCGCAGTATGCATGAGGAACCACAAGTCCTGCATTATGGCAGGGCTGGTGAAGGCATATTGCTGGAGGAAGGCATGACTTTCACGATCGAGCCTATGATTAACCAAGGTAAAAAGGACGTGAAGCTGCATAAAGATGGCTGGACAGTAACGACCAAAGATCGCCGGTTATCGGCTCAGTTTGAGCATACGATTTTGGTAACCCATGATGGCTTCAAGGTATTGACTTTGCGGGATGAAGAACGTGAGGCTTTTGAGCGTTACCTGTCGATCACCCGGTAATCTGCATTCTGTTGAATAATGGTAAACCCAATGCTGGTTAATATGGAGTTGGATATAGTGTTGGGTTTTGTTTTGTCATTAAGTAAACTTTTTTCCTTTAATCTATAGAATTTTTTCTAAGAAGAAAAAATTTTCTTTGTGAAATCAGTCAGTTTATTATTTAGCGGATTTAGATAAACTTATCTTCATTCCCATGTTTAGCTAAAATTGCGCCATGCTGAATTTTCGAACAGCAGACGTGGGTAGTGTTTGTTCAAAAAATAACAAATTTGCTTAAGTGGATATTTATCTCCGCTATATAAAATTACAGGGTTACTATGTCTTCTATTTATAAAAATAAGAACGTCTCTTGTTTTATTGTCCTTTTTTTTCTTATATTTCTAATACATAAATGCTTGGGTTATCAATTAAAGCTGATATATGTCCTTAGTGCATTTTCATTATTTCTATTTATGGCTGCGGTCAGTAAACGAATATATACCGTTCTGATTGCCTTTTTTTCCCTTGTGGGAATACTCTACACTCCCATTGGTCTCAACTATGGTTATCCTGATGTTAATGCGGTAGGTTCATTACTCTACACGAATCAGAATGAAACATTGGAGTATATTAGTGGCCTTTCGCTATCAACTTATCTAACTGCCATAGCCATTTTTGTTTTGATGATGTTTGCTTTCAAATTAAACATCACCTTATCTGATAAAAGCAAAAAATGGTTACTTGCCCTATTTTTTATTTCTGCTTTCTGGTCGCCAGTTAAAGGCTACATTAAATCGGATTTTGAAGATGGCTCGGAACTTTTGAATACCAGTTTGCCTGAGGCCCGCTTTTTCAGTGACGTTTATCGGAGTTATGCGGAAGTTATGTCTGAAAATAGTCGGTTTGCCAAGATTATTAAGAATCAGGATGATTGGCAACCTGTTGTCAAAGAAGAAAAATATGACACATACATTATGGTGATTGGAGAGAGTGTCCGAAAAGACTTTCTGGGGGCTTATGGTTTTCCAAATAAAAATACCCCATGGTTGGATAAAACCAATGCAACAATGTTGACCAACTATATTTCTGCTGCTCCATCAACACAACTGTCATTGACGAACTCTCTGGCAATTCGTGAAAAAAACGAAATTCAATTGAATAACAGCATAATTTCATTGGCGAAAAAGACGGGATTTGAAACTTACTGGCTTTCTAATCAAGGCATGAAAGGAGGCTTTGATTCTCCGGTGGCACTGATTGGGCAACAGGCCAAATATCATACTTTTTTAAAAGAAGGCAGCTCAGATGATCGCAGTTATATGCCGGATGAAAATTTATTGCCTTATATCCGTAATGCGTTGATGAAAGATAAGCAGAAGAAACTGGTTGTCATTCACTTAATGGGTTCGCATCCACAGCCTTGTGCCAGAACTAATGAACAATACAGCGGTTATTTTCATTCCCAAAACATCTCGTGTTATATCCAGAGTATCCAGAATACGGATAACCTTCTGGCAGAAATTGAAAATATTGCCAATCAAAACCAATTGCATTGGACGATGCTCTATTTCGCGGATCATGGGTTGTCATTTGTGAATAAAAACACGGATGGTGAGAACGTGACTCATAACGACAGTTATAAACAGAACTATCAAGTTCCTTTTATCATCACCGATTACGATTATTCCACGAAAAACGTGGCTTCCAACCAATCCGGTAAAGATAAGATCGATGCGCCACGCAGCGGTTTGTACCTTTTATCCATGTTGTCCACATGGTTGGGAGTCGAGGAACCCCGTTTGATATCCGACTGTGATTGGTTTTCTAATCAAGAATGTCAGAACCAACATACCGTGATTTCATTCAGTAACGAGTATAAGGACTTTAATCAATTGAAGGATGACACTATTAATTTAGGTCTTAAATAGTAATTTAGGTCATAAGTAGTAATTTATGTCATAAATAGTAATTTCGGTTACAAATAGTAATTTTGGTTACAAAGAGTAATTTGGCTTATAAATAGTTAATTTTGGTTTGTGAACAGTGAGTTACGTCACAAATTCAAGGTGGGTTTTCTAAGCCATAACCACTGATGGGGGGATTCTGACCGTTTAATGCGGTATTCAACCGCTGGCTTAGATCCTTCCAATATTGCGAGAGGGATTTTATATCATAGTGCAGTGTGGCGAGGAGTATTTGCCTTTAATCGGTATTGCTTTCTTTCGGCCATCAGAGAGTTATCTCGTGGAAAAGGAAGTAAAAAATTAAATAGTGACTTGCTGTTCGTCTTACCTTGAAAAGGAAGTTTTATGAACAATAATAAATTGTTAAAACATATTCCCTGGATGATATTGGGGATAATTGGCGCACTTTGCCTTGGAGTTGTTGCGCTACGACGGGGAGAACACATTAGCGCTTTATGGATCATTGTTGCATCCGTAGCGGTTTATCTGGTTGCTTATCGGTATTACAGCCTCTATATCGCCACTAAGGTGATGAAACTGGATGCGACACGGGCAACCCCTGCGGTCGTCAATAATGATGGACTGAACTATGTTCCTACCAATAAAAATGTCCTGTTTGGCCATCACTTTGCGGCCATTGCAGGCGCGGGGCCGTTAGTCGGGCCGGTATTGGCGGCACAGGTAGGATATCTGCCGGGAACATTGTGGCTATTGGCCGGGGTGGTGCTCGCTGGTGCGGTACAGGATTTTATGGTGTTGTTTATCTCCTCCCGCCGCAATGGTGCATCGCTTGGTGAGATCGTTAAAGAAGAAATGGGACGGGTGCCGGGAACAATCGCCCTGTTTGGTTGCTTCTTAATCATGATTATCATTCTGGCGGTACTGGCCTTGATTGTCGTGAAAGCATTGGCGGAAAGTCCGTGGGGAGTCTTTACGGTTTGTTCTACAGTGCCAATTGCGCTTTTCATGGGGATCTACATGCGATATATCCGTCCGGGGCGTGTTGGTGAAGTCTCCGTGATGGGTATTCTCATGCTGGTTGCTGCTATTTGGTTTGGCGGAGTGGTTGCGGCCGATCCTTATTGGGGACCTGCGCTGACTTTCAAAGATACCACCATCACTTATGCACTGATTGGTTATGCGTTTATCTCTGCATTATTACCCGTCTGGCTCATTTTGGCACCGCGTGATTATCTGGCGACTTTCCTGAAAATCGGGGTCATTGTCGGCCTTGCGATTGGTATCGTTATTCTGAATCCTGAACTGAAAATGCCTGCCGTCACACAATATATTGATGGTACAGGGCCAGTTTGGAAAGGTACGCTGTTCCCATTCCTGTTCATTACCATTGCTTGTGGTGCGGTATCGGGTTTCCATGCCCTGATCTCTTCGGGAACGACACCTAAGTTGCTGGCAAATGAAAAAGATGCACGTTTCATTGGTTATGGTGCGATGCTGATGGAATCATTTGTTGCGATCATGGCATTGGTTGCAGCATCCATCATCGAACCGGGCCTGTACTTTGCCATGAATACGCCTCCGGCAGCGCTGGGCATTACCATGCCTGATCTGCATAATCTGGGCACAGCAGAAGCACCCATGATCATGGCTTCCTTAAAGGAAGTGACAACTCATGCAGCCGCGACTGTCAGTTCTTGGGGCTTTGTAATTTCGCCGGATCAGATTTTGCAAACGGCAAAAGACATTGGTGAACCATCTGTCCTGAACCGTGCGGGTGGCGCGCCCACTCTGGCGGTAGGTATTGCCCACGTATTCCACCAAATCATCCCTGCGGCGGATATGGGCTTCTGGTATCACTTCGGTATTCTGTTTGAAGCATTGTTTATCCTGACAGCTCTGGATGCAGGTACGCGCTCAGGTCGTTTCATGTTGCAGGATCTTTTGGGTAATTTTGTTCCATTCCTGAAAAAGACTGACTCTCTGATTGCCGGCATTATCGGTACGGCGGGTTGTGTTGGCTTATGGGGTTACCTGTTGTACCAAGGCGTGGTTGATCCATTGGGTGGCGTGAAGAGCCTGTGGCCACTGTTTGGCATCTCTAACCAGATGCTGGCAGCCGTTGCGTTGGTATTGGGTACGGTTGTACTGATCAAGATGAAGCGTACTCAATACATTTGGGTAACGGTGCTTCCTGCGGTTTGGTTGCTGATTTGTACGACTTGGGCGCTGGGCCTGAAACTGTTTAGTGATGACCCACGGCTTGAAGGTTTCCTTTTCCTTGCGAAAGAGTATAAACAGCGGATTGCTGAAGGTGGCGCGGAATTAACGGCCCAGCAAATCAGCAACATGAACCACATTGTTGTAAACAACTATACCAATGCGGGTTTAAGTATCCTGTTCTTCGTGGTGGTGTATGGCATCATTATCTATGGCATCAAAACCGCGATAAAAGCGAGCAAAACACCAGAGCGTACCGATAACGAAACACCTTATGTTCCGATTCCAGAGGGCGGGGTAAAAGTCTCTTCTACGCACTGATGTGATACTTATGCTGATACTGGCTAAGTGATTCTGTATCGGTAACAGCTATATTCCTATACCCCGCATAATCGGCTTTGTATTATGTGGGGTATTTTTTTGGAGAATCATTATGTTTGGCAATCTTGGCCGGGCAGGTAAATATTTGGGGCAGGCAGCTCGTATGCTGGTAGGCGTTCCTGACTACGATACATATGTCCAGCATATGAAAGAAAATCACCCTGATAAACCGTACATGACCTATGAAGAATTTTTCCGTGAACGCCAGAATGCCCGCTATGGTGGTGATGGAAAAGGGGGGATGCGCTGCTGTTAATGAAAAGAACTCATGAAAAGTACTCGTAAAAAATACGATGCAGTGGATGGAAAACAAAACAACAAGTCAGCGAACTTATTGAGCAGCCAGCAGGAAACGAAAATGCAACCAATATCAGTCACGATCCTGACCGGTTTTTTGGGATCAGGTAAGACGACGCTATTGCGTCATATTATCAATGCCAATCATGGTTATAAAATCGCCGTCATCGAAAATGAATTTGGTGAAGTGCCTATTGATAATGAATTAATTGGCGATCGTGCCACTCAGATTAAGACATTAAGTAATGGATGTATCTGCTGTAGCCGCTCGAATGATTTGGAAGATGCCTTGCTGGATTTATTGGGTAGCATGGATAAAGGGCAAATCTATTTTGATCGCCTGATAATTGAATGTACCGGCATGGCGGATCCCGGGCCGATTACGCAGACTTTCTTCTCCCATGAAGTCTTGTGCCAGCGTTTTTTATTGGATGGCATTATTACCTTGGTTGATGCTGTTCATGCCGATCAACAGTTAGATCGCTTTCCCATTGCACAGTCTCAGGTAGGCTATGCTGACAGGATTATTCTGACGAAAACGGATGTTGCTCCGACCCATGATGCTTTAGTTGAGCGTTTACAGCGAATTAATGCTAAGGCCCCGATTCATAAAGTGATTCAGGGTGAGGCTGATTTAAGCGTGCTGTTTGATGTTGAAGGTTTTATGCTGAATGACAAATTGACGGTTTCAGCACCTGTATTCCGATTTATCCCCAAACAACAAAACACGGTCCAGTCGATTGTTGTTAGCTTATCGCATCCGGTTGAATTATCAGAGATTTCCAGCTTGATGGAAGAGTTGTTGCTGAGCTTTGCAGACAACCTGCTGCGTTACAAAGGCATTCTTGCTATCAAAGATGAATCGCGCCGATTGTTGTTTCAGGGCGTACAGCGCCTATATAGTGCGGATTGGGACAGAGCATGGCGTGATGATGAATTACGTGAAAGTGTGTTAGTTTTTATTGGAATAGATCTGCCGGAACCGAAAATTCGTGAGAAATTTTCGGCACTGTTTGTAGAATTGTAATCGGTTGTTTTTTTATTCTTTATTGAGCAGTGAAATAATTTATATAAATTCGCTGCTCGTGTTTAATTAGAAGTTTATTTTATATTTTATCTTTCAAGTCTAAGGTTGTGTGAAAAAATATAGCAATATATTAACAAATCTCAAACAATAAAAATAAAATTTATCCATAAACGGAGATTATCATACGCATAAGAGAATGGCTTATTTAGATGATAGTGGAATCGTTTATTTTGTCCCCTGCAATCTCCACAAGTAAGTTAGTGGAGATTGTTGCAATAACAGGTTATGTTAGTGGAAACAGCAAAGGAAAAATAAAACGTTTATTTAGATTGAGTTTCCCAAATTCTGGAAAAACGTTTCACATTACTGGCTGTATAAATCACGGTATGTGAAATGTTACGATGCCCAAGATAATCCTGAATCAGACGTGTATCACGACCAAGATCGGCTAACGCATAACCACAGGCATGCCTTAACATATGGGGATGTGGAGAAACACTGACGGATGCTTGTTTTCCATAACGTTTCAGTAATCCATAGACTTGTTGCCGTGAAACGGCCCCGGATTTTTGGGAAAGGAACACCCAAGGGGAATCGGCTTCGCGCCATTTTTGGCGAACATTGAGCCATTTTTTTAATGCTTCAATTTCTTCTGGAATCAAAGGATGTGTAGTTGAAAGCCCACCCTTTAACCGCCTGATATGAATAATCGCCGAATTTAGATCGAGATCAGAGAGACATAGATTACACAGCTCACTAACCCTAAAACCGTGAATAAAACACATTAATAACATGCAGTAATCCCGTTCTGCGTGACGTCCTTGTTTTGTTTCTGCCAAAATTGCGTCTATTTCGTATCGGGTCAAAAATTTACGTTGTTTCATGAAATTATCATTCCTATGAAATCAGAGAGATTAATTGTGAATAGCAAGGTATTTTGGCCAGCCGAATACAATAAGCCACCAGTGTTTTTTGAATGTGATTGGCAAAATACCGGATTGATTTAATTGAAATACCGCAAATAAAAAATTTGCTTCTTCTGTTCGTCTTATTTCTCATGAAAATACTAATTGAAATCGTATAAATGTGTGTTATTTGATTTTTAAGTACAGAATGGGGCAATCATAAATAGAATTCCATATAAAAAAACTTTTCTACTGAATTTTACAACTAATCATTTCGCATGGTTTTTATTTTAGTTTTTTATTCTTCTAAATTTCCTTTTAGGTGTATTGATTTTGTATTTTTACTGCATTTACTAGAAAAAGTAAATAATTTATCTAACTTGCTCATATAATGACTCGATTTTGATTAAAAAATTATCAGCCATACATGGCTTTTAGTTTAATGTTCTGATATTTATTTAAATATTGAATTTTTATTCTTCAATTTTAAGCGAAAGTGTTAATCAAAACGAGGTTTTTGGGAAATCAAAGGGATGGCACTAAGACTCTAAGCCACTAAGAGGTGAATTAAAGTGATGGACAGAACTTAAGTCAGGCTAACATCATTGGTTATTATTTCTAATGTATGTTGCGCAGGCTGGATTTTAAAAGGTCAATAATGCTTATTCAGTTTGTGAAATTTAATTAAATAGATATCCCCTATAATTATTTAAATATAGTTTCATCATTGTAATGATTATTTACTGGAACAAATAATGTAGAAGATGATTTTATTGGGACCAAAAAACACTCTCCTGAGCATTTTCTGGTCGTATCAGGTTATTTAAGCAAAGCTGGCCTTGTGCGCCATAATCTCAATGATTTGTATATCTGTTTGCTGCATGGCATGTCGTGCAAGTGAACATAGGTTTGCGATGGATTGGTCTACGTCATTGGAAACAATACCATCACTGCCACTGACACAACTGTTATCCAGCGCCATCAAAACGGCTTTATAGGCAGCGCTGGCGCTGGTGGAAACTTTCATTGCACAACTGTTTGAAGCCCCGTCGCAAATCATACCGCTGATATCACCTATCATGTTGCAAATTGCCATTGCAACGGGTTGATAGCGTTGTTCAATCAACCATGCAATCCCTGCTGCTGCACCCATTGATGCCGTTGTTGCTGCGCAAAGAGCGGAAAGCGTTGGCAATTTGTTGTGAATGTAAATCGCCATCAGGTGTGACAACATCAGCGCCCGTGCCAACTGTTCTTTATTGCAGCCCAGATGTTCAGCCACAACAACAACTGGCATAGTCGCTGCGATCCCTTGATTGCCTGAACCGGAATTACTCATTGCCGGTAAAACAGCGCCACCCATACGGGCATCTGAAGCTGCGGAAGTGCGGATCATAATGTCGGAAAGGAGATCCCGTGCCAATAACCCCCTGTCACGTTGGCGTTGCAGAGTCATGCCAATGTGTAAGCCATACTGTGTGGTTAACCCTGCTTGAGACAGGGCATCATTCAAACGCGCGGCTTCCAGTATAAAGTGAATATCCTCATAAGGTGCTTCGGTTGCAAACTCATAAACCGTAAAAGCGGTGGCTTGCTCAAGGCAATATTCAGTTTCATGATTGGCAACATATCCGTCAGTGTTATTTTCATCGGCATGACAGACCGCTGTATCGTTGGATTGTGATTGCTTATCAAATATGACACGGCCATTATGCTCAATTCTCACAATTTTGGTGTGATTGCCCGCGATAGTGACTGTTGCCGATTCATTCTCATAAAATACCGTGGCTTCTGAATACAGAACTTCATCACACGGTTGTTGGATACTGACGGTGACAGCGCCTTGCTGTAATAATGCCTTACTTTGTGCGATCTCTTCGGGAGTGGCATTCTGTAAAACCTCCAGACCCGCATTAGGGTTGCCACCCAATGCACCAAGTGCAGCCGCAACTGGCAGCCCAACCATTCCCGTACCCGGCACGGTGACACCCATACCATTTTTCATCAAATTGGGTGAAACTCGTGCACTGATCCGCTGTGCTGGGCCGGATAGATAAGATGCGGCTGTGGCCGCAGCAAGGGCCAGTGAAATGGGTTCAGTACACCCGATGGCTGGCTTAACTTCCTTTTTGACTGCACGAATAAACTCATTCCACAACCGTGTGTGTTGTTTCTGACTCATATAAACAAACCTTAATGACAAAACTGATCGAAATTGGCCTTTCACATATAAAATTTCTTAAGCAGGCGTTTTTTCCATATCAGGAAAAGGCCAGAAAAGGAGAAACGCATAACAAAACCCCGGTAAAGATGACCAAAATGAGCGATGCGCCTTTATAGTGGTGCAGGCCGGGAACTTTATAGACCAGATAGGCGGGGATTAAACAACCAACGATGCCAAATATCGGGCTACAGAGGGAAGTGAAGCTCAATACCGGGGCATTCAGGAGGATGGCGCTCCATGCCAATAAAATGGCAAAAGCTATAATGCCATTTTGAACCCATTTTTCATTGATATTTTCGGCAGGCATCAGGCGGCTAAGAATATTCATGGCAATCCCCTGGCTGGCTTCGCGGAATCCGAGATAAACACCAAAAAAGGCCGTCATCACAGCAAAGATATTGAGCATGATACTGACGGCAATGACCCAACCGCCGGGAAAGAACTGGGCGGCAACCGCCAGGGCAGAAATATTCTGCTCATAGGCTTTGAGGGCTTCATCGTGTCCCATTGCCAGCGTAAAAGAGACGGCATAGAAAAATACGGTACAAAACAGGATGCCAAAGGCAATGTTCATGGCTCTCAATGCTTTGTGGCGGGCAACTTCACGTTTTTGTTCCCGGTTACGATAAGAGATGATCATCGGGCTTAGTGTTTGAATGAACAAAATAGAGGTGAGTGTAAAAGGCAACGTAATAATGGCTTTTTTGATTAATAAACCGAGAGGAGGTAATGCCCCGATATTGTATAAGTGCCACATGCCTATCATGGAAAGCCCCAATGCGGCAACGACAAATAACTTGGCCATCACCATCAGGCTGGACACCTTGAACAGTAATCGTTCACCACGGGATGAAATAGCGACCAGCAGACAGATTAACACTAGCCCATAAAATGGATTTTCCGACATTAACTCATCAGTAATGCCAAAGGTTTGTAGATAAGAAGCGCTGTCATTGGTTATGGCGGTGGAATAAACAAACATCCAGATCACCAGCATAATAAAGTAGAGCACCCCCAATAAAATTCCCCAGTTTTTACCGAGATAACCACTGATGACACTGGGATAATCTTTGCATTCTGGTGATTCAGCAAGCGTGTTGATAAAAAGTCGCTGAAAAAGATACATGGCAGGATAGCCAATAATGGAAGAAAGCAGGAAAACCCACAACCCCATTAATCCGACCTGGACAGGCAGGAAAACAATACCCGCTCCGATGGCCATACCAATACTCATGATAACCCAACCGGTATCGGTATTATCGAATTTTATCGCCTTTTTCCATTCATCTTCTGTCATGTTGGCGCACTTGACTGCCGGAGATAAGTGGGGCGTAACATCATTGTTTTTTGCTGCTGTTTTCATAATAGCACTCGCTTACATCTTTGGTATTTTAATGGGCATAGAACAGGCACAAGGGGAAATACATCACGTAAACACGATTAACCACTATTTTAATAAGGTTATTGTCGTGTACTGATAGTCAATGATTTCAAAGAGAAAAAATTTCCCTAAACACTCCATCTGATACGATTTTTGAGAGAACAACTTCGTCATAAAGAAGAAATTGCTACTTATTGTTTTCAACGAAAAACCGCAAAGGGAGATTGTGCAAAAAAGAATGCTGGTTTGTTTGTATCATATTGATAAATAAAATAATTGAATTTTAGTAAGAAGGTCTTATGAGTCTTTGTGATATTAACAATTGAAACAACCAGAGGGAAAAATTGTGTACTTTATCACGCTTATCTTAGTTCAAAACACCTTGTTAGTATTAAATCCTTTTTATTGTTAATATTATGATGTAGTTCAGCATATTAATCTAGAGTTTTTTACTGGTGGAATTGTTCAGTACATGAACTTCATCTGGGGACATGGATTGGAAATAGCATCTTATTCACCGTTAATAGGCTTTCGTTTATTGTGGTTAAACAGATATATTAAGAGATTCAAAATGTATTTTTATTTAAATAAGTTAAATTATAATTTTCCTTTGAATAGCAAAGGCAATTTTGTTTGATTGAGATAATCAAATAGTTTGAGTAATCTACTATAAGCAATATAGTCGTCGTAATTCCTTATTTTATCAATAAATAATCCGGTAAATTATAATATTATTTCCTCCGGTAGATTTTATATAATAAAAGTGATTGAGTTTAACTCATCAATAAGAGATTGACATTAATACCGGATAACTAATTCCCCCTGAATGATCTTTACTGAATTTTCAATTTTTAATCATTATTAATCATTGGGTTAGTAAGTGACCGTCTCTCCTGATTTTTGAATTAAATAGACTTTTCCTATAACAATATTTATTATTATTTCGTTTGATGTTAGTAGCATCCGCCTGTACAAAAAATCGGGCACTTTTATTTAAACATTCATTCAGGAAGACATAATAATGAAAAGCAAACTCACATTAGCCTCGCTTTGTCTGGCTTCTCTTGTGTTGGCTGGTTGTGCGACAGAATCTTCGTCAACACTGCCGGTACAAAAAGTCACTTCTTATAAGACTACTTATGCAGGCATTCGCAGCCCAATCGCCGTCGGGAAATTCGAAAACCGTTCAAGCTATCAAAATGGCATTTTTTCTGACGGCATTGATCGTTTAGGAAATCAGTCAAAAACAATTCTGGTGACTCACCTACAACAAACCGGCCGTTTTAACGTGTTGGAACGCACCAATCTGGCTGAATTGAAAGCTGAAGCGGGTTTGCAGGGCAAGACTCAGAAACTGAAAGGGGCCAATTATATTATTACGGGTTCCGTGACTGAATTTGGCCGCAAAGAAATCGGTGATCATCAATTATGGGGCATTTTAGGCCGTGGCAAATCACAAGTGGCTTATGCAAAAGTGATGCTGAATGTTGTGAATGTTGAAACCTCCGAAGTTGTTTTTTCTTCTGCCGGAGCAGGGGAATATAAACTTTCCAGTCGTGAAATCATTGGATTTGGTGGTACTTCCAGCTATGACTCTACCCTGAATGGCAAGGTATTGGATTTGGCGATCCGTGAAGCGATCAACGATCTGGTCGCTGGTATTGAAAGCGGGGCATGGAAGCCAACTAACTAATTTACTTAGTTAAATTTATTCCGGAAAGTTTGGACAGGAAAGAGAGCTGTATGTTTTTGATGAAAAAGACGGGGATGTTGTTGGGCGTACTGCTATTGGTGGGATGTGCAAAAGCACCGAAAACCATGTACGTATGGGGTGATTATCAGCAAACGCTTTATCAGTATTACCAGCAGGATAAAACCGGGCCACAAGAGCAGCTACAGGCATTGCAAAAAGTGATTGAACAGGCCAAAGCTAAAGATAAACCGGTTCCCCCAGGTTTGCATGCACAAATGGGGCTGCTTTACAGCAAGGTTGGTAATATTGAAGATGCTTTCCAGCAGTTTGAAATAGAGAAAAATTTATTTCCTGAATCAGCGCCTTACATGGATTTTCTGTTAAGCAAAAATAAGGGAGTGAAATAATGAACCGTTTTCTGGGGGCAATTGGTGCCTTATTATTGCTGGTTCTGTCAGGATGTGTCCAACATAAACCGTATGACTATTCAGCACTGAGGGAAAGTAAACCTAAATCCATTCTGGTACTGCCTGCGGTCAATAAATCGGTGGAAATACAGGCTTCCGGCAGTTTGCTGTCTCAAGTGGCTTATCCACTGGCAGAGTCCGGTTATTATGTTTATCCCGTTGCTGTAGTTGAAGAAACATTCCGCCAAAATGGCGTGACAGAGGCACAAGATATCCATAATCTCAGTTATAAAAAACTGTATGACATTTTTGGTGCGGATTCCGCTCTTTACCTGGATATCACACAATACGGCACGCAATACCAAATTATTAACAGTGATACTCGTGTTAGTGCAACCGCCCGTTTAGTGGATTTGCGCACGGGTAAACAACTGTGGAATGGTATTGCGACGGCATCTTCCACAGAAAATGATGATTACTCTAGCGGTGGTCTGGTCGGTATTCTGATATCGGCTGCTATCTCTCAAATCGCGAATACCATTACGGACAGGAGCCATGACATTGCAGGCATTACGACTAATCGTCTGTTAAGTGCAGGTGGATATGGCCACTTGCTGTATGGCCCACGTTCTGAATTCTATGGCAAAGAAAAGTTATAACTTTTTATTGAAATAGTTTTTAGTTGAAATGATTTCTTGTTGAAATAAAAGTGCCGCAATTCTACGCGGCATTTTATATTTAAATCAGATATCCAGTCGCTTGGTCTGCCATTTTTTAGACTTCCAGCGCCATGCGTTAACTAACCCACGGACCCACTCATCACAGAAAAAGCCTATCCAAATTCCCAGAATTCCCATCTCCATCGTTATTCCCAGAAAATAACCGACAGGAATGGAGATACCCCACATGAAAATTATTGCGGTACAGAGTGGGAAACGGGCATCACCGGAAGCGCGCAAAGCATTGACCATCACAATGTTGAAGGTACGCCCTGGCTCCAAAAAGACGGAGAGCAGGAACAGCGGCAGCAGAAGCTCGATAATCTTCTTATCTTCCGTCATAAGCTCAAGAAGCGGCTCCCGGAAAATCCAGAACGTCAATACGACGCCGATTGTGACGATCACGCCGATTTTCAAGCTCTTGATACCGCGAATATAGGCATCTTCAAAGCGTTTTGCGCCAACAAGGTGACCAACCATAATCTCATTACCAATACTGGTAGAGATACCAAACAACATAATGAACAGAGATAATTGGAAGTAAAGTGTCTGTGCAGCCAGAGAAGTTTCCCCCATCAGGCCAATAAACGCTTGTGCGGTCATAAATTGCAGAATCCATACCAGGTTTTCACCGGCGGCTGGTAAGCCGATATGCAGGATTTTGCTCAACATATTCTTAGACCAATACACAAGCAGCTTAGGCTCAAACTTGATTCTCAAGCCACAGAACAGCAATCCACAGAGTAAAATAACGGCAACAGTACGACCAAATACGGTAGACCACGCCACGCCTTCCAGTCCATATTGAGGCAGCCCGAAGAACCCATACAGAACGATCATGTTACCGACAATCGTCAGCAAGTTGGCAATCAGCGTGACATACATCGCCGCTTTCGCTTTACCATAAACCCGCAAACAGGCAGCCAAAATAATCGAAATCGCTTCAGGTATCAGACAGATACCAAGAACATGCAGATAAGCAAACCCATCCTCCATCAAATTTTCGGGCAGGTTCATGATATGCAGGATCTTATAACCGAAGAAAATCGTGATCAGCGCACAACTGAAACCCAGTAAAAAATTAAATGCAATAGAGATATGAATCGCTTGACTGGCTTTATCACGCTTCCCTGATCCCAGATATTGTGCGATGACAACACTGCAACCTACGCTAATGAAATTGAAAATCGTAATGAAGAGATCAAAAACATGATTACCCACTCCCATCGCAGCGAGATAAGAAGAAGAAATATGGCTGACCATGTACGTATTAATTAATAACGTCGCCATATGCAGAAAGATATCAATGAAAATCGGCCAGCTTAACGAGAAAAGCGAACGATCAACAACATCAGACTGATGCATTGTAAAACCTATTTATTAGAAGTTAAATGAATGGACTTTTGGTGGTGTGTGACATACCCAGAAAGTGTAGAAGATTTTACAGGGTTTATTGATGAATTGATAGGCAGAATAGGTGATTATCTCTCTGGTTTTGTGAGGAATTTGGCCGGATAGAAAAGCCCCTGCGGTGATGAGCGCAGGGGCTTAGTGTGACGGATTTTGACTCTTGCCGAACACACATTTTGCTTGGCGTTACGCTTCTAAAATAAACATTCCAACCGGATGAATTTCCAGATAATAATTTTCACCAACTTTCGGTTGCAGTTGAGAGGCATTGACCTGCAACAATAATGTTTGCCCATGCCAGTCAACGGTTACTTCATATTGTGCCCCCATATAGGCGACATGGTTGATTTGGCAACGTTGGCTTTCATTCCCTTGTTGGCGAAGGGTAATTGCTTCCGGGCGAACACCAACAGTAATGGATGCCTGTGTTGCTGTGAAATTAGCCGGGCGTGGTATCCGGTATTGGAAAATCTCCACATAATCTGCATCTTGTGCGGCAGGGAGAATATTGGCATCTCCCATAAAGCTCGCCATAAATTTCGATGCAGGTTGGCGATATAAAGTTTGGGGTGAATCCATCTGCATGATCTTTCCTTTGTTCATGACCAAAACAGTATCAGATACAGCAAAGGCTTCACTCTGATCATGTGTGACATAGAGCGAAGTGATATTGAACTGTTGTTGTAATTCACGAATTTTTTCACGCATACTGCGGCGTAGGTTAGCGTCAAGGTTACTTAAGGGTTCATCGAACAACAGCACTTTAGGTTTGAGGATGAGGGCGCGAGCTAAAGCAACACGCTGTTGTTGTCCCCCAGAAATCTGATCAACATAGCGATCTTCAAAACCACTCAAATCTACCAGTTCCAATGCCTCCCTGACACGTTCACGGATCTCCGCTTTTGGCCGCCCCAGCATTTTCAATCCATAACCAATGTTTTCCCCCAATGACATATGCGGAAAAAGGGCATAAGACTGAAATACCATGCAAATATCCCGTTGCTGGATAGAGCGATCGGTAACATCTTCCCCATCAATGAAAATATTGCCTGAGGTCGGTTTTTCCAACCCTGCCACCAGCCTGAGTACCGTTGTTTTACCGCATCCTGATGGCCCCAATAAAGTGACCATATGCCCCTGTGGGATGGATAAATCCAGCGAGTCGATTACTGTGTTGTTACCGAACCGTTTGGTCACATTTTTTAATTCGACAAAATGTCGCAATGTCATATCGTCACTCCATGATTACTGGGTATTTTTAGCTTTTGAGCGGGAAATACGCGCTTCGCCAACTAAATAGTCAAATAGGAAAATTACCGCCAGCATGACCACAATCAGAATGGAGCCATATGCGATAGCCAGGCCATACTCGCCATCTTCAACGCGATTCAGGATATAAGCTGTTGCTACACGCGTATCGGGAGTTACCAAAAATACAATGGCACTAACCGTAGTTATGGCGCGCACAAAGCTATAAACCAATGCCGATAAGATAGCAGGGCGTAAGAGTGGTAGCAGAATATGCAATATTGTTCTCATCGAACCCGCCCGCAGGCTGAGAGAGGCTTCATCCAGCGATTTATCAATCTGACCAAGCCCTGCAATACCGGCTCTAATACCCACAGGTACATTTCGCATTGTCATGGAGATGATGATAATGAACGCTGTACCTGTGATATAGAATGGTGCGTTATTGAAGGCCAGAAGATAAGAAATTCCCGCGACCGTACCAGGCACTGCAAAACAGAGCATCGTAGTGAATTCAATGACTTTCTTGCCCCGGAATTGTTGACGCACCACGATATAGGCAATTAACAGCCCGAAAATGGCAGTAATGGGAGCGGCAATGCCAGCATATAGCAGCGTATCTAACAATGAAGGCCATGCGCCATCACTCATTCCCTGACCAAATAGCTTAATGAAATTATCCAGAGTCAGAGAGTAATCCACGCCCCAGTTGACGGTAAAACTGCCGTAGAAAATACTGCCATAGAGCAGGATATTGAATACTACCCAGACAAATAGCAGGGAGCAAACACTCCACACCAATGAAACGGGCAAAGGCTGCACATCGCCACGGTAAGATTTACCGGAAACCGTGACATAGGAACGTTTCCCAATCCAGAGATACTGAACACAGAAAACCAGAAGTGAGAAAACTAACAGTGATGCGCCCAGCGTGCTGGCGGCTTGATAATCAAGCTGTGAGCCTGTGATATAGAAGTAAATTTGGGTAGCCAGCACGTCAAAATTACCGCCCAATACCAAAGGATTACTGAAATCAGCCAGAGATTGAACAATGACGATCAAGAAAGCATTGGCAAGAGCTGGTTTGAGTAACGGTATAAAAACATAGAAGAAAGTTTGATAGCGATTGGCTCTCAGGGTATAGGCCGCTTCTTCCAAAGAAGGATGAATTGTCTTGATGGCACCATCCAAAATCATGAACGCCATTGGTGTAAATGCCAACACTTGGGCAATCCAAATCCCCGTGAAACCATATAACCAGTTTGTGTTAGTTAAACCAAACCATGTAGACAGAAACTCTGTGATATAACCGGAGCGTCCCATCATTAGAGTGACACCCAATCCGACAACAAATGGCGGTGTTACGATTGGCAAAATGGAGAATACCCGCCCAATGATGGCGGAACGTTTGGCGATTCTGGCGGTGTAAATCGCCAGCACCAATCCAAAGAATGTACAGCCAAAACCGACTGCAACAGAAAGCATCACAGAATTGACAATAATTTTCAGTATATGGGGTTGACCGAGTATCGATAAAAATGCGAAGGGTGCAAAATGGTCGGACTCATCCGTAAACATGGGAATAAAGATGGCGATACTAGGGAAAAGAATAAATACTCCAATCAACGCAATGATTGCTACCAGCGAACCAATGACGAAATTGTCACCACCAAGCCATTCCAAGCGTGCGAGAGCCAAGGTAATAATTGCTCCCAATGCGATAAACAAAGCAATGGAGGAGTAGCCTAACCCGCGTCCAGCTAATGCAGCACTGGTGATAATGAAAAGTGTGCATACCAGGGCATATCCCGCGTCAAAATAGTGACGTTGACGAGAATAGTGATCGGCAGGAAGCCGTGGACGCAATAGCAATACCGATGGCAGCAAAAACCATAATATGCTGATATTGAAGTCGTTCCAGCCATAAGCTGCCAGAATTTCTTCTTGTGTTGAATCAAAAAGGCCGTAATCCAGACTCCATGATGGCAGCAGAGCAAATGACAGCCATGCTAATATAACCCACCAGAAAACAGAATCCCGCCCCTGCTTTTTCTGCAAGGTAAGGGTATGAGACATAATTCCCCCAATAAAATTTTACGAAGAGAGTACGTAAATCACGTGATCAAGCAGCGAATAGATGTTATGGCTCACTGCTTGAATAGGTATAATATTAATTTAAAAGGTTATTTTCCCATTTTGACTTCTGTGAGCCACTTATTAATCAGTTTCTTACGCATGTCATTGGAACCATATTTATCCATGTCATAATTGATAAGATTCAATTCAGTAGGATTCAGTGTAATGGGTGAGGATTCTGCTGTGATATTGGTGAGGATCTGGTAGGATTTCCCTTGCTTCCAACTTAACTCTTGAGCTTCTTTAGACAATACCCAATCAACAAACAACTTGGCGTTATCCATATTGCGGGCATTTTTGATAATGCTGACACCACCGATTTCATAGCCAGTGCCTTCACAAGGGGAAATCAATTTCATTGGTGCACCATTTTCGACTTCCAGTGAATAATCATGCAGGAAGCCAATTCCAATGGCTGTTTCACCACGTGCGGTATTACGTGCGGGAGCAATGCCGGATTTGGTGTATTGGGAAATATTACTGTTGAGTTTTTTCAGGTAATCAAAAGCTTCGTTCTCACCCCACAATTGGATAAAAGTTGCCAATGCGGTATAGGAAGTGCCGGAACTTTGTGGATCGGCAATTTGAATTTCACCTTTATATTCTGGTTTAGTCAGATCCTTCCAGCATGTGGGGACGGGGAGATTTTTCTCTTTCAGGCGTTCTGTATTCACACCAAAACCAAGGATACCCATATAGACAGCAGAAGAATAGTTTCCTTTGCGTTTTGCAGGATCGCGGAACTGAGGCATGATTTGAGATAAGTTCAGTGATTGATAAGGTTGCAGGAGATCCAATTCACCGGCTTGGGAGTGGGGATCAAGTGTACCGCCATACCATACATCTGCCTGTGGATTGCGTTTTTCTGCTTCTATTTTAGCTAATGTACTACCTGTGTTATTACGAATAAATGTGGTTTTGACATTATATTTTTCGCCAAAAGCACGCGTTTCTGTTTCACATAGGGCATTAGTGCCGCTGCAATAAACAATCAGTCTGCCTGCTGCTTGAGTATTGCTGGTTATAGTAGCTGCTGTTAACCCCAGAGCGATTAATGCGGTGATATAATTGAGTTTCATTAATGATGTCCTTACTTTCAGAATTTCTACCTTGGGTGAGTTAAGATGAATATTAATAAACGAAACTCTTATTATTAATTTAAAAATAGAGTCCTGCCGATTTATTCTTGGGACATCATGATAAGGTTAAATTTTTTATGCAAATTAATAGAGTAAATTTGCAAACCAGATAACAAAATCAATAATTTCTATTGAGTGTTTTTTATTTTACAGAGTATTGGACTATGTTAAATAGGAAGCAAAACTTGTTGGTTTTATTTGTTTTTATAAAGTTAAATTAAGAGGGGTGTTATTTTTTTTGTTAAGTGTCTAATGTTAAATAATTAAATTTTAACTTTGCTTTTAGAATGTTAATTTTTTATTTAACTATTTGATCGAAAGTTATCATATAAAAAGAATAAATTTCCCAACTATTATGGGGACAGTGAGATAACTTCACGTTTTATCTCTTTTCAAAGCACCCCATATTATTTACTTTATAATACTTATCAGATAATAATTACCCCATAAGTAGTATAAATATCCAGATTTTTATAACAATTGATATCGAATGTGAAAATCAACAATAGAGCATTTAATGGACAAATATTGTTTTTGTAGTATAAAGTATGCTCTAAATTAATTGTTTTTATTCTGTGAGGAAATAGAGAATTGTTTTTCAGAATTGAATGTCACTTGGTAAATTATTCAATGTATATAATAAGTTTGGATGAAAATATAAAAAACTTCTATTCACTATTTCTATAACTTTTTATTAACATTTATCTCATTATGAGAATTGTAGAATACGAGTAACATTTTGTGGAGTATAAAACATATCTAGAGCGGAAACAGCCGTAGTGTATGTAGAATCCGGCTGTTTACACTCTAATGCGATAGATTCAGTAAATCCATCGGTGATTACTGGCTATTTTGGAATAAATATAACTATTTTGTTAGGTTTTTTTACTGTATTTATTAATATCTGCGATTAATAGTGGCATGAGTAATAATCCCATCAGTGCAGAAGCTAACGTGAGTAAAGCAAACATACCAGACCAGTCGTAGTTGTTAATTATTTGACTTAGCGGCCATCCTGCGATAGCTGCGCTAAGGTAGGCATACAGACCCAAATACCCAGTGACTGTACCGGCAGCTTTCTTATGGCAGTATTCCGTTGCGGCTAATCCAATTAGCATTTGCGGGCCGAAAACAAAAAAACCGATACTGAAAATACAAGTAGACAATAAAATATAGTGTTGTATAGGAACCAACCAAAGAGCGGTTACTGAAAAAAACAGCCCGATAGAAAACAGCAGAATCATTGGAGTTCGCCGGCTACGGAAGAATATGTCAGATCCCCATCCTGAGCAAAGTGCACCTAACAAACCACCGAGTTCAAATAGTGAAAGGGTAACATTAGAACTGAATAAGTTGGCCCCATGTTTTTCTGATAACCAAAGATTACCCCAGTCATGTATTGCGATCCTAATGAAATACACCAATATATAGGAACATCCAAGAATCCAAATGGTGCGATTGAACAAAATTGTTTCTTGTAGGATTTTCATCATTGACATTGGTGGAGATGAGTGCTCTTGCCTTAGCTCCATTGCATCTTGCCGCCACTGTCCAATGCTAGGTAAACCCTGTTGTTGTGGAATGCCTGGTAGTTTTTGGAATAACCAGATTCCCAATATAATACTAATAACTCCAGGGATCAGTAGGGCAGCTCGCCAGCTATAGGTTGTTGTTAACAGCGCGGATAGTAGTGTTAGAAGAATTCCACTTATATTTATAGAAATATTCCAGCATCCCCACCAGAAACCTCGTTCATTACGGGAATACCAGTGAGTTAATAGTCGTGCACAGGGAGGCCATCCCCATCCCTGAAAAAAGCCATTTAGTGTCCAGACAATCAACAAAGCGGTTAGTGATGAGCAAAAGGTGAAAATGATATTGAGTATTCCGGTTACGAATAAACCAGCTCCCATAAACCAGCGATATCCAGTATGGTCATGGAAAATCCCTGATACAAATTTTGAACAGCCATAAGCAAGATAAAATAGACTAGCTAACCAGCCAATATCATCTTTATTTAGCATCAATTCTACCTGCATTTCAGGCATGGCAATATTCAAGCTCTTACGTGTTAATTGAAATGCGGCATAACCAACAATCATTGATATCAACAGATGGCTTCTCCAATAGCGATAATTTTGTGAAATCTGCTCATTGCTATTGGTTTGCATAATAAATCTCCATAAAAGCCTTAGAAGCTATAGTTTTAGTACGTCAGAAATGATTTCTGATGATTTAATACCCTCATCAGAATTTATAGGTAAATTAACAATAACATGAGTTCCTTGTTGAGTATTTAAGCTCCAGTTACCACCAAGGGCACGAACTCGTTCTTCAATCCCCTTCAAACCAAACCCTGTATTTTTCTTATCATCTATGATGCCAATTCCATTATCACTGACTTGGAGCTGAATTAAATTTTCTTTCTGTTTTAAGATGATTGTAATGGTATTAGCGTTGGAATGTTTACTGATATTGTTCAGTAACTCTTGAATAAGTCGATAAAGAGTTAAGGTAATGGTGCTATTCTTCGGCTCTTGTGGAAGTCGATAATCAAACTGGCAAATAATGTTTTGTTCCTCGAAAGCGAATTCATTTACCAGATGACGAATAGCCTGTTCGAATGACATTTCATCTAAGGCCGGTGGGCGTAGTTCGCGTAGTAGTTGACGAGTAGATTGGTGAATTTGTTGGGATAGGTATTTGATCTGTTCTGCTGCTTTTATTACCAGAGGTGAGTTTGCTGTACGTTTTACCAAGGTAGATTGAATTTGAATAGCAGTGATATTTTGTCCAATTTCATCATGTAATTCTCTGGCAATATTTTTGCGGATCTCTTCTTCAATGTGTACTAGATTTTGCATTAAGGTATAACGTGCAACTAACTCTTTTTCCAATCGTGCACGATAGTGACTTAGGTTACTTGCTAGCTGTTGTTGGCGGCTGATAGCTATACCAAGCCCAATACCTAATAAGGCCTGGGTAGTCAAAAAGATTTCCAATTCTTGGAGTTCACTAAATGAGCCACTGGATTGACGAGCAAAAGTCACTATCAAGCTACCTAACAATGCAGAAAAAACACCTCCTTGCCAACCATAACGATAAGCCATAAAAACATTGGGGAGAAAGACCAAAATTGATAAAAGCCCTTCAATTTTTGGGGATAAAAAGAAATGCCCACTGATCCCTAATAAACTGAATAGAAAACACCACATTAAGAAAGATGATCGTAATTGTGGATAGAATGAATCGTCTGTAATGTGATTGTTTTTTAAACTTTGTTCATATAAATAGATGTAAATCAGATAAACAAACGGAGATAGAAGTACACCTCCGGTGATTGAAGCGAGAAAAAAAAGATTTACTTTAGATGATGGTGAAAAACTTAGGCAAAAAGTTTGTAACAGGCTATTAATAATAACGCCAACTAACAGAATGGAAAGTTGTTGCCAATAAAGAGAATAGCGTTTCCAGATTTGTTGAATCAATAAGACCGTGATCAGGCTGATCCCAGGAGAAAATAATATAGCTGGGTTTGTAATTAACTGTTCGTTAATTAACCATGACAGCATACTGATTTCACTGATAATGAGGAGCGGTAAATAACGCCTCCATAACAGAATCATCAGAACTAGCCTCAATCCTTGTGGCAGGAAAAGCACAGCCTGTTGCCCATCCTCATGTAAATAAAAACTAATAATCCAAAGTGAAATCCAGCTAATTGAGTAGAAAATAAATATAAATAGAGATTGTAAACCGAAACGTGCTTTCCAATTCATTTACTAACCCGTAATGATTTGATGTTGTAATGCGTAATGAACAAGTTCAATAGTGGAGTCGCACTGCAACTTACTAAGAATATTAGCACGATGAACATGTACTGTTTTGGGGCTTAGTTCAAGTTGTTCAGCTATATCTTTTACGCTAACACCATTGATTAGCAATTTAAAAATTTCTTTTTCCCGTGAGGTTAGTATTTGTAATACGGAAACTTCTTGGGGTCTCTGACGCAGAGCCTTTAATGCGTCAGCACAGAGGTAAATTTCTCCTTTATGAACAGTTCGTACTGCCTGGATTAATTCTTCTGGCCCACAGCATTTTGTCAGATAACCGCGTGCACCTGCATCAAGTGCACTTTGTACTAGAGCAGCAGTGTCATGAATGCTGAGCATGATAGTACGAAAATTAGGGCATGTGGGGCGTAATCGTGCCAGAAGCTGTAAACCACTTTCACTGGGCATGGAAATATCCATAATCACAACATCAATCGTTTTTTTTAGTAAATCTGACCATGCTTCACTGGCACTGCTGTATTGACCAACGATTATAATGTCATCTTCAAGAGTCAATAATTGAGCAAAGCCTGAACGGACAACAACATGGTCATCAATGAGGGCAATTTTTATCTTCATTTTTATTGTTTATTGTAGGGTATTTATTATAAATCTAGTTATATATCATAATGTTCTTAAAATAAAATTCATGCAAATAATTAAACCAAAACTGTTAATTGGATAACAATTTTTATTGTAAGGCAACTAAATTATATTACTTTATATTTTTTTTATTATTTTAACTGTTGTTTTTATATACTCCATAGCATAGTGATTGATTTTTATTTAATCGGTCGTTAGTAGGTGAAAGATAGTTCTAATTACATTAATTTTTTTTGCTTCGTAAAATGAAATCAATAAATTTAAAAAACAAATTAAACTATATTTAAAGGCATTTCCTTTGTTTTGTGGTTGTTTTTTAGTATCAAGTGGAGTTGAATTTTTACCATGATTCTTTTATTGGCGGAATTATGCTGAAATGAAATTATTCTTTCAATAGTCACATGCCTTTACCTTCAGGTTGAGCTACGCCATCAACACCAGCGTCAGAAAATTTTACTAGATATGTATTGTTAGGTTTTAATCATTATTATTCCTTAATATTTATAACCGTATTTAAATAGCTTTATGTATAGGAGTGCGTTACTATATTATCCAATTTTCATTGGAATACCGTATGTATGACATGGATTAATATTATTACTTATATAAATAATTTGATTTATCTCATTGAGAAAACCAACTGCCATTATAAAATAATTTTATTAAATCGCTTGTAGTATTATTTTGTATGTAAAGATAAGTGAGAAGTAAATATTATATCACTTTGTATATTCAGGAATTATTATTTTCTATTTAAAGTAATTAAATATTCAATATTTTTTATCATATAAAACAATATAATTATATTATCAAATAAGGTTTTTTAATTATGGTTTTTTCTGAAAAATTCCACATGCAAAAGTAAAGAAGGTCTTACAAATGAAAGCTCTTATTGTAATCGACATGTTGAATGATTTTGTAACAGGTGTTCTCGCCAATGAAGAAAGCGCGATGAAAATTATTCCTGTGATCCAACGGACGATCAACTATGCCAGAAGCCGGAATGATTGGCTGGTGGTGTATGCCAATGATGCTCATTGTGCAAGTGATTGTGAAATAGGTATTTGGGGAAAACATGCGTTGGCAGGAACGAAGGGCGCTGAAGTTGTCGCGGAATTGGCTCCCATTGGCGCAGATCGTGAAATTATTTCTCCCAAGCATTTTTATAGCGCTTTTGATGGAACCGATCTGGAAGAAGTTTTAAAGCAATATGGTGTCAAAGAAGTTGTCTTGACTGGGCAACATACCCATTGTTGTGTCCAGCATACAGCCTATGGCGCATTTATCCGGGGTTATGATATCAAAGTATTGTCAGATGCTGTTTGTGTGTTTCCGGGGGTTGATCAGAATAGTGCCCTTAACTATTTAAAAAATATGTATAATGCTGAAGTTATAACGAGTGCTGAATTAGGTGTTCCGTCAGAATAGGGTAGCCAGACCCTCACCGAAATGGAGTTTAATGACTGGCAGATTAATTTCCTGCCAGTCAAATAAGTTAGATAGAGCGCGAATATTTATAGATCAGGTAAATTCCTGCCGTAGTAAATTTCCTGTATCTCTTTTTTAAGTAAGCGAGTGATCTCTTTCTTTTCTATTTCGTTTAATTCTTCTGCTGTGGTATTGAATAAATACTCATTCAGATCAAATTCTTTCAACATCATTTTGGTATGGAAAAGGTTTTCCTGAAAAATATTGACATCCAGCATGTGGTACTGAGATTGGATCTCTTCTGTCACATAATTCTGAATGGAATTAATTTCATGGTCTATGTAGAGTTTTACGCCACTGATATCCCGGGTAAAACCACGAACACGGTAATCCATCGTCACAATGTCAGATTCTAATTCATGGATCAGATAATTTAGGGTCTTAAGAGGGGAAATTATACCACAAGTTGATACCTCAATATCTGCCCTGAAGGTACATATACCACCATCTGGATGGCTTTCCGGGTAGGTGTGTACACAAATGTGGCTTTTGTCTAAGTGGGCAACGATAGAATCAGGAAGTGGGCCTGGATTTTCTGTATTATCCACTAAATTAGGGTCAATGGGTTCTTCACTAATCAGAATGGTAACGCTCGCTCCTTGTGGGTCATAATCTTGGCGAGCAATATTAAGAATGTTTGCACCAATGATTGAACAGGTTTCACTGAGGATCTCAGTCAGGCGAGTTGCATTATACTGTTCATCAATGTACGCGATATAACTGTCGCGATCGGCATTTGTTTTTGCATAACAGATGTCATAAATACAAAAACTTAAGCTTTTTGTGAGATTATTAAAGCCGTGCAATTTCAGTTTGCGCAATTTCATTCACCTCCCGGCTAATGGGGGATTATTGGTTTCCAGACAGTGCATTCAGTAAGTATTGTGGTAATGCAAAACTTCCTGCATGTATGGCAGGTGTATAGTAACGGCAGGCTATGGCCGCACCTTCAAAACGCTGTTGTAGTGTTATCAAAGGAACCTGACGCAAGGCAGAGTTTTGGGTTGCCCATGCAAACGTCATAATCCCACCATAATAGGTCGGAACGGCAGCCTGATAGAAACTGCTATCAGCAAAATAACGACTCAATTTTTTATGGCTATTGACGGCCTCATCCTGTTGCAGAAAACAGACGCCATTTTGGGCTACAAAAATACCGCTTTCATTTAAGCAGCGGGCGCAGCCTTCATAAAATTCAGAGGTAAATAGGCTTTCACCTGGCCCGGCGGGATCGGTGCAGTCAGAAATGATGACATCAAATTTTTCAGATGTGGTTTTGACAAAACTAACACCGTCATCAATCACCAGCTTGAAACGAGGGTCGTCATAAGCCCCTGCGTTATGGTTTGGTAAGTATTGGCGGCAGAATTCAACCACACCAGCATCAATTTCTACCATTGTGATATTGTCGAGATAGTGATGACGACAGACTTCACGTAGCATTCCACCATCACCACCGCCAATGATTAACACCTTTTTAGCTTGGCCGTGGGCAAATAATGGCACATGAGCCATCATTTCATGATAGATAAATTCATCGCGCTCTGTGGTTTGAACTACACCATCAAGCGCCATAATGCGACCTAGATCTGTATTTTCGAAAATGATTAGGTCTTGGTGCTCTGTTTTGTCATGATAAAGCACATTTTCAACTGCAAAATATTGACCGAAATTGGAATGCAACGTTTCATACCAAATTTCTTTTTGCGACATGTCTAGGTATTTCTCCATTGTGATGTTCCCAGGAATTGGGCGCACATAATAGCCAACTATTAACCTAGTTGCACCGCGAAATTGACTTATAGAGAGATTTTGTTAGGGAACTATTTTACATAGGCGAGTAGGCTAAGAGAACGTCGAGCAAGAGAACGACATTTAACTTCATGAGGTAAGTTAATTTCCTTTAAGTCGTTATAACCTAATTGATTCAGTTCTTCCATTAACTGACCATCATAGTTACTGAGATCCCAATTCTGGCGTTGGGCAAAATAGATAATCGTGCGCCTGATCTCACGATCTGGGATCTGACTATAGCCACAGTCATATTTCAGGTAAATATAGACCGCAGTTAAATCAGCAAGGTTTTCAGCTTCACTTTCAGACAGGGCTTTTGCGGGTTGCGCAAAACCGAACAGAACCAGGATGTAAGTCAATAAGGTAATTTTTTGCATAATTTCTATTATACTGATTTTCTACCGTTTTACTTAAATTAACATATTAATATCTGTGTTAGCCAAACTTAATTTACTTAATGTTGGGAAAATTGCCATTTTTTCTGCCAATAAAAAAATTTAATTGAGCATTAACGAATAGGGTTTGTTCTGATGGCATAGAGTGTTATTTTATGCGCTTGGTGAGCTTATGGTATTGAGCGGTGTATAAATAATCACATTTATCATTGGGTTTGTATTGTGATTATTTAAAACAAAATCAACTGGTTATATTGATGAAGAAACATATTGTAGAAGTGATGATCTCCGAACAGGAGGTTAAGCAACGTATTGCTGAGCTGGGGCAACAGATTACCGAACATTATCGTAAGAGCGATCGTGAACTCGTGTTGGTCGGCTTGCTGAAAGGATCATTTATCTTTATGGCAGATTTATGCCGTGAAGTACAGGTTCCTCATGAAGTGGACTTCATGACCGCATCCAGCTATGGCAATGAGATGAGTTCTACCCGCGATGTGAAAATCCTCAAAGATCTGGATGAAGACATTCGTGGCAAAGATGTGTTGATCGTTGAAGATATTATCGATTCAGGCAATACACTGAACAAAATCCGTGAGATTCTGGGGCTGCGTGAACCGAATTCACTGGCGATTTGTACTTTGCTGAACAAACCATCCCGTCGTGAGGTTGATGTTCCCGTTGAGTGGATTGGTTATTCGATTGAAGATAAATTTGTCGTTGGTTACGGCATTGATTATGCCCAGCGTTATCGTCACCTGCCTTATATCGGGCACGTCACCTTATTGGAAGATTGATTTTTGCGGTAATTTTAAGTAATCAGTCGAGTTATTAGCAAGTGGCAGCAAAAGGCTGCCATTTGTTTTTTAGATTAGCTTGTTATTTGGCTTGAGACAATTTGGAGATAGCCTGGCGATAATTAAGTTCGAGTTTCTCGCGGCTATCCGCCGTAATATCCAGATCGTGTAATTCACCGTCTTTTAAACCATATACCCAACCGTGGATCATCACCTTCTGACCACGTTTCCACGCAGATTGCATAATGGTAGAGTGGCCGAGGTTGTAAACCTGTTCAATGACATTCAATTCACACAGGCGGTTCAGTCGATCATTAGGCGGCAATTCGCCAAGCATCGAACTGTGTTTGTACCACAAATCCCGGATGTGGAGCAGCCAGTTATTGATTAAGCCCAGCTCAGTGCCATCCACAGCAGCTTCAATACCACCACAGCCGTAGTGACCGCAGATAATGATGTGCTCAACCTGTAGGACATCAACAGCATATTGTACAACGGATAAACAGTTTAGATCGGTATGAATAACAAGGTTTGCAACGTTTCGGTGAACAAAAAGATCGCCTGGTGCAGCATCAATCAGTTTTTCAGCAGGTACTCGGCTATCAGAACAGCCTATCCACAGGAAATGGGGTTTTTGTGCCTTTGATAATTCTTTGAAAAAAAGTGGATTTTCTTCATTTACGGACTTTGACCACTGTTTGTTCCTGGCAAACAGCTCTTCAATTTTTCTCATCATAACTAATAGCCTGACAACGTTTTTGAGATAGAATCATATACAACATTAATTGAGAATTTAATATTTAATTGAAGAATGTTTTTTATTTGATCCCTGTCATTGCTAAGAAAGGCGGGAAGAATCATGGCATAATTCCCACCTTGCACTCAAAAATAGCAAAGAATAAAGGTGTTTTTTACTTATGGCTTACGCATTAGAGTTAACGCAGCTCACTAAAACTTATGAAAGCGGGGTGAAAGCGCTGCGGGGGATTGATTTGCATGTAGAAGCTGGCGATTTTTACGCGCTTTTGGGGCCAAATGGTGCAGGGAAATCCACTACGATTGGTATTATTAGTTCTTTAGTCAATAAAAGTAGCGGTAAGGTTAAGGTATTTGACTACGATATTGATACAGATATCGTTAATGCTAAACGTCAGCTTGGTCTTGTTCCTCAGGAATTTAATTTTAATCAATTTGAGACAGTGATTCAGATAGTACTGAATCAGGCGGGATATTATGGCGTCCCGCGCGATGTTGCACAGGACAGGGCTGAAATCTATCTTACTCAACTGGATCTATGGGAAAAGCGCAACGAACGGGCTATTCGTTTGTCCGGCGGCATGAAACGTCGTTTGATGATTGCCCGTGCTTTGATGCATCAACCAAAATTGCTCATCCTTGATGAACCTACAGCGGGAGTGGATATTGAACTGCGCCGATCTATGTGGGAGTTTTTGAGAGAATTAAATGCGCAGGGAACCACAATCATTCTGACGACTCATTATCTGGAAGAAGCTGAAATGCTGTGTCGCAATATTGGTATCATCCAGCATGGTGAACTGGTAGAAAACACCAGTATGAAAAGCCTGCTCAGCCAGCTTGAACGTGAAACTTTCTTGCTTGATTTAGAGCTTAAAGGAACAGTTCCTATCGTTGATGGTTATGATTATCGTTTGGTTGATGCTGCCACGTTGGAAGTTGATGTAAAACGTGGACAGGGGCTGAATGATATTTTTTCCCAGCTAAGTACGCAGGGCATTCAAATTAGCAGTATGCGTAATAAAGCGAATCGCCTGGAAGAGTTGTTTGTTGGGTTGACCAATAATAATCAAGGAGATAGATAATGATCCAGTTGTACTGGGTGGCTCTGAAAACCATTTGGATTAAGGAAATCACTCGTTTTGGTCGCATTTGGGTGCAGACATTATTACCGCCTATAATCACCATGTCTCTGTATTTCGTTATATTCGGCAATCTGGTGGGTTCTCGCATTGGTGAAATGGGCGGGGTGGGTTATATGCAGTTTATTGTGCCCGGGCTGATAATGATGTCAGTGATTACCAACTCTTACGCGAATGTCTCTTCGTCTTTCTTTGGCGCCAAATTTCAGCGCAGTATTGAAGAAGTACTGGTTGCTCCGGTTCCAACTCATGTCATCATTGCTGGATTCGTTGGCGGTGGGGTAGCCCGTGGTGTATGTGTTGGCATTCTGGTGACATTGGTTTCCTTATTGTTTGTGCCGTTACAGATACATTCATGGGGCATGGTAGTGATTACCTTGCTGGCGACGTCTATTTTGTTTTCTCTGGCAGGGCTGTTGAATGCTATCTTTGCGAAAACGTTCGATGATATCAGCATCATACCAACCTTTGTCTTGACACCACTGACTTATCTGGGAGGCGTATTTTATTCCCTTACCCTGTTGCCAACCTTCTGGCAAGTCGTGTCAAAACTCAACCCGATTGTCTATATGGTTAGTGGTTTCCGCTATGGTTTCTTGGGTATTGCGGATGTCTCTCTGACGATGACATTAAGTATGTTGAGTATCTTTATTATCGTATTTTATTTTCTGGCTTGGTATTTAATTGAATCTGGCCGGGGGTTAAGAACATAACAACCGAAATTAACCACTCCGCCGTTGATGATGGCGGAGTGGGGTGATAATAATAGCGAGTGGCGGATTCACATAATAAGCTAACCACCATAATGACTACGATACAAGTGCAACACCGTTACTCTGGTAGTAAACATATCCGTATTCCTTGAAATAATTCATTCAGTGTCTTACCACCTCGTGTTTTTTGGTGGCGATTATTTGACCGGTTTACAACTAAAGCCCCGCTCGCGATACACCTGAAAGGGCAGTGGCTTAAACAGGCTGGGTTTGATATTGACGGGACACTGACCGTCAAAATACTGGACGGCTGTCTGGTGCTGATCCCCGACAGACGACACCCGAACTATCAAGCAACAGTACCAGCGCCAGCAAGATCAGCTCAGTGAAATTAAGCTCAGGATGCGGGAGCTGATTGGTGATTACAACAGCCGCTAAGGGCAGGGAGTGAGCAGCTCTTAAAAGAACAAGGCCGGAAGATCATAGGGATCTTTCCGGCTTTTTCATATTGTTATATTGCTTTGTCAAAAATATTTAACTCATATTCTTCGTCACTTATAACAATAACTCTCATTGGATTAAGTGATAACATACTGATATCGAATGTTTTATTTAATGCAAAATAGCTAGATAAAAAATCATGTAAATCAACAATATTAAATGAGATGATTGCCAATCCTTCAAACAACATATAGTGACTATTACATTCACCAATATGTATTTTAGATTGCATATATGAGTAAATATCCTCCTCATTTACGGGAAGCTCTAACTTACATTCAGGTATTTCTTCTCCTTTCAAAATCCTGTTATGTATTTCTCTATGCCATTGAAATTCTTCTTCATTAATTAAAGACATAGATACATTCTTAATCCCATGAATCTTATCCATATATCTCTTTGCTTTTGACAGCAACAATTTCTCTTCAAGTTTATTATTCATAATAAATATGGTGATCGTCTGTTTTCGGGTCGGTTATCTTCTGGTATCTATTTTCTTTAAAGTCATATGTTCTTGGATCTGCACCTGTTTTTGCTTGACCAGCGTGTGCATGGGGGTAGGGCGCTCTAGGATCATTCGTATGTTCAAGTACAACTTTTTTATGTCCATGACCATCTATATACTCGTAATAACGACCATGCGAACCCGCATCTTCTGAATATTGATAATTAGTTTGACCTCTCCGTTTAGGATCATTCCCAACAGTCCATTGTCTATTTGGTTTTTGAGAACGCGGTATTCCTGCTAAATCTTTGGCTTTATTTAAGGCTTGGCGTCGATTTGGTTTGGGTTTTCCACAGTCATCGCCTGCTAACCCAAACGGATCAACCCAAGACAGCGGATTATGCACATACCCATACGGATTCAACCCACCCATCAACCCTATCGGGTCTTAGGGCAGGTTCCGGTGCGGTCATACTGTTTTAAGCGATTTTTTCCTTGATTATCAGATTATTAAGGAGCCACTTTTACCCGTTTCGCCCATCCCCGCGAACCTAAAACGCCGAAGTGCACTTTTGGCCTGTTTTGCCACTTCGCCCCGGTGCGTTTTTGCCCTGCTACCGTCGCAAGCTGTTGTGCAGTATAGCGCCCCATTTTCTTTGTGATGGGCTGGACAGCCTGATTTTGTGAGGCTTTTCACTTCCGGCAACGGGCGAACGCCGCCCAACTTGCTTGGGCGGCGGGCGGCCGTTCTGCGGGTGCGGGCGGCACAGAGCCTGCAAGCGGCGCCCCTGCGACGCTCTGGTGCACGGTGGCTGTGGTTTTGCCACGGTTTTGCATGACGGCGCTTTACGCAAGGGAAGCCCCCTGCGGGGGCTGCACGGGGCGGAGATGGCGAGCACGGCAACGAGCAACGGAGCGCAGCGCAGTGCGAGCCGCGCGCAGCCAGTGCAGCAGGGTTGGGGCGGGGGAGGTAAAACAGCGGAGGCCGCAGGCCGACCTGCCTACAGGGTGGTTGGCCGGGCGATGGCACGGCAGCTAAAGCAGAACACCGGTTTTTGCCAAGGACGGGCGCCGGTGCTGACAGCAGAAGGCGCCGCCTTGTGCGCCACACCCCGCGATGCCGACCTGCGGGGGCGCCAGACATAATGTTAATTATACGCTGCGAACCGTTCTTCGATGCGGCTGACTGGCTGCGGAGCGGCCCGGTGAGGGGCGTATAATTCCCCCACATTATGTTGAGTGGGCTTTGGGCGGCCTGCACGGACTGAACGGGGACACCGTGGTTCAGGCCGCCCATTGCCCACGTACCCCCGCAGACACCGATGCTAACGGGCAGTCCGGCCACGGTCTGCCCCTGCACCGATCCTGCCCAACTCAACGGGGACGTGCAGGCTGTCCGGTGCGCTATCGCTTCGGCTTGGTATCCGGTTTTCCGCTGGCACGGTCTGAGCCGCTCTCCGGCGGTTCGGTATGCTTGTCGGCTTCCGGCAATGCCTGAGTGGCACGCTCGGCCGGATGGGTTTGCTTATGTACTTTCTTTAGGTGTCCGATAGCGACCCGCGTATACACTTGGGTGGTATTGAGTTTTTCGTGTCCCAGCATCGCCTGGATATGCCGGATATCCGCCCCGTTATCCAGCATCTGCGTGGCCATTGAGTGCCGGAACAGGTGACAGGCACCCGGTTTGTCAAGCCGGGCCTGATGGCGGATGGCCTTCGCGGCGATGTGTGTCAGGTGCCCCGGACTGAGCGGCCTGCCTTTTTGCGAGATAAACAGGTAGCCGCTGTCATACACCTCAGCCAACTGAGGCCGGACCTGCACCAGATAACGTGTCAGCCAGCCCAGTGCCCGCTCACCGACAGGCACCACCCGGTCTTTATTCCCTTTGCCCTGATTGACCACCACGGCCCCGCGTTCAAAGTCAATATCCCCCCGCCGGAGCTGGCGCAGCTCCATACGCCGGATGCCGCTGCTCCAGAGGATTTCCAGCATCACCCGGTTGCGCAGCCCCAATACGCTTTGGTCGTCAAGACTGTCCAGTACCTGCGTGGTTTCCCGTTCACTCAGGATCTGAGTGGGCAACCGCTTCTCTTCTTTCGGTAATACCAACTGCTCGGCCGGGTTGTAGAGAATGTGGTGGCGTTGCAGCAACCAACGGAACCACAACCGCAGGGTACTCAGGCGTTCACGCTGGCCGTTATGGCTGTAAGGCTGGCCATCGGCCTTACGGTAGGCACGCAGATAACGCTGCCAGCTTTCCAGTAACCCCAGCGTGATCTGTGCCGGATACTGCACGGTGCGCTGTTCGCACCAGTCCACGAACGGTAACAGCCGTTCCCGGTAGCTTTCCCGCGTGCGCGGGCTTTTTCCCTGTGCGGCCTGTGTATCGAGGTACGCTTCCAGTTGCGCCCGCAGCGTGATAAGCGGGTTGTCATGTGAAGTTGTCATTCGGATTTTCCTTTCAGTCGTGGGCGTTATCCGGCAGTACGGTATGAGAGGGCGGTTTTAGTGTGTTGCCGGAACAGTGATTTTTCGTTTTGTCAGACTTGCGGTCTGTGAACCCTGTCTGGCTCTGGCTTGAGGGCGGTTTTGACGGCCCAGACTTAGCCCCGACTTGGGGCAGACTTGGGACAGACTTGCCTCCGTTCTGCCCAGACTTGCGGGGATCATACCGGGACGATCAGGCCGCTTAAGTGGGCGCTGTCACCGTCACCGTCCCAGAGCAGTTCGTATTGCAACAGATGCCCGCGACTGCCGCCGTGGATCAGCAGATACTCCATGTCACTCAGGCGCTGGCAATGCAGCTTAAGCTGGCTGTCGCTCCAGTTCGTGTAAGCCCGGATATCCCGCCGGGTAAAGCGCACGGCATTCAAAGCGCACTGCTGCTCAGTTGCCATCTCGTTCGCCATCTGCTGTATCAGCAATAACAGTTTGCGCGTCTGTGGCGGCATCTCGTCCAGTGTCCGGCCTAAGATTTCATGGGCGAGCTGGTTCGCCAGCCGGATATCGGTTTTCGTGACTTCGATGTATTCCAGTGTCTTGCCGCGATGCTCAGCGGTCTTGATCTCCCGCTGGTGCTGGTGCAACAGGGCGATACTCTGGATTAACGTCAGGTATTTCATGTGGTCACGGCGGGTACGGGTTTTGTCTGACAGGAACGTCAGTTGGTGCGCATACGGATTGACCACATTCAGCGGGCGCAACAACCGCTGGGCGTTCTGGTGCAGTGCGGTGAGATAGTCCCGCTCGTTCTCAGCCAGCAAGCCTTCCAGCGTTTGTTTCTGGCGCTGCACCGCGTGGATCGCTTCGGTCTGTTCGCGGGATTCGTTGACCGTCAGCACCAGACAGCGGTTCAATAACTCTTCATCCACATCAATGGCGGTGGTGGTCAGCATCAGCATCACCGGGCCTTTCACGGTATAGCTTTTGGTGACCAGATTGCCCGTGGCTTCGTCCTTGCCCGTACTCGCCATGGTCAGCTCGCCGTCTGACTGCAACAGCTTCAACGCATAGGCCGCCTGCCGCACGCCCTCTTCTTCGGCTATCGCTAAAATCTTGTGCTGGAGATTAGTTTCACCGAGATAGAACAGGCTCTGGCCGGTCATGGCGCTGTACTGGATGCGCTCTTCTTCGGGGATCAGGTTGAGTACGGCCTCCATTAACGAGGATTTTCCGGCCGCGCTGCTGCTCTGGATCAGGACAGCTAACGGTTTGGGCAGTTTGCGGCTCACCGCCGCCAGATAACCCGCAAGCAGATTAGTCGATTCGCCGACCACACCGCAGGCGGCTAAGTCAGCGCTAATACGTGCGGTCAGGTAGGGGGCTTGCAACAGAGCCAGTGCTGATTCCCGCTCGGTCAGGCTCATTTCCGCTGCTTTTTGTTCCGTGCCCGCTGTGGCCTGCTGTTGCCCCTGTTCAACCGCCAGTAACACCTGCCCCAGCGAACGGCGCAGTTCGGCTTCCCCCAACCCCAGTTCAGCGGCGGCCAGCCGGGCATAACTCTGGCGTGAGCGGGCGCTCATCAGATCAACGCCATCAGCGAACAGCACGCCGCTTTGCGTGTCCAGTACCTGTGCATTGATCTTCATCGCTGCCGATCCCGCTTTCACCGTGCCCAGCCCACGCAGACACCATTGCAGTGTGCCGACTGACACGAGCAACTCGCCATGATCACCGGACTCACAGACCACATTCGGCGTCACGCTGGGCGTGGGTTCAGCGGCTAAAGGGGAAGCGGGTTCTGGCTCAGCCGTCTGGCGCTCAACCGCCACGATGTCCGCCGCATCCTGCATCGGCACTGCTCCTTCAATCAGCAGGGCAAAGGCGGATCCCGGTTCGGCCATCTGACACAGGTATTCGTTGGCATCCATGTCCGGCGGGAACACCACGCGCAGCGGCGTGATCCCTTTGGCAACCAGCGCTGCCGCCAGTTTCACCGCCGCATCATTGCCCGCCGTATCATTATCAAAGGCGATCAGGATTTGCTTAATACCGTGCTGTTCGAACGCCTGCCAGTGATCGGCGATGATGCCGTTCACCCCGTAAGCGGCCGTGACATTGCGGTGTCCGGTCACCCAGAACGACATCGCATCAATGAGTGATTCACACAGGATCAGCGTCTTGGACACACCCAGCGATGCTTCATTCCAGACGCCTTGATGGGCGCCCGGCAGGTACAGATGGCGGATAACCGATGCCCGCAGATCATCACTGATCATGCGTCCGTACAGTTCGTGGATTTGCCCCTGCGCATCCATCACGGGAACAACCAGCGAGCCACGCAGATGCTCGCGCCCGTTCTCCCGCAAGACCCCGGCCGCCTGCAAGCGGGCACGGATCTCTGCGCCGGCTTTGATCTTCTTCGGGGGCAGCCGGTAGCCCAGCGTGCGGTTGGCAAAGCCCAGTTTGAACTGACTGACCAGCTCAGGATGATTGAGCCGCCGTTTGGACAGGTACGCTTGCGCTTCCGCCGCATTCAGCAACGTATGGTGATAAAACTCAACCACCCGTGATAACAACATCTGCTGCCCGATAGCATCACTGGCCAGCTCTTCCGGCTGCACCAGCGGCTCGACCGCGGGATTGTGCCCCAGCACGGCCTTTAAGCGTTCAGCGGCATGGCGCAGGCTCAGCCCTTCGGTTTTCATCACCCAGTCCAGTACCGATCCGCCCGCACTGCAACCAAAGCAGTGATAGAGATTTTTGGACGGAGTGATCACCATGGAGGGTGTTTTCTCTTCATGGAACGGGCACAACATGGTCATATCTTTGCCGCGCTTAAACAACTGCCGCCCTTGCTGCTCGATAACGGCCACTAAGGAGACGGTGGCTTTCAGGTGCTGTAATTCTGCTTCGGGTATGCGAGCCATAAAGTGACCTTCCTAAAATTGCGTCAAGATTCCATTGCTCTTTTATTTAGTATCCGATAGGATACCAATATAAAGCAAGCACTTTTTGGGGGATAGAATGACAGCAAATTTCTCTGACTGGTTTAATTCAATGAGTATTGCTAACAGACTCATCGCCCTGCGCAAGCAAAAAGGCTTATCACAACAGGCACTAGCGGATGCTATCGGCATTCACGTGACACAAGTAAAACGTTATGAGGGCGGGATTTCGTTACCGTCTCTGGAAGCGGTTAAGAAGATAGCGAAGACACTGCGAGTGACGACAGATTCACTAATATTTGAAGATAATGAGCTACAACCTGATAGCGATTTAGCTCTACAGTTTCAGGCGATCAGCAATATGCAGCCGGAACAGCGGCAGGTGATAAAAGAAGTACTGGAAGGCATGATCATTAAGTATGAAGCTGAACGCTGGTCTTCCAAAATGAAGTAAAAACGATTAACGCAACGTATTCGGGCGGGCACCCGAACACGCTGCTAACCATAAGCAACTAAGAAGGAGTTGAACATGGCTAAGGCGCATTCTAGGCAAAACCGTGCAGTAAATAAAGCGGCAAAAACCGAACGTTATTATACCGTGGGATACGTGCCGCAAAATAACAAGGCCAAGGCACCGCCCGCGATCCATCTTAAAGGGCAGTGGCTTAAACAGGCCGGGTTTGAGATTGGTGGCACACTCACCGTCAAGATTATGGACGGCTGTCTGGTGCTTATTCCTGACAGTGATGACACCAAAACCATTAAGCAACAGTACCAGCGTCAGCAAGACCAGCTCAGTGAGATTAAGCTGCGAATGCGGGAACTGATTGGCGACTACACAAGCCGCTAAGGGCAGGGGCTGAGCGGCTCTTAAAAAGAAGAAAGCCGGAAGATCACGGGGATCTTTCCGGCCTTAATAAGTAGATATTTAGTTTATTTGATTGCTAATGGTGGTGAGTAATGTTCCATAATGTATACATCATTTACGTCACATTCAGGATAAATCCACTTGTTCCAATTTGATATTATCCATTCTTTTTTTAAGGCCACTTTATCTGTATATTCACTTTCTTTAGGTAATTGAATTAATAGTAGCCCTGCTTTATGTCCAGTCGATACAACCAGACCATGCCTAGAATAATCATCTGGAATATTAACTACTAAAAGGTCTAAAACTTTTTCATATGGCCAAACCGCAGGAAATCTAAAAACACATCCTCTAGAAATGCTGTCAGATTTGTAATCAATGAGTTTCACTGTCATTATTTTACCTTTAAATCATGTCCGCCACTTTTATCAATACTATTAGGTATATCATTTAACTTCATATCTACTTCGCCTAAATGATTCCCTCGTTTTTGAGCAACTTTTTCAAACCGGCCATGTTGTGTATCAACAGAATAATAATATTTGTCATCCTGATATATTATTCTTCCCTTATTTAATTTTTCGATATTCTTGGCTCTTTTCCAGTTGTTTTCTTTGGAAACACTTTCTGCCATTTCTCTTACTACAGGCACTCTTTCTTGTACAGGTAAGCGAAAGAGGCTTTTTTCAAATTCTGCAACTGTTTGGCCATTAGGTAATGTAGGGCATGGAGCTAACCCAAACGGATCAACCCAAGACAGCGGATTATGCACATAGCCATACGGATTCAACCCACCCATCAACCCTATCGGGTCTTAGGGCAGGTTCCGGTGCGGTCATACTGTTTTAAGCGATTTTTTCCTTGATTATCAGATTATTAAGGAGCCACTTTTACCCGTTTCGCCCATCCCCGCGAACCTAAAACGCCGAAGTGCACTTTTGGCCTGTTTTGCCACTTCGCCCCGGTGCGTTTTTGCCCTGCTACCGTCGCAAGCTGTTGTGCAGTATAGCGCCCCATTTTCTTTGTGATGGGCTGGACAGCCTGATTTTGTGAGGCTTTTCACTTCCGGCAACGGGCGAACGCCGCCCAACTTGCTTGGGCGGCGGGCGGCCGTTCTGCGGGTGCGGGCGGCACAGAGCCTGCAAGCGGCGCCCCTGCGACGCTCTGGTGCACGGTGGCTGTGGTTTTGCCACGGTTTTGCATGACGGCGCTTTACGCAAGGGAAGCCCCCTGCGGGGGCTGCACGGGGCGGAGATGGCGAGCACGGCAACGAGCAACGGAGCGCAGCGCAGTGCGAGCCGCGCGCAGCCAGTGCAGCAGGGTTGGGGCGGGGGAGGTAAAACAGCGGAGGCCGCAGGCCGACCTGCCTACAGGGTGGTTGGCCGGGCGATGGCACGGCAGCTAAAGCAGAACACCGGTTTTTGCCAAGGACGGGCGCCGGTGCTGACAGCAGAAGGCGCCGCCTTGTGCGCCACACCCCGCGATGCCGACCTGCGGGGGCGCCAGACATAATGTTAATTATACGCTGCGAACCGTTCTTCGATGCGGCTGACTGGCTGCGGAGCGGCCCGGTGAGGGGCGTATAATTCCCCCACATTATGTTGAGTGGGCTTTGGGCGGCCTGCACGGACTGAACGGGGACACCGTGGTTCAGGCCGCCCATTGCCCACGTACCCCCGCAGACACCGATGCTAACGGGCAGTCCGGCCACGGTCTGCCCCTGCACCGATCCTGCCCAACTCAACGGGGACGTGCAGGCTGTCCGGTGCGCTATCGCTTCGGCTTGGTATCCGGTTTTCCGCTGGCACGGTCTGAGCCGCTCTCCGGCGGTTCGGTATGCTTGTCGGCTTCCGGCAATGCCTGAGTGGCACGCTCGGCCGGATGGGTTTGCTTATGTACTTTCTTTAGGTGTCCGATAGCGACCCGCGTATACACTTGGGTGGTATTGAGTTTTTCGTGTCCCAGCATCGCCTGGATATGCCGGATATCCGCCCCGTTATCCAGCATCTGCGTGGCCATTGAGTGCCGGAACAGGTGACAGGCACCCGGTTTGTCAAGCCGGGCCTGATGGCGGATGGCCTTCGCGGCGATGTGTGTCAGGTGCCCCGGACTGAGCGGCCTGCCTTTTTGCGAGATAAACAGGTAGCCGCTGTCATACACCTCAGCCAACTGAGGCCGGACCTGCACCAGATAACGTGTCAGCCAGCCCAGTGCCCGCTCACCGACAGGCACCACCCGGTCTTTATTCCCTTTGCCCTGATTGACCACCACGGCCCCGCGTTCAAAGTCAATATCCCCCCGCCGGAGCTGGCGCAGCTCCATACGCCGGATGCCGCTGCTCCAGAGGATTTCCAGCATCACCCGGTTGCGCAGCCCCAATACGCTTTGGTCGTCAAGACTGTCCAGTACCTGCGTGGTTTCCCGTTCACTCAGGATCTGAGTGGGCAACCGCTTCTCTTCTTTCGGTAATACCAACTGCTCGGCCGGGTTGTAGAGAATGTGGTGGCGTTGCAGCAACCAACGGAACCACAACCGCAGGGTACTCAGGCGTTCACGCTGGCCGTTATGGCTGTAAGGCTGGCCATCGGCCTTACGGTAGGCACGCAGATAACGCTGCCAGCTTTCCAGTAACCCCAGCGTGATCTGTGCCGGATACTGCACGGTGCGCTGTTCGCACCAGTCCACGAACGGTAACAGCCGTTCCCGGTAGCTTTCCCGCGTGCGCGGGCTTTTTCCCTGTGCGGCCTGTGTATCGAGGTACGCTTCCAGTTGCGCCCGCAGCGTGATAAGCGGGTTGTCATGTGAAGTTGTCATTCGGATTTTCCTTTCAGTCGTGGGCGTTATCCGGCAGTACGGTATGAGAGGGCGGTTTTAGTGTGTTGCCGGAACAGTGATTTTTCGTTTTGTCAGACTTGCGGTCTGTGAACCCTGTCTGGCTCTGGCTTGAGGGCGGTTTTGACGGCCCAGACTTAGCCCCGACTTGGGGCAGACTTGGGACAGACTTGCCTCCGTTCTGCCCAGACTTGCGGGGATCATACCGGGACGATCAGGCCGCTTAAGTGGGCGCTGTCACCGTCACCGTCCCAGAGCAGTTCGTATTGCAACAGATGCCCGCGACTGCCGCCGTGGATCAGCAGATACTCCATGTCACTCAGGCGCTGGCAATGCAGCTTAAGCTGGCTGTCGCTCCAGTTCGTGTAAGCCCGGATATCCCGCCGGGTAAAGCGCACGGCATTCAAAGCGCACTGCTGCTCAGTTGCCATCTCGTTCGCCATCTGCTGTATCAGCAATAACAGTTTGCGCGTCTGTGGCGGCATCTCGTCCAGTGTCCGGCCTAAGATTTCATGGGCGAGCTGGTTCGCCAGCCGGATATCGGTTTTCGTGACTTCGATGTATTCCAGTGTCTTGCCGCGATGCTCAGCGGTCTTGATCTCCCGCTGGTGCTGGTGCAACAGGGCGATACTCTGGATTAACGTCAGGTATTTCATGTGGTCACGGCGGGTACGGGTTTTGTCTGACAGGAACGTCAGTTGGTGCGCATACGGATTGACCACATTCAGCGGGCGCAACAACCGCTGGGCGTTCTGGTGCAGTGCGGTGAGATAGTCCCGCTCGTTCTCAGCCAGCAAGCCTTCCAGCGTTTGTTTCTGGCGCTGCACCGCGTGGATCGCTTCGGTCTGTTCGCGGGATTCGTTGACCGTCAGCACCAGACAGCGGTTCAATAACTCTTCATCCACATCAATGGCGGTGGTGGTCAGCATCAGCATCACCGGGCCTTTCACGGTATAGCTTTTGGTGACCAGATTGCCCGTGGCTTCGTCCTTGCCCGTACTCGCCATGGTCAGCTCGCCGTCTGACTGCAACAGCTTCAACGCATAGGCCGCCTGCCGCACGCCCTCTTCTTCGGCTATCGCTAAAATCTTGTGCTGGAGATTAGTTTCACCGAGATAGAACAGGCTCTGGCCGGTCATGGCGCTGTACTGGATGCGCTCTTCTTCGGGGATCAGGTTGAGTACGGCCTCCATTAACGAGGATTTTCCGGCCGCGCTGCTGCTCTGGATCAGGACAGCTAACGGTTTGGGCAGTTTGCGGCTCACCGCCGCCAGATAACCCGCAAGCAGATTAGTCGATTCGCCGACCACACCGCAGGCGGCTAAGTCAGCGCTAATACGTGCGGTCAGGTAGGGGGCTTGCAACAGAGCCAGTGCTGATTCCCGCTCGGTCAGGCTCATTTCCGCTGCTTTTTGTTCCGTGCCCGCTGTGGCCTGCTGTTGCCCCTGTTCAACCGCCAGTAACACCTGCCCCAGCGAACGGCGCAGTTCGGCTTCCCCCAACCCCAGTTCAGCGGCGGCCAGCCGGGCATAACTCTGGCGTGAGCGGGCGCTCATCAGATCAACGCCATCAGCGAACAGCACGCCGCTTTGCGTGTCCAGTACCTGTGCATTGATCTTCATCGCTGCCGATCCCGCTTTCACCGTGCCCAGCCCACGCAGACACCATTGCAGTGTGCCGACTGACACGAGCAACTCGCCATGATCACCGGACTCACAGACCACATTCGGCGTCACGCTGGGCGTGGGTTCAGCGGCTAAAGGGGAAGCGGGTTCTGGCTCAGCCGTCTGGCGCTCAACCGCCACGATGTCCGCCGCATCCTGCATCGGCACTGCTCCTTCAATCAGCAGGGCAAAGGCGGATCCCGGTTCGGCCATCTGACACAGGTATTCGTTGGCATCCATGTCCGGCGGGAACACCACGCGCAGCGGCGTGATCCCTTTGGCAACCAGCGCTGCCGCCAGTTTCACCGCCGCATCATTGCCCGCCGTATCATTATCAAAGGCGATCAGGATTTGCTTAATACCGTGCTGTTCGAACGCCTGCCAGTGATCGGCGATGATGCCGTTCACCCCGTAAGCGGCCGTGACATTGCGGTGTCCGGTCACCCAGAACGACATCGCATCAATGAGTGATTCACACAGGATCAGCGTCTTGGACACACCCAGCGATGCTTCATTCCAGACGCCTTGATGGGCGCCCGGCAGGTACAGATGGCGGATAACCGATGCCCGCAGATCATCACTGATCATGCGTCCGTACAGTTCGTGGATTTGCCCCTGCGCATCCATCACGGGAACAACCAGCGAGCCACGCAGATGCTCGCGCCCGTTCTCCCGCAAGACCCCGGCCGCCTGCAAGCGGGCACGGATCTCTGCGCCGGCTTTGATCTTCTTCGGGGGCAGCCGGTAGCCCAGCGTGCGGTTGGCAAAGCCCAGTTTGAACTGACTGACCAGCTCAGGATGATTGAGCCGCCGTTTGGACAGGTACGCTTGCGCTTCCGCCGCATTCAGCAACGTATGGTGATAAAACTCAACCACCCGTGATAACAACATCTGCTGCCCGATAGCATCACTGGCCAGCTCTTCCGGCTGCACCAGCGGCTCGACCGCGGGATTGTGCCCCAGCACGGCCTTTAAGCGTTCAGCGGCATGGCGCAGGCTCAGCCCTTCGGTTTTCATCACCCAGTCCAGTACCGATCCGCCCGCACTGCAACCAAAGCAGTGATAGAGATTTTTGGACGGAGTGATCACCATGGAGGGTGTTTTCTCTTCATGGAACGGGCACAACATGGTCATATCTTTGCCGCGCTTAAACAACTGCCGCCCTTGCTGCTCGATAACGGCCACTAAGGAGACGGTGGCTTTCAGGTGCTGTAATTCTGCTTCGGGTATGCGAGCCATAAAGTGACCTTCCTAAAATTGCGTCAAGATTCCATTGCTCTTTTATTTAGTATCCGATAGGATACCAATATAAAGCAAGCACTTTTTGGGGGATAGAATGACAGCAAATTTCTCTGACTGGTTTAATTCAATGAGTATTGCTAACAGACTCATCGCCCTGCGCAAGCAAAAAGGCTTATCACAACAGGCACTAGCGGATGCTATCGGCATTCACGTGACACAAGTAAAACGTTATGAGGGCGGGATTTCGTTACCGTCTCTGGAAGCGGTTAAGAAGATAGCGAAGACACTGCGAGTGACGACAGATTCACTAATATTTGAAGATAATGAGCTACAACCTGATAGCGATTTAGCTCTACAGTTTCAGGCGATCAGCAATATGCAGCCGGAACAGCGGCAGGTGATAAAAGAAGTACTGGAAGGCATGATCATTAAGTATGAAGCTGAACGCTGGTCTTCCAAAATGAAGTAAAAACGATTAACGCAACGTATTCGGGCGGGCACCCGAACACGCTGCTAACCATAAGCAACTAAGAAGGAGTTGAACATGGCTAAGGCGCATTCTAGGCAAAACCGTGCAGTAAATAAAGCGGCAAAAACCGAACGTTATTATACCGTGGGATACGTGCCGCAAAATAACAAGGCCAAGGCACCGCCCGCGATCCATCTTAAAGGGCAGTGGCTTAAACAGGCCGGGTTTGAGATTGGTGGCACACTCACCGTCAAGATTATGGACGGCTGTCTGGTGCTTATTCCTGACAGTGATGACACCAAAACCATTAAGCAACAGTACCAGCGTCAGCAAGACCAGCTCAGTGAGATTAAGCTGCGAATGCGGGAACTGATTGGCGACTACACAAGCCGCTAAGGGCAGGGGCTGAGCGGCTCTTAAAAAGAAGAAAGCCGGAAGATCACGGGGATCTTTCCGGCCTTAATAAGTAGATATTTAGTTTATTTGATTGCTAATGGTGGTGAGTAATGTTCCATAATGTATACATCATTTACGTCACATTCAGGATAAATCCACTTGTTCCAATTTGATATTATCCATTCTTTTTTTAAGGCCACTTTATCTGTATATTCACTTTCTTTAGGTAATTGAATTAATAGTAGCCCTGCTTTATGTCCAGTCGATACAACCAGACCATGCCTAGAATAATCATCTGGAATATTAACTACTAAAAGGTCTAAAACTTTTTCATATGGCCAAACCGCAGGAAATCTAAAAACACATCCTCTAGAAATGCTGTCAGATTTGTAATCAATGAGTTTCACTGTCATTATTTTACCTTTAAATCATGTCCGCCACTTTTATCAATACTATTAGGTATATCATTTAACTTCATATCTACTTCGCCTAAATGATTCCCTCGTTTTTGAGCAACTTTTTCAAACCGGCCATGTTGTGTATCAACAGAATAATAATATTTGTCATCCTGATATATTATTCTTCCCTTATTTAATTTTTCGATATTCTTGGCTCTTTTCCAGTTGTTTTCTTTGGAAACACTTTCTGCCATTTCTCTTACTACAGGCACTCTTTCTTGTACAGGTAAGCGAAAGAGGCTTTTTTCAAATTCTGCAACTGTTTGGCCATTAGGTAATGTAGGGCATGGAGCTAACCCAAACGGATCAACCCAAGACAGCGGATTATGCACATAGCCATACGGATTCAACCCACCCATCAACCCTATCGGGTCAGGCGAAATATACTGCCCGGTCTCCGGCGAGTAATAACGGAACCGGTTGTAGACTAACCCGCTCTCCTCATCCGCAAACTGCCCTAAAAACCGGAAGTGACAGTCAACATGATAATCCGGATTATTGGAGGCGATGACCTGAAAACGTTCCGCTTTACCCCAGGTCGTCAGCCGCTGCGCCCAGACCAGTACCCCTTCCTCGGACAACATTTCCCTCGGCGTGCCCTGATGGTCACTGACGATATAGTGCAGCTTACCGCGCTCAAAGCGGGCCGACGGCGTTAAGGAACCGGGTTCATATAACCAACGGATACGCTGATCTTCTATCGGCGTACCGTCGGCATAAACCGGTGTTTCCTCAATCAGCTGGTCGCCGCTCCACAGGTAATCCTGCCCCAGGATCGCATCAATTCTTGGCGCTAAATCCGGTTTGCCTGCCAGCCATAACTGTAAATTAGCCGCGGCCAGTTTACCATCGTGAATTTTCAGTTTTTGGAGCCGTCTGCCAAAAGGGTCATATTTATACTGCCAGCGCGACCCATCCGGGGTTTCACAGTGGGTCAGCTGGTTTTGGGTGTCCCAGCGGTAGCGCCAGATTTGCGGGCGGAAGCCGTCACGTTGTTCGGTTTTTTCCACCAGACGGCCATTGTCATCATAGTGATAACGGATATCTCCCTGCTGCACCACCCGCCCGGCTTTTTGGCGCTGCGTGATTTGTGCCATCGCGCCGTAGGCATCCACAGGCAGATGTTGGCTCAGGTTGCCGTTGGCATCATAACTAAATTGTTCTTCGTGCGGACGCGCCCCCTCGAACAGGGTATGCAGTATCTGGTCGTTAGTATTGTAACGGTAGCGGGTTTGTCCCCAGCGGCTGTCGTCAATCACCCGCACATTATGGGCCCGGTCATATTGCCAGCTCCGGTTGACCGCGGTCGCTTGTGGCGGGAAGTGCGGGTCATTTTGTGCCAGCGTTTCCCGGAAAAATTGGGTGGCCTGCCCGGCCGACTGATGGGCCAGCAATCCGGTCGCGGTGTAGCGGCTGGCAAGGATAAACCCGTGGGCGCTTTCGCGTACTGTTTCCCGTCCCAGTGCATCATGCTGCAAGGTCAGGGGCGCATGCTGGTTAAGCTGAAAATGATTCAGACTCCCCGACAGGTTATAGCCAAAGTGCAGGGTATTGCCCTCCACACTTTCACTGACCGGGCGTCCGGTCAGACTGTCCCATTCACGGGTGATTTCCCGCCCGTTGATACGCTCACAGGCCGGCAGGCCCGTGGTCTTATCATATTCATACTCGACGATAGCATCGGCGTTCGTGGCTTTCACCAATTGATACCGTTTGTTGTATTCGTAAGTGGTGGTGTCTTTGAGCACCAGCTGGTTATCTTCCGGCTGCCAGCTTTCCTGTTTGACCAGTAAGCCCGCAGCGGAGTAGTGCCAGCGAAGTTGCTGACCATCGGGATACTGCACTTGTGTGCGTCGCCCCAATTTATCGTACTGATAGTCGAGGGTTCGTCCGGTAAAATCGGTTTCCCGGATAATCTGCCCGGCGGCATCCCGCTCATAGCGGTAGGTTTCACCGGTGGAGGCTGTCACAGAATTCAACCGGGTCAGACGGTCATAACCAAAGTGTAAGAGAGTGCCATCGGGCCGGGTCACCTGCGTCAGCAGATCAAACGCGCCGTAAGTGTAGCGGGTGGTACGGCCTTCGCCGTCAGTCACTGCCACCACACGCCGTTCACTGTCATAGGCCAGTTGCTGCGTGGTGCCATCCGGCAGTTCAACATCGGTCAGGCTGCCGTTCAGGCTGGCGTGGTCGTGGCTGTAACGATAGTGCGTTTGCTGTTTGAGGGCATCGGTGAGTTGGCGCAGGCGGCCCAGTTCGTCCAGTTGCAGACCGGTGGTCTGACCGTCCGGCGTCATCACGGCGGCCAGCCGCTGCTGTTCATCGTAGGCATAGTGCCATTGGCGGCCATCTGGTAGCAAGCGCTGGCGCAATTCACCGTGGGTGCCGTAGTGGTATTCTTCTTTGTGCCCCAACGGATCCGTCAGTGCCGTCAGGTTGCCCTGCCCGTCATAATGAAATTGCCAGCGATCGCCTGTCGGCAGGACACTTTCAATCAGCTGCCCGTGTTCATCATAACCATAATAAAAAGTATCGCCGGTCGGCAGCTTGACTTCGGTCAGTGCCCCGTCAGGGTTATAATCGAACGTGGTGATACCGCCTGACGGATCGGCTTCCCAGACAATGTGGCTATGGCGCCACTGGCGGCGGGTGATGCGGCCCAGCGGATCAACTTCACGGAGAACCAGCCCGTTGTGGTCGTAATGGTGTTGGGTTTCACCGCCTTCGGCATCCCGATAGGTGGTGATACGCGCCTGATCGTCATAGTGGAAATGGTCGTTCCAATAGCCACTGGTGGTTGCAGTTGTGAGTACCCGTCCCCGATCATCGTAGGTGAGATAGACATCGGTCTGATCGGTATCGTGCCAGCGGATCATCCGCCCCTGCGCGTCATATTCATGCCACAGGTGATTATGCTGAAACGCTTCACATTCATGCAGGTAACCTTGCGGATCATAGTAGCAGGTCACCAGCCGTTGTTGCTTTTGCTGGTCAAGATAATCCACGGTTTGGAGTTGCTGGCTCTGATAGGCCAGCACCAGCCGGAAACCATCCGTGCGTGTGACTTCAATGAGTTGTGACTGCTTATCATAGATAAAGCGGATCGCATTCTGGCGGCGATCCGTGATCGCGGACAGTTTACGAAGAGCGCCGATCGTGTGATTAAAATGGTAAGTGAGCTGAGACTGACGGTCGGTTAGTTTCAGTTCGCCAGTCAGCTCACCCGTTAACACGTAATGAGGAATATGCTGGTTACGGGCGAGGACCTGATCCTCCGGTGTGGTGAAATCATAAATTACCCCATCAGCATCGGTGAAATTCACCTTGCCGCCGCTCAGCACGAGCTGGCGTGACCAGTCATCCGCCCATTTCGGCCCAAACAGGCCGCGGTACTTGGCGGTGGAGCGATAGGTGCGGGTCAGGGTGATGGGCAACAGTCCGGGAATGGAGATAACCGGCCAGACTTGCAGGAAGTCACCGGTGGCCATATCGACAGGTTCACCTTTTACATCGCAGGTTCCGGTACAACTGCCTTCTTTGTTGCTGGACGAGTTATCAACGGGGTCTTTTTCGTTGTTTTTGGGTTTAGCGGGCGTGGGGCTGGCGGTTTCCGGTGATTGGCCTTTGATTTTGGCCCCGGCTGCGCTTTCGGCGGCTTTGGCTTCTTCACTCAGCACCTTGCTTTCAGCTTTGGCTGTGGCTTTTGCGGTGCCTTTTGCGGCGCCTTTAAGTGCCCCTGCTCCTCCTATAGCTATACTGCCGATATCAAAAGCGAGGGCACCCCCTCTTTCGGCATCGCTTTTCATTTCCAGCTTAATGGCATCCGCATTCACCGCCGCCACGGCCTTTTGCTGCATTTCAGCAATGCCGGCAGGAGCGCCGCCCAGATATTCCCAGGTTTTTTCGGCTGCAACGGCGGGACCCGTCACGGCTATCACCGCCCCCTTGCCAAACAATTCTGCCATTTCAGGCACGGTATTCCAGAGCGCTTTTCCTGCCCCGATAGCCGCTTCCCCGGGATTATTCCAAGCTTCCTCTAGGTTATGTTTACTCTCATCAGCCCATTTTTTGATGTCATCGGCGGTTTCCCCAAACCAGTCAACGGCTTTATCCCACATGCCTTTTTCCGCCGGCGCTTCAGGTTTAACGGCCGGATTGGCATCATGGGGGGTATTTTGTGCGGCACCGGCTTGCCCGACAACACTGCCCAGCGTGTTACCTTCACCCGTCGGGCTGTCGTTCCGCGTCTTTTGAGGCAACGCTGCATTAGGTTCGGGATGACCGTCTTCTTCTTTTTCTTCTTCTTCCCATTCTTTCTTTGGAAACTCACCACTTTTGAATTTTTCAACAGTATTCTGAGCCGTTTTCTTAAAATCCTGAGCGGTGAAGTCAGCATCTGCCTGATTATAGTAAACGTCTAATTCCGGGTCGTCTCCGTAATCACCGTAAAAGCGGGAACTTTGCCGATATAAGGTATCTGCATTGCTTAGCGCTTTCTCCGCCTCAGCCTGTGTGCGGATGTTAAATTCTTTACAATATTCTTCAGCTCTAACCTCAGCGCTATCCGGTGTGACAATAATCTTTTCTGACATAGCTTTCCCTCCCTATGCCCCATTCATCCAAAATTTATCCCCGTGGCGCAGCACCAGTTTATTGCCGGCCCGTACCGTGCGGGTGTGATCTTTCGGGTGGCATTTGCCACCGACGGTGCCGCTCTTGACGCCATTAGCCACACCGGGTTGATCACCTAAGGTTTGCGGCACAAAACTCTGGGCAAACACCACCACCGGTTTGCCATTGGCGCGCACAGTTTTCTCCGGGACTGAGCTGTCCGCCAGTTTCGCCACCACCGGATAGGGAATAGGTGGCGTCGACGACCCCATCGGGGTTTTGCACACGTCCGGCAGCATGCCGACAATCATCCATGTGCCGGCGGTTCGGGCGATGTAGTTATCAGCCATCCTTTTTTTCCTCGTCCAGTGGGGCCAGTTTGAGCAACGGCGCATCCGGGTTGATTTCAAACCGGGCTTCGGCGACCCGGATGGGCAGGGAGGCTTTGACGCTCAGACGGCAGGTCATGTGCAGCGTCCTGGCCTCGCTGTCGATAATTAACGTATCAAGGCGCATCGGGACAGGCAGCAACATGCCATTGTGCATGCGCAGCAGGATAAACGGGCGGTGTCCCGGCAGGCGGACATGCAGATCCCCGTTGGGAGTCAGGCCGCTTAACGTGATAGCAATATCGGTTTCCGGCCAGTCAATTTGTTGGTCAGCCGGCGCACCATTCCAGTAGCCGAAGTCAAAGTCTTTTGGCAGATAGGGATGGCGGTGTGCCAGCCAGTCGGCATCGTAAGTGCCGGCCAACGGGCGGCGGGGCAGCCACGGGCGGCCGATAAAGCCCATGCCCTGTGGCTGACAGGCCGGCGTATCGGGCGGTAACGTTCCATTCAGTTGCGCCGCAAAATGCTGGGCCGTGAAGGGCGCATCCGGTTGGGTAATACGCGGGGCAGGGTAACGGGTGAGTTGTTTGGCGCTGGCGTACCACGGCGTGATAAACCCCGTGCCCAGCGGATTGGTTTCACAAGTGGCCTGAGCCATCGGCGCTTTTTCACCGTCAGGATGCTGCTGGCGCTGTTCGGGGGTCAGCCGGTCACTCTCTTTGAGGTATTGGCTCGCTTTCTCATCGGCCTGAATTTTGCACTCGCCCCCAAAGGCATAGCGATAATCCAGCGGCAGGGTGGTAAAGGGTTTGGGTTCCGTCAGTTGCCAGTTGCCGCCGGTGTCACGGATAAATTCCCGCTCACCGGTTATGGTCAGCGTTTTATCGAGCAGGGCCTGGCCCTGCTGGGTTTTTACCTGCAACCGCACGGGAAATTCGCTACAGGGGCGGCCATCAGGCGGATACGCTGTGCCATTGACAATGACGTCACAGCGCGGTTTAAACGGGGCAAGGTCACTTTCCTGCAAGACCTGTGAGGCATTCATCAGCCCGCGATATTCATCCTGTAAGCACAACGGCGGTGCGGGCAGCAATTCGGCGCTGTATTCCCCCAGTCCGGCAGGCAGCAGTTGGTAGCCGATTTTCATCACGGCCACATGATGCTCGGTATCTTCGACATCGAGCATCGAGTAATTCATCACCGCAAAGGGGGTGAGGTTACGAAATTCCATCTCTGTCTGTCCTTGTTAGTTCAGGTCGATGTCTTTACCGGTGATTTGTACCGGGCCACTGGCCTCAAACTTGAACTCACTGCCCTGAATGGTGATTTTGCCGCTGCTGTCCATACGCAGGACGCTGGCACCGCATTTCAGTTCAATCACGTCACCGGCCTTGATGGACAGGGTATTACCGACGGCAACGGATTTATGGCTGCCGACCTGCTCAGTCTGGCTGGCCCCGACGGTGGTATTCATGCTGGCCCCGACAGTCAGTGCGTAGGCCATGCCGATGGTTTCTGTGCTGGTGAATCTCACCATCTCGGTTTTGTGCGCATTGACTTTGATGGCCTGGTTCTTCTCCACCGTTTCCGTGTGGTTCGCCAGGACATGGGTATCGCGGTTATTGAGCACTTTGGTGTTCATGTCTTTCTGCGCGTGCAGTGCCAGCCGTTCACTGCCCTTGGCATCCTCAAACAGCAGTTCGTTATACCCTTGCCCCTTGTGGGTTTTGGAGCGGAACGCCATCTGGGTTTTGCTGCCCGGCAAGGCCCCCGGCGGGATGTTGCTGGCATGGTAAGTCCGTCCGGTCACTATCGGCTGGTCGGGGTCGCCGTGCAGGAAGTCCACCACCACCTCCTGCCCGATACGCGGGATGGCCAGCATCCCCCAGCCCTGACCCGCCCACGGCTGGCTGACCCGTATCCAGCAGGAGCTTTGGTCGTCGCTCTTGCCGTAGCGGTCCCACGGGAACTGGAGGCGGATACGGCCATACTGATCACAGAAAATCTCTTCCCCCGCCGGGCCGACCACTTTGGCAATCTGCGGGCCATCAATCACCGGTTTGGGCAACGGTGCCGGGCGCCAGTTCTGGTTCTGGCGGATGAAAGAGAAGTGGCTGTTCAGTGTCGTGCCGGAGCCTGAGCTGGCAGTTTCCAGTGCCTGCGGCTGGCTGCCGCTGTGGCTGGCGGAAACGGTCTGCCATGACTGGTTCAGGTCTGCCCGGGGATGGTTATCGAGAATAAACAGTTTGCCCGGTTGCAGGGCGATGGCATTGCCGCTGCCCTGTCCGGTCACGGCGTCGCTGCGCAGCGCTTCCAGCCGGTAGCGGGTAAAATCCTTGCCGTGCGCCTCGTCCTTGAAACGGCCCGGGTAGTCGTAGTGCTCGTAGTACAGCTGTTGCAGGTTTTCGTCCCGCATCTGCTGGTGAAATTCTGCCGGCCAGGCCGGGTTCTTGAAGGTGTAATCCTTAAGCTGCACCTGAGCCGGGCGTACCTGCGCGCTGCTGGTCAGGCTGTTGACCGCCGGTTCGCCCAGCGTGCTGCCCTCACCCGGCTGATAGGGCAGGCGGATGCCCGGCGGCACTGAGCCGCAGTCATCGGCGAACACCAGCGTGTTGCGCCCGTTGCTGCATTCAAAGAAGTAGAAAATGCCCTCTTCCGCCGTCAGCCGTTGCAGGAAATCGAAATCGCTTTCCTGATACTGCACACAGAATTCGCGCTCCGGATGCGGGTGGCGCAGGTTAAACACCACGTCGCGGATGCTGTGCTCCTTGAGGATTTTGGTGATGATGCCGGCGATGTTGAGCTGCTGGAAGATGCGCGAGTTCTGCCGCAGGGTCGTGCGCCACAAATCCGGCCGGATACTCATCCGGTAGGTGGTTTGGTGCAGGCCGGTGTTGCCCTGCTCAAAGCGGGTGACGGTGCCGGTGATGCTGCGCTGTTCGATACCGTTTTGCAGAATGGTCAGTGTCGCCGTGCGGTCCAGCACCAGCGGGAAGTCAATGGCGGGGTCGGCGCTCGCCAGCCCCACTTCCAGCACAAAGGGACGCGAGAAGTGTTCGCTCAGGCTGAAGTCGGTGACGACAAAGGTCTGTGCCGGCAACCCGCCTGCGGTCAGGGTGAACAACAGGCCGCTGGGATCAGTGCCACCCAGTCCCAATAGCTGGCCGATTTGTTGCAACATTTTGCCTGCCGTCGTGTCACCGGCGGCGGCTTGGGCAGCCAGCCCGGCTTTTTGTCCCTGTCCACCGGCAAAGCCGCCGCCCATGCCGCTGATCATGCTACCGGCACCCGCAGCAATATTCCCCCCCGCTCCCGTCAACAGCCCTTTGGCCTGTTTCACCCTCTGCGTCGTTTGCTGGCCTTGTTCTAACAGCGTTTTTCCTTTCTTCAATTGTGTGAGGTGCTTTTTCACTGACATTTATTCTGTCTCCCTGAGATGATGGAACGTGATGAAATAGACTATCCCGCCTGATAGCAACGCAGGCCATAACATTCAGGCACAAGATTTAAATTTAACTCACATTGTCTCCGACCAATTGGTTAATTAAGGGTGCAATACGCTGTGTTGCGATAATTTGAAGGAGTTTTGTTGTCCGGATATATCGGCTGATTTGTAGTAAATAAAATGGGGGAAATAATAAATAACAAATGAGTCAAGACCAAACTAAATCGAGTGAAATAAAAACCAGCATCTGACAATAACAGCGTAAAAAGTTAAAATGATTACCATTTTAGTGTTAAATTCTGTTTTTTTATAATTAATGGGTTTTAAATCTAAAAGCGCTTGGGGTTAATTTTGTTTATGCCTTTGATTAATAATCGAAATTTTATATTTAAATTTTGGAAAAAAAGCATGATCGTTTTTGATAGGTGAAATTCGTCACATTTTAATCATTGGTAAAACGATATTTATGCGTAATCACTAACTTGAAATAATCTTTTTATTATTGACCTGATTATCAAAAGTTTTCTTCTGTAAATATGAATTAATTATTCATTTTCTAAAAGAGATAACTGAACTAATGAAGGGATTATTATAAATACTGAGGAAATATGACTTAGGGACATGCGCGTCACTTATATTATTCTGCCAACACACATATCCCACCATTAAGATCAGTCAGCCAAATCAACCTGCTGATTGTCAATCAGTCTTGTTTGGCCTAACCATGCAGCCATAAGGATCACGGCTTTTTTGCTTTGTGCTGTCAATGGAGCCAGATTTTCTGCATCGCGGATAAACAATTCATCAGGCATAAAGCCCTCTTCCCGTAAATGCGCAGAGGTTAATTCAATCAGCCGCTCTGTATCCCGTTCTCCGTTCCTTAAGCGTTCCGCTATACACTGCATGGCCTTATTCAGCAACGGTGCAATTTTTTTCTCTTCAGCAGACAAGAGGTTATTACGTGAACTCAGAGCCAATCCATTTTTATCACGGATAATAGGCACGGATACCAATGTAATGTCGTAAGCCATATCTGCAATCATTTTGCGGATAATCTGCAATTGCTGAAAATCTTTTTCACCAAAATAAACCAAATCGGGTTGGATTAAATTAAACAATTTGCTGACAACCGTTGTAACGCCACGAAAATGCCCCGGACGGCTGGCACCTTCAAGCATATGAGATAGCTCTGGCACTTCGACAAACGTTTGATTGCTGTTTAAACCGTTCGGGTACATTTCGCCAACGCTGGGTGCGAAGACTAATTCAACATTGTGACGGCTGAGTTTCTCGCAATCTTCTTGCAAGGTCCGGGGATAATTGACCAGATCATCTTCCCGGTCAAATTGCATTGGATTGACGAAAATACTGACAATAACAACATCAGCCTGCGTTTTGGCGGTATCAACCAATGCCATGTGGCCATCGTGCAGATTTCCCATCGTAGGGACAAAAGCAATACGCTTGCCAGCTTGACGCCAACGGCGGATCTCACGGCGTAAAATTGGGATTGTTTCTATAATCAGCATTGCTGTACTCCTTTAATTAGCAGTCATGCTGGAGAGAATTACTTGAATGAATGTGCTTGGTCGGGATAGGCTCCGCTTTCTACCTGTTCTTTATACAGGCGGATAGCATCCCTGACATTGCCAGTTTCTTTGAGAAAGTCTTTGGCAAATTTAGGTGGTCTTGCGGTAATGCCCAAGGCATCGTGCATAACCAGAATTTGAGCATCTGTACCATTACCGGCACCGATTCCAATCACTGGGATTGTGGTGAGCTGGTCGGTAATTTGACGTGCAAGCTCGGCAGGAACGCATTCTAACAACAGTATTTGCATGCCAGAATCTTTTAGGGCGATAGCATCGGCCATTAATTGATTTGCGGATGATTCATCACGACCCTGAACTTTATACCCGCCAAGGATATTAACGGATTGCGGCATTAAGCCTAAATGGATACAGACAGGAACAGAACGCTCAGTCAGCATTCTCACCGTATCACAGAGCCAGCTTCCACCCTCAATTTTGACCATGTTGGCACCGGCACGCATGAGCTTGGCTGCATTCTCACAAGCTTGCTCTGGTGTGGCGTAACTCATGAATGGCATATCTGTAATTAAGAAAGAATCCGGTGCTCCAGTGCGAACGCAACGAGTATGGTAAATGGCATCTTCCATTGTGACGGGTAAGGTAGAATCGAACCCCTGCACAGTCATACCCAGTGAATCGCCAATCAGCATGACATTGATGCCTTGTTCGGCGAAAAGGTGGGCGAAACTGGCATCGTAAGCGGTGATAGTTGCGAACTTACGTTTTTCTTTTTTTAACTGACGTAGGTCAGCCAGGGTGGTTGGTTTCATTATTATCTCCTGAATAGTTATACCCACTATCTTTCATGTTGTGATCGTAGTTGCAACCTGAAATTCATTAGGTATAGGGCCTATCCCATTGGCTTGTTCAGAAAGCACCCAATAGGATAGGCCCTGATTATCCAGAAATCGGCCACGGCTGTATGAGATGTTGAATTACAAAATATGCGAGCTATAACCAAAGCATCAGGCCATTTTCTGGGACTTTTTGTAATCGTTCTGCCAGTGTTTCTCCATCGGGGAACACAAGATCCGGTGCAATTTCTGCAAGCGGGTAAAGCATAAATTCGCGCTGTTTTAGACCATAGTGGGGAACAGTCAGGCGTTCAGTATTAATTATATGATCACCAAACAGCATGATATCCAGATCGAGTGTTCTTGGCCCCCAGCGTTCATTTTTGCGAACACGGCCTTGCGCCAGTTCGATTGCCTGAGTGTGATCAAGCAAAGTCTCTGGTGGCAATTGAGTTTCCAATGCGACAGCAAGGTTGAGATAATCAGGCTGATCCTGTGGCCCCATGGGTTTAGTCCGATAAAAAGATGATCGAACAACAAAAGTGGTATCAGGGATATTTTTCAAAGCAGCAAGTGCATTATCAACTTGCTGCAAAGGATCGGCCAAATTACTGCCAATGGCAATATAAACCCGCGTCATATTAACCATTGTTCCTGTTTTGGCGAGTGTACCCACCGTGTCCACCTCGGCGGGAACGTGTCCGACGACGAATGGGTTCATTACCCAGTTCTGATATCATTCCACGCTGCTGCGAAGGTGTTGACTGTTGGAATTCAGCCCACCACTGTACCAGCTCTTTCAGCTCATGGCGTGGTTCAATACTGGCACGTAACTCCAGTAAATCATATGCAGCACGAAACTTAGGATGCTCCATCAGCTTATTCGCGCGCTTTCCTTGACGGCGCGGCAAGCGAAGCTGAAGTAACCAGATATCCCGCATGGTTGTGGTATGTCGCTTCGGAATGGCAATCGAACGGCACTGCTCATCTAGAATATCATTCATTGCCAGTGCGAAAGCATCGTAATACTGTAATCCGCCTTCCTGTGACAGTTTTTCCGCATGTTCGAGTAATGGATACCAAAGCATGGCAGCGAATAAGAAAGCCGGGTTAACCCGCCTGTCATTCTGTAAGCGGTAATCGGTATTTTTCAGAACCTGTGCCAACAGTTTTTCCATCGGAGAATCAGCGCATTGGGTGAAACAGCGTTGAATCATGGGGAATAATGGCTGGAACAGATGATATTCACGCAACAATTTATAGGTGTTGTAACCTTGCCCCGACTGTAACAGTTTCAGTGATTCTTCAAACAGGCGTGCTGACGGAATGTCCTGCAACAGAAATGCAAGGCGTGGGATCGGCTCGGCGGTGGCTGGTTCAATGGTCATGTTCAGTTTGCTGGCAAAACGAACGGCCCGCAGCATACGTACAGGATCTTCCCGATAACGTGTTTCTGGATCACCAATCAGGCGGATAATGCCTGCGTTGAGATCTGCCATGCCGCCGACATAATCCCGCAGCGCAAAATCATCAATGCCGTAATAGAGACTATTGATCGTGAAATCGCGACGGGCTGCGTCTTCTTCAACCGAACCAAAGATATTATCACGCAGTAACATGCCGCTCTGGGCTTTATGTGACTGGTTCCGGTCATTACTTTCAACTTGCTCATGTGGCCCGCGGAAGGTAGCAACTTCAATGACATCCGGCCCAAACATAATATGGGCCAGGCGAAAGCGGCGGCCAACAAGACGGCAATTGCGGAACAATTTACGCACCTGCTCTGGTGTGGCGTTGGTGGCTATATCGAAATCTTTAGGCTGCTTGTGCAGCAATAGATCACGAACGCCACCGCCGACCAGATAGGCGTCAAAACCTGACTTATTCAGGCGATACAGAACTTTCAGGGCATTATCACTAATGTCTTTACGTGAAATCGGATGTTGTTCCCGAGGGATCACAGTGATCGGGGAGTCCGAAGGTTTTTCCTTGGCGGATTTTTTCCTCATTTTGTCGTTGTCGGCATGTGATAAAGATGAATGATTTCCTCTGCGACGTTTACGCAGAGAACTGCTCTCTGTTTGAGCAGAATGGTCAGATACGGTGGCTGGCCTTTCACTGACTGCCTGTGCGTCGCGTTTTACCCTGTTATCGCGGATCAGCAAATTACGGCAGAAAGTTGCTACTCGGTTAAAAATGGGACACCTCGATAGTGACTAATCAATTAAAACAAAAAACAGCCGCCAATCATAACTTACTGGACATTTTTTGAGAATGCTTACAGCGCTAATAGCAACACTTTATTTAAATTGGCAATAGGTTATGTTTTTTGGCGAAATCGTGTTTATATTCCAACTGTCGATAGCCTGCTGTAGCAGTTGTTCTGTAGAGAGGTCCTGCCAGCCTACGATAATTGGTTGATTCAAAAATGATAACGCATCAATAAGCACTTGCCTTGGATCATTCAGAGGGATCGGTTGGGCATGATTTTGCTTAGAAAGCTTATTTCCTTCTCTATTTAACACGAGAGGTAAATGTACATAATCCGGCATTTTAAAATTCAAGTGCTGATACAGAGATAGCTGGCGAACCGTTGGCTCAATTAAATCTGCCCCTCTGACAATTTCAGTGACGCCCTGATAGTTATCATCAATAACAACGACAAGATTATAGGCGAATAACCCATCTTTGCGATGAATAATGAAATCTTCTTCCGCCATTGCCATAGACACGGTGATGTGCCCTTGCAATTTATCGCAAAAACCATGAACCGGATGGTGTTGTTTCAGGCGAATTGCCGCATTATGGCTCGGTAAGTGTGAATGACGACAGTGTTTATCATAAAAACCGCCCAGTTGTTGAATGCGCTGGCGGGTACAGGTACAGCAATAGCTATTTCCCTGCTGTTTTAACTGATCGAGGATGGCACGATAGGCTTCATGGCGTTGGGATTGATAAAGAACGTCGTCATCCCAGTAAAGGCCATAATGCTCAAGGGTTTTCAATATCCGATTGGCGGCTCCGGGTACTTCCCGTGGGGGATCTATGTCGTCAATACGCATCAGCCATTTCCCATGACAGGCACGTGCTTGCAGATAACTGCCCAGTGCAGTCACCAGGGAACCGAAATGGAGATCGCCGGAAGGTGACGGAGCGAAGCGCCCAATATATAACGAGGAGTGTTCAGATTGAATCATATCAGGATCAATGTAGGGGAATACGGCGCTGTTCAGCGCCGTACTTAACCCTATTTTGTTAGCCAGCCATTTGCTTTTCGCGAATTTCAGCCAACGTCTTACAGTCAATACATAAATCGGCTGTTGGGCGAGCTTCTAAACGGCGGATGCCGATTTCAACCCCACAGGACTCACAATAGCCGAAGTCGTCCTCTTCGACTTTTTTCAGCGTTTTCTCGATCTTTTTGATCAACTTACGCTCACGATCCCGATTACGTAATTCAAGACTGAACTCTTCTTCTTGCGCCGCACGGTCAACTGGATCAGGGAAGTTTGCTGCCTCATCTTGCATATGAGATACAGTACGGTCTACTTCATCCCTGAGTTGATTGCGCCATGCTTCCAGAATCAGCTTGAAATGCTCTAACTGGGCATCGTTCATGTATTCTTCGCCTGGCTTTTCCTGGTAGGGTCCTACCCCAGCGATGGCGAGAATGCTCAAGGACGAGGTTTTACGTTTTTGCCCTTCTTGCATAATGCTTCTCCTTACACACGCACTATCAAACGGCCCCCCAACAGCAGGGGGAAAAAATAGGCCGCTATAAATAGCAGATGACTGCGAGGTTGGCAATTGTTCCTGCCATTAGTTTTGCAATGCTGTGAAGGCAGACATGTTTACTGCTTAAATATATCGCAAAACTAACCTCGTCAGCATGATCTGTTTACAAATTATCCTATTGATAAAAAAGGCAATTTGTCACTTAGTATCATCCTGCCTTCTGTCATGTTGGCCTTGTAACAAATTACTTCGACCCCTGAATTACATGCTTGTTCCAAAAGAAAAGCATAATCATGGTCAATATGTTTTGCTGCCGCAACCTGACTGATCCCAGAATGTAAAACAGCAAATAACAGGACAGCGCGCTGACCTTGTTGTGCTATCAATGATAGCTCACGTAAATGTTTTTGCCCGCGAATTGTTACCGCATCGGGAAAATAACCATAATTTTCCTGTAACAACGTTACTGACTTGACTTCAATATAACAATTAACTCGTTGTTTTGATTGTAACAATAAATCTATACGGCTTTTCTCTTTTCCATAACTCACCTCACGGCTAATTTGCTCATAACCAGATAATTCCGAAATTACCTTTTTTTCAATGGCTTGATAGACCAAATCATTGGCTCTGAGGGTATTGACACAAATCCAGTGCCCATTTTGAGTCTGCGTCAGTTCCCAGCTATTCGGGTATTTACGTTTGGGATTGTCGGATGTGGAATACCAGACAGTATCTCCCGGTGTAGCACAACCTGTCATTGCACCCGTATTGGCACAGTGTATGGTAAGTGTTTCTCCTTCTGGTGTAAGGACATCTGCCAGAAAGCGCTTATAACGGCGGATTAAAGTGGCAGGCTTTAGGGGTGGCGAAAATTCCATAAACTTTCCTTTATAACCCGTGATCGACAATCTCAGTAACCTGAAATTCGATGAAATGAAATCAAAGATGCTAATGCTACAATGGCATCTGTTGAAAGTTAATCCATTATGGTGATCCTTTGTTATTACCCATTTATGACGTCGTAGAATCCGTTATTGCTAAATTGCAAACGTCGAAACAGGTGCTGCTACATGCCCCCACAGGGGCAGGAAAATCGACCGGATTACCATTGGCGATTCTGAATCAAACACCATCGGCAGGCCGCATTATTATGCTGGAACCTCGGCGTATTGCCGCGCGGAGTGTGGCTGAACGCCTTGCTGAGCAATTGAATGAACCTGTCGGTATGACCGTGGGCTATCGGATGCGCTCTGAAACTAAAGTCAGTGCTTCGACACGCCTTGAAGTGGTGACGGAAGGGATTCTAACCCGCATGCTCCAGCAAGATCCTGAATTGAGCGGTGTTTCTCTCGTCATTCTTGACGAATTTCATGAGCGTAGTTTGCAGGCGGATTTAGCGCTGGCGTTGTTGCTTGATGTACAGGAGGGATTGCGGGATGACTTGCGTATTCTGGTAATGTCTGCAACGCTGGATAATCAGCGTCTTTCTTCTCTGTTGCCGGATGCGCCAGTGATTGTATCAGAAGGGCGTAGCTATCCGGTTGCAAGATCTTATCATCCGCTTCCTGCTCATCAGCCTTTCGAACAGTCAGTCGCGTCGGCAGTATTGCGTTTATTGCAGCAGGAGACGGGATCACTGTTGCTGTTTCTGCCCGGTATCGGTGAAATTCAGCGGGTATTTTCGCAGCTGGAAGGAAAGGTCAGCGACGATACGTTATTGTGCCCACTGTATGGTGCATTGTCGCTGTCAGATCAACGCAAGGCGATAGCGCCAGCCCCAATGGGGATGCGTAAGGTTGTGTTGGCAACCAATATTGCAGAAACGAGTTTGACGATTGAAGGCATCCGGTTGGTGGTAGATAGCGGCCTTGAACGTACCAGTCGGTTTGAGCCGAAAAGCGGCCTGACGCGTTTAATCACTCAGCGCATCAGCCAGGCATCAATGGTTCAGCGGGCAGGACGCGCCGGACGATTGGAGTCAGGCGTTTGTTGGCATCTGTTCAGTCAAGAGCAAGCAGAAAGGGCGACGGAACACAGTGAACCGGAAATCCTGCATTCAGATCTCAGCAGTCTGTTGCTTTCCCTTTTACAGTGGGGATGCCGTGACAGTCGCCAGCTCCAGTGGATGGATAACCCTCCACAACCTGCATTAGCTGTTGCAGCATCGTTGTTATTGCGATTGGGGGCATTGGATGAATATCAACAATTGACTGCCCGTGGTTGGCGGATGGCGGAATCCGGTAGCGAACCGCGTTTGGCGGCAATGTTATGTTCAGGTAAAGAGTGTGCAGAAAAGGAACAAGACAGTTCGGCATTGGCAACGGCAGCAAAATTGGTTGCGATTCTGGAAGAACCCCCTCGCCGTGGACAACCTGATATTACTTATTGGATGACATCAAATCAGCGCCATTGGCAGCAACGGGCTAATCAGCTTATCAGGAATCTTGTGGGCAAGAATGGAAAACAAGGCACTGAGAATTATACAGAGAACATTAACCTTGCTGCTATCCCTGAATTATTGGTACAGGGATTTCCAGACAGGATCGCCAAAAACCGTGATAACCTTGGACGTTTTCAGCTCGCTAATGGTTTGGGTGTCATGGTGGAGCGTGAGGAACCACTTTCGGGAGAAGGCTGGTTGGTTATTCCATCGTTGCAGCAGCTTAATACGCCTGATGCCAGAGTATCGCTTGCCTGCCCTTTAGATATCGAACATACCTTACGACAATCTCCGCTTCTGTTTACTGAACATACAGCCGTGGAGTGGGATGATAACAAAGGCTCGTTGCGGGCATGGAAACGTTTGCAATGTGGGCGTTTAGTTGTCAAAGCTCAGCCTCTGGCAAAACCTTCAGAATCGGAATTACAAGAAGCCTTGCTGAATTGGGTTCGGCAGGAAGGTTTATCAGCGTTGAATTGGTCACAGGAAGCGTTGCAATTGCGTATTCGTTTGCAAAGGGCAACGGAATGGCTGCCGGAAGTAGAGTGGCCGACGGTTGACGATGAATCCTTGCTAAATACCCTTGAGCACTGGTTGCTTCCGGCGTTGGGAGGCATCGGTGATTTGAAAGGGCTGCGTCAGATTGAACTTTCATCTTGCCTGATGAGTTTGCTTGATTGGCAGCAACGGCAAATACTGGATAATGAATTGCCTACTAATTACACTGTGCCAACTGGGAGCAGGATCACTATCCGATATTTTAACGATAAGCCGCCCGTCCTGTCAGTCAGAATGCAAGAAATGTATGGGGAGCAGCAAAATCCGGTATTGGCGAAAGGGAGAATTCCGGTTGTCATTGAATTATTATCTCCTGCCCATCGTCCATTACAGATCACGCAAGATCTCGCTGCATTCTGGCAGGGCGCTTACCGTGAAGTACAAAAAGAGATGAAAGGGCGTTACCCCAAACACTTATGGCCAGATGATCCTGCCAACACGGCGCCGACGAAGCGCGTGAAAAAATATATGTGATTACTTTTAATTCATATTACTGCATTGTAAACATTGGAGAATTCGGTATGTCTGATGATGATCGTCAGCCAATCGGACGCAAAGGTAAAAAATCGGGGCCTCGTCGCGGGCGCGCATCAAAAAAACGCGATCGGCGGGATAACTATGATGATTATAAAGATGATGAAGATGATGATTTTGACGACGATGAGGATGAAGTCATGACTAAAAAAGGGAAGAATTCCCGACCATCCAAGGTCCGCCCCCCCAAGAATAGAGGGAACTGGTTTTTGTGGCTGCTGTTAAAAGTCTTTATTGTGTTGATAGTCTTGTTTGTTATTTATGGTGTTTATCTGGATAACAAAATTCGCCAGCGTATTGACGGTAAAGTTTGGGATTTACCTGCCGCAGTGTATGGCCGGATGGTTAACCTCGAACCCGGCATGAATTACAGTAAGGATGAAATGATCCGTTTACTGGAAGGGATGCAGTACCGGAAAGTGACCAGAATCACCCGTGCAGGTGAATTCATTGTCAAGGGTAATAGCATTGAGATGCTGCGTCGTCCATTTGATTTCCCTGATGGTAAAGAAGGGCAAATTCAAGCCCGATTGACCTTTGATAATAATCACCTTTCCAGCATTCAAAACCTGGAAAATCAACGTCAGTTTGGTTTCTTCCGCCTTGATCCGAAACTGATCACAATGATGCAATCGCCGAATGGCGAGCAGCGCCTGTTTATCTCGCGCCCGGACTTCCCTCAATCATTGGTTGAGGCTCTACTGCAAACAGAAGATCGTTATTTCTATGAACATGACGGAGTCAGGCCGCTTTCCATTGTCCGTGCCGCATTGGCTAACTTAATGGCGGGGCGCACGGTTCAAGGGGGAAGTACCCTGACGCAGCAATTGGTGAGAAACCTGTTTCTTTCCAATGAACGTACCTTGAGCCGTAAAGTGAATGAAGCCTACATGGCGTTATTGATGGATGCCCGTTACAGTAAGGATCGCATCCTTGAACTGTACCTGAACGAAGTCTTTCTGGGGCAAAGTGGTGACGAGCAAATCCATGGTTTCCCTCTGGCGAGCCAGTACTATTTTGGGAGGCCGATTGGGGAACTGACTTTGGATCAGCAGGCGTTGCTGGTGGGGATGGTCAAAGGGGCATCTTTATATAACCCCTGGCGCAATCCCAAAGTGACACTGGAACGCCGTAATGTCGTGTTAAAAATTCTTCAGAGCCGAAACGTTATCTCTCAGCAACAATATGATGAATTGAGCGCCCGCCCATTGGGTGTGAAGCTGAAAAATGAGGGAATTACACCACAACCTGCTTTTATGCAGTTAGTGCGTCAGGAACTACAGGAAAAGCTAGGCGATAAAGTTAATGACTTATCGGGTGTGAAAATCTTTACCACTTTAGATCCGGTTGCACAGTTTGCGGCGGAAAAATCGGTAGAAGAAGGCGTTACCGCTCTACGGAAAGCCCGTAATATTGAAGATCTGGAAGGGGCAATGGTTGTCGTTGACCGTTTCAGTGGCGAAGTTCGTGCGATGGTAGGCGGTTCCCAGCCGCAATATGCCGGGTTTAACCGGGCATTGAATGCCCGCCGTTTGATCGGCTCTCTTGCCAAACCAGCGACGTATCTGACGGCATTGAGTCAGCCGGATAAATATCGCCTGAATACTTGGCTGGCAGATGAGCCTATTTCTATCCCTCAGACCGGGGGGAAACCTTGGGAACCGAGGAACTTTAGCCGTACTTTTAGCGGGCGCGTTATGATCATAGATGCGTTGGCACGCTCGATGAACATTCCGACGGTGAACTTGGGGCTGGATGTTGGGTTGGATCGCATTGCCAGTACCTTAATCTCTCTGGGAATTCCTGCGAAAGAGATCAAACAGGTTCCCGCCATGTTATTGGGTGCGATTGAGTTAACGCCAATGGAAATGGCGCAAGAGTTCCAGACCATTGCCAGCGGCGGTAATCGTGCAAAACTCTCCGCCTTGCGTTCTATCATTGCCGAAGATGGTACGGTGGTTTACCAGAGCTACCCACAGGCAGAGCGGGCTATTCCGCCACAGGCTGCTTATCTGACATTATACGGTATGCAGCAAGTCATAGCGCGAGGCACTGGCCGTTCATTGGTTGGAAAATATGGCAAATATAATTTGGCAGGGAAAACCGGAACGACCAATGATCTTCGTGATAGTTGGTTTACAGGAATTGATGGTAAAGAAGTGGCGATTGTCTGGACTGGGCGCGATAACAATGGTCCCACCAAGTTGACGGGGGCGACGGGAGCATTAAAGATTTACGAGCGTTATCTGGAAAACGAAACGCCATTGATGCTGAATAACCGTCCGCCGGAAGGTATCGTGGATATGTCAGTCAATGAAGATGGCAGCTTCAATTGTGCGGGTAATGGTGTAAGGATATTACCGGTTTGGACAGACGATCCACAGGCTTTGTGTCAGCAATCAGAGCAACAGCCAATAGAGGAAAATGGGGAAGAAGCGCCGGGCTGGCTGCGTGAGATGTTTGGTCAGTAATAATAGTAATAAGTAATAATATAGTTATAAAATACCATCCCCATTTGTGATAGTGGGGATGGATAAATTACTTAATTCAATAGTGCCCTTATAAACCTCATCTTGCTCTATATTGAGATCAAGAGTGTTTTTCTATCACGAGATCAACGCCTTCGTTTAAAAGTTCGTTGAGAGATTGACCTGTGGCTTGTGCGGTGATCGTTAAAGCATGATGACGTTCTGGTGTCAACCGGGCTGCAATTTTACCACTGTAAGTTTTGTAGGGTTTTATACCATCTTTCTTACATTCATCCAGAAAAATTGTCAGTGATATCGAGCCTTCTTTTTTCAGTTCATCAACGCTATAAGCGTAAAAATCAGCACCACCATTTAAGCCGATAAACTCGCCACGGAACATTTCTATGTCCGGATCGAAAGAGATAACAGCCGTGTGACCATCTATTTTAAGTGTATTATTCATCATGGTTTTATTCCTAAGCTATCCAACCAGATACGAATAGAGTTAACCGCTCCCTTGTCAGTAGTCGGTCTGGGGTGTGGCCTGTGAAAAATACGCTTTTCACCGTTCAACAAAACTGCGATCCTGGAACCTTCCCGTTCATGGATCTCTGCGCCTAATGCGGTAAAAAGTGCTTCAATATCAGACCATTTTATAGAGCCGTTGACAGGTCTGGTAAACACATCTGACAGAGTTTTTTGGTGACGTTTGTTCATAAGTAAGTAGTATCGTATTTTGATATCATTTTATCCAATATTCAACATTTAACTAAGCTGACAACCATTTTAAGATGCAGAATCTACGGTGAGTTCTGGATAGTATGCTGTCAATGGCATATTGTATCCCAGATAACGAAACGAAGTTGAGGTAACAACCTGGTTCCTTATTCGGATATTCAATCTCCATCGCAAAAAAAAGTATCAAGATATTTTGTCTGCTATAGACTATGGCACAATTTTGATATTAATTTTTATTCATGGGATATGTTTATATGCTGGGAGTTGGTGTGCTACATGAATTAAAAACGCAGTCGTTTTTTATGTGTGGGTGATAGCATGAATATTGTTGTTTTATCCTTACTCTTTATTACCGCTGCGTTATTACATGGCATTAGTGGTATCGGCTTTCCGATAGCCAGTACAACCGCATTAAGCCTATTTATGCCATTAAAAGAGGCGGTTGTATTAGCCTTATGGCCAACATTATTGGTTAATATCTTTAGTGTAATATCGGGCGGAAAGATTGGTAATATTTTATATAAATATGGTTTGTTAGCCTTCTTTTCACTGCTCGGCAGTTTTATTGGTGCGAAACTGTTATTTTTAATTAATCCAGCCTATTTGCAATTATTGCTGAGCGGTGTAATTGCATTTTACATTATTAATAGTACGCATAGCAGTAAGCTGCATTTGCCAGAAAATCCCACTGTTTTATCTCTATTTGGTTTAGCTGCTGGTATTATTGGCGGCGCAACCAATGCGATGTCACCTATCTTAATTATGTGCTTATTGGCCATGAGCAGTGATCGCCATGAAATTGCACGAGCAGCGAATTTGTGTTTTTTACTTGGCAAGATCAGCCAATTAATCGTATTACACCATGAAGCGTTCGCACTGTTTTCCTCGGATTATTTATGGCCGGTAGTGATACTAACAGCGTTATCCTTGCTTTCTCTTTTTATTGGTACTCGCTTGAGATCACAGATTAGCCCACAGCATTTTCGCTGGTTGGTACTGATTTTGCTTGGTGTTTTGGCGATAATGTCAGCGATTCAGGCGATACGGGCTTTGGTGTGAGCCTTTATTCAGACGCCACGGAATTGTAGGGATAAATTGTGGCGTCTGAGGAAGGGAAGCGGGTATTTTATTTCAGTTTTGCAAAACAACGCGCTGCTGCATCAACAGTACGCTGAATATCTTCATCTGAATGAGCAATGGACATAAACCCTGCTTCAAACGCGGAGGGTGCCAGGTAAATCCCCTCATCCAGCATTAAATGGAAGAACTGCTTGAAGCGTTCTACATTGCACTTCATTACATCCTGATAGCAGGTAACGCTTTCCGCATCGGTAAAGAAAATACCGAACATGCCACCGACGTGATTAACAACCAGAGGAATACCTGCTGTCGATGCGGCATTTTTCAGGCCAGTAGCCAGTTTATCGGTTAATTCACTCAGGCGCTGATGAACACCCGCTTGGGCAACTTCGTTCAGACAAGCCAAACCCGCAGCCATCGCTATAGGGTTACCAGAAAGAGTTCCCGCCTGATAAACAGGACCGGTTGGCGCCAATTTTTCCATGATTTCCCGACGACCACCAAAAGCGCCTACAGGCATACCACCGCCGATGATTTTGCCAAGCGATGTCAAATCCGGCTTAACATTGTAATAGTCCTGCGCACCACCCAGAGCAACGCGGAAACCTGTCATTACTTCATCAATGATCAGTAAGGCACCAAATTCATCACACAGATTACGCAGACCTGGCAGGAATTCTGGCAATGGTGGAATACAGTTCATGTTGCCGGCGACAGGTTCAACAATGATACAGGTAATTTCTTCAGGATATTTTTCGAAGGATTCGCGAACGGAGTTCAAATCATTGTAGATGCAAGTCAGGGTATGTTTAGCAAAATCCGCAGGAACCCCCGGAGAGTTTGGTTGACCGATAGTCAGGGCGCCGGAGCCTGCTTTAACCAACAGACAGTCAGCGTGACCGTGGTAGCAGCCTTCGAATTTAATAATCTTGTCGCGTTGGGTATAACCGCGAGCCAGACGAATGGCACTCATGGTCGCTTCTGTACCTGAGTTCACCATACGCACCATATCCATGGAAGGCACCAGTTTTGTGACCAATTTTGCCATTTCCACTTCGGCAGCGGTTGGCGCGCCAAAACTCAGGCCACGTTCAGCAGCTTCAATGACGGCATTACGGATGGCAGGGTGATTATGCCCAAGTACCATTGGTCCCCATGACCCGACATAGTCAATATAGGCATTGTTATCGACATCATAAAGGTAGGCACCATCAGCACGTTGGATAAAGACAGGCGTACCGCCAACACCGTTAAAAGCACGTACAGGTGAATTGACACCGCCGGGGATCACATGTTTTGCCTGAGAGTAAAGCGTTTCGGACTGGCTCATTAATAAAAGCTCCTGAAAGATAACGGTACAGATATGGGAATGCCATTCTAAAGCACCCCAATGGGGAAGCCAAATTATCATATAGATGAGAGTTTGTGAGAGATCTCTGAACAAAAATAAGCGAGCGATATTAGTGGGATAGGGTCGTGTTTTCGTAATATATAATTAAGTTAAAGCCTATCTTGTTACTGATTTTATAAAAACTAAGCGCAATGGAATTGCATGCAATTTGAGCAATTGGTGCCAAAGTTGTATTATAGTGATGATAATTTATCCAATCAGTGCAAAGACTGTATTATAATGGTGATAATTTTATAAGTATCAAAGGATTGTCCTATCTTTCGGAGGGCAAGTACATGTTGATTGATGAAGCGAAAAATCACTCTATGCCATATTTGATCCCCGATACAGGATTTAACTATAAATTACGTCATCCTAAAAAAAACGAAGAGCACACAAAGGCTTTTTTACAAAAAGGAGTAAAAGATTTTGAATTACCAAACTTTGATGTTCCTTATGGATATCGTTTAGTAAAATCCCTCAAGGAACATGAATACCGCATGGTGACTATTAGCGATAATTCTGAAACTGTTTATTTTGTTAAGTTAAATTTTCGCAAGGACATAGTGTTAGAAAGGGAAACTTGTACTCAAATTGCGTTGTGGCGTACACCTCGTATGAAACATCAAAATGCTATCGGTAATTTGCCAAGAGATTTTTTTAAGTATTTATTGAGCAAGTACAGTATTGTCGTAACCGATGAAGCACAAACACAAGACGGTAAACGCTTTTGGGAAAAAATGATCGACTGGGCAATGGTCAAAGGCTACCGAATATACGCTTCTGATGGCACTTCTGATGATGGCGAAATGAATTGCCCTCCTCTGACGCTCATTTCCTCTATGACAGAATTCTATGACAGATGGGATGAATTTTGTTGGAGAAATGACAAGGATGTCCATACACACCGCCTGATTGTTATCAGCCAAAATTCACTTCTCGCAGATCACTCTTTATGAGTGGTCTTTACTTATGGGATTTTTTTTGCCAAGCATCTATTCTCGACCCACTGGCAATGAAGAACGACATGATTTGAGTTGTTATGTTCATGTGGCAAAACTTGAACGAATCAGTCAGGTATTGGATAATCGCCGTTAACTAATCAGAAAGCATAAAACGACTTTCCGAGAATTTTTACCGGAAAACCGGACTGGAGCAAAAATATGAGCGATGATACTGCACTGCCTTTGCAGTTTACTGATGCCGCAGCCAACAAAGTGAAGGTGCTGGTTGCTGATGAAGATAACCCGAACCTGCGTCTGCGGGTCTATATTACAGGTGGTGGTTGCAGCGGTTTCCAGTATGGTTTCACTTTCGATGACCAAATTAACGAGGGTGATCTCACCATTCAGAAACAAGGGGTTGAACTGGTTATTGACCCAATGAGTCTGCAATATCTGGTAGGCGGTTGTGTGGATTATACGGAAGGGCTGGAAGGTTCCCGGTTTGTTGTCACCAACCCGAATGCAAAAACGACTTGCGGTTGTGGCTCTTCTTTCAGTATTTGATTGAGATATTGCTAATTCCTGCAATCATTAGCCTCCTGTTTGGAGGCTATTTTGTAAGGAATTATCGAAGAATTTATCTGATCAATTATATTTTTAATCAGATTAATTTAGTTGCTTACAAAGTTGTTCTGTTGCCAAAATAACCCTCGGCCCCGAACGACTAAACCAGTCATCATTCAGTGTGATAATTTTAATATTTAATTGCGGCTGCCAAAAATCCGCAATCCGCTGTTTCTGCTCTTCCGTTCCACCCATAACAATCACTTCCGGTTTGCGGGTAAGTACTTGCTCACGATTAACCTGTGGCCACGAAACAGGGCTGTCAGCAAAAATATTTCTGCCGCCGCATACGGAAACGATTTCGCTTTGGATGGTGTGAGCAGATGAGGTAAAAATCGGATTCGTGCCAAATTGTAAAAACACCGGCTTAGGATTTGGGCTGGCGTAATCTTGCTTTAATTGGTTGAACTTTTGGCGAATATCCGCAGCCGATTTTTGGGCAATGTCGGGATGTGGGCTATAGGCAGCAAGTCGTTCCAGATCAGTTGCAACATCTTCTACTTTTTTCACATCAGAATAAAAAATCGGAATGCCTAAAGCAGCAAGTTGCTCCAGAGGCCGTTGAGGATTGCCTCCACGCCATGCCAGAATGAGATCGGGTTTCAGGGCGATGATGCGTTCTACATTAATTCCTTGCCAATCAGCAATCTGCTCCAGTTTTTTGGCGGCTTCTGGATAATCTGAGTAAGCACTAACTGCGACAAGTTGATCGCCGAGTCCCGCGGCATATGCCAGTTCTGTTGTTGACGGTGCAAGACTAATGACACGGGAAGCCGCTGCATAAAGTGGAGCACTGAAAACACATAAAAAGCTATATAAAAAACTATATAGAAGGAATGAGCATGCCATCTGAGTAAATCGATGAGAGGCCATTTTCATTATTTATGCTCCACTTTAAATGATGGATTATTGTTTGCTGAATTCAGTTAACATGGCGTTGACCATCCGTGTAGATTCACGCGCAGCGACAACTAAAAATTCATCAAAGCTGATATGGGATTCTTGATCGGCAACGTCAGAAATAGCGCGAACGACAACAAATGGTATATTGTATTGATGGCAAACATGACCAATAGCCGCTGCTTCCATCTCAACCGCAGCAACTTTCGGGAAAGTGGCTCGAATGCGGGCTAATGGTTCAGAACCATTGATAAAAGCATCTCCACTGCAAACCAAACCGCGAACTGCATTCAGATCGAGGGATTGAATACATTTTTCTGCCAGAGTGATTAATGATTCGTCAGCAACAAAAGCAGGCGGGCATTGCGCCATTTGGCCCGGTTCATAACCAAAAGCGGTAACATCTGCATCGTGATAGCGCACTTCTTCGGAAACGACGATATCACCCACTTTTAATTTGGGATCAAGGCCACCGGCAGAGCCTGTGTTAATCACGATATCCGGCTGGCAATGTTCAATCAATAAAGTCGTTCCCAGTGCGGCAGAAACTTTACCAATACCGGATTTCAGCAAGGCGATATCAACGCCGTTTAACTTGCCGGTATAGATTTCACACCCAGCTCGTGACAGTGTTTGCAGACCTTCAATCTGGTCACGCAATAAAGTCACTTCTTGTTCCATTGCGCCTATTACGCCTACTTTCATTGTGTCATACTCACTTGTTATTAATGGATTGGTCTATATTAAAAGGCCGATTTAATCGGCAAGTGTATCACTGAATAGCTATTTACCGGAGATTCCAATTTTAAATAATCGTTTCATTCGGTATGGGAGGGTTAATGTCTAAGATTGATTTCAAACAGAAGTTGAATTACCAACGTAAGTTCAGTAAATCTTCCATTCATCCCGATGATGAAGATCAAGTCACTCGCCAATTTGAAAGTGATCGCGGTCGGATCATCAACTCAGCCGCCATTCGGCGATTACAGCAAAAAACGCAGGTATTCCCGCTTGAGCGCAATGCGGCTGTACGCAGTCGATTGACTCATTCGCTTGAAGTTCAGCAAATAGGGCGCTATATCTCAAAAACAATTATTGCCGAGCTGACAAAGCAAGACTTACTGAAAAAATATGGGCTAAGTGATCGCTTACTTGCTTTTGAAAGCCTGGTTGAAATGGCTTGCCTGATGCACGATATTGGGAATCCGCCATTCGGACATTTTGGCGAAGCGGCGATTAAAGATTGGTTTTCCCGCCGATTGGACCCGGATTATTCACCAAAAATGGAAAATCGTCAGGATAACTGCAAAGTTGCAGCATTGCGTTTGAGCGGTGAAGAAAAGAAAGATCTGTTCCGTCGGCAATTGCGTAAAGATTTATGCCAGTTTGAAGGTAATGCTCAAGCTATTCGTCTGGCGCATAATCTGCTTAGGTTGAATCTCACTTATGCCCAAATTGGCTGTATCTTGAAATATACCTGCCCGGCTTATCGTCTGGAGGAATCTCCTGCTGAATTCAGCTACCTGATGAAGAAAAAAGGCTATTACTGGTCAGAAGACAGTTTTATCCGTGAGTTGAGAAAAGAGCTGCAAATGGGCGATTTCTGCCGTTTTCCGCTGACATACATTATGGAAGCTGCTGATGATATTTCGTACTGCATTGCGGATTTGGATGATGCCGTCGAAAAAGGCATTTTTAATGTTGACCAGTTAGTGGAATACCTGAAAAAAGAGTGGGAAGAAAATGGCGGGCACAGAAAAGGGGATTTATTTGAATCTACTGTAATACAAGCCTATAAGAAAACAACCAACAATGAAGTTCGCCGTAATATCCATGAACAATTTTTTATGTATTTGCGGGTATTTATTACGGGAAAACTGGTTCCTTACACTGCCAGGCTATTTATCGAACACCTGCCGGAAATTTACGCGGGCACATTTAACCACGCCCTGCTGGAAGGGAATGGGGATGAGCATCGTTTACTGAAAACCTTAAAAAATGTCACGCGCAAACACGTCTTCAATCATCCTGAAGTCGAAGAATTAGAATTACAGGGCTACCGGATTATTAATGGATTACTGGATGTGTATAGCCCCTTGTTGGAGCTGTCCCGACAGGATTTCATAGAACTGAATCAGAATAATTTCCATAAAAAATATTTTATTGAAACTCGCCTGCTGCATAAACTTTCGACTAAACATCGTCTGGCTTATGGTGAAGCGGTAGAACATATTGTTGCCACTGATGAAGCAGAAAAAGATGTCCTCGAATTTTATTATCGGGCGCGTCTGATTCAGGACTATATCAGTGGCATGACGGATCATTACGCTTATGAAGAATACCGTAAATTTATGGTAACGAAATAACGGTATGCGTTTCCCTGAGTACAGTTGTCTCGAATATAGCGGGCGCGGCTGAAATAACATGCTCGATCTCATCCATAAACTCCAGTAACTCGGGTTCCAGATCGGCAAGCGCAATATCTTGCTGTAGTTGTTTTTCGACGAATTCGCAAATCGCTTTCAGTTTAGGCACACCGTTATAGCAGCAACTTCCGTGTAATTGATGGACATGATGCTGAAAGTGTTTGCGGGTTGCCTCTCCATCTGTGGTTAAAGCGTGTTCTATCATGTTCTTCATGTTTGGTAATGATTGCACCAGCATTTCCAGCATCTCTCGTGCCAGTGATTCCTTGCCGGCGGTTTGCTGCAACGCCATAATCCAATCAATAGCTGGTGGTTTTTTCTGTTGCCCGTACTTTTGGTGATCGCATTTCTGGTTATTGAATTGATTCAGTAATTTTTTCAGGCGATTTTCGTCCAAGGGCTTGGAAAGATAATCAATAAACGGTGCACTGTTTGCTTCATGGCAGGCAAAAGCTGTCACGGCCACAATCGGTGTCTCTTTATGCAGAGGCAATTGATGGATCAGTTCAGAGGTTTGAATCCCATCCAGATCTGCCATCTGGATATCCATCAAAATAAGATCCAGCGGATGTTTTTCCGCTGTTTCCAATGCTTCTATGCCATTGCGGCACAGTAAAGTATTTTCAACTTGCTCACTCAACAGAGCACCAATCAATTTCAGGTTAGCAGGATTATCATCCACCGCCATCACCGTCATGGCTAAACGCGGTACGACGGGAGAAACGGGCAGAAGCTCAGGTAATGAACCGAATAAGAATTCTTCCTTTTCCAACCAGATATCAAAATAGAACACGGTACCTTTGGCGATTTCACTGGTGAAATCAATTTCCCCTTTCATTTCATTCACCAGTCTTTTGGTGATACTTAAACCCAATCCTGTTCCTCCGTAATGGCGGGTAATGCTGGCATCGGCCTGATTGAAGGCCTGAAACAAAATCGGACGATATTCAGGTTTAATGCCGATACCGGTATCAGTCACGACAAAGTCAATTTGTACGAGATGATGTTGCTGCTGGCGTAATTTAATATCCAGCGTCACACTGCCTTTGTCCGTGAATTTAATCGCATTGCCAATGAGGTTAGTGAGTATTTGCTGTAAGCGAATGGGATCACCGATCATCAGGTTAGGTAAATTCTCATCAATATGATGATGCAGTGGCAGGTTTTTATCACTGGCAGCGGGAGTCAGTAGCTCAATCACTTCATTGACGGTATCTCGCAGCAGGAAAGGCACTTGATCCAGCACCAGCTTGTTGGATTCCAGACGTGAGAAATCCAGAATGTCATTGATGATTTTCAGTAGGTTGTTGGCTGAACGATCAATGACATAGAGATACTCCATTTGTTGGGCGGTAATGGGCGTTTTCAACATCTGGCGGGTAAAGCCAATAACGCCATTAAGGGGAGTACGCAATTCATGGGACATATTAGCCAGAAATTCCGTTTTGATCCTGACCGCTTCCTGTGCCCGTTTTTTAGCGATGGTCAGTTCAACATTCTGGATTTCTAACTGCTCCATCGTAATTTGCAGATCGGAAGTGGCCTGATCAATGTGGAGCTGCATTTCGTCCCTGTACTTCGAAAGCGATTCCGCTACGGTATTGATGCCATTCTGGAGTGCGGCCAATTCTCCCGGCATAGCGCCAGTGACACGGCTGTTTAATTGTCCCTGCCGAATGCGATCTACCGCTTGGACCATGCAGTTTAATGGTTGTGTCACTTTACGCACCAGAACATGGGCAAATAGGGCTGTGCCTCCCAGACACAGAATTAACAGAATGATTGAGGTCGCAATTTCCTTGTACTGTTGAAGCTGAGCGGCGCGTAAATCTAAATCAATCGCAATATAGCCAATGGGCAACGTATCGTTGGCAGACGTATCATTGGCAGCGTTATGCCACTGATGAGAAGAGGGCGTTTCTGAGATAATCGGCATCTTCAAAATGATACTATTGCCGTATTCCGTCTTGGACAAAGTGGTTGGAATCGGGGCATCGGGAGCGACTCTCAGAAGATTGACATCATATTTGTTATTCGAAATATCAAATAATTTATGGTGCTCATCAAAAATTGCAATCGCTCGCACAATTTCCGAGTTCCGGCGATGCAGGCTATTTATCAATGACTTGACTCGCTGGCGATTATCCAAATTGATGCCAACTTCGCTGGCAATAGATAACGGTTCAATAATACTGATCCCACTGCGGACTATCAGGCTCTTCAACTCGTAATAGCGGTATGAGATAAATGATATACTCACAAGCGTTCCGACCAGTAGAACAGGAACCAATATCAGGCTCATCATACGGGTGCGTAGGCTATATTTGGTCATAGGCGTCCATTGTGGGAAAATCAGAACTCAATTTTTCAAAGTCAGTCAGAATCATGGTGCAATTTTACTCCCCAAATCGTCGTTCCGTAAACCGAGGCATTATTTCCGTTACCGCAGATAATCTTGATGCCCAAGGGCAAGGAATTGCCCGCCATCAGGGAAAAACTATCTTTATTCCGGGATTATTGCCGGGTGAGCAGGCACAAATCCAACTGACCGAGGAAAAACGCCAGTTTGCCAAAGCCAAAGTGGTCAAGCGTCTGTCAGACAGTCCATATCGCGTAACGCCTCGCTGCCCGCATTTTAAAGTATGTGGCGGATGCCAGCAGCAACACGTTGCCTCTGAACTACAAGTTAATACCAAGGCCAGTGTGTTGGAACACCTGATTCAGCGGGAAACAGGGATTAATATCAGTGCGCAACCCATTATTCACAGTCCGGAATATGGCTATCGGCGCCGTGCCCGTCTTGGCCTGCAATATCACGCTAAGCAGCGTACATTGTTAATGGGATTCCGGCAGAGCCAAACCAACGACCTGGTCAATATCAAACACTGCCCTGTTATGCGCCCTGAACTGGAACGATTATTGCTGCCTTTGTCTCAGTGCTTAAACAGCCTGAATGCCGTTAAACGGTTGGGACACGTTGAACTGGTGTTGGCAGATAATGGCCCGCTCATCGTATTACGTCATCTTGATCCCTTGAAGCACGAAGATAGGGAAATATTGTGCACTTTTTCTGTGCAATATCATGTGGCCGTTTATCTGGCGGGCGATGAAAAATCCCTTGAACCCTTGATGGAAGCCCCTTTGATAGATGCACAATCTGAGCCGTGGTATCAGGTAGCTGGATTAAAACTGGTGTTCAGCCCGCGGGATTTTATTCAGGTTAATGATGAAGTTAACCAACAAATGGTATCACAGGCGTTGGCATGGCTGGATTTGCAGCCAACAGACAGGGTACTGGATCTGTTTTGTGGCATGGGGAACTTTACCCTGCCGATTGCCACTAAAGTACAGGCAGCAGTTGGCGTGGAAGGAGTTGCTGCGCTGGTGGCGAGTGGGCAGTATAACGCTCAGCTCAATGAACTTAATAACGTCGATTTTTTTCATGAAAATCTGGAATCGGATATTCAGCATCAGCCTTGGGCCGTGCAAGGGTTCAATAAAGTGCTGCTGGATCCCGCCCGCGCAGGTGCAGCGGGTGTTATGACACATATCGTAAAACTGGCTCCAGAGAAAGTGGTTTACGTTTCCTGTAACCCCACAACACTGGCACGGGACAGCAAAATTCTGCTGGAAGCTGGTTATCATCTTGTCAGTGTGCGGATGCTGGATATGTTTCCGCACACCGGTCATCTGGAATCCATGGCACTGTTCAGCCGTGAGTCAATGACTATCGAGTAGGGAGAAATTATGGTTGCGGTAAGAAGTGCGCATCTCACACCGGCAGGTGAGTTTGCTGTTGATAAGTGGATCGCGAGTTTAAACATCACTAACCCCCAATCCAGTGAAAAACTGGCAGAAACATGGCATTACTGTCACGCAAAAGTTCAGGATCACCCCGATGCGGAGCTGTTACTGTGGCGTGGTGTGGAAATGGTGGAGATCCTGTCCACATTGAGCATGGATAATGACAGTATGCGCGCTGCGCTGCTCTTTCCCATCCTTAATGCCAGGCTACTCGATAGCGAAACAGTGACAGAAACTTTTGGCAAGGCCATTACGAATCTGGTGCATGGTGTTCTGGAAATGGATGCCATTCGCCAACTGAAAGCCACGCATACTGACTCTACCTGTTCAGCACAGGTTGATAATGTTCGCCGGATGTTGCTGGCGATGGTGGAAGATTTTCGCTGTGTCATTATCAAACTGGCTGAACGAATTGCCCATTTGCGGGAAGTGAAGGATGCCAGCGAAGATGAGCGGGTTCTGGCGGCCAAAGAGTGTTCCAATATCTATGCTCCTCTGGCTAACCGGCTGGGGATTGGGCAGCTAAAATGGGAATTGGAGGATTTCTGCTTCCGTTATCTGCATCCTGATGAATATAAGAAAATAGCCAAGCTGCTGCATGAGCGTCGAATCGATCGTGAACAATATATCGAGAAATTCATTACGATGCTGCGTAAGTATATGTTGAAAGAAGGAATAAGCGGCGAAATTTACGGGCGTCCCAAACATATCTACAGCATTTGGCGCAAAATGCAGAAGAAATCCCTGTCCTTTGATGAGCTGTTTGACGTGCGTGCCGTGAGGATTGTCGTCGATCGTCTACAGGATTGCTATGCCGCGTTGGGGATAGTGCATACTCACTATCGTCATTTGCCGGATGAATTTGACGATTACGTCGCTAACCCGAAACCGAACGGTTATCAGTCTATTCATACTGTCGTTTTAGGGCCGGGGGGTAAAACCCTTGAAATCCAGATACGCACCCGCCAGATGCATGACGATGCTGAGCTTGGAGTTGCGGCGCATTGGAAATACAAAGAAGGCACTGCGATTGGGGGTAAATCCGGCAGTTATGAAAGCCGCATTGCGTGGCTGCGTAAGCTGATCGCATGGCAGGAAGAAATGGCGGATACCGGCGAAATGCTGGATGAAGTACGCAGTCAGGTATTTGATGATCGCGTTTATGTCTTTACGCCAAAAGGGGATGTAATTGACTTGCCAATCGGCTCTACTCCGTTGGATTTTGCCTATCATATTCACAGTGATGTCGGGCATCGCTGCATTGGGGCAAAAATTGGCGGGCGCATCGTACCTTTCAGCTATCAGCTCCAGATGGGTGATCAGATTGAAATCATTACCCAGAAACACCCGAATCCAAGCCGTGATTGGCTGAACCCTAACCTTGGTTATGTGACGACCAGCCGTGGTCGTGCGAAAATTCACAACTGGTTCCGCAAGCAAGATCGCGACAAAAATATCATTGCCGGTCGCCAAATGTTGGACAATGAGTTGACGCATTTGGGTATCACCGTCAAAGAAGCAGAGAAGGAACTGATTGCCCGTTACAACGTGCATTCACTGGAAGAAGTGCTGGCGGGCATTGGTGTCGGTGATATCCGTATCCACCAATTGGTGAATTTCCTGCAAAACAGATTCAATAAAACGACAGCGGAAGAAGAGGATCGCGAGGCGCTTCGCAATCTGGAGAGCAAAACCTATACGCCACGTAATATAACCAGAGATAATGGCCGGGTTGTTGTTGAAGGCGTTGGTAACTTAATGCACCACATTGCCCGTTGCTGCCAGCCTATCCCCGGCGATGAGATCATTGGTTTTATTACTCGCGGGCGTGGTATTTCTATCCATCGTGCTGATTGTGATCAACTGGCAGAATTGGAAGCCAGTTCACCAGAACGGATCGTTGATGCGGTGTGGGGCGAAAGTTATTCCAGTGGCTACTCCCTTGTGGTGCGGGTACTTGCCAATGATCGCAGTGGATTATTACGTGATATCACAACCATCCTCGCCAATGAAAAAGTCAATGTGCTGGGGGTCAGCAGCCGTAGTGATGTTAAGCAACAGCTTGCTACCATTGATATGAATATTGAGATTTATAACCTACAGGTGCTTGGGCGGGTATTGGCAAAACTCAATCAATTGCCTGATGTGATTGAAGCCAGACGTTTGCACGGTAATTGATTATATATGAATAAAATGAAAACTATCCCCATCGAACGGCTTAAAGGGATTATGGCGCAATTGCGCCATCCCCAGAATGGCTGTCCCTGGGACAAAATACAAACTTCAACCACGATTGCCCCTTACACGCTGGAAGAGACTTATGAAGTACTCGATGCGATTGAACGCAATGATACTCATGCCCTGAAAGAAGAGCTGGGGGATTTGCTGTTTCACATTGTGTTTTATGCCCAAATGGCTCAGGAGCAACAACAATTTGATTTCGACGATATCTGCGAGGCAGTATGCAACAAACTGGAACGTCGCCATCCTCATATCTTCAATCAACAAGCGGGGATCAGCAGCGAAGAGGCAATAGGAAGCTGGGAGCGGCGCAAGACCGCAGAAAGGGCAGAGAAAGATCAGCATTCAGTGCTGGATGATATTCCAGCCAGTCTGCCGGCTCTGATGAAAGCCTATAAGATCCAGAAACGCTGTGCTTCGGTTGGTTTTGATTGGGATACACTTGGCCCTGTGTTGGATAAGGTCTATGAAGAAATTGACGAAGTCATGGCTGAAGTGCAGCAGGCCGTTGTTGATGAAACCCGATTGGAAGAAGAACTGGGAGATTTACTGTTTTCGGTGGTCAATTTATCCCGCCATTTAGGTCACAAGCCGGAGATGGCATTACAAAAAGCCTGCCAGAAATTTGAAAATCGTTTTCGCAATGTCGAAAAACTGATCCTGGACAAAGGATTGACACTGGAAACTGCTACATTGGATGAGATGGATGCTATGTGGCAGCAAGTGAAAAATCAGCAGCTATAAGCCAGCGATAGAAAAAATGACATAAAAATAGCGAAAAGGATGTCGCATGCGTAGCTGAATAACCTGAATTAAGTGAAAAAATTTCACACTAATAACTTGATGAATTTAAAGAGAAAGCAGTGCGGTTGCTTTGCAGTGTTACTGATTAAGTGGCACTTTACCCTGTTTAGATGGTTTGTAGCGAAATTAAGGTTAGGGTATACTGCTTTCCCGTCCTGTTATATTCATCATCCTTTTAAACCTAAACTTTCAGGTTCAGCATGAAAACTAATTATATTTTTGTGACCGGCGGGGTCGTATCCTCTCTGGGTAAAGGCATTGCCGCAGCCTCTTTGGCGGCTATACTCGAAGCCCGTGGACTCAATGTCACCATTATGAAACTGGACCCGTACATCAACGTCGATCCAGGCACAATGAGTCCAACCCAACACGGGGAAGTTTTCGTTACCGAAGACGGCGCTGAAACTGATCTTGATTTAGGTCATTACGAACGTTTCATCCGAACTAAAATGACACGCCGCAATAACTTCACGACCGGCCGTGTCTACTCTGAAGTGTTGCGCAAAGAACGCCGTGGCGATTATTTGGGCGCAACCATTCAGGTTATCCCTCACATCACCAATGAAATCAAAGACCGTATCATCCGTGGTGCAGAAGGCCATGATGTTGTGCTGGTGGAAATCGGCGGTACTGTCGGTGATATCGAATCTCTGCCATTCCTCGAAGCCATTCGTCAGATGGCGGTAGAAGTGGGCCGCGAAAATACGCTGTTCATGCACTTGACTCTGGTGCCTTATATGGCCGCAGCGGGCGAAGTGAAAACTAAGCCAACCCAGCATTCCGTGAAAGAATTGCTGTCTATTGGTATTCAGCCGGACGTGCTGATCTGCCGTTCAGATCGCATCATCCCCGCCAATGAGCGTGCAAAAATTGCGCTTTTCTGTAACGTACCAGAGAAAGCGGTTATCTCCTTAAAAGATGTTGATTCCATTTATAAAATCCCAGGCCTCTTGAAATCTCAGGGCTTAGATGATTATATTTGTAAACGATTCAGCATCGAGCGCCCGGAAGCAGATCTGTCCGAATGGGAACAGGTTATTTACGAAGAAGCCAACCCATCGGGTGAAGTTACCATCGGGATGGTGGGCAAATACGTTGAACTGCCAGATGCTTATAAATCCGTGATTGAAGCACTGAAACATGGTGGGCTGAAAAATCGCCTGACGGTCAATATCAAGCTGATCGATTCACAGGACGTCGAAACCCGTGGTGTTGAAGTGCTGAAAGGTCTGGATGCAATTCTGGTACCGGGCGGCTTCGGTGGCCGTGGTATCGAAGGCAAGATCATGACGGCCCGTTACGCCCGTGAGAACAAAGTTCCGTACTTGGGCATTTGTCTGGGTATGCAGGTTGCCCTGATTGAGTTTTCTCGCAACGTTGCAGGAATGGCAGGGGCCAACTCGACTGAATTTGAGCCTGAATGTAAGTTACCGGTTGTTGGCCTGATCACCGAATGGCGTGATGAGAACGGCAACGTAGAAGTACGTAGCGAAGAGAGTGATCTCGGCGGAACGATGCGTGTTGGTGGTCAGTTGTGCCATCTGACTGAAGGTAGTCTGGTGCGTAAACTGTATGGCCAGGATGACATCATTGAGCGTCATCGCCATCGTTATGAAGTGAACAATTTGTTGTTGAAACGCATTGAAGATGCAGGTTTGCGTATTGCAGGCCGTTCAGTCGATAACAAATTGGTGGAAATCATTGAAAACCCTGCGCATCCATGGTTTGTGGCATGCCAGTTCCACCCGGAATTCACTTCAACGCCTCGCGATGGTCATCCGCTATTTGCTGGCTTTGTTGAAGCTGCTGGTAAATATCAGAAAGGCCAGTTGAAATAAGATATGGGGCAATAGGTTGGTTTTAAGCTGATGACTCTTAAGATAATTGTTTTTAGTTTCAATCTATTGCCCGGAATTTAACTTGTACTGAGGAAAACCTAATGTCCAAAATCGTTAAAGTGCTTGGCCGTGAAATCATCGACTCCCGTGGTAACCCAACTGTAGAAGCAGAAGTGCATCTGGAAGGGGGCTTTGTCGGTCTGTCTGCTGCTCCGTCAGGCGCATCAACGGGTTCTCGCGAAGCACTGGAACTGCGTGATGGCGATAAATCCCGCTTCATGGGTAAAGGTGTACTGAAAGCCATTGCTGCGGTTAACGGCCCAATTGCACAGGCTCTGGTTGGTCAGGATGCGAAAGATCAGGCTAACATCGATAAAATCATGATCGAGTTGGATGGTACTGAAAACAAATCTAACTTCGGTGCTAATGCGATTTTAGCCGTTTCCCTCGCGAACGCCAAAGCAGCGGCAGCAGCGAAAGGTATGCCTCTTTACGAGCACATTGCTGAGCTGAACGGCACTCCGGGTCAATTCTCTATGCCATTGCCAATGATGAATATCATCAACGGTGGTGAGCATGCTGACAACAACGTAGACATTCAAGAATTCATGATTCAGCCAGTGGGTGCAAGCACTCTGAAAGAGGCTGTGCGTATGGGTTCTGAAGTGTTCCACAATCTGGCAAAAGTGCTGAAAGCAAAAGGCATGAACACTGCGGTAGGTGATGAGGGAGGTTATGCGCCTAACCTGGAATCTAACGCAGCAGCGCTGGCAGCAATCAAAGAAGCGGTTGAAAAAGCAGGTTACGTACTGGGTAAAGATATTACTCTGGCTATGGACTGCGCAGCTTCTGAATTCTATAACGAAGAAACTGGCAATTATGAACTGAAAGGCGAAGGCAAGACTTTCACCTCTCAGGAATTTACCCATTATCTGGAAGATTTAACCAAAGAATACCCAATCGTTTCCATCGAAGATGGCCTGAACGAATCTGACTGGGAAGGTTTTGCTTACCAGACTAAAGTTATGGGTGACAAGATCCAATTGGTTGGTGACGATCTGTTTGTAACCAACACTAAGATCCTGAAAGAAGGTATCGAAAAAGGTATTGCAAACTCCATCCTGATCAAATTCAACCAGATTGGTTCTTTGACTGAAACTCTGGCTGCAATCAAGATGGCAAAAGATGCAGGTTACACCGCAGTTATTTCTCACCGTTCTGGTGAAACTGAAGATGCAACCATTGCTGATTTAGCAGTAGGTACCGCCGCGGGTCAAATCAAAACTGGTTCTATGAGCCGTTCTGACCGTGTTGCTAAATACAACCAGCTGATCCGTATCGAAGAAGCATTGGGTAACCGTGCACCTTTCAACGGTCTGAGAGAAGTAAAAGGTCAGGCATAATTGCTGGCTGATTTCGGTAAAAAATAAATTTTATTTATGTTTAGGCGAAAGGGTTTAAACCCTTTCGCCTTTTAGCAAAAGAAAATTTTATTTTTCCTGATAGCTATCGATACAATTACAACGCTAAAATGTGACATAACAACAGAAATTGAGTCTATTTTTTGAACGGTTACTCGATAATTAGTCAAATCCCGCGTAATAGATCCCAAAATCACACAACTCGTATTTTCTTCCTTGTTGATACTCCTTATTATTTCACATGTAATGTAATTCTTTAACATTTATGGCAATGATTCATCAATTATTCTTTTTACATTACAGAGTCATGTATCATTGTTTTATGGAGTCTTCATGGACGCTTCTGAATCTTTAACCCCAGCGATTGGGCCTACTCTCTCAAATAAAAGAGGCTTAATTATTCTTGCGCTGGATATCATCTTGCTTATAGCGCTGCTTAAGTTTTTGCCTTATGGCGAAAAAGCAAATGCAGGCTTGGCATTGATGGCATTTGTTGGTGTGTTATGGCTGACCGAAGCTATTCACGTCACGATTACTGCACTGTGTATTCCGATTCTGGCTGTAGGAATGGGATTGATGAATACCGGTGACGCACTGGAATCTTTTGCAAACCCGATTATCTTTTTGTTCTTCGGTGGCTTTGCACTGGCAACGGCGTTACATATCCAAGGTCTGGACAGATTGATCGCTAACCGCCTGTTGATGATTGCCCGTGGGCGTTTATCTGTGGCGGTATTGCTGATATTTGGTATCACTGCATTACTTTCCATGTGGATCAGCAATACAGCGACTGCCGCAATGATGCTGCCATTGATTCTCGGTATTCTGGCTAATCTGGATGTTCGTTCTGAGCGTAATACTTTTGTATTCGTCCTGTTAGGCGTGGCATATAGTGCCAGTATTGGTGGCTTGGGTACCTTAGTAGGAAGCCCGCCAAATGCCATCGCAGCGGCGCAATTGGGCATGGATTTCTTTACATGGATGAAATACGGTGTGCCGATGGTGATCATTCTACTGCCTGTCATGGTTGGGGTGATGTACTTCATGCTGCGTCCAAATCTGAACCACAAATTTGATTTGAAATTGGAACAGTTGGAATGGAATAGTAACCGCTTGATTACCATGGTTATTTTCCTGTTAACCGTCGTGTGCTGGATTTCCAGTTCATTGATCAGTGATGCACTGGGTGGCGTAAAAGATCTGGATACCGTTATTGCGGTCAGCGCCGCTATTCTGATTGGTATCACGGGGGTATCAACGTGGTCACAGATTCAAAACAACACTGAATGGGGCGTGCTGATGCTGTTCGGTGGTGGCCTGACACTGAGTGCGGTCTTGAAAAATTCCGGTGCCAGTGAAGTGATGGCGAATAGCATGGCGGCAACTTTTGGCACAAGCCCCTGGTTTGTTATTATCATCGCGATTGCAGCGTTTATTATTTTCCTGACAGAATTCACAAGTAACACCGCGAGTGCAGCGCTGCTTGTGCCTATTTTTGCCACAGTTGCAGAAGCGCTGGGAATGCCGGTCATGGTTTTGACCATGATCATTGGTATCGGAGCATCCTGTGCATTTATGCTGCCTGTAGCAACACCACCTAACGCGATTGTTTATGGCTCCGGCTATATCAAACAGGCAGAAATGGTCAGAGTCGGTATAGTGCTAAACGTGGCGTGTATTGCCATTATTTCTGCGGTTGCCTGGTTCTTCTGGCTGTAATAATTAAATAAATCATAAGAATCGCCACCTGTAAGGGTGGCGATTATTTTAATCTTCTTTGGTACTGATATAGATGTTTTTCACTTCGGTGTAAGCATCCAACATCATCTTGTGAGTTTCACGCCCAAGCCCTGATTTCTTATAGCCGCCGAAAGGTGTATGAGCAGGCAGTTCGTGATAAGTATTAATCCACATACGACCTGTCTTGACCGCTTTGGCGACGCGAAGAGCACGGTTAATGTCCTGAGTCCATACGGCACCCGCCAAACCATATTCGGAATCATTGGCCATTTCGATGACCTCTTCTTCATTGCTGAATGGAATGACACACAGCACCGGCCCAAAAATTTCTTCCTGAGCAACCCGCATTTTATTGGTGACATTGGTGAGAATAGTGGGGTGGATGAAGAATCCATCATCATATCCTTCACCTGTCATACGCTTTCCGCCAGTCAGAACGGTTGCCCCTTCCTGTTTAGCAAGATCGATGTAACCCAAAATGGTATTCATCTGTTCTTCACTGACCTGACTGCCCATCTCGGTTTCTGCCAGCATCGGATCGCCCACTTTGACTGATTCAAAGACCATTTTCAGCGATTTCAGGAACTCATCGTGAATATCTTTATGCAGGAACAGGCGGGCACCGGATTCACAGGCTTGTCCCTGATTCAACAAAATTGCGTAGGCAGCATGTTTGACTGCTTTTTTCATATTGGCATCAGGGAAGATGATATTGGCAGATTTACCACCTAATTCCAGTGTTGCTGGAACCAGTCTTTTCGCTGCTGCTGCGGCAACGTTGTAACCGACTTCTGTTGATCCGGTAAAGGCTACCTTGTCAATGCCTTCATGGTCAAGGATAGCCTGGCCGACGATTGAACCACGCCCCGTGACGATATTGACAACGCCCGCTGGCAGAACCTGATTCATTATGCGCCCCAGCTCAAGTAGCGTTATTGGGGTCAGGCTGGCAGGGTTGATAACAATAGTATTACCGGCTGCAAGGGCCGGAGCGAGTTTCCAAGCCGCCATTAATAATGGAAAATTCCATGGAATAATCTGCCCGACTACGCCAATAGGTTCTCTGATCACTAAGCTCAGGGTCTCATTATCGATAATATCACTGGTATCAGAATGAGCACGGATAACGCCGGCAAAATAGCGGAAATGATCAACGGAGAAAGGAATATCAAAATTACGGCATAGCGCCTGAGTCTTACCACCATCTAATGTTTCAAGGGTAATAAAACGCTCCGCTTCCGCTTCCAGTAGATCAGCGATTTTCAGCAACATGGATTGTCTTTCTGCGGCAGAGGTTTTACTCCATGCTGGCAGGGCTTTTCGGGCAGCTTTGACGGCAAGCTCGACATCTTCGGCGTTACCCGCAGCATATTCTGTGAGTAACTCACCGGTTGCCGGGTTATAACTTTTTAGCGTATTTTTTGAAACACTATCGACCCATTCTCCGTTAATCAACATCTTATAAGATTTAGCGGGTAACAGTTCTTTGGCAATATCATGTAATTTTTTCATTATCTTCTCCGGGTACTTTGGTTTTTTGTATGCTAGAACATAAGTTTTTAAGTTATTATAGGACTAACGCTTAATTTTTAACAAAATTGTATTGAAATATAAAACGATCGTGTCAATAAATGAGAGATATAAAATTTAATTCCTTGTTAAAACGATAAGTCAGTAAAAAAGGTGGCCTGATTTAATAAAATATCCTAAATATATTTCTGATAATAAGTGAAAATTACAGTTTCAAATATTAATTATTTGATTTATTTAAATGAGCAACTGTAATTATATGATTTTTCTAATTAAATTCTATATGAAATTATAATTTGTTTTTCTTGTGTGAACAGAGACAAAAGCCATCTGATTATTTGATGGCTTTTAGCATGATTTGTTGAGGTAGGATTATTTATATTTATTTTCTGAAGATGAATTTAATGCCATTTCTACAGATTTATTTACCTCGCCATTTAATACGTTATGAATTTTTTCTTCATCAAGCTGGGTAATGCTGTTTCAGAAGATGATGTTTCCAAAACTAACCACAATTCATCTTTGATATATTTAATTAGTCGGATGATAGAAAACCCATTATATTTGGCAACAGCACCCAAGATAATAAGCACAAAGAGTAATGATGTAATGTAAAAGGTTACAATCAGCATCATCTTGGAAGAAAATTATTTTGCTGTTACCCAGAAAACGCCACTGCCATCAAGTGCTGTGAATGTTTTATGCACATAAATATTGTCAGCGTGAGGATCGATGTCCTTGAAGAGATTAGGGTGTAACCATTTTGCAATGGCTTCTACGGCGATAATATTAAATGGAGTATCATAATATTGATGATAAATCGCCATGACGCGTTTTTCGCGATACGATTTCAAAACCTTCAGCTTGGAGCGCGAGAGCAATTTTTGAAAACGTTTCTCTGCTGTTGCCAGATCTCCTGTATAGCCCAACGGAACTGATTGGCTGTTTGAGTGCACTGTATCCCAATCTGCTACGGTCATCAGGTAATAATCGGGATTGCTGGTCAGCAATTGCTCCTCGTTAATTTTTCCACCCATGCCTGAAAACCACTTGCTGCCCATATTATCGCCACCCGCGGCAGCAACAAACTCCCCGAAATTATTGGTGGCAAAAGTATTGCAGCAATCTTCAGCACCTAACATACCGGCATGACGCTCAATAAAAATGCCGGGGAGCTGTTCTGGAGATAATGCCGCAATACGCTCATTAATCATAGATAAGCGATTTTCGTAAAACTGAATGAATTTATTGGCATTCTCTTCCTGCTTAAAAACTTTTCCTAGTAGTTTCATACTGGGGACTGTATTAGACAGGGGATTTTGGCGAAAATCGATGAAAATAACAGGGATACCCATTTTTTCTAATAAGTTAATGGTGTTGCTGCTATCCAGTTTGGATTTCAGGCCAATATCAAAAATAACCAGATCTGGCGAATAAGTCATGGCTTTTTCGACACTGAAATCACTGGTGTAAGGGTTAGGAAAGACCGGAATGTTCCTTAATTGAGGAAATTTCTTTTCGTAGGCAGTGGCAAGGTCAGGCGCTTTTTTCTCCAGTGCATTATCCCACGCAACAATGCCTTTAAGTGGCTCTGAGGGATGTAAAATATTTAGGGCGATAAGTACCCGGCTATCCGCCAGCATGGCTCGTTCAACAGGCGCATTGGCTGTGACTGTGCGACCAGCAACATCTTTGACTGTAATTTTTTCTGCCTGAGCATATAACGGTAATGATATGAATAATGCAGATAGAAAATATTTTATAGCGTTATGAATAGAAGGCATTTTTTCTCCTTTTGTCATAATTCATCTTCATTTTGACGCCAATTTTTGATGCCAATGATGAAGAGTTAATAAAGACAGCCCACTGGTATAACATAAAAACAGTGTCTGGATACTCATTGATTGGAATTTATTTATCGTTAATTCAGCAAGGTAATCAATAATGAAATTATGAATATCTCTGATTTAATAATAAAAATTTTTATTAGAACGACTTATTTGTTCACCATCTGCTATTATTACCCTATCGGTAATAGGTGGGGTTGAGCATGAAAAAATTGTTGGCAATTTGTTTATTGGGTGTTGCATTGGTGGGGTGTGATAATCAACTCAAAATTGATGGAACAAATGAAATAGCGGCAAAAATATCCATTGAGAAAATCAGAGATACTTTACCAGAAGATAAAAAATTACAATTTGATGATTCATTAAATATTACCATGATAAATAGTATCGACTTTGATGATTTGTTCAAGGATAACAAGAACGGGAATATCAAATATGGAGATATCCAAAAGTTAGAACAGCGATTTTATCAATCCCTTAATGGGAAAACGGCAGATCAGGTTATTGAAGAAGCAGAAAAAATTAAAGCGCATGGCGTGAACAGTAGATAATGATATTCGTAGCCCACTTATGGTGATATTGCGCAAGGTTGCTTAATAAGGTGCTCTGATTGCGGGGGCATCTGTTTATGTTGGTTTCAATAATATTAATTTTTCTCCACATTGCCGACAAACGTAGCAACTCTTTCCTTTAAGAACTTTGTTGTGTTGTCTTATTGTCAGCTCATGTTGCTGGCAGTGACAAGTGTAAGTGAATATTTTACTGCGGACAGAATTGACTGAAAATTGATGCGTCCGGTTAGCCGGAACTTTAAGCACGGTTTCCATAAGGAAACGCCACTCTTTTCCGTGTGGGACGACTTTGCCAAACTGATGATAAGCCAATAAATGGGCCAGTTCATGAGGGATCACTTGATCAATAAATGCTTGCTGATTTTCTATCAACAAAACTGGATTCAGTCGGATTTCCCAATCTTGCAACCGGGCGCTGCCTGCGATTGTGCCTCTCTGCCGATAGGTTACGCTGGGTTCAGGAAAAGATTTTTGCAGAAAATCACTTGCCAGTGCCAGCTTTTGTCTCATGGTACGCATAACAGCTTGCTGTAAGGAAAGGGGAACTCTGACGGATTTCATCACGGTTACATACTGTATTTTTGATATAAAATTGATTGTAACTGACTGACTAGTTATAAAAAAACCCGCAGAGTATTTGCGGGTTTTGTAGATTAGCAAAGAATTATTTCAATCCTGCCGCTGAACGCAGAATTTCTGCTTTATCTGTTGCTTCCCACGGGAATTGTTCACGACCAAAATGGCCGTATGCCGCAGTATCACGATAGATTGGGTGCAGAAGATCCAGCATCTTAATCAAACCGTAAGGGCGCAAATCAAAGAATTCACGTACTAACTGAGTCAACGTTGCTGCTGGCACTTTCTCTGTTCCGAATGTTTCTACCATGATGGATGTTGGTTCTGCAACACCGATGGCATAGGACACCTGGATCTCACAGCGATCAGCCAGACCAGCTGCAACAATATTTTTGGCAACATAACGTGCTGCATAGGCAGCGGAACGGTCAACTTTGGATGGATCTTTACCTGAGAATGCACCACCACCATGACGAGCCATACCACCGTAGGTATCTACGATGATCTTACGGCCAGTCAGACCACAGTCACCCATTGGCCCGCCAATAACGAAACGACCCGTTGGATTGATGAAATATTTGGTCATTGGAGTCAGCCATTCAGTTGGCAGTACAGGCTTGATAATTTCATCCATCACGGCTTCTTGCAGCACTTTTTGATCGATATTTTCGGCATGCTGGGTAGAAAGCACAACGGCATCAATACCGACGATTTTGCCGTTATCGTACTGGAATGTAACCTGACTTTTCGCATCAGGGCGTAGCCATGGCAGGGTGCCGTTTTTACGGACTTCAGCCTGACGCTCAACCAAACGGTGTGCATAAGTGATAGGTGCCGGCATGAAAACATCGGTTTCATTGGTCGCATAACCAAACATCAAACCCTGATCACCTGCACCTTGCTCCAGAGGATCTGCGCGATCAACACCCTGATTGATATCAGGGGATTGTTTACCAATTGCACTGATAACGGCGCATGAGCTGGCATCAAAACCCATATCTGAGCTGGTATAGCCGATTTCACGTACTGTACGGCGAGTAATTTCTTCGATATCAACCCAAGCACTGGTAGTGATTTCGCCACCCACCATGACCATGCCAGTTTTAACATAAGTTTCACAGGCAACACGTGCTTTAGGATCTTGTTCTAAGATTGCATCAAGGACGGCGTCGGAAATTTGATCGGCAATTTTGTCTGGATGTCCTTCTGAAACAGATTCAGAAGTAAAAAGATGTGTTGTCATTATATTTTATTACCTTAAATATAATCTTGGTTTAAGGGTGGATGTTTTACCATCTAGATGGCCATTTTAAGTTACTCTTGCTAAGGTTACCAGTCTTTTTAATTTTAAATATCTTTAATGGTGTGACATTTTAGTTCTCATGACTAAAAACTATGGGGTTGTTGAGACCCGTTTAAATAAATTTCATTTTGCAATTTTATTGGATTGAAGGTATAAACTGCGCGCGTAGCATAAGTCATTTTTGCACTTGAAGTTACGGGCGTTTGCAGGAGATGTACATGTGTCCTGCTTCTCAATTGAGAAACGGCTTGCCATAGGTGAGCTATGTGGGGTGAATGGGGTTATGAACCATTATCTGCTGATTATTAACGGCCAACAGTCACATTGTGCCATTGATGTATCCACATCTTGTTTCTTCCTTTCAGATATGAATTCATTTCGATGTTACCCGCAGTATATAAGCAAGCAGGCAATATCGAGTTGGCATCATGTAGTCACACAGTAAGTATATTGTTTAGTTTCTTCTAAACGTTCCTATAATTTTAGAGCATGCTGTTCCCTGACATTTTTTAATGCGCAAGATACGCACGATAAAATAGTGTCTTGGGTGATTGACTTTACAGGTGAAGGCAAACCTCGACTCCATGTAAGGAGACTGCCATGAATGATAATATCGCTCGCAAAATGCGACAGACCTATAACATCGCGTACTGGGGCGGCAGTTATTACTATGTCAATGATCTGGGCAATGTTAGTGTTTGTCCAAACCCTGATTTGCCGGAAGCTCAGATTGAGCTTGCCGATTTGGTGAAAAAAGTCCAGGAAGAAAAAAAACAGCTGCGCTTACCGGCGTTGTTTTGTTTTCCCCAGATTTTGCAACATCGTCTGCGTTCCATTAATGCAGCGTTCAGACGTGCGCGTGAATCTTACGGTTATAAGGGGGATTATTTTCTGGTGTATCCGATCAAGGTCAATCAGCATCGCCGTGTTATTGAAACACTGGCAAACGCTGATGAACCTGTTGGATTGGAGGCAGGCTCTAAAGCAGAATTAATGGCAGTGTTAGCTCATGCTGGTATGACAGGTACTGTAATTGTCTGTAATGGTTATAAGGATCGCGAATATATTCGTTTGGCATTGATCGGTGAAAAGCTGGGACACAAAGTGTATCTGGTTATTGAGAAGATGTCTGAGATTGAGATGGTGCTGGAAGAAGCCAAACGTCTCAATGTGATCCCCCGTTTGGGCGTTCGGGCGCGTTTGGCGTCTCAAGGTTCAGGTAAATGGCAGGCCAGCGGCGGTGAAAAATCCAAGTTTGGTTTGGCGGCGTCACAGGTATTGCAATTGGTTGAAACCCTGCGTTCAGCAGGTCGGTTGGACAGTTTACAACTACTGCATTTCCATTTAGGTTCCCAATTGGCAAATATCCGTGATGTGGCAACTGGTGTGCGTGAATCTGCCCGTTTTTATGTCGAGCTGTCTAAGCTGGGTGTTAATATTCAGTGCTTTGACGTTGGCGGTGGTTTGGGGGTTGATTATGAAGGCACACGCTCTCAGTCAGAATGTTCCGTTAACTACGGCCTGAATGAATACGCGAATAACGTTATTTGGGGAATTGGTGACGCATGTGAAGAGCATGGCTTGCCTCATCCAACCGTTATTACGGAATCCGGTCGCGCATTGACCGCCCACCATACGGTTTTGGTCTCTAATGTTATTGGGGTAGAGCATAATGAGTTTACCGAAACAACGCCGCCAGCCGAAGATGCCACACGCCCTCTGACCAGCCTGTGGGAAACATGGTTGGAAATGCAGTCTGACGGCAGCCGTCGTTCCCTGCGTGAGTGGCTGCATGACAGCCAGTTTGACCTGCACGAAGTTCATACCCAATATGCCCACGGTATGTTGAGTTTGTCGGAGCGGGCATGGGCAGAAGAACTGTATTTAAATATTTGCCGCCACATTCAGCAGGATCTTGATCCAAGCAACCGTGCTCATCGTCCGATCATTGATGAATTGCAAGAACGCATGGCAGATAAATTCTATGTGAATTTCTCGTTGTTCCAGTCAATGCCGGATGCCTGGGGAATTGATCAGTTATTCCCTGTACTGCCAATTGAAGGATTAGATAAGCCACTGGATCGTCGTGCTGTTCTGCTGGATATTACCTGTGACTCTGACGGTACGATTGATCATTATGTTGACGGCGATGGCGTGGCAACAACAATGCCAATGCCCGCTTACGATCCAGAAAATCCGCCATTGATTGGTTTCTTTATGGTTGGGGCGTATCAGGAAATTCTGGGTAACATGCATAATCTGTTTGGCGATACAGCAGCTATTGATGTTTATGTTGCAGAGAATGGTACGGTGACTTATCGGCAGAGTGAAGAAGGTGATTCTGTCGCCAATATGCTCCAATATGTCAAACTGGAGCCGCAGGTACTGTTGACCCACTTCCGTGATCAGGTGAAATCGGCCGATCTGGATGAAAATTTGCAGGAGCAATTCCTGCAAGAGTTTGAAAGTGGCCTGTATGGTTACACCTATTTGGAAGACGAGTAAGCTTGATTAGTTATTGAGCTTTTATAAATAGTCATTCTTAATCATGTGTTTTATGTAATGATTTTGAATGGCTATTTTTTCTCCTGATGGAGAACCTTATGGTATGCTGAAGGCGTGTTTAAAAATCGTAGCATAGATATAGATACCGGAGAGTTCTGTGTGGAGCAATCACTCTGATATATTATTCGCAATCGTATAAAAATAGAGGATAACATGACTCAATCTTTATTAATTTATATATTGGCTATAAAATCGTTATCCTCGACTGTTAAAATCATTTCAGAAAATGAAAAAGTTAATTTTTTAACAGATGAAACTTCTGCCATTGAAGATAAAGAAATTATTTATACATTTGATAACGGAGTAAGAGTGCTTTATCTGGAAGAGTCCGAAAAACTGGATAACGAATATATTGAACAATCATGTCAGGAGAAATGGATGAGTTATAAGGTATTAGATAGTAACGGATTGACAATTACTCCTCAAGAAAAAAATTTCTATAATATATGTCAGGAAAAATATTGGATTAAAAACCAGATGCTTGAAAATAGGGTGTCATAGCTTGTTTGTTGCAGTTATGTCAGATCCTCATCAGAAAATTTCCATTGATTTACCTTTGATGGTGGTAAAGAGATAGCGTCTTGAATCATTAAGTTGGATTCTGTCAAAGATATCCTTTTATCTCCAGCATTAATATTCCTTCCTCAACCCCTTTCGTATGCTTAAGGTAACCACCTGTCACCGTGTTTGGGTGAGTTTGTAACTTGTTCTTTATTCTGGAATTGGTTGCTATCTTCGCAAGTACCTTAAATGCCTGTTTAATATTTTGTGGGATGAACTTCTCAAAGTTGTGGCAAGCAGAAAACATGTCTAATACTATATGATTAGTCGTTAAACGGAAGATGTTTTGGGGATTTTTCTTGTTTGTACGTGAAAAGTGCGCATTTGTTTCTTTCGTTTTGGATTAATTGCTAACATTTTGTTTTATTTGAATTTAAAATGATAGCGTATTCGGAAGATTAATCTTCTGGCGTAAATAAGCCTCTGTACCACTTGTTATTGCCATCATTGAATATTGTCAATATTGGGTATCGATAACAGGCTGGTATGGGACTTTTGAGGATATATCATGAGTATTAGCTCCTTAGGAAACCAAATTGATAATTCTTTGGTTTCAAATGCCTTTGGCTTCCTGCGTTTTCCGTTGAACTTTCAACCCTATTCCAGTGATGCGGAATGGGTGATTACCGGCATTCCTTTTGATATGGCAACATCGGGACGTGCGGGTAGCCGCCACGGGCCGGCCGCCATTCGTCAGGTATCGACTAATCTGGCGTGGGAAAGCAGCCGTTGGCCGTGGAACTTTAACTTACGTAAGCGCCTGAATGTGGTGGATTGCGGGGATCTGGTATTTAACTTCGGTGATGCCCAGGATATGAGCAATAAGTTGCAGGCGCATGCTGAAAAGGCGCTGGCATCGGGTAAACGTATGCTGTCTTTCGGTGGTGATCATTTTGTCACTTTGCCACTGTTGCGTGCCCATGCGAAACACTTCGGCAAAATGGCGCTGATCCATTTTGATGCTCATACGGATACTTATCCAAATGGCAGCAAATTTGATCATGGTACGATGTTTTACCATGCACCCAATGAAGGGCTGATAGATCCTCATCATTCAGTACAAATCGGTATTCGTACTGAACATGATACTGATAACGGTTTCACGGTGCTGGATGCTGGTCAGGTTAATGATCGCGGTGTTGATAGTGTTGTTGAACAGATCAAAGCTGTGGTTGGTGATCTGCCAATTTATCTGACATTCGATATTGATTGCCTTGATCCGGCCTTTGCTCCGGGAACAGGAACGCCGGTGATTGGTGGATTGACATCAGATCGCGCATTGAAAATAGTGCGTGGCTTGCAGCCGCTGAATATCGTTGGCATGGATGTGGTGGAAGTAGCACCGGCTTATGATCAATCCGAAATTACGGCGCTGGCTGCTGCTACCATTGGATTGGAGCTGCTGTACTTGCAGGCTTCTAAGAAAAATGTTTAGTGTATTGAGCCAATAGATTATTTGTATCTATTGTAAACTGTTTTTGAAGGCTCACTTTGCATGTGGGCCTTTATTATTTAATTTTGTGATTAAATTTAACTCACAATATATGTCAGCACTTGCTGTCGGGGCATGAGAGCAAAATTTCCATTAAATTGCGAGCCAGTTTGATACTCATCAGATAATGTTTGCAGCAGTTGGATGCTCACAGAGCGGTCATTACAATTAATGGATGTAATTTCAGCCGCATGGAAATCAAAAAAGCGTTTGACATGGGGATGAAGTGCTTTAAAAAGGCTTTCTTTGATGGAGAACGCAAGGGTGAATGCCTGTTCAAAAGGCAATGCACATTCCTTTAGTAGTGTTACTTCGTTATTATTGATGATGCTGGATGAAACGCTTTCGACGATGTCTGATTTAATCTCTTGTTCGATATCCACACCGATTATCCGGTATTGATTACAGTGAGCGGCAAACGCAATAGCACAGTTGGTTGAGTGAGAAATGGAGCCACAAATATTGTCAGGCCAGATTGGGGAGCGGTCTTGGGCATTGGTTACCTGAAAATCAGGGTAACCCAAATTATTTAAAACTTGTCGGGTACAGTAGCGGGCTGCCAGATATTCCGCCCGCCGTTTATTAACTGCATTCTGTAATTTGGCCGGATAGGTAATTCCATATTCATCAAATAAGGCATCCCGATAGCAGGTCTGATCAAAATAGGTTTGCATGATTTGAATATCAGGATGTTCTGGCAGTATTCCTGTTTGTATTTCTTTGAAAAAACTATCATTTATGGTAGTGGCTTGGGCAGGGGTAAAAGTGATTTTTTTCATCATGGTTTTTTTATTGTTAACTGTAATTATCAGATAGTGGATCATTCGAAAATGGTTATTGCTTGATTTTGCCATATTCTAGTTTTAGTTCACTAATGCGCTGACTCTTTTTATACTCTGCCTTGTTATCATTTTTAAAAAAGAGGTTAATGTGGAAATATTAGTGACAGGTGGAATGGGATATATCGGTAGCCATACTTGTGTTCAAATGCTTGAAGCAGGAATGACGCCGATCATCATTGATAATCTGTGTAATGCCAATCGTGAAGTACTGGCGCGAATTGAGGCATTGACGGGTGTTCAGCCCCTGTTTTATGAAGGGGATATTCGTGATGAATCATTCCTTGATGCTATTTTCGCCCGCCATCAAATTCAGTCGGTTATTCACTTTGCCGGTTTGAAAGCTGTTGGTGAATCTGTCACTAAACCCATCGAATATTATGACAACAATGTCAATGGAACGCTGGTACTGGTGCGCAGCATGCACAAAGCAGGCGTAAAAAGCATCATTTTCAGTTCATCCGCAACGGTATATGGCGATCCTGATATCGTACCGATTACTGAACAATCTGCTGTAGGAAATACGACGAATCCTTATGGCACCAGCAAGTATATGGTGGAGCGCTGCTTGTCTGACCTTCATCATGCAGAAAATGATTGGTCTGTGGTGTTATTACGTTATTTCAATCCGGTTGGTGCTCATCCGTCAGGTACGATGGGAGAAGATCCCCAAGGTGTTCCGAACAACTTAATGCCTTATATTGCTCAGGTTGCGGTAGGCCGTCGGGAAAAACTGTCTGTTTATGGAAATGATTATCTGACTTCTGACGGTACAGGAGTGCGTGATTATATTCATGTGATGGATTTGGCTGACGGACATATTGCCGCACTCAATGCTGTTGGCAAGAAATCAGGCTTGCATATCTACAATCTGGGAACAGGAAAAGGCACGAGCGTACTGGAAATGGTAGAAGCTTTCAGCAATGCGTGTGGCAAACCCGTTCCTTATGAAATCTGTCCTCGTCGTCCGGGGGATATTGCCGAGTGTTGGTCAAGTCCAGAAAAAGCCGGGCGTGAATTGGGCTGGAAAGCAAATCGCACCATTGTGGAAATGACCGCAGATGCGTGGCGCTGGCAGTCCCAAAATCCCAATGGTTATAGTGTGAAATAACAAAAAAGTGTGAAATAACAAAAAATTCTGGCTCTCGGTGGTGTGGTGAAGATAAAGAGAATCCAATGATGCCAAAGATGCAGTTCAATCCCGTTGATTGTCCACATAGGCGATATAACCCGTTGACGGGGAAATGGATTATTGTCTCACCACACAGGGCTGGACGGCTGTGTCGTGGCATTGATCGCTCGCGGTAAAAGGAGAGTGCCAGCTTATCCAAGCAAAATTGAATGTTTGAAAACAGGTGGAATACCTAGTTTTAACTACAAAAAAGGAGTATGACTATGAGTTCTGATCTGCAACAAGCAACGCTATATCAACAAATGCTACAACAACAATGGACAGACGTTGATAATTATCTTAAGAAAACGCTGTTACCCCCATCTCCACATCTTGAACAGACACTTGAATACAATGCCAGCCAAGGGTTGCCAGCCATTGATGTTTCTGCGTTACAAGGGCAATTTTTGATGATGATGGTGCAAATAAGTGGCGCAAAACGTATTCTCGAAATTGGTACGTTAGGGGGATATAGTACTCAATGTATGGCACAAGCATTACCCGATGACGGCCTGCTGATCACACTGGAAAAAGATCCCAGAACAGCCGCAGTGGCTCAGCATAATATCGAACGTGCGCAACTTGACCATAAGATCAACATTATTGTGGGAGATGCCGCTGACACTTTGCAGAAACTGGATGCAGAAGCCTCCTTTGATTTGATTTTTATTGATGCTGATAAGCAGAGCAGTTTGTTATATCTCGATTGGGCAATCAAACTAAGCCATCCGGGAAGCGCTATCATCATGGATAATGTGATCCGTGAAGGTGAGATTTTGCATGAGCAGCGTAGTGAGCTTGTTGAGGGAGTGCGTCAGGCACTGGATAGTATGATTAACCGATCCGATGTCACTGTCACCGCCTTACAAACTGTAGGGGACAAAGGTTGGGATGGATTTGCATTATTACGGGTAAATGAACGGGTAAATACGGACAAAGAGCTTATCCAATAAATTTTTAAATTATGGCAATAATAGGTTACAAAAAGGATGGTTTAGTTTTAATAAACCATCCTTGATTTAATATTATGGCTTTTGAGTTTCTGTTTTATTTATCGGTGTGGATTTCCGGGCTGACTGGCACGCTTTACGCTCATCGGGTTCACGCTCTTGAATGATTTTCGCTGTTTCATCTACGGCGGGAAGGGAAAAGCCCATATCATCATAAGCACCAAAACCAATTAAACGATAACTGCTTAGTGGGGTATCCATTGGGACACGAAACTCTTTTTTCTCTTCCGGTGCCAATGACTGAAATGAATGTACTGCCAGTGCACCCGGTTCACATTTAGCATTAAGAGGCAAAACCGCCAGATAACCACCTGCCACAGGTTGGTCGCCTTTATTTTGCAGTGTACCGCCTACAAAAAATTTACCATTTGCGCCCAAGCCCATATGAAACAACAGATGTGCTTCTCCTTTTGCCCATAATGCAGGGGTGAACAAACTACCCGCTAATAACATTGCACTGTACGTATAACCACGCCATTTCATCTTTATGCTCCTATATAAGGTTCTCACATTTCCTGACGGAAATAGGTATTACAGTGGTTGGCAAAAAAATCAAGCAGTCAATAACCCTGCACATTGATTTAACATGTTTCGCATTGATAACGGCCATTTCTGAAATGCCATGTAGATCGGTTTCGTTAGCGTAAATTCCATTTTTGAATATAGTAAATTCCATTTTTGAATATAAAGGTGCTTGGTCTATACCTCTTAAGGTGTTTATCTATCAATATAGAATTAGTTAATTACCTTTTGTTATATGTAGTTTGTATTTATTCTTTCAAATTAATTGCTATGCGGCGTTATTCTTCCCCACTCTGAAAGTTTTTATTCGCAAATTGTACCGATTATCAAGAGGCTAATATGGCAGCACCACGTTCGGTTCTTGAACTTATAGGGAATACACCGTTACTCGAACTTACACATCTGGATACAGGTCCATGCCAGTTGTTTATTAAGCTGGAAAACCAAAATCCAGGTGGTTCGATTAAAGATCGTGTTGCGCTTTCAATGATTGAGCAGGCCGAAAAGCAGGGGTTATTGAAGCCGGGAGGCACTATCATTGAGGCTACGGCGGGGAATACTGGTATCGGTCTGGCATTAGTCGCTGCGATGAAAGGCTATAAATTGATTTTAGTCGTGCCTGATAAGATGAGCAGGGAAAAAATTTATCACCTGCGTGCTCTGGGAACGGATGTGCGCCTGACTCGCTCTGATGTGGGAAAAGGGCATCCTGAGTATTATCAGGATTACGCGCTGCGCCTATCGAAAGAAATCAGCGGAGCTTATTATATCGATCAATTCAATAATCCTGCGAATTCATCCGCTCATGTTGCAACGACCGGCCCTGAAATCTGGCAGCAGATGGAACAAAATGTCGATGCTGTAGTCGTTGGTGTCGGTTCCGGTGGTACGCTGGGAGGCCTGAGCCAGTATTTTAAGGAAGTCTCTCCTCAGACTGAGTTTGTCCTTGCCGATCCTAAAGGCTCCATTCTTGTCGATTATGTTGAACATGGTCATTATAACGAAGCCGGCAGTTGGTTTGTGGAAGGTATTGGGGAGGATTTTGTCCCACCTCTTGGCGATTTTTCTATGGTTAATTATGCCTATAGCATTACTGATGCAGAGGCATTTTCTAGTGCGCGGGATTTATTACTGACAGAAGGCATTTTGGCCGGCTCCTCTTCGGGGACATTGCTGGCTGCGGCACTGCGCTATTGTCGTGCTCAGACAACGCCGAAACGCGTGGTCACGCTTGCTTGTGACAGCGGTAATAAATATTTGTCTAAGATGTTTAATGATTACTGGTTATTGGAGCAGGGCTTACGATCACAGCCAAAAGAAAATAACTTAAGTGATTACATCACCTATCGTTACCGGGATGGTGCGACGGTTTCAGTTTCACCGCAAGATACTTTGCAAATTGCTTATGGCCGTATGCGCCTTTATGACATCTCACAGTTACCCGTAATCGAAAACGAACAGGTCGTTGGTATTATTGATGAATGGGATCTCATGAATACGATTCAGGCCAATTTCCACAACTTCTCTCTGCCTGTGACTCAAGCAATGACCAGCCAGATTCAGACACTTCATAAAAAAGCATCATTGGAGCAGTTAATTGCTACTTTTGATGCCGGTCATGTGGCTTTGATTGTTGATGATGGCAATCAATTCCTCGGCCTTGTAACTCGTACTGATGTGCTGAATACATGGCGTCAACAACTCAATTGAATTCTTTCAGGAATAAATTAATGACTAAGTTTGATAAGGCTAAGCTTAATAAGACCAAGGTTAACAAAATTAAATTTGATACAAAAAGCGTTCATGCTGGCTATGTACCTGATCATACAGGAGCAGTAATGCCAGCAATCTACGCCACCTCGACTTATGCTCAACCCGCACCTGGCGAGCATACAGGATATGAGTATTCCCGCAGTGGGAACCCGACACGTCATGCGTTGGAAAATGCAATTGCTGAGTTGGAGAATGGCACTCGTGGTTATGCTTTTGGTTCGGGTCTGGCCGCTAGTTCGACCATTCTGGAATTGCTGGATAAAGATAGCCATATCATTGCGGTGGATGATCTTTATGGCGGTACTTATCGACTGCTGGAGAAAGTGCGTCGCCGGACGGCGGGTTTACAGGTCACTTACGTTGAAGCAGGAAATACCGCGGCTCTGGAAGCTGCGATTCAGCCCGATACTAAAATGATTTGGGTGGAAACGCCGACCAATCCATTGCTGAAATTGGCTGATTTGGCCGCTATTGCACAGATTGCCCAGCGCCACAATATTATCAGTGTTGCGGACAATACCTTCGCTTCCCCTTATATTCATCGTCCGCTTGATTTAGGGTTTGATATCGTTGTTCACTCGGCAACCAAATACCTTAATGGTCATTCTGATGTTGTCGCTGGCCTTGCTGTGGTAGGGAACAACGCTGAATTGGCGGAGCAGGTCGCTTTCCTGCAAAATTCCATTGGTGGCATTCTTGACCCATTCAGCAGTTTCCTTGTCCTGCGTGGTATTCGGACATTGGCGTTGCGTATGGAACGCCATATTGCCAGTGCAGAGAAGATTGCTCATTGGTTGGAACAGCAGCCGCAAGTTGAAAAAGTATACTATCCGGGCCTGATTTCCCATCCTCAGCATGAACTGGCAAAACGTCAGATGCGTGGCTTTGGCGGTATGATTTCCATTGTACTGAAAGGGGGTGAAGATTATACGCGTCAGGTCATTAAAGAATTGCAATTATTCACATTGGCGGAAAGTCTGGGTGGCGTGGAAAGCCTTGTTGGTCAGCCATTCACTATGACCCACGCATCTATTCCGTTGGAAAAACGTCTGGCAGCAGGTATCACGCCACAGTTGATCCGCATTTCAGTGGGCATTGAGAATGCTGATGATTTGATTGCGGATTTATCTCAGGCGTTTGAAAATGCGAGTCTTTAACAGACGGTAAAAATAATATAATAAAAAACATTATGCCAAACGATATCTTTTCGTTTGGCATTTTTTTGTCTGATTAATTTATAGAGGGATCTCTTAAAAGTCGCATTTCATTTATGTGGAAAAATATCAATCTTGATAATTACTGATCTCGCATTGAGAATAAGATATATTTAATCTCAATCAGGAATATATACTCAATCGTTGACAGACGGCATGTAAAACTTCAGCTTGAAAGAGGGTATATGGTTAAGGGTATTAAAAGAGGGTAATCAATTATGGCGATTCTAGATATACTGACAATTCCGGATGAAAGGCTAAGACAAAAATGTGTCGATGTTACTGATTTTGACAAAGTTCAGACGTTAATTGATGACATGTTGGAGACGATGTACAACACCAATAATGGTATTGGTTTGGCAGCGCCACAGGTGGGTCGGAAAGAAGCTGTTTTGATTATCGATCTTTCGCCAAACCGTGATCAACCGTTGGTTTTGATCAACCCCAGGGTTGTTGAAAAAGAACGTCGTGTGTTGAATCAGGAAGGCTGTCTGTCGATACCGGGGTATTACGCAGATGTCGAACGGTTTGAAAGAGTGAAAGTAGAAGCATTCGATCGGCATGGTAAATCGGTTACAGTAGAGAGCGAAGATTTTTTATCGATTGTGATGCAGCATGAAATCGATCACTTACATGGCATTCTTTTCATCGATTATTTATCCCCCTTGAAGAGACAAATGGCGCTGAAAAAAGTAAAAAAATATCTCAATAGCAGGAAAAGCTAACAAATAGAGAATAAAAAAATAGGTGATTATTTCTTAATGGCATCGTATTTTTTCCTATTTTGGGATATCTCATTGTTATTCGATTGACTAATGATAAATATACGTAAAAAATCTTAAAATTCAGTTAACGGATAGAATTTAAATGATTTGATGTTAATGATATAGGCAGGGGAATAATTGTGACCGGAACAGGTGATATTGCATATTATCAACAACCTAATTTTTCCATTGAACTGAGTCTGATAGATACAACGGATGCTAAAGAGGGGACTTATTTGATGATACTGGATGCAGAGGGCATTAGAAATGCCCGGGTGCCCTCAGTTAAAGTTGGTGGTGAAATCGAATATGTTAATATTCCATCAACTGCCAGCAGCAACAAGGTTGTGTGTGCTATTTATATCAAAGATAAGGGTAATAGCAGTTACCCACTGGTTGGCACTATTTATCTTAACTATCATCCACTATCAGAACTTGTTGATATTACTACAGTAAAGATTTCTCCAGAATCTCAATTAGGCTTAAATGTAGATAGAGTGGATCGCACCAAGTTTAATTTTAAACTGAAAGCAAAATAGAGAATTCAGGGGCTTTCCAGCGGGTGGTCAGTCAAAAGGCCACCAAATGATTGCATGATTTATTTGTTATGTACCGTGGGATGAAACGATTTGGCTGTCTGTTTGCGGGTTCATCGCAATTTTCGGCAAGTGAGACTTGCGAAGGTGATTGCCATTTGGCGGGTGTGGTGCACCGACTGCCAAGCGGTGCCACTGACACCGCTACAATCTGTACAGAACTTATTATTTCTTGTCTGCTGCAATACGATCACGAACGTGTTGAGCACGCTCTTTTGAAGGCGGGTGTGAATCAAACATGCTGCTTTCACCACTGCCCAGTTTAGCCAGTTTCTCGAAGCTGGTTGCTAAACCTTCAGTGTTGAGATTGCGTTTTTTCAGCAGATCATAAGATAAGTCATCAGCCTGACTTTCCTGATGCTGCGAGAACTGCGAGTTGATCAGTTTTTCACCCAGTGCTGCAAGCTGAGAATCGCTCAGCTGTGCGGCTACACCACCGGCTGATGCAGCTGCGGTACGTGCAGCAACTGTAGCATAAGCAACCTGCATTGCTTTACGGGTGTGGCCCAGTGCAACGTGACCCATTTCATGGCCCAGAACGCCTTCGACTTCATTGTCGTTCATCATGTCCATCAGACCGCTGTATACACGCACACAACCGTTAGCCATTGCCCATGCGTTCACATCATTAGTCAGATAAACTTTATAGTTAACTGGTGTACCGTTAATTTCGTTACCTAATGCTTTGGCGATTTTATTCAGACGCTTAGTGTATTGGCTGGATGCTGGTGCAACTTTATTCTGTGCATCCATATCCTTACATGCTTGGTCAGATAACTGTTTGACATCAGAATCACTTAGTGTCGCCGCCTGGAATAATTGCATTCCGGAGTGAGCCAGCATTCCCTGATCAATATTCTTACAACCTGTCAGAATTACAGCAGAAACAGCTACTGCAACAAGAGTTTTAATTTTCATAATGTTTTTTTTCCTTTGCAATACATGCAACTATAGTATTTTAAGAGCGTTAAAAGACTATGGATTCTGCTAAAAATAACAACAGGAATAAACTCTAATATTTATGATTATGTGAATTTGGTAACATTTTTAAAAAATAATCAAATCATAAGTAAAATAATTTAGTTTAAATTTTTTTAACAAAAATTACTCCCTACAACACGATTACTATGATCAACTACTGCTGCAACGTGCAGGTCTTTATGTGTATCGACAGTAAAGAGACAAGCCGTCAGGCCCTTCCTGAGTCACGCGTACTGTAAGGAGAGTCCTTTTGGCGTATTCTTGTCACCGACAGATCAAAGGCAGGATACGATTTTGGTCAATCACCGTATGGGTCAGGAAACGGAAAAAATGCCATGCACCAGAAAAATAGATTAAAAAGATCTTCGATCTATAGCATCTGACAGAGGTATTTTTATTGTCACCATAATAGAGACCCCGTTAATTCTTCTGCCAGTTCACCTGATGATGGTGTAGATAAATATCTCACAATATTAAATTGTGAATTTCTTCGGTATTACAAGAAAAAATGGCGAGCCAATAATGGTGCCGTAAAATTTTTCTTTAAATAAAAACCTCTGGGGAGTGTCATGATGGGCTGACCATATTCTCCTATTGCTTCTGTCAGTGCCCGGCTATTAGCTGCTTTGGGGCGCAATTGTAGTACTTCACCATGACGGGCAGTAATGCTCTCAACTTTACCCAATACAATGAGATCCATGAGTTCCTCCCAATCGTGTCGCAGTAACTCTTCTTCGGTGGCATTCGGGCTCCAAAGTAACGGAGAACCCACGCGGCGTTCCGAAAGTGGAATGCTTCTTTCCCCCTCAACAGGTATCCACAAAACACGGGATAACTTACGTCTGACATGACAGTTTTCCCATGTAATACCACTGTTACCTGTTAAAGGCGCAACGCAGACAAAGGTTGTTTCCAATGGGAAGCCTTTGCTATCCACAGGGATCGTTTTTAGTTCGATACCGATATGTTCAAAATCCTGTTCAGGTTTACTGCCCGCACTTGCACCTAAATAATATTCAAGCAACATACCGACCCAGCCTTTATCACGTTTTAAATCAGGAGGAATGGGGAGTTTTGCCTGTGCAGCAAGTTCACCCATAGAGAAACCTGCCAGAGAACGGGCGCGATCGAATAATTGTTGTTCGTTTTCAGGTGATGCCGGAGGTGTAAAGTACATGTTATAAACTATATTTTTGACTGGTTAAAAAATGCTCTTGTTGATTATTGGCGATCATTGATAGCCCATCATTATAATGATTGTTTTGATAATAGCATGATATAGAAGATCTTTTAATTTATGTTCTCTGCATTAAAAAGAGACTTGTTATGATTGTTCACCTATTCCCAGTGATAATAAACAGGATCTTACACTATGTTATCCACAGATTTATGGGATAAGTGGTAAAAAGTGAGATCACTGGTTTGATTTACAGCGCTAATGAATGATGTTTTCTACAAAAATAGGCGATTTTTGTTTAACTAAAAGGCATATCCTGTGGATAAATTCACCATTGATTGATATTTGCTCAGTGTGAGCAAATATGAAAACTTTAATGTGTGACATACCTTATAAAAAGGGGCATAAAATGTATTAACATAATGAAAAATAATGGGTATTTATTGACGCTTATTGAGCGTTAGAAAACAGGCAATAAAAGTATACCCGCTTTACCCCTCACTTTTTCACATACATATCCACAGAAAAAGTGAATAAAATGGTTCTTGTCAGACAATAAATGTTTATAACTTTAGCTTTTCCTGTGAATTATCCTTCTGGGGGCGTAAACCACGCAGATTTAAAATCAAACCAGCCAAAGGTATTCATTTTTACCCCTCTCATGCTGCGTTGGCCTTGTAATTCGAGCCAATGATGGAATAGAGGATGCAGCCAATGTTGATCAATCATGTTTTCACACCACTCTTCGACAGATAAACCGTTTTTTCTCCATTAAAGATGGAAAGCATAAAAAAGTCTGGGGCACTTTGCTCAATTAGCAATAGAATGAGCAACTAAACATATTTATCAGACATCTCATCATGAAAGCCTATGTCGTGAAAGTCGCCCTTCGGGGTATCAGTCCTATGGTCTGGCGTCGCTTCAGGCTATCAGGCGAGACTTCTTTAGCGGCTTTTCACTATCTCATTCAGATCACTCAGGGATGGCAGAATGATCAACTGCATCAATTCCATATTTATGGTTTATGGCAAAAATTACGGCATTTCCTATTCCGGCGGGATTGCGTTTCCGGATAACCCTTACAAAATCACGCTGGATGACTTTGAATTTGATGTCGGTGATCGTTTTACTTATGAGTACAACTTTTCCGAGAACTGGCTGCACGATATCCGTATTGAAGCTATTCTTCATGCCGATGAAACGGCAACGGTCAAAGATATTCGTTCATTGATTGAGGTGATTAAGGATATTTATCACAGGCGTTATGCGATGAGTTGGAAGCGGAAGGGATCACGTTAATCACAAATGTCCGCAGTAATGTGAAAGCCAAAGCGTTATCCCTTTGGGATAAGTTGGTGTTACGAAGGCGATTTCTGATAGAGACAGTCATCGATCAACTCAAAAATATTTCTCAGATAGAGCATTTGAGGCATCGCAGTCAGCTCGGTTTTCTACTGGAAATCGCTGCTGGTCTCATTGCTTATACATTCCAACCTAAAAAACCGAGCTTGAATTTACGGGAGGCTGATATTGCTATTCTTAAACGAAGCTGAGGTTAATATAATAACGTCGTTCATCACTCTCTGATTTTCCCTGCTCTTCACGCAAGGATTCCACCACCGCGATGCCCCCCTGTATTTGCCACTGAGGATGCCGTTCCCGCAACCAATCGATATCGTTAATCAGCCACAACTGACGCTGTTCGATACGACCATGATCGCTCTCCATGCTCTGGCTCTTGGTGTGAGAAATCCCCGTAAACTCTTTCGTCAATTGGGTATCTAAAAAGAGTTTGATATTGTCATGAAACTCGCCCTGATTGCCTTTTAACGCCAGCACATAATCGGCCTTCCTCTCAACAATCTGGTCAGAGATTTTATACTGGCAGCCCATCGTGTCAATCGTGACAGTAGCACTTTCAATATCCAGCAAGACTAGCAATTTGGGGAACGCGGTAATTTCGTTCGATGTATCCGAGACTTTCACCTGACCAAAGCAGAGTTGATTCGCGACTGACCAAGCACTGACCAGGTGGAGGGTCGGCGTACCATTGGCTTTGTCGAGCGTTCTCTACAACGTTTTGCCATCCAACGCGATAATGTCATTGGATATTTTGGCTAAGCTGTTCACCCATTGGGCAAAAGCGTGCCCAAATTCTTGGGGGACAAGTCGGTTTATCACATCGTTAAAGGTATCATGGCTGGGGATGCCATTAGGAAGATCCAGAAATTGCCGAAACCAGTCTTCTTTGGATTTACCGTACTCTTCAATGGCATTGAAGCCTTCACAACCACAGATCACGACACAAATCGCGATGGTCAGAATATCGATGAGAGCATACTGTTTAGTCCGGCTAACACGCGGATCAGTGAGGTGTCCAAAGGCATTGCTGAGGGTCGTTGCTTACATGACAGTTTCTACAGTTATCATTGACAGCGTACTGATGATAAATCATAAACGACGACCAATCCTATTCTTATATACGAATACACTCAGTTAATCACGTTGGTCAATTTAGACCCGTTTGCCCTGGTAGCCAGACAATAATAAACGCCAGTGCCAGCATACTGGCGTAATTTCGCTCAAGCTTGTCGTATTTTGTTGCTATAGCATGAAAATGTTTTATTCTGGCAAACGTATTTTCCACTAAATGTCGGTAACGGTATAAACATGTATCAATCTTATTATCGGGTTTTCGGTTGTTTTTCCTGTAGGGAATAACTGGCGTTGCACCTTCATGTTCGATGGCATCCCTGAAGACTTCGCTATCGTAGCCCTTAATCTGCAATGACAAAATCCGAGGCGGGGGATTGCGCGACCAGACTTTCTGCATGGATGATATCATGAGTTTGACCACCCGAAAGCTCAAAATGCACAGGCAAACCGTAACTGTCTACAGACAAATGGATTTTGGTTGAGAGTCCTCCACAACTTTTGCCGATGGCTTCATCTTTCTCTGACGCCGCCCCTGAACTAGGCTGATGGGCACGTACAATACCGTCGTCAATGAGGCTGGATAACCAATTGAAAATAAAATGCAAAGCGCCATTGTTTGACCACGCATTAAAACGTTGAAAGGTGCTATTCCATTTCCCAAATTCGGGGAGGGGGGCAGATCGCGCCACGGAATTCCGGTTCTCATGTGATAAAGAATGCCTTCAAGGGTCTGGCGATGTGTAGTTTTATGGTAAACAAGTCCAGTCTGTTACATAAAGGCAGATAGCTTATTCCATTGTGTATCTGTTAACATAGTCTGCGGCATGATGGTGAGGTTGGGTTATTTTTTGGCGAAAACAATTATACCTAGTCATCATGCTGTTCAATAATCCTTCGCAAAACATCAACACGTCCTAGTGCTGAGAAAATTTCTTACGGCTGTAGGACTAAGTACCAGAATGTCACGCAGGCAATAATTGTAAAATAGTTGGTATTGTGACCAGTGCAATAAGCAGAGAAATGATAATGGAAAAAGAAATAACTTCCTGTTTAAAACCATATTTATTAGCAAAAACATAAACTCCTGCTCCGATAGGCTGTGCAGCCATGACAATCGCGGTAATTAGCCAAATATTATTTACCTGCTGCATACCAAATAGATAGTAAGCACAGATAAACGTAATCAACGGCTGTATCCCTAGTTTGAGTAACAACATCGGCATAGCCAGTTTTAACGTCTTTCCGTTGATATGCTCTTTGGCCTTCAGCCGAGATAATCCCAACCCCAAAGCGAACAGTGCTGTTGGACCTGCGGCATTACCAAGAAATTCAGCAAATGTTTGCAAAAACATCGGAACGGGAATGCCGAAACAAACAAAAATCAATCCCGCAATCACTGAGATAGTTAAAGGATTACTCAATGTCGTCTTTAATGCCCCAACGAGACTTTGATTAATGGATATTCTTCCAGCCGATTGGTGAGTAGAAAAAATATCGTAAGTAATGATAACAGCCATGATAGCAGGAATGTTATGCAAAATTGTTGCAATAGCAGCAGGAAGCGCAGCAGACTCACCATAAACCGAAATCAGTATTGGAACCCCCATATACCCAGTTGTACCATAACATGCACCCATACTCAGTATCGATGATTGTGGCAAACCAATCCCCATGACTTTTGCCATCAACATTCCCAAAACATACACGACACAAATACCAGCAAGAGTAGCAGCAATAAAACCCCACTGTTGCAATTCACTAATTTCTGCACGAGCAATAGCAAGAAACAATAAGGCAGGGAGTGCAATATAGAGTACATAATCATTGATCAACTTATCGGAAAGCCCACTATCAGGACGCAAACGTCCAAAGCAATACCCAATAAATATAACCAGAAATATTGGTGCAACTATCATAAACATTTAAAGCCAACCTCATATTAGTTTAATATATGGTGACATACTCCCCCAGATTTAACTGGGGGGATATGTTATTTTAAGAACTCCCTAGTATATTTTCCAACAGAAGATGTATATAAAACATCTGTAGCATAGAACTGCTCTAACTGATTTCTAATTTGCTCAAATTCCTTTTCTTTTCTTGAGTAAATTTCAACCAGAATGCTATCAAATCTTTCTTTTACTTGCTGAACAAGACTAGGATCATTCGCAGCATCAAGCAACCCTTCATCAGACATGATTTTTTGTAATGTTGCATCATGTAATCCTATGCTGTTCAAAAAATAAGGTATATCACGAGCAGCGCCAAGGAATGAAGGAATATTAGCTACTCCCATATTTTCTTGCTCAACAATATGCCCACTGACTGGTTTATACAAATCAGGAATAGATAAAAATGTACGTTCAGTCAATCGTGCCGCATCTAATACAAGAGAACTATCAAGATATTTATCCTTAATAGAAATTGATTTCTCTTTGAAAATAAAATTTAGAATTTCAATTGCGGGCAACCCAGATCTATTTCCAGTACCAGCAAATCCTCCTTCAATTAAATTGAAGCCGTTATAAATAGATACTAACGCATTTTGTAGTCCCAAACCTCTATCATTATGGGCATGCAGGCAAAAATTGACCAAAGGGTAATCATGGCGTAGGTTAGCAGCCAGTATAGCCATTGCTTCAGGGTATATCGTTCCTAATGAATCATTAATTCGAACTACATTGATATCCATATGTAGTGTTCGATCAATCTCTTTTATTATTTTTTCATAAGATACTTCATCTACTCCTGAACTAAAATTGTTTAGCAAACTCACTCTAAAATTTGTAAAACCATAGCCACGAAGCTCTTCAGTTGCTCTTTCAAATGTTTTTTCATCTGATTTATGCGAAACCATTCCAAAACTGATAGTTACATATTTTTTAAATTCATCAGGAAAATATTTAAATTGCTTCATAAGAGGTTCATGACAATTTAATAACATGATAAACGAAAATTTAGCATCAGATGGGAGTTTATTTTTATGAACAAGCTGCTTTATAACAGAGGCTAAATCTGTTGGATCTTTTGGACCAGAGCCAAAAACAATGTCTCTTACCCCAGTTTCAAATATAGTCGATATTAAGGGGATTTTTCTATCTGTTTGAACCGAAAAAGGACACCTTTCAGAGCCTTCTCTCAGTGTTTCATCCAAAATGCCATCAATATTAAAATTTGAGAATCGTGGTTTATGATTCTTAGGTAATGTCAATAAGGCCATATCGTAACCTCTTTTTTTAATTTATTTTATTTTTATTAAAAAATATTCAGCTCAACAATGTTGCCAAAGTGTTCTTTTTTTGTTAAATGAATAATTTCTTTCTTATCATTGAATTTATCAATAATAGTGACAAGGGCGGTGCTATGAAGCAGGGGACTAGTACTAATCATTTCAATGGACGCAGTATTACTCTTGAGCAACTACGTGCCTTTGTGTTTGTTGCTACACATGGAGGATTTGCTAAAGCTGGCGAAGAATTGGGGAGAACACAATCTACACTCAGCTTCAGTATTAAACGGCTTGAAGATGATATTGGTTGCCGTTTAATCGATAGGCGTCAGGGGCATATTATTGGGTTAACTGATGAGGGGAAGCAGCTTTTACCTGCTGCAAAGGAAATTCTTTCCCGTATGACGCAAGCGTTACAATTAGTGAAAAAATTCCAATTGAGAAGCAAAATTGCGCTCGGTGTACCTAATGATTTCAGTATTACAAAACTGCACAAAGCAATTTCTTGGTATCTTACTGCACATCCTGAATTAAAAATAGAGATCACTGCTGCTTCATCGCTTACACTTTCTGCTCTACTGGAAAAACAACAATTAGATATGGCGATAACAAAAGAAATAGCAGGAAGACCGATTAACACCAATGATAAAAGTATTTTACTCGTTGAACCATTGCACTGGGTTGCCTCAGAGGCCTTAAATTTCAGCGAACTCCAAGAAATTCCTCTGGTTATTTTTCCCAAGGGTTGTGTTATCCGCCAATACGCAACAAAAATGCTGGATCATGTGAACAAACCGTACTTCTTTTCGTATGTCAGTTCTTCCTTTGAGGACATAAGAAGTGCAATATCACATGGTTTGGGAATTGGGTTACTACCACGCAGTGCATTAACCGATGACCAATGCGTACTATCCACCAAACATGGAGTTCCTAGTGCTCCAGCCATTCAGCTTATTTTACATGTTGCAGATCAAAGTGATTTGCACACACATTTTGCTGATTATCTACGCCTCTCATTATCAGACTAATGACAGTATAAGTATCGAATAAAGCTCCTCCTGTCCACACACAAGCCGTTGCTCTCGATTTTTCTTAAGCACAACAGTTTTCCTCGCCCCGCTTCTGCATGCCATTGTAACCAGCCCGCTTGCTGCATGTTATTCAATAAGGAACGGATGTGACGACGTGAGCAATGAAGAATATCCGCCAGTGATTGCAAGGTGGTTTCAGTTTTTTTGCCTTGATAATGTTGCCATAATCGGATGAATTGTTGTTGTAAGCGAGAGGTCGGCATAAAAGGGGAACTCCACTGATTTTTTCATCAATTTTTGTTTCCTTATATTAAGCCGATAATGAACAGGAATTAAAGTAGTTCAGGAGAGAGGATTTCTCTCACTGACTCCCGGTTTTTTTGAGTAATGGTATTTTTACCAGCCAGTAAGTTATCTTACTGGCTCTTTTCATTAAACTCACTCGGTGATATAGCGTGCAACGATATCACCCATTTCATCGGTACTGACTGTTTTGCCATTACCGGCTAAGTCTGCGGTACGATAACCTTGCTCCAAAGCATGATTGATAGCTTGTTCAATGGCATCTGCTGCTTCATTGTGCCCAAGGCTATAACGCAGTAGCAGGGCTACGGATAATATTTGTGCAATCGGATTGGCAATGTTTTTGCCCGCAATATCAGGAGCTGAACCGCCGGCAGGTTCATATAAACCAAAACCTTTTTCATTCAGGCTGGCAGAAGGCAGCATTCCCATTGAGCCGGTGATCATGGCACATTCATCGGATAAAATATCGCCAAAAATATTGGAGCACAACAGAACGTCAAACTGAGCAGGATCTTTGATCAACTGCATGGTGGCGTTATCGATGTACATATGGCTGATTTCAACGTCAGGATAATCTTTGGCGATTTCACTGACAACTTCACGCCATAATACGGAACTTTGCAAAACATTTGCTTTATCAATCGATGTCACTTTATGGCGGCGCTGGCGGGCAGATTCAAAAGCAATGCGGGCGATCCGTTCTATCTCGAAACGGTGATAGATCTCAGTATCAAAAGCACGTTCATATTTTCCTTCGCCTTCACGTCCTTTTGGCAGCCCGAAATAGATACCGCCAGTCAGTTCACGGACACATAATATATCAAAGCCTTTTGCAGCGATATCATGGCGAAGCGGACAAAATGATGCTAACGCCGAATATAAACGGGCTGGCCTTAAGTTACTGAATAATTTGAAATGTTTTCGTAATGGCAATAATGCGCCACGTTCTGGTTGCTCGGTGGGAGGCAAATGCTCCCATTGAGGGCCACCGACGGAACCAAATAAGATCGCATCCGCTTTTTCGCAACCTGCAATGGTTTCTTTAGGCAAAGGACAACCATGGCGATCAATGGCTATCCCTCCTACATCATATTCACCGGTTGTGATACGAATATTGAAGCGGTTACGGATCGCGTCCAACACTTTATAGGCTTGTTTCATTACTTCGGGGCCAATGCCGTCACCGGGCAAAACAGCAATGTGGTACTGAGTAACCCCTTGCTTGCCAGAAATGGCATGGTTTGAAATAGATTGGCTTGAAGACATGATTATGCAGTTTCCTTTGTGTTGTTATCCTGAGAATTGTTCTGGCTGTAATTTTGCGTATGGTTTTGGGATATACGTTGTTTTTCCTTTTCTACTTGTTCTGCCTGCCAGATGCTATTCAGCACGTGGATCATGGCTCTGGCAGAAGATTCAATGATATCGGTTTCCAATCCCATTCCGTGAAAACGACGGCCAAAGCACTCCACAATAATATCAACCTGACCAAGGGCATCTTCCCCCTGTCCTTTACCGGATAATTGATAGGAGATTAATTTAAGTGGATAACCTGTAATTCGGCTGATGGCCTGATAAATAGCATCAACGGTACCGTTACCGGTAGAGGCTTCAGATTTGATTTCATCTCCGCAGGCCAGGCGCACGGTGGCAGTAGGCACTACGTTGGTGCCGGACTGGATGCTGAAATAATCCAGACGGTAATGTTCATGTTCTTGCTGTTGCTGGTTGATGTATACCAATGCTTCCAAATCGTAATCAAACACTTGTCCTTTTTTATCTGCCAATTTCAAGAACGCTTGATATAAAGCATCCAGATCATAGTCATGTTCCTGATAACCCATTTCGGTCATGCGGTGTTTCACTGCGGCACGACCAGAGCGTGAAGTCAGGTTTAACTGGGTATCTTTCAGGCCAATGGACTCTGGCGTCATGATTTCGTAAGTTTCGCGGTTCTTCAGGACGCCGTCTTGATGAATGCCGGATGAGTGAGCAAAGGCATTACTGCCAACAACGGCTTTATGCGCGGGGATCGGCGTATTGCAGATTTGGCTAACCAATTGGCTGGTACGGTAGATTTCCTTGTGGTTGATATTAGTGTGAACCCCCAACATTTTCTGGCGTGTTTTGATTGTCATGATCACTTCTTCCAGTGAACAGTTTCCGGCGCGTTCCCCCAATCCGTTGATGGTACCTTCTATCTGTCGCGCACCGGCCTGAACAGCGGTAATTGAGTTAGCCACAGACATACCTAAATCGTCATGGCAATGGACAGAAATAATCGCCTTATCAATATTGGGTACACGATCAAATAAGGTGCTGATAATACCGCCGAACTGGTACGGAGTTGTGTAACCAACGGTGTCGGGGATGTTGACAGTGGTTGCGCCAGCTTTGATTGCCTGCTCGACAATCCGGCACAAATTGTCGATATTTGTACGGCCGGCATCTTCACAGGAGAACTCAATATCATCAGTGTACTTGCGCGCTCGTTTTATTGAGCGGACAGCCATTTCGACAACATCATCAAAGGTTCTTTTCAGTTTGTGTTCGACATGCAGACTGGAGGTAGCCAGCACCATGTGTAAGCGGAAGGCTTCTGCAACTTTCAGGGCTTCGGCAGCAACATCAATATCATTATCAACGCAGCGGGATAAAGCACAGATACGGCTGTTTTTGATTTCACGAGCGATGGTTTGAACTGATTCAAAATCCCCGGGGGAAGAAACTGGAAAACCGGCCTCAATGATATCGACTCCCAGCCTTTCCAGTGCGTAAGCGATTTGCAGTTTTTCTTTCACACTCAAGCTGGCTTGTAATGCCTGCTCCCCATCACGCAGTGTGGTATCGAAGATAATAACTTGCTGGCTCATGTTGTGCTCCTGTCAAATAGGCGATGATGTTTTATTCTTGTACGTCGTCCAGGTAAAAAAAAACCCGCGCCATGCGCGGGTTTTTTGTTTCTGGTGGAGGTTAACTTAACTTTTACCTGCACCCACCAGCATACCGCGCACATTGAAGGCGATAAGTAGTAGGCTTAGTAGGTGAATGGAAAGAATCATGTAAGTTAACCTTTATAAATTTGTTAATTGGGTTTTAACTGTCAGTTTATTTATAGATACGTTATCTGAAAAACAATGTCAAGCATGATAAGCATGAATTCAGCGTTAAATATGTTCATCATTGGTTTTTTATTGAACACGATTTGGATTTGGTGACTATTTTTTACATTTTTAGCGATGTTTTTATCTATTTTTCATATCTATATATGGAGTAAAATCCGGCACTGATGGATGATAGAATGTGTAGTCTGTTATTTTAACCTGTCGTTTTTACGTGGTTTTTAATACGATCGTTTAAATATGGCGGTATAAAAATGGATATGCACTGATGGATTTGAAGGAACAAAGATAAGATGGATTTTAGCTATAGTGTTTCTAGGTATAGTGTTTCTAGGTATAGTATTTTTAGGTATAGTGTTTTTAGATACAGTGTTTCTAGATTAATAAATCATAACCATATAGAATATTAATAAATTGTGTCTCGATATATTAGAAGAACTAATTTCTGATTAATACTTTGGATTATTTTCCTGATAGAAAATATTAATAGAGAGTTCTGATAACTAGTTGGAATACAGTCATTTTATTATGAATTTGTTTCTGCTCTTCATTCTGTCATTATTGGCTGCTCGTTTCGAAAGTAAGTCGTTAGTGTAAGTTGAGTTATTTCTATTCATATATAACGCATTAATATTCATGCTTATAAAAATATTACGGCTACGTAGATAAGAAGGCATTGGTTGTGCTTATTTACTTTTTGTACAAGGACGAATCTCAATTTACTTTCCAACAAATTGGGATAATTGATCTTATTAATTGGTAAGGCGGTTTGAATGTCAAAATGTTGCATTCAGAAATCGTCAGTATTCCATTATTTAATGAGATCACTGCTATAAGTTTAGTGGAGTGAAATAATGACTGAATACAACTTAGTAACTACAGGAAAAAAAGAATCATGCGATGTCCAATTGCGCAGTGTAGATCTCAATTTGCTTACTGTTTTTGATGCTGTAATGCAAATGCAGAATATCACACGTGCAGCTCAGGCATTAGGAATGTCACAACCGGCTGTCAGTAATGCAGTAGCACGTTTGAAGACCATGTTTGATGATGAATTATTTGTTCGTTATGGGCGGGGTATTCAGCCAACGGCCAGAGCAAAACAGCTCTTCGGGCCACTCAGACAGGCACTTCAAATCGTTCATAATGAATTACCCGGAGTGGGGTTTGATCCTGATAATAGCACAAGGATATTTAACCTCTCTATTTGTAGCCCGCTTGATATTCGTCTGGCTGCTCAAATTGTCGGACAAATAAAAAAACATTCTTCGAATATTGAAGTTGTCATTAAAACACAAATTAGTGGTGATATTGAAAAGCAATTAAAATATCAGGAAATAGAATTCGTAATCAGTTATACCCAATTAGAATCCCCTGATTTTCATAATTATCCTTTGTTTAATGATGAATTGGTTTTGGCAGTTTCCAATCATCACCCCAGAATTGGAAAACGAATTACCCAGCAGCAATTGCAGGAAGAAAGACATGCTATTGTTGCATTGGAGAATGCAGATTCATTCAGCAAGCCTTACTATGAGAGCAAAGAATTATTGCGTTCTGTTTCTTATCAGGGAACGGATCTAAATAGTGTTCTTAATATTGTATCCCAGACTTATTTAGTCGCTATCGTACCAAAATGGATGGTCGAGCATTACTCTGAACAGCTAAATATCTGTTCCGTCCCTTTGCCTAATGGTCGAATTTCTCGCCCTTGCTATTTGATATGGCATGGTTCAACAGATCGAGATAAAGGCCACCAGTGGATGAAATCATTACTGAGCCATCTTGGCGAACGGGAATAAAATAAAAGTATGAAGAGCCCTGTTCTGGTCATGATGACTGGCATAGGGCTCTTAGTCTTTTGACTCTTCTTACGACATTTATCTCTGTTTATCTGTAGTTATTCGACAAATCCTGCAAGTATTTTCTCCTTCAGAGGAAGAAGATATTTAAAATACACTTTCCCCTTTTACTAGGAATAGGTAGACTGCGTTGAAATAGCTAACATCTGTAAGCTGAAAAGTAGGCAGCATGCTTGCTGAGTACGCAGAATGAAAATATTTATACAGGAATATATTGTGATAAAAGACTCTCTGCATTCCTATCACTTGGTTAACCGATTACAGCAACAAGCCAATGAATCTCCAGAAAAAATTGCATTTCGACAATGGTCGTCATCAGAGCAGCTCGAAATGAGTTGGCGTGAAGTCGAGTGTACAACGAAATCCGTGGCAAGGGCGTTGCTGTCATTGGGGGTGGAAGTGCAGGGAAAAGTCGGCATTTTTGCGCAAAACTGTATGGCGTGGTCATTGGCTGATTTGGCTATCCTTCAGCTCAGGGCTGTGACAGTACCGCTTTATGCAACCAGTACCTGTGAGCAAGCGGCATTTATTCTCAATGATGCGGGCGCGAAGATACTGTTTGTGGGTGGACAGGAGCAATATGATATTGCGATGCCATTGATTGAATTGTGCCCCGAACTTTCTCATCTTATTGTTATGGATGGGTCTGTGGATTTAAAGGGGTGCCCACAAGCAATATATTTATCAGCTTTCATTGACAATGACCACGCACAATATCAGCCAGAACTTGATAGCCGTATTGCTGATCAGGATTTGGATGATCTTTTCACCCTAATCTATACCTCTGGTACAACGGGGGAACCAAAGGGAGTCATGTTGGATTATCGCAATATTGCTTCTCAGCTTTACTTGCATGACCAAAGACTGACCTTGACGAAACAGGATGTGTCCCTCTGTTTTTTACCGTTGTCCCATATCTTCGAACGGGCATGGAGCTATTATGTCATGCATACCGGAGCCCTGAACGTCTATTTGACTGATACAAATCTTGTCCGTGAGGCAATGGTTGATGTGCGTCCAACGGTCATGTGTTCTGTTCCCCGTTTTTATGAAAAAGTACATGGCGCAATCTTGGGGAAAGTTTCTCAGGCTCCTGTTTTGCGCAGGATGATTTTTAATTGGGCATTAAAGCGTGGCGAAAACCACTGGATGCGTCAGCAACAGAACAAAAAAGGTTGCCCATTTACGCGTTGCAGTTATCAATTGGCTGACAAACTGGTGTTGAGCAAGCTCCGTAATCTGTTAGGCGGGAGAGTTCGTTTCCTGCCAGTGGCGGGGGCACGGCTTGATGATGTCATCACCCGTTTCTTTCTGTCTATTGGTCTCAATATCAAATATGGCTACGGTATGACAGAAACCTGTGCAACGGTGTCTTGCTGGGAAGAAAAGAATTATCTTTTGGGCTCAATTGGTACGCCATTACCCGGTGTTGAAGTTCGTATCAGTACGGAGAGCGAGATCCAAGTGCGCGGGCCTATTGTGATGAAGGGGTATTTCAACCGTCCAGAGGAAACTGTGCGTGCTTTTACTGAAGATGGTTGGCTGAAGACCGGCGATGCGGGTGGATTGGATGATAATGGTAATTTGTTTATCACCGAACGCCTGAAAGACTTGATGAAAACATCAACAGGAAAATATATCGCCCCACAAATGATTGAAGGCATGTTGGGTCAGGATCGCTTTATTGAGCATGTCGCGGTTATTGCTGATGCCCGCCAGTTTGTTTCTGCCCTGATTGTTCCCAGTTATGAAGCCATTGAAGAATATGCAAAATCTATCAACCTTCATTATCGCGATCGCCTTGAATTACTGCGGAATCATCAAGTTATTGAGTTGTTTGAACAGCGTTTGAAAGATATGCAGAAAAATATTGTCAAATTTCATCAGGTCAAACGGTTTATTCTTTTGCCTGAAACCTTCTCCATGGAAAAAGGAGAATTAACGCCGACATTGAAATTACGCCGCAAGATTATCTCACAGCGTTATCAGAGTGAAATTGAATCCATGTATCGGGATTGATGGCAGGAAAAATCCGGGCTCTTATTAAAAAAATGTTTTTAATATGTGAATTGATGTTTGCTAACACTTGTGTCTGACGTTATGTTAGTTCACTTGACGCTATAAAATAGCGCTAGGCAATGATTCATTTTATATAAATAACAAATGGGATAAATAAGGCTATTTCACAGTAGCCTTATGAAGTGCCAATTATTAATAACTTGCAAACAGATAACTTGCAAACAGAGCCTGGAGGCAAACTCGATGGAGATGTTGTCAGGAGCCGAAATGGTCGTGAGATCGTTAATCGATCAGGGCGTTGAACATGTGTTCGGTTATCCGGGCGGGGCTGTATTGGATATTTACGATGCCCTGCATACGGTGGGAGGCATTGAACATATTCTGGTTCGTCATGAACAGGGTGCTGTTCATATGGCTGATGGATATACCCGTTCTACGGGAAAAGTCGGGGTTGTTTTGGTGACTTCCGGGCCAGGAGCAACGAATGCCATCACAGGAATTGCAACGGCATACATGGATTCAATTCCTATGGTCATTCTATCAGGTCAAGTCGCCAGTTCCCTGATAGGCAATGATGCTTTTCAAGAATGCGATATGGTGGGAATTTCCCGTCCCATAGTGAAACATAGCTTTCTGGTGAAAAAAGCGGAAGATATTCCAAGTACGATTAAAAAAGCTTTTTATTTGGCAGCAAGTGGCCGGCCCGGGCCAGTTGTTATCGATTTCCCTAAAGATACCGTCAATCCTGCGTTGAAATTTCAGTATGTGTATCCTGAAACAATCAAGATGCGTTCTTACAACCCTACCATTCAGGGACACAAGGGGCAGATCAAGCGTGTATTGAAAACCCTGCTGAGTGCGAAAAAGCCTGTGATTTATGTTGGTGGGGGAGCCATCAATTCAGAATGTTCTGCGGAGTTATTGACGCTTGCTGAGCGTCTTCACATTCCGGTTGTGAGTTCGCTCATGGGGTTGGGGGCGTTTCCTGCGACCCATCGGCAAAGTTTGGGCATGTTGGGAATGCACGGTACTTTCGAAGCCAATAAAGCAATGCACAATTCTGATGTGATTTTTGCGATAGGGGTGCGCTTTGATGATCGTACAACCAATAACCTGGAAAAATATTGTCCAGAAGCAACGATACTGCATATTGATATCGACCCGACTTCAATTTCGAAAACGGTGACGGCAGATATCCCTATCGTTGGGGATGCGAAACAGGTGCTCAGGCAGATGCTGGAGATGTTAAATTCCTTTGAAGATACCCAAGACCCTGATGCCCTGAAAGATTGGTGGCTTTCTATAGAACAGTGGCGTAGCCGCAAATGCCTTGATTACGATCGCTCCACAGCGAAGATTAAACCACAGGCGGTGATAGAAGCCCTTTACCGTCTCACTGAAGGGAAAGCGTATCTGGCATCCGATGTTGGTCAGCATCAGATGTTTGCTGCCCTGCATTATCCATTTGATAAGCCGAGGCATTGGATCAATTCAGGGGGCTTAGGGACAATGGGATTTGGCCTGCCTGCTGCCCTTGGCGTGAAGTTGGCAAAACCTGATGCAACAGTCGTGTGTGTGACAGGGGACGGCAGTATTCAGATGAATATTCAGGAATTGTCCACCGCCTTGCAATATGGTTTGCCTGTGCTGGTTCTGAACTTGAACAACCGTTTTCTGGGAATGGTAAAACAGTGGCAGGACATGATATACGCAGGTCGTCACTCTCAATCCTATATGGAATCCCTGCCTGATTTTGTCAAACTGGCAGAGGCTTATGGTCATATTGGCATTTCCATTCAAACTTACGATGAACTGGAAACGAAACTGGCTCAGGCTCTGCATGAAGTCACTGAAAATCAACGTCTGGTTTTCGTGGATGTTACCGTTGATGAAACTGAACATGTTTATCCAATGCAGATCCGTGGTGGAGCAATGGATGAAATGTGGTTAAGCAAAACAGAGAGGACCTGATCATGCGCCGGATTTTGTCTGTATTACTTGAAAACGAATCGGGAGCATTATCCCGCGTGGTGGGGCTATTTTCTCAACGGGGTTATAACATTGAAAGCCTGACAGTAGCGCCGACTGAAGATCCAACATTATCCCGCATGACTATTCAGACCAAAGGTGATGCCAAGGTACTGGAACAAATCGAGAAGCAGTTGCACAAACTGGTGGATGTGCTGCGGGTCAATGACCTGACAGCAGGGCCCCATGTTGAGCGTGAAATTATGTTGGTGAAATTACAAGCCAGCGGGGATGGGCGGGAAGAGATCAAGCGTAGCGCGGATATTTTTCGTGGGCAGATCGTTGATGTCACATCAACGCTTTATACCGTCCAATTAGCAGGGACGAGCGAAAAACTGGATGCTTTCCTTAATTCAGTAAGAGATATGGCTGAGATCGTGGAAGTGGTTCGCTCAGGTATTGTTGGCATCTCTCGCGGAGATAAAATTATGCGATGAAAAATCGTAATCTGCGGGGTAAAATACAGATATTCATTGAGCCCTATTGTAAAGTAGGGCTTTTTCATCATATTACTGAGGGGTTAATGTGAAACTGGATGAGATCGCCCGCTTAGCAGGTGTTTCACGTACTACGGCCAGTTATGTTATCAATGGTAAAGCCAAGCAGTATCGGGTTAGTGATAAAACAGTAGAAAAAGTGATGGCTGTGGTCAGGGAACACAATTACCATCCTAATGCTGTTGCTGCTGGCTTACGAGCCGGACGTACCCGTTCAATTGGTTTAGTCATACCCGATTTGGAAAATACGAGTTACACCCGTATTGCCAATTATCTTGAGCGTCAGGCACGACAGCGCGGATACCAGCTATTGATCGCATGTTCTGAAGATCAGCCTGATAATGAGATGCGTTGTGTTGAGCATCTTTTGCAACGTCAGGTTGATGCCATCATTGTTTCCACGGCCTTGCCTCCCGAACACCCTTTTTACCAGCGTTGGGCAAATCGCTCACTGCCGATCATTGCACTTGACCGTGCGCTGGATAGTGAACATTTTATCAGTGTGGTTGGTGATGACCTTGAAGATGCCAAAATGTTGGCACAGGAATTACGCCAATTCCCGGCAGAATCTGTTCTTTATTTAGGGGCATTGCCTGAATTATCGGTAAGTTTCTTGCGTGAACAAGGGTTCCGTGAAGCGTGGGAGAATGACCCACGGGAAGTGAACTATCTGTATGCAAATAGCTATGAGCGTGAAGCGGCGGCGGAAGTATTTGCTTCATGGTTAGAAACAAACCCAGTTCCTCAGGCGCTGTATACCACTTCGTTTGCTTTGCTTCAGGGCGTTATGGATACCATTCTCAAACGGAGCGGTCGTCTGCCGGATCAGTTAGTGATTGCGACATTTGGTGATCATGAGTTGCTCGATTTCCTTGAATGCCCTGTTTTGTCTGTGGCACAGCGTCATCGCGATGTTGCTGAATGCGCTTTGGGGCTGGTATTAGCGAGTTTAGATGAAAAACAGCGACCCGTTCCCGGAATAACCCGAATGCGTCGTCATTTATGTCGTCGCGGCAAGCTGAGCCGAAAAGCCTAATTGAGTACCCTCATTGAAGATGAGGGTACTGTTTGTCCTACAAAAATCATCGAAATACACTTTTTTCGTAATTTTAAGACTATTCTGACTAAAATTCCTCTAAACATAATTTTATGACAACTAAAAACGATAATATGTTATTTAAAATGATCGGATGAATAATTCGCCATTTAAACCATGTGATTTATATGGTTTACTTTTGTTCTGCAATGGCTTTTTTTATTTGATTGATATTTAATTGTTTTTACTCCTTTAGGAAATATTGAATTTCATAATGTTATTATTTTTTATACTACTATAACTTAAATATATTTTTATTATTGATAGGTTTTCATTGATTAACAATTGGGCAACAATGAGGTATGAGTTGCATAAATTAATTTAAGTGGTAAGTATTTGCTCGAAACTTCACGCTAAAACAGACTCTCTACAGCTTTATTAATTTATTCAAAATTATCATAGTGTTATCTATTATTAATATAGCTAAATCTAAAAAATCCTTCTTTTTCTCTTCCAAATCTTTCTGTAAATCTAGCTAAAGCGCACGGGCTCTGGCTTGACAAGGTTTTCATACCATCCGTAAACTCTTAATTGTGGTGATTTGTGGGATAATGTGGAGATTTGGGCCATCAAGGGGTAACCTGAGTATGTTTCGTGGAGCAACACTGGTTAATCTCGATAGTAAAGGGCGGCTCACTGTACCAGCCCGATATAGGGAAACGCTGAATGAGGAATCAACAGGTCAAATGGTTTGTACCATTGATCTCCATCAGCCGTGCCTGTTGCTTTATACATTACCCGAATGGGAAATCATCGAAGAAAAGTTATCTCGCTTATCCAGCATGAATCCAGCCGAACGTCGCGTTCAACGTTTGTTATTGGGACACGCCAGTGAATGTCAAATGGACAGTGCAGGGCGTCTTTTATTAGCTAATACACTGCGTCAGCATGCAGGGCTAACAAAAGAGGTCATGCTGGTTGGGCAATTTAATAAATTTGAATTGTGGGACGAGCAAGTTTGGTATCAGCAAGTACAAAATGACATTGCGGCTGAGCAGTCTCCACAAGAACCTTTATCAGCAAGGCTACAGGATTTATCACTATAAACATGGCAAACAGTCATTTCAAACATACCAGTGTATTACTGGATGAAGCTGTCAATGGATTGAATCTTCAAGAAGATGGAATTTATATAGATGGAACATTTGGGCGTGGAGGGCATTCACGCCTGATTTTGTCAAAGCTGGGGCCTAATGGGCGCTTAATGGCAATTGATCGTGATCCACAAGCTATTGAAGCGTCAAAGGCGATTACTGACACGCGTTTTTCTATCACTCATGGGCCGTTTTCTGAATTGGCAACCTATGTAGAAGAAGCGGGTCTGGTTGGAAAAATTGATGGCGTATTGCTGGACTTAGGGGTTTCATCCCCACAGTTGGATGATCCTGAACGTGGTTTTTCATTTATGCGTGATGGGCCACTGGATATGCGGATGGATCCTACGCGTGGGCAGTCTGCCGCACAATGGTTGATGAAAGCAGAAGCAGATGACATCGCATGGGTACTGAAGACATTTGGTGAAGAGCGCTTTGCCAAACGTATTGCAAAAGCTATTGTGGCACGCAATCAGGAACAACCGATGACGCGTACCCGAGAGCTGGCAGAACTCATTGCTCAGGCAAGCCCAGTGAAGGAAAGGCATAAGCATCCGGCAACACGCAGCTTTCAGGCTATCAGGATTTACATTAACAGTGAACTGGAAGAGATAGAACGTGCATTGAATGGTGCATTGCGCGTTCTTGCACCACAGGGGCGATTATCTGTCATCAGTTTCCACTCGTTGGAAGATCGCATAGTGAAAAGCTTTATCCGGCAACACAGCCAGGGGCCACAGGTTCCAGCAGGTTTACCTCTCACAGAAGTGCAACTAAAAGCGTTGGGAGGCCGGAGTCTGAAATCCATTGGCAAAATGAAGCCCTCAGAGGATGAAGTGGCCACAAACCCAAGAGCGCGAAGCTCGGTTTTGCGATTTGCTGAAAAGGTGAGTGAATAATGGCAGGTGAGCGTCATGGATTAGTCGGGGTTATTGGCGGGGATATGATCCGCAATGCCAAAATCCCACTGATTTTGCTGGTGGCAGTTGTGATTTCAGCCATCAGTGTTGTGACGGTCACCCATCAAACCCGCTTATTGACTGCGGAGAAAGAGCGTCAAGTGATCCAGCTTGATGCTCAGGATATTGAATGGCGTAACCTGCTCCTTGAAGAGAATGCTCTGGGTGATCACAGTCGGGTTGAACGGATTGCGACTGAAAAATTGCAGATGCAACATGTTGATCCAAGTAAAGAAAACATTGTGATCACTCAATGAGTCCAGTTGACAACCAAAAGGTAGGCGATGAAAGCTGCACGCTCTTTAAAGTTGAAAAAGCAAGAAGATAAAGCAAGTTTTGTAAGCTGGCGTTTTGCCTTGCTGTGCGGGGGTATTGGGTTCGCTTTAATCGGGCTTTTGATTCGTGTTGCCTATTTGCAGATAATCAATCCTGACCGTTTGGTAAAAGAAGGTGATTCGCGCTCCCTGCGCGTCCAGGCTGTCCCGACCGCCCGTGGCATGATAAATGATCGCAATGGGCGCCCTCTTGCTGTTAGTGTGCCTGTTGATGCTGTTTGGGCTGACCCCAAAGAAGTATTTGAGAAAGGCGGTATCACAGATGATACCCGCTGGAAGGCGTTGGCTGATGCACTATCCATTCCGATTGAGCAACTAACCAGCAAAATCAGTGAATATCCCAATGGGCGCTTTGTTTACCTTGCCCGCCAAGTAAATACCTCCATCGGTGATTATGCCGAGAAATTGAAATTACCGGGCATCTATTTGCGTCAGGAGTCCCGTCGTTATTATCCGGCAGGGCAGGTGACCGCACATATTATTGGCGTGACCAACATTGATGGCACGGGAATTGAAGGCGTTGAGAAAAGCTTTGATAGTTGGCTGACCGGTATGCCGGGAAGCCGGACTGTGCGTAAAGATCGCACAGGCCGTGTTATTGAGGATATCGCATCTACGGATAGCCGGGCCGCCCATGATCTGATGCTTAGCATTGATGAACGTCTTCAAACCTTGGTGTATCGGGAACTGGCTAAAGCCGTCTCACTGAACAAAGCTGAATCCGGTACGGCTGTACTGGTCGATGTGAATACGGGTGAAGTACTGGCGATGGCCAATAGCCCATCTTACAACCCGAATAATTTGGCTGGAACACCGAAAGATGCAATGCGAAACCGCGCCATCACGGATATTTTCGAGCCCGGCTCTACGGTGAAACCACTGGTGGTAATGAGTGCACTGAACAGTGGGATTGTGAAAGAAAATACGGTGCTGGATACCAGACCATATCGATTAACGTATGGTTCGCGCGGGCACGAAATCAAAGACGTCGCCCCACGCCCTGAGTTAACCATTACCGGAATTTTACAGAAGTCGAGTAACGTTGGTGTTTCTAAACTGGCGTTAGCGATGCCTGCCTCGGAGCTGGTAAGTGTTTATTCACGCTTTGGGATGGGAAAACCGACCAATTTGGGGCTGGTCGGAGAAAGTAGTGGCTTATTTCCAACAAATAAACAACGGTGGTCAGATCTTGATAGGGCCACCTTTTCTTTCGGCTACGGGCTGATGGTAACGCCGTTACAGTTAGCGCGAGTCTACGCAACGATAGGCAGTTTGGGCGTTTATCGCCCACTGTCAATTACCAAAGTCGATCCACCCGTACCCGGAACGCGCGTATTTCCTGAACCTATCATGCGGACAGTGGTGCACATGATGGAGAGCGTAGCATTACCCGGTGGGGGTGGTGTACGGGCAGCGATAAAAGGTTATCGCATCGCAATTAAAACCGGTACGGCGAAAAAAGTCGGACCGGATGGCAAATATGTCAATAAATATATTTCTTATACCGCAGGGATTGCGCCTGCGAGTAATCCCCGGTTTGCACTGGTTGTGATCATCAATGATCCACAAGCAGGTAAATATTATGGTGGTGCGGTTTCGGCGCCCATCTTCGGAGCCATCATGAGTGGTGTTCTGCGTACGATGAACGTTGAGCCAGACGCATTACCTGTGGGTGATAAAAACGAATTTATGATTAATAAATAAAGAGGATTAAAGTGGCAGATCGTAATTTACGCGATTTATTGGCTCCATGGGGTGTTGATACACCGGAGCTTCCGCTGCGTGAAATGACATTGGACAGCCGTAAAGCGGCTGCCGGAGATCTGTTTGTTGCAATTCAAGGGCATCAAACAGATGGTCGAAAGTATATTCCTCAAGCCATCGCTCAAGGCGTTGCTGCGGTGATTGCAGAAGCGAAGGGAAAAGCGGATAACGGCACGATACAGACAGTGCACGGTGTACCGGTTATCTATTTGGATGATTTGAATAATAAATTGTCAGAACTGGCTGGTGAGTTTTACCAACATCACGGTAATAAGCTGACATTGGTAGGTGTTACCGGAACCAATGGAAAAACAACAACAACACAATTGCTGGCACAATGGAGCCAAGGGCTTGGAGAAACCAGTGCGGTGATGGGGACGGTAGGAAATGGTTTGTTGGGTATGGTTGTGCCCAGCGAAAATACTACGGGTTCTGCCGTTGATATTCAGCTTGATTTACAGCAGCTTATTAATCAGAGCGCCACTTTTGCTGCAATGGAAGTTTCTTCACATGGGTTGATTCAGGGAAGAGTGGCGGCATTGCCATTCCAGGCAGCCGTTTTTACTAATTTAAGCCGTGATCACCTTGATTATCATGGTGATATGGAAAGTTACGAAGATGCCAAATGGATGCTGTTCGGCAGCCATGATGTGAAACAGAAAATCATCAATGCAGATGATGATGTGGGACAGAAATGGTTGTCTCGCTTACCCGATGCGGTCGCAGTCACTATGGAAAGCCGCTTGCCGGAAAATTGGCAGGGGCGCTGGTTATCGGCCAATGCAGTCCATTATCACGACAAAGGTGCTTCTATTGCATTTACTTCAAGTTGGGGAAATGGAACGCTCAATAGCCCTCTAATGGGCGCATTCAATGTCAGTAACTTACTTTTAGCGCTCGCGACTTTGTTGTCATTGGAATATCCGCTGGAAAAATTGCTGGCAGCAGCATCTTGTCTGGAACCTGTTTGCGGGCGTATGGAAGTCTTTTCTGCGGCGGGTCGTCCTACTGTTGTTGTCGATTATGCTCATACACCAGATGCCTTGGAAAAAGCGCTGTCGGCAGCTCGTCTGCATTGTAAGGGACAACTCTGGTGCGTCTTTGGCTGTGGTGGTGATCGCGATAAAGGCAAACGTCCTCTGATGGGCGGTGTTGCAGAGCAAGGGGCTGATCGCGTGGTTGTGACAGATGATAATCCTCGCAGTGAAGAACCACAGGCCATTGTGGCAGATATTCTGGACGGATTTATCGATCCGGGTCGGGCAATGGCGATTCATGGGCGTGTTGAAGCTGTCACCAGCGCCATTATGCAAGCGACTGAAGAAGATGTTGTTCTTGTGGCAGGTAAAGGCCACGAAGATTATCAATTGGTCGGCAATCGTCGTTTGGATTATTCAGATCGCCTGACCGTTGCTCGTTTGTTGGGGGTAATCGCATGATCCCACTGACACTCCGGCAATTGGCACAAATAACAGGTGGAATGCTGTATCAGGTTACTGAACAGCAGGCAACCGATGTCAAGATTCATGCTGTGGAAACCGATAGCCGCAAAATTGTACGTGGTGGTTTGTTCATTGCTTTAAAAGGCGAGAAATTTGACGCTCACGATTTCGTTGCTGATGTAGCTCAATTCGGCGTAGGGGCGTTGCTGGTCAATCGTCGCTTTGATATTGACTGTCCTCAGGTGATTGTCGAAGACACACGCTTGGCGATGGGCAAACTGGCGGGCTGGGTTCGTCAACAAAGCAAAGCGCGGGTCGTAGCCCTGACAGGTTCGTCGGGCAAAACATCCGTTAAGGAAATGACAGCAGCGATTTTGCGACAATGCGGAAATACCCTTTATACAACGGGTAACTTCAATAATGACATTGGGGTGCCATTGACTTTATTCCGGCTCACCGATGAACACCAATTTGCCGTGATTGAACTGGGTGCTAACCATACCGGCGAAATTGCCTATACCACTGAGATGACGCGCCCTGAAAGTGCCCTGGTGAATAATCTGTTTTCTGCCCATCTGGAAGGTTTTGGTTCTTTGGAAGGGGTTGCAAAGGCAAAAGGTGAAATCTTTGAAGGCCTTGCTCCAACCGGAACAGCCATTATCAATCTGGATAGCCATGATTGGGAAAACTGGCAACACAGCATTAATGATCAGCAGACAGTATGGCGTTTCTCTGCTTCATCAATGGCAGGGGCTGACTTTTACGCAACGGATATTTCTGAACAGCCACTGGCAACATATTTTTGCCTTCATACCCCAATCGGCAAGACTGAACTGACATTGCCATTACCGGGGAAACACAATATTGCCAATGCACTGGCAGCCAGTGCTCTCGCCATTTCTGTTGGCGCATCTCTGGAGGATATTCGTGTCGGGTTATCAGGACTAAAAGCAGTTTCAGGTCGTTTATTCCCCATTCATCTTACAGAGGGGAAAGTAGTGTTGGATGACACCTATAACGCTAATCCCGGTTCAATGATTGCAGCAGCGAATGTGTTGTCGCAGATGCCTGATTATCGGGTCATGGTTGTCGGCGATATGGGAGAACTGGGAGAACAGGCGGTTCAGTGCCACCATGAAGTGGGAGAGGCCATAGCCTCTTCAAATATAAATAAAGTATTCAGTGTAGGGGTTCTTAGTACCCATATTAGTGACGCGAGTGGTCGAGGGCAGCATTTCGCGAACAAGGCTGATTTAGTTGCAGCGCTGCTTTCTTTACTGGAACAACACGAAATGATTTCCATATTAATTAAAGGTTCACGCAGTGCCGCAATGGAAGAGGTAGTGAACTCACTGAAGGAGAACTTCCAATGTTAGTTTGGCTGGCCGAATATTTAGTTAAATATCACTCAGGCTTTAACGTCTTTTCTTATCTGACGTTCAGAGCCATTGTTGGCTTGCTGACAGCATTATTCATTGCGTTATGGATGGGGCCAACCCTGATTGCTTATCTGCAAAAGCTACAGATTGGTCAGGTTGTGCGTAATGATGGCCCGGAATCCCACTTCAGTAAACGTGGAACACCAACGATGGGCGGCTTGCTGATTTTGTTCTCCATCGCTATCTCTGTTTTGTTATGGGCGCGTTTAGATAACCCTTATGTCTGGTGTGTACTGGTTGTGTTACTGGGCTATGGCATTGTTGGGTTTGTAGACGACTATCGTAAAGTGGTTCGCAAAGATACCAAGGGGTTAATTGCCCGTTGGAAATATTTCTGGCAATCCGTTTTAGCTTTGGGTGTGGCGTTTGCCATGTATAGCATCGGCAAAGATACGCCAGCAACGCAATTGGTCGTGCCATTCTTCAAGGAAGTCATGCCACAACTGGGATTGCTTTACATTTTGTTGAGCTATTTCGTGATAGTAGGCACCAGTAATGCGGTGAACCTGACTGATGGATTGGATGGTCTGGCTATCATGCCAACGGTGCTGGTTGCAGCCGGTTTCGCTTTGGTGGCATGGGCAACGGGTAACGTGAACTTTGCCAACTATCTGCATATACCTTACTTAAGTCACGCAGGCGAATTAGTGATTGTCTGTACCGCGATAGTGGGAGCCGGATTGGGCTTCTTGTGGTTCAACACCTACCCGGCGCAAGTGTTCATGGGAGATGTGGGTTCGCTGGCTTTGGGCGGAGCGTTGGGCACTATTGCGGTATTGCTGCGTCAGGAGTTCCTGTTGGTCATCATGGGGGGCGTATTTGTGGTGGAAACGCTCTCTGTCATTTTGCAGGTTGGCTCATTTAAGTTGCGTGGACAGCGCATTTTCCGCATGGCACCGATTCACCATCATTATGAATTGAAAGGCTGGCCAGAGCCGCGCGTTATCGTGCGTTTCTGGATTATTTCCTTGATGTTAGTACTGATTGGTCTGGCAACCCTTAAGGTACGTTAATCATGGCTAAGTTATTCATGACTGAATACAGAGGTAAAAAAGTCGTCATTGTCGGGTTAGGGCTGACAGGCCTTTCCTGTGTTGACTTTTTTATCACACGGGGTGTGACTCCGCGTGTAATGGATACCCGTATCGTACCACCGGGCAGCGATAAGCTGCCTGATGATGTTGAATGCCACACTGGCAGTTTAAATAAACAATGGCTGCTTGATGCTGACTTGATCGTTGCCAGTCCGGGAATCGCGTTGGCAACGCCTGAATTGCAGGCCGCAGCTGATGCTGGTGTTGAAATTGTTGGAGACATTGAGCTGTTTTGCCGTGAAGCCATAGCACCGATTGTTGCCATTACGGGCTCAAACGGAAAAAGCACAGTGACTACTCTGGTTGGTGAGATGGCAAAAGAAGCCGGGTGGCAGGTTGGTGTAGGGGGAAACATTGGTATCCCTGCTCTGGAATTACTGAAAAAACCTTGCCAGCTGTATGTATTGGAGCTTTCCAGCTTCCAGCTTGAAACGACTTACAGCCTGAAAGCCGCCGCCGCGACTGTACTGAATGTCACCGAAGACCATATGGTGCGCTATCCAAAAGGATTGTCACAGTATCGAGCGGCGAAATTGCGAATTTACGATCAGGCAAAAGTCTGTGTAGTGAATGAACAAGATGTTTTGACGTTGCCAGAGGCTGGCAAAGATAGCCGTTGTACCAGCTTTGGTGTGGACTGCGGGGATTATCAACTTGATAGTGCACATCAACAATTGGTGGTCAATCAGTCTCCCGTGTTGTCAACCCGTGAAATGCAGTTGGCTGGGCAACATAACTACACGAATGGGCTGGCGGCATTAGCTTTGGCGGATGCTGTCGGTATTCCTCGTGCGGCCAGCCTTCAGGCATTGCGGACTTACTCTGGGTTAGATCACCGTTTTCAGGTGATTCATATGAGAAATGGTGTTCGCTGGGTAAATGACTCTAAAGCAACCAATGTTGGCAGCACCCAAGCGGCACTCAGCGGATTGAGTTTGGAAGGTACGCTTTATCTTTTATTGGGCGGCGATGGAAAAGCGGCAGACTTTACTCTGCTGAAACCTTATATCGCAGGAAATAATATTCGTCTTTACTGTTTTGGCCGTGATGGGGATCAACTGGCGCAATTGCGTCCTGAAATCTCAATACTGACAGAAACAATGGAACAGGCGATGAGAGAAATTGCATCTAAGTTAGTTGTTGGCGATATGGTTCTGCTGTCACCCGCTTGCGCGAGTTTCGATCAGTTCAATGGTTTTGAACATCGTGGTCATGAATTTGCCCGTTTGGCAGAGGAGTTAGGCTGATGACCATTCCAGGCCTTGGTAAATTTAAAAATTGGTTGGCGGGAAATGTGGAAGCAGATACCACAGATATCGTCATGTATGATCGTACCCTGGTCTGGATGATATTGGGGCTGGCTGTTATCGGCTTTATCATGGTGACATCAGCCTCAATGCCAGTTGGTCAGCGTCTCGCTAAAGATCCCTTTATCTTCGCGCAACGCGATGCGATTTATTTGTTACTGTGCTTTTTATTATCCCTGGTCACGCTGCGCATTCCGATGGGTTTCTGGTTGCGTTACAGCAATGTCATGTTGCTATGCACAATTATGATGTTGGTTGTGGTGCTATTTGTCGGTAGCTCGGTCAATGGTGCGTCACGCTGGGTGGCAATTGGCCCGCTGCGTATTCAACCTGCCGAATTATCGAAACTATCGCTCTTTTGCTACCTCTCCAGTTATCTGGTCAGAAAGGTTGAGGAAGTAAGAAACAATTTCTGGGGGTTCTGCAAGCCAATGGGCGTCATGATTGCATTGGCGATTTTGCTGTTGGCACAGCCGGATTTAGGCACAGTGATTGTGTTGTTTGTTACAACATTAGCGCTGCTGTTTCTGGCAGGGGCAAAATTATGGCAGTTCCTTGCCATTATTGGCTGTGGAATATTTGCCGTATGCGTGCTGATTGTTGCTGAACCTTATCGTATGCGCAGGGTAACTTCTTTTCTGAATCCGTGGGAAGATCCGTTCGGCAGTGGTTATCAGTTAACCCAGTCACTAATGGCATTTGGTCGTGGAAGTTTCTTCGGGCAAGGGTTGGGAAATTCAGTCCAAAAATTGGAATACCTGCCAGAAGCCCATACTGACTTTATTTTCTCCATTCTGGCCGAAGAATTAGGTTATTTCGGTGTGGTTTTAGTGTTGGCAATGGTATTCTTCGTCGCTTTCCGCGCAATGATGATTGGTCGCAGGGCATTGCAGCTTAATCAACGGTTTTCAGGCTTTTTGGCTTGCGCAATCGGCGTATGGTTCAGCTTTCAGGCATTCATCAATGTTGGCGCAGCGGCAGGTATGCTGCCAACGAAAGGATTAACATTACCTCTAGTGAGTTACGGTGGTTCGAGTCTGATTGTCATGTCGACAGCTATCGTCTTGTTATTGCGAATTGATTATGAAGTGCGCCTGACAAAAGCACAGGCATTCGTAAGGAGCCCCAAATGAGTGGCAAAAACCGGCGTTTAATGGTGATGGCAGGTGGTACAGGCGGTCATGTGTTTCCGGGACTGGCTGTTGCCCACCATTTAAAAGAGCAAGGGTGGGATATTCGCTGGTTGGGAACGGCTGATCGCATGGAAGCTGATTTGGTTCCAAAACATGGCATTGATATTGAATTTATTCAAATCTCAGGATTGCGGGGCAAGGGAATCAAAGCACTACTGGCAGCCCCCATCAGAATTTTTAAAGCGATTCGGCAGGCAAAAGCGATTATGCGTCGTTACCAGCCGGACGTTGTACTGGGAATGGGAGGCTATGTCTCTGGCCCTGGTGGAATAGCCGCATGGTTATGTGGCATTCCCGTTGTTCTGCATGAACAAAACGGCATCGCAGGGCTGACTAATCGATGGTTAGCTAAAATTGCCAAAACGGTTTTACAGGCATTTCCGGGAGCCTTTTCTAAAGCGCCGGTTGTTGGTAACCCTGTACGGGAAGATGTACTGGCATTGCCCCTGCCTGCACAACGTTTGGTTGGGCGTGAAGGCCCCGTTCGGGTGCTGATTGTGGGTGGTAGCCAAGGCGCGAGAATTCTGAACCAGACTATGCCAGAAGTAGCCGCTCGCTTGGGCGATAAAGTCACATTATGGCATCAGGCTGGTAAGGGCGCACAGGAAGAAACACAGAAAAAATATGAAAATTTGGTTAAGTCTGAATTCAAAGTGACTGAATTTATTGATGATATGGCGCAGGCTTATGCGTGGGCAGATGTTGTGGTGTGTCGTTCAGGTGCTTTGACGGTTAGCGAAATCTCTGCCGCGGGCTTGCCTGCCATTTTTGTTCCATTCCAGCATAAAGATCGCCAGCAATATTGGAATGCCTTGCCATTGGAGAAAGTAGGGGCTGCAAAGATACTCGAACAGCCGGAGTTTACGGTCAATGCGGTGGCAGAATTGTTAACTCAGTGGCAACGCCCACAATTACTGGAAATGGCAGAAAAAGCGCGCTCAGTGGCTATCATTAATGCAACCGAACGGGTGTCAGCAGCGCTGATCGATGCTGTTGAAAATCATTCAGGCCGTTCTAAATAGAACGGTGAAGTAAACATAACGAGTGAAGATTAAAACGTGAATACACAACAATTGGCGAAATTAAGAGCTTCAGTGCCTGAAATGAGAAAAGTCAGGCATATCCACTTTGTTGGCATAGGGGGTGCTGGCATGGGTGGTATCGCCGAGGTGTTGGCTAATGAAGGTTATCAGATAAGTGGTTCTGATCTGGCGCCCAATCCTGTCACACAACAACTGATTGCACTGGGCGTAACTATTTATTTTAATCACCGCCCGGAAAACGTGCGGGATGCCAGTGTCGTCGTTGCATCCACAGCTATTCCTGCGGATAACCCAGAAATTATTGCGGCTCGTGAAGCGCGCATTCCAGTGATTCGCCGCGCCGAAATGCTGGCAGAGCTGATGCGTTACCGTCATGGCATTGCCATTGCAGGAACGCATGGAAAAACGACTACAACAGCCATGATTGCAGGTATTTATGCACAAGCGGGTCTTGATCCAACCTTTGTTAATGGTGGATTAGTGAAGGCCGCAGGCACACATGCCCGTTTAGGTAGCAGTCGTTACCTGATTGCAGAAGCTGATGAAAGTGATGCGTCATTTTTACACTTGCAACCCATGATGGCAGTGGTCACCAATATCGAAGCAGACCATATGGATACCTATCAGGGAGACTTCGAAAATCTGAAACAGACGTTTGTTAATTTCCTGCATAATCTGCCGTTTTATGGTCGGGCGGTGATGTGCATTGATGATCCTGTTGTAAAAGAACTCATTCCCCGGATTGGGCGTTATATCACAACCTACGGTTTTAGCGAGGAAGCGGACGTTCGTATTACTCACTATGAGCAGAAGGGAGCACAGGGATTCTTCACTATCAGCCGGCATGATTTGCCAGATCTGCATGTGGTGTTAAATGCACCGGGGTGTCACAACGCGTTGAATGCGACGGCTGCTGTAGCTGTAGCAACAGAAGAGGGCATCAATGATGCTGCTATTTTGGCGTCACTGGCAGAGTTTCAGGGAACCGGGCGTCGATTTGATTTTCTTGGAGAGTTTTCCCTCAAGCATATCAATGGGAAAGAAGGCAGTGTGATGTTGGTGGATGATTATGGTCATCATCCAACTGAAGTTGACGCTACGATTAAAGCTGCACGGGCTGGTTGGACGGATAAACGTATAGTGATGGTATTCCAGCCACATCGTTATTCAAGAACTCGTGATTTATATGATGATTTTGCCAATGTTCTGAATCAGGTAGATGTTTTATTAATGCTGGATGTATATGCAGCAGGTGAAACGCCTATTCCTGGGGCGGATAGCCGTTCGTTATGCCGTACTATCCGTAGCCGTGGAAAATTGGATCCGATTTTCGTGTCAGAACCTGAGCAAATTTCAGTTATGCTGTCACAATTAATAGAAAACAATGACTTAGTATTAGTACAGGGTGCCGGTAATATCGGTAAAATAGCGCGCAATCTGGCTGAAACAAAATTACAGCCATCTTTTAATGAGGGAGAACATCATGGTTGATAAAGTCGCCGTTCTGTTAGGTGGAACATCTGCTGAACGTGAGGTATCACTGCTATCAGGACACGCTGTTGTGGCAGGGCTGAAAGAAGCCGGTATTGACGCCCACTCAGTTGATACAAAAGACTTTGATGTGCTTAAACTCAAGGAAGAAGGATTCAGTAAAGTTTTTATCGCGCTACATGGTCGTGGTGGTGAAGATGGCACCCTGCAAGGTTTGTTGGAGTTTTTACAACTTCCTTATACCGGCAGTGGTGTTATGGCCTCTGCCTTGTCAATGGACAAACTGCGCACAAAACATCTATGGCAAGGGGCAAAACTGCCGGTTTCTCCTTATGTCGCAATTAATGCTCAAAAATTTGAACAAGTTAATGATTTTCAACTCAAAGAGTATGTTCAAGAATTAGGCCTGCCATTAATGGTTAAACCTAATCTGGAAGGTTCCAGTGTAGGGATGACTAAAGTGAATGACTATTCCGAATTGCGTGGCGCATTGGAATTGGCATTTCAGTACGACACGAATGTGTTGGTTGAGAAATGGTTGTTTGGGCCTGAATATACCGTGGGTTTTTTGGGGAATGACGCGCTTCCTTCTATCCGTATCCAAGTTCCGGATGTGTTTTATGACTACGATGCGAAATATATTTCCAACGAAACAAAATACTTCTGCCCAAGCGGCTTAAGTGCGGAAAAAGAGCTGGAGTTGACGGATATCGCCTCAAGGGCTTACAAAGCATTGGGATGTAGTGGTTGGGGACGAATCGATATTATGGACGATGGCAATGGTAACTTTTACCTGTTGGAAGCGAATACTTCCCCGGGCATGACCAGCCATAGTCTGGTACCCATTGCTGCGCGTCAGGCAGGACTCAATTTTTCTCAACTCGTAGCGAGAATTTTGGAATTGGCTGATTGATATGTCACAGGCAGCCCGGAATTTCCGGGAGCGGGAGAGCGAAGCTCAGAGAGCTCGTCCCAGTAATGGTTATTATCTGGTAGGGATTATCTTCTTCCTGATGGTGATTGGTATCATCATATGGGGAGGCTGGATGACCTTGGACTGGATGAAGGATTCGAACAGATTACCGCTCTCAAAACTGGTGTTGACTGGTGAACGCCATTACACCACGAATGATGATGTCAGGCAGGCTATTTTGTCTTTGGGGGCACCCAAGACATTTATGACTCAGGATGTCAACGTCATTCAAGAAAAGATTGAACAACTGCCATGGATTCGGCAGGTCACTGTACGTAAACAATGGCCTGATGAACTGAAAATACATCTGGTAGAATACGTTCCTTATGCGCGCTGGAATGACACCCAAATGCTGGATGCAGAAAGCCGGGTATTCAGCTTGCCGATGGAACGCAGTGCAAACGGGCAATACCCGATGCTACAGGGGCCAGAAGGCAGAGAAAAAGACGTATTGGATGAATACCGTATAATGGCGGCTTTGCTTGAAGGACACCAAATCAAATTGAAAACGGTGATCATGACAGCACGCAACTCCTGGCAGTTGATATTGGATAACGGTATCCGATTGGAGTTAGGAAATCGAGATAAAATGGAGCGAATGAAACGTTTTGTTGAACTTTATCCTGTGTTGCTGAAAAACACGGAAAAGCGCGTGGACTATGTTGACTTACGTTATGACAGCGGTGCTGCGGTAGGTTGGGCTCCTTTATTAACTGATACGCCGGTTTCAATGAACGGGCAAGAAAACAAACAGTGACTGGTAATAATACAGAAACAGGCAGAATAACGATGATCAAATCAACGGACAGAAAATTGGTAGTTGGTCTTGAAATCGGGACAGCAAAAGTATCTGCCCTGGTTGGTGAAATTCTGCCCGATGGTATGGTTAATATTATCGGAGTAGGAAGTTGCCCATCTCGCGGCATGGATAAAGGCGGTGTCAACGATCTTGAGTCGGTCGTTAAATGCGTACAGCGAGCCATTGATCAGGCTGAACTTATGGCAGATTGCCAAATCTCTTCAGTCTATCTGGCGCTTTCCGGCAAACATATCAGTTGCCAAAACGAAATTGGCATGGTGCCGATTTCGGATGAAGAAGTTACACAGGATGATGTGGACAGCGTTGTGCATACGGCCAAATCGGTTCGTGTTCGTGATGAACACCGTATTCTGCATGTGATCCCACAGGAATATGCGATTGACTATCAGGAAGGGATCAAAAATCCAGTCGGGCTATCCGGTGTGCGTATGCAGGCAAAAGTCCACTTGATTACCTGCCATAACGACATGGCGAAGAATATTGTAAAAGCTGTTGAACGTTGTGGTCTGAAAGTTGACCAACTTATTTTTGCCGGACTGGCAGCAAGTTATGCTGTGTTAACGGAAGATGAGCGTGAATTGGGAGTGTGTGTCGTTGATATTGGCGGCGGCACGATGGATATCGCTGTATACACTGGCGGTGCATTGCGTCATACCAAGGTTATTCCTTACGCAGGCAATGTGGTGACCAGTGATATCGCCTATGCGTTTGGTACTCCCCCAAGTGATGCGGAAACCATCAAGGTTCGCCATGGCTGCGCGTTGGGTTCAATAGTCAGCAAGGATGAGAGTGTAGAAGTCCCAAGTGTGGGAGGTCGTCCTCCCCGTAGTTTGCAACGTCAGACATTGTCTGAGGTAATAGAGCCTCGTTATACCGAACTGCTGAATTTAGTAAACGATGAAATCTTGCGATTGCAGGAGCAATTACGTCAGCAGGGCGTAAAACACCACCTGGCAGCAGGGATTGTCCTGACAGGCGGAGGAGCCCAGATTGATGGTCTTGCCGATTGTGCTCAGCGGGTATTCCATACCCAAGTGCGCATTGGCCGTCCCCTGAACATCACTGGGTTGACAGATTATGTGCAGGAGCCTTGCTACTCAACAGCAGTTGGGCTTCTGCATTATGGCAAAGAATCTCACCTTGGGGGAGATTCTGATGCCGATAAAAGAACGTCAGTGAGCGGCTGGTTTAAGAAAGTCAGTAACTGGCTGAGAAAAGAATTTTGATTTTTTATACAGAGGCTACGACAATGTCGCCGGCCTTGATATAAAGGCACAAAACGGAGAGAAATTATGTTTGAACCACTGGAATTAACCAACGACGCGGTGATTAAAGTCATCGGCGTCGGCGGCGGCGGCGGTAATGCTGTAGAGCACATGGTGCGTGAGCGTATTGAAGGTGTAGACTTCTTTGCGGTTAACACTGATGCTCAGGCGCTGCGTAAGACGGCTGTTGGTCAGACTATCCAGATTGGCAACGGCATTACGAAAGGATTGGGTGCTGGAGCAAACCCTGAGGTTGGCCGTACTGCTGCGGAAGAAGATCGCGAATCATTGCGTACCGCACTGGAAGGTGCTGACATGGTATTCATCGCCGCAGGCATGGGGGGGGGTACAGGAACCGGGGCGGCCCCTGTTGTGGCCGAAATTGCTAAAGAACTCGGCATCCTGACTGTTGCTGTTGTCACTAAGCCATTTAATTTTGAAGGCAAAAAACGTATGGCCTTCGCGGAACAAGGGATCACTGAACTGTCCAAACATGTGGATTCATTGATTACCATTCCAAATGATAAGTTACTGAAAGTTCTGGGTCGCGGTATTTCCCTGTTGGATGCGTTCGGTGCAGCCAATGACGTTCTGAAAGGAGCGGTACAGGGTATTGCCGAGCTGATTACCCGCCCGGGACTGATGAACGTTGACTTTGCCGACGTTCGTACCGTGATGTCTGAAATGGGTTACGCCATGATGGGATCTGGTATTGCACAAGGTGAAGATCGAGCGGAAGAAGCAGCAGAGATGGCTATCTCCAGCCCATTGCTGGAAGATATTGATCTTTCTGGTGCACGCGGCGTTCTGGTTAACATTACTGCGGGCTTTGACCTGCGACTGGATGAATTTGAAACGGTGGGTAACACAATCCGTGCATTTGCTTCTGATAATGCAACGGTAGTTATCGGTACGTCACTGGATCCAGATATGAACGATGAGTTGCGCGTTACTGTCGTGGCTACCGGTATCGGAATGGATAAACGTCCAGAAATTACGCTGGTGACCAACAACAAAGCGCCTCAGGCAAACACGATGGATCGCCGTTACCAGCAGATGCCTGGTGGCATTCCTTCGTTGTCTGATGAGAACAAACCGGCAGCTAAAGTCGTTAATGACCAGAGTACGCATACAAGCAAGGAGCCTGATTATCTGGACATTCCTGCATTTTTACGCAAGCAGGCTGATTGATTGCTAAAAAATTGGTTTCTCCGCTTTTTGTGCTAAACTATCCTGCCAGTCATGCTTTATAGTGATTGGCGGGATAAGTAACATTGCGAGATATAAATGATGATCAAACAAAGGACATTAAAACGTATTGTTCAAGCGACCGGCGTCGGTTTGCACACCGGTAAGAAAGTCACGCTGACAATGCGTCCAGCACCGGCTAATACCGGGGTCATCTATCGTCGTACTGACCTGAATCCTCCGGTAGATTTTCCGGCAAATGCTAAATCTGTACGCGATACCATGCTCTGCACTTGTCTGGTGAATGAGCATAATGTACGGATTTCAACCGTTGAGCATTTGAATGCTGCGTTGGCAGGGCTGGGGATCGATAACATCGTTGTTGAAGTCGATGCGCCAGAAATCCCGATTATGGATGGTAGCGCTAGCCCGTTCGTTTTCCTGCTATTGGATGCGGGTATTGAAGAGCTGAATGTCGCGAAAAAATTCGTGCGCATGAAAGAGAGCGTTCGTGTGGAAGAGGGCGATAAATGGGCTGAATTGTCGCCTTATCACGGTTTTAGTCTCGATTTTACCATTGACTTTAACCACCCCGCGATCGATTCCAGCTCACAACGTTATGCTCTGGATTTCTCAGCAGATTCATTTGTTCGCCAGATCAGTCGTGCGCGTACTTTCGGCTTCATGCGCGATATTGAGTACCTGCAATCTAAAGGATTGTGCCTTGGCGGCAGCTTCGATTGTGCGATTGTAGTAGATGATTATCGCGTACTCAATGAAGATGGGTTGCGCTTCGAAGATGAATTTGTGCGCCATAAAATGCTGGATGCAATCGGCGATCTGTTTATGTGTGGCTACAACATCATTGGCGCATTTACTGCGTTCAAATCAGGCCATGCTTTGAACAACAAACTGTTACAAACAGTTTTGGCGCAGGAAAGCGCTTGGGAGTTTGTCACATTTGAAGATGAAGCTGAAATGCCACTGGCTTTCCGTGCTCCATCATTAGTGTTGGCATAATGGCTAACGTGTGTATTGCTAGCATGTGTGTTGGTAACATGTGTCTTGGCAACATGTGTCTTGGTAAAGAGTGTTGAGAACATTCCGATGATGCACCAGTGGGTTATGTTATCTATTACGCTCCTTTCGCTGATGTTTTTTATTCAGCGTTAGCGCTTTTTCTTGGCTGTACTGGTACCCTCTCCGGCCAGCGCAGCCAATCGTTCCAATCTTCTTTTCAATTTCTCAGGGCTATGTTCAGCCAACATCATTAATGTTTTTGCGCTTTCATGAGTGAGCTGGCGCTTTGGTAATTCCTTATTATCATTATTGAATGCCTTTGTTGACGATCCTGAAAGACTCTGAGCATTATTATCACACTTAATCATTAATGATGGATTAATCCTGATGTCGATTGAGGATAAAGATGGTAGAATTTCGCTCCTTAGCGTAGAGAGCAAAACGGGGATTTCATAACGAAGCCGGGTCATCCAACTGGCATTTCCTGCTTCCAGTACCAGAATTTGTTTGCGATAATTGGCGACCCTGCACCATGGGTGTAATTGAGCAGGAAGCAAACTGAGAACGGCACGGTTGAGTTTCAATAATGCGATGGCATGTCTTTGAATAACTTGAAGCGGGCTTTTCCCGACAGTCGCCGCGTCTTCAAATAGCGTATCTAGTGATTGTGGGCGGCTATCTCGCATAATAAAGGCAGTTCCAGTATTTATTAATGAAGGATTAATGAGTATTTTAAATCTTTGGCGACAATTTGGTAGGCGTTATTTTTGGTCTCACCTTTTACTGGGCATGGTTGCTACAGGGATTGGTGTTCCTACTGTTTTTGCCGGAGTGACAGAAAGTCTTTCCCATACAAACACTTCCTCTACCCAAGAAAACCAAAATCAAGCCTTTTCCTCGTTTGAGCATTTGTTCCAATTACACTTATTTCAACTAAAAAGTGCTCAGCGTCAACCCTCGAATTATTTAAATTACTGGCAGCAACATGCTGTTCGTAATGTCATCCGTCAACTTTCTTTTGCTTTTTCGATTACGGAACCTGTTAAGTACGAAGCAGCAAAAGAAAGTACTCGGATTTCTTCTCCATCCATTTCTCCATCCATGCAGCAACTTATGCTGGATACGTTGTATGCCATGCTGACTCAGGCACCAATGCCATTTGATGAGGCTATCTCAGATGTTGCAATGATGAAAGTTGTGCGTCCTGATACCCATACTCCAGCACTCTGGGTAGCCAAAACGCAAGGCATCAGGGCAGGGCCGATATCCAATCAATTATCTTTGCTTTAATGTTTCTGTCTTGTTTTTCTTTTAATTAAGACAGTTTTTAGGAAATGATTGATTGGTTACAGAAGAAGTAGCCTTTTCTGAGATGTACTAATTATGCTGATTAAATTACTAACGAAAATTTTTGGTAGCCGTAATGATCGTACTTTGCGTCGCTTACGCAAAGTGGTTGATGTCATCAACCGTATGGAGCCGGATTTTGAAAAACTCTCTGATGAAGAACTGAAAGCGAAAACAGAGCAATTTCGTGCTCGTTTGAAAGAAGGAGAGTCACTGGATAAAATTCTGCCGGAAGCGTTTGCGACTGTGCGTGAAGCCAGTAAACGTGTATTTGGTATGCGTCACTTTGATGTGCAGTTGCTGGGCGGGATGGTATTGAATGAACGCTGCATAGCAGAGATGCGTACTGGTGAAGGTAAGACACTGACCGCAACATTGCCGGCTTATCTTAACGCCTTGAGCGGACGCGGTGTCCATGTTGTAACCGTGAACGACTATCTGGCACAACGTGACGCTGAAAATAATCGTCCACTGTTTGAATTTCTTGGACTGACAGTGGGCATTAACTTGCCTGGTATGCCAGCGCCAGCAAAACGAGAAGCCTATGCCGCTGACATTACTTACGGCACCAACAATGAGTATGGTTTCGATTATTTGCGCGACAACATGGCGTTCAGCCCAGAAGAGCGGGTCCAACGTAAATTGCATTATGCGCTGGTGGATGAGGTGGACTCCATTCTGATCGATGAAGCTCGCACCCCATTGATTATTTCCGGGCCTGCGGAGGATAGCTCTGAACTTTATATCAAAGTGGATAAGTTGATCCCGAAACTGATCCGTCAAGAAAAAGAGGATTCAGATACATTCCAGGGTGAAGGACACTTCTCTGTCGATGAAAAAACACGCCAAGTCAATTTGACAGAACGTGGTCTGGTACTGGTTGAAGAGTTATTGGTGGAAGCCAAATTGATGGAGGAAGGTGAATCCTTGTATTCTCCGACCAACATTATGCTCATGCACCATGTGACGGCTGCTCTGCGCGCCCATGCGTTGTTTACCCGTGATGTAGACTATATTGTCAAAGATGGTGAAGTCATCATTGTTGATGAACATACCGGGCGTACCATGCAAGGTCGTCGTTGGTCTGATGGCCTTCATCAGGCGGTGGAAGCCAAAGAGCGTGTTGAAATTCAGAATGAAAACCAGACACTGGCCTCGATCACATTCCAGAACTATTTCCGTATATATGAAAAACTGGCAGGAATGACGGGGACTGCCGATACAGAAGCCTTTGAATTTAGCTCCATTTATAAATTAGATACCATCGTCGTTCCAACAAACCGCCCGATGATCCGTCAGGATTTACCTGATCTGGTTTACATGACAGAAGCAGAAAAAATTGAGGCGATCATTGAAGATATCAAAGAACGTACAAGCCATGGTCAACCCGTTTTGGTGGGGACCATTTCAATTGAGAAATCAGAGCTTGTTTCTAATGCTCTCGCTAAAGCCGGTATTGTACATAACGTCTTGAACGCAAAATTCCATGCAATGGAAGCTGACATTATTGCTCAGGCAGGTCAGGCCAGCACGGTGACTATTGCGACTAACATGGCGGGGCGTGGTACCGATATCATGTTAGGCGGAAGCTGGCAGACAGAAATTGCCAAACTGGAAAATCCAACTGAAGCAGAAATCGAAAAAATCAAAGCAGCGTGGCAAGAGCGCCATGATGCGGTATTGGCTGCGGGTGGTTTACATATTGTTGGTACAGAGCGCCATGAATCCCGCCGTATTGATAACCAGTTACGTGGTCGTGCGGGACGTCAGGGAGACGCGGGTTCTTCGCGCTTCTATCTGTCAATGGAAGATTCTTTGATGCGCATTTTTGCTTCTGACCGCGTTACCGGCATGATGCGTAAACTTGGTATGCAGCCAGGGGAAGCAATTGAACACCCATGGGTGACTAAAGCAATTGCTAATGCTCAGCGTAAAGTTGAGAGCCGTAACTTCGATATCCGTAAGCAATTACTGGAATATGATGATGTTGCCAATGATCAGCGTCGAGCGATTTATGCCCAACGTAATGATTTGCTTGATGTAAGTGATGTTAGTGAAACTATTGCCAGCATTCGTGAGGATGTCTTCAAGGCCACGATTGATGCTTATATTCCACCACAATCACTGGAGGAAATGTGGGATGTTGAAGGATTGCAGGAACGTTTAGTCAACGATTTCGATCTGGAGCTGCCAATTAAAGAATGGTTGGATAAAGAACCTGAACTGCATGAAGAAACGCTGCGTGAGCGCATTCTGGAGAAAGCGATTGAGGTTTATAAACAGAAAGAAGAAATTGTCAATGCAGAAATGATGCGTAACTTTGAGAAAGGCATCATGTTGCAAACCTTGGATACATTGTGGAAAGAACACCTGGCAGCGATGGATTACCTGCGCCAAGGTATTCACCTGCGCGGTTATGCTCAGAAAGATCCAAAGCAGGAATACAAACGTGAATCTTTTGCCATGTTTTCCAATATGCTGGAATCACTGAAATATGAAGTGATCAGCACGTTGAGCAAAGTTCAAGTCAGAATGCCAGAAGAAGTTGAAGCGTTGGAGCAGCAGCGTCGTGAGGAAGCTGAACGTCTGGCAAGAAAGCAGCACCTGAGCCATGAAATTGAGCAGGGAGCGTTGATGTCAGAAGCTGAAGCTCAGATGGCAACAGGGGAGCGTAAAGTTGGCCGCAACGATCCATGCCCATGTGGTTCTGGCAAAAAATATAAACATTGTCACGGCCGCTTATAATTAAAACTAATTTTGCTAATGGCGCATCACCATTAGCAAAAAACAGCTCAAACCCTCGCTCAATAGAGTTGAGGGTTTTTATTATATTGACGATTAAATCGTCGCCTTTTCGTCACTCTTCAATACCAATTCCTGCATATTGCCTATATTTTCAATGAATTTATCGTCATGGGAAATAAGTACCATTGCGCCAGTATAATCATGCAATGCTTTTTGAAGTAATTCACGTGATTCAATATCCAGATGATTATCTGGTTCATCTAATAACAATAGGGCAGGTGCATATGGCCCACAGAACAGGCAAGCCAGCGCGACTTTAAGCTGTTCTCCTCCACTCAGATAGCCGACAGGCTTCAGAGCTTCTTCGCCACGAATACGTAATTGTGCCAATCGAGTACGGTAGCGATCTTCAGTCCAACCCGGTGACTGCCGTTGAAAGTTATATAGCGCAGATTGAGTTTTATCGAGAAACGAAAAATGTTGATCCATTAAGCGATACGAAGGTGTCATTCGGCAAGTGCCCTGTTTAGGCAAGTAATCCCCTGCCATCACCTTTAATAAGGTTGATTTTCCACTGCCGTTTTTGCCAACGACAGCAAGGCGTTCATCATTATTGATAGTCAGACTGATAGGAGATCCTGAACCAAAAGGTAAGATGACATCTTGTAAGTAAAGTAGGGGAGCGGTAGCCGTTTGTGGGGTTGCAACTACGATTGATAATGGGTCGATAATTTCCAGTTTCGTTCTGGCGTCTGTAGCGAGTGATGAGCTTCTTTGAATCCGTTCTTTGTGTTGTATTGCTTGCCGTGACAGCGTGGCTTCCGAGCGCCCAAGTTGACGATCAAGGAGGATTTGGGCTTGATTGGCATTTTCTCGTTTTTGTTTGCCTTGACTTTGCCTTTTACTGGTTTTTTCATGGTCCTTTTGCTTATCACGCAAAACTTGTTTCAGATTTTTTTGAGTTTGATCCACTTCGCGTTGAATACCGAGCCTCAGTTGTTCCTTACTTTCCAGCCAAGTTTCCCACCCACCGATACTACGAGATAACCCCAATCCGCCAAGTTCATAAACAATCGATACATGTTGTAAAAGTCGGGTATCATGGGTTACCAGCAAAATACCACCGCTGAAAGTTCCCAGCCATTGAGACAACCAAAGGCGCCCTTGCCGATCAAGGTGGTTACTTGGTTCATCCAGAATCATAAAACCAGCACCTTGCCGTTTTAGTGCTAATAGCCTGATCCGTGTTTGCTCACCACCGCTGAGGGAATCAAAAGGCTGATTTAATATGTTTGGATTGAGTTCACCTTCTGCAAGCAGAGATTCAGTCTGAAATTGCCAATCCCAGTGACCTTCCATAACATCAAAATCTGCGTCATCACCAACGCCTGCCAGAACGCGCTCATTGGCACTCATGATTTTGGTCAATCCCAACATATCGGCAGCATTACCAGAAAAAGATGCTAATCCCTGTGACAAATAGCCCACATCACAGAAATGTTTCACATTGCCTTCTGTGGGAGATGTCTGTTTTGCCAATATTGATGCCAGCCAGGATTTACCAATGCCATTACGCCCCACTAACGCGTGTTGCTCTGTATTTAAAAACATATCAATGCCAGAAAAGAGAGGCTTTGTTTCACCAGAAAACTGATAGGCAATTTGTCTTGCTTCGATTAATGATTGAACATCATTTTGCATAAACGGTGTTTCCTTAATCTTTAAAAGAGTCGTTTGAATCTATTTGTAGGCTAATTTCTTACACTGTTTGCAATTTGTTTTTACATGATAGGATTGATGTAGTGAGGTTGTGGGTAATAAAACGCGGTGAAAACCGGCTAAACATTGAATGAAATACAAGTTTGCGATTTAAGCTAATTTTAATGTAGTCTGCAAGAGATAATCACCTAAGTTAAATAATCAACAGCAAGAAAAGCGATTATGGAAAAAAAACATCTGCATATTGCAGCAGGTATCATTAAAAATAGCAATGATGAGATTTTTATCACGCAGCGTAGTGCTGATTCACATATGGGTGGTTTTTGGGAGTTTCCGGGGGGGAAACTTGAACAGGGAGAAACGCCTGAGCAGGCATTAATCAGAGAGCTAAAGGAAGAAGTTGGTATCACGGTAACTCATAGTGAAATAATGGATACCATCAAACATGATTTTCCTGACAGAAGAATCACGCTCTACTTTTTTCTGGTCGATGAATGGAAAGATGAGCCATTTGGTAAAGAAGGGCAACCTTCTCGCTGGGTTTTGCAATCAAAATTAATTGCTGATGAATTCCCCCCAGCAAACCGCAGTATTGTGGATTTACTGACGAAAGAGGGTTCGAATTAGCTCTTTATTGGTTAGAAGTTCATTAATTGGCTATTTGTTAGATATAGTATAGTCGGCCCATTATGCAGCAGCGCCAAATATCACTGGCGCTACTGCATTAGCTGTTATAACTGAAATAGCGCTCATAACCGAAGTTAGGCGATATTACTTATCCAGATTTGGATCTTCGCTCCAGTTATCATTCTCTGAGCTGTCGCTCTGGCTCGGTATTTTCTTTTCTTCGCTGGCCCATTCGCCTAAGTCGATTAATTGGCAACGTTTACTGCAAAATGGGCGGTACGGGCTAATTTCCCCCCATATTACCGTGTTGCCGCATGTAGGGCATTCGACAGTCAACACTTCAGACATCTTACTTTCTCCTGCTAAATTTGAATTCTATGTTAACAGCAGGCTAATTCAAATGACAAATGGGCAGGCACAACGCCATGTTCACTATCCATAGGCAAGAAACGGATGGCAAAACGTGTCTTGTAGCCAGAGACTTGTGGATAAACCAACGCACCCAACACAACATCTAGCTTTAATCTCAATAAATCTGCCTCATCAGCATTTCCCTGATAGAATCCATTGTGACTGGTTTTAGGCGTGAATGCCGCTGAATGGCGTATGAGTCCTAAAATGCTTTCCAGTGCTTGTTGTAATGGACGAAGGCTATCTAACCAGTTTTTTACGGATTCGTCCCTGACAGATTGGGGTAAATGCAGCCACAGATGCAGTGTTGGCAAATCAAAGCTGCAACATCCTCCGGGGATACTGAGTCGTTGGCGCACCAGACTGATAACGCGGTCTTCTTTGATGTATTGGCTCAGTCTTGGGGCTTGATTCAAAGCAATACTGCGTCCCTTAAGTTGTTCTGCCAGATTCTGGATCATTGCCGTATCAGCATTGGGAGCGCAGAGCCACTGTTTTAATTTTGCCTGCTGACGGTCGAGTTCTTTCAATAACTCAGAGCGAACTTCACCACGTTCTAAGATCTCAATTAATTCGGCAATTGTACGGAAAAACGCGAGGCTACTCGCCTGAGAATCCAGATGGCGTTGTTTTTCCAACTGTTGCAGTGAAGATTCAATCCTCAACCATGAACGCATTTTTTCATTGAGTGGATGTTCAAAAATAATAGTGGAGGTTGCATCACTCATTATGGTTTTCCTGTCTGACTGATTTTGCTAGTTTTAAATATCGTTGATGTAGTTCGACCACACGGGAAGTAATATTTTGCCCGTCGTTGTGGTTAATGATGACATCATCTGCCTTTTCCAGTCTGGCCTGACGGCTGGCTTGTGCAGCCAGAATATTTTCGACCTGCTCACGGTTCACGCCATCACGAGCTATCGTTCGGGTTATCTGTGTTTCTTCTGGGACATCAACAACTAAAATACGGTCTGCTAAATGCGTTAAATTATTTTCAATAAGTAGGGGAACTACCCAAATAACATAGGGCGCAGTAACTTGGTTCAGTTGTTTGCGTGTTTCTTTTTGTATCAGCGGATGTAAGAGTGCATTGATCCACTGCTTTTCTTTCGGGGCAGCAAAAATTTTTTGGCGCAGCAGGGCGCGGTTAAGGCTGCTATCGGCTAATAATATGTCGGGACCAAAGTGTTCTGTGATTGCCTGTAATGCGGGAGTGCCAGGAGCAACAACTTCTCTGGCAATAATATCAGCATCAACAAGAGGAACACCAAGGGATGAAAATACATTAGAGATAGTCGTTTTACCGCTACCAATTCCACCTGTGAGTGCAACAATATAAGCCATTCTATCCCTTAAAATATTTCTGATAGCATAATTAAATTGTAACCCAAGGGAGGCTTATGAGCTATAAACAAACGCGTATATCCCTCCCACCTTCCAAGTTGAATTGTTAAATACGCTTTTTTACAAGCCACATGATTCACTATATTAACTATGCCCCTTGGGATACGTTCTCTAACACCACGCTGTAACCTGAAATTCATTGTCTAATGCTTCTGCTTTTTGCTCCTGAGAAAAAATAACCTGATATGTAAATATATTGTTAAGATAATATTGTGCCTAATTGAAAAATAGGCAGGTACATGGCCAGCAATAATAAACCAACAATCAGTGCCATTATCAACATCAATAGAGGTTCAAGTAATTGAACTAAACTATCAGCGAGGTTGATGGATTTTTCCTGATACCATTTTGCAAGATTAAATAAAAATAACTCTAATTGCCCAGATTCTTCACCTATAGTGACAAACTGTTGACATAAAGAAGGGAAATACTTTGCGTTTTTTAAAGCATCACTCATTGGAATTCCTTGTTGGATTTGCCGATGTAAATATTTTATGCCAGTGATAAAAACAGGGTGGTGAGTGGCATTAAGTGCGCATTCCAGCCCCGTTGTGAGTGTTAACCCTGCTTTCTGGGTCATGAATAGAATATGGAATATTTGATTGGTTTGCTGGTAAATCGTGAGTTGCTTAAACAGGGGAAGTTTCAGCAGGAACATTTTTTCCTTTGTTTGCATGATGGGAAAGTGATGGCGTAACCACAGATAACCAATCAGTGATATCAATATTATTACTAACAATAGTACGCCATGCTGAATTAAGAAATCAGAACTTGATAAAACCCACTGAGTTAACAAAGGCAAAGTCGCATTAAATGAAGAATAAACATGTCGGAATTCCGGTAAGACAAAAACCAACATCAGGATGACTACGAGAATACTCACAAAAGCGACAATCAAAGGGTAACGATAAGCCTTTTGAATTTTCTTCCTTAACGTATCTTGCTGCTCCAGCCGATGAAGGATTAATTGACAGCAATTTTCAAGTTGGCCTGTCTGTTCTCCTACAGCAATAATCTGGCTGAATAAGGGAGGAAATAATTTTGGATAATATTCCAGTGTTGTGGAGAATGGCTCACCTTGGCTAATTTTCTGAATCATGTCTGTTAATACACATCGCCAAAGTGCATGTTTGCATTCTTGTAATAAGATAGCTAACCCCCGAAGTAGAGGAATTCCTGAGGTCAGTAATGAGCTTAACTGATGAATAAAATGTAGGCGATAAGCAACTTCCTTTTCACTGTAATGAATGACTTTTTTGCATTTAATCGAATAGGGTTGTAAATCGAGATAACTTAAGTGTTGAAATACACTTTTTTTGTTGTGGCCGATGCTTTCTCCCTTGGTAATTTTTCCTTTATTATTAATTGCTTGCCATTGGTAAATATATTCTATTTTCATACTGTCTCATGGCCTGTAATTTGATAAATCTCTTCAAGGGTGGTTATTCCTTTTTCCGCTAATGCCAACCCTGCTGAAAAAAGAGTTGAATCCTGTTGTGAGGCAAGTAAATGTGAAATGTTACTGCTTGCATGTTCAGACATCATTGCTTGCTGGAGTTCTGGTTTTATTTCGAGAAATTCATAAATAGCTGTTCTGCCGTAATAACCAGAAAAACAGTAGTCACAACCAACGGCATTCCACTTTCTGATAGAGACAAGTTGCTTTGCAGATAAGGGAAGAGTTTCTGTCTTACTGATAAGGTTGGGTATGATGGTGGACGTTAGGTCTTGCTGGCGGCAATGGGGGCAGAGTTTACGAACCAGTCGCTGTGCAATAATCAACTTCACGCATGACGCTGTTGTGTAGCCAGAAATTCCCAAATTTTGCAGGCGGGATAAAGTATCAATGGTGGAGTTGGTATGCAGTGTTGATAAAACCAAGTGCCCCGTTTGCGCTGCTTTCATTGATATTTCGGCAGTTTCATTATCACGAATCTCACCAACCATAATGATATCGGGATCTTGGCGTAATAATGCCCTGAGAACTTTGGCAAAATCCAGCCCAATCTTATTATTTACAGATGTTTGATTGATGCCGTTCAATGGAATTTCAACGGGATCTTCGACACTACAGATATTCTTTTTAGCTTGGTTTAAATATTGCAGGCAGCTATAGAGCGAGACAGTTTTTCCACTCCCCGTTGGACCGGTTACCAAAATCATTCCTTGTGGTAAATGGATCTTCTGTTTTAACAACTGTAACTGTGATTCAGGCATACCCAGTTGTTCCAGGGACAACTGGTGTATGGTATTTAAAATACGCAGAACTATTTTTTCCCCATGCAAGGTTGGTAGTGTTGATATGCGTATTGCATAGTTATTTGTATTATCGTTATTTGTATTATCGCTCCAATCAAATTGCCCATCCTGAGGTTGGCGTTTTTCGGCGATATTGAGTTTTGCCATGATTTTTAAACGGGCGGGAATACGGGTATTCATTTGAGCTGGTGGAGTGTGCATGTCATGTAATATGCCATCAACTCGGATGCGTATTTGATAACCACGTTGAGAAGGCTCAAAGTGAATATCTGAAGCCCTTTTTTGGATCGAGGTTAATATCGTTTGATTGATTAACTGAATAACAGGCGTATCTATATCCTCATCCTGAAAACCGTTTGTTTGCACCATATGATGATTGGAATAGCGATTATCCAGACTATCAATGCGATAAGATTTATCTCCATTATTTTCTGCGCAGTGATGCTCTTCTGATATGACGGGTTTTTCCTGCATCAGCAGTGATTCTATTTTTGCTTCTGGCCAGATGTCTATATTAACAATTAAGCCGGAAATAAAACGCAATGCAGCGATGAAATCCTCATTGGGTGATTTACTACAGGCAATAGTAATAGTTTGGGGGTCTTTTTTTATAATAATCGACTGGTGCCGTTGACATAATTCCTTGACTTCTCTTTCCATTAAGAGATTTTCCTTATTTATCATTAATTATATTCCTTTGATAGGTTAATTATTTAACCCGCTTATTTTAAAAAGGTTATTTTATGTTTTTAGAATTTTAAGGTTTCCTGACATTTTAGTTTTAATGATTCATTTTTAGACTCACAAATAGTATTCCATTGTGTGATACCTGTTTTCGTATCTTGAGTTGGTTTTAAAATGGCGTTAAGTCCGCTGAGATTTTGTTGCCCTACGACCGTTATTTCACCCTCTTTTACTGTGATAGTACTGACATAGCGACTATTGTGACCTGATGGGATGGACGCTTGTCCAGAATGGCAGTCCCTATAATTTTCAGTCTCAAAGCGACAAAGCTCCACGCCGGATTTATAAGGCACAAGAGCTTGCAACATATCGGTCAATGCTGCTTTCTGGATGTATCCCTGATAACTGGGAATACCAATTGCGCCGAGGATAGATATAATTGCCATAACAACCATCAATTCTATTAATGTAAATCCATGTTGATTCATTTTTCTTCCTTATGCTTATTTGTATTGGCTATCAAATTTGGTCGCAGATAAATGATAAATGCAGATATGAGTAAGCATGAAGTAAACAGCGGAAAACAAAATAGCTTTAGCTATATTTATGGAGTTGGTTTGAAAAAAATAATAATGTGTTACATTTTTTTGCAAAAAATTTTCGAACGTGATCGTAAATAAAAAACGCCATCAATCTTGGTCAATGGAAGGTGTTGACATGTTAAGCTGTTACACTTTAAGTAGTCACATGAGCTGTGAATTAAGATAATTGGCCGGAACAGCGTGATATTGAATTATTAAGGGAGAAGTAAAAGAATGAAACTGCATGAAGGGTGGATTGATATTGCAAGAAAAGTTATTTCTCCACATTGTGATCTGCGTCCAGAAGATGAAATTCCATCATTACTGGTTATTCATAACATTAGCTTACCTCCCGGAAAATTTGGTGGCCCTTATATTGATCAATTATTTATGGGGACACTGAACCCAAATGATGATCCTTTTTTTGATGAGATCAAACACCTGCGTGTTTCTGCCCACTGCCTAATCCGGCGCGATGGGGAAGTTGTTCAATATGTGCCTTTCAATAAAAGAGCTTGGCATGCTGGTGTTTCCTGCTACTGTGACCGTGAAAAATGCAATGATTTTTCGATAGGCATTGAGTTGGAAGGTACGGATTACGAGGAATTTACTGAAATTCAGTACATTAAACTGGCGAAAATCACCGGGTTACTTATCAGCCAATATCCTGATATCCACGATAATATTGTAGGACACAGTGATATTGCCCCGAGTAGAAAGACTGATCCAGGACCATATTTTTATTGGGATTACTATCGACAACTATTGAAGGAGTGAGTTGGATGACTCTCTTTATTCTACTGTTAATACTGGCATGGGAACGTGTTTTTAAAATGGGAGACCATTGGCAGTTGGAACGTTATTTATCCCCTCTTTTTGCCGGAATAAAATCACATTCATTGTGGGGCAGTTTGGTCATAACCTTACTGGTTGCCTTATTAACCTGGAAGCTTATTGATATTTCGAGTACTGTTGCTTTTGGTATTCCAGCGATTTTATTGAGTATTATCATTAGTTTGTTATGTATTGGCGCAGGAGGGTTACGTCATGACTATCGTGGATATCTTCAAGCAGTACGTCATGATGATTTCGAACAGCAGAATATTCATCTTACTCGTTTGATGATGATTCAGGGAACGCCGCCAGATACAACATCATCTAACACTGCAACTGTGTCCGATACCACGAAGGATGAACGATTACGTGAAATACAGAATGCCTTAATCTGGATAAATTTCCGTTATTATCTCGCACCGATTTTTTGGTTGATTGTGTGGGGAAAATTTGGCCCTGCCATTTTGATGGGTTACGGTTGCCTTAGAGCTTACCAAAGATGGTTAGCACAACATGCAACGGTGGTGCAGCGCGCGCAATCCGGGGTTGATGGCATACTGCATTGGTTGGATTGGCTTCCTGCACGCTTGGCAGGTATTGCCTATGCTTTGTTGGGGCATGGTGAGAAAGCCTTGCCAGCTTGGATCGCATCGCTCAGTGATTTTCGGACATCGCAATATAAGGTAGTCAGCCAACTGGCTCAATTTGCGCTCAGTAAAGCACCTCATCTTAACGCTGTAGAAACGCCAGTTGCTGCTGTCACGTTAGCTAAAAAAGCGACATTCACGATTGTGATTATTGTGGCATTGTTAACGATTTATGGAGCGTTAATTTAACCATAAATGATTTAATTGAACAGCTATATACCCTTTATTTTTCAAGTTGTTAATTCGTTGGTTAGGTTTACTTACCAAATTGCTATCACTTGAAATCTATAGGGTATATTGCTTAATAACTTATTGATAATTTCCAATAGCTTACAACAATTATGTGAAGGCTGTTGTTGTTAAAAAATATTGTTGTTAAGAAATATTGTTGTTAAGAAATGTTGTTGTAAGAAATATTGCAGGGGGAGTGTTGTAGATAAAAATGTTGTGGAGGCCAGTGATTCATTGGTTTTAAAGTTACCTATTCTATTTTGGATAGGTTGATTGATTTATGCGCTTTTACATAGGCTAGTGTTCTTTGACTATTTTAAAGTTGAATTTTAATTCGTTTTTATTGAATTTTTATCAAAATATTTTGATGCTATAACGCTTCAGTTTGCCTATTTATTACGTTTAAAAAACGTTAAATGGTCCTAAATTTTCCCGCCTTAAAATCCTTTTTAGTTATAATTTTCTAATAAAATTTAAAATAATTTGTTAAAATTTGCAGATTTTTATGATTTAGCTCAAGGTCTTTATAGACAGCTAGTGAATACTTTGTTACTTTAAGACCCTGTATTCTAAATTGGTATTACCAATTTACTTTACCCTCGTTAGCTAGGGCTTGGTCACTCAGGTTTAGTGACTAAGGTTGAGTTATTTGGGGCATGGTTTTAAAGCGGCATAGTCCGAAATAACATAGTCCGAAATAACATAGTCCGAAGCAACATTTACTCATTGAATGGCTTACAGCAGATATGGCCTATAGCAAGATTCGCCAACCAAAGTTATCAGATGTGATTGAGCAGCGTCTTGAACAGCTCATTCTTGAAGGCTCGCTACGCCCGGGAGAAAAACTGCTGCCTGAACGTGAACTGGCTAAGCAGTTTGAAGTATCACGTCCTTCTTTGCGCGAAGCCATTCAAAAACTGGAAGCCAAAGGCTTTCTTTTCCGTCGTCAAGGGGGAGGAACTTTCGTACAGAATAACCTGTGGCAAAGTTTCAGCGACCCGCTTGTCCAACTTATTGCAGAGAATCAAGAATCCCAGTTCGATCTCCTGGAAGCGCGTCATGCGTTAGAGGGTATTGCGGCTTACTATGCAGCCCTTAGGGGAACCGATGAAGATTTCAAGCGCATTGAGCAGAGCCACTTTGCTATTCAAGAAGCCCAACAAAGTGGGGATGTGAATGCGGAATCTGATGCTGTCCTGCAATATCAGCTTGTTGTCACGGAAGCTGCCCATAACGTGGTATTGCTGCATTTATTGCGCTGTATGATCCCAATGTTACAACAAAATATCAGACGCAATTTTGAATTCATCTATACCCGCAAGGAAATGTTGGCAGCCGTTAGTGGCCACAGGGCTCAGATTTTTCGCTCTATTATGGCGAGAGAGCCGGAGAAAGCCCGAGAGGCTTCTCATCGCCATTTGGCCTTTATTGAAGAAGTTTTATTGGATCTGACTCGTGAACATACTCGCCGTGAGCGTTCATTGAGGCGGCTCCAGCAACATCAGGAATAAGAGCCTGTCCCTTGGGGCGTCATTGACAAATCAAATTCCCGAATGGGATAGGTTCTAAACTTGACTGTACAGATTCTGACTGCTGCGTTTGTACAGTTCGTCAACTCTTTACCCAAGAGTTTTAGCGGCAACATATAGCAGGGCCTATCTTCCGGTCGTAACAGGCAGTTAGTCAAAAGGTATGACCAGAAGATAGGCTCCAACAACCATTAGAAATAGATAACAGATAAGGAATACACCATGTCAGATATTTTGAAAAATGACGTGGATCCGATCGAAACTCGCGATTGGTTACAGGCGATCGAATCGGTCATCCGTGAAGAAGGTGTTGAGCGTGCTCAGTTCCTGATTGATCAGGTTTTGAATGAAGCTCGTAAAGGTGGCGTTAACGTTGCTGCAGGTGCTGCAAGCCGTGATTACATCAACACTATTCCTGTTGAGGATGAGCCTGCTTACCCTGGCAACCTGGATTTGGAGCGCCGTATCCGCTCTGCTATTCGTTGGAATGCCGTGATGACCGTTTTGCGTGCATCCAAAAAAGATCTGGAACTGGGTGGTCACATGGCTTCATTCCAGTCTTCTGCTACTGTTTATGACGTGTGTTTCAACCACTTCTTCCGCGCTCGTAACGAAAATGATGGCGGTGACTTGGTTTACTTCCAGGGCCACATTTCTCCGGGCGTTTATGCACGTGCTTTCCTTGAAGGTCGTCTGACTGAAGAGCAGATGAATAACTTCCGTCAGGAAATCGGCGGTAATGGTCTGTCTTCTTACCCGCATCCTAAACTGATGCCTGATTTCTGGCAGTTCCCAACTGTTTCAATGGGTCTGGGACCAATCTCCGCTATTTATCAAGCGAAGTTCCTGAAATATCTGGAACACCGTGGCCTGAAAGATACCTCTAAACAAACCGTTTACGCTTTCTTGGGCGATGGTGAAATGGATGAACCAGAATCCAAAGGTGCGATCACTATCGCAACTCGTGAGAAACTGGATAACCTGGTATTTATCATCAACTGTAACTTGCAGCGTCTGGATGGCCCGGTAACAGGTAACGGCAAAATCGTTAATGAACTGGAAGGCATCTTCGACGGCGCCGGCTGGCAGGTACTGAAAGTCCTGTGGGGCGAGCGTTGGGATGCACTGCTGCGTAAAGATACCAGCGGTAAGCTGGTTCAATTGATGAACGAAACTCTGGACGGCGACTATCAGACATTCAAGTCTAAAGATGGCGCTTATGTTCGTGAGCACTTCTTCGGTCGTTACCCAGAAACTGCGGCATTGGTCAAAGATATGACTGATGACGAAATCTGGGCTTTGAACCGTGGTGGTCACGATCCTAAGAAAGTTTACGCTGCACTGAAAAAAGCGCAGGAAACTACAGGTAAACCAACTGTAATCCTGGCTCAGACCGTCAAAGGTTACGGTATGGGCGACACCGCTGAAGGTAAAAACATTGCTCACCAGGTTAAGAAAATGAACATGGACGGCGTGCGTCAGTTCCGTGATCGTTTCAGTATTCCTGTATCTGACGAGCAAGTTGAAAGCCTGCCATACGTGACTTTCGACAAAGATTCAGAAGAATCCAAATATCTGCATGAGCGTCGTAATTCACTGGGTGGTTACCTGCCAAGCCGTCGTGTTAACTTCGACGAAAAACTGGAAATTCCAGCTCTGGAAGACTTCAGCTCTCTGTTGGAAGAACAATCCAAAGAAATTTCTACCACCATCGCTTTTGTTCGTGCACTGAACATCATGCTGAAGAACAAGTCTATCAAAGATCGTCTGGTTCCAATCATTGCTGATGAAGCACGTACTTTCGGTATGGAAGGTCTGTTCCGTCAAATCGGTATCTACAGCCCGAATGGTCAGCAGTATACTCCGCAAGACCGTGAGCAGGTTGCATACTATAAAGAAGACGCTAAGGGTCAGATCCTGCAAGAAGGTATCAACGAACTGGGTGCTGCTTCATCTTGGCTGGCTGCTGCAACTTCTTACAGCACCAACAACCTGCCAATGATCCCGTTCTACATCTACTACTCCATGTTCGGATTCCAGCGTATTGGTGATCTGTGCTGGGCGGCTGGTGATCAGCAGGCTCGTGGTTTCTTGGTCGGTGGTACTTCTGGCCGTACAACTCTGAACGGCGAAGGTTTGCAGCATGAAGATGGTCACAGCCATATTCAGTCTCTGACTATTCCTAACTGTATCTCTTACGATCCAGCATTTGCTTATGAAGTGGCTGTTATCATGCATGATGGCTTGGAGCGTATGTATGGTGAGAAGCAAGAAAACATCTATTACTACATCACGACTCTGAACGAAAACTACCAGATGCCAGCAATGCCAGCAGGTGTTGAAGAAGGTATCCGTAAAGGTATCTACAAACTGGAAAGCCTGGAAGGCGCGAAAGGTACAGTTCAGTTGTTAGGTTCTGGTTCTATCCTGCGCCATGTTCGTGAAGCAGCGAAGATCCTGTCTGATGAATACGGTATCGGTTCTGATGTATACAGCGTAACGTCCTTCACTGAACTGGCTCGTGATGGTCAGGATTGTGAACGTTGGAACATGCTGCACCCATCAGAAGAACCTCGTGTTCCTTACATTGCTCAGATCATGAACGAAGCACCAGCTATTGCTTCTACTGACTACATGAAACTGTTTGCAGAGCAAGTACGTAACTTTGTTCCTGCAAGCGAATTCCGTGTATTAGGTACTGACGGTTTCGGTCGTTCTGATAGCCGTGAAAACCTGCGTCATCACTTTGAAGTTGATGCTTCTTACGTGGTTGTTGCGGCTCTGGGTGAATTGGCTAAACGTGGCGAAGTTGATGTGAAAGTGGTTGAAGAAGCCATCAAGAAATACAACATCAACCCAGAAAAAGCTAACCCACGTCTGGCATAAGAGGTCAAGATTAATGTCTATTGAAATTAACGTACCTGATATTGGTGCAGATGAAGTTGAAGTTACCGAGATTCTGGTAAACGTAGGTGATACGGTAGAAGCAGAACAGTCACTGATCACTGTTGAAGGCGATAAGGCTTCCATGGAAGTCCCATCTCCACAGGCGGGTGTAGTTAAAGAAATCAAAGTGGTGGTTGGTGATAAAGTTGAAACCGGCAAACTGATCATGATTTTTGAATCCGCAAATGGTGCAGCAGTTGCTGCACCTGCGCAACAGGAAGCAGCAGCTCCGGCTGCGGCACCAGCAGCGGTTGAAAGCAAAGAAGTGAATGTGCCTGATATCGGTGGTGACGAAGTTGAAGTTACCGAAATTATGGTAAAAGTAGGCGATACCATCACTGAAGAACAGTCTCTGATCACCGTTGAAGGTGACAAAGCGTCTATGGAAGTTCCTGCGCCATTCGCGGGTACTGTGAAAGAGATCAAGATTGCCGCTGGCGATAAAGTCAAAACCGGCTCTCTGATCATGGTATTCGAAGTTGCGGGTTCTGGTGCAGCACCTGTGGCGGCAGCGGCTCCGGCAGCAGCGCCTGCGGCATCTGCGGCGAAAGAGGTTAACGTACCAGATATCGGTGGTGACGAAGTTGAAGTTACCGAAATCATGGTTAAAGTGGGTGACACTATTGCTGAAGAACAGTCATTGATCACTGTTGAAGGCGATAAAGCGTCTATGGAAGTTCCTGCGCCATTCGCGGGGACTGTGAAAGAGATCAAGATTGCGACTGGCGATAAAGTCAAAACCGGTTCTCTGATCATGGTATTCGAAGTTGCAGGTGCAGCACCTGCGGTGGCAGCGGCTCCAGCTCCAGCGGCTGAACCTGCGAAAGCAGCGCCAGCGCCAGCAGCGAGCAAGCCAGCAGAAGGCAAAAACGAATTTGCAGAAAATGACGCTTACGTTCATGCAACTCCAGTGATCCGTCGTCTGGCGCGTGAATTTGGCGTAAATCTGGCTAAAGTAAAAGGCACCGGCCGTAAAGGTCGCATCCTGCGCGAAGACGTTCAGGCTTACGTGAAAGATGCGATTAAACGTGCAGAAGCGGCACCTGCTGCTGCGGGTGGTGGCTTGCCGGGCATGTTGCCTTGGCCGAAAGTTGATTTCAGCAAGTTTGGTGAAATCGAAGAAGTTGAAATGAGCCGCATCCAGAAAATCTCCGGTGCTAACCTGAGCCGTAACTGGGTCATGATCCCTCACGTTAACCTGTTCGATGAAGCGGATATCACTGAAGTTGAAGAATTCCGTAAACAGCAGAACAAAGAAGCTGAGAAGAAACAGCTGGGCGTGAAGATCACTCCGCTGGTATTCGTCATGAAAGCTGCTGCGAAAGCACTGGAAGCAATGCCTCGCTTTAACAGCTCCATTTCTGAAGATGGCCAAAAGCTGATCCTGAAAAAATATGTCAACATCGGTATTGCGGTTGATACGCCTAATGGTCTGGTTGTGCCAGTATTCAAAGATGTTAATAAGAAAGGCATCATGGAACTGTCAAGAGAACTGGCTGAAGTCTCCAAGAAAGCACGTGCTGGTAAGCTGACTGCTTCCGACATGCAGGGTGGCTGCTTCACTATCTCCAGCCTGGGTGGTATCGGTACTACCGGTTTTGCACCAATTGTGAATGCACCAGAAGTGGCAATCATGGGTCTGTCTCGTTCTTCCATGAAACCTGTCTGGAATGGCAAGGAATTCGTTCCTCGTCTGATTCTGCCTATGTCTCTGTCTTTCGACCACCGTGTGATCGACGGGGCAGATGGTGCGCGCTTCATCACTTATATTAATCAATTGATGAGCGATATCCGCCGTTTGGTGATGTAATGCAAAGGCCGGTGAATAACCGACCTAATAATGATTAGCGTGACAGATATTTTCTCCTTGCATCTGGCAGGTTGAGATTTCTGTCACGTTAACGCGCTTTTCAGGTTATTTACAATTCTGTAAACTGCTCGCGGTGTGTACGTCCCGGTGGAATATGGTTTTTTTTCGTCTGACCCGCCGGACAAACAATTAAGAGGTCATGATGAGTACTGAAATTAAAGCCCAGGTAGTGGTGCTTGGAGCAGGCCCTGCTGGGTATTCTGCTGCTTTCCGTTGTGCAGACTTAGGTTTGGAAACTGTTCTGGTTGAACGTTATTCCACTCTGGGTGGTGTTTGCCTTAACGTAGGTTGTATCCCATCCAAGGCGCTGCTTCATGTAGCAAAAGTGATTGAAGAAGCAAAAGCGCTGGCACAACACGGTATCGTGTTTGGTGAGCCACAAACTGATATCGATAAGATCCGTCTCTGGAAAGAAAAAGTCATTTCCCAGCTGACAGGTGGTCTGGGCGGCATGGCTAAAGGCCGTAAAGTTAACGTTGTTAACGGTGTTGGTAAATTTACTGGTGCTAACACTCTGGTAGTTGAAGGCGAAAACGGCGCAACAACGATTAATTTTGATAATGCCATTATCGCAGCGGGTTCACGCCCAATTCAGCTGCCATTCATTCCACATGATGATCCTCGCGTATGGGATTCTACCGATGCACTGGAACTGAAAACTGTTCCGGAACGCCTGCTGGTTATGGGTGGCGGTATTATCGGTCTGGAAATGGGTACTGTTTACCACGCTCTGGGTTCTCAGATCGACGTGGTTGAAATGTTCGATCAGGTGATCCCTGCTGCGGACAAAGACATTGTTAAAGTGTTCACTAAGCGTGTCAGCAAGAAATTTAACCTGATGCTGGAAACTAAAGTGACTGCGGTAGAAGCTAAAGAAGATGGCATCTACGTAACAATGGAAGGTAAGAAAGCTCCTGCGGAACCACAGCGCTATGACGCAGTTCTGGTTGCTATCGGCCGTGTACCAAACGGTAAGCTGCTGGATGCGGGTAAAGCGGGCGTTGAAGTTGATGAGCGTGGCTTTATCCATGTGGATAAACAAATGCGCACTAACGTGCCCCACATCTTCGCTATCGGTGATATCGTTGGTCAGCCAATGCTGGCGCACAAAGGTGTTCACGAAGGTCACGTTGCTGCTGAAGTTATTTCTGGTAAGAAACATTACTTCGATCCGAAAGTTATCCCATCCATCGCTTATACTGAGCCAGAAGTGGCATGGGTTGGTCTGACTGAGAAAGAAGCGAAAGAAAAAGGCATCAGCTACGAAACTGCAACTTTCCCATGGGCAGCATCTGGCCGTGCAATCGCATCTGACTGTTCAGATGGTATGACCAAGCTGATTTTCGATAAAGAGACTAACCGTATTATCGGTGGTGCTATTGTTGGTACTAACGGTGGTGAACTGCTGGGTGAAATCGGTCTGGCTATCGAAATGGGTTGTGATGCAGAAGATATCGCTCTGACTATTCACGCTCACCCAACACTGTATGAATCAATCGGTATGGCTGCGGAAATTTACGAAGGCAGCATTACTGACTTGCCAAACCCTAAGGCAAAGAAAAAGAAGTAATGTATTAGGTTTTGCATTATTTCTGCGGTGATAATAAGCGGCTTCCATATTGGGAGCCGTTTTAGTTTAGTGAATGATAAAGAAATAATAACTGTTGATTAAATCTAGAGTATCTGGCATCTCCAACTTGAGTGAGATTGGTGAGAGCGTCTTGTGAGCTGATATTGAGCCTGTCCACCATTTTGTGTAAGTGCCATTTCTTAGTAATGACCGTCAAGGCGATCACCAAACTCAATAATAAAACGACTCATTGCCATTCGCCAGT
>NZ_NITZ01000004.1:197076-266487 GCF_002632615.1 Xenorhabdus miraniensis
CAGAGCCTGTAATTGTTTTTCGTTCATAAATCAACCTTATTTTGATAATAAATTAAACATATCAAGTTAAGGCAAATACACAATTTAATTTACAGGCTCCTGATATTCTCCATTGGCGTTATGCCATTTATGGCTATTGGCAGGATTTAACTCCATATATTTTAAATTAAAAAAATTAAAATCAGGAGAATTAATAGGTACAAAGCCTAATTTTTTATAAAAAATCTCAGCATCCTGTTCTGAATAAACTCTTAATATTCCTTGATGGCCTAAGGCGAAAGATATATTAACCACATGTTGAACAAGCAAGCCACCATAACCATAACCGTTAGGGTAGGTTAATAAGAATGCCATTTGGTCAATGTTATTATCAGATATATTGGGTTTGGCAAGCATTAATATGATAATTCCAACCGTTTTATTTGTAACTGAACAGACAAAATGGCGATAATTATTTAGGCTTCCTGTAACATATGCAGGGTTGAAAGTATTTCTTATGGAACCACATGTACTGATAAATGTATTATGATGCCCACTTCCAAATATTGTTTCCCTTATAGATTCATACCAGTAACTGGATTCATTTCGCTGGATTTCATTAAGTGCAGATAGCATATCATTTTGATTAACTTCTTTAATTTTAGCTTGATATTCAGGGTAATATTTCTCCTCCATAATAATTGCAGAATGATGACCTGCACCTACTGTAGCGTCATGTTCTTCTCTATTAAGCATAATGATATCCTTTCAAACGGTATTGGCATTAGTTTTGTAATGGCGTCTGGTTTTTGGGATAAAATGTGAAGTATTACTTATTTGTTGATATTGAAAGACTTTTAAATTGTGTACTGTGATCAGAAATGCTGTTAAGAAAAAGATGAGTATGGAAAGTCAACGTGTTCGGTAAAAATTCAGAGGGAAATTAAAGTATTTTCGAGTCTCAATAGAAAAAAATAGCATATCCATCTATAAATACTCCTTTTAATGATATTTATCTAGAATTTTATCACTGTGTAATGTTGATTTTATGTGAATGAATTAACATGTCATTCAAATTTTGGTATGCTAAATGCCCGAAGCTGAGCATAATTATGATGTTATGCGAGCAAAATCCTCTGACCTGGCACCCTTGATGATTGTTTTAGAAGGTTATTTTAGATGATTGTTTTGGATGATCGTTACCGGGTGCAGACAGCCGGGTATATAAAATGACAATGAGAGCGAGGAGAAAGTCGTGCTAGAAGAATACCGCAAGCACGTAGCCGAGCGTGCAGCTCAAGGCATCGTCCCTAAGCCGTTAGACGCAGCTCAAGCAGCAGCGCTGGTCGAATTACTGAAGAACCCACCTAAAGATGAAGAAGATTTCCTGCTAGATCTACTGACCAACCGTGTTCCCCCTGGTGTAGACGAGGCCGCTTATGTTAAAGCGGGTTTCCTTGCTGCTATTGCAAAGGGTGAAACAACTTCCCCACTTGTTACAGCAGAAAAAGCCATTGAATTACTGGGAACCATGCAAGGTGGGTATAACATCCACGCTTTAATTGATGCCCTTGATGATGAAAAATTGGCACCTATTGCGGCGAAAGCGCTTTCTCATACTTTGCTGATGTTTGACAGCTTCTATGATGTGGAAGAAAAAGCAAAAGCGGGTAATGTTCATGCCAAACAGATTATTCAGTCATGGGCTGATGCTGACTGGTTCCTTGAACGCCCCGAATTGGCGGAAAAAATCACAGTGACTGTATTCAAGGTCACGGGTGAAACGAACACCGATGATCTCTCTCCTGCGCCTGATGCCTGGTCACGCCCTGATATTCCTCTGCATGCTCTGGCAATGCTTAAGAATGCCCGTGAAGGTATTGAACCCGATCAAGCCGGAGTCGTGGGCCCGATTAAGCAAATCGAAGCACTGGCTAAAAAAGGTTACCCGTTGGCTTACGTTGGTGATGTTGTCGGTACAGGCTCTTCCCGTAAATCAGCAACTAACTCCGTATTGTGGTTTATGGGAGAAGATATTCCCTTTGTACCAAATAAACGTGGTGCAGGTGTGGTATTGGGTGGAAAAATTGCCCCCATCTTCTTCAATACCATGGAAGATGCGGGGGCGTTACCAATCGAATTTGATGTTTCTAAACTCAATATGGGTGATTTGATTGATATCTATCCCTATAAAGGTGAAATCCGTCAGCACGAAACCAATGAATTATTGTCTACTTTTGAACTGAAAACGGATGTATTGATCGATGAAGTGCGTGCCGGTGGTCGTATTCCACTGATTATCGGTCGTGGTTTGACTGGAAAAGCGCGTGAATCATTAGGCTTGCCACACAGTGATGTATTCCGTCAGGCAAAAGCGGTTGCGAAAAGCGATCGCGGTTTCTCATTGGCACAGAAAATGGTTGGCCGTGCTTGCGGTACAGTGGGTATCCGTCCGGGAGAATATTGTGAGCCTAAGATGACATCTGTGGGTTCTCAGGACACCACAGGACCAATGACACGGGACGAATTGAAAGATCTGGCGTGTCTGGGCTTTTCTGCGGATTTGGTCATGCAGTCATTCTGTCATACCGCCGCTTATCCAAAACCTGTTGATGTGACCACACATCATACTCTGCCTGATTTCATCATGAACCGTGGCGGGGTATCACTGCGTCCGGGAGATGGCATTATCCACTCATGGCTGAACCGTATGTTGCTGCCGGATACCGTGGGTACAGGGGGAGATTCTCATACTCGTTTTCCAATTGGTATTTCTTTCCCGGCTGGTTCTGGTCTGGTGGCATTCGCTGCGGCAACAGGCGTTATGCCGTTGGATATGCCTGAATCAGTATTGGTTCGTTTTAAAGGAAAAATGCAACCCGGCATTACCCTGCGTGATCTGGTGCATGCAATTCCTTACTATGCGATTCAACAAGGTTTGCTGACTGTTGAGAAGAAGGGTAAGAAAAATATCTTCTCTGGTCGCATTCTTGAGATTGAAGGTCTGCCAGAACTTAAAGTTGAACAGGCATTCGAATTGGCTGACGCATCAGCAGAACGCTCTGCGGCTGGCTGTACCATTAAGCTGGATAAAGCGCCAATCATTGAATATCTGCAATCAAATATCATATTGCTGAAATGGATGATTGCGGAAGGTTATGGCGATCGCCGGACACTGGAACGCCGTATTATAGGTATGGAAAACTGGCTGAAAGATCCTCAATTACTGGAAGCAGATGCAGATGCTGAATATGCTACGGTGATTGAAATCGATCTGGCTGAGATTAAAGAACCGATTTTGTGTGCGCCGAATGATCCAGATGATGCACGATTGTTATCAGAAGTTGCTAACAGCAAAATTGACGAGGTCTTTATCGGTTCTTGCATGACCAATATCGGCCATTTCCGGGCAGCAGGCAAATTGCTGGATCAGCATAAAGGTCAATTACCGACTCGTTTGTGGGTTGCACCGCCAACCAAGATGGATGCCGCTCAATTAACGGAGGAAGGCTATTACAGCGTCTTTGGTAAGAGTGGGGCACGTATTGAGATCCCTGGCTGTTCATTGTGTATGGGTAATCAGGCGCGAGTGGCAGATGGTGCAACTGTGGTATCAACTTCTACCCGTAACTTCCCGAACCGTCTTGGTACTGGTGCAAATGTTTATCTGGCTTCTGCAGAGCTGGCGGCGGTGGCGTCATTGTTGGGTCGTTTGCCAACATCAGCAGAGTATTTGCAGTTCATGGATAAAGTCGATGAAACAGCAGCAGATACTTATCGTTACCTCAATTTTGATCAATTGAATCAGTACACAGAAAAAGCGGATGGTGTGATCTTCCAAACCGCTGTGTAAATAAAGTATATTGCAATCAATGGGAGGCAAAGGCCTCCCTTTTTTTTGTAAATTTTTGTGTCAGTTTGTGGACTACTTCAGAGGTGGGCTAATCAGAAGTGTTTAAAATCCAATCGTGTTAGTCACAGGCAAAAAGTTACTCATAGGCAAAAAGTGAGTTATAAGCAAAAGATAGTTATAAGCAAAAGATAGTTATCAGCAAAAGATAGTGGAGGTGTGTAATGGAATATGAATTTATGCAGGATATTACTGGTCAAGTGACAACATCTTTTTCAATGGATCATGAAGCTGTAGGCCATTGGTTAAATGAAGAAGTAAAAGGTGATTTGAGCATACTGGATAAAATCACGGTGGCCTTGAAGGGTATTAAAGGCAGCGAACGTCAGTGGCAGTTAGCAGGCCATGAGTATACTTTATTGATGAGCGAGGATGAAATCATGATCCGGGCTAATCAACTTCAGTTTGACACTGAGATGATAGAAGAAGGAATGAGTTACTATGATAACGAAAGTCTGGCTTTTTGTGGCACAGACGATTTTATCGTTATGTTAGCCGATTACAGAGAGTTTATTTTGCAAAGAAATCAAACATAAGTATTAGTGTTCAACCTATGATAGCTTTCTGCCATAATCGATATTCCATCACATATGTGTATTGTGTATTGTGTATCGTGTGATAGTGGCTTTTCTATTTTTTGAATAGGAGCCTATGCGTTTCGGTAGTGCTTATGGCCATTATCAGTGCCGAATATTAACAATGCCGAATGGAGATAGGTTCCAACAATAACGGTGGGCTTTGTATGGAAGAGATCAATCTGTCAAATGAGATTGATAAAGCAGCGGGCTGGTTTACTCACAATCAGGATCTATTGATTCAGTATGCGGTGAATGTTGTATCTGCCATCTTGATTCTGATCATTGGCTTATTTATCGCTAAGGTAGTCAGTAAAGCAGTCAGGCGTGTTATGTCATTGCGTGGTGTTGATGCCACTATTTCTGACTTTTTATCCGCAATTATTCGTTACGCTGTCATTGCATTTACGATTATTGCCGTTCTTGGCAAGTTAGGTATTCAGACCGCATCTGTGATTGCAGTCATCGGTGCGGCAGGTTTGGCAGTCGGTCTGGCATTACAAGGATCGTTGTCTAATTTCGCTGCCGGTGTTTTGCTGGTGCTGTTCCGTCCACTCCGTACTGGTGAATATGTCATGATCGGTGCTGTGGAAGGAACCGTTGTGCAGGTGCAGATTTTCTCTACGACATTGCGCACGGCAGATGATCGTATCATCGTGATCCCCAATGGTAAGATTATTGCGGACAATATCATCAATACCAGCCGTGAACCTAACCGCCGTACCCAGATTATGGTGGGGGTTGCGTATAATGCAGATATTGATGAAGTGAAAAAAGTGTTGGGTGATGTGATTCAAGCGGATGAACGCATTCAACATGAAAGAGGCGTTACTATACGCCTGCACGAAATGGCTTCTTCGTCATTGAATTTTGTTGTGCGAGTATGGACGACCAACGGTGACGCGTGGAACGTGTACTGGGATTTGATGGAAAACTTTAAGCGTACTTTAGATAAACACAATATCGGTATTCCATTCCCACAAATGGATGTTTACTTGCATCAGCAACAAACCGCCTTACAGAAAAAGACGGAAGAATAATTAAAAGATCTTGGTGTGAGCGTTTCCATGCCTCACACCAAATTCGAATACAATTCCCATTATTTTTTCTAATGATGGATAAGAATCATTCATTTTCCCTAATAATTATTATTGGCTAATATGCGTTGATACCATAACTAATTGATTAATTATTAGGAATTTTTGCATGTTTTCGATATTTATACAGGGCTTTTTTCTCAGTGCCGCGATGATCCTTCCCCTTGGACCACAAAATGTATTTGTGATGCAGCAAGGGAGCAAAAAACAGTTCCATTTAATGAGTGCCGCGTTATGTTCCATTAGTGATGCGATCCTCATTGCGGCGGGAATATTTGGCGGAAGTGCTTTACTTGGGCAATCGACATTTTTGCTGCAAGCCGTGACATGGGGGGGCATCGCATTTTTACTATGGTATGGTTGGGGGGCTTTTCGGACAGCACTATCGGCGGAAGTTAAACTCTCCTCTGCTGAAAATATCATCCAAAGCCGTTGGCGGGTTATAGTCGCTCTCTTTGCGGTGACCTGGTTGAATCCTCATGTTTATCTGGACACGTTCGTCGTGTTGGGAAGCATAGGCGGGCAACTATCAAGCGAGTTTAGGCCGTGGTTTACCCTCGGTGCGGTCATGGCATCAATCAGTTGGTTTTTTGCATTGTCATTTTTGGCTGCGTGGTTTTCACCTGTACTGAATCAACCGCGGTCACAACGTATCATCAATGTTTTTGTTGGTTGTGTGATGTGGTATATCGCTTGGGGCTTAATTAAGCAAGGATTACAGATTTTTTACTGATTTCAATACTTCTTCATAGATAATGTGTTTATAGATATTGTGTTCATAGATAATGTGTTTATAGATATTGTGTTCATGGATAGATAGTGTGTTCATAGATAGTGTGCTAATGTTTCTGAAGAGCACCTTACTCATGTAAATTTGTTGTATTTGAAGGAGGTTTTGTGAAACGTAAATCATTGGTACTGGCTGCGATGATAGCTCTGGGAAGCCTCTCTGGCATGGCTGCTTCTGCCTCTGAATTGCCATCTGTCCCACATATTTCTACTTCTGGTAATGCGGTAATCAAAGCGACGCCAGATATGGCCACGCTGATAATCCATGTCAGTGAAACTCAAAAAAGTGCGGCAGATGCAAAGAAAAAAGTGGACGAGCGTGTCGCGAAATATTTTGTTTTTCTGAAAAATAATAGCATTGAAAAGAAAGATATTGATGCTGCCAATTTGCGTACGCAACCAGAATATCAATATGAACAAAAGACGGGTAAATCAACAATCACAGGTTATAGAGCTTCGCGTTCGGTTGAAGTAAAAGTTCACAAGCTGGATCAACTGAATACATTACTGGATGGTGCTCTGAAAGCTGGACTGAATGAAATTAACTCGGTGCAGTTCAGTGTTGAGAATCCACAACGCTATCGTGATGAAGCCAGACAAAAAGCCATTGAGAATGCTATTGCACAAGCGACTGCATTGGCAAAAGGGTTCAACGGTAAGCTAGGCCCGGTATATAGCATCAATTACCGTGCTCCTGAAGCCGTGCCAGCACCAATGAGCCGCCTGAAATACCAGACAGCCCTGATGGCAGCACCAGCAGCAGATTCAGCCAGTGAAACTTATGAACCACAGAGCATTGAATTCTCTGATCACGTCGATGCGGTTTTTGAATTACAGCGTTAATTAATTTCATCTTCCTGACGTAACATCTGACGTCCTAGTTTGAGCAGGGCGTCAGTGACTTTTCTCATCGCCCCGCTTTCTGGGGTAAAACGATGCCAATAAAGCATGCGGCGTTGGCATAGTCCGGGCGTTAAATCAACTAACTCACCCGCTCGCAGCTCCTTGTCGATTTGCAAGTGTGGGATCATACAGCAAGTTGAACCTTGTTTTGCCAATTGCACAAATGCTTCGGAAGAATTTACGATATGGCAGGGGACACTACCCGGTGATAAGTCAAAATTCTGTTGTAAGAATGCCTGGTGCATATCATCCAGATGGTCGAATGCCACGGCAGGGGCTTTCAGTAATGCTGAACGCGTAACGCCATTAGGAAAAAAGCGCTCTGCGAACTTTGGAGAGGCAACAAACAGATAATCGAGAGCACCTAACTTATCAACCAGACAGCTTGGCAGGGGCTGAGCTTGAATACTAATCGCTCCAACAACTTCGCCACGCCGCAAACGTTCCTGAGTCCGGGTTTCATCTTCCACCTGAATATTTAGACGAATGGGTAAATCGGATAAGACAGGATGGAGAGCGGGTAAAAGCCAGGTTGCCAGACTATCCGCATTAACCGCGAGGGAGAGTAACAGCGGTATCTCATTGTCATTTTCGTCACCGAGCCATTGTGCTTCCAGTAATTCAACCTGATGTAATAGCGCGAGCAGCTTTTGCCCTTGCTCTGTAGGGCGAGGTGGAACGGTGCGCACCAATAGTGGCTGACCAAACAGATTTTCTAATTGTTTGATTCTCTGGGATACCGCGGATTGGGTGATACAAAGTTTTTGTGCCGCCCGCTCGAAACCACGTTCTCGGATCACTGCATCCAATGCTTGCAGTGACCTGTAATCAGGACGTTTCATTGAAAATAAAGTTCTCCGTTTTTACTCTTTTTGTGGGATATAGGACGATTTTTTTAGGCTAAGTAGCTCTGTGGTTTGAGTAGCATCGCATGACTTAAGCAATACTCTTGCTGTTCAAATATTCTTGCTATTCAAATATTCTTGCGATCCAAATACCATTGCGATCTAAACAGCATTATGTGGCCTAAGTAGCACTATGCCATATTTTTTCATGGAGCGAGGTAATATTGTTTATACTAGCCGTCAGATTTTTCCTTGTAACTGTTTATAGGCTGTGATTGATATGACTCAGGACGAACTGAAAAAAGCAGTAGGTTGGGCGGCATTGGAATACGTTAAACCAGGCACAATTGTTGGTGTTGGTACGGGTTCAACGGCAGCGCATTTTATTGATGCGTTAGGAACTATCAAAGACAAAATTGAAGGTGCGGTGTCTAGTTCAGAAGCATCAACTGCAAAGCTGAAAAGTCTCGGTATTCCCGTATTTGACTGTAATGATGTTGACAGTTTGGATATTTATGTTGATGGCGCTGATGAAATTAACGGTCAGATGCAAATGATCAAAGGTGGTGGTGCGGCATTAACCCGGGAAAAAATCATCGCTGCTGTTGCAAAGAAATTTATCTGTATCATTGATTCCTCTAAGCAAGTGGAGGTTCTGGGCAAATTTCCACTGCCGGTTGAAGTTATCCCAATGGCACGCGCTTATGTTACCCGTGAACTGGAGAAGTTAGGAGGAACCCCGGTTTATCGTGAAAATGTGGTGACTGATAATGGTAATGACATTCTGGATGTTCACAACCTTTCCATTGTTGAGCCGGCTGAATTGGAAGACAAAATCAATGGCATCGCTGGTGTAGTAACCGTTGGCCTTTTTGCCAACAGAGGTGCCAACGTAGTGCTGGTGGGTGCAGCTGACGGGGTCATGGCGATCAAATAATAATCGTTTATTGGGGGCGGAATATTCTGTCCCCAAAATATTTTTATATTTATTAAAAAAAGAAAATTTGGTGATATCTATCACTTTACCGCCTAAAAAAAACTCAAAACCCTGCCTTTGGCTTATAACGAATTATTTTACTTCGTATAACAACTTATTTACTGTTTCTTATCCTGTTATATAAGCAATCGATTGTATTGCCGTTGTCGTTTTTTTTGTTATTTTGGTGACATCTATAGGCGTTATGAAGTTAGTACAACTAGGGCGGGCAAATGGTTAAGGTATCTTTAGAAAAGGATAAAATTAAATTTCTGCTATTGGAAGGCGTTCATCAAAGCACAGTAGAAAAATTGAAAGCGGCTGGATACAGCAATATTGAATATCATAAAGGGGCATTGGAACCAGAAGAACTGAAAGAAGCAATTCGTGATGCTCGGTTTGTGGGGATCCGTTCCCGTACCCAGTTGACGGAAGAAATTTTTTCCGCAGCGGAAAAATTGGTTGCTGTGGGCTGTTTCTGTATTGGTACCAATCAAGTTGATTTGAAAGCCGCAGCAAAACGCGGTATTCCTGTATTTAATGCACCGTTCTCCAATACCCGATCAGTCGCTGAAATGGTATTGGGTGAGTTGCTGTTATTATTGCGCCGCATTCCTGAGGCGAATGCAAAAGCACATAACGGTGTATGGGATAAGCAGGCAAAAGGTTGTTATGAGGCTCGCGGAAAGAAACTAGGCATTATTGGTTACGGTCATATCGGTACACAGCTTGGTATTTTGGCTGAAAGTATTGGTCTGAATGTTTATTTCTATGATATTGAAAATAAATTGCCATTAGGTAATGCACAGCAAGTCCATCATCTATCTGAACTATTGAATATGAGTGATGTTGTGAGCCTGCACGTACCTGAAACAGCTTCAACCAAAAATATGATTGGTGCAACAGAGCTGGAACTGATGAAACCAGGTTCAATTTTGATAAATGCTTCACGCGGCACCGTAATAGACATTCCCGCATTAAGTGACGCGTTGGAAATCGGGCATATTTCTGGTGCGGCGATTGATGTATTCCCAGAAGAGCCGGCAACAAACAGCGATCCTTTCATCTCGTTATTAACAAAGTTTGATAACGTATTACTGACACCGCATATTGGTGGATCGACTCAGGAAGCCCAAGAAAATATTGGTGCTGAAGTCGGAGGTAAGTTGGTGAAATACTCTGACAACGGTTCTACGCTGTCTGCGGTTAATTTCCCTGAAGTTTCACTGCCTGTTCATGCCAAAGATACTAACCGTTTGCTGCATATCCATGAAAACCGTCCCGGTATCTTAACCAGCATCAACCAAGTGTTCACTGCTCAAGAAATCAATATTGAAGCACAATATCTGCGAACAGAAGGCGATATTGGTTATGTGGTTATTGATATTACAGCGCAGAGCACTGCTGAAGCCGAATTGGTATTGCAACAACTGAAAGCCTTGCCTGGCACAATTCGTTCCCGGTTGCTTTACTAATTTACCAAGAGTGAAAGAAGGGCTGTTGAATATTCAACAACCCTTATATCAGTTAAAGATTCACGCCCATTGCCATACTTTTTCTGGTGTAATAATTTCCGGTAAAGGAATATCCCAACTTGCACTGGGTAATGTTTCCACTAGCTGGAAATTGTGTGCTAATCCTATCGGGTAAAAGTTCTGTTGTTGCCATTTTGCGAGAGTCCTATCGTAGAAGCCGCCTCCCATACCCAAACGTTGCCCTGTACAATCAAAAGCAACGAGTGGTATGAACATGACATCAAGTTCAGAAACAGGCAAAACCTGCCGGATATCCAGCGCAGGTTCTTCTATATTGAATTGATTCCGAATCAGGGGAGTATCAGCACGGTAACGCAGGAAAAGTAAGTGATTCCGGCTGAAAGGATGCAATACTGGCAAATAGACTTGCTTGTTTTGTTGCCAAAGTTGTTGGATTAATGGGCGTGTATCCAATTCCCCATCGAAAGAGAGATACAGGGCAATTTTGTTAGCTTGCAGAACCTTCGGATGAGCCATGACTTGTTTGGCTGCTTGCAGGGCAAATTGCGCTTGTTGCTCGGGGGGTAAACTTTGACGTAGTTGTCGAATTTTTTTTCGAATGGATTTTCGGAGAGAAAAAAAAGAATCTGATTGCATGATACCTGCCTGTTTAATGCAGAAAAGGATACAAAACAGATAAAAAATTAGGGTTCTCCAAGATGCCGTTGCAGGTGGTAACCCTTGAACCCTTGGTTCAAGGTGAACGTAGAGTCGTTTCTATTAGGCTTCTTGGTCTGAGCCAAGCATGCTCACAAGAAACAGAGCACTACATTCTATAGGTATGAAATATCGGCTCAGGGGACTTCCCCGCTCACGCACACCTCAGAGAAATTTTTTGTTGCTTAAAACGCTAAATAGGCTCTAAACAACGCTATGAAGCCTATTGTATGGAACTAAACGAAGAAAGCAACTGCTTATATTCATCTATAGTGACTACTGCCTGATTTATCAACAAGAATGCGTTTATTGACAGGTAGAACATCAGGTAATTTTACCTTGTTCTAACAATGCGTTTTCAATAGTCTGCTGGAGCATTTTTATTTTTTGTTCCATATTGTAGGCATAATCACGGGTTTTCATTTTTTCTTGTGCTAACTCGTGACAAACATTCAGCGCCACAATAAAAACCAGCTGCTCAGTGTTAGTTACTCTGGTGCGTTCTTTGAGGTTTTGCAAACGTTGATCAAGCTCCTCAGCAGCAGCTTGCAATGCCTCTATCTGCTCTGGTGGACAATTGACACGTAATGACCGCCCAAAAATCTGAATATCTACTGGTTGTGCAGACATGACACCTTCCTGATTTATTACTGTGCCGATACCTTGATTTTGACATATAGCCCTTATCCTTCAAATTGTAGCTTTATTGGCTGAGTGACAACTTGAAATCTATTGGGCATAAAGTAAATTTTGGTATAAAAACAAGGTCGACACCAATCATTACCGTACAATACCAAAAGCTCCCCCTCCTTATATCGGTGTATGCTGTCTGGTATAGCGACTCCCCTTGATGGTAGCATAGCATGAACTTATATCGCCAACGATGATCAATATACATGTCTATACAAAACTCATTACCTAATTATCAGTCATTTGATGAAATTTTGCATCAACAGTCCGTTGCACTGACAGCAGCAGAAATGCACGGCTTAATCAGTGGATTACTATGTGGTGGAAATCATGATAGTAGTTGGCAGACATTGGTGCATGATCTCGCTAATGATGGTCTGGCATTTTCTCAGGTTTTATCCGTACCCCTCCGGGAATTGCACGAAACAACCTTTGAATTGCTTGATGACAGTAATTTTGCATTTAAGCTACTGCTTCCTGATGAAGAAGCCGGTGTTTTTGAATGTGCGGATGCGTTGGCGGGATGGGTGAACCATTTTCTATTGGGATTAGGTGTCGCAAATCCAAAATTGACAGAAAAACCAGAAATTAAAGAAATTGTCACCGATTTACGTAATATCGGCATGCTGGGGTATGACGAGGACGAAGATCAAGAAGAGCTGTCCCAGGCTCTTGAAGAAGTCCTGGAATATGTTCGTGTTGCAGTTCAGCTCTGCTATATCGCTTTAGCAACACCGAAAACTTCAGGTAATGCAAAAAATGAAAAACCAACGTTGCATTGATTGGTGATATATACCTAATAAATTTCAAGTTGTAGCACAATGGCAAATGAACGAATCCCGAAAGCATAACTGACTGTGCGATTGGGTGCAGGTAAACGCGTCTGACAAAGCAGCAGCTTGAAAGATAAAGGGTATCCTAACTAATAATAATGAAATCGCAGGAGAGGGTATGACTAAACAAGAATATTTATCCCGTCGTCAGGCACTATTGTCAAAAATGGCACCGGCCAGTGCGGCCATTATTTTTTCTGCCCCGCCTGCGACACGTAATTCAGATAGCGAGTATCCTTATCGCCAGCACAGTGATTTTCTTTATCTGACAGGTTTCAATGAACCGGAAGCGGTTTTGATACTGATCAAAAGTGATGAAACTCACAATCATAGCGTACTGTTTAACCGCGTCCGTGATTTGAATGCGGAAATTTGGTCTGGCCGTCGTCTTGGGCAAGAAGCCGCATTGGAAAAACTGGGCGTGGATCGTGCTCTGCCATACGATGATCTCAACGAACAGCTCTATTTACTACTGAATGGCTTGGAAGTGGTTTATCACGCGCAGGGAGAGTTTGAATACGCTGACAATATCGTATTTAGTGCCTTGGATAAATTGCGCAAAAATAATCGCCGTAATCTCAGTGCTCCGTCTGCTATGGTGGATTGGCGTCCGTGGCTGCATGAAATGCGCCTGTTCAAGTCGGAAGCTGAATTGGAAATCATGCGCAAGGCCGGGAAAATCAGTGCGCAGGCGCATACCAGAGCCATGCAGGTTTGTCGTCCTGACATGTTTGAATATCAGCTTGAGGCTGAGATCCATCATGAATTTACCTATCAAGGTGCACGTTATCCTGCCTATAACACCATCATTGGTGCGGGAGAAAACGCTTGCATTCTGCATTATTCAGAAAATGAACGTCGAATGAAAGACGGTGATTTAGTTTTAATCGATGCAGGATGTGAGTATGAAGGGTATGCGGGCGATATTACGCGGACATTCCCGGTCAATGGCAAATTTACTCGTCCACAACGTGAAATTTATGACATTGTGCTGGAAGCCATCAATGTTTCTCTGGAGTTATATAAACCCGGCGCCAACATCCGCGGAGTCACTGAGCAGGTTGTGCGTATTATGGTCAATGGATTGGTAAAATTGGGAATTATGCACGGTGAAGTCGAACAATTGATCGAGACCAATGCTTATCGCCAATTTTTCATGCATGGTTTAAGTCACTGGTTGGGACTGGATGTACACGATGTGGGCAATTACGGTGTTGAGCGTGATCGCATACTGGAACCTGGCATGGTGCTGACAGTGGAGCCGGGGCTTTACATTGCACCGGATGCGGATGTTCCGTTGGAATACCGCGGCATTGGTATCCGTATTGAAGATGACATCGTGATAACGGAAACCGGAAATGAAAATCTGACTGAGCATGTCGTAAAAGATCCTGATGAGATAGAAGCGCTGATGGCACAGGCGAAACAGGGTTAAGGTTAAAATAATCAGGAAGTGATAATGAACGTGATTATCGTGGGTGGAGGAATGGCGGGAGCGACACTGGCACTGGCTATTTCTTCGCTGAGCCGGGGGCGGTTGCAGGTCTCCTTAATTGAAGCCGCAGAACCCACTCAGGAACATCCGGGTTTTGATGCGAGAGCCATTGCCTTGGCTTATGGTACATGTCAGCGCTTGGATCAGATCGATATTTGGTCTGCACTGAAACATTGTGTGACACCAATCACTCACGTTCATGTTAGCGACCGTGGCCATAATGGTTTCGTCAATATACGCGCTGATGATCATGATATTCCGGCATTGGGTAATGTGATTGAGTTGCATGATGCCGGTATCCATCTGTTTGATTTACTGAAACAATCACCGAATATCAAACTTTACTGTCCGGCTACAGTGAATTCCGTCGAGCGTCTGGAAAATTCTGTCACTGTTACGCTGAATAATGGTGAAAAACTGACAGGGGAATTGCTGGTGGCTGCCGACGGTAGCCATTCTGCGATAGCTCAGGCGTGCAATATTCCATACCAGCGACAATCTTACGATCAGGTAGCGATTATCGCCAATGTCCTGACTTCTGAGCACCCCCAAGGAAGAGCGTTTGAACGCTTTACTGAACATGGCCCGTTGGCGCTCTTGCCTATGTCTGAAGGGCGCAGCTCTTTGGTGTGGTGTCACCCACTGGACAAACAGTCAGAAATCAATGGTTGGAGTCAGGCCGAGTTCATCCAACATCTGCAACAAGCATTTGGCTGGCGTTTAGGGAAAATATTGGAAACCGGTCAGCGGTACAGTTATCCATTGGCTTTATCGACAGCAAATCAGCAAATTAGCCATCGTCTGGCACTGGTAGGCAATGCCTCCCAAACTTTGCACCCGATTGCCGGGCAAGGTTTTAACTTAGGTATGCGTGATGTTATGGCATTGGCGCAGAGCATTTCAGAAGCGGCTATTGTAGGGCAAGATATTGGAGCCTATAAAATACTGGCTCAATATCAGCAACAGCGTGAGGCAGATCGTGAAACGACAATTGGTATCACGGATGGATTGGTCAGATTATTCGCCAATGACTACTTGCCGTTAAGAATCGGGCGAAATCTGGGTCTGATGACGATGGAAACATTACCACCGATACGGGATCTATTTGCCCGCCAGACATTGGGTTGGGTTACCCGGTCAGCTTAGGCAGATTAAGAGGAAAGAAAAACATGCAATCATTTGATGTGGTGATCGCAGGGGGCGGTATGGTTGGCCTTGCGCTGGCCTGTGGTTTGCAAGGTAGCGGTTTGCGCATCGCGATTGTAGAAGAACATCCACCGACAAAGCAATTTGATGCCAATGAGGAACATGCGTTGCGTGTATCGGCCATCAATGCAGCAAGTGAACGTTTACTGACTCATCTTGGTGTTTGGCAGAATATTCTTGCGATGAGAGCGAGTCCTTATCAGGGCATGGAAGTTTGGGATCAGGATAGTTTCGGCCGCATTCAGTTTAATGCGGCCGAAAATGGCCTGGCACATCTTGGGCATATCATTGAGAATCATGTAATCCGGCAAGCGCTTTGGCAACGTGCGGAAAATTTGTCAGATGTGACGATTCTTACCCCATCCACCCTCCAGAACGTTGCCTGGGGAGAAAATGAAGCCTTCATCACTTTATCTGATGGGAGCATGCTAACTTCGCGTTTAGTGGTTGGTGCAGACGGTGCACACTCTTGGTTACGTCAACATGCCGATATTCCACTGACTTTCTGGGATTATGAGCATCATGCGTTGGTAGCAACTATTCGCACTGAAGAACCTCATCAGGGCGTTGCACGTCAGGTTTTTCATGGTGATGGAATATTAGCTTTTTTGCCGTTGTCTGATCCTCATTTATGTTCAATTGTTTGGTCACTGCCGGCTGAATCGGCACAACAACGCAAAACCATGGAACCTGAATTGTTCAATCGGCAGTTGGGTGTGACATTTGACATGCGGCTGGGCCTATGTGAATTAATCAGTGATCGACGAGCTATTCCATTGATGGGGCGTTATGCCCGCAACTTTGCCGCGCACCGCTTGGCACTATTGGGGGATGCGGCACATACCATTCATCCTTTGGCTGGTCAGGGTGTCAATCTGGGTTTTATGGATGTGGCAGAGCTGATTAGTGAATTGAACCGGCTGAATTGCGAGGGAAAAGACATTGGTCAGTATCTTTATTTAGGACGTTATGAACGTCGTCGTAAACACAGTGCTGCGGTTATGTTGGCAGGCATGCAGGGATTCCGTCAGTTATTTGATGGTAATAATCCGGCTAAAAAGTTATTGCGAGGGGTTGGATTAGCATTGGCTGATCACTTACCGGGAATAAAACCGCAATTGCTTCGCCAGGCAATGGGTCTCAATGATCTCCCTGATTGGCTAACTTCCCCAACCACTTCGGTTGAAAAATTCTAATTTATCCCTCCGTTTAGGATTAGTTTTTTTTATATTAGACTAAGGTGTGTTCAGTTGATTTGCTTCACACTTTAGTCATTTTCTAATCGAAAAAGATTGATTCCTGCTATTTATTGCAAATATTGAGCGCTTTGGCGCAATAAATTAGACAAAAATTCTGCATGATAGTAAGCGTTTTTTCAGGTTATCACACCAATGCTGCTAATTTATTTTATGGTTCATTTCCAGTTTCAGTGATAACTTCTGATCCTAAGGTATCGTTTGCGTGATTAACCGCTTCTTTGCTTCATGATCCAACATCTGCCGGTTAATGCGCCGTATGTTTTTTCAGGTCACGAATGTTTTCATGTCAAGAATGGAAAGAGGGAAATAATGTCAAAACACACCCCACTATATGATCAACATCTGGCATGCGGGGCACGCATGGTAGATTTTCATGGCTGGATGATGCCTCTGCATTATGGTTCACAAATCGACGAGCATCATATCGTGCGTACTGATGCTGGTATGTTCGACGTTTCCCACATGACTATTGTGGATCTGCACGGCCTAGGTTGCCGTGACTTTCTCCGTTACCTTCTGGCAAATGACATCGCCAAACTGACCGAGCAGGGCAAAGCGCTTTATACCGGAATGCTGAATGCTTCTGGTGGCGTGATTGATGACCTGATTGTCTACTTCTTCACTGATAACTTCTACCGTATGGTTGTTAATTCAGCAACGCGTGAGAAAGATTTAGCATGGATTAACCAACATGCGGAGAAATATGACGTCGAGATTACAGTGCGTGATGATTTGGCTCTGATCGCTGTTCAGGGGCCAAATGCACAGGCTAAAGTTCAATCACTATTAAGCGATGAACAAAAGCAGGCTGTAATCGGTATGAAGCCTTTTTTTGGCGTCCAGTCCGGCGATCTTTTCATTGCGACGACGGGTTACACCGGTGAAGCGGGTTATGAAATTGCGTTACCAAAAGAACACGCAGCAGATTTCTGGCAGCAGTTATTAACCGTAGGTGTAAAACCTGCCGGCTTGGGAGCACGTGACACATTACGTCTCGAAGCGGGCATGAATCTTTATGGTCAGGAGATGGATGAAACCATTTCACCACTGGCCGCCAACATGGGCTGGACAATTGCTTGGAAACCGGAAGATCGCCAATTCATTGGCCGTGAAGCGCTGGAAAGGCAGCGTGAAGCAGGTACAGAGCAATTGGTAGGTTTAATCATGCGTGAAAAAGGAGTGCTGCGCGGTGGCTTAACCGTCAGTTTCACCGATAATTCAGACGGAATTCGTTCTGGTGTGATTACCAGCGGGACATTCTCTCCAACTCTGGGATTTAGTATCGCCCTTGCACGTGTACCACGCGGTATTGGTGAACAAGCGATTGTTCAGATCCGTAATCGTGAAATGCCTGTTCAGGTTGTGAAACCGGGTTTTGTGCGGATGGGTAAACCACTCGTAGACTGATTTTTGGTTGTAATATTTTGATTGTTTTAATGTTTTTATTAATCAATAAGAAACAAGGAGATGGCAACGATGAGTCATGTACCAGTAGAATTGAAATATACAGAATCACACGAATGGGTTCGTTCGGAAGGAAATGGTGAATACACAATAGGTATTACCGAACATGCTCAACAATTATTGGGTGATATGGTATTCGTTGACTTGCCTGACGTCGGCACAGAGGTAAACAGTGGTGATGATTGCGCAGTTGTAGAATCAGTTAAAGCTGCTTCTGATATCTACGCGCCATTGAGTGGTAAAGTCATTGCTGTTAACCCTGAGTTGGAAGGCACACCCGAATTAGTGAATAGTGAGCCGTATAACGAAGGTTGGTTGTTCCGTATCAAAATTACTGATGAGAGTGAACTGACTAACCTGCTTGATGCTGAAGGCTATCAGTCACTTTTAGAAGAAGACGAGTAATTGTATTGACCGCCCCATATCACGTTGTGAATGGGGCTTTTTTTATGTGTGCCGTTTTTAGCTAGTTTCAGGAAATTATCATCAATGACTCAGACATTAATCCAACTTGAAAATCAAGGTGAATTCATTCGTCGCCACATTGGTTCTTCTGCTGAACAGCAAACAGAAATGTTGGCGATGGTTGGTGCAAATTCTCTTGACGATCTGACAAATAAAATCGTTCCCCGCAATATCGCATTGTCAGAACCGCCAGCAATCGGTGAAAGTGCAACAGAACAACAGGCACTGGCTGAATTAAAGGCAATGGCGGGCCAGAACCAGCGCTATCAATCTTATATTGGCATGGGATACGCACCATCGATACTTCCGCCTGTTATCTTGCGTAATTTGTTGGAAAATCCAGGCTGGTATACTGCCTATACTCCTTACCAACCGGAAGTTTCTCAAGGGCGGCTGGAAGCTCTGCTCAATTTCCAGCAAGTTACGATTGACCTGACGGGTTTGGATCTTGCGTCTGCTTCTCTGCTGGATGAAGCAACCGCAGCGGCAGAAGCCATGGCAATGGCAAAACGGATCAGCAAGTTAAAGAATGCTGAGCGTTTTTTTGTGGCCGATGACATTCATCCACAGACATTAGATGTTGTGCGTACCCGTGCTGAAACATTTGGATTTGAAGTCATTGTTGATAAAGCAGAAAAAGCACTGGAGCTAGAAGGTGTCTTTGGTGTCCTGTTGCAACAAATTGGCACAACGGGCGAAGTTCACGATTACAGTGATCTCATCGTGAAACTGAAAGAACGTAAAATCATTGTCAGCGTCGCGGCAGACTTCATGGCACTAGTCATGCTGACGGCACCGGGTAAACAAGGGGCTGACATTGTATTTGGTTCTGCGCAGCGCTTTGGTGTGCCGATGGGATACGGTGGCCCTCACGCCGCCTTCTTTGCCTGCCGTGATGAATTTAAACGTTCCATGCCTGGGCGTATTATTGGTGTTTCCCGTGATGCAGCGGGTAACAGGGCATTGCGTATGGCAATGCAAACACGTGAGCAACATATTCGCCGTGAAAAAGCGAATTCTAATATCTGTACCTCCCAAGTCTTGCTGGCAAATATTGCGGGCATGTATGCGGTTTACCACGGCGAGGAAGGCTTAAAGCGCATCGCTAGCCGTATTCATCGGCTGACTGATATTTTGGCTGCCGGTTTGCAACAAGCGGGTATCTCACTGCGCCATAAAACATGGTTTGATACGTTGACGGTTGAAGTGGCGGATAAAGCTCAGGTCTTGGCAAGAGCGGAGAAATCGCAGATTAACCTGCGTACCGATATTTTTGGTGCTGTTGGTGTGTCATTGAGTGAAAAAACCAGCCGCGATGACCTGATAACCTTATTTCAGGTTCTGACGGGATCTGATGCTGTATTGGATATCGAAACGCTCGATAGCACAATAGCGAATGACAACCAATCTATCCCTGCCAGCATGTTGCGTCATGATGAGATTCTGACGCACGATAACTTCCGCCGTTATCACAGTGAAACTGACATGATGCGTTATATGCACAGTCTGGAGCGTAAAGATTTGGCGTTGAATCAGGCAATGATCCCGTTGGGATCGTGCACCATGAAACTGAATGCGGTCGCAGAAATCACACCGATAACATGGCCTGAATTTACCGACATACATCCTTTCTGCCCGACAGAGCAGGCACAAGGTTATCATCAGTTAATCGGCCAGCTTTCCCATTGGTTGGTGTTATTGACTGGATATGACGCATTTTGTATGCAGCCAAATTCGGGGGCGCAAGGGGAATATGCTGGTCTATTGGCGATTCGTCGCTATTACGCCAGCCGTGGTGAGCAGCATCGTCATATTTGCTTAATACCAAGTTCAGCGCATGGTACAAACCCTGCCTCGGCACATATGGCAGGCATGACAGTTGTGGTTGTGAACTGTGACAAAGAAGGCAACATTGATCTGACCGATTTGCGTGAAAAAGCAGAAAAGCATCGTGACGATCTGGCTTGCATCATGGTGACTTACCCATCGACTCACGGTGTGTATGAAGAAACCATCCGTGAGGTTTGCGACATTATCCATCAAAATGGTGGTCAGGTTTACCTTGATGGCGCGAACATGAATGCCCAAGTGGGGATCACGACACCGGGTTTCATCGGCGCAGATGTTTCACACCTGAATCTGCATAAAACCTTCTGCATTCCACATGGCGGTGGCGGCCCGGGTATGGGGCCGATTGGTGTGAAAAAACACCTTGCGCCATTTGTGCCCGGTCACTCAGTGGTGGAAATGGATGGCGTTACGACACTGGGGGCGGTATCCGCAGCGCCATTTGGAAGTGCTTCCATTTTGCCGATTAGCTGGATGTATATTCGCATGATGGGTGCCAAAGGACTGAAGCAAGCCAGCCAGGTTGCTATCCTGAATGCAAACTACATCGCTGCTCGCCTGAAAGGGGCTTATGAAATCCTTTATACCGGACGTGATGGTTATGTTGCCCATGAATGTATTCTGGACATTCGCCCATTGAAAGAAGAGTTTGGTATCAGCGAAATGGATATCGCTAAGCGTCTGATTGACTATGGTTTCCATGCACCAACCATGTCATTCCCTGTTGCGGGTACTTTGATGGTTGAGCCAACGGAATCAGAAAGCAAAGTTGAGATTGATCGCTTTATTGACGCAATGCTGGCAATCCGTGAAGAAATCCGCAAAGTGGCAAAAGGGGAATGGACTTTGGAAGATAACCCACTGGTTAACGCGCCACACATTCAGACTGAACTTGTTTCTGAATGGAATCACGCATACAGCCGTGAAGTTGCCGTTTTCCCAACGGCGGAAACAAAGGCTAACAAATATTGGCCAACGGTTAAACGTCTGGACGATGTTTACGGTGACCGCAATTTACATTGCTCTTGTGCACCGATTGACGATTATCGTTAATGACGGTTTAGATTGATTTATTGTCAACCCCCGTCTGGTAAGACGGGGGAAACAGAGAGCGCAATACAGTAGGTTAAGTTCTGGTAATTGTACTCTCGTTATCATCAGTCGAAAAAACAAATGATAGAGATACACCAATTAATATCGATGTTGCACTTGTATCATAGTAATTATGGAAATTATTTCAGCCAGCCTTTTTCCTTCGCTGCTTCTAATTGCGGTAGAAGGTATTGCCACAGTTCAGGATAACTTTCGGAAACAAAATGGAGCAGGTTGTAAACCTGTTCAAAACGAATGTCATTTTCGATCCAGCTCTGGCCTTGATTATGCAGGTTCATAAATACCGGCATGACTCTGTCGAGTGTTTTGGCAAAACGCGCTTCAGGGGTGAGGGCATCTTCGTACTCGTGCCACAGTTCCAGAAAATATTCTCCCTGCGCTTCCGGCAGTAAACCGAAAATACGGTTAGCTGCTTTAACTTCCTGTTCTTGAATGGCTTCACGGGCAGCCAGATCGAATGCAATCACATCACCGGCATCGATTTCAACAATGTCATGAATGAGAGCCATTTGCACGACGCGACTGATATCCACATCGCCGGCATAAGGAGCAAAGCCGAGAACGGCAATAGCGAAGTGCCAGCTATGTTCAGCGGAGTTTTCGTGTCGGGTATTGTTCAGTAATTTCGTTTTGCGATGGACATACTTCAATTTATCCAGTTCCATGATAAACGCGATAACATCAGTAAAAGGGCCGAAATTAACAGGGGGTACAGCTAATGACATATAGAAACCTCAATAATTATTTTTCTTCGTCTAATGAGTAAGGTAATGCTTGGATGGTAAGGACATGACCTTCATCTTCACGGACACGGAAAACACTCTCTGTTTCCATATCGTTGTTCATGACAACTTGCACCCAGACTAAATCGTCAGTCAATTTAACCGCAGCCAGCACTGAACCTGTCCGGCGCCATTTATCACCCAATTGCCATTCCAAATCATCGCCAGCGGCAGGCAAAGAAGAAGCACTACCCGCCAACCAGTACATAGCTCGCTTATTTGCACCGCGGTACTTGGCACGTGCCACCATCTCCTGACCGGTATAACAACCTTTTTTAAAGTTGATACTATTTTTGATTGCCTGAAGATTTGTCGCTTGTGGAATAAGCTGTGCGCTGTTGGCTGCATCAATCACAGGAAATCCCGCTTCAATTTCCAGCGCCAGCCATTGTTGGCTGTCATTCAATTGTGATTGCAACTTCTCGGCAAATGTTTCGGTTAATTGGGCAGCCGTTGTACTGTCTGTAACTAAAAGAAAACGTTCAGTAGGAAGTGATAGATGGAGAAGTGTTGTTGCTTCATGTTGGATAACAGGAGATTCAGCATCGGGCAGAACAGGGAAGAAAGTTGCCAGTGCTTCTCGGCTTCCTGTTCCCGCAACACCTAGCAGGACACTTTCGTCATCTTTGGCAAAAGTCACTTTGGAAAACACAGCATACTTTTTCAATTCAGTTAATTGCGTGTCCAATACTGAACGACGTTCAATATAGGCAAAACCTTCGCCACGTCGAAACAGACGTAGATTACTCCACATTTTTCCTTTGGCATCACAATGTGCAGTTAACACATGTTGGTTTTTATCCAAGGAAGCCATATCTGCTGTCACTTGGCCTTGCAGATATTTCTCCGCGTCAGTGCCAATGGCTGTCACCATTCCCCAATCATCAAGGGAAATTAAAGTCAGTGGGAGTGTTGCCGAAGGGAGGGGAGATTGTGCAGAAAACGGAATTTGGTAAGCCATAACAACTCCTGCCAGTAAGCTATCTGAGAAATAACACTAATGGTAAAAGAGAAGTGGCTTCATGCAAAGGGGTTATTCCCGTTATTTACCTTTCAAACATTCGTTGTTGGGTTGTTGCGATACGCTTCTCAAGTTGTCGATATATCCAGACATTCAGCCGTAGCAGATGATGAAAAACAGGTTAGAATCGTTGATAATCCCGCTTGATAAAAAATGATAAAGAGGCTTTTTAAACATGGATATTGGTAATAAAGCGCGTATTCACTGGGCATGTCGTCGTGGAATGCGTGAATTGGATATTTCTATCATGCCGTTTTTTGAGTATGAATATGATTCATTGAATGATGACGACAAACGGATTTTCGTTCGCTTGCTGGAGTGTCCGGACCCTGATCTTTTCAACTGGCTTATGAAGCATGGGCGTCCTGAAGATGACGAGCTTTTCCATATGGTGCAATTGATCCAGAGCAGAAACCAAGCCCGTGGTCCTGTGGAACAATAAAGTAAGCCTCTCCCGCCAGACTTACCTGTTTTCTATCGGTGCACATGGCGGCATCGCTGTGGCGGCCTTATTGGCGCCGTGGCCGGCAAACGGTATTTTTTTCTGGCTCCCATTGCTTGCGATTATCATGATTAGTTGGATATGGAGCCAGAAAAATATTCGCCAGTGTCAGGGGCGACTGATGCTGTTTAAGGGCAATAAAGTGCACTGGCAAAAAGCAGCGTGGAGTATCGCTCAACCACCGTGGTTTAGCCGCTATGGAATGGTCGTTATACTCCATGCTTTTGTGCAGGCAGAAAATGTACGCCATCAACCACCGGTCAGATTGTGGGTGGCATCAGATAGTCTGTCACCAGAAGCATGGCGCCATCTAAACCAGCTTATGCGCCAATATTCTGTTAAAAAATAGCTAAAAAGATCGTTGGGATCGTTAGAATAGTGCTTCCATTTCAGCCAATATCTGCATACACCATTCACTTAAACGTTCATCGGTTTGTTCGAACTGGTTTACATCATCCAGAGCTAGCCCGACAAACTGCTTACCATCGTCAGATAGCGGTTTTGGACTGGTAAACTCATAACCTTCTGTTGGCCAGAAACCAATAAACTGTACACCTGTTGGTCGCAGGTAATGATACAGCATGCCTAACGCATCCAAAAACCATTCACCGTAATCGATCTGATCTCCCATGCCATACATGGCAACGATTTTTCCTGCCAGATTCAATGACGGAAGCTGGTCCCAAATAGCCAGCCAATCTTCTTGCAGTTCTCCGAAATCCCAGGTTGGGATACCGAGGATCAAGACAGAATACTCTTCCATCAATTGCGGATCGCAATCCTTGACATTATGCAGATCAATGAGATCTTCACCGAGTATATCGCGTATTTTTTCTGCTACCATTTCTGTATAGCATGTACTGGAGCCGTAAAAGAGACCAATTTTCATCATTATTTATCAGGAAATGTCGAATATCAGGGGTGGCATTGTAACAGAATAATCGCTTTTTCAGGCATAATAGCCGATTGGAAGGCGCATATAGAAAGGAGGGCTTGTGCCAAGAAAACACAACCTATCAGAAAGCCATTTATCAGAAAAAAGTTCATCAGAAAACAATTCTCAGAAACAACATCCAACGGAACCGCATCCAGCGGCTAATCCCCTGATAGAACAATTTCTCGATACCATCTGGTTGGAAAAAGATTTGGCTGAGAATACGCTGGTTTCTTATCGGCTTGATTTACAAGCTCTGAACAATTGGCTGGTGCATTATGACCATAATTTACTTTCTGTACAGTCTATAGAGCTACAATCATTTTTGGCTGAACGGGTAGATGGCGGTTATAAAGCGAGTAGTTCAGCCCGCTTGCTAAGTGCAATGCGACGGTTGTTTCAGTATCTTTATCGTGAAAGAATGCGGGAAGATGATCCAACTGCGTTATTATCTGCGCCTAAATTGCCTAAACGTCTGCCCAAAGATTTAAGCGAAAAACAAGTTGAGAATTTGCTCAACGCGCCCGTGACTGACCAGCCGATTGAACTGCGGGATAAAGCTATGCTTGAAGTGCTTTATGCGTGTGGATTACGAGTCTCGGAATTGGTTGGTCTGACGCTATCGGATGTGAGTTTACGTCAAGGTGTGGTCAGGATAATCGGTAAGGGAAATAAGGAAAGATTAGTCCCTTTAGGGGAAGAAGCAGTTTACTGGCTGGAAAATTATCTTGAGCATGGGCGTCCTTGGTTATTGAATGGTGCGGTATCTGATGTATTTTTCCCCAGTAAGCGGGGAACGAAGATGACACGCCAAACTTTTTGGCATCGGATCAAACACTATGCCGTATTGGCCGAAATTGATGCCGAACGCTTGTCACCCCATGTTTTGCGCCATGCTTTTGCAACACACTTACTTAATCATGGCGCTGACTTACGCGTTGTGCAGATGTTACTGGGCCATAGTGATCTCTCTACAACTCAGATTTACACTCATGTAGCAACCGAACGCCTTAAGGTGCTACATCAACAACATCATCCTCGCGGATAACTGCGGAGAAAGATGCCAATAAGGAACAAACAATGAAGAAAATTGCGTTTTGCCTTTCTTTAATACTGACTGCTTTTGCCAGCAATGCGTTCGCTGATGAAAGTCCTATCAATAAGTCACTGTCTAAAATGGGAATCAAGGCAGAAAAGATTACCCCATCACAGCTTTCTGGCGTGAGTGCAGTTTTAACTGATCACGGCATTATTTATATGTCTAATGATGGTAAATATTTGTTACAGGGACCACTGTATGAAATTAGTGGCAAAACACCCAAGAATGTCAGTAATCAAGTTTTGGTTAAAAAACTGGATGCTTTGAAAAATCAAATGATTATTTACAAAGCACCGAAAGAAAAACACGTTGTTACTGTCTTTACTGACATCACTTGTGGTTATTGTCGTAAGCTGCATGAAAGCATGCAGGAGTATAACGATCTGGGGATTACTGTTCGTTATCTGGCATTTCCTCGTCATGGCCTGCAACATGAATCAGCCAAAGAGATGCAGTCTATTTGGTGCAGCGCGACACCGAACAAATCTCTCAATGCGGTTTTCAAAGGTGATAAGGTTTCTCCAATTAAAGAATGCAAAACTGATGTCGCAAAACAATATCAGCTAGGCTTGCAATTTGGCGTTCAGGGTACACCAGCGATTATCCTTGAAGATGGTAGTGTGATTGGGGGTTATTTGTCGCCGAAAGATTTATTAGCTATGTTGGATCAGCGTGGTGAATAACTGATAATGTCTCAAGAAACACAACTCCGCCGCCGACCGGAGGCGGATTTCAGCCATCTTCCCAACAATATTCATCCGTTATTGCGCCGCTTATATGCCATGCGTGGTATACGTCAGGCGGATGAACTGGAGCGCGGAGCAAAGGGATTGCTTAATTACCAATCCCTTAACGGCATTGAACAGGCAGTTGCTTTGCTTATCACCGCATTGCGTGAACATTGGCGTATTGTGATCGTCGGAGATTTCGATGCAGATGGGGCAACCAGCACCGCATTGTGCATTCGTGCGTTGCGTGCAATGGGATATCGTAGTCTTGATTATCTTGTCCCCAACCGTTTTGAAGATGGTTATGGCCTGAGCGTTCAGGTTGTTGATGAAGTCGTCAAAAAAGGCGCAGAGCTGATTATCACAGTGGATAATGGGATCTCATCCCATGATGGTGTCGCTGTGGCACATCAACACGGTATTAAAGTTATTGTCACCGATCACCATTTGCCGGGTGAAATATTGCCCGCCGCAGATGCCATTATCAATCCCAATTTGGCTGATTGTGCCTTTCCTTCCAAAGCACTGGCGGGTGTTGGCGTTGCATTTTATCTGATGTCCGCACTCAGGGCGGAATTACGCCAATTGTCATGGTTTGAGCAGCAAGGCATACCATTACCTAATCTGGCGGAATTACTGGATTTAGTGGCATTAGGCACAGTAGCAGATGTGGTTCCCCTTGATACCAATAATCGTATTTTAGTATATCAAGGACTAAATCGCATTCGGGCAGGGCGATGCTGTGCGGGAATACGGGCACTGCTTGAAGTTTCCAAACGAGAATCCACAAAACTGGCTGCCAGTGATTTGGGTTTTGCATTAGGGCCACGATTAAATGCTGCCGGACGTCTGGATGATATGTCTGTTGGGGTGGCGTTACTGCTGACAGATGACATGATGCAAGCGCGCCAGATTGCTTGTGAGTTGGATGGCTTGAACCAGACTCGTCGGGAAATTGAACAAGGCATGCAGCAAGAAGCCTTGCAGATTTGCGATAAAATCGAACGTACCCATACCCAATTACCCTATGGTCTGGCGATTTACCATCCTGAATGGCATCAGGGCGTAGTGGGTATTTTGGCCTCGCGTATTAAAGAACGTTTTCACCGTCCGGTTATCGCTTTTGCCCCTGCTGGTGATGGTACGCTAAAAGGATCAGGCCGCTCTGTACATGGCTTACATATGCGTGATGCGCTTGAACGCCTTGATACCCTGCATCCGGGATTGATGTTGAAATTTGGTGGTCATGCGATGGCAGCGGGATTGTCGATTGAACAAGACAAATTTGACCTATTTCAGCGCCATTTTTCTGCATTAGTGGCAGATTGGCTGGATATCGCCCAACTTGAAGGTGTGGTCTGGAGTGATGGGGAACTGGCATTGGATGAGTTGACGCTGGAGGTTGCAGAAATCCTGCGTGATGGTGGCCCGTGGGGACAGGCATTTGCAGAGCCAGTATTTGACGGCAAATTCAAGTTGCTACAACAGCGAATTGTTGGTGAAAACCATCTGAAAGTGATGCTTGAACCATTAAATGGTGGACCAATGCTGGATGGCATCGCATTTAATATCGATGTTAATCGCTGGCCGGATAACAGCGTCAAAACGGCAGAACTGGCTTATAAATTGGATATTAACGAATTTCGTGGTAATCGGGATGTACAGCTTTTGATCCAACATATTTGGCCTTACTGAACTGCTTGAATCTGATGATGTGGTAAATCTCTGGAAATGCTATAAACCCAGTGATAGATCCGTTAGAATACGCGGTTCGAAAATATCCATGCGACCATCATTTATTCATAATACACAACGTATAAGACACGAAATATGTTTGAAATTAATCCGGTAAAAAACCACATTCAGGACCTGTCTGAGCGGACAGCAGTTCTGAGGGGGTATCTTTGACTATGATGCCAAGAAAGAACGCTTAGAAGAAGTTAATGCTGAACTGGAACAGCCTGATGTCTGGAATGAACCGGAACGGGCACAGGCGTTGGGTAAAGAGCGTTCATCACTGGAAAGCATCGTAGAAACCATCGATCAACTTGATCAGGGATTGGAAGATGTAAACGGTCTGCTGGAATTGGCCGTTGAGGCTGATGACGAAGAGACCTTCAATGAAGCAGTCGCTGAATTGGAACAGTTAGAAGAAAAACTGGGCCAGCTTGAATTCCGTCGTATGTTCTCCGGCGAATATGACAACGCAAACTGTTATCTGGATCTTCAGGCAGGTTCTGGCGGTACAGAAGCGCAGGATTGGGCCAGCATGTTGATGCGTATGTACCTGCGTTGGGCTGAATCCAAGGGCTTTAAGACAGAAATCATTGAAGAATCTGATGGTGACGTTGCAGGTTTGAAATCCGCCACTATCAAGATCATGGGTGAATATGCTTACGGCTGGCTGCGTACAGAAACAGGCGTTCATCGCTTGGTACGTAAGAGCCCGTTTGACTCAGGTGGCCGCCGTCACACATCATTCAGTTCTGCCTTCATCTACCCAGAAGTAGATGATGATATTGATATTGAAATCAATCCGGCTGATTTACGTATTGATGTATACCGCGCCTCTGGTGCTGGTGGTCAGCACGTCAACAAAACTGAATCGGCTGTACGTATCACCCACGTACCGACTGGCACCGTCACTCAATGTCAGACAGATCGTTCTCAGCATAAAAACAAAGACCAGGCGATGAAACAGTTGAAAGCGAAACTGTACGAACTGGAAATGCTGAAGAAGAATGCTGATAAACAAGCAATGGAAGAAAACAAATCGGATATTGGTTGGGGCAGTCAGATCCGCTCTTACGTTTTGGATGATTCCCGCATTAAAGACTTGCGCACCGGTGTAGAAACCCGTAATACGCAATCTGTGCTGGATGGAGATTTGGACAAATTCATTGAAGCAAGCTTAAAAGCTGGCCTATGAGGAACTAAAATGTCACAACAACAGCAGGGAGCTGAACACGCTCCTGACTTAAATAATGAACTGAAAACACGCCGTGAGAAACTGGCTGTACTGCGCAGCAACGGCATTGCTTTCCCAAATGATTTTCGTCGCGAAAACATTTCCGAAGATCTGCACGCAAAATACGATGATAAGACGAAGGAAGAGTTGGAAGAGCTGGATATCGAAGTGACCGTTGCTGGTCGCATGATGACTCGTCGTATCATGGGTAAGGCATCTTTTGCAACCTTGCAGGACAAGGGCGGCCGCATTCAGATCTACGTTTCCCGTGATGACTTGCCGGAAGGTATTTACAATACTCAGTTCAAAAAATGGGATTTAGGTGACATTTTAGGTGCACGCGGTAAGTTGTTCAAAACTCAAACGGGTGAACTTTCCATTCACTGTACCGAACTGCGTCTGCTGACTAAAGCATTACGTCCACTGCCGGATAAATTCCACGGTTTGGCGGATCAGGAAACCCGTTATCGCCAGCGTTATTTGGATCTGATCTCGAACGATGAATCACGTAAGGCATTCCAGATTCGTTCTCGCGTGATGTCTGCATTACGTAACTTCATGACCCAGAAAGACTTCATGGAAGTTGAAACGCCAATGATGCAGGCGATTCCGGGGGGGGCAAGTGCGCGTCCATTCATTACGCACCACAATGCGCTGGATATCGACATGTACCTGCGTATTGCGCCAGAATTGTATCTGAAGCGTCTGGTTGTCGGTGGTTTTGAACGCGTTTTCGAAATCAACCGTAACTTCCGTAACGAAGGCGTTTCTCCGCGTCACAACCCTGAGTTCACCATGATGGAACTCTACATGGCTTACGCGGATTACCAAGATCTGATTGTACTGACCGAAGAACTGTTCCGTACTCTGACTCAAGAAGTGTTGGGTACAACGCTGGTGCAATATGGTGAACAAGAGTTCGATTTCGGCAAACCTTTCGTCAAAATGACCATGAAAGAAGCGATCTGCAAATATCGTCCAGAAACCAATATGGCGGACTTGGATGATATGGATAAAGCCGTTGCTATCGCGAAATCCTTGGGCATTGACATTGAAAAAGGTTGGGGCTTGGGTCGTGTTCAGTGTGAAATCTTTGAAGAAACCGCAGAAAGTCACTTGATTCAGCCGACTTTCATTACAGAATATCCGGCAGAAGTTTCTCCGTTGGCACGTCGTAACGATGAAAACCCATTCATTACTGACCGTTTTGAGTTCTTCATCGGTGGTCGTGAAATCGGTAACGGCTTCTCGGAGCTGAATGACGCGGAAGATCAGGCAGAGCGTTTCGCAGAGCAAGTTCGCCAGAAAGACGAAGGTGATGACGAAGCGATGTTCTATGATGAAGACTACATCACTGCACTGGAACATGGCTTGCCACCAACAGCGGGTTTGGGGATCGGTATCGACCGTATGGTGATGTTGTTCACTAACAGCCATACTATCCGTGATGTCATCCTGTTCCCGGCAATGCGTCCGAATAAATAATCATTTTTTGATTAAAATCCGCCAAACACCCTGCCAGATTAACTGACAGGGTGTTTTTTATACATATAAGAAAGGATGAAGCAACCGGCTGAAATATAGATAAATATTATCGATAATCACTTGCTGAGAGCAGGTAACAGGTATATATTTGTCAACGCTACTTCATTGATGCGAGTGTAGTTCAATGGTAGAACGAGAGCTTCCCAAGCTCTATACGAGGGTTCGATTCCCTTCACTCGCTCCAAATAAACATCTTCCACAGTCAATAAAAGTCTACCAATCCCTGTAAAATAAAAGAAAAACCCAAAATTACGCTCTATTATTGTCTACTGATATCTATTGCAATATACCCCAATCAGGGGGTATGTATGGGGGTGTATTTTTGCACCCCTAAAAAAGTACCCCCACAGTTGCGAGGATGCTAGACATATGAAACTAACAGCCCGGCAGATTCGGTGTGGAATGTGAGGCAGGGGGAGGTGGGTGATGGTGGGTTGGGTGAACAGACGGAATAAAGCCGAGAAATAATTAACCCGCAGGAAGTTGCGGGTTAAATAATTTCGCTATCTATTTATTTCTTCAAGGGAACTTAAAGTCGCGGAAGACTCCACTATGATATCAACTGAAAATTCACCTGAATTATCACCGTATGTGCCCGGAGAGTCATCAAATAAAAGTATCAACTCGCCATCTATAGGGACTCTTCTGCGTAGTACGCCATTTCCTATTTTGTAGGTTTTGTTGGCAATTTTAGCAATTAAAGATAGGCTGGGTTTTGCAGGTTGGTAAACTGGCATGGTACCTTCAGGTGCTGCCCAGTTAGTATCACCGTTGCCGTATTTTACCCAGCCTTTGGCGACAACAGATATCACATCTCCTGCTTTAAGCAAAAGCCCTGTAGGTTGACCTTGTTCAAGGTTAGCAGAAATAGTTCCAGACCAATCATACATAGCATTACCTCCAATCATTATATTAAAGTGACTTTAACAGAGTTTATGTGGCAGGTAGGGGCGTATCCCATTAGCAAATATTAATAAAATCAATTCATCAATATTAGGGAGGATTCTTGGATTAAGATGACACAGAATAGCGGATTGGACACTAATAAAATCTATTTCCTCTATAGTTGATGATGGTTGTTATGATAAAGCGGGGTTTCCCGTCTTATAACCCCTTGATTCCCTTAATCTCTGGCACAGTGACAGAATTGCGTAAAATCAATCAGTTAGCTAAAGAAGAAATTATCCTATTTTAACTCTTTGATTTAATTGAATTCCCGTCCTGAGCGGTAATTAAGTAAAAGCAATCGGTTATGTAAAGGTGAGATTTATCACTTTTAGCTCTCAGTCTTCTTCTTGATGCAGGACTCTTTGAAATTAAGGAGTCACCAGTTTCGGAGGCTCCTCTTTTTTACTGAACATGACAACTACGAGACTTATTTGGGAAATTCCAAAAAAGGCCGTCTGCGAGCCGAGAACTATTGTTAAATGGGATTTGAAAGCCTATTAAGGTGGTAACACATTAATAGGTGTGCACAGTTAACACCTTGAAATACAGTGAATTTATTGCGTTTATCCAGCACATAAATCAACTATTGGGATTTCCGCAATGATTATGCCAAAGTGACAGCCTCGGATAAATCAATGAGTTATAAACGACATGGAAGGCTTGAGTTGAAGCTGTCATGATGGTTGAAATTCTAACCATCTTTTGACTGCTCAGCTGAATTTCCCGATTTTAAATTGGATAAATTTTCGTCCTATAAACCCGCTAAAAGTTGCAGGTTAATATCCATCCAATATTGTAATGGCTCAAATCTGCGGCAATCAGGGTGGAAATCACCCTAGTTGGATAACTCGTTGATAACCTCGGAATCCGCCACTGGAGGGCGGGTTTTCCACCTTTAGATTAGTGATTCGCCAACCATCACATATTAGGCCACTGACTGCTGGCTTTAAACAGCATACCAATACCGGCGGTAGGGTAAGTACTGCCGGGACCCTCGGTCTCGAGAACAACTTTAATGATGGGCGTTGTATTGGCGCGGATGACTATCGGTAGTGTAAACAATGTACCAGAAATACATTGCGGGCCTCTGTCAGAGGGTTCCATTCTAAAGCCTTGTCTGGTTACCGGGACATTATCCACATAGACCAAAACCTCCGCCCGCCCGATCCCACCTTACCGAAAGTTACCTGTTGTTGATTTTGGTTATCTTTCGATATCTGTCCCAAATATGTCCCACCTTTTTAACCTGTTGAGGTTTCATATTGCCTTTTGTTATCCTTGGATTATTATAAATTGGGCTAATGTGAGGTATTAAATGAAAAAGTTGATTATTTTGTTAGCAGGGACTGCTTTACTGTCTGGGTGTTCTATTGTGGCCGATATAATGAAACTTAAAGAAGAAAAACGAAGTGCCACCACCATTTCTCAGAAGTTCAATTTTTTGATACATGTGTCAGAAGAAATAAATCATAAACCTAATGGCGTAAGAAACCCAGAGCCTTTTAAAAGCATTAGAAATCAATACATAAAAGAAGTTTCTTTAACCAAAGAATCCGATGACTTCAAAGAAGAACTCGTCAAAAACTGCTTTTGGAACGATGACACTTTTGGTGAAGCGTCTAAATGTACATATGAATTTTATAGAAATAAAATAAATATAGAACAAGCCGCTAGCAAAGCCACTAGAGAGGTAAAGAATCGAGCGACTAGACTACACCAAATCAGAATGGAAGATGCCCATAATATAGCCAAAACCGTCATCGAAGAAGGTGGTGCAGAATTCACAGAAGTAAATATAGGTAGATTCTGTCGTGCATCATCCAGAGTGGTTGCAACTGCTTATGCAAGCGTTGTAAATACTTATCATATTTATGATCTCGAAGCCGATAAAATTATGCTTCTTGGTCTTACAGATAAAGCTTTTGTACGCCTTAAGAAAAAAGTGACCTCAGATAAGCGAGGTATTGCTATGGTGCGCAACAATTATCGAGATCAAGAAATAGTTTATGAGGCATACGATGTGCTTTGTCACGCAAACCCCAAAGCATATATTCTTAACTATAAGAAGATATTTCGTTGATTATACAAGCCCTCACCTGAACTGCAACCTAATAACTGTAACATTAACTTGCTGATTTTTATAATGACGCAAATCTGCGTCATCTCAAAGTGGGATATTCCATCTTGGGTGTCACCATTTCGATGATACCTTTAGCGCTTACAAGGTTACTTAATGTAATTGAGTGACTAGGAGTTGTTGACGTTTTATGTTCATCATTTATTCCACCCACATTGGCAGCCAGACAATGATAAACGCCAGTGCTAACATACTGACGTAATTTCGTTCTAATTTATCGTATCTTGTTGCTATTGCACGAAAATGTTTAATTCTGGCAAACGCATTTTCCACTAAATGACGATAACGGTATAAACAGTTATCAATCTTCTTATCCAATTTTCGACTGTTTTTCCGGTAGGGAATGATCGGTGTCGCGCCTTATTGTTTGACGACTTCCCTGAATGTTTCGCTATCGTAACCCTTATCTGCAATCACAAAATCTGAGGCTGGAGATTGTGTGACGAGACTTTCAGCATGGACGATGTCATGCGTTTGACCGCCTGACAACTTCCCTAAAGATGTTGATAACATGGTTCTTGGCATGATGGGCTGGGGTAACAGTTTTTTCGCGAAGACAATGATACCAGCTCATCATGCTGTTCAAATTCCCCTCACAAAACGTCAACACTCCCTAGGTAATTGTCGTACCGCTACTTTCAGCTCTTTGAGCGTTAATAACAACGTTCTTGTTTCCATTACCATTAGTATAATTGACGATAATCGTTTCAATTTCGGCTGTACTATGAATGTTGGTTTTTTGTTTTGGGCGTCCTGTACTGGGTAAAGGCGATTAAAACAAGGCAAATCAGAGCAAGGACGAAAAGTCCCCACATTAAACCTGTCGCAGTTGTTGTATGCCCGCTGGTGAAAAACCATAATACGATAGCTGCTCCGGCCATTTTGAGTGTCCCTTGTAAAGCACTGCCTGTTCCGGATAGTTCTGGATGCCGATGTAAACTGATCCCCAGTAATAACGGAGAAGAAAGCCCACATCCCAGCCCCACCGTAAAACTATAAATCATGATAAATGCAATGGATAATATCTGTGTAAAATGCACTGAAATGAGGGCTGCTGCTGTAAATAACAATAATAACGGAAGCGAAACCCTAAGAATCTTTTCGGGGGCTGAGTGTGACAACCATTTTTTTGTTAGCAATGAGCCTATAACAATGCCAGCAGAATAAACCATAAATAGATATCCATTCTGTGACGAAGATAAATTAAACTGTGTCTGAAATATAAAAGGACTGGCAGTAAAATAGCCAATGGTAATGGCAAATAAAACAGCAGATACAACACTGTATATAACAAAATTAACGTCAGATAACAGAATTTGAAAACCTGTTATTTTTCCATTGCTTGTTGATTTCATCGGGGAGGTTTCCGGCAGCGTCATTTTTACAAAAAAAGCACCTACCAGCATCATTATGGCGAGGGCGATAAAATTAAATTTCCATGGCAGATATTGTGTGATATATCCACCTATAACAGGAGCAAAAGCAGGTGAAACCTGTGATGCCATCGAAAAAATAGCCAGCGACTTGGATAATTCCGTTTTATCCCGGAAAGTATCACTGAGTATAGCCCTGCTAATAACGGGACATCCACCTGCACCAATACCGGTCAGAAGCCGGAATAGCGACAATGTGTGAAATGATTCGGCCATAGAGGTCAGATAATTACCAACAGCGGAAAATAATAAGGAAAACAAAATTACAGGTATACGTCCGTGTTTATCAGAAAGTGGGCCATAAAAAAGCTGAGACACGGCAAAGCCAAATAGATAATAAACGACAAGGCTTTGTGCCTGATTATTAGTAATTGCCAGTGCAGATTTTATTGCAGGTAACGCTGGATTATAGAGGTCTATGGAAAATAATCCCAACACCAGGATAACACACGAATTAATAATGATTAATTTTGATTTCATGTCTTTATACTCTTCATAAGATCATAAAAGCGGGAAACCTTTTATGCGTTTGTTGTATTCCTTGTTTGGGGTAGCGTGCTGGTTATCACATTTAATCTCAATCAAAAACGGGCTGTCCTGATACAGGATTTCGGCAATACATTCCTGTAATTCTCTGGGAGAATATACGTACAGGACGTTAATTCCTAATCCTCTGGCCAGTTGTAGGGGGCAAGAAATATCGGACACTGTTTTAGCCTTTTCCCACCGTCGTTCATATTCAACCGGAGAGAGTCCTCCGTTAAAGCGGTGAGGACGATGATAGTTGTAATAAGTTCCCAGATATTGTGTGATGTCTCTCGTCACATCATGGGGATCCGTATACCCATCAAGAGGAACCCATTCACTTTTTAGACTGCGAAACACGCGTTCCATGGGGGAGTTATCATAGCAGTTACCCCCGGCTGGCGACTCGGTAAACCACACTCCTGCATCAAACGGCGGGCTAACCAGCGAGCCACATCAACAATCCGTTGCTGATAGAACCACTTGCTGAATAGCTTCAAGTTTAAATTCAGTGGAATATTACCGTCTGGATGATTTCAGTTTCATACTGATACCTCATTTTCACGTTAATAAAATATTAGCAGGCTTGTGAGGTGTTTGTAATGACTATACCGCTACACCGTCTAGGCGGTCACTGAATTCAATACAGGCTCTTTTATATTAGCATCAGGCCATATCCTCATTTAGCTTTTGCCTCCTCATGTATGTCAGTCATTGACGGAGCAATTTAGTCACTCTGTATTTTCCTTTCATTTACAGGTATACTGCCGCTCCGTTTTTATAGATTGATCTTTAAATGATAAGAAAACTACTATTATTGTCAGTACTTGTTATGGCAGGTTGCTCTACTGGCAGAATACCGACAGATAATCTTTCGTCACTCACCAATAATGAATTGTGTCGTACCCTTGGTGAAAATTATATTAATAGCACAGAATTATTTAAGGTTATGAATGAAGTTTTCGATCGCGTTGGTTCAATAGATATTCAGGAATGCAAAGCCATTGCTAATGAGGTTAAGCTCACTGAAATTTCTCTTAGAAATATGCAATGGCAGAATAATATAAATAGCATGAATACTAAGTTCATGGAAGATGCAATGAAAATAATGAAATCACAGAATGGGTTCTAATATTTATGCGCTCTTTATTGAGCGCGAATATAATTAACTGATTCAATCATATTATGATTTATTGCTGGCTCTTTTGTTTATTTTCCTGTTCCATCGATAGAAGAGGGTGTTTTTTAATATAGCGTGAGCCATGATTCCACCGATCAATCCCCAAAATGCGGAACTGATACCCAATAAATTTGCCCCTGATGCTGTGATCAGAAAGCAGATAATGGCAGCATCTCTTGTATATTGATCCTTGATTGCTTGATGCAAACTATTTGTGAAAGTACCAAGGAGAGCTAATCCAGCTAAAATTCTTATTAATGGAATTGGAAAAGCGTCGAACAAATAGAAAATGGCTCCGCCAAAAATGCCTGCCAGCAGATAGAAAAAACCAGCACTGACTGCGGCAACATATCGTTTACTTGGATCTGGATGGACATCTTTTCCCATACAAATGGCTGCCGTAATAGCGGCAATACAAATACTGAATCCACCAAAAGGTGCCATAATTATTGTCATCAACGATGTCCAAATAAGTAATTTGGATGCACGAGGAGGATATCCCGCCGCCTGTAAGGTGGCGATTCCCGGTGCATTTTGTGATGCCATCGTGACGATAAAAAATGGAATGCCTACGCCAATGAGTGTGGTTGCGCTAAAGTGCGGCATAATAAATTCAGGTATGGAAAATGTGATGTTTCCACTCACCAAATTTAAATCGCCGCTGAGAATACAGATAATCAAGCCAACCGCCAGCGTCGAGATGATGGCGTATAACGGAAAATAGCGGCGGAAAATTAAGTAAACAAGTAGCATGGCACTACAAAGCCAAAAGTTGACTTGTAGCATTTCAAATGCCTCCAAACCAAAGCGGAGTAATATCCCGGCAAGCATTGCCGCCGCTATGGTATGTGGAATGTAGTTCATTAATTTAGCAAATAGTCCGGTGATACCGCATATCAACATTAATGCCGAAGCAAAGATAAAAATACCGATGGCTTCATTAACGGAGGTATCTGGAAAATTTGTCGCCAATAATGCAATTCCTGGTGTTGACCAAGCCGTTAAAATGGGAGTGCGGTAATAGAGTGACAACCCAATTGTCGTGACACCCATTCCTATACCGAGCATAACTAGCCAAGCACCTATTTGTGCTGGTTCGACACCGATTGCCGTCACGGCTTGGAGAATTATCGCAACTGAACTAGCATAGCCAACTAATACCGCAACAAACCCTGTGATGAGTGTTACTGGTGAGAAATCCCTAAAAAATGATAGCTTAGGCATATGACATTACCTATCGGACGTTATAACGGACGATGGTGAGAATATCATCGTCCGTTATAACGTTCAATCATGAATTTATTTCTTTTGAGAAAGCATCAATGAGTGATATCACATCGAAAATTGCTGAAAAATTTAAAATATTAAGAGCTTCCCGAGGGTTAAGCCTCAGTCAGGCGGCGAAATTGACGGGAGTCAGTAAGGCGATGCTTGGGCAAATTGAACGTGGTCAATCAAGCCCGACGATTTCGACACTGTGGAAAATCGCGACAGGCTTTAATATTGCTTTTTCAACTTTTTTAGAAGGGGCGTCTCCCCAATCTCAGCCTGTATTACACCGATTTAATGAATTACCGATCTTTGAACAAAACAACTCAGGCATGCGTGTAACGCCACTTATACCTTTTGATGACGAACTTTTTACTGATTTGCTCAAAATAGAATTAATACCGGGTGCTTCAAGTGAATCTTCTCCGCATGAATTCGGAGTGATAGAGCATGTTATTGTACTTAGTGGGGAGTTAGATCTCCGTCTTAATGACACTTGGCATAAAATCTCAGCGGGTGAATCCATGCGTTTTCATGCTGATTGTTACCATGTTTATGCTAATTCAGGCGATGAAACCGTGGTTATCCATGACCTCATTCACTATCCTCATAATTGACCTATGGTGTTGTATATCGTGTTGGCATATGGATTTGCCACCTAATAACGGTCTACCCAAGGTTTTTACAAAATGCTTGATAGTCGTTTAATATTTTCTTCAATTTCGGTCGGTGTATGGGCTGTATACCTTAAAAGAACACTTTTGACAGCACGGTAGGAAGGGCAAACTACATCAATCTTTGCCATGGAAAATAAAGAGCATGGAAAATCAGGTATTGGCGTAGTAATACACCAATACCTAAAAACAATAAAAACCGAGGTGGAATACGGGACTAATAATTTATATTAAGATATAGTTTGGTTTGTATTTCCAATCCTTAGCATCTGTGATTTCTCCTGTTTGTGGTTCTATAATTTTAACTTTGAGTTCAGGGGTGATATATATGTTAACGGCATGTGCAGTTTTTTTAGTATTCCCCAATATTATCCCAATTGCATATCCATAAATTTCTTTATCTGAATAGGCTTCTTTGCTGGCTTGTGCTTTGTATACAAGGCTAAAATCATCACAATCAAAAACTTGTTTTCTATATGTGTAATTTTCCAGTCCTGACTTTTTGTATATATCTTCCGCTTTTTTGTCTGAAACTAACCTATAGAGTGTATCCATGGTTCGCAGGTTTGCTAAATTGAATTGAATTTTTGGCCAGGTTTTTTCTAGTAAGGTTTTTATGAGTCTTGCTTTAATAAAATGGGGGTGAAGAGTAAATAGACTGTATTTTTTATGGGATGCAGTTAGCCAAGTCCATTGCTTAGATTTATCATGAGTATGACTGAATAAAAACATTTCTGTTCCCTGATTATTCCAAATGAGTCTATATTTCTTCATTCCATCTTCCGTTTTGACATACTCTTTTTTGAGTGCGATTCGTTTATCCTCTGGGGAAGAATTAGGCGCATCCCAGCATATTTTAGTGGTTTCTTCAGATGTATCATAGGCATACATGAAGAACCTTTTTCCTTGGTATGCACCGGTCACTCTCATTGGATTTCCTGGTGTTTTCAGAGTCCTAAGTTCTAATATGATAAAGGCATAAGAATATTTTTCTGAGCCCATATACGCGCGCTTTTTATCATATTCTATATCATCGATACATAGGGTGCGTTTATGATCATCTATAATTAGATATGAAACGTGAGGGTTTATTTTATCTTCGGGAGGTACAGGGACATTCTCCATGATAAAAGAAGAGTCATTTGGGGAGAGCGAAATGGGATCCTCACTATGATTCATATTTTCTGACTCTGGAAACGTAGATTTATCTGAATCGGATATGCTGGGTGTTTTAATTGTTTTGTCTTTATTTTCCATAACATAGTTACCTTATTTTTTATATTGGTTACCTCAAACACAGCCTATCAATTAGTTAAACAAGAGCGATAAATGGAAAACATCATATTTTATGTCATAAAGGGAGTGCTGAGATGGTATTCAATTTTTAGTATAGAAGTAGTTTGAATACTTCGCCAGAGTGGGGAAGTTTTTTTAATGTCTGCTGGGATAGGCATTAAGTCACCCATAGGGTGACTTATTTCAGTAAGAAAATACGAATGAAGATTTAATATACTAACAGTGAATAACGGTGTTAATCATTTATTTTCAGTGGATTAGTATATTCAACTGGTACCCAGGTATACCCTTGTGCATCTTTACGGATATGTCCGATACCAGGAAAAGGTAAATGTGCAGCACCAATTAACCATTTTTCTTTTGCGGCTTTTTTGAAAATAGCTTTACGTGCTTCAACGGCTTTATCATTATTTATATCATATTCTATAGCAACTTCTGGGTGCATAAATTGCACTGAATAGGCGTGAACAATATCCCCCCAAATCAGCATGTTATTTTTACCAGAGTGTAATTTAAATGATGTATGGCCTGGAGTATGGCCAAAAGTTGATATTGCTTCGATACCAGAAATGATGTTATCTCCGTTTTTGAAGGTACGGAATGCGTTTTTAGCAATATAGGGCGCCAGCGCATCTTGGACCATTTTGAGAATAGCGCGCTCTCCTTCAGGGGCCGCAGCCATAGTTTCAGGATTCAACCAGTAATCTTTTTCTTCTTGAGAAACGTAGATAACGGCGTTAGGGAATACCATTTTCCCATCTGCGGAAGCGATACCACAAGAATGATCGGGGTGCAGATGTGTAAGCAATACTGTTTTTACCTCTTCCGGTGAATAGCCTGCGGCACGGATATTGTCCACGGCATTTCCCATCGTAGGGCCAAAACATTTGCTTGAACCCGTATCAATTAATACCAACCCCTCTTTGGTATTGGCGAGGTAGGCATTTACCGCTGTCTGAACGCCATTCTTTCCTTCAACAAGGAACATGCGAGCAAGCAGCGTCTGAATATCTTTTGCTCCAATGTCTTTCAGTAATGCGGAGGGAATATAGAGATATCCATCATAAATAGCGGTAACCATGAAATCCCCAACCATTTGATGATAGTAACCCGGTACCTGATTAATGATTGGGTCAGTTGATTTTGCAAAAGCAGTGGGTATTGCTGAAGTTACGACAGTAGTAAGAGCAAGTGTAATAGCAAGATAGGATGCTTTAAAAATGTTTTTCATTAAATACTCCTGATAAATGAGGATGAAATAATGCTGTCATATTTGTTGGATCTGTTAGCTTTATTTAAAGAGTTGAATAAAGTTTCCAGATACTTTCTTTTACAACGGGTAAAAAACTGCCAAGTTCATCAATGTAATAGATTAAATATCAATGAGTATATAATTATGTTTGTAATTATATTATTTTTTGTGGGTATCCAAATGAAATTATTTCTATTTTTAACTGTACTTTATTTTTCAATCAGCCTATTCTTCAATGATTGATTAGGACGCAAAAAATAGACTGAGTGATGTTGTGAAATATAATTAAAAGCTATTTATTCAGGAGCAGACATCCGTAGAAATTTCGCTGGCGAAATTATCTGTTGTTTTAACTACAGCGTCTTCATCGACAAAGATCTGAGTTCCCATTGTCAGGCTGGCAGTGATTTGGGGGATATGGCAGAGAGAAGCCGATGCTCCCATACTTAAATTCACTTTGGCGGAATTGGCCCTGAATTTCTGAGCGCTTTTATTAAATACAGCCCCCATTCCCAGAGTAAGATCAAGGTAATTGGTTTTACCTGCAACATCAATTTTGCTACCCATTTCACCTGAAACTGCCAGATTTTCACTATCGACGGCACAAGCATCTATTTGCGTTTTTACCCCGGATTTAGTGGATAAATTCTTCAGTGGTTTGTCAGTGTATAGCGTAATTTTAACGCCTGAGGTGAGAAAATTATCTTCTTTAGCCGCTTCGTTAATCAGATTAAGTGTATCGTTATCACGACTGATATTGAGTTTATTGATGGAAGATTGTGTTCCTTTGGCTTTTAATGAAGGCGTTGTCGCACATTTTATTGTTAAAGCAATACCATTTTGCGCGTTAACAGAGGTGAAACTCTGTATCTCAATGGTTTTTTCTGCTGCTATTGCGGGAGGTAATGCAGTTCCTGAAATTAATGCTGCTAAAATTGCTATCTTTTTCATAAAAATACCTCTATAAGTAGGGATAATATTTATCATTTGAACAAAATATTAGAAATAACTTTTAAATATTCCTTAAAAAGAATCCCATATCTTAAGACTAAATTTTTCAGAATTTATCTCTGATTAATAGATATGTGACTTTCTAAAGTTTTTCCAAAATAATTGCCCCAGTTCCTTTTTCTCCCAAAATATCATTCGGATTGCGTAAAGGGCAGTCTGTAAGTGAAAGGCAGCCGCAGCCAATACAGCTACTTAAGTCATTGCGTAGCCGGGTCAATATCTTGATGCGCTTATCCAACATATCCCGCCATTGTGAAGAAATTATCTGCCATTGTTCTGCGGTCAGATTACTGTTGGGAGGGAACTGACATAAAACAGCCTGAATTTCTTTAAGAGGGATCCCGGTACTTTGAGCAGCTTTAATAATCGCAAGATAACGCAGGACAACGGAAGGAAAACGACGCTGATTACCGTGGCTGCGTGAACTTTTGATTAGCCCTTTTGCTTCATAAAAGTGAATCGCTGATATCGCGATTCCACTGCGTTTTGAAACTTCGCCAATGGTCAAGGCGCGATTGAAATCAATGTGCTTATTTTTTACCATCCCTATTGACCTCAAGTTAACTTTAGGTTTTATAGCGCAAAGTTTCATTGAAAATACGCTTGAGAGCAATTTTTATCATTTCATTTAGTTATGACAAAGCGAAAAAATATTCTTAAATTGTTCGATAGCAGCTTTTTGATTATTGAAATTGATAAAGTATAAGGACTGCCATTTTTGTGTCTGGATGGCCTGCTTTGATGCAGGCGATACCCATGTTGGGTAAACACGAATGGCTCTTTTGCCTTCTTTAGAGTGAGTTGAGAAAATTCCTTTTGTGATTAGAAGATTCGAATCAAACAGAAAAATTCCTTTTTGCGTCTCAGAAAACGTGGCGATTAAACAGAAATCAATGTCATCACTTTGTTCAAAAGGCGTTATGTCTGAATTTGGTGTAGGCCGTTTCCAGAGTGTGGCAAATTGGCCTTGTTTATTGGGTGTGATTTTACCTTGGCGAAATACGATCGATTTTCCGTTCAGTTGAAAGCGTATGGCGGCATAATCACGGCTTTCTGTTTCACGATAAGGAGCGCTGCCTAGTTGAAACCCTGAGGGGAGTAAGAGATAGTCTTTAATTTCAGTAAAAACATCGGGGAGGTTATTTTTGTTTGATTTTAATGAGGTCAATTTATATTTCTCCTAACCTTATATAAACAAATCAGTAAAGTCATTGTATTTTAGTGATGTTCTGGCTTTATTCTATATAAAATTCAGTAAATTATGTCCTTGAACCGCGATTTTCTGATAGTAGTGGTAAATTTTTTTCATGAGTCGAATTCATCAATAATTATTCAGATTTGGAAACTTTTAATGCCATAATGGCATGTAAGCTATTCGTAATTAAAGCAATGAGAATAATACTTCCACCGATAAATGTATAAGCACTAGGAATGTCGCCAAAGGTAAGCCATATCCAAATTGGGCCAAGAACTGCTTCTAACAGTAAGAAAAAACCCAGATGAGGGGAGGGTATTAATTTTGAAGATTTAGCTATCAATGTAAGGGCTAAAAATACTATTACAGATCCTTCTATTAAAATTAAAAAAAACTTGAATAATGAAATAGCAAAGTTAATATCAAAATAAAAATATAACAATACAGCGGAAAATATTGCTCCAATAGAAGGGGTTAAAGATAGATCTTTTTTACTAACTCGGCCAACAACGAAAGCAGCAGCCATAGACATTGCTGTCAGTAAGGCAGTAATATCCCCAATTGATACAGAAAGGCTCGTTTGGGAGCCGAACATTACGATAGTTATCCCTACTATAGAAATAACAAATGATAATACCGTTATGCGGCTTACAATCTCTTTAGTGACAATCCATGAAAATATAGCGGCCCAAAGTGGAGCCGTGCTGATTATAAACAACATATTTGAGATGGATGTTGTCATTGCAGAGATCGGAAATAATACTGATGATAAACCGTAGAAAAAAGAAGCAAGGAGAAAATCCTTATTATATATTACCTCTTTTTTAATTTTACTTTTCCCTTTAAAAAAAGAAAATACAATAATTAATATCATTGGCAGTGACATGGAAAAAGAACGCCAAAATGCAATTTGATCTGGGCTAAAATTGATAGCTCGTATAAAAACAGTATCAAAACTTAGAGTGATTCCACCTAAAAGGGCACATAGGTAACCCACTTTGGCTGTATGGCTTACAGTATTCATAATAATCCTTGTATATATTTAATTAATTGTGAGTTGCAATTAATTGGCTCTGAGTTGATATTACCATTTTTATAGCAACTGAATCTATAACTCATTTCCCCTATTTTTTTCATAGTTATAACGGGGTTTTTATTGTAAGGTATATTGTCTAAATTAAAATTAGATTGAAAAACAACAAATGGAGTTTTTGATTTTAATGGAGTGATACATTTAAAACCTATTTCTTCTAATTGATTTATCTCGTTATCCATTAAGCTGAAGTAAGCAACATTAAAAATTTTGGGGTCGTTTTTTAATTTAATTAGTGTATCACTGTACATTCTAATATCAACTGTACCTGATTCGGATATTTTTGCTATTTTTGATATCTCTGGGTAATGATTTTTATTATGAATACAAAGAACACCTAAACCAGCCTGAATAGCCAGATGTTTATGTAATGGAAAAAATAGTATCTTAGAAGACGTGGCAATTTTATGATACCATATAGTACCTATAGATTGAGCCGCATCTAAAACAAAATCAGATTCTTTTAATGAGCAAATTGCTCCTGTTTGTGGGTCGATATGTGTTAATAATGGAATAGAGTGTGAAAAGGGAATTGTTGTAATATTATTAAATGGAGCATAGCAACCCTCTCTAATCGATATAGAGATGGAATTCATATTTAGCCCATAGATTACATTCAGTAAACAATGAGTGCTATTATTCAGTAGGAATATTTCTTCATGTTCGAGCTGTAAATGCTCCCTAAGATTTTTCTTTATTTCTTTCCGAATAATATTGACTTTTTTATAGTAATTATTATTACCCTTATCTTTAGAGGTAAATGCTAAAAGTTTTGAATTTATCGCTGAATCATCTAGGAAGTTCATTATTCTATCAAGCCGATTTTTTTGAGTTTTGGGATAATGGCCTCTTTAAAAATATTTCCTATCTGCATTTTTTCGGCGTCTTTTGATGTGATCCACCTTAAATCAGTAATTTCTGAACAGGGAGAAGGTATTCCTTTTATATCAATTAACCATGAATTAATTTCAATGGGTTCATTTTCAAAAACAGATTTTGAGTAATCGACGCTAAAATGAATAGGGTTGACAAATGTGACACCAATTTCCTCTTGTATTTCACGGGCTAAACATTCAATCTGAGACTCATTACTTTCAATTTTACCACCAGGTGATATATATATGGAGGTTTTATGTTTTCTAACTACAAGTAATTTTTTATTCCTGATAACTATGGCAGCGCATTTTCTTATCATAAAACCTCCATCATATTTAATTTGATTTTAACAACATTCTTCCACTGCCTTGACAACAATACCACCAGTAAGGAATTCAATTATGTCCCTGCATTTACTTTCTTTTCTCTTTAGATAGTCAAGGATGGTTTCGTCAGAAGCGGGTGTGAAGCTATCGGCGAAAATTGAAATTCCTTCCAAAGATTTAGTAGAGATACCTGCTTGCAATAAACGATATTTCACATCGTCTTGTGATTGGGCAAATTCGTATATGGGGCTATTGTATTCAATTCCATATCCTTTCATAAATTCGACAAAATACTCTTTTGCTATTAGCCTTTGCTCAGGAAACTCTTTCTGATAATGAGTGATTCCATCATTAATAATTTTGATTCCATGCCGCATACAGTAGTCAATAATGTGTGCATGAATTGCAATTTTTTCACCAAGAAGAACGAGGTTTTTTTTATCTTTTAGTATATCATCTTCTAAAGTTTCAATGGCTAGAGTTCGAAAAGAGCCACTTATATCTTCAATCTTATGCGAAACGACAAGATCGCCGAATCTGTCTTTTAGCTCTTGTACTCGGTGGTTAAGAATTCCTCTGTGTAGCGAACAACCACTGCTGGCTGTAAATAAATGCACTGGAACGCTTTTTAGCATTAGATGTACTGCGACTAAAGTGCTGTCCCGTCCACCTGTAAACATGACTAATTGAGCTTGCTTATTCATTTTTTATTCCTTGTTTTTTAATTGCTATAATTTCCGGTATAGGGTTTGTGGTAAATCAATTGAGATTATTTTCTAAAATAAACTTTTTGGAAAAGAACTTTTCCTTGATTAATTGTTTCTACTGTTCTGGTTAAGTATGTAAATATTTTTTTGAATTGATTTTGAAGCTTTGATTGTTTTTGATCTGCCTTGTGAGAGAACTTCTATGCAAATAATTATAATGTAATATATCAATATTATTACATTTTGAAATTTTTACTTCATTTGATATTTATTATTGAAAATCACATAGACGTAATAACCTTATTCCAATTTACTATAAGCATCAATAATATTATACAAAACAGATGGAATATAAAATATACGCTGATCTAGGTCACATATTCAAAGTGTTGTTCTTTATATGTGCTCTCTATTTTCAATGCGAAGAGAAACCTTAAATGGCAATGGTAGAAGTTCAATGTCGGGTTTGTCATCAAACTCAAGATGTATTCCTAGTTGCGCCTGCTAAGACGGAATAAAATAACTCCCCATCCAAAAGGACAGGGAGCCATGCTGGAGAGAACAAACTTACTTAATTAAGATAAAGCGTTAGCGCTATACCGGGTTTCATCTCTTTGATTTTGATGTTTTTATTCCAACTCATCAGATCATTAATATTCACGCCGTGGAGTTTGGCGATGCTAAAAAACGAATCACCTTTGCGTACATGATAGGTAACAGGGCTGCTGTTATCGACTTTCAATACCTGCCCAATCTTGAGTCGATGAGCTGTTTTCAAGTTGTTCAATCTTTGCAACTCCTGATGAGTTGTATTGAAGCGTTTTGCAATCGCTGACAGTGTATCTCCGGCACGAACCTTATATTGGCTTTGTTGCTGTAGCTGGTGAGTATTGTGAGCGACAGACAGCCGAATATTTTCCAAAACGCTTTCATCAGCCAATGAAGTCTTAAACTGGTTAACGCTCTTTTGTGGCAGCATGATGTAATGCGGCCCATGAGGAGAAGTTATCCCTTGTTTATAACCCGGGTTATATGCCCTGATTGATGACAATGATAATCCAGATAGTTCAGCCGCTTGTGACAACGTGATTTGTTGCCCTACCTCAACCTTAGCCAATGCTTTCTGGTTGTTAGGTTTTGGCAACTTGAAAGCATATTTTTTGTCATGACGGATAATGTTACTTAGCGCCAATATTTTTGGAACGTAGTGCATTGTTTCACGTGGCAGCGACAATGACCAAAAATCAGTTGGCTTTCCTTTTGCCTGATTATCTTTGATTGCACGTATCACCCGGCCTTCGCCACTATTGTAAGCGGCGATGGTGAGTAACCAGTCTCCATTGAACCGCTTGTTCAGATACTCAAGCATATCAAGTGCGACTGTTGTTGAAGCTGCAATATCGCGTCGGCCATCGTACCATTTATCCTGTGTCAGGCCGTAGTGGCGGCCGGTACTTGGGATAATCTGCCATAAACCAGCCGCCTGGGCATAAGAGGTGGCATGGGGATTAAAAGCACTCTCCACTATGGGCAGCAGAACCAGTTCCATTGGCATATTTCGTTCGTCAAGCTGCTCAACTATCCAATAGATGTACGGTTCTGCCCGTAACGTCACATTTTGGAGATAGCTCTTGTGTTTCAGGTAGTCATTTTGTTGTTCGCGCACCCTGCTGTTATCAGGAATGTCCATCTTCAACTCATCACGGATATGTCCCCACAAATCTTGTTGGGTTGTCGGACTCACCTTCCAGTTTGCAGAATCCTCTGGCTCTGCAATACCGTCTGTTTTCTGATTCGTCGAAGACATCTTCTGTATATGCTGCTGGGAAGGAGTCTTTTGTTGCAGACTCGATTGACAACCGGCAAGCAGAACAGAGGCGAATAAGATCGCTTTTGTCTTCATGTTCTCTTTTGATGTTTGCCTAAAAGGTGAGCGATGATACTGACCAATCACGCAGAAGACAACCCAACAAAATTAAAATTGATCTTTATAAGTTCTTAACTGCTGAAAAACAGAAGAAAGTGGCATTGAATTCGGTTTGATGCCGATATTTTTTTGTAAATCAATGTGGTGACAATTTAAGAAAACATTAATTTTTTTCTCTGTTTGTAAAGTTGTGGGAACTGTTGCCTGATGATTTTCACGTAACTTAAGTATCTTTTTAGCATAATCATGAACAGTTTGATTTTCAGGTAATACTGTTTTTGCAAATGCCATATTTGCTGCGGTATATTCATGAGCACAGCAGATCAATGTGTCATCGGGTAACGATGAAATTTTCTCAAGGGAAGAGAACATCTGTTCGGCTGTACCTTCAAATAACCGCCCGCAACCGCCAGAAAAGAGAGTGTCTCCACAAAATAGATAGGGGGCCTGATAGAATGCAATGTGACCAAGTGTGTGGCCTGGCAATTCCATAATACGGAAAGAAAACCGTTTAATATCAATAAGGTCATTATCGTGAACAATATGGGTTGCCCCTTTGTTTTGTGTTTCTTCAGGGCCATATACAGGTAATCCGGGATGTTTTATGAGCAAACCCGGCACACCGCCAACATGATCATGGTGATGATGTGTCAGCAGTATCGCCAAAGGAATAAGTTGATTTGCTGCTAGAATGTCAATGACAGGCTGTGATTCTGCGGGGTCGATAATGACACAATGCTTGTCTTCATCACAAAGTAACCAAATGTAGTTATCTGAAAGGGCCGGGATCCTGATAAGCTCCATTGTATGCCTCATTTTCGTAGTAGGTTTATCATAGATTGAAAGGAAGATGACATGCGTTCAGCACGTTCGATCAAACAAATCATCCCTCCTGTTTCTTGGGTTGAGTTACCGTGGGGAGAATATTACCGCGTTGCTCTGGAACGTCAATTGGAACTATGGTGGCCAAAAATATTTGGCTTTCATTTATTGAAAGTCGGCAACTTAAGTGCGGAAATTGACAGTCGTTCCTGTTTGATAAGCCATCAAGTCAACATTGGATTACAGGGGGAAAATCTGAATGTGATAACTGATCCCCATTATCTTCCTTTTGCAGCTAAATCTGTTGATGCTTGCTTGTTGGCACATATGCTGACTTATAGCATTGATCCTCATTGGTTGTTGCGAGAAGTGGATAGAGTGATGATCGATGATGGTTGGTTGATTATCAGTGGCTTTAATCCGATAAGTATATTAGGGGTAAGAAAAATAGTTGCGCCCATCTGCCGTTGGCAGCCTTGCCGTGCCCAAATGTTTTCTATGTTTCGCCAATTGGATTGGCTTCGCCTTTTAAACTATGAAATTGTTCATCATGCTAATTTTCATGTTTTGCCATGGCAAAATAGAGGACATTTTTATCACTCAATTGAATTGATGTTTGGGTGTTTGAGTGTCATTATTGCCCGCAAGCGGACAATCCCCCTGACGTTAAACCCCATGCGGGCAAGGTTGTTAAAACCGAAATTCAGTAATGCGTTAGGGGCGGTGAAAAATTTTCACCGACGCTATTATTAACGGGTTAATTTTCACTTTCGATATAGCCATTATCGGTTTGAGTAGGGCTATTAGCGGCTGTGCGGGCAAGTTCATCACATAACTCATTTTCCCGATGTCCAGCATGGCCTTTGACCCACCTCCAGTCAACATCATGGTGAGAGATGGCCTCATCGAGTCGCAGCCAGAGATCAACATTGATGACAGGAGATTTATCTGCTTTTTTCCAGCCCCGTTTTTTCCAGTTGTGGATCCACTGGGTGATTCCCTGACGTACATATTGGCTGTCAGTTGTCAGGATAACGGTGCAGGGGTGTTTGAGGGCTTCAAGCCCGGCAATGGCGGCCATTAACTCCATGCGATTGTTGGTAGTGCGGAAATAACCTTTGCTCAGCATTTTTTCAATCTGTTGGTAACGGAGCAGAACGCCATATCCTCCGGGGCCGGGATTACCGAGGCAAGAACCATCGGTGAAAATTTCTACCTGTTTGTTCATCTTTGGTAGACTCTTCCTATATCATCTTTAATCAAAACTCTAAGTCTGACACAAAAAAACACTATGAGCACTGCAATTACCCGCCAAATCGTTCTCGATACCGAAACAACAGGTATGAATAAGTTAGGTGTTCACTATGAGGGACACAACATCATTGAAATTGGTGCAGTGGAAGTGATTAACCGTCGTCTGACGGGGCGTCATTTTCATATTTACATTAAACCGGAACGTTTGGTTGATCCGGAAGCGTTTGAAGTTCACGGCATTAGTGATGAATTTTTGCAGGATAAACCGAAATTCGCCGATATTGCTGATGAATTCATTGAATTTATTCGTGGGGCTGAACTGATTATCCATAACGCAACGTTCGATATCGGTTTTATGGATTATGAGTTCGGTAAACTGAAACGTGATATTCCCCCGACTGCTGACTTCTGTACGATCACCGATAGCTTGATGTTGGCAAGGAAACTTTTCCCCGGCAAGCGTAATAATCTTGATGCGTTGTGTGATCGTTACCATATCGATAACTCAAAACGCACTCTCCACGGGGCATTGCTTGATGCCGAGATTCTGGCTGATGTTTATCTGGCGATGACCGGCGGCCAGACATCATTGGCTTTTTCGATGGAAGGGGAAGTGTCAGGTAGCTCCCAGATTGCAGAAATCCAAAAAATTACGCGTCCTCAGGCTGGTCTGAGAATTGTCTATGCTTCTGATGAGGAATTAATTCAACATGAATCCCGCCTGGATTTAGTGGAAAAGAAAGGGGGAAGCTGTCTTTGGCGTTCAAAACCTGAACAATTGCATTGACAAAACAGTAGCAAGACGGGAAAAATGCCTTATTAAGGCGAAAAACTGTGCAAGTGAACCATTTTGTTATAAAAAGTGATTGACGGATGACGCTCCGGCTCGTATTATCCACCCCGTTCTCAACCAGAACGCCATGCGGTGCGGTAGTTCAGTTGGTTAGAATACCGGCCTGTCACGCCGGGGGTCGCGGGTTCGAGTCCCGTCCGCACCGCCAGAATTTATAAGCCCTGAGTTTTTAACTCGGGGCTTTTTCTTTTTCCGCGAAAATACATTCGTGAAAAACACTCGTTAAAAATACATCCTCTAAAGTAGATAAAAAAGCTCAATCTTGGAACGTTGAGTATTCATTCTTTCATGATTTATTGTTGAATTATCACCCCACAAATGTTGACTAAAATATATCCGTACAATATATTGTACAATTGAGTTGGTTGATTAGTGTGCATTGTCAACAAATTGAAATGGGGCAGTCATAATGAAAGTCTTAACCTATAGTGAAGCCAGACAACATCTTTCCGAAACTATGATCAGCGTAGTCAATGATTGTAGCCCTGCCATTATTACCCGAAAAAATGGGGAAAGCTGTGTATTGATGTCTTTGTCTGATTATGAATCCTTGCAGGAAACGGCGTATTTAATGCGTTCGCCCAATAATGCAAATCGGTTAATGGATTCAATCGCAGAATTACGTTCAGGAAAGGGACTGGTTAAGGAATTGGATTTAGATTGATGAAAATCACCTTTTCCGGTCGTTCTTGGGAAGATTATCTTTACTGGCAACAAACAGATAAGGTAATACTGAAACGTATTAATCAGCTTATTAAAGACATACGCCGCCACCCTTTCGAAGGTATTGGTAAACCAGAGCCATTAAAATATAATTTGGCCGGATTCTGGTCGAGGCGTATCACTGAAGAACATCGTTTGGTGTATTCGGTTGAAGAAGATCAAATAATGATTGCAGCCTGTCGCTACCATTATTGATAGATGCCCTGAGTTTTTAATTCGGGGCTTTTTCTTTTTCCGCTTCTCACAGACGATCAACACTTCAAATTAACTTATAAAAATACGTCGTTCCTGATAATTCACCGTTGGAATTAAGGGCGAAATTCGGAATTTGTCCGACTTCAATGAAACCGAGTTTTCGATACAACGCTGAGGCTGGATCATTCGTGCGTGTATCCAAGACCAACAAACTACGTTGATACTGTTTTGCCAACCGTTCGAGTTCTTCCATCAACATTCTGCCAATTCCGCGTTGGCGGCAGGTGGTGTGTACCATCAATTTTTCCACATCGGCACGGTGTAACCCATTCTTTTTTTTGCAGAGGGAAAGTTGTACTGAGCCTGTGATATTTTCACCTTCCAGCGCAACCAGTAACAGACGATGGCCGGAAGTGAGTTCGGTTTCTACACTTTGCCAGTATTGTGCTGCTTCGTTTTCTGTCAGCGGTGAAATAAAGCCGATGGAAGCATCACTTTCGACGCAATTTTGCAGTAAGTGAATAAGACCATCTTTTTTGGTATTGATAGTGTCTGATTGGATTATGGTAAGTGTTGATGTTGAATCGGATGTTATGTTTGATTTGGGCATAGGTAGTTAGCTTTCGGATAGAAATAATCTAATAATATAGAGATGTATTAATATCAGGTACATAGGTTTTTATACAACTATTTTTTGTTTTTTTATCGTGACTATTAACGCTTGAAAGTTATCCGTTAATAGTCACGTAATATGGTGCGGTTTATATTTTCATTTTTGATGAAGTAAATATTGTTATTCTGGTTTATGGTCTGGGTTTTATTTTTTGATTATTTGATCCTCTGGATTATAATTGAATGTGGCATCTCCTTTGTAATCAGTAGGAAGTACTATTCTTTTTTTATTGTTGCTTCAAATTGCTTTTTTTATCACCCAATAATTAATGTTTATTGGTTTGATGTCTTTTGGTAATTATTTTGTTTATCAGTGTAGTAACTGGGTTTTTATATCGCAGTGATAATGGAGGGGTAATTATTTTTAGGATTTATAATTCCATTCTGGATGTTTTATCGAGTTTTTATCTATTCTGTCAGAATAAATTGGGTGATAATGTTTAACTAATATGTTATATGAAATAAATTTACAATAAACTTTATTAATAATCTTTTTTGGGGGATATTATAATAAGGTCTGATAATGTAATTAATAAAAAATTAATATCATTCAGGGTGATATCACTGAGATCGCTTTGGAGGTCATTCATTCGGGTTTGTTAGCCAATCAAAAATATATTGCACGTGAATCTGGTTTGTTTTGATGATGAAAATTATGAAATCTACCGTTCTTTGAATGAGTAAATATTTTTAGGCAGCGGTGATTATCACTCTTATATCATGATACTGGCTTGGCAGAAAAACTCGCTTTTTTGGTCTTGATTAACTTGTTAAGTATCGTGTCTAATAATCACTTTCTTATTGCGCAAATCACGGTGAGAAACTATCTCCTGTTTGCGCAAATTCACCCTCGGTTGTACGCATTGGCCTGAGAATGCGCCTAAACAACGGGGTAAATCAAAGAATTTTTGCCAAAAGGAAATTAAGATAGTTTCCCTTAATCTGGCATTAATGATTGCGGTTTGTATGCTGCGCTGCGAAAATTAGTTCTTAGTTCACTAACGCTTTTATCCGACTTGGAGTAAAGAATGACCACTCGTAAAACCCTTGCTAATGCTATCCGCTTCTTGAGCATGGATGCTGTGCAGAAAGCAAAATCAGGGCATCCTGGCGCACCAATGGGAATGGCTGACATTGCCGAAGTGCTGTGGCGCGATTATCTGAACCATAACCCTTCTAATCCTAATTGGGCTGATCGTGACCGCTTCGTGTTATCCAACGGCCACGGCTCCATGCTGATTTACAGCTTGCTGCACCTGACAGGTTATGATGTTTCCATCGATGATTTGAAGAATTTCCGTCAACTGCATTCCAAAACCCCTGGTCACCCAGAATATGGCTATACGGCAGGCGTAGAAACGACCACTGGCCCGCTGGGACAGGGTATCGCTAATGCCGTAGGATTTGCGATTGCAGAACGTACACTGGCAGCACAGTTTAACCGTCCTGGTCATGATATCGTCGATCATTACACTTATGTGTTCATGGGTGACGGCTGCATGATGGAAGGGATCTCTCATGAAGTGTGCTCTTTGGCAGGTACGCTGAAACTGGGCAAATTGATCGCTTTCTATGATGACAACGGTATCTCGATTGATGGTGAAGTTGAAGGCTGGTTTACTGATGACACCGCAGCACGCTTTGAAGCATACGGCTGGCATGTTATCCGTGGCGTAGACGGCCATGACTCTGATGCAATTGCAGCCGCTATCGAAGCAGCACGCAAAGAGACAGGCAAGCCATCTTTGTTGATGTGTAAAACGATTATCGGCTTTGGTTCTCCAAACAAAGCAGGCAAAGAAGAATGCCACGGTGCTCCATTAGGTGATGCTGAAATCGAAGCAACCCGCAAAGCACTGGGTTGGGAACATCCTGCGTTTGAAGTTCCTCAGGACATTTATGCTGGCTGGAATGCTCAGGAAGCCGGTAAGGCTAAAGAAGCCGCATGGGAAGAGACGTTTGCTGCCTATGCCCAGGCGTATCCTGAACTGGCGGCAGAATTTACCCGTCGCACCAGCGGTGAATTGCCAGAGAACTGGGAAGCTGAATCCAAGGCATTCATTGAAAACTTACAACAAAACCCTGCCTCCATTGCAAGCCGTAAAGCCTCACAAAATGCGTTGGAAGCGTTTGGTAAAGTTCTGCCGGAATTCATGGGTGGTTCCGCTGACTTGGCACCAAGTAACCTGACCATGTGGTCTGGTTCTAAGCCACTGAATGAAGTACAGGATGGTAACTACATTCACTACGGTGTACGTGAATTCGGTATGTCTGCCATCATGAACGGTATCGCACTGCATGGCGGTTTTGTGCCTTATGGCGCAACATTCCTGATGTTTGTGGAATATGCCCGTAATGCAGTCCGCATGGCGGCATTGATGAAAATCCGCAGCATCTTCGTTTATACCCACGATTCTATCGGTCTGGGTGAAGATGGCCCAACCCATCAGCCAGTTGAGCAAATCGCCAGCCTGCGCGTAACGCCAAACATGAGCACATGGCGTCCATGTGATCAGGTTGAATCTGCGGTTGCATGGAAATATGCGATTGAGCGCAAAGATGGCCCAACTTCTCTGATCTTCTCCCGCCAGAATCTGGCACAGCAGGCGCGTACTGCTGAGCAACTGGCGAATATTGAGAAAGGTGCTTACATCCTGAAAGATTGCGCAGGTCAGCCTGAATTGATCCTGATTGCAACAGGCTCTGAAGTTGAACTGGCTGTGAAAGCGGCTGAACAACTGAGTGCAGAAGGCCGTCAGGTTCGCGTTGTTTCCATGCCATCCACTGATGCTTTCGACAAGCAGGATGCGGCTTACCGTGAAGCAGTACTGCCTGCGGCGGTTTCTGCTCGTGTTGCCATCGAAGCGGGTATTGCTGATTACTGGTTCAAATACGTTGGTATCAACGGCGATATCGTCGGTATGAATACCTTCGGTGAATCAGCACCTGCTGATGCTCTGTTCAAAGAGTTTGGTTTCACTGTTGAAAACGTAGTTTCTAAAGCAACCGCTCTGCTGAAATAACCGGCAAATTATTTTCTTAAGCGCATTCGAATCAATTTTGGAGCGAATGCGCTCTTTTTTTATTCAATTTTTCCTCTACAGTGTGATGAATGGCACTTGCCATTATGCTTTTTTTCTCGTAATCTGCTTTTATAGTAGCTGAACCGTTTCAGTTTGGTGCGTAAAATCCATAAATTCAGTGCGTAAATCAGAGTGAAAAAATGTCTTGTCTGTCACAATCTGGTTAATTTTGTGATGAATTATCCGTACAAGCCGCAGTTGCTCAGTTATCCTAAGCGGTTGCATGACTACAGAGACATTCAGGGAGTAACATGACTATCAGGGTAGCGATTAACGGTTTTGGGAGAATAGGGCGCAGTGTCTTGCGTGCTATTTACGAATCCGGGCGTCGGGCTGAAATTTCAGTGATCGCTATCAATGAATTAGCAGATGCGGAAGGCATTGCTCATTTATTGAAATACGATTCCAGTCATGGGCGTTTTGCATGGGATATACGCCTGAATAATGATTTATTGCAAGTAGGAGATGACAGTATTCGGCTGTTTCATCAGCAGGATATTTCAGCTTTGCCGTGGAAAGATCTGGGTATTGATATCGTGCTTGACTGCACGGGTAAGTATGGCGATCGGGCAGATGGAAAAGCTCATATTGCCAGTGGTGCCAAAAAAGTCCTGTTTTCTCATCCGGGAGGAAATGACTTGGATGCAACCGTGGTATATGGTGTCAATCACCATTCATTGGTTGCGGAAGATCGCATTGTTTCCAATGCGTCCTGTACAACAAACTGCATCATTCCCATCATAAAAGTGTTGGATGATGCGTTCAATATTGAATCTGGCACGGTGACAACCATCCATGCGTCGATGAATGATCAGCCAGTGATTGATGCGTATCACCGTGATTTACGTCGAACCCGGGCGGCCAGTCAATCCATCATTCCTGTTGATACAAAACTGGCGGCGGGCATCACTCGTATTTTCCCCAAATTCAGTGATCGGTTTGAGGCGATTTCTGTACGAGTGCCCACGATTAACGTGACAGCCATTGACTTAAGCGTGACAGTCCGCGCCGCAGTGAAAGTTTGCGATGTGAATCGGCTCCTGCAAAAATCAGCTCTCAGAGAGTTTCATGGTATAGTGGATTACACTGACTTGCCGTTAGTTTCAACGGATTTTAACCACGATCCCCACAGTGCCATTGTTGATGGAACACAAACGAGGGTCAGCGGTAATCACCTGATCAAAACCCTCGTATGGTGTGATAATGAATGGGGCTTTGCTAATCGCATGATTGACACGGCGCTGGCAATGGCCGCAACCGGTTTCAAATAATCATTTGTTATGCCACAGACGGTACATAGCAGAAGATTGAGTAATTTTATAAAGAATCAATGAGAGGATTCACCATGTCTGTAATTAAGATGACTGATTTAGATCTGGCGGGTAAACGCGTATTGATCCGTGCTGATCTGAATGTGCCTGTAAAAGATGGCAAAGTGACTTCTGATGCACGTATCCGTGCGTCTTTGCCGACGATTGAGGCTGCGTTAAATCAGGGAGCCAAAGTCATGGTTACTTCTCACCTGGGACGCCCGACTGAAGGAGAATACAACGAAGAGTTCTCACTGAAACCTGTCGTTGATTACCTGAAAGAAGTACTTTCTTCTCCTGTTCGTCTGGAAAAAGAGTATCTGGATGGTGTTGAAGTGTCGGAAGGCGAATTAGTTGTTCTGGAAAACGTTCGCTTCAACAAAGGTGAGAAAAAAGACGATGAAACATTATCGAAGCACTATGCAGCACTGTGTGATGTGTATGTAATGGACGCTTTTGGTACAGCTCACCGTGCTCAGGCGTCAACTCACGGCGTTGCTAAATTTGCCCCGATTGCCTGTGCTGGCCCGCTGCTGTCCGGTGAGCTGGAAGCGTTGGGTAAAGCGCTGCATAACCCGGCTCGTCCAATGGTGGCGATTGTGGGGGGATCTAAAGTCTCAACCAAACTGACTGTGCTGGATTCACTGTCCAAAATTGCTGATCAACTGATCGTGGGTGGCGGTATTGCCAATACTTTTGTTGCCGCAGAAGGGCATAATGTTGGTCGTTCACTGTACGAAGATGATTTGATCCCAGAAGCGAAAAAACTGCTGGAAAGCTGTGATATTCCAGTTCCTACTGATGTTCGTGTTGCGACGGAATTTTCAGAAACTGCGGAAGCGACGCTGAAATCGACCAGTGAAATTAAAGACGAAGAACAAATCCTTGATTTGGGCGATGCGTCTGCTGAACGTCTGGCTGCAATCCTGAAAGATGCCAAAACCATTCTGTGGAATGGCCCTGTGGGTGTTTTTGAATTCCCTAACTTCCGTAAAGGAACCGAAATTGTTGCCCGCGCGATTGCTGAGAGCGATGCTTTCTCTATCGCAGGGGGTGGTGATACGTTGGCAGCAATCGACCTGTTCGAAATTGCTGACAAAATCTCTTACATCTCTACTGGTGGTGGTGCTTTCCTTGAGTTTGTTGAAGGCAAAAAACTGCCAGCCGTTGTGATGCTGGAAGAACGTGCTAAAAGTAACTAAGTTGTGCTAGCAGGCAGTGTTTGCTGCCTGTTCAATATCAATACAGGACCACGTAACATGTCTAAAATTTTTGATTTCGTAAAACCGGGTGTCATCACTGGTGATGATGTTCAAAAAGTCTTTGCCGTCGCTAAAGAAAACAATTTCGCATTACCAGCGGTTAACTGTGTCGGTACTGATTCCATCAACGCAGTGTTAGAAACGGCGGCAAAAGTACGTGCTCCGGTCATTATCCAGTTTTCCAACGGCGGTGCGTCTTTCGTTGCCGGCAAGGGGCTGAAAGTAGAAGGCCAGCAATCGGCAATTATCGGTGCTATCTCTGGTGCTCACCACGTTCACCAGATGGCAGAACATTACGGTGTGCCTGTTATCCTGCATACCGACCATTGCGCACGTAAATTGCTGCCATGGATCGATGGCCTGCTGGACGCAGGTGAGAAACATTATGCGCAAACTGGCAAGCCTCTGTTCTCTTCCCACATGATTGATCTGTCAGAAGAATCTCTGGAAGAAAACATTGAGATTTGCAGCCAATATCTGGCACGCATGGCAAAAATCGACATGACGCTGGAAATTGAACTCGGTTGTACTGGTGGTGAAGAAGATGGTGTTGATAACAGCCATCTGGACAGCTCTTCCCTGTACACTCAGCCAGAAGACGTGGCTTACGCGTATGAAAAACTGAATGCCATCAGCCCACGTTTCACCATCGCGGCCTCTTTCGGTAACGTTCACGGTGTATACAAACCCGGTAACGTTAAACTGACACCAAAAATCCTGCGTAACTCTCAGGACTACGTTTCTGAGAAATTCAACCTGCCACACAACAGTCTGGACTTCGTTTTCCACGGTGGTTCCGGTTCTACCGCAGAAGAGATTCAGGAAGCAGTCAGCTACGGTGTAGTAAAAATGAATATCGATACTGATACCCAGTGGGCAACTTGGGAAGGTATTCTGAATTACTACAAAAAGAACGAAGGCTATCTGCAAGGTCAGTTGGGTAACCCAGAAGGTGCGGACAAACCTAACAAGAAATTCTATGATCCACGTGTTTGGTTGCGTGCGGGTCAGGCTGCTATGATTGTTCGTCTGGAACAGGCTTTTAAAGAGCTGAATGCGGTTGATGTGCTGTAATGGCACTAAATTAGCACTGTAGTCGGTAGTTATAAACTGCACCTGATTTTGAGGTGCAGTTTAGGATATATGGATTATAACGATATCTTTCCGGTATAAGTGACACGGCTGACTGAGGCTTGTTGTAATATTCAATCTTGATGTAGAAATCAAGACATATCGCGGTATTAATTTCCTGAGCACCGCCGACGGAATTTCATAATTCTCTGCATAACGATTATTAACTCTTTTGATATTATTGGTATCAAACTGGTTATAACTATTATTATGATAAACATTACCCTGAGTATTTTTGGGAGCAGTTTGAGAGTAAATTATTAGATTAACAGGTTAACGAATAAAAAAGGATATTTTATTTTTCACTGATTATGTGGAAAAACAGTTTCCGCTCGTGATCTTAATGACCAGCAAGCGGAAAATGTGTTTAAGCCAGCAGAATGAGAGCGATTACGCCTTCACGTCTTCTTTCATAATACGGTTCAACCATGGCACCATAAAGGCCATAATGATGGCGATGACTAGTGTGGCGATACCGATTTTACCAAATACGCCAGTATAAATTGGCAGGGTTTGCAGTGGATCACTCACACCTTTTGGTGTAGCAGTGAAGGTTGCCACATAACTACCCAATACTGAAGCCGCAGCTTGTGACAGGAACCACATGCCCAGAATAAATCCAGTCAGATAGCTGGGAACAAATGTTGCCACCATCACCAGCCCCAAGGCACTAATCATTAATTCGCCTACACTCTGGAACAGATACACGAGTACGATAAACCAGGGAGATGTAATGCCATTCTCATCGGCAAATAAGCCGGAGGCTGCGGCGGTCAGGAAGCCCAGAGAGCACAGGAACATGCCGAAAGTGAATTTCGTTGGCATCGAAAAATCTTTACCTTTAGCTCCCAGTCGAGTGTAAACCACTGCCAGAATAGGGCTAACAATAATGATCCAGAATGGGTTTAGTGCCTGGAAACTGATGGGATTGATATCAAAACCCAGAATCTGGTGATGAACGTTGTTGATTGCAAAGAAGTTGAGGGAAGTCGGCATCTGGCTATACAGGATAAAGAACACGATAGCCTGAAGCATCAGAACAAATGCCACGAACATTTTATTGCGGCCGATTTTGTCCTGTTTGAATGCCTGCCAGAAGAAAATTATGACAACAACGGCAGAAATCGTTGCCAGCGCAATATTGGCAATTTTGATGTTGTGCAATAACCATGCACAGATGCCAATCATTGCCACTGCACCAATCAGCACTAAAAACAGAGTCATATAATTTATTGGTGCATGGTCAGGTTCTGAACCGATATTATGTACCATGCGACGGCAAGCAATATAAACCAGCAGAGCAATAATCAGGCCAATACCACAGATATTATAGGTGAGAGCATAACCATATTTTTCAGCAATGACAGGAGCGAGGGAGAGGGAAACCAGGGAACCGAGGTTGATGGACATATAAAATAGCGTAAATGCACCATCTAAACGCGGGTCTTGTGGCGGATAACACTTTGCCAGCAGGCTGGCAGGGTTGGCTTTGAAGAGGCCATTACCAACAGCGACGGTTCCTAAGGCATAGAAAATCAGCTCAGGTTCTATGATGGAAAGGCCAATCATAAAGTAGCCGATTGCCAGTATAATGGCACCCAAAACAATTGTTCGCTTTGTCCCAAGTAAGTGATCTCCGACATAACCACCGATGGAAATCAGACCGTAAACCAGTGCGGTAAATGCACCAAAAGTAATAAATGATTCTGCTTCTGAAAAACCAAGCTTTTGCACGAAGTAAACGGCAAGAATGCCTTGAACGCCGTAGTAACCAAATCGTTCCCACAATTCAACAAAAAAGATCATGAAAAAGGGTTTCGGTTGATCCCATAAACCGACCGGGGCGGTTTTACTCATAGTGAATGCCTCTGTTAGCTATCATTCCGATGGGCAATACATCCAGATGATTATACTGTTGTTAACATATTTGTAACGTAATGTATCGCACGGGTTGTGATTTTGTTTATTTATTCAGGGTGATCGTGAAGCGAGGGAGGTTAATATACCGATATAATATCTTCTCAACGGTTGATCACAGTAACGTAAAAAAGTAATACCAGATTTGGCAGAATATTCACTAAATTAATATCAAAAATTATTAATAAGAGATTTGTATGTTCGTAAATGAATCAACTTGATTGTCATTTAACCTAATTCATTTGTTTTTTGCCAGAAAATGGTAGATGGAAGAATAGTAGACATAAAATTGAATCATAAATATCTATATATTAATTTTTTGTTATGTCTTGATGGTTTATTTCTGGTATTCATATTAATCTGAATTTTGGTTAAGTCGCCACTAAAATATCCATTATCCATTCCTGTTTCTTATAATAACGGTGTCTTTCGGCCGAAATTTTTGTTCTTGGAACAGGCACTTAGTTCAATCTTTTATCCAGAATTTAGGTTATTTAATGTAACCCCGCGATCACAATCACACTTCTATTTTTTGTAAATTGAGTGATAAATAAAAGTAACTAAAATCAGAAAACAGATCATGACTGCTCTGTACTCAATATAAGCTATGGCGAAAGTGGGGGAAACAGCATGAAGTACCAGCGACTGGCCCGGGAAATTATTGCAGGTGTTGGTGGGCAGGAGAATATTGTCAGTCTTATCCACTGTGCAACACGGCTGCGATTTAAACTGCGGGATAGTACCCTTTCTGATGCCGGCAAGATAAAAGCTCTGTCAGGTGTCATGACGGTTGTTGAAAGCGGGGGCCAGTTTCAGGTCGTCATTGGTAATGAAGTGGGCGATGTTTACCAGACTATTCAACAAGTGTTGACTCCTCCTGATAAGATGGAAGTAACAACAGACTTCACTGACAAGAAAGACAGCCTTTTTAACCACTTCATTGATATTGTTTCCGGTATTTTCACCCCATTTCTGGGTGTTATGGCGGCGGCGGGTATTTTAAAGGGATTGCTTGCGGTTGCTATTACACTGAAATGGATGTCTCCTGAGAGTGGAACTTATCATGTCTGGTATGCAGCCAGCGATTCTTTGTTTTATTTTTTCCCTCTGTTGCTCGGTTATACAGCGGGTAAAAAATTTGGTGGCAATCCCTTTATTACGATGGGAATTGGGGGGGCATTAGTCCATCCCCTGATCATTTCCTCCTTTGATGTATCCATGGTTGGTGGGGGCACAACGGAATATTTTATGGGTATTCCACTCTCATTCCTGAATTACAGCTCTTCCGTGATCCCCATTATTTTTGCTTCCTGGATTAGCTGCAAAGTTGAAAAGAAACTGGATGCTTATCCCCCCGCCATAATCAAAACCTTTGTGACTCCTCTTGTTTGCCTTATGTTGATTGTCCCGATTGTGTTTCTGGTTATCGGGCCAACGGCTACGTGGTTAAGCCAGTTGTTGGCGCATGGCTATCAGTCTGTTTATGAGTTTGCTCCGGCACTGGCAGGGGCGATTATGGGAGCTGTTTGGCAAATTTGTGTCATCTTTGGCCTGCATTGGGGATTTATTCCTCTTATAATTAATAACTTAACCGTAATGGGGCACGATACGTTAACGCCTTTGCTGCTTCCCGCTGTGATAGGGCAAACGGGGGCGGCGTTTGGCGTATTCCTGCGTACCCGTGATGCGAAATTGAAAATGTTGGCGGGCTCGGCTGTGACCTCCGGTATGTTTGGTATTACTGAACCCGCGGTTTATGGCGTGACTTTGCCTTATCGGCGACCATTTATTTTTGGCTGTATTGCCGGGGCAATAGGTAGCACGGTGATTGGTTATTACCAAAGTGCTGTCTATTCGATGGGGTTGATCAATATTTTTACTTTCACCCAGATTATTCCACCAACGGGTATCAATAATACGGTGTGGGGAGCGGTTATTGGTACTGTGCTGGCTTTTGTCATCTCAACTTTATTGACATGGTTGTTTGGGCTTCCGGCGTCCAGCAAACTCTCCGCAAAAGAAAATAAAGATGAAAAATGTCATTGATCCCGTTGTTTGCCATTGATCCCGTTGTTTACCATTGATCCCGTTGTTTACCATTGATCTATTGTTCACCACGTGCCCAAAGAGGAGATTCGCATGAAACCGTTCCCAACACATTTTCTATGGGGAGGTGCAGTTGCTGCCAATCAGGTTGAAGGTGCTTATTTAACCGATGGAAAAGGGCTTTCGACATCTGATGTTCAACCACAGGGCATTATGGGGCCTGTAATTGAGCGAGAGCCTGATGATACGCAGAATCTTAAAGATATTGCCATCGATTTTTATCATCGTTACCCCGAAGATATCGCTCTGTTTGCGGAAATGGGTTTTACCTGCTTGCGTACCTCTATTGCCTGGAGTCGAATTTTTCCACAAGGTGACGAAACACAGCCCAACGAAGCAGGGCTGGCATTCTATGACAAGCTATTCAATGAAATGGCGAAATATGGAATTAAGCCATTGATCACGCTGTCCCATTATGAGATGCCATGGACACTGGTCAAAAAATACGGAGGGTGGGGTAATCGCAGGCTGATCGACTTTTTTGAGCACTACGCCCGCACAGTTTTCACCCGTTACCAGGAAAAAGTGAAATTGTGGCTGACGTTCAATGAAATCAATATGTCACTACATGAACCATTAACGGGTGTCGGGTTGCCTAAAACCAGCACACAATCAGAAATCTATCAAGCCATTCATCATCAATTAGTTGCCAGCGCCCGTGTGGTGAAATTGTGCCATGAAATTATCCCTGACGCCAAAATTGGCAATATGTTGTTGGGAGGGTTGATGTATCCATTGACATGTAAACCCGAAGATGTACTGGCAACTCTCCAGCAAAATCAAAAATGGCTGTTTTTCGGTGACGTACAGTGTCGTGGTGCTTACCCGGGCTATATGCTGCGCTATTTTCGCGAAAATGGTATTGAACTCACGATGACTGAACAAGATAAACATGAGATGAAAAATACGATTGATTTCATCTCATTCAGTTATTACATGAGTGGCTGTACATCGGGGGATGACTCTGAGTACCAGAAACAGCAGGGTAATGTCCTGAATATGATCCCGAACCCACATCTCTCCAGTTCAGAGTGGGGGTGGCAGATAGATCCGGTTGGTTTGCGCACGTTACTTAATTTATTGTGGGATCGTTATCAAAAGCCACTGTTTATTGTTGAGAATGGCTTGGGAGCCAAAGATACCGTGGAAGCCGATGGCAGTATTCAGGATGATTATCGCATTCATTATATTAATGACCATCTTGCCCAGGTCAGAGAGGCGATTGACGATGGTGTAGATGTCATGGGATATACCAGCTGGGGACCAATTGATCTGGTCAGTGCCTCAAAAGGCGAGATTGCCAAACGTTACGGATATATCTATGTTGACCAGAATGAGCAGGGAACAGGAACACTGGAGCGACGCCGTAAAAAGAGTTTCTACTGGTATAAACAGGTCATTGAGACGCAAGGTGGTAGTTTGAAAGGTGATCGTAGTTTGAAAGGTAATAGTAGTTTGAAAGGTAATAGTAGTTTGAAAGGTGACAGTTTGATCTGAGTTTGTCTCTTTTTTCAAATTGATGAAGGCTCCTTGATAAAGAACCTTCATCTTAAGAGGCTATGATGAGTATGATTTTGTTTCAAAAATGATTTTATTTTAAGCCGTTATTGCCATGTTTTCATCCATTACAGGGTGAAAACCGCGTTTAAAGTAAATCAGTCCATGGCCTTTTTCCTGAACAATGATCTGTTTTATTTCCACCAGATAGACATAATGAGTGCCGACTTCCTGTATTTGCTCAATGCGTCCTTCCAGATTGGCAAGCGTCTCTTGTAGCTGTGGTTGCCCCAACACTCCGGTGTTCCAAATATCCCATTTGAAGCGATCTTCCATACTGACACCGGTCATGCCAGCGAAATGGCGAGCCATTAGCTCTTGTTCATGATTCAGAATATTGACACACAGATTGCCATTTTCCTGAAATACCGGGTTCATGGCGCTATTACGATTAATGCACACCATTAAAGTCGGAGGTGTATCTGTCACAGAGCACACCGCCGTTGCAGTCATACCGCAGCGCCCTGCCGGGCCATCCGTGGTGATGATATTCACCGCAGCGGAAAGGCTTGCCATCGCATCTCTGAAACGCAGGCGATGTTCATTTTCTACAGACATAATAGACCTCCTGCTACCGATTTATTTCAGCAGCTTATCTAACAAGTTAATATCACGGTTATTGTGTAAATGGGGTCTGGTCCAGCCATTCAAATCATAGTCAGAGAGACAGCGATCCACCAATTCCGTCATTTTCTTCATATTACCGGAACCATAAGCATGACGCAGACATTGCAGGCGAATTTCGTCCTGGCTACCGGCATAATTAATTTCATATAATTCATGGCGACCGCCGAATTCACTGCCAATGGCGTCCCACATTAATTTTAAAATCTTAATTCGTTCTACATGGTCAATCCCATTAGATCCACGAACATATTTCTCAAGATACTTATTAATCTCAGGGTTATTCATATCACGCACACTGGATGGCAAATAAATCAAGCCACTGGTGACATTACTTTCAATAATATTCTTGATTTTCGTGTAAGCCATCGGAGCCATCACGCGATAAGTCTGAATCGCTTGGGTATCCGGCAGATAAGCGCCATTTTCCCACGGCTTGGCTTCTGCCCACATCGCATCTGTCAGTGACCAGAACAGATTGCGCCATGCGACGACTTCCCCCAGATCGGCCTGAACACCACGGAAATCCACAACACCAGTGCATTCAAGACTCTTTTGCAACAACGCTGTAATGAAGTCCAGCTTAACGGCAAGACGCACACAGGCTTGCATAGGGAACAACCGGGCAAACCCGCTTTGTACTGCCCAGTTACGGGCACGATCAAAATCGCGATAAATTAACACGTTTTCCCATGGAATTAATACCTTATCCATGACCAAAATGGCGTCATTTTCATCAAACCGACTGGAAAGGGGGTAGTCAAAAGGTGTTCCGGTCGCGCCAGCCACCAATTCATAAGAAGCGCGAGAAATTAATTTCACGCCATCGGCATCCATGGGCGCGACAAACATCAGGGCAAAATCGGGATTATCCCCGATAACTTGTGCTGAACCAAAGCCGATGAAATTATAGTGAGTCAGTGCAGAGTTGGTGGCGACGACTTTGGCACCACTGACAATAATTCCGGCATCTGTCTCTTTTTCTATCTGAATAAAAATATCTTTGACTTGATCTGCTGGCTTATGGCGATCAATAGGGGGATTAACAATAGCATGGTTGAAATAGATGCAACTTTCCTGAATGCGTTTATACCAACTACGGGCATTATCAGCGAATTGCCCATAATATTCAGGATAAGCCCCCAATGAGCAGCAGAATGCGGCCTTATAATCGGGCGAGCGCCCCATCCAACCGTAATTTTGCCGTGACCATTCCGCAATAGCATCGCGTTGTTGTCGGATGTCATCAGAACTGGTAGCAAAACGGAAGAATTTGTGAGTATAGCCATCATTGCCAGTATCGGTATTCCAACAGAGTACATCATGAGTTTCCGGTGCATGGAGGGCATCGTATAGTTGACCAATTGAGGCAGCCGCATTACGGAAAGCAGGATGCGTTGTAACATCTTTGACTCGTTCACCATAAATATAAATTTCACGGCTATCTTGAAGTGAACTCAGATACTCTTTGCTGGTGAATGGGCGTTTTTGGTCGGCACGTAAGTCTTCTAGTTTCATGGCTACCTCATCATCCGAAAAATCCCCTTATTTTGAATTGTTATCCATATGGGGAGCAGGTGTTAATTTTATGTTTCTTTCATTGTCTGATTGAAGCGATTAAAAGGCTTCTCTTGAAGAGACTTTCGGAAGGTTTGCGGGTACTTTTCGGTGAATGAGAATAAATTGTTATGAAAGTGTGATCAGTTTGGTGTTTTGAAGAGAGGAAACCCACATTTTAATATCTCCAATGGATTTTATGATGCCAAAGGGATGCGCGGGATATTGCCAGTGCTTTCAAAGAAATGTATGACGCGGAGGTTTCACCATCACTGATTGCCAAAGTCACCGATGCGGTGAAAGAGCAGGTCACTGAGTGGCAGAATCTCCCACTGGACAGCCTGTAGCTGTGATACCGGTATTTATAGATCAGTTGCTGGGTTGCTAACATTGTTTGTAAGAATATGTCTTATACTATAGAGTATTCATCAACGATATAAGTGAGGTGCATTATGGCTACTCGTACAATGACAGTAGATACTGGTGAAGAACTGCGAAGATTCGTAGAAAGTCTGGTTGAATCTGGTACTTACAAAACAAATAGCGAGGTTGTTCGGGAGGGATTACGCCTGTTACAGGAAAAGCAAGCTGAGTCAAAATTGGAAGTGCTTCGCCAATTAATAGATGAAGGCGATAACAGTGGTAAGGCTGTCATTTGGGAGCTTAATACTTTCCTTACCAATGTGAAAAGTAAAATACACAATGCTCAGTAAGACATTTTCTCTCAAGCCTAAAGCTGTTCAAGACTTAGAAGCTATATTTGATTACTCTTATCAAGAACTTGGTCTGAAGAAAGCAGAACAATATATTAAAGATATTGATAGTGCTTTCCACATGCTTTCTGGTTCGCCCGGAATAGCTCGAAGTTGTAACCGTATTCGACCTGGATTAAAGGCATTTCCAATAGCTTCACACATTATTTTTTTTCGTCTAGTGGAAGATGGGATACTTGTTATAAGAGTTCTGCATCAATCTATGGACTATAGCCGCCATATTGATAATTAATTGTAGCTACTTGCAGTTGAAGTGAGTGATTTTGCAATCATCATCCAGGGTAGATGATTAAATGATACCTATCAGGGATGATTGCGCTTCCTTTGAGAGTTACAGCTTGTATTATCCATCTGACCCTGTTTCTAAATTTGTGTAATTGCCTGTTTCGATTATGTTTAACTAATCAACCCGAATTCTGCTTAAGCCATCACTGGAAGATCTTCTTCTGAGTAGAAAACTTTAAGTGATGGTTTTTTCAATTTAAGGCAGTAAGCAATGACTGCC
>NZ_NITZ01000040.1 GCF_002632615.1 Xenorhabdus miraniensis
TCACCTAATTCATCGATTTTTCGACGGTGATATTCGGATGCCAGCTTGTCTTTTTTTAAAGCAGAACGAGGCGGTATCATGACGGCGCTACCTTGTAGATATGTACTGTGTCTACATTTTACTCAATTTTGTGGCTGTGAAAAGTTTTTAGAGGTTCCCATTAATAAAAAAGTGTTGTCTCAGTTGTCTCGGTTGCCTCAAAACAATTAACCTATTGTTTTATAATGATTAATCTTTGAAAAATGAGGCAACAAAGCCTATTTTCTGTTGTCTCAATTTTACTTTTCTTCTCATCATCAATTTATAATATATTGATAAATAAAGATTTAATTTTGTATTTTGTGTTGTCTCAATTAATTGCTTTAGCAACCTGAGCTGTTTCGGTATTGGTGGGTAAAAAGCTATTGTGGAGGGTGTCGCTTGGACATCCGCGTTCAGATGCCGGCAGATTCGGTGTGGAATGTGAGGCAGGGGGAGGGAAATTGAACAGCGTAGAAAACAACAAACAGTTAATTTATTGAGATGTGGTTGATTTAATTTATTAGCTTATTTTCGAATAAATTCTACAAGTTGTGATATTCGAAAGGCATATAAATACTGAAAAATGGTTATTTTTCTAATTTAATTTCTAACCATTTTATAGTATTAAAAAATGTATTGTTATTAATTCGGTTTTCGACAATTGTAATAATAACCACACATGCCATTTTAGTATCTCTACATGGAATGTAAATATAAAATTATTTCATACCGATAATATCACCCATTTCAAAATATGTATTGGTTAGATAAAAATTGGTTTTTTTAAAAAATGTTGTATATGTACGGATAATGAAATTTATTTATATTTATTAAGGATTTTTATGTCGGAAAATAATAAGATGAATATGGACTTTTTGAAAGGATTAGATAAAAACATCTGTCCAGTATGTGGTGAAGAAGATTGCCCATACCCAAGAGATAGAAGGGGTGATAAAGTAATTGAAGAGATAATGAAGGAGTATACCAAAGGTAATATGCCACAGGTGAAAAAATTATATATTTCGAAAATGGTTCCACTTAGAAAAGCAAACTTTGGTAGGGGTAGTTTTGGTTCGAGTGAAGGATTTTACGATAAAGCCAAAAATAATAAACCCAGCATGAGTTCATTCGGCATGTTGCAGCATTTTTTCGGAAAATCAGGCCGAGAACTGACACTCTCTGAAATCGGTGTGCATGATCGAGTTCGCGGATTAATGCAGAAACCAGGTGCATTTGGCAGGCCAGAGGGCAGTATTCAGTCTCGTTTTATCTCACAGATTCAACGTGGTGAACGAGTTGATTTTGAAAATGGGTATAATTTTGGTCTAGAAAAAAAGGTTCCGGTTTACGATCCACTGTGGGGTATTGGAGGCGCGAAGATCAGTGGCAGTCTTACACATGTTAGTGCTGAAAAAGCAGGTGATGGATATAATGTATCTGGTACAATAAATTATAAACTGTATGATAAATTTACTGATCCATACGACACATTTAATTGGGGAAAAGAGGATATTAATGTGGGTGGTGAGCCATTTGATATCACTGGAGAATGGAAGGAAGATGTAAATTTTCATGTCGACAGAAAGATTTTTGATAATAGGCTACTGCAACTTCTTAAGGATAAAAAATAATTTTTTATGGTCGCGCATTTAATGCGCGACTTTATACAAAATATCCAATTAAAATAAATATTGATAAGAAAACTGTGGAATAAGTAGACTTAATATAAAAACAAACGTCATTAATAACGACACCCATATGGTTTTTTTTCCATTTCTTTCCAATATAAAGAAATGGCTAACCAATATGGTTAAGAAGAAGAAAGTTACAATTGACATAAAAAGCATGGCGACGAATAACATAACACATCCTTTACCGAAAACTTTCCGTAATCATATAGATAATTGATTGAAAATCATAATTTTGTTTATAACCCCCCTTGATTCCCTTAATCTCTGGCACAGTGACAGAATTACGTAAAATCAATAAGTTATATAAAGGGGAGATATCCCGCCTTTAGCTATTTTTTTGATTTTTATCATTTATTATAGTATACCTACTCAAGCACGCAATCTCACGTTCATCATCTAGAGTTTGAATTTGGTAGCGGTGCTTCACAGCTACCCCATTTAAAAATACCATACAAAAATAATAATAAGTTGAGTCGTTTTTAAGTATGCGAAGTTGTTGGGTTAACATATCTACAACACACGCCTCCCCTATAGTTTTATCCCCTGTTTGGGCATAGATAGAGTACATAACATCTGGTTGACAAGTTGTGGCAACAGTTCCTACATACCCTCTGATATGAATAGTTTTAATATTTAAATTAACTTTAAAATCAATAAATTAAATAGATAATATTCATTATTAATGGGAAAATGAACACAATCATGTACAAACAGAAAAAACACTCCATACAGCATATACCAATTGATTTTACACTCACTAAATAAGGGAAGTGGATAGCTATAAGGTGGGATGTTGCTATAGGGATCTGCCCTTTAACATACGGGATAATCCCGCATATACAAAAGCAAAGGTGTTGTGATTTCCACCATACCCAAGATGGGATATCCCACCTTGCGGCAACCATTGGGATTTCCCCAATAGTTGGTTAACTCATTGATTTATCCGAGGCCGTCACTTTGACCACGTAGAGGATTTACGCAGAAATAAGCAGCAAGTTAAAAGTGAGATATCTCACCTTTAGCTAACTGGTTGATTTTACTTATTTCCCGCGCAGTGCAGTAATTCCGGTTCTCTGCCGGAAATAAGGGATATCAAGGAGTTAACAAGCAGGAGTCTCATTTTTATTTTGCCGAGTTTTGTCAGTTGTCAGATAAATATTACTGATTCCCCATTTGTTGCTTTATGTCATTCTGACATCAAAACATACCACTCATCTACTGGGCTTAGTCAAGACTTACTCTTCAGTATTGATGAACCCATTTTATTGATGTTCACCGGCGGAGAAGTATCCCACCGCCTTCATGTTACTTAGCAATCTGTATTGTTGATTAAATGAGGGAATAAATATGCAAGATAAAAAGCCTGATGTACTTGTCTCAGACGGTTGTAATCTCGTGATCGTTACAACACCGGAATATGTCAAAAAAGCGATTGAAGAACATGCTCAAAGCCGCAACCATCCAAATGCAACACTACAGGATAAGGGGTTTGTTATCCTAAGCAATGATGTCGGTAGTAATAGCGAAACGATGGCTGCAACACCAAAAGCAGTGAAAGCGGCATACGACTTAGCCAATACAGCTAATCAAAACGCCACAAAACCTCAAACTAAAAGCTCTATAAAATCAGTCAGTGGATCTTGGAATGTAGGTTCCATCATTTCTATTCCTGCTGATCTGCGTGGGCAAGTAATTACTTTTGTCAGATTAAGTGGATTAAATGCACAGCACCAAGCACTGCCTGTTCCTCTTGTTGATGGCATAACTGAGCAAAGACTAGCTGGCCCTCAGAATAACTGGGTGTGGTTAGAATTCAAATTCTCTGACAATTCGACAAATATTACTGTCGTAAATGGCAACAATGCTAATTTTGTTCAGATTTTTTATCGAGAATAATGAAAATAAAAACCAACTTTCAGGGGCGCACAGCCCCTATTGCTACTCCACCTGTTCAGCCAACCCAACATCAGAAGCTGTCTTTGCCATCTTCACATTCCACACCGAATCTTCCGGCATCTGGACGCGGACAGAGATAGACCTGCCTGTGGGGATATCAATCAAATCACCGTCAGTGTAGCCCTCACGGACATTTCTGGCGAATACTGGCGCCTCAGAGTGCTCACGGTGGTATGTCATTAATTTGATGGAACCATCAGGCAGCACTTTGTAATCGACCCAAATCAGCGGTAATTTATTTTTGCATAGGGGTATTTCAACTCCGCCATCGACGCCGCCCCACGCTGCATCGGCATTAAATCCCAGCACGTTTTTGATGAGATAAACGCCCTCAGACAGGCGCTCAACGGTTGCCCCCTCTGATTCGTCATTGGTGATACCCGTGCCGTCACTGGTGATTTGGATGATGGGCGAGGCTGTTTTTAAGTAGCCATCAATCGCATAACAATTTCCCCCAAGGGCTAAAACCTGACCGCTGACGCCTTTTTGAAATATAAAACTTGAATGCGTCAGAAGTCCTGTTTGAATAATGATATACCCATGCTCACCGTGTGTACCAAAGTTAACCCTGAGTCCGGTTCCTGAGTGTTGAGCTAAGAAATTTGTCCAGCCGCCGCCGCTGGCTTTCACTTCATTGGCAAAATTTACACTCGTATTCTGAATAGCCGCATCTGCCAATCCAAGGTTTTTCACAAACGCTGATTTATCCAGAATATCTGCCCCGTTCTGTGCATTATCCAGTTTCCCCTCCATCGCTGCCTGCAATGCCCGGATTGATTGCAACGATACCGTTTGGCCGTTCGGTAAGGTCACCTCCACTGTCCCGGTCTGGCTCATCCATCTGTCCATATTCTGGAGGAAGCCAATGATGGAGCTGGTATTCGCCACCATATGCCGGACACCATCCGAGATAGAATCGGGGATAGTAATCTGAATCTGGTACTTAACATTATTCAGGGTGGTTTTAGCTGCATCAGCCAGTACCAGTTCGGTATCCGAGTTCACCGCCTGAATCATGTGCAGTAATTTACTGTTGCCGGACTGGATTAAAATGACCTGCCCCGGTGCAACGCCGTTGAGATTCGATTTAAATCTGGTGCCCGTGCCGCGGACAATAGCCGAGCCGGACACAATGGAAAGAGTGCCTTGTGAATATTACATGGTGTGTTCCTGAGAAGTTAGAAGTTGAAATAACTGGCAGCGTCTAAGATAAGAATGGGTTGTTTTGTTGTGTAGTTGGTCGTTCCCCACTGGCTCGCTTTCCAGTATGAGCGTTTGCCTGAACTAATAAATAACGCTCCCTCCCCATTGCTGGTCAGTGACAAATCCCGGCTGTAGGCGGTACTCCCTTCCATCCACAGATGATACCCTATCACAGGCAGGCACCAACATCGGGTATCCGTTATCAAAATAGCGTTATCCGTGATGAACGAGGGTGAGTTGTAAACGCTAAGTTGATTACTGGTAGAAATGAAAAAGGCCACACCAGAGCGCAGCCTTGAATTCAGTGTGTAGGTTTATTTCCAGTTGAAGCAAAAATGCAATGTATTACCTAAATTGTGTTTCAGTAGTTCACCTAGTTGTTTTGCACCATCAGAAACATAAAGAAAATAAGTTTCAAGAGAGGGTGCGTGAGGACTAACAGAACCAAGATTATAAGTTGAACCATTCGCCATTATTTCAAGGTTCTTACTTCCTAAGTATGGTTGGTTTTGTGTATCAACTTCTAACTGTAATCCCCAGAAAGTACCAATGGGGACCTCAATTAGTTTGAATGCTAATATGTTTCCAACTCCCATTGTGCTTTGAAGATTTGTCAGGGTGCCAATAGGTAGTGTACCCGTCCCATCTTCGCCTGGAGCCGAACGCCCCCATTCTTGAACTTTATCATAATCTGGATTACCACCATTATAAAATTGGATGGTTCCTATATTAAGATCAAAAGACAACATAGTACCTTCTGGACACACTGGCTTATTAACGTCAGACATAAATCCCTCACTTATTATTTGTTAAAGGTCATTTCATCCTACTGCTAAATAGCCAGTTAATATTACTTAGGTCAGGTTTTTATCTCAATTAAATAGACCATAGCAGAATCAATACGCATTAAAATATGGTGGTGCATTATAAAATCTGTCTATTTGTCGAGTGCACGATTCAATGAGTTGTATATTTGAAGTTTGGTGCTAACAGTTTATTTACCGCTCGGCTTTTCTCTTGCCGCCCAATAGCGATCCATTTCTTCCGGTGTGGCTTTCTGGTCTTCAAACGCATCACCGATTTTCAAGCCATCGGGTAATTGCGCCCATGCGACATAGAAATACCGGGGTTCAAACTCATCGCCTATCCATCAATAAATGCCAGCGTATTCCCCTTCCCAAAAATGCACATAGCCAATATGCCAGCCATCGCAAGGATTGTAGACCAGTACTTCTTTGCCATTCATATCAGGTGTGGGCTGTTCAGATGCAGGACGGATAATTAAGGATTCTGTGACAGGTGCAGACTACGTTCCCCCAGAAAGCAAAAAACCCCGCCAAAGCGAGGTCTGAAATTAATAAGCTGTGTGACATTGCTGTCACTCTTATCACAGCATACTGACTTTTGTAATTACGCAACCCTATTAACGGTTTCTTTTTGCACGCCTTTATCCAGTTCCAAAACGACATCTGAAACGGCCAGTACGCCTTCAATAAATCCCTCGGCTGCCTGTAATCATTTGGCGACTTTGTTATGAGAAATCCCTAATTTCGTGCCCATTGGCCTGAGTGGCAGTGCCTTAATATAATGCAACACAATCAACTGATAATAATAAGGATTGTGTTTCTTCAAGCGCAGAATATCGTACTCATCGTATGGCGGAATCCGTGGCCTGTAGCTCTACCGCCATACCCCATTCGCTTCATCATGGTATTCAATGCCATATCAGATAGATGATTTTTATAATTTGTACGGCTTGGAAAAACATATTGATAGCTACCACTGATAGGCTGAATCTGCTTCAATAAATTAATAGCTTGTTCTGGCAGTGGCACGATATGGGGACGACGCATTTTCATTTTTTCGGCTGAAATTTCCCAAATCGCCTTATCTAAATCAATTTCTGACCATTCAGCCTTGCGAAGTTCCCCAGGTCGAACACCCGTTAATATAAGAATACGCAAAGCCACTCTAACGATCTGGCTTCCCATATATTTATCAACGGAACGCAAAAATTCAGGTAGCTCATTTACTGAAAGGTGAGCATAATGTCCACGTTTATGGGGAACAAAGGCGCTCGCTAAATCTGGTGCGGGATTGTATTCTGCCCTGCCAGTAATAATTGCGTATTTCCATACTTCACCGCAGCGCTGTCGAACTTTCTTCAACTTTTCTGTAGCCCCTCTCTTTTTCATAATAGAAAGGAGGTCTAATAATTCGAGGGGTTTTATTTCAGCAATCGGACGATCACCTATATAAGGGAATACATCATTTTAAAATGCGTCCATCATATCTTCACGATAACCAACAGACCATCTGTCTTTTCTTCCCTCGTACCATTCACGCGCAATGCTTTCAAAGGTGTTACTAATTTCTCCCTGAGTTGCCAGTTTCTTTTGTTTTTTATCTTGGTTGGGATCAATACCTTCGGCTATCAGTTTCTTGGCTTCATCACGCTTTCTTCTGGCCTCTGCCAATGTAATAAGTGGAAAAGTGCCAATAGCGAGTAACTTTTCTTTTCCTGCAATGCGGTATTTCAGTCTCCAGTATTTAGAACCGGTTGTCTTTACCAACAGGTATAAACCGCCGCCATCCGATAGCTTAAAATCTTTATCTTGGGGTTTTACTGTTTCAACTTGTCGGGCTGTTAGTTTCATATTTCTAGCATCCTTGCCCCCTCACAGTAATGGGGGTATTTTCTAGGAGGTACAGAAAGTTACCCCTATATATACCCCCTGATTGGGGTACATTGCAATAGATGCCAGTAGACGTTGATAGAGTGTTATTTGGGGATTTTCTTTGATTTTACTAGGGAAAGTAGACTTTAAGAGATGCTGCTAGAAGTGTAACTGGCGGAGGAGGAGAGATTCGAACTCTCGGATGGTTTCCCATCGGCGGTTTTCAAGACCGCTGCCTTCAGCCGCTCGGCCACCCCTCCGCGATGTCGAGCACTATAAACATCACTGTTCTCAATGTAAAGCATTTATCTGTTCAACTGCCGTCAATTTATTCACATTACTATCTGTTGGTCTATTTATTCAGCATATTTGGCAATCTTTCTTGGGAATAGTGGTGATTTTTGCTAAATTGCAGCCATCGTAATTGGATGGTTAAAAAATTATGTTGGTATTTGAAGGTCGTGAAATTGAAACCGATGCGCAGGGTTATCTAAAAAATAGCCGTGACTGGCAAGAAACCATGGCTCCTATTCTTGCTGAACAGGAAGCAATCACTCTAACCGAACAGCACTGGGAAGTGATACGTTTTGTGCGTGAATTCTACGAAGAATTTAATACTTCTCCCGCTATTCGTATGTTAGTTAAGGCACTCTCTCAAAAATATGGTGAGGAAAAAGGGAACAGCCGTTACCTTTATCGACTATTCCCCAAAGGGCCGGCAAAACAAGCAACAAAAATTGCGGGCCTTCCGAAACCAGTCAAGTGTATTTGATCTCTTCATCCGTCGTTAATGGCGGATGCTAAAATCAGTCATCTCTTCTACTTCACAAAATTGTGACTCGAAATGTTCGATCTTGGCACCCGGAGGCCCTCCCTGTTCCAGCCAATGCGTTAACATTTTGATTTGCGTATCATCACCACAAGCAACAATTTTAACGCTGCCATCATTCATATTACGAACATATCCCACCAGCTTATTTTTCTTTGCCCAATGGTACGTTTTATAACGGAATCCAACGCCCTGTACCCGGCCGTAAACATAAATAATAATGTTGTATTTGGTCATCATTACGCCCCTCCCAAAGCAGATAGTAAGAACTTTGAAACGTTAAACCCACTTTTGGTATTGTATTTTATATACGCAACAGCTAACCTGAAATTATGGGGTGGCGATCACATGCCATCTTAGTTTCAAAAATCATGCAAAAATTCCGGCTACCGGGTATGCACTTGAAATTTACCTTATTGCCCTTATATAAGAGTCATTGCAAGGTTTCTTTGGAGGTGACTATGATGATCGCCAGCAAATTCGGTATCGGCCAGCAAGTACGACATAAGCTGCTGGGTTATTTGGGTGTTGTTGTAGATATTGATGCTGAATATTCTTTAGAACAGCCGCAGGAAAATGATATTGCATCTAATGCTACTTTACGTTCAGCTCCGTGGTACCACGTTGTGATGGAAGGTGATGATGGGCAACCCGTCCATACTTATCTGGCAGAAGCTCAATTGACTTATGAAACATCAGATGACCACCCAGAACAACCTTCCATGGATGAGTTGGCCGAGTCAATCCGCAATCAATTGCAAGCCCCACGACTACGAAATTAAACGCTCTTATTTACCCTTGTTTAAATCATTCCGGTAAGGTGGTGCATAATAAAACGCTCACCACCTTATTTATTTCTCCATACCCAAGCGCGGGATTTCAATTTTAGGGCAACAATCCATCACAACATCCAATCCCTCGTGTTCTGCCAGTGATTTTGCTTCTTCATTGATGATGTCTTTCTGTAACCAAAGCACTTTTGCACCAATAGCGATTGCTTCTTCAGCCACACCGTAAGCCGCTGTCGCATTACGGAATACATCAACCATATCCACTGGTTGATTAATATCTGCTAATTGACTTACAACAGGCTGCCCCAACAAAGTTTGCCCTGCCAATTTAGGACTGACAGGAATGACTTTATATCCCTGATTCAGTAAGTATTTCATTACCTTATAGCTTGGACGCTCTGGTTTATCACTCGCACCTACCAACGCTATTGTTTTGACCTTTCTCAGTATAGTCGCTATATATTGATCATTCATTTAGCCCCCTATATTACCTTTAGTCGTTACTCCATGACGCAACAGCTATTTTCATTTGGTTTATCTGCTACAGTATTTATGATAATCACGGCTGTTTTTTATTATCTTGCCATTTAAAAAAATGGTAAATCATTTATTCATATAAAGGTATCACCATGGAATCAACGGTTCGCACCTTGGCAAAATCAAAAAATATCGCCCTTGTCGCCCATGACCACTGTAAAAAAGCCTTACTAGACTGGGCCAATACACATAAGTCCTTATTAAACAGGCATACTCTGTATGCGACAGGAACGACAGGGCATTTAATTCAGCAAAAGACGGGACTCACTATTACAAGTATGCTGAGTGGGCCAATGGGAGGTGATCAACAAATTGGTGCCCTAATTTCTGAAGGAAAAATCGATGTTTTGATTTTCTTGTGGGACCCTTTGAATGCAGTTCCACATGATCCTGATGTCAAAGCTCTGCTACGTTTAGCCACTGTTTGGAATATTCCCGTTGCTACTAACCTCTCAAGTGCCGATTTTCTTATCAACTCCGCGCTTTTTTCAGAAGAAGTCGATATCAGCGTACCAGATTATCAACGCTATCTTAATGAAAGACTCCAATAATCAGAACGGAAATGGGAGAGCCAAACTCTCCCCCCATTTTTAATCTTGTTTTTTCTGGTGTTGATACGGTTTTAAGGTTTACGCTGAGTGGGTACGCCTAATTGCAACAATTGATGAATGAATATCGATGGATTTTTCGGTTCCTGCATCAACCAAACCTGTTTTTTTGCCCGTGTCAGTGCAACATATAAAAGACGGCGTTCTTCCGCATCAGGAAAATCTTCAGGTTGCGGTAATAAAACGTGTTCTATCACAGATTCCCTCGCGGGTGCCGGAAAACCATCTTTTCCCTGATGTAGTCCCAGAATAATGACATACTCCGCTTGTTGCCCTTTAGACGCATGAATTGTCATAAATTCGATCTGCAAATTTGGCCAGCGAGTTGGTGCTTTGTTCAATAGTTCTGGCTTGAGATGATAATAGCGTGCCAATAATAAGATGGTTTCCTGCTTGGTAACATAACCGCTCATTTTATTAAGCAGTGCTTCCAACTGTTCTTCCGGCAAAATCACAACCGATTTTTTATTGCCTTTTATCAATCTATTAAGTGGATTAGCTAATTGATGAGGATTTTGTTGCACAAATCGGTTGGCTATTTCACTGATACGATCATTGAAACGATAAGTCGTATCTAACGTGCATTTTGTACCATCACCAAAATAAGTTGGAAAAGCTATCATTAAAGTTAATTCTGCACCACTAGGACGATAAATTGCTTGCAAATCATCTCCCACAGCGAATAGATGGCTTTGTTTATTTTGCGCCTTCAGCGCTGTCAATAATTTGGCCTTCAGCGGTGAAATATCCTGGAATTCATCAATCAGAATATGTTTCCATGGACTGATAAATTGCCCTTTTTGTAAAATATTCACAGCCTGATGGATTAAACCATAAAAATCGACTGCACCTTCAGATTTCAGTGCCGATTTCCAAGCCTTCAACAAAGGAGCCATAAGCCGTATACGTTTCTGAAATAGGTAAGCATAAGCAGCAGGTGCCTGTTTAATCATCTCTTTCTGACTGCCGCCATGCCTACGCATCAATCCCAGCCAGCGTTCCAGACGAACAGATAGCTTATCTGTTAATTGGTTATCGTGCCAATATTCACCTTCTGGTAATTGCCAATCCAGTTCTTCATCTAACCATTCCCGCCAACCTTTCGCTTGTGCTTTTTTTTCGCCACACTGCTTTTGCCATTCTTGGATGAGAAAGTTACGACGCTTCTGAGCATCAATTTCCAGTTCACTAATCTTGGTTTCTTTATTGCTTCCTTGCTGAATAATATGCAGAGCCAAGGCATGAAATGTTTTTGCTTTTACCTCTTTTATTCCCAAACGCGCCTGAATGCGTTCATTCATTTGACCAGCAGCCTGACGATCAAAAGCCAACAGCAAGATCTGTTCGGGAAGAGCTTGTTGACGCAATAACAACCACCCAGAACGCGCCATCAAAACAGTGGTTTTTCCGCTCCCCGCACCGGCTAAGACTAAAATATTTTTCTCACCATTAATAACCGCCTGACACTGAGAACGATCAAGTGGTGAAGTTTCTATGGTCCGGAAAAATTCCTCATGTTGCGCCAAAACACGATCCATCCAACCCTGGTTCATAGCCTGAATTGTTTTTTCACCCTTATACAACCAATCCAAACAAATCTGATAATCATCACGACAGTTCTCAAATTGTGTGATTCGTTGTAATGGAAGAGGTAGTGACTGGAATGTTTCTTGGATTTGTTGCTGCAATGAAGTTAATTCTGCAATTTTCAACCAGCGATCTTGTTGGCCGATTTTATTAATTTCATTCACTTGAGCAGCCAATACTTCCGCACTGACATCGCTCATATCGAGGCTCCATTTTTGCCATTCCTTTAATAAGTAATGGTAAAAATGTTGGGTTTGCTGCCATTCAGTACCATGCAGACGAACCACTTTTCCCTCAGGTAATTCAAATTCCAGTTCCCCCCAGACAATCCCTCGCTTACACTGAATGCCAATCAATTGATTAAATGGAATAAGGTACTGGTGCTTATCACCACTGACTTCAATGCCAGCATTAAGCAGACGCACCCTGTTATAAGGATGTTGGGCAAGTCGTTGCCCGATTTGCGTTGATTTGAGTTCCATTGTCGTGGCACCGTACCTGAAAATTGTTGAACTACTTCATCACGTAAATGTTGTTAGGGGTATTTTGTGCTAACGGTTTTATCCAGCTCCCGCCATTTTCTGTATAACAGTCATGTCCTCTATTATATCCGTATATTCATTGCACTGACAGGAACTACCCTGATTCCCTGGCTATTAGGAGAAGAACTTAAAATAACCATTCCTTTGCTGCTAGGTGTCGTTGCGGCGGCATTAACAGATTTGGATGATCGTTTGGTTGGTCGTTTGCGTAATCTTATTATTACCCTGGTCTCTTTCTTTGCCGCTTTCACTTCGATTACATTGCTATTTCCCTATCCATGGTTTTTTATGCTCGGGCTGGCAATATCAACCTGCGGCTTTATTCTGTTGGGTGCTTTGGGACAGCGCTACGCTACTATTGCCTTTGGTGCTTTACTGGTAGCGATTTATACCATGCTCGGCTCATCCATATTTCCTGTTTGGTATCAGCAGCCTGTATTACTGCTCATTGGTGCCATCTGGTATAATTTACTGACATTAACCGGCCACTTATTATTTCCAATTCGCCCTTTGCAAGAAAACCTTGCACGTTGTTACCAGCAACTTTCAACCTATCTTTATGCCAAAACAAGTTTGTTTGATCCTGATTCTGAAGCTGAAGAATATAAGCAAGCTGTGTTTGATATTGCCATGGCAAATAGCACATTAGTCACGACACTCAATCAAGCCAAGATCTCTTTATTAAGTCGCTTAAAAGGCGACAGAGGGCAGCGAGGAACGCGCCATACTTTGCATTATTATTTTGTTGCACAAGATATCCATGAGCGAGCCAGTTCATCCCATGTTCAGTATCAAAAACTGAGAGAAATTTTTCGTCACAGCGATATTCTGTTTCGTATTCAAAGGCTACTTTCTATGCAAGCACGAGCATGCGAGCAGATTTCGCAATCTATTATCTTACATAAGCAATATCAACATAATCCACGTTTTGAAAGTGCGTTCAGTTATCTTGAAAGCTCCCTTGATCGCTTAAAAAACCAGCAAGGCACTAATTCCAAAATAATAGCATTTGATAATCTGCTGAAAAACTTACGTGCGATTGACGCCCAATTAGCAGGGCTTGGTTCGGATCAATACCTTCTTTCCCCAAATACCCAACAAGAAGAGACACGCTTATCCGGTGAAGATTTAACAGGTTGGCGTGATGTATGGTTCAGGATCAGCCGCAATTTGACACCAAAATCGGCACTCTTTCGCCATGCGGTTCGAATGTCTATCCTGCTATGTACTGGCTATGCCATTATCCAACTATTTGATTTACAACGAGGTTATTGGATCTTACTAACGAGTTTATTTGTCTGCCAACCTAACTATAGTGCCACTCGCCGACGCCTGGCTTTACGTGTCATTGGTACATTGGCAGGAATTTTGATTGGCTTACCCATTCTCTATTTTGTGCCCTCTATTGAAGGGCAACTGGTGCTAATTGTCATATCTGGAGTGCTGTTCTTCGCTTTTCGCAATAGCCAATATGCACATGCAACACTATTCATTACTCTTCTGGTTTTACTGAGTTTCAATTTATTAGGTGAAGGCTTTGAAATTGCACTACCCAGAATTATCGACACATTGATAGGTTGTGGCATTGCCTTACTTGCTGTCAGTTTCATTTGGCCAGACTGGAAATTTCGCCAATTGCCTCAAGTGATTAACAGAACAATGGTTGCTAATTGCCGTTACCTTAATGCTATTTTAATGCAGTATCATCAAGGAAAGAGCAACTGTCTGGATTACCGTATTGCTCGCCGTGATGCTCATAATTGTGATGCTGAACTGGCATCCGTGATCTCAAACATGGCATCAGAACCAAAAAACTATCGTATTTCCCAAGAAACCGCTTTCCGTTTATTGTGCCTGAACCATACGATGCTGAGCTATATTTCTGCATTAGGGGCTCATCGTGACAGGCTTAATGATCCAGAAATCCTGGATATTCTTAATGATGCAATTTGCTACGTTGAATCCACATTAAACCAAGACGGAATGGATGGTGAGGCATTGCAATCTGCAATAAATAACTTGATGGAAAAAATCAACCTGACACCTGCTGAAAGCAATAGCAAAATCCAGCTTATATTCCAGCAGATAGGTTTACTTATTGAGCTACTACCAGAAATTGTTTGTTTGAAAAAACAAATTAGTAAACAAGAATTATACTAAAGATCATTCTATAGGGGGCTATCCCGCCCCTTAATAATATAGTGAAATTATTTTCTGCAATAATGCAACGAATTAATAATACAACAAACACTGTTAAAAAATCATCATCAAATAAATAATATGAACAAATACTATTTTAATTTCCAATAAAAAAGATATTACAAATATTAACATCATGGACATTCATTTTTTAATATTGATTACATATAGAATTTCTGTAAATTCACAAATCCATAAAAACAAAAAACCACCCTATTAATGAGTTTAATTTTCATTAAAAAATAAAACAGAATACTTTTGGTTTTGTAAATACGCGGGAAATATACCAATCGCCATTGAAGATGCTTGATTTATCACCCAAATCAGATCATGCTTGCAACCATGAAAATTCATCTGACACCAGAACAAAAACGTGCCCTCGAATTGATGCATGATACCACTCGTGACAGTCGAGTCTGTGATCGCATCAAGGCCGTGCTTTTAGCCTCCGAAGGCTGGACAGCTCAGATGATTGCACAGGCCTTGCGTATTCATGAAAGTACGGTCAGCCGTCATCTAAAAGATTTCATCGCTCAGGAAAAGTTCACCCCGGAAAATGGCGGCTCTGAAAG
>NZ_NITZ01000041.1 GCF_002632615.1 Xenorhabdus miraniensis
GCTCTGTTGGGGAAGGGGCGGTATTGCGGCAGGGAACATACTCCTGCCTTCGTCCATTCTGGATAACCAGCCCGCAACATTCATTGGGGTATTCGGCCTGCGCGTGATCCATGATGGATTGAATAATGTGCGGACGCATGTAAACTCCATAGCAAAAAAAAGCCCCATGCAGGGGCTAATTTTCCGAATTATAAATTTAACACGTTATATTATGACCAATAAAAATTCTTTTATATGGAAATTGCGTTGTATCTTGAATTCGCTCAACCTGATTGTTTTTTATAAACACCCAATACAATTGATTTCCTGTGTATCCACCATATGAATTTTTGGCATTCACGTTTACACACAATGAATAGCCAAATACAGGAAGTTTATTCTGAATCATCACTTCTTTCATTGGTTTCGTCCAATTAGAATACTTGGCCGATGCTGGATCTTTTAAAATTGTTTCAAAATGACTTTTAACAAGATTTTTATAGTTGCTAGGCTCAGAGCCATAATCAGCCTTGCTAAAATCAATTTTTGACATCAATGACGGCTCTTGCTTTCTTTCAGGATGTGGGGGTTGATTGCCCACAGAACCATTTATACAACCAGTCAATAAAAGGCTTGGCAAAAGTAAGACCACAGAGAAAAATGATTTTTTCATTACTTACCCTCTATCATTAATTTTGCCAATAATAGCAATAGCTAGATGCAAATCAACTACATCATAGTAGATAAATGCTACAATTTATCACCGCCTTAATAGTGCAGAACCGGGAAAGCCACCAAATGGCAATTGGGACTCTTCACCATATCGAGCTTTACAATCACTCATTAGTCCACCACACGCATCCCGCGACGGATCATCGGTTGGGTTACCGTCTTCATCAAAATACCGGGTGCCCGTATAGTTACAAGGTGACTTTCTATACAGTCCGCGAATACACCACGTACACAGACTATGAATCTGTCTCGTCGGAATTTGAATACCCTGTAAGTCAGCGGGTGAAGACAAGGCAAACTGGACGCTTTCATTGTCCTCATGGGTCTTGCTGTCAATATAGAAAACGTCAATTTTTTCCTGTGTGGGATCGGCTTCTGGGTTCCCTTCGGGAAAATTATGGGCATCCAGATAATGCGTAAAAGTCATACGGATAGTGACACGCGCCTGCGCCATATTTTGATAAGCCAGACACAGTGCGCTGATAGTTCCGTCGATATTGGAGACTTTTAGCGAGGGTGTGGCCGCCCTGCCATCACTGACAATTTCCAAGCCCCGGATTTCAACCGGCCACGGCTTATACTCCACCCCTTGCCACCAAATGGATTTAATCGGCAGGTCGTCCGAACCCACCAATTCCGCTTCGGTGTAAGGAATGGGATGATTATGAAAATATAGCTCTGGCCCACCAAAATCTGAGCCATCAACTGAGAACAATAAAACCTTGTTCCCCGGCTCAAGGCGCTGGAGATCTACATTGATTGCCATAAGATATCCTAAGGTTGATAGGTGGTTTCAAATACCGCAGAGAGTTGGTACATTTGTTCGTTCATGCCATTCATGCCCATTGCCGTAATCTTATGCCCCCGGCAAACATACAGCCCTGTATCCAAAAGAGGATTCTTCCACTTAAATGTGCGATATCCGCCATGACGGGCCAAAAATTGCCGAATGCCATCAATGTATTGCTTGTTACCCACAAAACTTAATGTCCAGCTTTGATGCTCACTGTTAATGCCGTCCCCGCTCCGTTGGGTGTATCCGTCACCAAACTGCACAGAGCGCACTTTCTGGGTAATATCCCCTGTCGGATTGACACGCGGAATATAAGTAAATTCTTCCAGTTTCATTATCGCCCCCCTTTGATTGCCCGGTTAAGTATGCCGCCTTGTCCCAAGTCACGACCGATTAACTCCCGGTAACGTTGTTCGACAAAACGCCCAATTTCACTCCCGAATTGCTCCCAGCCCGGTGAAGTGGTTTGCGTTGTCTGTTCATTGTGAATGGTGATATGAACCTGCGGTGCTGCCCCTGAATTGGGCAGATTGGCTCCAACCAGTCTGACCCCCAAATTGCCATTGCTGGTTCTGGCAAGGGGCATAATCGCTTCTGGCCCCGCTTCCCCCATCAGCCCTGCCCCTTTGGCAAAAGCAAACAGGGTCGGACTGCTGACGATTTGCCCGCTGTACTGACTCAGGTTTGCCGAGGTATAGACGCCACCCTTGGCGTTTTGGGTGAACAGGGAAGTAAAGCCACTGAACATGCCACCGCCGCCCATCGACCCCATGCCCTTCATGATGGTGTTGGTGATCAGGGCCTGTGCGGCCATTTTAACCAGACTTTTAATCACATCCTGAGCCAGAGATGCGAACATTTCCGACATCCCCTCTCTCAGGGATTTAGTCCCGGTCAAGAGGCCAGTGACCATATTGCCCATGCGCTCCTGTGTGGTCTCAAACATCGTCACCGCGAGTGACTGCAAATCACCCTGACTGGCAAACACCTGTTTGGCCGCCTCAAATCGTTTGGCGTCGGTATCGCGTTCAGCAGCAAGGATCAACTCGTTTTTGCGTTGTTCACTGATAACCGTCGAATCAGCATAGGACTGATAAAGTGCCTTTTTGCGCTCAAGCTGGTTTTCCAAATCCTGTATCGGATCAATATCCCCCAACAGGTCTTTATCAGCCGATACCGCGTATCTCTGGCTGGCCTCTGCATTACCCTTGACTTCGTCTTTCCATATTTCACCTTCCCGATAGGTGTATTCAGCGGGTGATTCAATCTGACCGGCCGCATTCTGCCGTTGTAGCTGCTCTGTAGCTTCCTTGGTTCTTTTAGCAACATTGCGGAACGGGTCAGCGTCTATGGCAGCTTGTAAGTCCTGATAACGTTGCTTGGTTTCTGCCAGTCTCTGGTTGAGCTGGTTCAGATGGTCGTTCTGTTCCTTGGTGAACTTAGTCACGTTACCTTGAGAAGCAGCGAACAGTTCGGCCGCCGCGTTACCGTCCTTGTACCGAATCGCTTCGGTTGCCAGTTGTGTGTTCAGTTCGGCTACTTTACTGGCGTAATCTTCCACGACTTTTGCCGCTTCCCGGGCGGCTTTAGCGGCTTCACTCGCGGCTTTTGACGCCGCTGCCTGCGCGGCTTTGGCTTTTTCACCATTTTGGTAGATGGCTATCGCATTATTGATGTATTTTTGATAATTATCCCGATGTTGGGGCGTATTGAGTCCCTGATCCTCGGCGGCAAACTCCGCTTGTTTTTTGACCCGGGCTTCCCCCTGTAACGTTGAAAGTGCCAGGTCACGTTCAGATTTATTAAGAAAATCCTTTTGCTTATCATCCAGAGGAGCCGGAGGCAGCGCAAAGGGAACCGGGGTTAAGGTCATCCGTTCCTGCAACAAACGGTTACCCGCCGATAACACCTTATTAAAATCCGACCCCGCCAGCGTCAGCATCGGCAAAATATCGCGGGTATTGAGCATTTCTACATAATTGTCACGAAGCAGGCCTGTCTGGCTGGCCTGTAACATATTTAGCTCTCGCTGCTTATTACCTAACCCCGCCTGCATAATAGCCAGATTGTTCACTTCGTTGTTATAAACCCGGATAGCCTCAGTGAGCTGTTCAGTCGGCGATGAGGAGTAAAGGGTTTTCACCCCTTTTTCAGCGACAATCCGCGCGCGCTCCATCGCCATTTTTCGGGCTTCGACTAACTGGGTTTGGGCTTCGATGGCTTTTTTCTGATCTGATACCTGATCTTGGGTGTCAAAAATGCGCTTTTTAATCTCCAGCGAATTCATGGTCTTCAGCGATTCAATCAGCAGATCGGTATTTTTCCCCAGTTCCAAGGCGGATTGCTTGGCTTGTTCCTGACTTTGATGCAGATAATAGAGGGCAGATCCCGCCAGCATGGCAAGACCGGGTAACCCCCCAATCAATCCCAGAGCGCCCCCCATCAATCGCGACCCCAGTGAGGTGACCTTGTTCAGCCTGTCTTGGGCGGCGGTCCGGGCATCAATATTTCGACTGAGCCGGGCTTGTGCCTGGGCTAACCGGGTTTCGGCCAGCGCCTGCTTATCGGTATGTTGGGCAGCCACCAGTGCCCGTTGTGCCCGGTACACCGCCGCCCTTGCCCGGGCAGTCGCAATCTGGGTGCCCCTGACCTGAGCATCTGCCAGCGCCACCTCAGCGCGGTAGGTTTCCAGTATCCGGCCGGTCGCCGTCACCGCCCCGGTCACCATCCCGCCGAAGAAGCGCGCCGCCCCGACGGCCACCAGTATCCCGCCCGCCGCTGCAACGGTATCCATATTTTTCGCCACCCCATCCAGCACCCCGGAGAGGGTTGCCGTGACCGCGGTGGTCTTGTTGGCTTCCCCTACCCATTGCTGAAACGCATTTGTGACGCGCGTTGAAGCGGCGCTCACGCTGTTCGGCATCGAATCAAACTCGTCATGCAGGGTCTTCAACTGACCAATCAGCGCGGGTACAATTTTTGGTGTCGTCAGCTCGCCCGCATCCGCCAGTTGTTTCAGGTCTTTCTGGGCGACCCCCAGTCCATCGGACAGGGCTTTCATGATCCGTTGTCCCGACTGGGCGACCGAGTTAAAGTCCTGCCCCCGGAGCACGCCGCGCCCCAGTGCCTGTGATAACTGGACGATAAGCGATGACGTCTCTTCGGCGGAAGCGCCGGACACTTGCAAGCCAGTGGCCAAGGCGTCCGTCAGGGACAGAATATCTTGGGTCGAATACCCGTATTCACGCAGTGAGCTGGATACACGGGAAAACAGCCCGGCGTTGGATTCAAAGGTGGAACCGGTGTACTGGCTGATCCGCATTAATTCCCGCTGCGCGTGGGTAAAATCCTCCGTGGAGGTCGTCGCCAGCTTGATACGGGCATTCAGGGAATTGTAATTGTCGGCCATGCTGATCAGGCGGCCGGTGGCAAACATCCCGGCAAAGGCGCCGGCCATGCCCGCCGCGGCATTCTTGGCGGACAGCAACTGGTTATTCAGCTCCCGCAGCGCCTGCTGGCTGTGACGGGTGGCCGCAGCCGCCTGACGCCCCCCTTTCTCCATCGTCCGGTAATACTCCGCCCCCATCCGTGAGGCGCGGGCAATTTCAGACTGAAACGAGGCCGAGTTGGCTGAGATTTTAATAATCAGTTCACGCAGTTTTGCCATAGAAAATTACTCAGGTCAGGGTAGATAAAAAGGCTTCCAGACCGGAAGCGCCGTCAGGGTCAGTGTCCGGCTCACCCCATTGCAGCAGGGCATCATGCAGACTGACTTTTACGCCCTGCGATTGATAGACCGCAGAGGCGATTTGCGCCGCCTGAATGTCACTGCGCTGATCCCCCAACGGACTCAGGCGGTCGTATTCCAGCCACAACAGCCATTCACTGGCGCTCATCTCCCGTTGCAGCTCAGACAGGGTTTTGCCGAGCCGCAGCGCCAGTGTCATCATAAAGAAGGTGGCAGGTGCCTTTACTTTTTTTCCGCATCCGCCTGTGACGTCATCAGATCCAGTGCTTGATGCAGCAGACGAGAATGCACCGGACCATAAATGCCCGCCACAATATCGGCATCATCGGGGGTGAAGACCGGATCGCCGTCTTCATCCCGCAGCACGTCAATAAACAGCACCACGTCCCCGCGCACATTGCGATGGGTTTTCTCCGCCGCCGACAAGGCTTGTTCTTCCTCCTGCGGGGTAATGGTGTCCTGCCATTGTCCCCACGCCCCCGCTGACGGTTCGCGCAAGGTGACCACGACCCCGTCCCATTCCGCTACGGTGACGGTTTTACTGCGAAAGCCCGCATTCGGGGCCAGTGCCAGCGCGCGTAAATCCGGTTTTTTCTTTGTCATCAGTGCGTTCCTGTGTCTTTAGTGAGGGGAAGTGTGATCGGTTTCAGGGGGACTGGCTTGCCTTTCAGCCGCAGGGTGAAACTGGCCGTCACCAGTCCGCTGGCAGACACACTCCACGAATTCTGGCGCACCTCAGCCAGAAAGGCATACCCATTGCCGGTGGGGAATTCCACCTTAAAGGCGTGCAGCTCATCGGTGTCGTAGGCGTTGCGCAGGGTATTCTGCCCGGCCTCATCGGCTGACCAGTTGCCGGACAGGGTAATTTCCCCCGGTGCCGCCAGACCGTTGGTCATCTCCTGTTCAGTGGAGCACAGGGTGGTGACTTCAATGTCGGACTTCTGCCCGCCGGTGTAACTGATCTCCTTGGTGGTACAGTCGATTTGTTGCCAGACCGCCTCTTTGGGGTTGGGCTCTTTGGCTGCCATGGCCGAAATGCTGACTTTCGTGCCCTGCGCCTTTTCGTATTTACTGCTCATAACGGACTCTCCAGAAAGAAAAAACCGCCCGCAGGCGGTGTCATGAAAGGGTTATCTACTGCCAGATCTGGCATTCCAGTGTGGCGCGGTAAAGTTCGGTATCCGGCTCATAGCCGTTCGTTTCGCTCAGTTCGGTGGGGTGAAGTCCGGCTATCGCTGACCGGGCTTTGTCCCGTATCATTCGCGCCTCATCAATGGTTAACGCGTAGACATCAATTTGCAGGGTATTGAGCTGGCCCGCCTGCCCGTTCAGCACATCCTGATCAATGCCGTAGAGCGAAAAGACACACCACGGCGGCCTCACCGGCGGCTCCAGCTGCGGCGCCACATAGGGAAAGACCTGCTCCGGCAATATCGACGCTAACAATGGGAAAATATCAGCCTCAGTCATTTTGACAATGCCTCATCAATCGCCTGATTCAGCCGTTTCATTGCAAATTCCGCCGCTGCATCGGATTTGGCATCAAACGCCGGACGCACAAAGGGTTTCGGGGCCATCTTGGAGGTGCCGTACTCCAGAAAGCGCCAGTAATAGGCATTGCGCGGATCATCCTGCTTCATTGTGGGGTCGCTGTTGGTGCCTTTGGCATTAGACCCCCGCACATACACCCCCGCAGAGGCTTCACCGTTTCGCGTTCGCCGATTGGCCGCCACGATATTACGGCCCAGTTTGCCTGTGCGTTTCGGTGCCTTGACCCGGGCTTCATCACGCAGTACTGACGCCGCGGCATAAGTGGCTTTTCTCAGGACCTGATTATTTTCGGCCCGGCTGAGTACTTCAAGATCCTTCACTATCGCCTGTAAGCCGGAAAAATCCAGCTGGGTGTTAATCATGCTTTTACTCCCTGTTTACATAAGAGTTCAAGCTGGATGCGTTTCGGGTCAGGGATCACCGCCTGAATGTCATAAACCTGCCCCCGGAACACCAGACGAAATGCACTGGTCACATCGGGACGATAACGCAGCCAGACCCGTACTGTGGTTTCTGACAGTGCCGCCCCCGAAGCGAGTAATTCCCGCCCGCTAATGTGCCTGACCTCCGCCCAGACCGTGGCGACATCCTGCCATTCCTGCCTGCGCTGACCTGACGGTAATGTGATCTGGACAAAGTGCTGCAACAAGATGCGGTGGCGTAATCTGCCTGCTTTCATGGGGGTTCTCCTATAACGGAATAAAACGGTAAGGCTCCAGCAGGGCCTTAAAGCCGGTGGGTAATGCCTGCGCCTCCCGGTTTTCATACCAGTAGCTGACCGTCAGCATAATCGCCAAGGCCACATCTTCTGTGACTAACAGCCCGTCAGGGTCAGCCTCCGGCACCGCGTCCTCATACAGACGGCGGTTCAGGTAGTTTTCTGCCCGTTTAATGGCGGCACGGGAATACGTGTCTAATAAATCATCTTCGGTGTGGTTATCACTGTCGATACGGCACTGCTGCCGGAGTTTTTCAAGGGTAGGAAAAGGCACATCACCTCCTGTCTGCCCGCGACCGTGGCTGATCGCAGGCACAAAAAAACCGCATTACGCGGCGTGGGTTTCATGACGGGGAATTAACCCGCGGAAGCGGTCCCCTTGCCGACCAGTGCCTTGATGGCGGCCGTGTCTTCCAGAAGGCAGTCGAAGCGATGGAACGCCAAAAAGGCGGTCTGATCGTAATCTGCATAGCGTTCAACCAACCGTTTCAGGGTCATGTAGGCCACGCGGCGCACAATAAAGCGGTTAAAGTCGCCGCAGTAAATGAACTTATTGCCTGCCCCCATGTCCGCAATCGCCTGATCAATAACATAGGGCACCCCCAATATGGTGGAGGGGACCACCCCGGCAATCTCAGGCAACCACAGCGGACGGTTCTGTCCATCCTCCATTTCAGTAATGATTTTCAGCGTGCTGTCATTGAACGCCCAGCGGAAGGTTCCGGTGTTGCGGTATGCCGGATCAATAGCGTGCTTCAGGGCGTTCATGTCTTTCCAGCTGAATTTGGCTGCCGCCTCCACCGTGCCCGTGACCGAAGCCGCCAGCCCTTTAGGTTGCTGCGGGCTGCCCGTTCCGGTCCCTTTCACCAGATATTTAGCCTCCCCGCGCCCGATGCGCTCGGCAATCCGTTTCGCCAGATAGGCTTCCATATCAATACCGGAATCCAGCAACAGCTCATTCGAGACGCGGATGATTTTGGAGGACAGCTTTTTCGCCCCGAGAGAAGCGGTGCCGAACTCGGTGTCTTCTTCGCTGGCGGCGGTGTTTTCACCCAGCAGTTCCCCTTCCTCCGTGGTGCCGTCCGCGGTGGCCCATTCGATGGTCTGCCCGGTGGATGTGCTGAGGATTTGCGCCACACTGGCGATCCCGCCGTAGGCTTTCATGGCCTCAACCACCTTGTTCAGCATCTGGGTTGGCACGGTGTAGCCGCCTTTTTCATCGGGGGAAACACCCTGTGCGCGAAGCTCCCGCACGGCCTGACGCTCTTCGGCGGTCATTTCTCCCAACCCGTGGCGCAGAAACTTATCAAAGGCAGCCACGCGGCGCTCCTGCTGTTCGGTTTCAGGGTTAGCTGGCTGATAGCGCTGTTCCGGCTCAGTGTTGTCCACCAGTTGCTGATCCAGACTGCGCAACGACTCCTCGCGCTGGATTTGCTCGTTGACCGTGTCCAGCTCCGTTTTGGCTTTATGCCACTCAGTGCGCTGTTCTTCCGTCCAGACGTTGTCCCCGATTTTTTCATGCAGGGCGCGCATTTCAGCCGCGATAGTGTTACGGCGTTGTGTCAGTTCATGCAATTTCATGATCCCGTCCTAAATACTCAGTAAAGTTAAAATGCGCTCACGCGCCTGTTTTTGGTTGATGGCCTGCTGGAGAACGCCGCTGTTCCGGGCTTCTTTCCATTGGTTCATTGCGCGGACGGCCGAATCCGCTGCCTGATACGCCGGGTAGGTCACCGGGCTGACGTCATACAACCGGGAAAACTGGGTGATTTCCCGGATAACAATCCCCTCCTCGTCCTCGTACCAGTGTTCCCCGTCACGGGCGACCCGGAAGGCAAACGAGCTTTGATTGATATCGCCCCGTTGCATCGGGGCCAGCACCAGATCCCGTATCGTCTGCGTATCCGGTGCCTGAATGTCATATTGCAGCCCGCGTTCATCCACGGCGAGCGTGAGTGTCCCCGCGGTACTGCGCCCCAGAATAAAATTGGGGTCATGGTTAAACAGTCCGCGCACGTCATCCTTCAGTACCGCGTCAAAAGCCCCGGGCTTGATGATTTCGCGAAAGCCCCAGAGCGGTTCAGAGCGGCTGTTAAACACCGAGCCGTAACCGACAATGCGTGTCGGCTGGCTCTCTTGGGTGTCAGTGCGCACCTCACCGGGGTAACAGCGCAGTTCTCTGTCACGCATCGGTTTTGTCCTCGTGTTTGGGTTCAGGGGATGGCGGGGGATTGATGAGGTTGGCAGCATTGACGCTCACCAGCATTTCATCCAGCCCGTCCACCGGGTTCATGTCTTCAAAGGTTCGTGCCTCATTGCGGCTCATCCAGCCATCGGTAATGGCGAGGTGGTAAAACTGGGCGCGCTCCTGCGGTGTCCCCCGCAACAACCCCGCCAGATTGAAGCGGACATAAAATCCCGCCAGCCGCTCCTGACGGCTAAACAGGCGGCGGTTCAGTTCCTGCTCCCAGTTCACCACCCACGGCATCACCGTGTGGCGGACAAACTGGATGGCCTGATTACTGATATTGGAAAAGGTCGCTTTCTCCAGGTCATTAACCATGTGGGCCGGGACGTTGAAAATGCCCGCTATCATCGAGCGGTTAAGTTTCAGCATGTCAATGAGCTGCGCATCCACCGGGGAAACGGTCAGCGCCTTGTAATCCAGATCCGCCGGCATCAGCAGGGTTTTGTTTTCCTCGCTGCGCAAGGCGGCTGACGCTTTCTGCCACAGGCTTTTCAGGCGCTCCCAGCCGTCTTTTGAGATCTCCCCTTTCACGGACACAATCCCCGCCGGGCGCGCATTGCCGCCAAAAAATGAACTGGTGTATTTCTGCCCGCTCATGCCCATACCGATGGTTTCCGCATGTTGCAGAATCGGACTTAAGCCCATTTTTTGGTGATTGCCCAGCGCCCGGATATGGATCATGTCGTCCGGGCTGATCGCCACACTGCCCTCGTCGTTGTAGACCCCGTAGGTATAGCGCCCACCCGTGTTCAGCAGGGTGGTTTCCCACGGCATGCAGGCGTCCAGACTGACGACCTCCCCCTTGCGGTTGCGTTTTATCCACGTATAACCATTGCCCCAGCCGAGGACATGGCGCTGTTTCAGCTCCCGCCATTTGTAACTGGTCTGCCAGTCGTTCGGCCCATCGTGCACCAGATAAAACACCGGGTGGTCACGCGCCATCTCCACCGATTTTCCGGTTTTGCGCATCACATGCAGCGGCATTTGCGCCACGGAGGACGAGAGCACATAAATGCAGGCGTAGACGGCGGCCAGTTTCATGGCCGTTTCCGGACTGACATACACATCGGCACTGAACAGGCCGTCATGGTCAGCCGCTTCTGCTGTCAGCGGGGTGCGGGGATTTTCCAGTGAAGCATGGCGAAACAGGGCATCAAGCAGCATGTTTCCCCCTTTTGGCGACCGCCAGTGCATAGACAATGAACACCACGCCCCCGAGGATCAGGGTGTTCGCCAGCCCGGACTTAAGGTAACAGCCGGCCAGCACCGCCCCGACGCCCGCCAGCGCTGTGAGGTCAATCAGTAAATTTTTCATAGCATTAAAAGGTCATCCGGATCGAGGCTGGAAAGGAAGTCGGGACCGCCTCCCCCGTTCACCAATAAGCGGCTCATGGCGGTAAACAGGGCAACGGGACCGTCTATCTTGGCTTCCGGCGTGGATTTGTTGGGAAAAATGTTGTCGTTCTTGTCCGGTTTGGCGGTGACGTTAGCCATCATCCAGTTCATGACCGGGTGATCGTTGTGATGGAACTTGCCGCTGTAGACCAGCGCCTCAACCTCTTTCATGGCCTCCGACAGGTTGCGCACGGTCTGGGAAACTTCAATCAGGGGTAATCCCTCTTCCGCCAGTGCCAGGCTGAACTGGGTGGCGCTCCACGGGTCAAAGCCGATTTCTTTCAGGTTTTCACCGCTGACCCAGTGTTGCAGCTCTTCCTTTATCTGGCCGTGATCCACCACTTCGCCATCGGTCAGGGTGAGGACGCCCATCTCCCCCCATTTGCGGTACAGCTCCGCCATCTGCCGGGAACAGCGTTCCATCCGGTCTTCCGGCAGCCAGAACTTAAAGTCGGCATGAACATGACCGTTGCTCGCCTGCCACACCTTGACGGCGGCGCAGATGTCAATCTTGTTCGCCAAATCCACCCCGACCCACAGCGGGTAGGTTTTCAGCTCATGCGGCGGGGCAATCGGTTCACAGTCATCCCATTTCAGCATGTCCATCCACGCTGATTCCGCCGTGACCCACAAATTCATGTGCTTGGTGAAGAAGTTATGCCGGGCTGAGACCTGTTCTTTGGCTTTTTTCGCCAGCCGCCGCAGGTCATCCCAGCGCTTGCAGATCCCCAGTCCGGGATTGGCTTTCTGCCAGACGGTTTCATCAAAGGGATCGTCCTCTTTGTCGAGGGTGTAGATAAGACCAAAGAAGGTGTCATCCTCCACCTGACCACGCAGAACCTTGACGGCATAGTCACGCAGCTCGTAACAAATCCCTTCCTTGTTGAAGCCCGCCGTGGTGATGCCGAACAGCAGCGATTGCAGCCGGGCACCCGTGGCAGTTTCCAGTACGTCCCAGACATCGCGGGTCTTGTGGGCGTGCAGCTCATCGACAATGCCGCAATGGATGTTGAGGCCGTCCAGGTTATTGGCGTCACTGGACAGCGGCTCAAATTTGGAGGCCGATTGTTCCTGATATATCGCCAGCTTGTTGAACTCAAACAGCCTGCCCAATGAAGGTCTGGCCTGTTTGATCATGTTCTTCGCATCCTCAAAGACAATGCGCGCCTGATCACGGGTGGTGGCGGCCGAATAAACTTCCGCCCCGCCCTCGCTGTCTGCGCCGGTCATGTACAACCCGATACCGGACGACAGGGTGGATTTGGCGTTCTTGCGTGCCACCTCGTTATAGGCGGTGCGGAAACGGCGCACCATCACCGGCCGCCCGCTGCCGTCATTGCGCAAGACTACCTCGCCGGTGGACTCATCGACCAGCGGACGCACAAAGCCAAACAGGTTAATCAGAATGAAAATGTGCCAGTCCATCAGGTCAATGGGCTTGCCTGCCAGCGCCCCTTTGACGTGGGGCACGAATTTGTAAAAATTCAGGATATGCCGGGCACGGGGTTCGCTGAAATGGATATCCCGCGCCTCGCCGGTTTTCAGGTCATTGAGGAAGCGTTGACAGGCGAGCCTGACCAGTTCCCCGGCGACAATTTCCCCCGCCACGACCCGTTCGGCGTAGCGGATGCCGTCTGATACCTTTGCCATGATTAATCCCTCATGTGTAAAAATTCAGCCAGGGGATCGGCTTTGTCTTCCCCGGCCATGTTGACCTTAGACCGGCTGGAGGGTGACATGCCGAACGCGCCCAGCATGGTGTGGATACGTTTCCATGCATCGGCTTTCATGCCTGCCGCCGGGTGCGCTTTAATTAACCCCTGATCGGTGCGGTAGGTGTAACCTTCTTTCTCCAGCGTGTCACAGTGGGTGCGGTATTCGACGTAGGCTTCAATCAACAATTCAAGGGCTTTCGCATCCAGACGGGTCAGCACACCGACCTTATCCAGTTCCCCGGCGATCCGCTCGTGCCAGTACCGGCCTATTTTCCCGAAATGCTTGGGGACAGGGGGTACCCCTTTTTCCGGCATCGGCTCACGGGTGTTAATCGGGCGCTTGGAGGGGTTCCCCCTCACCAAACGCAGGTGGGTCGGGGTTGGCGGTCGTCCTGCCATGTGATTTCTCCTGTAAAACGGCGCGGTTGGGGCACCCCAAAAAAAGGTTTGCATTTCGCGGCGATGTGAAAAGAGGGAAGGCGGCGGTCCCCCAGGGCGAGAGGGGTAGCGATTTGACCCGCCCCCCTTGTGACTATCCCTGTCGACAAGGTTTTCATCTGAAACTAATGTTTCTGACCTTGCGCCCAATGACCTTCCATCTGCTGTTCTGCCCCAATCATACCGAGCGCCAGCAACGCCTCACCGTTGGGGTAATCAGTTATCAGCTTTCGAATGACATCAACGCAATGCGCGTAGTTTTTACGGTAATCATCAGGCAATTCACCGACCAGCCCCTTGAACATTAGGAGGGTCTGTTCTTCGTTTGTCATCGTAGTCTCTCCGTCGCGGTCTTCCGTCTATGGCAAGACCAGCATAATAATTCCACGTTGGACAGTTCATCCGTGCCACCATGGGCTTTGGGTTTGATATGGTCAACAGTGACGCCGGTTACCGCTCGGCCTTCACGTAAGCATTGCTGGCACAGATGTTTGTCCCTTGCCTTGATTCTGGCCCTTAACTTGTCCCACTTGCTGCCGTAGCCGCGTTCATGTCTAGTCTTGCCTTGCTGGTGAGACTGCCAGCCAGTGTGCAGGTGGTCAGGACAGTAGCCGCTGCGGTCAGTGGTGGTTTTGGGGCAGCCTTGTTTGCGACAGGCTCGGGGGATACGGGGTGGCATATCACCACACCCCACGATAGAGGGAAGCGTGATACAGTTTCCCGCCGGG
>NZ_NITZ01000042.1 GCF_002632615.1 Xenorhabdus miraniensis
GTCCATAGCCTGTTCCTCCCCAGAGCTGTTTCGGCGTGCACCAAAACATTGCTCCTGGAACAGGCCCCTCGTCAATTCCTTATCCAGAATTCGGGTTAAGTAGATTCCTGTTAGGCAGAATAAGGCCATTAACCTTGCTATGGTACGTGAAGTAATGGATTTGCTCCTGTCTTCGTTATATTTTTATCATATCATGTTATAATTTTAGATCTTATTGATATTAACCACTAATTATATATTAAAAATTAGCATATTAAATAAATGTGGAATTTTTCATAGATTACTGCAATATTATATTAATAATGTAAACTACACGGATGGTGTAAAAATGAAAAATCCTTACTGCACAGTTGATGAATTGGGATTTCCAAAATTTGATGCTTTTGACTTTATGCGGTATAAATTTTTACCTGATAACCCTAGATTTGTAACAGGAGAAAGTTATTTATGGGCATATAAAGCAGCTTACTTACAATATAATAAAAATTTAATAATAAAATATGCACATGAAGCTAAAATACCAGTACTTTTGCTGGCTGGTGTTGCTGTTGCTGAGGCAGGAGGGAAACCAGATAGAATTAAAGCATATGGTGTTTTGCAGGTAAGGCAAATTTTTAACGATACATTTAATGGTGACAATAAAAAATCAAATGCAACATCAGTTGGTGTGTTAGCTATTCAATTAAGGGCTGCTGCTGAAACATTAGGAATAGAACCATCAACATTAACAACGAAACAGCAATTTCAACTTGCTAATTGCCTACTAATAGATGATTTCAATATAAAAGTATCTGCATTTCACTTAAGGGATTTAATAATTCATGATTATCCTGATATAAAATACACAAGAATGCTAACTGATGAACAAATAATATTGGCAGGTTCTAGATACAATAGAGGAGTAGCTAGAGACAAAAAGGATTTTATAAAATCCATATATTCACCAAGCAACTTAAAAGAGAGGAATTATAGCTCATATGGAAGAAAAATATTAGAAAAGAAGAAGTCAATATATATGATATTAGGGGTTAATGGTGAGTCATAAAATAAAATACATCATCTATTATGTGTTTTGTTTGTTAATTATATATTCTTTTTCTTTTTTTGAAGAAGAAATATATATTGATGGAGTGGAAATAAAAAATGCGTGTGTGGCTCATCGTACGTTCGTAGCTGATGACACAAAAGATGTCTCAGCACCTGTAGCTGCATTGCTCATACTTCCTCTGCTATTTAAAACAATAAAGATTAAGTTTAAATCATTGAAAATGAACATCATGCTGATATCATTGATTATGTATTGGGCATGGCGTTTTTTTATAAGAATAATGATTTGTTGACCCCTCTAAAACATTTAGAGGGGGGTATAATATTAATAATTCTATCCTCCCAAAAACTATACCGTTTCGTCACCTAATTTTATACCTGGATACCAATGCTCAAATTGGGTTTTCAAATCATCATTCAGTACGGCTGTGCGTGTCTGGATTAAATAATGCGCACCTTGCTGACTCCATTGTATCTGCTGCTTTTTCATCCGTTTAGCGATGACTTCATTGATTGTCGATTCAACAAATGAAGAGGAAATGGGTTCACCATATCGGTACATTTCACCGTAATTCGGGATCATCATGCGGTTATTTTCAATATAGGTGTACATTTCATCGAGATGTTTTGACAATGATTTCTTATTTTCATAATGTGAGATGTCCTCATCACACATCGCAGCACAATCATCCAAGTGTTCTAATGCCTTAATCACATTTCCATGCCAAATATACCATTTTGTATTGGTTAACGAGTCCAATAATTCTGCACCGAGTTCAGGTGTTGTGGTCAATAAAAATTGGTCACTGACTTAGCGTTTTTCCAAAACAATCTTTCTGACTCATTGGGCGTTAACCCGTTGTTATACCAGTGAGGGTGCACTGGCTGACCTGCTGGAACAGCACTTAAGACAAGTATTCTGGAAGTTATAAACTCAGAATCGTCACTTTTGGGGGTTTTTCGGCGGAACCCGTTTAAGCTTCATTTGGTTATCAATGATTGCGGTGAATTGTTGGCCGTGAAGTTAACCGCAGGAAATAAAGATGATCGTCACCCAGTCAAGGCGCTGACAAAAGGATTAACAGGATGTTTATAGGGTGATAAGGGGTATTTATCACAGGCTTTATGCGATGAATTGGAAGCGGAAGGCATCACGTTAATCACCCATGTTCGGAGTAACATGAAAGCCAAAGCATTATCGCTCTGGGATAGGTTGATGTTAAGAAAACGTTTTTTGATAGAAAGTGTGCCGCAGGCATACAAACTAGCAGCATAGGGAATGCAGCCAGTATGTAGCATAAGCTCAGGAGGAGATGGTGGTAGGCCCACCGAAGTCTGCTGTCGGAAGCTGGCTTCAAACCACCTCAAGCGGCTGCCGTAAAGAGCGGTGGTTGTGAGCGTTGAGGTCAAAGCGTGAACAAAAAAAAGTTCGGCAGGTAGGGTACAAAGAGACGAGTAAAACCGAACCTATGTGGACGCGTCGTAAAGAAGGGAGGTGACATCAAAACCGGGGGCGTTTCTATCTTCCGGGATAAATCTGTGAGTGGACTCCGAATGCTGCGCAGGTGGTGTCCGGCGTAGAGTAGGCGTGACTTTGTATCGGGCTCTTTCTGGGAACTGCGGGAACCTGTCATCACGATGTAAAGGAAGAAATACAAGTCACTGAATTGACAAGTATGAGAGTACCGAGGCGTGATACAGGGGCGGAGTGACTCGTAGTAGTGAGGAAATATTTGTAATGAATGTGGGGCGAAGGGGTCACGTCAGGCAGCCTTACCCGGTATCCAACTGTCAGGCAGGAGGAGATACGGCGGTTAAGGCAAAACCGTTTGTCATTGAGAAAAGGGATGTGTACCGTGCCTGGTTATTGGTTAAGGCCAATCAAGGTGCGGCAGGCGTGGATGGTCAGACCCTCGCGGATTTTGAATCAAACCTAAAAGGGAATTTGTATAAACTCTGGAACCGCCTGTCATCAGGGAGTTATTATCCGCCTCCGGTGAAAGGTGTCGCTATTCCCAAGAAGCCGGGAGGTGAACGCCTGCTGGGTATTCCTACGGTAGCGGATCGTGTGGCGCAAATGGTGGTCAGGCTTCATTTCGAACCGCTTGTTGAACCTCATTTTCTGCCGGATTCTTATGGCTACCGCCCGAATAAATCGGCGATTGATGCCATCCGAGTCACAAGGCAGCGATGCTGGCAGCAGGATTGGGTATTGGAATTCGATATTAAGGGCTTGTTTGACCATATTCCTCATGATTTACTCATGAAAGCGGTGAGGAAACACACAAACAGCCCGTGGATCTGCCTGTACATCGAACGCTGGCTAACGGCACCGATGGAATGTCATGGTGAAGTGTTACTCCGAGAGAAAGGGACACCGCAAGGCGGCGTGATGAGTCCGATACTGGCAAATTTATTTCTGCACTCTGTTTTCGACAAATGGATGCAGAAATATTATCCCCGGATGAAGTGGTGTCGCTATGCAGATGATGGACTGGTTCACTGCCAGAGTGAAGCGCAGGCCAGAGAAATCTGGCAAATGCTGGAACAACGTTTCAGGGAGTGTGGACTGGTACTGCATCCGGACAAAACCCGGATTGCTTACTGTAAGGACGTTGAACGAAAGGGAAAATATGAACAGACCCGTTTTGATTTTCTGGGATATACCTTCAGACCCAGGTTGGTCAAGAATCGTAAAAGAAACAGTTTGTTTGTGAGTTTTACACCGGCAGTCAGCAAAGCGGCCCAAAAGGCCATGAGATTCAAAATTCGTAAGTTGAAGATCCGAATGCGGACAGAACTGAACCTGATACAGATGGCAAACTGGCTAAACCCCATGATAAATGGCGGGTTGAACTATTATGGCCAATTTTGTCGATCGGAACTGTATAAGGTTTTCAGGCAGCTCAACAAAGCGCTGGTGCGCTGGGTTAGACGAAAGTTCAAGGCACTGGGCAGACACAAAACCCAAGCCTCAAAACTGCTTCAAAGGATTGCAAAGGAGCATAAGGGGTTGTTTGCCCATTGGCGGGCAGGAATGACAGGCGTGTTTGCTTGAGTACCGTTCTGCGAGAGGCTGTGGGGGCAGTTCCCGCGGCCTACTCACCCAATTAATGGACAATTAAAAACCATTTCTCAAATAGAACACTCGCGCCACCGAAGTATAAAAGGATTTCTATTGACTGTTTTAGGTGGGCTGATTGCTTACTGCCTTAAATGGAAAAAGCCGTCACTGAAAGTGTTCTACTCAGAAGAAGATTTCCCAGCGACGGCTTAAACGGATATATGGACACCGACTCGAATCAAGTGAGTGAGTAAATTTTTCTGACAACGTAGTCGCAAGCATATATTCGGCTTCAATGAGCCCTGATGAAAATCCGCACTCTCTGCCCTCATTAATTCGACAGTCTCGATAGACTGATCCGTTTACCAGGTTCACAGAGAGTCGGTACTACCTGTCAGTACATCTGCTTAAGGATTTCTACTACATCAATGACATTTACATCATGAGTAACTCACCGTACTTTATAACTTGATTGTTGGTTGACCAGTGCCCACGCGATTCGGGCATTTTTATTCGCCAGTGCAACAGACGCTTTATTGAGTCCGCTGCGGGATATCAACTCTTTTAACCAACGTTTCAATCCATTACATCGTTCCATTTGGTAAATTGTACCAGTTCAAAACCCTGCCATGAAAAATTCTTAACTCTTGTTGAATAAAATGTAACGTAAAGTGGCTTATCATCTTCCAATACGATTCTGTTGTAGTCGTGTTTTGGAAAAATTTGTACCTTTAGTGAGGTCTTATTAAATATAATTATGGCTATTTATAGTTATTTTATAATTAATATTTTAATATCAATAAATTAACAAAATTGAAGTAATTAATATTGTAGTGTGATCTATCTCAAGGAAAGTGTAGGTATAAGAGGTATGATTGCATCATTAATTTAATAAAATGTTAACTTTTTTGGTGCTGATATGTTTATTTAAACTAACTTTAGTGTGAATTAATGTTTATAGTTACTTATTGATAAATGGGTTGCTTATGAGTATTGCGTTTACATCAAAATTAAAGATTGAAGCAGTGGTCAACGGCTTACCAAAGGTTCCGGCTGATAGCAAGTTCCGTCTTTTATATCATAATGCACAGAACAGTAATTGGAGCCCAGATCTAGACATAGATTGGATTGAAGATATTGGGTATGGTTCAGCTATATCCAATACTAATCATACAGCTTTATTGGAATTCGTAAAATTCCAGAAAAAAAATACCAAGACATTATTTTCTCAATTCCAATGGGAGTTACAGTTTTGGTTAGTGTGTCAATTTTTGTATGGTGAACAAGCGGCGTTAGTCGGAACTTCAGCTCTGGCAATGATTTTGACAGATAATGATCAAAAATTAGTTTGCTCAACACAAGTTGCTGATGAAGCAAGACATGTTTTAACTTTTAGCAGATATGTAGACCATTATATTAAAGAACCATACGGGATGTCAGCCCCACTCAAGAGCTTGCTTAGTGATGCATTAAATGCGTTTAGCTGGGATATGAAAGTGCTTGGAATGCAAATTATCGTTGAAGGATTGGCAGAAGCAACTTTTCGACTCGGTGCTGCGATGTTCCATGATCCGGTCATCAGGCGCATTGTCGAATTAGTTTCTATAGATGAAAGTCGACACGTTACATTCGGAATTTTATTATTGCGGAAATATTATCAAAATATTTCTTCTAGTGAAAAACATATCCGAGAAGAGTTTGTACTTGATTGTGCGGAGGAAATTCAAAAGAGGTTTTTATTGACGGATATTTGGGAGCGTTTAGATATTCCCAAGAATAGAGGCATTGACTTTGCGAAGCAATCTTTAGTTATGATTGATTTTCGGCGTACAGTATTTAGCAAAATTGGATTAGTATTGAGAAATTTAGATTTAATGAGTGACGGTATGAGAATAAAGTTACAAAAAATGCAACTTTTACGGTGATCGGTATTTCATACGTGAGCTTAATTCAGTAAACAACAATAATAGCAATATATGGTTTTTGAATGAAAAGGGATAAGTGGTAGCAATATTGTGAAAAAGAGTGCTTGATGTGTATCGTGATTTAGGCATGTTACATACAAAATAAAAGGGCTTGTAAACTGTGATTAATGTTGAAAAACTAACAAAGTCTTTTGCAAAAAAGAAAGTGCTAGATAAAATCTCTTTTAATGTTGCAGAAGGGGAGTCTTTCGCTATCCTCGGTTCTAATGGAGCTGGTAAAAGCACAGTTGTGAAAATACTTACAACTTGTCTTATACCTGATTCGGGAACTGTTAAAATTAATCGTTACGATTTGCGGACTCAAGCATCAGAAATTCGTAAATGCATTTCAGTAGTGAGTCAAAATACTGCTCTTGATGAACAGCTCACTGCTACGGAAAACTTATCTTTCTTTGGTAAATTATTTGGTATAAAGAGTAAAAATCTCAAACAGATAGTTCATCAACAGTTAGTAGATTTTAACCTTGTTGATGAAGGTTATAAACGAGTAAGTGATTTTTCAGGTGGGATGAAACGTCGTTTAGATCTCGCTGTCGGACTAATCAATCGCCCTAAAATATTATTCTTAGATGAACCGACTACAGGGTTAGATCCAGTAAGTCGTCATGATTTATGGGAAACGGTCAAGAAATTAAAATCAAATAACACTACCATCATATTAACCACCCAATATTTGGAAGAAGCGGATCAATTAGCCGATAATCTAATTTTGATCAATGATGGTAAAATTTGTGCAAGTGGTAATCCCGAAAAATTGAAACACCAGTATGGTAAGTTTTCCGCATCTATTTATTTTTCTCATCATGAGCGTTTAGCTGTTGCTCAACAGATTATGACTAAATTTGGTATTATCTCCATAGATGCTCAACAGTTTTGTATTAATATCGTTTTAAATCATGGAGTGGCTTCATTTATTGAGTTAATGAAAAATCTTGATAAGGCATCTATTGAACTTGCTGATGTGAAATTTTCTCGTCCTTCTCTTGATGATCTTTTTTGTAAAATAACGAGCAATTCTTAGAAAAAGTGTGGGTTATTCTATTACCTACAACTTTAAAGAAGCACGAGGAGTTTATGATGTTCTTAAGAAAGATTCCTAAGCTTTTACATCAACCAGGGTTCATTTGTTTATGTGCATTAACTAGTCGTATATTTAAACATTTACAAATAAATATCGGACAATGGATTAGTTTAATTATTTTTCCATTGATATTTTGGGGATTGTTTTATTTAATTATGAGTAAGATCATGTTTCATGATGGATTTGATTATACTCAAATGTTACCTGCTTCTATTATTATTCAGGCTATCATATTCAGTGCCATGGCAAATGCTTCTGCGATAGCAAAAGATCACCAATCTGGCTTGTATCAAAGATTTAAAACGATGTCAATAAGCCCAATTTCTATCATATTTTCTCGAGTATTTAGTGATATGATTAAAGGTATTATTGCTATTATCGTACTCACTTTTATCGGGTGGGTAAGTGGTATGCATTTTTACTCAGGATGGTATTCAATATTACTTTTTACTCTGATACCACTTCTATTCCTGATCACTGTGAATCTTGGAATGGGAATTATCGGTCACTGGTTAAAGATACAAGAATCTACATCAGCCATCGTCTCTATAATATATGCTCCATTGATGATGATTTCAACCGCATTTTCCCCTCTTAAGTCTTTTCCTGAATGGATACAACCGATTGTTCATTACTCTCCAGTAACATCTGTTTTATCTGTGATGCGGTCAGTATTAAATGGTAAACCAAACATAGAGTTATATCTAATACCATTGATAATTTTATTAGTGTTAGTTATTATTTTTTCGGCTTTTCAATATCATATATTGAGAAGGAATTGACAATGAATATATTGACGTTGTTGTTAGATAACACATTAACTCAAGCATTTCGTTATATATTGCGCTTTCTACGTAGACCACCTCTGTTGGTTTCTTCTATTATTTTTCCAAGTCTGCTACTTGTATTTTTCTATATGATGTTTGGCGGAGCGGTTTTGCGATATGAACAACAAGAATATATCCAACGGTTGTTACCTGGCATTTTGGTTTCCAGCGCTCTGCTTGGTTCGATACCTACTGCGGTGAGTTTACAAACTGAAATAAATATAGTGATATTTCAAAGGATTAGTTCCATGCCCATTTTATGGATGAGTATGCCCCTTGGGATTGTTTTTTACGAAGTTACCAGGGTGCTTATTTCATCAATCTTTTTGATTCTTATAGGCTTGATACTAGGTTTCTCATTTAAGATAGCACCCTTGTCGCTCACTAGTTTTATGATTACGCTGATATTTGTTCCATTAACATTAAGTTGGTTCAGTTTAATCATTGCAATGATAAATAATAGCCCAGAGCTTCTTACCGTCTTATTGAATATGCTTTTTTTGTTCTCGATATTTGGGTCTCTAGGTATGGCGCCATTAAACGCATTCCCAGAGTGGATACAACCACTGATATCCCATAATCCAGTGTCTGTGTTTTCTGAAGCAATGCGGCTTACTGCATTAGGAAAAGAATATTCAGAGTCATTATTCACTGTAATTATTTATTCAGTCATATTTCTGAGCATTGCAGTACCGGTCACTTGTTATGTTTTTAATCGCAAGTTCAGGGCTGCCTAGCTTATTTGGAATTTCAACGAATCATTAAGTGGTAGTAAGTGATGGATAAATCGACACATTGGCTTTTAGATGCTCAATTAGCAAGAGTTGCAAATATGATGCCGATCATAGATCTTGCAGATTATCAAAAAGCAAGAGCTATGATTGAAAAATTCAGACAATTTATTGGTAAAGTTGAAAAAGATAATCGCGTTGTTATTTCGGAATATTTTATTGAGAGGTCAAAAGAGGATTCCGTATTACGTGTCAGAGTCTATTCACCAGCCGGAAAACCAAATGAGAAGATGCCATGTTTGATCTATATGCATGGTGGAGGATTTGTACTTGGAGATCTGGAAGTGGAACATGCGCGATGCCAGCGTATGTCGATAGAATGTGAATGCGTCATCGTCTCAGTAGACTTTAGATTACCCCCTGAATATCCTTTTCCTCACGGGCTAAACGATTGTTACCTTGCGCTGACATGGGTGGCTAATTCTGCGCACAAAATTAATGTCGACTCAACTCGTATCGCTGTAGGTGGATGTAGCACTGGTGCAACCTTAGCAGCGTCACTCGCTTTAATGGCCCGGGATAATGATGGCCCCAACCTAATATTTCAATTCTTGCTCTATCCGGCTTTAGATGACCGCCTAAACACAGAATCTATGTCTGAATTTGAGAATATACCTGGAGGTGATCGAATTGCAGCAGAGAAAATGTGGAAATATTATCTCACTAATGTAGAAGGTGAACCCTCTTACTTAGCCGTACCTAATCGAGCCGATGACTTAACTCGTTTGCCTCATACTTATTTAATGACGAATGATATAGAAGTCTATCGTGACGAAGTCTTTTCCTATGCAAGTCGCTTACTAAAAGCTGGAGTTCCTACTGAATTTCACTGCTATTCAGGTACGTTTCATGCGTTTGAATATATGGTGCGTACCGCAGATATTTCAATAAAAGCTTTGGAACAGCAGATGTATGTTTTACGCCGAGCATTGCATTCGCAACCTATGGTTAACATGAGAGAAAAGTAGCATGAATACTGTCGATGTATCTTCTCAACCGTTGTCTGTGATTGTTATTGGTGCAGGTCCTGTGGGGTTGGCATCAGCATTGGCTCTTAAAGCCTATGGTTTGAGTGTGCTGGTAATTGAAGCTGATGCTAAAGAAAAAACAAGACCAGGGAGCAGGGCTTTATTTTTACACCATGATTCGCTGAAATTGTTGGCACGCTTTCATCAACCATTGGCACAACGTTTTTTTGAAAAAGGATTTGTATGGCAAGAACGGCAAACCTATTTTTCAGGAAAACTTGTATATTCACAAAAAATTCCGACTGAAAGATTAGAGGCAAAGGTTTTTCCTCCGTTTGTTAGTTTGCGCCAAAGCGAAACAGAAAAATTACTGCGTGAAGCATGTAATGAAACTGGAATTAATATTCTTTGGGAAGAACCTATACAGTCAGTCAATACTGATAAACAAGGTGTTCGAATCGTCACTAGTAAAGCAACGTATTATTCAAAATATGCTCTTGGTGCTGATGGTGCATCCTCACAGACACGTAATTCATTAAATATTAAATTGGTTGGAGATTCATCACCAGGAACTCATATCGTTATTGATTTTATTTCGGAAAGTTCTCCCTATCAACAAAAACGAATCTTTCACTATAAACATCCCCAATTAGAAGGGAGACATGTATTAGTTATCCCCTTTGCTGGAGGTTGGCAAGTGGATTTGCAATGTAAACCAGATGACGATGTTGATTGGATGATAAGCCAAAAGGGTTAAGGTCTTGGTTATCAAATCTGGTTGAAGAACGTTTTTTATCTAATATAAATTGGGTTTCTACTTATCGCTTTAATCAAGTCGTCGCTGAATCTTTTGTTGATGAATATCGACGTGTTTTATTGGTTGGTGAAGCAGCGCATTTATTTCCACCTTATGGTGCCCGAGGACTTAATAGCGGTATCGCAGATGCGGATGTGGCTGCTCAAGCTATCACATTGGCTACAGTCTCAACTTCTGAATCTCGGCGTAGAGGGTGTATTGATGATTTTGATCTTTCTCGCCGAACAGCAGCTATAGAAAATTGTCGCGCAGCAAAGCGAGCATTGAATGCTATTCGGACTCCTAGGCTAATTGATAAAGCAAAACTTATTGCTGCTTTGCTCCTGAGTAATGTTTATAAACCATCAGCTCGTTGGCTTGATGCTGCACCATATGGACCTGCACTCACTCAAAAAAGATTTCCAACTCGTTATTGATGAAGGGCTAAATAAACATGAATAAATATCGAGAGGCAGTTGTGGAAGAGTTATTAGAACGTCATGAAAGTGTGGTACAGAACATTACCTTTTCATTGAACGGTATGACTTGGGATTTGATGCCTGGTGTATATGCGCCACACTTGACGGGAGGTGCATTACTTTACCCGGATTGGCTGCAATTCAATCAAGAAACAAGATTTTGTGAGGTAGGTTGTGGGATGGGATATCTTTCCGTTTTGGTAGCACTTACTGGTTGTAAGCATGTCCTAGCGACAGATATATCATCCGTTGCAGTTGAAAACACCTTACGCAATGTTAAGAGACACGGTGTCCAAGGACAAGTTGAAGTGATACAAAGTAATCTATTTAACGAAATTGAAACTGGTAGACAATTTGACATTATTTTTTGGAATTCCAGTTTTGTGGATGGAATAGCACAGCGACCAGAATCAGAATTAAACTCGGCTATTTACGATTATGGATATGAAACGCATAAACGTTTTTTAACTGAAGCGTTTAATTATTTAGCTCCTATGGGAAAGGTTTTATTGGGATTTACTGATCTAGGGGATATCAATAAATTATATCGTGAGGCAAAGCGTTTGAATCGGCATGTTTCTATTTTACGTGCTGCTTATGTAGAGACTAAATTAGGTGGCTTAACTTATCAATTACTCGAAATAACAAAAAGGTTGAAAGAAAATTAATTAATAAACAAGGTATTACCTATTTCCCAGTAACATAGCATTTCATGTTTATAAATCATTGTTGGTTGTTATTTTAATCAATTATTTTTCTAAACCGTAAGTTGTGAGCGTTATTTAAATAATTAACTGAAAATTGGCGTCAAATGGAGATTTATATGAAAATCAATAACATTGAACTTACAGAATCAATCAAGACATTGATTATTGAACTCAGCCCAATCGAAATACATGAGTTAAAGGGGGATGAGTGCTTAGTTGATCAGCTAGGATATCAATCTTTATCTATGGCAGAGTTAGCGTTTGCATTAGAAGACAAGTTTAAATTAGCCCCCATTGATAGAGCGACTGCTCAAAGAATTCAAACAGTGGACAACATCATTGCCTACATTGAAGAACAAGTAAAACGGGAAGGAAATATTTATCATGATTGATTTAACTGAGAAAAAGGTTATCAATAAAATAGAAGTAATTAGTCGGTTTACTGAGCTTGCTGATTACATTATTCCTTTCACTATCAGGTCTATTTCTGAATTAAAAGTTGCTGACTGTCTTGTGGATGGACCTAAATCAGTCGCAGAGATTGCTAAAAAAGTTGGTGCTAACGAGTTTGCTCTTTATCGAGCAATGCTGGCATTAGCTAGCAAAGGAATATTTGCAGAAACAGATGAACCTGGGATATTTGAGCAAACGGTGATGTCTGAGTTATTAAGCACCCACTCTACGTTTTCGCTCCGAGATGGATACCGTATGCTTCATGCAGACATTAAAGCCTGGTCTCATTTTGATTATAGTTTGCGCACAGGGAAAGCTTGCTTCGATATAGTCCACGATCAAGCTTACTGGGACTTTTGTGCTTCTCATAAAGATTATAGTCTGATGTTTGACAACGCTATGGCGACGTTTACTCCACTGGAATATCGTGCAATTTTAGCCGCATATGATTTCTCTGGTATTGAAACTATTGTAGATATCGGTGGTGGAAATGGCCGATTATTATCTCTCCTCCTTAAATCTTTACCGCATGTAAAGGGTAAACTGTTTGATCAACCCCATGTTGTTAATAAAGCTCATTTGATTCTGGAAAATGAAGGGGTTCTCTCTCGATGCGAAATCCACGGTGGCAGCTTTTTTGATGCCGTACCAGGAGATGGAGACCTTTATATTATTAAACGTGTGATTTACGATTGGGACGACGAACAAGCAGCCAAAATCCTCTCAAATGTTGTTCAGGCAATGAATCCTAGCGGTAAAGTTGCTGTTATTGATCCTGTACTTATCCCTGGCAATAGTGCCGATCTAGGTACCACTTATTCTCGTATCTACGATTTATTAATGATGGCCATGGTTTCAGGCCATGCGCGTAGCGAGGAGCAGTCTGCAATGTTGTTTGATAAGGCTGGTCTGAAATTGACACGTGTAATCCCTACAATGTTATTTCCCATTGTAGAGGGGATTAAGAAGTGAAAATTTCCTCTTAATTACTTGTTTTACACTATTAAAAACTATCACTTGGCGGTTAAATAATGAACTATCTTGATGATGAATATTTTAAAGATCAAGCAACAAGTCCATCAGGAGAAACAACTATACTGCACAAATATAGTCAAGAATGGATATTAATGCGTAGTGCAATGAATAATTATGCTTTACGATTCCGACGTCAATTTTATTCACTTGAAGAGTTAATAAGTGATCTAGCGAACATCTTAGGGATTGATACTGAAGATATAGATCCAAGTGATAGTCTGATTGAATGGGGACTTGATTCAATCAGAACAATGGAATTGGCCAATATTTGGCAAGCTAAAGGAATTACTGTCAAGTTTGCTGAACTTATTTCAGCGCCGTACCTTGATACTTGGCTTTCTATACTGAACCACGCTCCAATCATCCAGTTACCGAATGAATTGCCCTCTTCAGGAACAGGACCCTTTGCTTTGACTTCTGTGCAACATGCATATTGGATTGGTCGAGAAAACCATTTCCCCTTAGATGGTGTCGTCATAAAATATTTAACCAAAGAGCGAGACAACGAATCTGAACGGCAGCAAGAAATGAGGCACTCGTTTTGGCATAACGGGTCGCTATACCACGCCAACGTTTAAGAT
>NZ_NITZ01000043.1 GCF_002632615.1 Xenorhabdus miraniensis
TATTTTGGAAAATCCGGCATTCATGCCTTTTAATTCCGGTATGCGATGAAAAAGCGATGAGTTTATTTTTTTCCTAAAAAAACAAGAAAAAGTCATACATAATAAGGTCATTTATTGGTGAGTGCAAAATTGATCTTATTTTTTGTATTGAGAGTTTTTAGAGGTTCCCTATAGATTATATCCTTAGATTTATACCAAACTTAGAAAGATTTCAGCTTCATAGAAAAATTCACTAAAACCGAAATTTTTTAAAAGTTAGATTAACTGAACAGGAAAAATAATTTCTCTTCTTTTTTTAATGTAATCCCAAGTGATCCTATGAAATCTCTGGATAACTTCAAAATCAATAGATAGTAAGCATGTTAAAAATTCCTCTAATTCAGAAGTAGCAGAAATAAGTTGTATTTTCCCTAAATCTTCAGCAGTAGTAGAAAATAGTTTTTCCACATTGTCATGTAAGAAATAAAAAACGATTTTTTTAGTATCATAATCGTAATCTATGCGTGTGATATGCACATTACTTTTGTTTAAAGACGGCATTTCCGCTCCAAGTATTCATAAATTCAGATTCAGTCATTTTATAACTAGTTCCCCCTTTCCGGTAATTGTCAACATAGTTATCACCCCCATTAACAACATTGACAGAGAGGGAGGTTCCCTTTATATGAGAATAAAACCAGAAGACCCCAATGGCCTTCCAGCATTATTTTAAAATAAACATTATTCAACTTCTCTGATATAATATTTCTCCGAGCCATACCAATATATAGTTTTGTATTTTTCTGATATAAGTTTCTTATCGTTCTTATAATAATCCATTATTTCTTCAGGAGACCAACTACGTCCACATGAAAAGAGAGCTTCTTCTTTAATTAATAATTTAATTATTTTTATTTTTTCTTCTTCTGTATCTACTGATAGTTTCATAAAATTCGCAAAAGGATCTATATAATATCTATCATCATCCTTGTAGTATTCTCTGATTTCATCATTCATTATAGAAAAACCTAGTAACTTCATCTTGTTAACTAGCATATCTCCATTTTTTGTAACCATAATCTTTAAAGTATTAGTTGATATATTTTCAACAATAATTGAGTTTTCTGGAAATCTACTCATTGTACATTTACCTTTAACGTAACTTGGGTTAAAGTAAGAATAGTGTTATAATCAGTTCAATAGCTCCTCAATAAATTAAAAAAGATCTCAGTTCTATAAACTTTTTATTAAGTCATGCTTAGAACTTTTATTGAACCTGAGATCTTTTAAATATTTAACTAATCAGCTGAACAGGAAAACTAATTTCTCTACCCTTGGCATAATCCCAACTTAGTCTAGCCAATATTCCAGTTATTCTTGATTGAAAAGGCATTACAGACATTAACCAATTATCAAAATTTCCTATACATTTAATACTTTCTGCAACCTCTAAATAAATAACGAGTTTTGCTTGAAAATATTTAACTTTTCCATCCACATCAAAACAATATGTAATTATATCAGAATCTTTATCATGATGTATCCAAGACAAATTAATAGATTTGTATTCTATTTTAGATATTTTTAATTTTTCTTTACATTTAGAAGGCTCAATTCTATTTTTAACTAAAGATAACTCTGTCCATTCTACATATCCATTAGGGTATACCCATACTGCAGTTGCAGGACACTCATCACCATTAAACCAATCAGGTATTTCATAGGGTTCTTCTGAAGTTAAGTTTGGTAAAAGGTTTTCTATTATATTTTGTGGTTGATCCCAGAATGGATAATGATATCTAGGCGTTGGTAAAGTTTTCCTAAACAAATCTATTTGTTCTTCTATAGTACCTTCTAGGAGTTTCCCTTTTTTACCAAGATTAAGATGTCCATCTTTCATTAATCTTTCTAGTAACCAGAAAAAAATTTCTTTTCTATGCTCGAAAGTGAAAGAAGGAGGAATCTCAATAGAGGTTGGATAAGGTCTTGAATATCTAAATAATGTTTCAAGAGAATTACCCTCAGACAACATAATAATTTGCTCATATTCATTTTCGGATACTATATAATTATTATGAGGAAATAACTGAATTGGAAAAATAACTTTTTTACCTCTAACATACCTATAGGTTATTTCAATTAACTCACTAGATTTATAAGGTAATCTAGATAATTCATAACCCTCTAAATCGTTTAAAATTTCAATACTTACTCCACCATGAAGTTTTGCCTGAAAATATTTTCTAATTCCATCTATATCAAAATAATAAGTAACTACATTTGTATTTTTGTTATAATTCATTGATACCAAAGTAATATTCGTAATATTTAACATTGTAAAACCTTTTAAATTTTTAGATAATTATCTTTGTTTCGAAATCCACTTTATTAAGTGGCTTTTTATAAACTTATATACTATGAATTACTTTTGTCTAAAGACAGCATTTCCGCTCCAAGTATTCATAAATTCAGATTCAGTCATTTTATACCTAGTTCCCCCTTTCCAAGGGTCTTTTATTAAAACATGTCCTGTTTTAGCATCAACACCGGCAACAACTACAAAATGACCAATTTTACTACCTTGATCCCACATTATAGCACTCCAAGAACCCAGTTTATTTAAATTATCAAAGTGTTCCCATCCTACAAAACCACCTTTCCAGCCAGTATCATATTTATTAAGATCTCTAGCTAACTCTTCAGGACTTTTCAATCCTCCACCTAGTTTTGTTTGAGAGACAGGAATTTTTCTATCTTGAAGTAACATTTCACCACAAGCCCCCCCGCATCCTGTTGGAGTTTTTTGTCCTACAACATCAGGGTCTACTATTTCATCTAATACGTTCCAATTTCCACCAGCACCACCTTTTGGTGTAACAGGTTTAATAGTTATTTTGTTAAGAATTCCCTCTCCACGTACCACCCCTAAAGGGACTTTAGCTCCGATCAAAAATCCAGCAACATTCTCTAAAGATTTTTGATCACCTTGAGCTGCTTTTGCTACTATTATTTTAATACCTTCCCATGCATAACCATTTCTAATAGAATCAAATGCATTTGCAACAGCTTGATCTTTTTTAGCTAAATCACTTCTTGCCCTATCACAGTAATTACTTCCAGTTGCACAAGTTACTAAGGCTGCTGCAGCATCAAATGTAGTATCTAGTCCAGCCGCTGCTAAATCACCTGTTTCATATAAGAAAATCAATACGCCGTTCACCATTGAAGATGCGATATTCTCGCCCATTTTTTCGCGAACTAATGCTTTTATATATTCTGCATCTGCTTCAAGTGCCTTTCTAGCTTTATCTCCAGATAATGAATTAAATTCAATAGCTAACTCACCAGCATGAGCTCCACTATGAACACCTTCTGCAGTGCCTGAAACAAGCCCCCCTGCAATACCTCCAACTATTTTAGTTTTAATTAAACCGCTAGTAGTATCTTTGTAAAAATTATCCCCCAAAGATAAAACTGCAACTTCGGCAGCTAGTGCTCCAGCCGCAGCAGCTTTAGGATCATTACCTCCAATTTCGGCAGCTAACGCCGAAATTGCAGCATGACTAAATAATTTTCCAGGTATTCCTAAAGCTGGAGTATTTTCTGCAACTAAATTAGCGCCTTCTGCATGTAACTGATCAGCAGTAGTAGATAATAATGCAGTTTTAAAATTATCTTTAAAACTCCCCCCACTAATTGCTGTATTCAAACTTGATTTAATTAAAGTTTGTCCCGCAACTCGTTGAGCAGTTTTAATCCAATCAGTTTTAGTTAATAACGGCAATTTAGCTTTATCGGCGCCTCCAACAGCCTTAGTCCAGCCCATCGCAGAGTCAAAGCCAGCTAACGCACCTCCGATCGCCATTGAAGTTATTACTGATTTAACTGTATCGCTATTACCTAAGTCTTTAAAAACTTTAGAGAGGTTACCCTCGTTTTCTACTACTGAAACTGCTGCTTTACTGGCTACAGCTGCCATACCAGCAGTTACAGCTCCTTGAGTTACTACTCCACCACCTACACTTGAAGTTACTGCTGGAGCTGCGTAACCAGCTGTTACTGCTGCGGCAACTATTGCAATGACTGCACCCACCACTGGATTTAAATGTTTATTAGTTTCATTCCACTCAGTATACGCATCTTGTACTTTGTTCCATTGAACATCACTACGTTTATTAATATCTTTGATCCAAGACATGCCCGGTTCAGTACTTAATAAAGTAACAGCATCTTGTAAAGTCTGATCATTTTTCGCTTTAATGTCGGATGTAATACCTTGAGCTGCATTAACTGTAAGTGTTCCTCCTACACTAACTTGAGGCAAAATCCATTTATTTTCTTGATAACCTTGATCGTTTTGTTTAATAAAAAAACCTTTAGACAATGTAATAGTTTGTCTGAATTTATTAGCTTCCACAGCTTTAAAATTAACTTTTCCTTGTAAACTCGTTAAATTAGTATTTTTACCAGCTTCGATTTTACTGGCTTCAAAAGTACTATCATCTCTACTCAAGATATTGATATAACCTGTAGGGGCTAAGAATTCAGTAACTACTGGAGTTGTAGTTCTGTTAATTTTTTTAATTTCTTTTTTCTTTCCCCACCAGTTTCGTTTTGTGGATGTTGATTCATAATATATAGTTTCATCTAAAGCTTGAGCATATAAATACCCACCTTTAGCGGCTATATCCATAGTTCCAGAAACCATAGATCCTTTTAATGAGTTATTTGAAACATCTTTCTTTAATCCTTCAACAGCTAGCTCAGTAGCTTTAAATAAAATACTCCCTTCAGAATTTATTGTTAATAAGCCTTTAGCTCCTAAAGTTGTTCCTTTATGAGTTACGTGCTCATAATTATCACTTTTCATAGAATACTTTCTATTAAGGGCTGCATCAAATTTAATATTACTTCCTGAAGTTATAGTAAGATTTCTTCCAGATATTAAATTATCGCCTTGGGTTGAAATATCCCCATTAGCTACTAAAGTAAGATCTTTATCACTTTTAATGAAAGTTATTAAATTAGCATCAAGAAAATAATCTGAATTTGGATCACCTCTACCATAATCTTTAGATATTGATACTAAAGGACCTCCGGCTAATAGTGATGTACTTCCTTTAGAATTAATTTGAGCTGCTTGCAATATAATAGGCCCGCCAGAATTTATCGCTACATTTCCAGAATTAATAAATGTAGTTAAATCTTCTACTCTACCCCAGTCAAAAGCATATCTTTGATTAAACTTCTTCAGACCTATTGCAATACCTTTTCCAGCAGCTAAATTAATACTATTGGTTGCATCTACTGTTACTAAATTAGTATTACCTCCACAATTGGTTGCCAATCCTCCTAAACAATTTATCTGAACTCCAGCCAAAATTAAATTTCCGCCAGCAGTCATTGAAAGATTTTTAGCAAGAATTGGGCTTCTAAGCTCAAAAGGCTCTTCAAGAATTTGTTTTGAAAGTTGTTCATGAGCTGGACTCATAATATAATTTTTGAGTTCTTTATCATTATTTTCGATAGTAATATCTTCATTTGCAGAAAATGCCATATTTTCTGTTTTACCGACAAGTCGAGTATTTTCAAAAGTAATATTTTTTCCAGCTGAAACAATTAAATCTTGTAAAGTACCAATAAAACTAGCTATCGCATAAGGTAAATCAGTATAAGTTTTAACTATAGAATCTTCATCACTAATACCATAAACTTTAACATTTCCATCTTTGCCAATTAAATTAGCAGATTTTGCATATAGCTTAAGCCTTCTAAGATCGATGTTATTACCTGCTATAAGAGATACTTCGTTTTCTGCCCTTAATTCACTTTTTATTGCATTTATATCATTATTTGCAATAAATTTAAGGTCATTATTAGCTTTTATCGCTCCATGGAAATTGATTTCATCAGATTTTAATATAACATTTTTACCTTCAACAGAAATCGAATCATCATTAATATGATTCATTCTATATGCATATTGATCATCTGTTCTAAAATAGGCATCATTAAACTGTTTAGTGTTTATATTAACTAATTTATTAAAATCTATGACCAAGTTATTTTGAGCTTTTATCTGAGGCGTTATTTTTACATAAGGGTTAGGTTTATGATATAAACCACTAATATAGGAATGATTTAACTCTTGCCCGGTAATAATTAAATCTTTTTTAGAGGTAATATTGCTAGTACTATTTAATATATCGGCGTAAATATATGAATTACCCCATGATTGAAGTCCTTCTCTAGAAAACTCCAAATCAATACCTTTATCTTTAGCAAGAGTATTATCATATTTCGTTAATCTGTCAAATTTGGATATAACTTTATTTTCTAAATATTTAGTTCTAACTATAAGATCTCCCTTATTGGTAGTAATTTTAGCCCCTATATTTTGAACTAAATCGGATTTATCTCCCCTAACATTTTTTTGAATCCATATATTATCTCCAGCTGAAATTGAAGGAGAACTACTGAAATCATTAAAATTTTGTTCATTTCCATTTATAATAACATTTCCTAATAATCTTATATTATTTCCAGATACTAGTTTAATATTATTTTCAATTTTATTTTTACTTGCTAAAGTAATATCACCTCCAGCACTTACTAATTCAACTCTAGGAGAAATATTTTCATTATCTTTAGCCATTCTTTTATCTATAGAACCTATAATAATATTATTAGCCCCTATATTTAAATCTGTTTTAGCTAAAATATTTCTGCTCTTAAGTTTGTCACTATTAAATTCACTAATGAGATTTACATCACCATTAACATTTATAGTAATGTCTCCTCGGATACTTCGCAAATCACTTAAGTTAACACCAACTCCGCTTTCAGTAGATAGAATATTAATTCTATCAGCATACATACCACCTAGAGCTTTAGTATCAATTGCTAATCTTGGAGAGTTTCCTTCACCCTTAATATTACCAACTAGTGTACCTTTTTGGTAATTTATTTGATTAGCACCTTGAATTATGGTGAGATTAGTCGGTTTTGCTTGAATTATTCCGTTTACTTCTAAAGCTCTACTAATAATATCAATAGAATCCAGTTCGCCTAAACTACCATCCAAGCCCTCACCATTGATATTAATTTTCCCTTTAGTTACTTTTAAAGTATCTAAGAATCCCTCATTATTTAAACTAGGTTTACCGGTAGTTAAAGTTGCATTAGATATATTAAAAAAACCACAGCCATCACAAGTAATTCCATTAGGATTAGCTACCATAACAGTGGCTTTATCACCAGCTATTTCTAATATACCTTTAAGTTGAGATTGGTTTCCACTGGTTACTTCATTTATAATTAATTTTGCAGTTTTATCTGAAAAATTAGGATTTTTATCTAAATCACCTATTATTTCTGAAGTTACTTGTTCCAATGAATTGTTTAATACCAACCCTTGCTCTTCAATATTAAAATCTTTATAACTATTGTAAGAGACACCAACATTGTTAGGTTTAGCTATATTAATAACTGGTACATCGTCAAGTATATCAACTTGAGTTTGAGAATTATCGGGAACTACTGGATTTGCGAAAGCTGAATTGAGGGGATATATACCTGTTAAGTATATAAGAAAATAACATGTTATCTTTATAAATTGATTGGGATTATCATATTTTTTCATAATTCCTTCCATTATAGTATCTTATAATCTCAATTTTTAAGATAAATAACCTTTAAAAATTGAGAAACGTAAATAATAACTCGTACATCTTTAATAGTTTCTTACAATTAAATTTGGTTACTTATATAAATGAATACTTTATTATTAAATTGCTTAATTATTTCGTTTTAATAACTTAATTTTTTATAAGTGAAACCCACTTAAAAAATAAGTGAGTTTCGTTAATCTACACTTAAATAGTAATTCTACAGCCCTACTTCAATCCAGCCATTATCCTCTGTCCATTTATGTTTTATACCTTTATGAATATATTGAGAGGCTTCTATAATTTTAGGCATGTCACTTCTAAAAAGCCCCTTAATATTTACAAAATTACTGTCAATAGCTTGTATAATAAGTTGATTTTTACCATCTAAATCATTTAAGTTAACACCAGATCCTTTTTCAGTAATTTTTATCATAATTCTATTAGCATATATACCACCGAGATCGCTAGTATCTATTGAAAATTGAGGTTTGGCTCCTTCTCCTTCAATTGCAGTATATGTAAGTTTTTTCATATCTGCCAAAAGTCCTCCAGCATTAATACCTATATAATCTGCTTCGATATCACCTTGTACTTTAAAAGTTCTACCAAACATATTAAGATATTCAACGTTAGTACTATCTAAGCCTTTCTCACCAATAGTAATTTCACCTTTGGTTACTTTTAATGCAATTGGATTTCTCCTTCTATCAAAATCAATAATTCCGGTACTAAGATTAGCTTCATGTATATTGTTAAAACTAAGTCCATTAATCATAATACCATTAGGGTTAGCTATCATAACGGAGGCTGGAATACCTGCTACCTCTAATTTTCCTAAAAGTTGAGATTGATTTCCACCAACGATCTCATTGATAATCAAACCCGCAGGTAATGTTCTAAAGTTAGGATTCTTATCTAGTTGTCCTACTAATTCAGAAGCTACTTGTTCCATTGCATTATTTAGTACCAGACCTTGTTCTCCAATGTTAAACTCTTTATAAACATTACGCGATACTCTTGAGAGATTAGGGGCAGCTATATTAACTACTGGTACATTATTAATATTTTGGACTTGTGTTTTAGAATCGTTAGGAATTACTGGATTTGCAAAAGCTGAATTTGCAGTTACTAAAGATATAAAAGAACTTAGTATAGCTAATTTAAATTTGATAGTCATATGTCTATTTTCCTTATAAAATTAGAAATTAATTGAAGTAGACCAATATATAACTAAATTATCTGGTTTAAGATATTTAGGATAAATTAAAGGTTTTCCAATTGTAATTGAGTGATTACTTATATTATTGTTTAAAGTTAATCCTAACGAAGTTCCTGTTAAGTTACCTCCTTCCGAAGATTTAGCTATCTCTTCTTTAAGCCAGCCAGTATCTAACGAACCATTTAAAGACAGTTCACCTAATTTTGGAATTGTTACTAATTTCCAATTAAGTTCATTTCTCCAATAACCTCCTGAATTCCCTGTAATATATTGTTCTTTAAATCCTCTAACTGAATACAAACCTCCTATAGATAATCTTTCACTAGAATAAAGATTCTTTAAACTATATTGTCCATAAGCAGAAGTAAAGTAATAAATATCCTTAGCTAAAGGCTTGTAATAACTTAAACTACCACTAAATTTATGAAATTTGCTTTTAGGTGTATTTTTGAAATTATCATCTTTAGTAGCCCCTAATGTAGATAATCCTTTCGTTATTGCAGGATTAAATCTAAAATAACCTCCTAATAAAGTTGAACTGTAATTAAGACCCATGTATAGAGTATTTAAGGTTGCTCCACTAGATAGTTTAAAATCCCCTAGAATATTTTCGGTTTCACGGGATGTAAAACTCATATTTAAACCTAATTTTTGTTTTCCATCCCTATATAAAGTTCTATTTGCTGATATAGAATGTGACTGTCCTTTACCTATATAGCGTAACTCTCCAAAATAACCTATAGGAATATCCTGATATGATTCATTTTTTGAATACTGATAATTGAATAACCAATAACCATAAGGAATGCTTACTCCCGAAGAAATATACCAAGTTCTATGATTACCTCTAAAATCAAGATCCTTACTACCATAAAATGTCCAAGAATCAGCTAAATATAATACATTATCTAGCTGTAAAGAAATATTAATCTGATCTCTACCTTTACTTTTTTGTCCACTATTATCTAAACCTAAATCTAAACCTATAGGTAATTCAGATGAAATTTTTTCTAATACAATATCAGAATATCCTGCTTTATTAGAAGGTCTGATATCGATTTTAACTTGATAAGAATGCAATCGATTTAATTGTTCTAATCCTTGTTCAATATCTCTCAGATTAAGTATTTTTTCTTTCATATTAGGAAAAGCCATCTTTAAGGCTAGCGACTCTTCATTATTAATAATTATTTTATCAATCTTACCTTCAATAACCGTAATAATAAGGTTACCTTTATATATATCAGATACATCTTGTTGCCTTAAAAAGGCTCTTGACGTAATGTAACCTTTTTCCATATAAAAAGTAGATATCTCATCAAGTAAAGAATAAATATCTTCAGATGTCATACATTTTGAGATATTTTGTTTTATTAGTGCTTCTTGATTTGATTTTGGAAAATATTGAGCATTGTTAATAGAGATATTAGTAATTATTTGACAAAGTATATTATCTTTTAAAGAAGATGACTCTTTTGATTTAGGTGCTTCAAGATTCGAACCAAAATCTTGTTGTTTTTGGGATTCTTCTAATATTTCTTTTTGTTTTTGTTTGAGAACTTCTTGATCTATTGGACTGATATTAGGCAAATTATCAGACGAGGCTATGAGTTTAGGAGAAGTTATTAAAGTCAAATAAAGAAAAATTTTTAGAGTTTTTTTAATAAACATCATATAGAAATAAATCCTTTTTTGAATTTTAAAACAAACTTAAATAGAGTTGAGTAAATCATACAAAAGTGAAAATTATTTTTTAAAAAGGATAAGAGAAATTAAAATAAAAGAATAATTATAGAAAACCCACTTGAATTCAAGTGGGTTTTCTTTTTAAAAAAAACTTAGTTATTAATTAAGCGTAACCCATAGAGGTTCATAATAATATAGTACCATAGGGATTCATAATAACTAAGAAAGGAGGAAGTCCATTACCGGTTTGCAGTTTTGCATTATCTGTCTTAATAACAGGAGCCGTTACCATAAGAGTATTACCACTTTTAATAGTACCTGAAAAATTTACCGGGCCGGCAGCTGTTACATAAAGATCTCCCGTACTTACTAAATTACCTAGATTAATACCAAATCCATTTTCAGAAGATTTTATGCTAATTGTATCGGCATACATGCCACCTAGAGCTTTAGTGTCAATTGCATATTGCGGTTTATTGTAATCTTTTTCATTACCACCAATAACTACAGCTAAATTTTTAGCTTTAATTTTGCCATTTAGCTCAAGAAATCTACTTACAAGAGCAACCCCATTTACACCACTAGTAGCATCTAATCCCTTTTCGCCAATAGTTATTTTACCACCAGCTACATTAGCACTATGTAATGCACCATCTGGCCTTAGAGAAATTTTGCCAGTATTTAAATTTACATTATCCAAATTAATAAAACCAGCTCCATTAAGCATAATACCATTTGGGTTAGATATTACTACATTAGCTTTATTACCAACTAATTCTAATTTCCCTAAAAATTGAGATTGATTACCGCCAACAACTTCATTAACGATAATTTTAGCAGCACTATTTAAATTATTATTTTTATCTAATTGGCCTGCTAATTGAGAATTCACTCCACTTAAAGAGTTATTTAAAATTGTTCCTTGAGAACCTACATTAAACTCTTTGTAAGCATTATAAGAAACTCCGGCACCATTGGGGTTAGCAATGTTAATAACAGGTATATTATTAACATTTTGAATTTGAGTATTAGCATTATCTGGGATTATTGGATTTGCAAAAGCTGCATTTATGCTTGCAAAAGAGATTAAACAACCTAAGATTGTTTTTGCAAAAATTTTAGTTTTTTTCATAACTTAATTACCTTTTTTTAAATGATATTTTACTATCCAAATGGACATTATTTCAGTTATTGTAGAACTACAGATACATTTCATAATTAACTATGTTACTAATATCATCATTAAATAATTAGGCGGGTTCGCATAATAAATGCTATATGCTTAATCTGGAGGTAAACATGCTTACACTCCCTTATTGTATTTATTTGATGATGTTTAATTTAGAAATGCTACCGCCCTCAGTTTTATTTCTCTGCTTTAATAAATTAATACATTAAGTTGGATAACATATTAATTCTTATCACACACGACTTACTAAATGTATAACAAATGGTCTAATTTGAGATCTGTAACAGAAATAGTGTTAAAATTAACTCTTTAATGTTATATATCCTAGTTATTAAAAATAAATAATATAACGAGGTGAAAAAAATACACTTATTAACTATCACCAGAAATATAATAAGATCAGTATCACCTGATAGCTATAGGATTTAAAATAGAAACATAATTAGGTGGAAATAATATCAAATACAGATCAGTTGTATTCAGGGCACGGATAGTAATGAAATGGACAGTGCGCGGGGCAAAGCTGTACTGATCTTGTGGGTGAAAGTCCCACCGTAGAAAGGACAAGCCAGACCACTACGTAGCGAGTCTTGCGTTTCTAGCGGTAACAAAGGAGACGAAGCGTAGACAACGAAACATTCGAGTCGAAACCAAAGGGTGAACGTGATAGCGCCGAAATTCATTTAATCGTGTGTGCCGATAGTTTGTCCAACTAGTAGGCAGTAGCTTCTGAATGGTCATACTGGCAAATATCCATTCAAGGACACACACCGGAGCCGCGGGCGTCGGCGAGTTTGTAAAGAATAGTGCAAAACCCAGGAGATCCTGACACTTCTCAATGGAGTGAGTATTTCGAGCACAAGTGCCAAATACAAGGCCTGAGAAATGAGTATCAGTAAGTCGGAGTCAGCCATAGTAGCGTCGAAGCGAGTAATGACTGCGGAGCAAAGGGCTGGCAGACAGATCGAACGTAAGAGGGGCAGGTTCAGAGAAATTATTGCGGACAATTTCCTGCTTGATTGCCAACTTTGTTCCACTAGGAATCACGGCTGCATGAGATAAGGCAATATTTCCTAAAAAGATCATAATTGAGCAAGATAATATTTTTATGGTTTTATTCATTATTTTTTTAGTTATGTTGGTTTGCGTTTTTATTCTTCATTATTGTAATTAATTCTTATTCGATAATTTCCAACATTATTATTTATCACTCCACTGTTATCAGAGCCTGTGTAGACAGGCTCTGATTATTTATTTTTTAATTTTCAATAACATAAAGATCTTTTGTGAAATATTCTCCCCTTGTGTTAGCATGAAAGCCACCAACATAAGGTTTAACCATATTATGATTAACATAAAAATAGATAGGAATAATAGGCAAATCTTTTGTTAATATATCAGATGCCTTCTGATAAAAATCTTTATCATTAGTTTCAGACACTTTTTCTAATAACTGATCAAATTCATCATTTGTATATAGAGATGTATTTTTTACTTGCTTAGATGAAAATAACGATAAGAACGTCATCGGGCTATCATAATCCGCAACCCATGCCCGCCGGATAACATCAAATTTCCCTTGGTGCATATTATCTAACATGACCTTCCATTCCTGATTCTGCAAAATAGCATTTACACCAAGATTTTTTTTCCACATTGAGCTAACCGCAATGGCAATTTTTTTATGTCCTTCCTGCGTGTTATAAAGCAGATTAAAAGTAAGTGGGTTA